>CAZCZL010000003.1:0-264119 GCA_964503315.1 uncultured Ignavibacteriales bacterium | reverse complement strand
GCGCTTCGTGGCAATTCTGGCAGTCAACGTCCGCCATGTCAAACCCGTGGTGAGCGGCGGCCAGAGCCGGACTAGTCGGATTGTGACAACCGGCGCAGAGATCCTGCTTATCCTTCGTCAGAAGCGCTTTGTTCGCGCCGGCGTGTGCCTCATGGCAGGAACCGCAATCACCAGTGCGAGCCGGTGCGTGTACGATCCCTTTCTCCATCTTCTCTTTCAGGTCCTTGTGGCAACTGATACAGAACGTCGCGGCCGGTTTGGTCGTCAACGACGCAAACTCCGAGGCATGGGGCCGATGGCAGTCAAGGCACTTTCCTTCGCCAAACGGTTCATGCTGGACCGGTGACTTCTGCAAGTCACGCATATCTGTATGACAGGTCAGACAAAGCTTGTTTCCGTCATCGCGTAGCAGGTGCGTGAAGTCGGATGAGTGCACCATATGGCAATCGTTGCACTGACCGCCGACAAATGGCGCATGGGGGACCGCCTTCGCGGATTCTGTCGCCACTATGTCGTGACAATTTCCGCACATGGTGTTCATGTCCCCGACCAACTCAACCGTACCATCCGGCTTCTGGGAGTGGCAGGCTTCGCAACTTCCGTCCGCGAATGGCGGATGGTCATTCTCCCGGAGCAGTTTCGGGCGTTTCGAATTATGCGGATTGTGGCAGTCGGCGCAGTCGGCGTCCGCCAGGTCATAGCCTTTATGCTTGGTCTTCAGATCGGCATCCAGCGTATGGCAGCTTCCGCAAACCACCGATGGCTTGTCGGCGATGAACCCGCGATGGTCCGATCCGTGGGAAACGTGACACTTGTCGCATTCACCCGCAATGACCGGCGAGTGCATGGTGCCTTCACGAAACTTGGTCTCCAGGGTCTCATGGCAGGTATAGCAAAGGTCGGCGATTCTGTCACCGAGCGCCGGAGGACGCATGATCGTCGCGCCGTGTGTTGCGATCGGCATCAATCGACCGACGATCAGACCTGCTTTTACAGAACCGTGCGCGTTGTGACATCCCGTGCAGTCGCCATCCGCTACCGGTGTATGGACATGCGCTTTGCTCGCATTAATATCCTCAGCCGAATGGCAACTCAGGCAAAGGGGTCCTGTTTTGTCAGTCAACAGAGCCTTCTCTTTCGAGAAGTGCGGTGTGTGACACCCCTCACAGCCGTCCTGCGCCGGCGGATGTTTTGTCGGCATGGCCAAACGCAGCGCAACATCATCATGGCAACTGAGGCAGAGAGCGGTCCCTTCCTTGCGCACCAGATGCTTTGTTTTGGTGTGGTGTGGCTCATGACAGGCGGCGCAATCCTGCTCCATATAGGGGCCATGTTGCGATAGGGAAGTCGCGGCGCCCGGATCAACATCGTGGCAGCTCTTGCAGAGCTTGTTCGGTGTATCCTTCAGCAGATGGTCTGTAGTCCCCTGGTGCGGGGCATGGCACTGACTGCAGTCCTCAGCTCCAGCATGAACGGTGGTTGCCGAGTCGCGCGCCGCGACAAACTCGGTATGACAGCCGAGGCAAAGGCTATTGTCAGTCGCCTTGGCCAGCTTCGGATTATCTGACCCGTGCACATCATGGCACGAAGAACACTCGCCCAGCAGCACCGGCATGTGGGCGACGATAGTCGTATCATGGATGAGGTCGGTGTGACATTCACCGCATATCTCGGCCTCAGTCTTCTTCAACAATTTGTTGTGCGACGATGAGTGCGCGGAGTGGCAATTGTCGCAGTTTTCCGACTCAACCGCCGCGTGCGGGTGGGCCTTGGTCGGCCCAGCCGCTTGGTCGGCGTGACAGTTCTGGCAAGTATTGCCGGCGGTCACGCCCGCGTCAAAGGTGATCTTGCCGGACGCGTCCGGGAGGCTGTGGCATGCGTCGCAGGAGCCTTCCGCGAATGGCGCGTGCGCCCGGTCAGACATCAGTCCCGGCTTGTTATTGGAATGCCCGGAATGACAGTCAGAACAGGCCAATCCAGTGATGAATTTTCCTTCATGCGCGGCCGCGATCTGTTTGCTCTCGAGCTTATGGCAACTTTGGCAGAGGTCGGTCGCGGCGCTCTTGAGCAATCCGCGGTGTTCGCTGTTGTGCGCGTCATGGCAAGTAGTGCATTCCAGCTTTTCATAGGGAGCATGCTTGTGCGAAGCGGTGCCGGGCTTGGCAAGGTCGTTACCGTGACAGGCCAAACAGAAATTCGGGTCATCGGCCCCGGCCGGACCGGTGCGAAGCAGCGCCTTCTTATCCGACGCATGGGGGTCGTGACACTCCCAACAGTTGCGATTGCCGACAGGGAAGTGCACAGATCCTGTCGCGTACTTATCCTTCAGATCTGCGTGGCACGAATAGCAGAGCTGATTCGACTCATCGGTCAGGACCAGATTGTTGGCAAAACCATGACGTTTGTGGCACGACTCGCAGTTCTCTGATTTGACCGGGTCATGTACCGACTTCTTAGAGGTGAACTCTGATTTCGCTTTGGAGTGACAGTCATAGCATTTCTTGGCCGCCTCAACTGGCGAAACGACAAGAATGACTGCTACAAATAGTGCCCAGACCAGTTGTTCTATCCATGAATGGCGCGCGCGTTGCATAGCTGTGGTTACTCTTTAACGGGTTCCGGAGCTTTGGTGTATTTCTGTTCATTGACCAGGAAGCTGACCAATTTGAAGCCGAAGTAGTTATTGCCGCGGAAGTGCGGCGCATCGACAAAGAAGAAGCCCCAGGTCTCCTGGACTAGCGAATCACCAGCCATAACTTGGACCCTGATCGCCGGGTTATATAATGTATCCGAGAGCTTCTTGTATTCGCCTTTGGTCGTGATCATCAGATGGGGATTAAAGCGGGTCACCTTTGCCGTGTGAACCTCGTCCTCACCCAACGGGAAAGACTGCCCGAAAAGCACTGTATCCAGTTGATAGAACTTGGGGTAGAGGCGATGTCGCGTCTCGATCACAAAGGTCGCGGTTAACAGGGTAGAGTCGAATGGACCATCCTGGAAGCGAAGGGAATCGGGAAGGACCGGCTGACTCAGCATCCCCATATTGCCGTGAGAGGGCATCATACCACCGGGCATTCCGGGAGCTTTTGTGTCTGATTTTGTGGAATCACCTTCCCCGAGGACCGTCGAACTCAGGAACCCCATCGACAATATGAGGCTGACCAGCAAAAACGAACGAAAGAGCTTTCTCATGTTACCTCAACATATTGGCACAATATAGGTTGTGCAAATTTGTGAAAAAGATAACAAAATCAGTCTCGATGTCAAGCACTATTTGGACAAATAACTCGCCCTTTCAGACTGGAATAGCCCATTTATGGCAATCATGACTAATATTATTTACTTTACGTAACAGTACGTATTTCAGCAGATTACGAACTCGAAATAAGACCGCGCAAGTCCGTTTCCGCGATCGCCGGTAATCGCATGCCTGTCAGTTTATTGGAGAACTGGCTATTCGACCGAATGGCAGCCTTGGCAAAGTTCGGTGAAACTTGTGAAGTCCCGCAACCTGGCATGAGTGTTGGCCGAAAGCGAGTGGCAGGTCTGGCACTCGATATTACCACCGACCAGTTTGACCCGCGAATCGAGTGTTACCCGGATCATGTTCCCGGGTTCTCCCGATCCTGGGACGACTCTTACTCCCAACGGATGGTCGCCATGATCTTGGAACCGTGGGATTTTGAGCCCCGCGACCAGATCTGAGGATGGGCCGGATTCGTTGTGGCAGAGCATACAAGCTTGCGAAGGGGAAAGCCCCGCGAACTGACCATAGTCGGAGTGGTATATTTGGGCGGCCTGACGGTGGCCGGGGGAGAGCATCGCCGGATTCTCACCTTCACCATGACATGATGCGCAAATAGCCACTTGGCTCGACCGATTGTCAAAGCGGAACCTGAAATCCTGGCCATCGGCTGTTATCTGATCCGTTTGATGGAAAGAGTGGCAGTCGCCGCACTGCTTGTTGCTCGTGGCATGGAACGTCAAGTCGGTCGACTTATCACTCGGCTTTTGACGGTGGCAGTCTTGACAATGCCGGGAGAGATCCAAATTAGGCATTGCGTCATCGCCAATATCGGCGACCGACGCATGGCAATAGCTGCAATCGATCTTGGCGTGTCCTTTACTCGGCGAATCACCTGCCTGACCGATCTGAATGAAGGTTATCGTGAAGAGAGCTCCGACCAGAAGGAGAGCAACTTCACACTTGGTTCTGAACCCGGAGATGCGCATATCTCGTCTATCGGCATTCGGGCGACGACTTTTCTGTGCGAGAGTTGCACAGTTTGGAAGGCGGCCCAAAGGAACCCGTCAATCCCCACTGGATAGTGATTGACAAAACAGGAGTCAGAAGGGTAGGTTTCGGCAGAACCTCACCTCAAGGATCAGACGAACCATGTGTGGGCGGTATACTCTGGCAGTACAGCTTGATTTGATTCAAGACAGATTCTTGCTGAAGGGATCAGTCCCGGCTTTTGCGCCGCGCTATAATATTGCTCCGACCCAGGATGCCCCGGTCATATTTGAATCCAATGACGGCAGGAAAATGGAGCTGATGCGCTGGGGGCTGGTACCGTCCTGGTCCAAAGATCCATCCATCGGCAACAAACTGATCAACGCCCGCGCCGAAACCCTCGCGGAAAAGCCGAGTTTCAGGAAGTCGTTTGAACGAAAACGTTGCCTGGTGCCGGCTGACGGGTTTTATGAGTGGAAGAAAGCATCCGATGGCCGCACAAAGACTCCCATACGGCTGGTGGTCGGAGACTCAGATCTATTTGCCTTCGCCGGTCTTTGGGATAGTTGGCGCGCGCCCGATGGTTCTGAACTGCGAAGCTTCACCATAGTCACGACTGCACCAAATGAACTGGTGTCCAAAGTTCATAACCGCATGCCGGTCATATTGAAGAAAGAAAATGAATCGCGCTGGCTCGACTCAAAGACCACGGATTCGCAACTGCTCCTGCCCTTGTTGATCCCATACGGAGGAGAGATGCGCGCCTTTGAGGTCTCCAAAGCCGTTAATTCCCCCGCCAATGACTGGCCGTCGCTGATAGAGCCTACGTCGCTCTTCTAAGCAGATTTTTCCGCGGCGGCTTCCTCTTTTGCCAACTCTTCCAGATCCGCCAACTTCAGCGTATGCGATGACACATACGTGTAGAGGGCCGGAATGACGAACAAGGTCAGCACGGTAGAGAGGATGAGCCCACCGACAACCGCGATTCCCATCGAGACACGGCTTTCCGCGCCCGCGCCCAGGGCCAGAGCGATCGGGAGAGTCCCCAACGTTGTCGAGAGCGATGTCATAAGGATCGGGCGGAAACGCGCCGTGGCCGCGCCACGAACCGCCTCGAATTTATCCATCCCCAGTTCGCGTCGCTGATTCGCAAACTCAACAATTAGAATGCCGTTTTTGGTCACCAGACCTATCAACATGATCATGCCGATCTGGCTGAAGATATTGATCGTCTGGTTGAAGTACCACAACGAAAGCAACGCCCCTGCGAGCGCCAGCGGGACTGTCAGAAGAATAACAAACGGATCGCGGAAGGATTCGAACTGCGCCGCAAGGATCAGATAGATCAGTATCAGCGCGAGGATAAACGCGAACTCCAGCGATGACGAACTCTCCGCAAATTCCTTGGATGTTCCATCGAGCGCGGTCTGGAATGTTTCGTCCAGGACTTTGTCCTTGACCGCGTCCATCGCGGCGATTCCTTCACCGAGTGTTCTGCCTGGCGCAAGCGCGGCCGATACAGTGGCGGAGACGTAACGATTGAAGCGGTACAACTGCGGCGGGTTGGATTGCTCGGTCACGGTCACAATGTTATCGAGCTGAATAAGTTCGCCGCGAGAATTGCGGACGTACAGTGATTTCAGATCCAACGGTTCATCCCGGTCGTAACGCTGTACTTGGCCAATGATCTGGTACTGCTTACCGTTGCGAACAAAATAACCGAATCGCTGTCCGGAGAGCGCGAACTGCAGCGTTTGTGCCACATCCAGCATATTGACGCCCAAGATGCGTGCTCGTTCACGGTCTATTTCTACCCGGAGTTCCGGCTTGTTGAACTTGAGATTGACATCGACAGACTGGAACGTCTCATCCGCACGGGCCTCCTCCAGAAACTTGGGGAGAACCTCGCGCAGTCGCTCGAAGTTCGGCGCCTGAATCACATACTGCACCGGAAGTCCGCCGCCGCGACCGCCGCCGCCGATCGTCTGTTCCTGAATAACTATGGTGCGCGTGTCTGTCAACTTGGAGACTTCGCCGGCAAGTTGATTCGCGATCTGCTGCTGGCTGCGCTCTCGCTCATCGGGGTCCAATAACATGAGTCGCACAAAACCGGTGTTGACGGAACTGGAAGATCCAAATCCAGGCGAGGTGACAGAAACGATCGCTTTGGCTTCATTTCCGGCCTTCTCCTGCACCACCTCAACAAGGCGGGCAATTGCGGCGTCCATCGCCTCAAACGTCGTTCCTTCCGGAGCCGTGGCGCTCATTCGCAGGGCGCTGCGGTCCTCGAGCGGAGACAACTCACTCTTGAGGCTTGTGCCGACCCAAACGATCAATCCGAGGGTCATCGTCATGACAACAATGGCCAGGTAGCGACGCTGGATAAACCAATCGAGCGCGGCCGAGTATCCCGCGTTCATACGCACGAAAAACGGTTCCGTCAGATGGTAGAACCGGCTATGGTGGGCATGTTCTTTCAGGATGCGCGAGGCCATCATCGGTGTGAGCGTTAATGCCACAAATGCCGAGATGATCACCGATCCAGCCAGCACGGCGCCGAATTCAGTGAAAAGTCTGCCAGTCAATCCCTGCATGAAGATAATAGGGAGAAAGACCGCGGCAAGCGAGGCAGTGGTCGAAATGATTGCGAAGAAGATCTCCTTGGAGCCGACAATCGCGGCCTCCATCGGTTTGCGCCCCGCTTCGACCTTGGCGTAGATATTCTCCAGCACCACAATGGCGTCGTCGACAACGATACCTATGGCCAGGACTATTCCCAGCAGAGTCAGCACATTAATGGTGAATCCCGCAGCATACATTATGAAAAACGTTCCAATAAGAGATATCGGTATCGCCGCGGCCGGAATAATGGTCGTGCGCCAGTCGCGCAGAAAGAGGAAGATGATCATCAGCACCAGCGCCAGCGCGATAAAGATCGTCTCCTCGACCTCAGTGATGGATTTGCGAATGAAAGTCGTGATATCGAAGCCGTACCCCATCTCGATATCGGGCGGAACATCTTTCTTGATCTGCTCGATCCGTTTATAGAATTCATCGGCGATGGCGATATTGTTCGAGCCGGGCTGGGGAGTGACCGCAATACCGACCATCGGTATCCCGTCGCGCCGCAAAATTGTGCGCTCATTCTCGGAGCCAAGCACCGCATAGCCGACATCTTTGAACCGAACCAATTGGCCGTTGAGATCCTTGATGATCGTGTTGTTGAACTCATCCTCTGATGAAAGCAGCCCGGAAGTTCGAATACTGAGTTCAGTCGCGTTCCCTTCAATGCGACCGGTCGGGAGTTCGACATTCTCACGGGTGATGGCGTTGCGGACATCGATAGCCGTCAGACCGTAGGCGGCAAGCTTGGCTGGATCCATCCAAAGCCGCATGGAGTAGCGTCTCTCACCCCAGACGCGCACATCGGACACGCCGGGTATGGTCTGAATGCGCTCTTTCAAGAGATTGTTGGCTATCTCCGAAAGAGAAAGCAAGTCTCGACTATCGCTCCTTAGGCTCAAGAATACGATCGGGCTCGCGTCAGCGTCGGCCTTGGAAACGATCGGTGGGTCTGCATCCGCAGGTAATTGACCCGTTGCACGGGAGACGCGGTCGCGTACATCATTCGCTGCGGCTTCCAAGTCGGAATTCAGATCGAATTCAACAGTAATGGTCGAACGCCCGTCACGACTGGTCGACGTCAGGGAACGAATCCCCGCGATACCATTGATTGAGGCTTCCAGCGGCTCGGTTATCTGTGACTCTATTACGTCAGCGTTTGCCCCGATGTAGTTGGTGGATACGGTCACGAGCGGCGGGTCGACGCTTGGATACTCTCGAACACCCAGAGAACGGAGCCCGATCAACCCAAATATCACGATGGCGATCGACATGACGATCGCGAGAACTGGTCGGTGTATGCTGACGTTTGAAAGACTCATTCGGCGCTCACGCTCTGATAGGAAGTTATCTGGAGCGGAACGCCTGGCCGCATTTGAAGGATACCCGAGGTGACCAGCGTATCACCCGGCTTGAGGCCATCAAGGATCTGCACAGATTGCTCTGTTCGTGCCCCAGCTTGGACCATCCGCACGGCCGCTTTACCTCCCTCGTACACAAACAACTTGTAGCTCTTTAAGTCGGGGATCAACGCTTGCGTAGGGACCAATAGCGCGTTCTCAACTTTCTCAAGAGGGATCTCCACGTTCGCGAATGCACCCGGCAACATCGCGCGGTCGACCGAATCGGTGATCGCCCGGATCTGGACGGTGCGTGTATTCCGGTCAATACGCGGTTCTACCGCATAGATCCTGGCCGTGAACTCCCTCGTGTGTCCTTCCAGCTTGAACGTCACCACCGCGCCAACAGTCAGGAGTGGGCTGTATCGTTCCGGAGCCGAAAAATCCAGTTTCAGTTTGCTGATATCCTGCAGAGTCGCTATTTGAGATTCTGAGGTGACGATCGCGCCTTCAGAGACTCCGCGCAGTCCGACAACCCCGCGAAATGGCGCGTAGATCTCGGTCTTCGCGATCTGGGCCTTCAGCAAGTCGACCTCTGCCTGCAGGGTATTGGCCTCAGTCACTACCGCTTCGTAGTCTTCCTGACTTACTCCCTGCGTCTTATAGAGCGCTTCATTTCGCTTGAGTCGATCATCCACAAGTTTCTTTCGATAGGTCGCCTTGGTCAAGCTGGCCTGAAGTTCCGCGTCGTTGATCTTCACGAGGAGATCGCCTTTGTTGACGACCGTGCCTTCCTGGAAATAGATCTTCACCACTTTGCCGGATGTTTCCGGTCGGAGCGAGACTTCTTCATTCGCCAGCAAGGTTCCTGTCGCCGTGATCTTGGTCTTGAGTGTCTGCGGCTGTACAATGAGCGCGCTGACATTGAGTGGCGCGCCCTGACTGCGCTGTCCACCCGATGAAGGGGCTGAGGAGTTATTCGATGAAACTAGGCGTCGGCCGATCAGGCCGCCAAGTGCCACCAGGGCCAATACGATCAGGATGATATTTCTTAACTTCATGGTCGTTCCAGGGTTTCCCTTAGTCATGTGTCCATCTCTGTGCGTACACAATATCGATTACGCCGTTGAAGCGCAACCACTTTGCTTGCATATTGCAACCTTCACCTAATGGACTTGTTCCCCGATTCCGAGGTATCCGACGAGGTTTTGGAGATGGGAGCCGCAGGCTCCGGGGCGAATCCCAATGCCGCTCCATCGGTTCATTCTTATACCATTGCCGGGCAGCCCGGGTCCATGAGGTCATCCTGAATCGTTAACGCTTTATTATCTTGTATGTCGAAACTGGCTGACGTATGCTGGTTCAAGTGCCTATCCGGACTGCACCATGACCCGACTTTCGCTCACTGTACTCACCGTCCTCGTTATTGTGCTGCTTGCCGCACTGGTGATCTTTTTGGAAATTCCTGAGCGGACACGCTTTTGGTTTGAGCTCTTTACCGCCGGGCATACCGTCGTGTTTGGCCTCTGCGCCCTTGCCTGTCTCAAGTTGAGTATAGTGCTGGCGTCTGACCGTTTCAAATTCAGGTTGACCCATTATCTGACCGCTCTCCTGCTGGCTCTCTTTGTCGGAGCGGCGACGGAGATCATCCAGCCGTTTGTGGGACGCGATGGCGCGCTCGCAGACCTGGTCCGCGACATTCTCGGTGCGGTCGCGTTTCTTTTCGTCGCCATGACCTTCGATAGACGGCTCTCCTGGGATTTCCGCACCGGTCGGTGGCTGCGTTACGCCGTAAGGATACTTTCGCCAATTCTGATCTTGTTGATCTTTTGGCCTGCTGTCAAATGGGGGGGAGCGTACGTCTACCGCGACCGCCAAATGCCGGTTGTCATGGATTTTGATTCCAGCATTATGCGCCTCTTTACTCGAGTGGCCAACGCCAGGCTGGAAGTCGTCACACCTCCCGATACCTGGCAGGGGGCAACTGGCAGAGTAGCAGAACTGACCCTGTATCCCGGAGTCTATCCCGGCCTCACCCTTCGTGAACTTTCGCCCGACTGGTCAAAATTCAGAGAATTGACTTTTGCGATTTTCTCAGAACGAGCGGATACATCGACCATCGAGTTCAGAGTCAACGACCGACTGCATAACGAAAAATATAGTGACCGCTTTAATACGCTGCTGAAGGTTGCTCCGGGCGCAAATCGATTTGTTTTCCCGCTCGAACGGATCCGGAAGACAGCTTCGGGCCGGATGATGGACCTGACGAATATGGGGACTGTCGTCTTTTTCGCGCATCGCCCCGTCGATTCGGTCCGCCTCTTCATTTCAAACGTGCGACTCCAATAAAAAAGCCCGCGCCTCTGCGGAGCGGGCTTGAGTCGTAAAAACAGTTCTCTTTTACTCGAGGACCGGGTCCGCCAGCTCGATCGTCACGACCTTGCCAAATTCATCTAACGGTTTATCGAATGTCTCCGGCTTGCCGACCACCACAAAGGTTAACTGGTCGGTGTTAAGGTACTTCTGGGCGGCAGTCTTGACATCGGCCAGAGTCACCTTGGCGACATTGGCCGCGTAGTTTTCATAATAATCCGCCGGAAGTCCGTTGAATTCAAGCGACATCAGATTCTGCACGATCTTTCCGCTCGTGTCGAAATTGAAGACGAACCGATTGATCGCGGCATTCTTTGCGTCGGTCAACTCCTCATTGGTGACACCCTCAGCGCGGATCTTGGCGATCTCTTCCATGATTATCTTGGTCGCCTTGTACGTGGTTGCCGACTTTGTCTGACAATGCGCGTAAAAAACGCCATAATCACGGCTGTCGATATCGAATGCCGAGCCCGTGCGATAAGCTAAGCCTTCGTCGGAGCGAACCCGCGAAGTGAGTCGCGACGTAAATGACCCGCCACCAAGTATATAATTCATCAGGCCGATGGCGTACCGGTCCGGGTTGTCCCGTTTGATACCCAGTTCGCCGATCCGGATGACCGCCTGGTTGATATCCTTGACCACTTCAAAGACGCCGGGATTGGCGTTGAATTTCACTTCAGGGGGCGGGGGAGGTAGTGCCTCTGCTTTAGCCCAGTCGCCTGTCAAGGCGTTGAGTTGCGCCAACAGCTCATCGCGCTTAAAGTCACCGGTCACGCCAATGATGATGTTATTGGGGACGAAGTACTTCTTGTGATAAGCCATCATGTCTTCCGGCGTGATCCCTTTCACCGTTGCCCACTCAAGGATACGGCCATTGGGATGGTCGCCATAGATAAGTTGGTTGAAATAGCGAGTGGTCACACCGCCCGGTTCATCGTTACGGCGCTTGATCGAGTTGCGAATGTCAACTTTGGCAAGCTCAAGCTTATCCGCGGGAAACGCAGGATTGCGCATCAGATCGGCCCAGAGCTTCAGCCCCATCATCATATCCTTGGACAGGACGCTGAGATTTGCCGAACCCATTTCATCGCCGATGCGTGTCTCCAGAGAACCACCCGCGAACTCCATCAGCATATTGAGAGAATCACCGGTGATGGTAGTCGTGCCGCCCGTCCGCATGACGGTCCCAACCAACTGGGAAAGTCCGTTTTTGTCGGCGGGATCATATACGCTGCCGCACCGCACCATAGTGGTGAGGTTGAAGACCGGGAGCCGATGGTTTTCGTAGAGGTAAACGATCATGCCGTTATCAAGCACCTCTCGTTCAACATCTACACCGACCTTTGGAATATTGAAATCACCGGCCTTGCCGGTCAATTTGGCGATCATCTTCGAGCCTTCTGATTTGGCCGCGGGCGTCTCACCAATGGCGAGCGTGGCCAAAAGAAGGATCATCAACATTGCATATATGTATTTCACGTTCTGCTCCTTTTCAGCTCTGCTTCCCGGGACGTTGAGCGCTCGATGGCTTGGCTACTTTCGTGATGAAAGCGACCGTTCGATTCGATTTGGTCAGGTACTTATTGGCCACGCGCATGATATCGTCGGCAGTGACTTTCTTGAGCTCTTCGCGGCTTTTCAGGAAATACTGCCAGTCACCCGTGATGCTTTCGCTGTTCGCCAGGCGAAACGCCAGACCGTTGTTAGACTCCATCGAGCGGATCAGCGAAGCATCGACCTGATTCCGCATTTTCTCCAATTCCCAGGCCGAAACCGGTTCGGTCTTGAGCTTCTCTATCTCGGCGTAAACCGCTTCTTCCAGTTCGACGATCGTGTGATTGCCGAATGGCGTGATCGTCACATTGAAGGCGCCGGGGAACCGGGATGCTCCGCCCATGGCGTTGGCATTCCCAAGTTTCTTCTCGCGGATCGCTTTATAAAAACGGCTGGTCCGTCCGCCGGAGAGGATGGTGGCGATCGCTTCCAGCGCCGCGCCATCCGGATGTCCTATCTGCGGTATATTCCAGCCAATGAACGCTTGTGGGTTGGCGTCCATTTCGACTTCGACTCGCCGTTCACCCGCCTGCTCGGCATCGCGGCTGACCACAGGCTTTGGAGCGGGGAGCGATGGGATCTTCGCGAAATACTTGTCCGCCATGGCAAACACGTCGTCCGCCTTAACGTCACCGACAATCACCGCGACAGCGTTGGCGGGAGAATAGTGTGAGCGGAAATACTGCTCGACCTGCTCACGGCTGACCGTCATCAGGTCGCTCATCCAGCCGACCACCGGCCAATGATAGCCCGATGCCCAGAACATTGCCGCGCTCAGTGCCTCATCTAGCCTGCCAAACGATTCGTTTTCGGTCCGCATGCGGCGTTCTTCCATCACCACATCGCGTTCTGAGTAGAATTCGCGAAGGACCAGGTTCTCGAGACGGTCGGATTCAAGATACATCCAGAGTTCGAGGCAGTTCTTGGGGAGCGACACATAGTACTGCGTGCCATCGTTGCCGGTCGAGGCATTCAAGCCGCTGCCGCCGCTGGAGAGATAGGTCCCCCAGAGCTCATCCTTGATCACATACTTCTTCTGGATCGCCTGTACATCGGCTATCTGTTTCTTCAGCGCGAAATAGCGGGCTGAATCCTGCGTCTTGAGCGGGTCTGAAAGAGCGACCTGCTCGGCCTTCATGAGTGCCGCGAGCGAATCGATCTGCTTCATCAAGGGTACCTCGGCGGCATAGTTGCTCGTGCCGATCACTTTGGTCCCCTTGAACAGCATATGTTCCAGCAGGTGCGAAACGCCGGTCATCCCGGGTTCCTCGTCCACTGAGCCGGTGTTAAAACGAATGATGGTTGAAAAGACGGGTGCCGAGGGATTCTCCAGCACCAGGACGCGCATGCCATTAGCCAGCACTTTCTTTTTCACGTCCAGTTGGATCTCGCCGGTTGCTGCATGCACCACCGAGGCAAGCAACACTAACGCGAGACAGACGGTAACGAGTCTTCGCATAGTTCCTCTTTCCTTATGCACTATGAGATAATGTATGTTGAATGAATTGATTGCCGGAGATTGCCGGGCAGATATGTGACCACGGTGTGACCGCATTTTGTAAAGGTAAACAGGCGAGAAGAGACCGGCAAGTCCAATTGTAATGGAAAAGCGGCTGCCTCAGAGATAGCCGCTTGGAACAAGCAGAAAACGTTCTCAGGTTAGTTGGAGCAGGGGCCGAAAGTAACCGGCTCGCCAACCACATAGGCGATCAGCATCGCAAGATCGGTCAGGTCGACATTCCCCTGCCCGTCCACATTCGCTTCGTCTGCGCAAGGAAGTGTGGTCCCGCTGACCGTGAGGTAGGCGATCAGGCGCGACAGATCGGAGAGATCGACTCCTCCAATCTCATCAACGTTCCCGCGTGTGCCGACACAGCATCCCACCTGCATCGATTGCACCGCGGCCAACGGGTCGATTCGTCCCTCCCCAAGTTTGCCGACATATGCGGGATTGAGCGAGTCGACATTCACCGCTGTCAGAAGGAGAGCGTCGCGCACTTCCTCCCAGGTCGCCGATGGTTTCACGGAATAGATCAGCGCGGCTGTCGCGGCGACAAATGGTGCCGCAAAGCTGGTCCCATCCCACCAGGCATACGCGGAATCCAGGAAGGGCGCGTAAATCTGGCGACCGGGCGCGCAGATATCTACTTTGCCATTATAATTTGAGAAGGCAGACTTCTGGTCATTTGAATCAAGTGACGCAACGGACAGCACGTACGAATCAAGGGCCGGGAAAAGCTCCACTTCCGATGAATCATTTCCTGCCGCGGCTATCACCATGACATTATTAATCCGTGCATACTCTATGGCGGCATCCAGAACATCGTGCTTCCCGCTCATCACTATGCTCAGGTTAATCACTTTGCATCCCTGTTCGACCGCGTCGAGAACCGCCTCCGCAATAGTAAACCCGTTTCCGCGTCCCGTCGTGTCAAGCACCCGGTAGGAAACAAGATTAGCGTCCGGCGCGACCAAGTTGACCACTCCGGCAACAAACGTTCCGTGTCCCGAAGCAATTCCACCCGGCTCATCATTGGCCAGTGTGTCATTGGCCACATAATCAAACCCTGAGGTCACACTTGGAGCCAGCGTCGGATTGGTCAACTGGATACCGACATCGATCACACCGACATTTACCCCCGTACCCGTCGTAGCGGCCTGGACCTCCGGCAATCTCAGCGTAGTGGCCGCCGGCTGAGTCATGGGATCCTTGGTCGGCACTGCGTCAAGAAACGGCTGGCTGGATTGTACTGCCTCCGGCGCGTCCAGCAGATAATTTGCGGTACAATAGATGACATCCGGATTGGTTGCGATCACCGCCGCGAGACTTTCCGCGTCCTGCCCCGGAAGCGTATAGAGCAAATATGCCGAAATATGGCTGAGATATCGCCCAAAGGTTGTTCCGTACTGAGCATTGATTGAATCTATCGTGTACCCGACGGCGACCTGACAAACCATTTCCCCTTCGACGAAGTCGCCGGTGCTGCCAGCTGATGCTGCCACCGGCAGTAGCATCATTATGGCGAGGCATACTAGGGTTTTCAAGGTGAGGTGATATTTCATGGCTGTTTCCTTATGCTCCTGCGCCATGGACCGCGAAAGCCGCCCAGTGGTACGCCGATGGATAGGTCTCACGAACTGCCAGCGCCGCGTCGCGAGCCGATTGTAACAGTGTTTCTCCGTCGATATATCGCTCGTAAAATCGATTCATCCAGAGTGCGGTGGAACGATCCGACACCGGCCAATAACCTGCGATCACATTGCGAGCCCCCATCTCAAGGAGAGACCTGACCAGTCCGGTCGATTCTTCACCGGGAAGCGCGACCTGTTGCCCCGAACGGCACGCCGCCAGGGTCACCAGTCCGACCTGAGCTTCTCTTAATCTGAAATCGGCCGCAAACATTGGTCCGTCCACAAGCTGCAACGACGAGTAAAACGGATTGTCCGGTCGCAAGTGTGCATGACCGGAGTAATGCCAGATCCAGGACTCGCCTTCCGATGGCCAGTCCGCGCGGGTCGCCCCGCGATGCATCCTGCTCGTAGATGGAGAACGCTCGGCCAGCCCCTGAAGTTCATGGCTGACCATCGGCAGGTCGTCCGAGGCTCCTTCGAAAAGTTCTATCGTCTTCGCGCGCACCGCGATATTCCGCGCGTGTATGAAGTGCCGAAGGCTGGGGGCGAGGACAAACTGGTGGCGCTCCATAAGGCTTTTTCCGGAGACGATCATTGCCTGCCACGGCAAATTGGCCAGGTCACCTTCCGGAATAATCAGTATCTTCTTCGCTTTTTCGCTGATTCCCAGCGGATTCCAGAGGTGTTCACCCAGACTTGCGAAAAACTGTTCCTCCGCGGCCATCTTGCTTTTCGCCGAAAGATGATCGGCCAGCAGTTCAGTCTCCAGAATAAACCGCCATTGGCGCATCGATTCTCTGAGCAGCGATCGACCATTAGGTATCGTGACTATCCGGCATGAGCCTGCCTGATGAACGAACGCGAGTATTCTATCCGCCGACAGATGAAACTGTACGACCGGCAGCTCGCGTGAGACAGCGCGAGTCTGTTCGATGATCTGTTCGATTGAATCAACACCGCCAACCGCCGCGCGCTCGGTCGCGGCCATCTCCAGCCTGACCTGTTTCTGGAGGCGGGCGACACTGCGGTGGGCTTCGACGGTAAGCGATCCACGTTCGCCGCCGCTCCTTCCGATCTGTCGTGAAAGCGCGGCGACCTGCGAGGCAAGGTCGATCAAGCTTTGCTCGGCGCGACGGCGCTGGTCATGGCTTGGACTCAGTTCAGAAAGTGGCGCCCAGACCCCGGCCGTCTTATAGCGTTCAGACCAGGCCGCCGCCCGTTCTTCCGACCGCCACAACTCCGACTCAATGAGCTTGAGGTGAGGAGAGGTAACGTCAGTCCCGTACTTATTCCGGAATTCGAGGGGAGGCAATTGCGCGCGTACTGCATCCAGCCTATCCGCGGCCTGTTGCCAGTGAATTATCGCCTGCCTCTCGTTCCCTTTGCTGATGGCAATATCACCTTCCACTGTCTGCCAGTGTGCGAAGAGATGCGGCACTTCCTTTACTGCTGCATTCATCGTCAGACGGGCTTGTGCTCGGGTATGATTGGGCGTCTCGGATAACGTGTGCAGATCGCAGACCGCTTCCCAGAGTGGGAGTTGCGCCTTAATGAAACTTTCACGAGCGTGGCGAAGAATATTCGCGCGAGATGGCTTATCCTTGGCCAACTGCGAACCCAAAAGATAAGAGGCTCCCAGGAAACCCAAGTTCTTCTCGGCCTCAAAACCGATCATGGCTCTGTCCAAGGCACTTTCGGCGTCCTTGATCAAACCGAGACCGAACGCCGCTTTAGCGCGAAAGAGCGAGGCCTTGGCCCCTTCGTATCGATGATCCATATTCTTGAATTGTGCTTCTGCGCTTTTGGCTGTTTCATATGCGTCAGACAGCAAATTCAATCCCAAATACACCTCGGCGCGATCCAATTCGCAGACTGCCGCGCCTTTCGGCTGTCCGAAATGGCGATAGGCTGATTCACACTCGGCAAGTTCCATCAGCGCGATATGAAACTGCCCGCGTAACATCGCCATCCAGGCGAGTCCATATCGAGCATCCGTCGCGTCCAGGGAGAATGAGTGCTTGAGGTAGATATCCCGCGATGAGATATAGAGAGGTTCGGCGGCCGCGAAATCAAAGAGCTGGACTAGCGTGTTAGCCCGATTGTACTGACAGCGAGCCACCGACAACTCATCGCCTGCGCCTCGAAAGTATTCTTCGGCCTGCGCGTAGATCGCCTCAGCGTCACGATGCCTGTCCTGACGATGGAGCAGGTTGGCCAGATTGACCTGGGTCATCGCCACATCTGCGGTGGCGTCTGCCTGTTTGAATATCCGCAGCGCGGAGTTGGCACGACGCTTCGCCTCGGGGAGATCACCGAGATACATGTAGACATCGATGAGGGCACGATCGATTCGCCCGGCGATCAATTTGTCTGCCCGAGTGAGCGCGCGAGCTTTGAGATATGCACTCTCGGCTTCGGCGTGCCTCGCCGACATATGCGTCATGCGCGCCAGGACGCGATATGAAGTCAAGGGGAGAGGGGATGGCTTGCCCGCCGAAACTTTCACCAGTCGCCGGGCTATCTGCACCGCTTGCTTGAGCGACTGCTGCGCCTCAAGGCGCATTCGATCATCGATCAGTTTGGATAGTGCCGATGGCTCCAAGCCGGAAAGATCCCCCGAAGAGAGAAACTTGTCGAAGGCCGATGCTACTTCTGTGGCTTTTGGATCCACGTCATCTCCGGCAGGTCAAGTCGGATCTCACCCGCGCTCAGCCTGATCTGTTTGGGTGGCTTCGGAGAGGTCCAATGGTAGAAACCTAGCGAATCGGCCGGAACAGCGCGCCGATCAACTGTCAACACGATTCCATCAGTCGGAACCTGATCGCTGGTGATGCGCGCCGTGAACTCCCAGACCTTGGTCTGCTGTTCGGCACGAATATCGAGATGCATCGGACCGATCTCAAACTGAAGCCGGCGGTCTCTCTCTACAGTCTGGCTGCGAACCCCGACAGCGGCGGGAAGAGCCCATGAATCGAACGAGAGTTTGGCCGCGATTCCCTTCAGTGTCGCCCAAGCGCCCGAGGCATTCGCTATCTCTTTGGCCTTGGCTATCCAGCCCGCGGGAGCTTCCGCAAGTTCGATTTCACCCGTCACCGGAAAGTCGCGAAAGAGTTCAAACAACGCCCGGCAATCTTCGCACTGGTCTATATGGCCGATAAGACGACTCCGCTTTGTCTGGGCCGCCTTGATAAGTTCTTGTCTGGTCGGATGCTGTTCCATGCTCTTTTCCTACAGGTTACTCTTTTGTGTCACCCGACAGAGTACGGGAGGGACGCTTTCGTACATCGATAAGATCCTGATCCTCAAGTATTTTCCGGAGGCGCTGAAGGCACCTTCCCCGTATCGGCCCCAGACTGTTAAAGGATATCCCGACCGACTTGGCTACTTGCTCATAGGACGACTCCTCAGGGGAGTAAAAGAGCGCCTTGAGCAGTGACTTGCATCGGTCGTCAAGCTGGCCAAGCCCGATCTCAAGTCGGGCCTGACTTTCCAGCTTCTCCATTTTCTCATCCGCCAGTGGAGAGTCATCGATCTGCTCAGGCAACTCTTCCGCGCCCCGTACTCCCCGAGCCTGTCGGGAGAGGCGAATGCTCTCTCTTTTCGCGGTAGTCACCAACCAAGCCGAGAGACGGGTCGGGTCGGAGATCTTCTGACGATTCTGGTAGAGGAGTACAAAAGTTTGTTGGAAGCAGTCAGCGGCGTCGGCCATCGAAAGCCCCGCCCGTGTCGCCACCGTGTAGACCAATGGTTGATACTTATCGATCAACTCATTCCAGGCGGATGTTTTGCCGGAGATCAAGTCGGTCCAAATGTCGCGGTCGGCTCGTTTCATACTGGTGCTGGCCCTGAACTGACTCCGGTGTGGATTTGCTAACTTTGTGTAATGGTGAAGGTTATCTCGTTTCGGGAGTAACATATCAGGCCATATCTTCTTTAGCAAGACCTTTTGCCCTTAAACCTCTGAGTGGCTGATCACGGAAAGCTGGTCCGAGAAAAGCCACAGACCGGCGACACCTCACTATCGCCGGTCGTGGCTCGGTCCTCACGCTCCCTGCCGACAGTGCAGCAGGTCGCTTTTTGACCTACATTGAATCTTCGCGGTGCATCCGGACGATATCCAGTTGCTGGTTGCTGTTCACGAATCCCTTGACCTCGACACGCATGCCGGCCGTGAAATTTTCGATCTGTAACGGTTCGTTGTTCAGTCCGGCGAGATCCGCCATCCAGTCAACCACGCCGGTCCGATCTTCGCCGACAAATGTCACAGTGCGGGAGAGGTGATCGATCGAAGCGATAATGTCCGTGAATTCAACTTCCATCCGCTGGGAGGTCGGCGAGTCTTCGACCTCGATAGCGACTGCGTAGATCGCGCCATTCGGCAGATTGTTACCCCAGACCTCGATAGTGTCGCCAACTTTCAGGTCGGCCAGGGTCAGGCGAGTGCGAGTGGAATCGATCGGGCCGTCATCGGCGCCGCGACGACCAGCCGCTCCGGTTGAGCTCAAGTCCTCGGTCTCACTCGAAGCAAAGATGAAGGTCATAGAGTCAGTCTGAACCTGCCAGCAGAATGCCGTAAGCAGCGTTCCGGCGGCGTAATCGATCTGCAGAATGGTGGTCTTGAACTCGACTTCGGCGCGGAAATCATCGCCGCCGCCCATCTGGTCCATCCGAACCCGTACCCGGGAGGCCAGGATCGAACCATCCGACTGGTTGCTTCCCTTTATCTCGACCGAGTCACCGGCGCGAATAGCGCCCAGAGTGATGTTGGTCTCGGCGTCCTCGTTGCGCTGTACAAGTTCAGCGGTGGGGGAGGCGAAGATCATCCGGGCATCATTGACCAGCTTGATCTGAGAGGTAGTGGTGTCTACGAATTCAATACGTCCACCGAACTCAACCTCGGCCGCGTTGTCATTCGGACGGATCCGGACGCGATCCGCGTTCAATACGTTGCCCGAGTTGTTACCGCGAACTTCGATGGAGTCACCCACCGCGATTTCGCTGAAATCGATAGGCGTCTCAGAGCCGCCGTCTTTGAACACGATCTCCGCGCCGGACGGGACCTGGACATCATAAGAATGACCGGTGACGGTCAGGGAGCGAGCTGCTCCGTTAGTGGATGCGACGCGACCATAGATCTCGACCTGGCCGCGTACGCGAGTCTCGGTAAAGCCATTTTGCCCGGACTGTACCGAGGTCTTCACGGGAGCAACAGGGTTCTCGGAACAGCCGACCAACCCCAGCAGCAGACCAAATGTCGCCGCCATGCCTGTGATGCTCAATCCTTTGCGATTCATGAAAACCTCCTGAATGGGATTATCTACCCGGTTGATAGTTCATTCTGTTTGGTCAACAGAGTGGACCCACACAGTCTTCGTACAACGCGCGGAGACTTTTTTCGAATGAACGATCGTGCTTCGACCGGGGAAACACGCAGCCGGCGTGCTCGAATAACCTAATTCTTTGTCGGGAAACAGCTTTCCAGTTGACTTTCGTCAGAACAGAGAGTTTTTTATCGCTTTCGCCTTAACTTAGAGGAAACACGAAATGGCTGAACGCGCAACCGGAACTGTTCTGACCGACCCTCCTCACAAAGAAACGCTTTTCACTCAACTCCTCCACCTCCCGCGACCCTACTGGATGGTCAACATCATGGAGATGTTTGAACGTCTGGCCTATTACGGCGTCCGGGTGGTCATCCCGATCTACATCGCTCAGGCCGATGAACCCGGCGGTTTGCACTTCTCGCAGACCGAGAAGGGGATCATTTTCATGTGGTGGGCGATCGTGCAATCGCTCGTCCCGATGTTCACAGGAGGATTTGCCGACAGGTACGGTTATAAGAAGACCATTGCGTTTTCGGTCGCTATCAAGGTAGCCGGCTACCTCTTAATGGCAACACAACGCGAGTTCTGGCCGTTCCTGTTCGGATGTCTCATCCTCGCTTTGGGAACTGCCACATTCAAACCGGGGGTGCAGGGGACAATGTGCCAATCCCTCTCGACCAAGAACAGCTCGGTCGGCTGGGGAATGTTCTACATGCTCGTCAATGTCGGAGGGTTCCTCGGGCCGCCGTTGGCGCACTTCCTATACGGATGGTCCTGGCCAGCGGTCTTTTTCGGATGTGCCGTCATTGTGTCGCTAAATTTCTTGATGCTGTTTACGTACAAGGAGGTACACCCCGGGGGAGAACAGCGCGGCGGACCGTGGGAGATCCTGAAACTGACTGGCAGGAATATTCTGCAGGCCAAGCTGGCGTTGTTCATTCTGATCATGTCAGGCTTCTGGCTGATGTTCAACCAGCTATTCGACATGTTGCCGAACTTCATTGTCGATTGGGTGGACAGCTCAGGACTCGTGCATGCCCTCAATCTACCCAATTTCATGCTCGACCTCAACTCCGACCGTGCGCCCCAGCTTTCGCAGGAATGGATGATCAATTTTAATTCCGGACTTATCATTCTGACTGTGGTGCTGGTATCGTGGTGGGTGAACAGAATGCGGCGTGTCACTTCAATCACCGCAGGTATCATTGTCGGCTCCGTTGGACTCGTTTTTGCCGGCTTCACGACCTCGGGACTGTTCTGCATGCTTGGCATCCTAGTCTTCTCCGTTGGCGAAATGCTGGCTTCGCCCAAGATGCAGGATTATCTTGGTGTTATCGCCCCTGAAGGTCAGAAGGGTCTGTATATGGGATATGCCAATATCCCCAATGCCATTGGCTGGGGGTATGGTTCATTGCTCGGTGGGACAGTCTATGACAAAATGGGGGACAAGGCGAATTTGGCCGTCCATTACCTGTCCGAGAAATATCAGATGATCAATGTTGATCGAACCGAAGCGTTCAGGAAATTGCAGGAAGTGACCGGCCTTGATCCATCAGCGGCCACCCAACTGCTCTGGGACGCGTACCATCCGTACAAACTCTGGTATCAGTTTGCCGCGGTCGGCATTGCTTCAGCGATTGCCATGATCTTTTATGCGAGGTGGGTGAAAAAATACGAAGCACCGGAGATCTGATAACACCGCAGGTACAAAATAGCCGGCGAACCACTCGCCGGCTTTTTCTTTGCGCGAAATTGAAGCTACTCCGATTCGCTTGGGATCAATGTCCCATTGAAAAATGACTCAATGATCCGCTCGAGATCTTCGGTGTTCTGCATCGTTTCGAGAGACTTCCTGATCTCCTTCGCGCCGTTAAAGCCGGTGATATAGGCCCGTACATGTTTCTGCATAACCGCGAAGTTCTTCTTTCCGGCGAATATCTCTTCATACAGCCGTGAATGTTCGATCATCACGCGGAACCGCTCTTCCAGAGGCAGGTCTGCGATACGCACATCCCGATTGAAAAGCCACGGGTTCCCAAAGACCGCCCGACCCAACATCACGCCATCAATCCCGGTTTGCTCGGCGAGTTGTCGGGCATGCTCTAAGTCTTTGACATCCCCATTCCCCAGTAAGATCGTGTCGGTCTGACGGACCACTTCGACTGCCTTGTGCATCAACTCCCAGTGCGCTGGGACCAACGACATCTCTTTTGCGGTACGAAGATGTACCGTCAACGCCGCCGGTTCTGCCTCGAGCACGTGAGGGAGCCACTCATTGATCACTTCGCGATTCCACCCGATGCGGGTCTTGACCGAGACCGGGAGCTTTCCGGCGCCTCGTTTGGTCGCCAGAATCACTTCTTTCGCAATCTCCGGATACTTGATCAGCGCCGCACCCGAACCAGTCTTGGTGACGGTTTTGACCGGACACCCCATGTTGATGTCGATACCGTCGAACCCAAGTTCCTGTGCCAGTTCTGCGCACTGATAGAAAAGCTCCGGATCATCGCCGAAGAACTGTGCGAGGATCGGCCGCTCCGATTCATGATACATCAGTGACTTCAAAAGCGCGGGTCGACCGGCCGAACAGAGCCCATCAACCGACACGAACTCCGTGACAAAGACATCCGGCTTCCCATACTTAGCGATGATCCGGCGAAACGCCGCATCGGTCACGTCAGCCATGGGAGCCAGCGCGAAAATCGGGCGGGGGAGAGTACTCCAAAAACCGAATCTTTCTGAAGCAGTTGTCATGGCGGTCCTCAATATATGGAGAAACGCTGAATTGCCAAGCGCAGTTCTCTCCGCAGGTTCGCGGAACGGTTAGCGTAAGCAGTTGTGTACCAAACGGTACGCTCAACAGGTCTACACATTTCGGCAAGCCTGTTGCTCAATAGGACCGATAGACTCTATATTAGCTTGGAACTCGGCGAGCACGCCTGCATGGAAGTAAGCTGTTCTGAGCGAGATAGACGCGTTTCCCATGTACTGCGTACCGCCCTGTGTAACACCAGGGAGTATATCCGGCCATGTTTTGCTCAACATATAGTGTGAAGTCATTTGTCATTTATCTGTGCCTGCTTGCGGCGGCATTCCTGCTCACGTGTGGTCAGAAAACCCTGGAGCCGGAAAACAGCACTCCACCGATACCGGTCGAAGCACGATTTGGCGCGAGCGACACCTCCGGCACACCACCACTGACCGTCCAATTCTCTGACTCCTCCAGCGGCAGCCCCGACTTCTGGTTCTGGCGCTTTGGCGATGGCCAGACGTCATTTGAGCAGAACCCTAGCCATCAGTACGCTGACAACGGCATTTACGACGTCATCCTCCTGGTCTCTCGCGGTGAAGTTCGCGATAGTCTGATTCGGTCGGGCTTGATACATGTCGATGACTCCGTTACTGCCGAACCACCGGTAGCCCAGTTTGTCGGCGCGCCACTTTCAGGTCCGGCGCCGTTGACCGTCCTTTTCACCAATCAATCGAACGGGACGATCACGTCGGTCGAGTGGAGTTTTGGCGATGGCACATCCGCAGCCTCAACTTCTCCTCTCCACGAGTACACCACGCCGGGAACGTACTCCGTCCGACTCATTGTCAATGGTCCGGGCGGCTCTGACACGCTGATACGTCTGGATTATATCAATGTGACGATTCCGCCGCCTACTGCGGCGTTCTCCGCTCACCCGACCACCGGACAGCCACCGCTCACGGTGAACTTCACTAATCTTTCCACCGGGAATATCACCAGCTTCAAGTGGTACTTTGGCGATGGTGACAGCTCCGATGTTCGCAACCCGAGTCACTCATATGAAAGCGCCGGACTCTATTCCGTAACTTTAATAGCCATCGGGCCCGGCGGCGAGGATACAACTTCCATCCTGGATTACGTCGCGGTCTCAGCAGGTCCTCCGATAGCCGCATTCACCGGCAATCCTACGAGTGGTATTGCACCGCTCTCCGTGCAGTTCACCAATAACTCAGCTGGTTCGATCTCTGGATACGAGTGGGATTTTGGCGATGGCGGCACTTCGACTCTCGCCAACCCGACTCATCAGTATGTCTCGGCAGGAATCTATTCAGTCAGTCTCATCGTGACCGGTCCCGGCGGAGCGGATACAACATCACGCACTGATTACATCACGGTTCAGTCTGCTCCTCCGGTTGCTGATTTCAGCGGGGCACCGACTTCGGGTCTCGTTCCGCTTACCGTCAATTTCACGAACCTGTCGACAGGCGACATCACCGGCTATCTCTGGAGCTTCGGCGATGGCCAGACATCTACATTGGCGAATCCCTCGCACCAATACTCGACCGGCGGAAGCTATACTGTCCGCCTGACTACCACTGGACCCGGTGGCACGGATACGCTCACCCGCACCGATTATATCACCGCAACCTGGCCGGCCCCAACCGCCGCATTTAGCGCCGATCCGACCAGTGGAGTGATTCCATTTAATGTGACATTCACCAACAACTCGTCCGGCCAGATCAGTTCGTATGCATGGGACTTCGGCGATGGCGGCACCTCGATTGCCGCCAACCCAACGCACAACTACACGGTTGCCGGTACCTACTCGGTGCGTCTCATCGTCACCGGACCGGGCGGCGTTGATACGCTCTTACGCCAGAATTACATCACCGCGTCGTGGCCGCGCCCGACCGCCGGGTTCACCGGTCTTCCCACTCAGGGGACGGTGCCATTCGCGGTGAACTTCACCAATACTTCCTCAGGACAGATCACGTCCTACGCCTGGGATTTTGGGGATGGCGGCACATCGACCGCGCAGACTCCATCGCACACCTACACCGTTCATGGCACCTATAGCGTCCGCCTGATTGTGACTGGCCCGGGAGGTGTGGATACGCTTCTTCGCCCGAATTATATCACGGCCAATGCCGTCGCTCCAACCGCGGAGTTCACGGCCAATCCGACTTCCGGAAATATCCCGCTTGTAGTTCAGTTCACCGATCTGTCGACAGGAAATATCACATCCTGGAATTGGCGCTTCGGAACGACTATAACCTCGGCAGTGAGAAACCCCAGTATTACGTTCTCCAATCCTGGCACTTACGATGTCCGTCTCATTGTATCCGGTCCGGGCGGAATTGACACGCTCATTCGTGCGGCCTACATCAACGCCCTTCCGCCACCGCCGATTGCGGACTTTAGCGGCACGCCTACTTCCGGCGTAGCTCCGCTGGCAGTATCGTTCACTAACCAGTCAACCGGTACTTTCACAACGTTTGCGTGGGATTTTGGCGATGGCGGTACATCCGATCTTGCATCTCCCACACACGAGTACAGCATCCCGGGTGTATACGATGTCCGCCTGATCGTTATCGGCCCCGGCGGCGCGGATACACTTACGCGTGTGCAGTACATCACAGTCGACACGCCTCCTCCGGTGGCAGACTTCAGCGCCAATCCAACCTCAGGTGTCGCGCCATTATCTGTGCAATTCACTAGCCTGGCGACCGGTGAGATCGATGTTTACCAATGGTCATTCGGCGATGGCACCACTTCGAACCTGCAGAATCCATCGCACACATACATCGACCCCGGGCAGTATGACGTTCGTCTTATCGTGATCGGGCCGGGCGGGGAAGATACGCTCATTCGCGCGTCCTACATTCAGGCTTTGATCCCTCCGCCGACCGCGGTATTCGAAGGGACGCCTACTTCCGGACCCGCGCCCCTCGCGGTGCAGTTCAACAGTCTATCGACAGGGGTGATAGACTCTTATCTCTGGTCATTTGGCGATGGCGACTCCACTTTCGCGCAGAACCCTCTGCATATTTACACTGCTCCCGGCCGATACACCGTGCGCCTGACCGTTACCGGTCCTGGCGGCTCCAACAGCGCGCAACGCGGCAACTACATCCAGGTTTTAAATCCTCCGCCAACAGCTGACTTCACTGTCGATCAGCAATCAGGTGTTGTTCCGCTCATTGTCAATTTCACAGCCATTACCACTGGAGCTGTTTCGACATATGCGTGGGATTTTGGCGATGGCGGTACCTCGACGCTTCAAAATCCGTCGCACCAGTACACCACGGCTGGCGTCTACTCAGTTCGCCTGACCGTTGATGGCCCCGATGGATCCAATAGCACGCTGAAAACCAACTTCATCACCGTGCTGGTTCCACCGCCAACTGCGGACTTCAGCGCCGACCCGGTCACCGGTGTCGACCCCTTGCAGGTGACATTCACTAACAGCTCGACCGGACAGATTGACAAATATCTCTGGGATTTTGGCGACGGCAATGGTTCAGAAGAGCAAAACCCGGTGCATACGTATCAGAATCCCGGAACGTATTCAGTTAGCCTGACTGTCTCAGGCCCGGGCGGGGAAGATACGCTTGTTCGGCAGGATCTGATTTCGGTTGAAAGCAGCGGACCTTTTGCCAATTTCGATGCCTCACCCACCAGCGGCATCGCGCCTCTGTTGGTGCAGTTCAACAATATGTCGTCAGGAGTCATCCTAACCAGTTTCTGGGATTTCGGTGATGGCCAGACTTCCGTTCTGACCTCACCCCAACACGAGTATCTGTCTCCGGGCACGTACACGGTCAGACTGATTGTTGTCGGCGCTCTCCGCATAGATACGCTGACACGCACGGACTATATCGTGGTGAATGAACCACCGCCGGTAGCCGCGTTTACCGCAAGTACGACCAGTGGCCTGGCTCCTCTCGATGTTCAATTCACCAGCCAATCAACGGGAGCGATCGATAGCTACCTGTGGGATTTCGGCGATGGAAATACATCGGTCGAACAGAATCCGCTTCATCAGTACCAAACGCAGGGACTATATACCGTCCGGCTAATTGTCACCGGACCCGGCGGATCGGACACGCTTGAGATAGTCGACTACATCACAGTTCTTTCGATTGACGGTGGCGGGCAGCCTGTGCCGAAGACCATTGATCGAAAGGCTCCTTCAATCGGCGACCAGACTCCGCGCAAAGAGTGATAAGGATACTCAGCAGAATACTATGACCGGTTGGCAGTAATAGCCGACCGGTTTTTCTTTTACCTTGACCATGTGCGAAAGGCGGAGTAGACTATCCGCCTGAATAAACTACTTTAAACGATAACTTATAGGATTTAGCTATATGCAGACTGCCGCGCGATTACAGGGGATGCGACCCAGCCCCGTCCGGATGCTTTCCGAAGGTGCCCCTCCCGACGCGGTACCGCTTGGGCTCGGTGAGCCGACCTGGACCATGCCTGAACCGGCTCGCAAAGCGCTCGCTCAATTCTCTGGCGTCTGTGGCTACGGCCACAATATGGGAATCCCCGAGTTAAGAGAGACGGTCGCTCGCTATTACAATGTGCCCAGTGATCACGTGATGATGACTGGTGGCTCGCAGGGCGCGCTCTTCGCCATGCTGCAGGCGTACATCGGCCCCGGCGACAAAGTTCTCGTCCCCGACCCCGGCTTTGTCGCGTATCCGGGCATCACTCGTATGGCTGGGGGAGAAGTCGTCAAATACAGTCTGTCACCGGAGAATCGCTTTCGATTGACCGCGAAAGCGGTCATCCCGCATCTGGATATACCCGGCCTCAAAGCGGTGGTGATCAATTTCCCAGCGAACCCCACCGGCGCAGGTACGTCGGCGACCGAGCTCAAGATCATCGCTGATGAATGCAAAAAGCGCGACCTGCTTCTTATCTCCGACGAAGTCTACCGCGATCTCTATTTCGGCGAACGTCCCCCGTCACTACGCGAGATTTCCGACTACGGCATTGTCGTCAGTTCGGTCTCCAAGGCCTGGGGTTCGCCCGGCCTCCGTGTCGGTTGGGCCATCGGTGATCCCGCGGTCATGGCCGCCATGCGAATTATGCACTCTTTCATGGTGACCGGCGTTTCCGTACCCGCTCAACGAGCGGCTATCGCGTTGATTGAAAACTCTACTGAGATTCATGCTGCGGCCCGTCGCGAGGTGCAGGGGAGATGGGAAGCTCTCCACACGGCGCTTAAGGAGTTCATGGGCGTGGACAGCCCGCCGCCCGACGGCGCATTTTATTACTGGACCCGACTCCCTGAGCAGGGGATGGCCGATCCGCTTGCTTTCTGTTTCAAACTACGCGATGAGGCAGGCGTTGTCACTGTCCCGGGAGGCCTGTTCGGAGACGTCGGCAAGCCGTATGTCCGCATCAGCTTCGCGGCTTTTCCCGAACAACTCCGCGAAGGCATAAAACGACTCTCCCGTATGTGGTAAAAACGAAAAGGGCTGCCATCGGCAGCCCTTCTTGTTTGTGTCAGAAGTTGATCATTGAGTGATCCAGAAATCACGGGGATAGAGCCGCTGCAGAGCCGTCTCTGGCCCTTCGGTAGACTTCAAATACTTCTCGTATGATTCAAACTGCGCTTCCGGTCCCACGATAAAGTAGCGGGCATCCGCTTTCTCAATCGATTCTTCCGGACCCGGACCGTACCCCGGAAGCAATGTTCCGTACACCGTTTCCATCCTTGCCTGAACCTGCTGCGCGAACATATCGCTCTGTCGCAACGCCAGCATCCGCTTGCGGAATCGTGCGACCACTTCTGGCGTGAGGCCGTCGGCCAGATCCGCGGCAATCGATTCGCCGCGCGTTTCGTAACTGGCGCCCGAGCGGCTCATTGCAAAGGCCTGTGCCAATGCGTACTCCGCCAGAGCCGGATCATCCGGCGCGTTCTTCAACTCGTTGACCACAAACTGCATAGTCTGCGAAAGTTCCGGACAGCGTTCCGCGTAGTAGACCACACGTCCGTTGGCTTCGTTGCTGCGCAGTCCATTTGAATATGCCAACCCAGCCCCCCAGGTCTTCATAAACATGGAATGCGCGCCGCCGCCTCCGTAGAGTCTCGCGGCCAGAAAGTTGTACAACACATCATCGGTGGAGTCAACAAAGCTGGCACAATTGGCCGTGTTATAAAAAACGCCCGCCCGCGTATCCTCGAAAACCAACCCCGCGTACGCTGGACGGGTCACTTCTGGATGTCGCTCCTGTAGTCGGCTGAAGACCACCGGGGCAGTTGCGGATGCCAGGCGAATACTGGGTGTGGACGCGCACTTTGCGACTATGCGGTCCAGTCCCGGCTTCACCTGCTTCTGCGCGCGACTGCTCCCGACCACAAATCCACGAACGTTATCCTGTCGCAGAATGTACCCAAGCGATGCCTTCACCCGTGACAGTGCTATCTCTGCCGGAACCATGTACCCATCGGCGATCAGCCCGCACAAGTAGGCAAAGTCTTTAGATAATGTCGCCTCCGGTATTTCGCCCATGGTGTTGCGAAGGTCATTGAGAGCTTCTTTCAATTGGGGCTTCGTGTCATTCCCCAGTGCGGATGCCCTCATGGCGAGCGGTTCGACCGACGTAGACGGACCATCGCTCGTCAGCGCCTCACTTAACGAAGTCAGCAGCTCGGTCAGTTCCTTGCGCGGCGCTGTACGTCCAACTGCCGCCAGCTCTTTCATGAAATCCGCGAATTCTTTGCTATCGGCCGGAGTTGCGCCATCCCGGAGCATCCACTTTAATTGCAGTAGTGCATGTGCCTGAGTCAAAAAGCAGTCCGCGTACAAAAGCGTAGGATTGTCCTGGCGCCAATATGCGTTCACCGGCGAATCGATCCACCCCTCGACTGAGCCGCGCATCCGCGACCTGACACCGGCGTACGACTGGTCAATGACGTCCCGAATCCGCGAAAGATTCTCCGATCTCAAGTCCGCGCTGAAGAGTACAGACTCCAGCCAGTTGATAGCTTGCGATGTTTCAGTCGAATCAGATCCCGATGAACGGGCGATCAACTCCGCGCGCTGCGTCCGGAAATTGACAGTATATCCAACTGATAGTCGAAGAATCTCTTTGCGCTGCAGATCCCGCGCTTCAGCGGAACTGATCGCTTTCCCATCTTTGAAGATGCCAACTTCGGAGATCAAAGAGGGCAGGGCAGGAATGTACGTGAGAAGAGACTCCGGTAGCGCATCAAGGCGGAACGCCAGCCCGACCGTAGCCCCCGTCATATTTTCGAACGTAGAATTAACCAACTGACCGCCACCAGGCAGTGTGACCTGATCGTACTTGAGATGGTCATCCAGCGTGAGCGGCGGGGAGTCAGTGAACGGCGGCATCGGGATAGATTTCGCTTCCTGATCGATCAATGCCGTCTGCTTGTCGTAATCTTCCTTGAAGCGAGCGATCGCTTCGGTGTCCGATTTGACACCATACTTTGCCCTCAGATCCGCAACATACGTATCTATCCGAGCTTTTCGAGCGGACTCTTCGGATGCGATCATGTTTGGATCGGCTACCGCGGCGGACACAAACGGAGTCGCGTCGGCCAATCCCCACTTCTTAATGAAATCCGCCCAGAAGTTCTTTCCAGAACCAAGTAGGGAATCGACAAAGTTGAATTCCGACCCGAAAACCAGAGAACGCTCAAATCCGTCATGTTTGGATGCGCGGAAAACTCTTGCCATCCATTCCGAGCCGGTACCACGGAAGCCAAAGCGGGGAGGAGTATTCAAGAAAACTCGCAAATTCCGCTTCCGCTCATCAATACGACTGCGGATTCCGGCATTGAACTTCTCGAGTTCGACCGAACCCGGTTTCCATTCGGAGATTGTTCTCAGCTCGTTCAAAACAAACCGACGCAGTGAATCGATGCTCTTCTCATTTAACCAATCGCGGTTCACATTCCCCATCGCCAGATAGATCGGTTGTCCAAGGTCGGAGGCGACCCAGCCATTCAACCCTGTCGTTCCGCAATCAATTCGGCGGGTCTTTGAATCGATCATGCTCCGGTAGAGGATCGAGGTCTGGTCTGACGAGAACCCCGCTATCAAGAGCTCCATCAGGTAGAGCTCTTCCGGTCCAAGTTTCTGTACCGCCGGCCAGGCCATGACCAGATGACCCGGCTCTTCGGCTTTCTGCGATGGATACGGCGCGAGTCGAATCGTCCCGGCCGCCGCCGGATTGGGATGAGGGAGGCGTTCATCCAGCGTGACCGGGTCATCGCCTACCTGCGCGTTCGGGTCGACCTGGCTCAGGATCGTGCTCATGTTCGCGAGAGCCGCATCGATCGAGATATCCGGCGGGAGCGAGAGTATCGCCCCCATATTGTTGATGCGGTATGAATTCTTATGAAAAGTCCGCAGGTCCTCCGGTGTCATCGTCCTGATCGCTTCAGGGAAACCGCCCGAGGAATAGGACATTGGATGGTTCAGGCCGTACACCATCCGGTCGATCTCAAAATACATCGGCCCCCAGGGGGACTCAAAGGACGAGATCATTTCATTATAGACCGTCCCCTTTTCTTCGAGATGGAGCGACGAATCCGTCTGGTCTACCTTGATCCCCATGTTGCAGACCTCGCGGCGAATCTCTTCGTCCGAAAAATTCGGATTCACCAACGCGTTCAACTGCTCCTTCAGCACTTTGAAGAAGACATCCGGGCTGGCATCGGTGTGCGAATGGTAACAGGTCTGGATCTGCATCGTAAACGCTGAACTGGAAGTAAGAGACATATCCTCCAGCGAGGCCACGTAGCGTCCGACAGTCCCTTTTCCCAACAACAGATGTTCGCAGGTGTGCGGTTCTCCCTGGTCCGACGGCGGCAGCGAGTTCACCCAGATGAATATCTGCGGAAGGGACTGGATTGTCACCAGGTCGAGGGCAAATCCACTCGGGATGTGACGAAACCGCGCGCCGATCCGCTGGCCCTCGGCATTGGTGTAGACCAATTCGCAACGAAACTGCGCGATCGTCTGGTTCTGTGTCAACGTAGTGTAGGTGGCATCGGCGGCAGTGGCGGAAATTGCCATCAGGCAGATCACCATGAGAAATGCGATGAGTGCTTTCATTGGCAGTAGATCCAACGGTTGAAGGTGCTAGTATCCCGGTAGGTCACGAATAAGAATACGACCGAATAGGGGGGAAGTTCAAGCGATATCTGACGGTGTGCGATCAGGACGCAGCCGAGTTGGCCATCATGGCGGTAAAATGCGGGTCGACACGACCCTCCTTCTCGGTCGGCCCAGCTGGTGCCTGGTAGGCACGCTCCAGCAAAGAGCGGGCGGCATCCAGCTTCCCCAGGAGCGCATGAGCCCGAGCAAGGTTTTGCATCACTTCACCATCTATCCGCACATCCACCTCCAAAGGGTGAATGATCTCAAGGGCTCTTGACTGATCACCACTTGCCGCATAGGCCATGGCGCGAAACGCGAGAATATGGGGGTCTTCCTGCCCGTCGCTCCCCTGCGGCATCCCATCTGCCACCGACTGGTTCAGCAAATGCGTCGCTTCCTCCGCTTTCCCCTCGATCATGCTCAGGTACCCCAAATAGTACCGTGCCGCAAAAACCAGATTTCCGCCGGCTATAGACTCTTCGAAATACCGCCTTGCCTTATCATACTGCCGCTGTACCAGGTAGATATATCCGGCATCGATCGCCGAATTTGGGTCCCCCTTGTAGCGCACTGCGTGAAGGAAATTCTCGAGCGCGAGCTCCAGCACCCCCAACTTCATATAGACAACCCCAAGAAGGTGGTACGCCCTGCCGTAATCGGGACCCAATTCGATCGCCCGCTGCAAGGTCGCCATTGCCACCGTGTATTTGCGTTGGTCCAGGTTGACGATTCCCAGCAGAAGTAATGTCTCGAGGTCGGTTGGTGATAGCTCCAGCGCTTTTCGCGCCCACTGCACCGCTTCCTCCAGGATCCCTTGCCCAAGCTTCAACCAGGCAAGCGTACGATAGCCGATCGCGTACTTGGGATTATGTGAGATTGCGGCCTGAAATGACTCTTCCGCTTTCACCCAATCGCCGGAAAACATATAGATTCGGCCGAGCGACCGATGTGCTTCCGGCAGTGTGGGGGAAATGGTGATCGCTTGAGTAGCCTGTGCTCTGGCCATGTCAATCTTGGCCGGTGTGCGGTCATAGTAGGCCATATATTGGAATGCGTACACGTCGGCCAATCCGGCATGGGCTGCCGCGAGTTGAGGGTCGATCTCCAACGCTTTCTTGTACATCGACTCCGCAAATGCCAGATCTTCCGGCCGACTTGTCGCGTAGTAACCTTTCCCCTTAAGGTAATAATCGTATGCCGAAATATCGGTCTTGAGATAGTCCTCAATCTCAATTACCTCAGCGCCGGTCTCTTTCGCCATCGAATCCGAAACATCCTTGGCCGCCTTCGAGAGCAATTCGAACAGCCCTGCCGCCGCTCCTTCATACTTGTGCGATGCGACGATCCGATTTCCGCCATCGCCATATACGGACAGAGTCAACTTCACCTGTTCCTGCCATCGAAGAACCGACCCGATCAACATGTAGTCAGTGCGAAACTTGACGAACATCTCCTTCACATTGCGCTGGAGCGACGTCGCCGGCTCGGCCGCCACGATCAGGTCGGTGCGGCGGGATACCTCGTTAATCACGTCATCGGTAAACCCTTCGCAAAAGAAATCCCACTGCGGGTCTCCGGAGAGATTCTTGATATCGACCACCGTGATGCTGAGTTTCGGCTTGACCATCACTTCACCAGCCATCGGTCTGGCTTTCGAGTTGACCGCGGTGAAGGCATCAATCACAGCCGCCATACTGGCGTGCCGATCTTCGACCCGCTTGGCCAGCGCCTTGAGGATGATCTGCTCGAGCCATTCTGGGATAGATTCATCGACAGTGCGCGGCGCGACTGGATCCTCATGCAAAATTGAGTAGATAATTGCGGCTGGATAAGGCCCTTCGAATGGCCGTATCCCCAGGAACAACTCATACAGGAGCGTTCCATAGGCAAAGACATCCGAGGCTCCGGTCAGCGGTTCGGACGCGATCTGCTCGGGGGAGAGGTAATGCAGCGTCCCTTCAATATTCCCCTGGGCATCGACCGCGTTCGAGCTAACGGTCTTCGCCAGTCCAAAGTCCAGAATGCGAGCCTCAGTCTCTGTGGTCAGCTTGATATTTTCTGGCTTGAGATCGCGATGTATCAGACTCTCGGCGTGGGCGGCCCGAAGTCCGCGAGCTATCTGTTCCGCCAGCTTCAGCTTCTGCTCAAAAGTCAGGCTGTAGATGGCATCCCGAAGGCTCGGCCCCGCGATATATTCCAGCGCGATATACGGATGTCCGTCGACCTCCGCATGCTCCCAGACCTTCACCACAAACGGCGAGTTGATCCTGGCCGCGCGTTTGGCCTCATCGGCCAATCGAGTCCGATAATCCTGGTCTCGTGCCAGTTCCTCTCGGATCAACTTGAGCGCGACCACTCGGTCCAAGCGGGTATCCAGCGCCTCATAGACCACCCCCATCCCTCCTTCACCCAGTGCGGAGAGAATCGTGTATGGGCCGAATGTGCTACCGTTCTGAAGCATAGGCGCTATTTGTTACAAATATTCGAGCAGTTTAGACCAAAAGTGACACCCAATATATGTCGAGTCAGATAGATGGCAACCATAACAAAGAACCCTGGTCAGGTGGCCAGGGTTCAGTTTAATCGGGTTGGGTATCAGCGACGTTGTCTGATCACGGACAGGCCGGAAGCTGAACCGAGGACGGGCCCTGAGTCAGGTAGGCGATGAGCATCGACAGGTCTACAAGGTCGACCTGGCGAGTTTTCGCGAGTCCCGCCGCCTCCGGACACGGTATCACTACTGTTCCTGGTTGTGACGTTAGATAAGCGATCAGAATACTTAGGTCGGTGATATCGACCCCACCTATTCCATCAAGGTTCCCCAACGAGTACTCACAACAGGTCCCGACGATATAAAGCGCAAATGTCCGAGAATACTCCGACCACGACACTCCGTCGAAGGATCTCACGCGCCAGTAGTAGATTGAGTCCTTACCCAGCGCTTCGGGTATCTCAAACTGACGACTGGTCAGCCCGGTCTCCGTATAGATCGGCGAGCGGAAGTCATGAAAACGATCAAGATGGAACTCGTAGGAGACTGGATTGCTTCCCAGGCCGCCGAGCAACTCCCACTCCACAACCGGCCGGACCTTCTTCACCGCGACTCCATTGGGCGGCCAGATGGACGATACCGGTTCCACGGTGTGGTAGAACACGATACTATCCACTGCGCCCGGCTCCTGTCGCTGCGTACCGGTCACCGCGCCGTTGTAATCAGTGAACAGCTTGATCTGTTGAGTCCCGTCGATCCGGATATCCTGAGTGAAGTTGTTACTTCCGCCTCCGGTCGATCCGCCGGTTCCAATCGGCTTGATGATGAATTTGTACTCGCCGTATTCCAGATTGTAGTCGAACAACCGGATATCCAGCCTCCCGTCCTGTTGCACATCCAAACGCCATGCGGCCGATCCGGCAACCGTCTGTAAGTTACGGGAGATCACGAACCCGTGCGGGTTGACTATTTTGATTTCATAGTCTCCCTGCGTGGTGGTAACCATTTCGTCAGCCAGCAAGTTCGCGTCCGGGAGGCCGTTTAATGCCAGCAGAACCGGCGTATTGGTACCGCCGGTGACAAAGTCGGGGTTGCCGTCGCGATCAAAATCCGCCGCCGTCAAGGCCTGATATGCCTGCTGCTGATCGAAAAGCGGGATAGTTGCCGCATACGCGAAATGACCCGAACCATCATTCAGGAAAACATCCAGCCCCGCGGTCCGGACATTGATCACCGAGATATCCTGATCCTGATCGCGGTCAATGTCGGTCACCGCCAGGCTCGCGGCCAAGCCATTCACGGATATGGTCTGGGTGCTAAGCGTGGAACCGTTTCCATCTCCCAGCGCCACCGTGATGCGGCTGATCGAATTCACACTATCCGCCAGCGCGGTGACCACCGCGATATCGGTTTTGCCATCGCTATTCAAGTCGACATTGGACTCGACAAACGCGCCGGTGAAGGGCCCTACAAGAGGAATGCTCTGGGTCAGGTCGAAACTCGCCGCGCCATTGTTCGTCCGAAGTTCCACCGCTGTTGCAGTCACAGAAACGATGTCGTCACTTAAGTCGCCATTCAGATCCGCACCATCGACCCCAATAAAGCTGAACGGCAGGGTGACCGTCAGCATAGGGAAGCCTTCGGCCGCGCCACGAAGCATGAAACTGGGGCTGATTATGACATCGGCGTACACATCATTGTCGAAATGTCCAAACGCCATGGTCGAACCCAGGGCATTCACCTCCGATGGCCGGTAGATCGGCCCGCCGAGCGAAATGGAATCGACATCGAACTGACGATTCGCCTGATTGAACAGCCGATACAGCATACCGGCGCCATTCACCGCGATATCCAACAGCGTATCGCCATTCAGGTGGGCTATGACGATTGGCGCATTGGTCACCTTCAACAGCCCAACCGGCGTCTCAAACCCGCCGTCCCGGCCAAAAGCAACGTAGAGGCTCTCCGACTGGCTGCCGGTGTAGACGATATCCATCCGATTGTCAAAGTCAAGATCAGCCGACTGGACATACAGCATGTCCGCGCGGAACTGCTCGCCATCTTCGAATGGGAGCTCACACAGGTCGCCGATACCGTCACCATCCGCATCCCCCTGGTCGGGATTGAACTGATCAGGGCAGTTATCGCACATATCTCCTACATTGTCGCCGTCCAGGTCTGCCTGATCAGAATTCGCCAGTGCGGGGCAGTTGTCGCATCCATCCGGAATTCCGTCGGAGTCGCTGTCCAGCCTATCATCCGAGCCGGGGCAGAGGTCGCACAGATCTCCGACGCCGTCGCCGTCGGCATCTTCCTGACCGCTATTGGCTATCTCCGGACAATTGTCGCAGGCGTCACCACGTCCGTCGCCATCTGTGTCGGCTTGATCAGGGTTGCTGATCCCCGGGCAGTTATCACAACCGGCCAGAGCACCGTCGCTGTCTTCATCCACAAACCCTATTTTGAGGACAAGGTCATCGTAATCCAGGTCACCGCCGCCCGAAACATCTTCAAAGGCGATGATGTATTCTCCATCGATCCCTGTTGCATAAACCCAGACATGATCCACACCATCATAATTCAGCGCGTTTTCAGTGAACCAGAAGTCTGTGTTGGAGGTCTGGGCGGGTCGCAGGTAGAATCCAAACAGCCCTTCCATTCCGATCTGGAGATCAAAGCTGTCGTTGATACTCGACTGATATCCGCCGAATGGAATATACCCGTTCACGTCTCCTGCCGGGTAGTAGCCGAAGGATGACTTGGTTGAATATGCTGTCCGCTTCCCCAACACGCGCACGGACATGGTCCCGGTTGCGCAGAAGAGTTCCTGACCCAGTTCGTCTTCCTGAACGTTTATATCGTACCCCAGCGAGTCAAACATCGCCTGCAGGTTCGCTCCCATGGGAAAACGCAGAGATGCGGCCGTTGAGTCGGCGATCTCCTGCTCCGTCTGGCCCACCACCAGTGAAGCGCAGACCAGGATGAACATCGAAGTGATTCGTAAGGTACTTAGCAGATATTTCATGTAGCGGCCCCTTCAGCTCTGGCGAGACAACAATCTTTCGATAGTGGTTGTGCGGTATATTGCGACCGTTCTTTCTCAGGCTCCGCGAGATTCCCGGATTCCGAACGGTCGAGGTATAGGTATTGCCTGATGACAAGATAGGTCGTGGACCAACAAAGTCAAGTATTTTAGAGACTTAGGCCCTGAAATTCCGGACCTGCTTGCCGAGTGATTGTTGTAGCGGGAACTCCACCGGAACTATATATACCATCCAGTACCGGGCAATTTCTTGCCAGATTGGAGCAGAAGAAACCAGATGCCGAATATAAGTGACCTCGAACTGCAACGCCTAAAAAGCGCGGTCGAGGAGTTGACGTCACTCAACCAGATCGCAAATGCGGTCAATGTGACCATGAAGGTCGACTCCATCACGCAGTCGATCCTCGACCACTGCCTCAAGCGCGTCGGCGCTGTCCAGGGGGGAGTCTTTCTTCTCCAGCAAGGGGATATGACCGGCGCGGCAGACTTCAAGACCTTTGTAAGGGAGTTTACCCCGGACACCGGCGGTATTCCGCTCCGGCTGAACCTTAGCCTGACCGGATGGATGGTCAAGAACAAGACCGTGCTGGTCTGCAACACCCCTATGACTGATGAGCGCTTCCGGGGGATCGATTTCGACGCGCTGGGGTTGAAGTCCATTCTGGCCGCGCCGCTCATGGCCCGCACGGGACTTATCGGGGTCCTGGCGCTATTTAACAAAAAGGCCGATGGTGGCTTTACCGACAACGATAAGCGCTTCTTAGCGATAGTTGGTGTTCAGACCGCTCAGGTCATTGAAAATGCCAGACTCTTCGAAAAAGAGCAGCAACTCCGAGCGGTGGAAGAAGAGCTCAAACTGGCGCACTCGATCCAACAAGGCTTTCTCCCCAAATCTTCGGTTACCTCCGATGCAATTGACATCCACGGCGTCAATATCCCGGCCAAGGAGGTAGGAGGGGATTTCTTCGACATTGTGAAGATCGATGACCACCGCTTTTTTCTGTCCGTCGGCGATGTCTCCGGCAAGGGGACACCGGCTTCGTTGCTGATGGCCAATGCCCAGGCCGTGCTTCGATCACAGATTTCCTACGAAGGGGAGAACAATGTTGCTGACATGACAAGTCGGCTCAATCGCCTGATCTGTCAGTTCGCCCGTCCCGGTCAGTTTCTGACCGGACTTTTCGGAATAGTTGACACAGATCGCCAGGTATTTGAGTTCGTGAACGCCGGCCATCTGGTTCCGCTTTTTCTCAATCTCAAGGGCGAGGTCTCAAGCCATTCCGATGCAGACCTGCTGGTCGGCATCCTTCCCGATTCACCTTACCGCGTACTTTCCGTGTCGCTGAAGGATATCCGAGCGCTTTGTCTCTACTCAGATGGGGTGACAGAAGCCCTGAATGAGAAGGAAGAGATGTACGGTGACGAGCGTCTTGTCCAGCTTTTTGGTACGACCATCAGTGCTACCGCCAAAGAGTGGGTCGAGCGTATCCTGGGAGATATTACGTCCTTTGTCGGAAAGCAGTCCCCCTCCGATGATATTACCGTGCTGATTGCTCGTTTCGGCTGATCGTGAAGTATATCTACCTCTTCATGAAGGGGAGGGAGATGTCGTCACGCACGTAGAAAACCGCATACTCGCCGAGCGAAGGTATCATCACTTCCACCGCGTGATACTTCATGTGAAACTCAGGCATCTCGAAGAGCTCCCGATCGCTCCGGAAACTTGGCTTGAGCCGACCGACACTTGAGTGGAACTGGATGACCGCGGGATTCCGCGTCAGCACATACCTGCCGTCCCCTTTCTCATGACCGGCCAGACCAGTCCCCATATCGGCCACGGCGCGATGCGCGATCGTAACATCATTCAGTCCCAGCATATCAACTACCGGTAGACCCGAATAATAGGGGATAGTCCCGGCCGTATTGGTCGCTATCAGCGAGCCAGACGGCAGATTCTCCTTCAGCCAGAGGCCGACCTCTTTGCCACGCGCAGCAACCTTGTCCGCTTTGATATGCCCAGTAATGCTGAAGGCGAAAAGCATCTGGTAAAGATTGAATGCGACCACCAACACAACCAGCCCAGCCGCCGCTTTCCACTTTGAAATTGCTATCACTCCACTTGCTGCCAGCAGTGCCAGAAGCGGGAGGAGTGGCGCTATGAAGCGAAACGCCGGCATGCAGTCCCCCCCAACCAGCCAGATATAAATGACATGGACTAACAAATAAATCGCGGAAAGTCGCAGCAACAGAGCTCCTTCACGGGTGGATCTCCAGAGTGCAACGACTGCCAGCAAAAGCATTGGCCAGATTAGAATCCCCATCCCTTTCAAATACACCAGCCCACGCAAGAGTTGGTCGCTGCTTGAACCGACCTTTGCGTAGAACGTATTCGGAAGCAGATATCCGTAGTACGAATACCTCCACAGAAAATATGCGCCATAGATCGCTGCGAACGAGATGACGAACCAAACTACCGTTCGGTCCTTGTTCATCAGGAAACGATAGGCCGCATGCAGACCCAGTATTGCTACCAGAAGGATACCCTCCGGCCTCGTCATCACCAGCAAAGTCGCGGAAATCCCCGCTAGCAGATATTGTCTGGTCGGGCCAAAGGCATTTTTCGAGCTATACAGCGCAAGTGTGCTCAGGATCAGGCCCCCGAAAAGCGTGACCTCCATACCAGAACTCGGCCAGGGAGTGAAGATTCCGCAGGTACACAGGAAAAGGGTCGCTACTCCAGAAGACGTTCTGGTCATGCAATTCGCGAACTTGTAGCTATACGCCACCAGTCCAATGCTCCCCAGCACGAACAACCACGCCAACACTTTCGCCAATGAGATAGTCTCCATCCCCAACCAGTGTCCGATCCCTAACAGAAAGACCCAAAGAAAGGTCGTATATCCTTCGACCCGTTCTCCCACATTGAATACTAATCCGTCACCATTCGCGAAATTCTCGCTGTAGCGGAACGAGATGAAAGCATCATCCAATATCCAGGGAGAGATCAGAACATTGTGGATAACCAATAGTACCAAACCGAGTGCCAGACATGTCCACCAGATCATTCGTTCCCGTCCGGCTGAGTCCACGCTCTCAGGTATTGCAATCTCCGGCTCTGTCCCGCGTCTCTTCATGCGAAATAAAGTAGAGGCAGCGAGCGGTTTCTGCAAGAAGTTCTTCCGCGCATCTCATTGGGGATTGCCAAGCTAGCGCTTTGGTGTTATGATTCCGACTGGTCGGCGGAAGGTTCGCCAGGAGATGCGACCCCGCCGGTCACTTGCTGACCCTCAACTGCCGTGCGTGGAGTCACTATGCGTAGTCGATGCTCTTCGTTCGCTCTCACAGGTTTTCTCCTGCTGAGCTGTGCTTTCCTCCTCTGTTCACTCGGTTGCTCGAAATCAGATACGGGACAGACCGCCGACAAAGCAGTCGCGCCCGTTAAACTGACCATTGGGGTCAGTCTGCTAACGAGAACACATCCCTTTTACCAGGAGCTTGAAGCTGGTCTTACCGAAGCTGCCGCCGCGCGTGGTTATGACCTCCTCATCACCGCAGGCGAATTCGATGTCGCCCGGCAAAAAGACCAACTGCAGGACTTCATCGTCAAAAAGGTCAATGCGATAATCGTTTCACCGTCCGATTCCCGATCCATCGGCACCGCCATCAAAGCCGCCAACGATGCGGGCATTCCGGTCTTCACCGCTGATATCGCCTGCCTCGCCGAAGGCGTCAAGATCATCTCTCATATCGCTTCGGACAACATCGCCGGTGGCAAGCTCGCTGCCCAGGCTATGGCCGAAGCGCTCGGCGGACAAGGAAAGGTCGCCATCATTGATCACCCCGAAGTTGAGTCGGTCATCCAGAGAGTCAAAGGTTTTGAAGACGAGATCACGAATCATCCGGGTATCCAGATTGTCGCGAAATTGAGCGGCCACGGCGTCAAAGATCAGGCGTTTCGGACCGCCGAAGATATCTTGCAATCCAATCCCGACCTCAAAGCGATCTTTGGTATCAACGATGACTCCGCGCTCGGCGCGCTGGCCGCGGTGGAAAAGGCCGGCAAGCTTGGGGAAGTTTTGATCATCGGATTCGATGCCGTCCCCGAAGCCCGCGAAGCTATCAAAGCCGGGAAGATATATGCTGATGTCATCCAGAAGCCGCATGAGATCGGCGCCAAGACGATCGAAGCGATTGCGACCTATGTCGCGGGAAATCAGGTTCCGCCGACAATCCTGATTCCGTGCGGTCTTTTTACCAAGGCGGATGCTCAGTAACTGAATCACGTTCGACTGGTTGGGCAGTCAGTGAAGACAGACTCACCTATTCTCCTGCAGGTCTCCGGACTACGCAAAGCATTTCCGGGCGTGCAGGCTATTGCCCATGGTTCATTACAACTGAAGGCAGGGGAGATCCATGCCCTGGTCGGCGAGAACGGAGCTGGCAAAAGTACCCTTATCAAGATCCTGACTGGTGTTCACACGCCGGATGAAGGCACAATTACGATAGACGGAGTCGAGCGTCACTTTGCCTCACCTATCGATGCCCACCGCGCCGGGATTGTTGCTATTTATCAGGAGTTCACTCTCGTCCCGTCCCTTTCTATTGCCGCCAATCTTTTTCTGGGTCGCGAACAGACGCGGTGGGGAGCCATTCATTCAGGCTCTGAATCGCATAGGGCGAGCGAGATACTGAAACGCCTCGGCCTGACCCTTCATCCCGACACCCGCGTTTCCTCGTTGTCTGTCTCCGAACAGCAGCTTGTGGAGATCGCGCGGGCGTTGCTGGTTGATGCCCGCATCCTTATCATGGACGAGCCGACAGCCGCGCTGACTCCTCGGGAAGTGAAGAACCTCTTTGTCATTCTTCGCCAACTCACCGCGCAAGGGATCGGCATTCTCTTTATCAGCCATCGGCTCGATGAGGTCCTCGAGATCGCCGACCGGATAACGGTCATGCGCGACGGCGTTACCGTCTCCACAAATGATGCCGCCGGTATGTCCCGTCGCACGCTGATCGAGTTGATGGTCGGCCGCTCCCTCGACGACGAGTTCCCAAAAGGCGCCGCCACGCCTGGCGCGATCCGTCTCCAGGTCACGTCACTCTCGAGCGGCAAAGTGAAAGATATCTCGTTCACCGCCCGGGCAGGAGAGATCATCGGCTTTGCCGGACTTATGGGTGCCGGTCGAACTGAAATGGCCCGGCTGATATTTGGCGCCGATAAAGCAACATCTGGCGAGGTCTTGCTCGACGGAAAAGAACTCCAGATTGAGACTCCCCGCGACGCCATCCGTGCCGGTATCTGCCTCCTCACCGAAGACCGCAAGGGACAGGGTCTGGTCCTCTGCGCCACGGCTCGCGAAAACTTCTCTATTTCAAGTGTGGCGCGATGGTCTCGCGCGAGCCTTCTTGACCTAAAGACCGAGGCCGACCGCTTTGAAGCGCACCGTCAGTCGCTCGCGATAAAGGTCTCCTCGCCGCACCAGCGCGCCGAATCACTCTCCGGGGGAAACCAGCAGAAACTGCTGGTCGCGCGATGGCTCGAAGTCGATTCGCAAGTTATCATCTTCGATGAACCGACCCGCGGTATCGATGTCGGCGCCAAATTTGAGATGTACCTGCTCATCCGTAAGCTCGCCGCCGAAGGAAAGGTCATTCTCCTAATATCTTCCGAACTCCCCGAGATCCTCGGTATGTGCGACCGAATATTGGTAATGAAAGCAGGCGCGATCAGCGGTGAGATCACCGATGTTGCCTCCGCAACCCAGGAACAGATCATGGCGATGGCCGTATGAGCAATCCCAAACGCGACTCAGTCGTCACTCGCTTTATCTCAGACTATGGGATGCTCATTGTCCTCATACTGCTCTGTATCCTCTTTTCCGTTCTGACCGTCACGGAACAGACAACCACCGGTAAAGAAGGAGCCGAACTTCTCAGCCGCGAAGTGGTCTCGCATTACCCACAAAAGGGACGCGTCCTCATTCTATCTGGAACGAACCCTTCAGAGGTCGAATTCGCTAACGAGATGAAGCGTCTGCTTCGTTCTGCCGGCTACAATGCCGCCGGATACGTTGGCGATCCTTCAGAATTGAGAACCGAACTATCTGGCGACACGACCGGGCCCACAGTCATTGCCGTCGTTACTACCGATGCTACCCGGCCGATTGTGGAAGGGTTTCGCGATTCCCGCCCGATCTCAGGCGCTCAGATCCTGACCCCTCCCAAACAAAACTGGCCGACTTTCCTGCTGGCCGACAACCTCCGCAATGTCGCCAATCAGATAGTTGTAATCGCCATCATTGCCATCGGCATGACGATGGTGATCATCACGGCTGGCATTGACCTGTCGGTTGGGAGCCTCATCGCGCTTTCAGCTGTTGTCATCGCCTGGGTCGCCGGCACACTAGGCGGGACAGAGATATCAACTCTCGGCATTCTGATGGCCGGTCTGGCCGCATTAGTCGTCTGCAGTCTAACTGGCGCCTTCAGCGGACTGATGATCACCGGCTTCAAGATACCGCCCTTCATCGCCACTCTCGCTATGATGCAGGTTGCCGCCGGTATCGCCTATATCATCTCGCAAGGAAAACCGATCTACCAGCTCCCCGACAATTTTGTTTGGCTCGGACGTGGCACAGAGCCGCTTCTCGACCTGCCGATTGCGGTGCTGTTGATGATCCTCCTCTATTTTCTCGCCTGGGTTGTCATGGAACGGTCATTGCTCGGACGTTACATCTACGCCGTCGGCGGAAACCCAGAAGCCGCGCGCCTCGCCGGTATTAATGTCAACCGCGTCCTATTGTTTGTATATACCCTCTCCGGACTGTTGGCCGGACTTGGCGGCATCATCATGGCCTCCCAACTCAAATCCGGCGCGCCAACATATGGTCTTACGTACGAACTCTACGTGATCGCCGCGGTTGTTGTCGGCGGTACCAGTCTGAGCGGGGGAGAGGGGAAGATCATCGGCACACTTATCGGAGCGTTTATCATCGCCGTCATCCAGAACGGCATGAACCTCACGAATATCGAAACCTATACGCAGAAAGTTGTCCTCGGCCTGGTCATCCTCGCCGCGGTCCTCTTTGATAGATTGAAGCAAAAAGGGTTGATGCGGCGACTCCGCGGCGCAACCCAGGACAGCGCTAAAGGCAAAGTAACATCTTCATCATAAGGAGCGCAGAGGTGCGTACTCGATTGACAATTCTCATTGCGGCGATCTTCCTGATTTCGTCCGCGATCCTGGCCCAGACCAAGGAGACTACGACTCCCAAGCCCAAAGTCGGGGTCGTATCCACCGCCCATTTGGACACCCAGTGGCGCTGGACCATCAAAAACACCATCGAGGAGTATATCCCCAACACCCTGCATGACAATTTCAAGCTCCTTGACCTCTATCCGGATTACGTCTTCAGCTTTGAAGGCGCATTCCGCTACATGCTGATGAAAGAGTACTATCCGGATGACTACGAGCGCCTCAAAAAGTATATCGCCGATGGTCGCTGGCGCGTCACCGGTGCCTGGGTCGATGCCTGCGATGTCAATATCCCATCCTTCGAGTCCCTCACCCGTCATGCCCTCTACGGCAATGGCTTCTACAAGAGAGAGTTCGGAAAGCAAAGCTATGATATCTTCATGCCGGATTGCTTCGGCTTCGGCTATGCTCTTCCGTCGATAGCCAAACATTGCGGCCTGAAATCATTCTCGACGCAGAAACTGACCTGGGGATGTTCCGTCCCCGTCCCGTTCTCCATCGGTGAATGGCAGGGAGTCGATGGCTCCACCGTTATCGCCGGACTCAAGACCGGCAACTACGTCGCTAAGATCAAGGATGATCTTTCCCGTGACACCCTCTGGCTGAATATGGCCAACAGTCTTGGCAAAGAGACTGGCGCCTATCTGTCGTACATGTACATCGGCACCGGCGATGTTGGCGGCGCGCCGGAATCCCTCACGGTTGACTGGCTCCAGAGATCTATCAAGTCCGATGGCCCCATGACGGTTGCCTCGGTCGGAGCAGATGACCTCCCTAAACTGGTCGCCGAATTCCCTGACGCTAAACTGCAGAAATACGATGGCGAACTGGTCATGACCCGCCACGGCGTCGGATGTTACACCTCGCAGGCCGCCATGAAGCGCTGGAACCGTCGCAACGAACAGCTCGCCGATGCTGCCGAGCGTGCCGCTGTCACCGCCTCACTGCTCAACGGCTACACCTACCCGCGTGAAACCCTTCGCGAGGCGTGGGTGCGCTTTCTCTGGCATCAATTCCATGATGACCTGACCGGTACCTCGATTCCCGAGGCCTATGAATATTCCTGGTCCGATGAACTTCTTTCCCTGAATCAGTTCGCCAATATCCAAACCGATGCCATTTCCGCCATTACCCCCGCTCTCGACACGCGCGGCAAAGGGAAGACGGTGGTTGTCTATAACCCTCTTGCCATAGAGCGGGAAGAGGTGGTGGAGGTGGAAATAGACACTTCATTTATCGTGGGAGAAGTGTTTGGACCAGATGGTAGAGAAGTGAAAGTCCAATTTGGGGAGCAGGGTTTTGAAGGCAAGTACAAAGTACTTTTCTTGGCGAAGGTTCCGTCAGCTGGGTTTGCCGTTTATGATTTGCGAAGGGCTAAAGCCTCCGGTGAAATTGAATGCGAGTCCCGGGATCATGTCGGTGCGACCACCAGTAAGTTGGAAAACTCGCGCTATAAGGTCTCACTCGACACCAACGGCGACGTCACTTCAATCTTCGACAAACTTACCAACAAAGAACTCTTGGCCGCTCCCATAGAGTGGCAACTAATCTTCAACAAACCGCGGCAATGGCCCGCCTGGGAAATTCAGTACGAAGACCTGCTCGCTGGCGTTAAAGAGTCAGTTGGCGGCACACCGAAAATTGAGGTGATTGAAGGAGGGTTGGTTCGCGGCGCGGTCAAAATCACTCGCACGCACAACAACTCGACCTACGAAACGATCATCCGTCTCGCCGCCGGCTCTGCCGGTGACCGGATCGAGTTCATCAACCATGTCGATTGGGCAGAAAAAGAAACGCTCCTCAAAGCCGCCTTCAAACTGAACGGCGTCAACGACACCGTCACTTACGACCTCGGCCTCGGCGCCATCAAGCGCGGCATTAACAAGAAAGAGAAGTACGAGGTCCCCGGCCATATGTGGGCCGACCAGACCGCCACCGACAACTCCTACGGCGTCTCCATTCTCAATGACTGCAAATACGGCTGGGACCACCCCGACAACCAGACCCTGCGCCTCACCCTGATTCATACGCCGGGAGTCTTTGACACCTGGAGTTGGGTCGGCGACCAGAGCTCACAGGATATCGGGAAACATGACTTCACTTTCGCAATTGCCGGTCACACCGGCCCGGTGCTCGACTCCGATATCCCCTGGCAGGCCGCACGTCTCAATCAACCGCTCCAAGTCTACGAGGTCCCGCAACACCCCGGCAAACTGGGCAAATCGCATTCGCTTCTGTCACTCACGCAGAATAGCAATCCGACACAGCAGGTGATGGTCAACGCTATCAAGATGGCCGAGAGCACCGATGAGATCATCATCCGTGTCCGCGAACTGCAGGGGAAACCGGCCGAGAATATAACGATCAATTTCGGTCGTCCGATCGTCTCCGCCCGCGAAGTCAACGGTCAGGAAGAAGAGATCGGCCCGGCGACTTCCGCCAAAGACAAGCTGACCTTCTCGCTCACGCCATTTCAGCCAAAAGCGTTTGCTGTCCGCCTTGGTCTCCCCAAGATGATGATGGTTCAGCCGCTCGTCTCACAGCCGGTCGCACTGCCGTACAATCTTGACGGCATCTCCACCGACATCAACAAAACCGATGGCAACATCGATGGCTCCGGCAACTCTCTTGCGGGTGAATTGCTTCCGGATACACTGAACTATCGCGGCGTGAAATTCACCTTCGGCCCCACGACCGATGGCGCAATGAATGTCGTCTCTTGCGACGGTCAGAGGTTTGACATCCGTAAACCTGAACTGGAAGAGGCCCATCTCTTGTTAATGGCTACGGGTGGCCCAGTCTCTACTGGGCTTTTTGTAACAATGATCGGAACAGAAAATCCTCTTGGGCGAATTGATACAATTGCACTCGCAGAATATTCAGAGCCAATTGGTCAGTGGAATAATCGCATGGTTAATGGTCGGATGGTTTCCGACCTATCGGAGATTCTACCAGCGTACGTCAATCAAACCCCCGTCGCGTGGGTTGGCACGCACCGGCACACTTCCGAAGGGAAGAACGACACCTACAAATTCACCTACCTCTATCTGGTTCGGGTCAAGCTCGGCATGGCCAATTGGGTGCTTGAACTTCCCAAGGAACCGCGCTTGAAACTGTTGGCTATGTCTTATGTGAACGGTTCACGCGACGACATTGCACCCTCAGCCCCTCTTTACGATCAGGCCAATGCCAAGTTCGCCCGCATCGCCGCTGACCAGACTGCCTTTATCGATAGCACGATGGTCGCTCTTTCCACACCATTCCCCGGCACCACGGTTCGGTATGCGGTCGATGGCACCACACCGACCAAATCCTCAGCGATTTTTGAGCGGCCATTCGCTGTCAACCAGACTGCAACCGTCATGGCCATGCCATTCGTTAAGGATGAACCCGCCGGCCCAGTCACCAAGCTGACAGTTCAGAAACTGATTCCTCGTGAGCCTGCAGCTGTCTCCAAGACTGCCCCCGGACTCCAACTCGCATACTATGAAGGCGAATGGACCAAGCTCCCGGATTTCACGACAGTCAAGCCAGCCAAAGAATTAGTGGCCGATACAATCATCATTCCATCTATCGCGCGTCCAGAGGATTACGGGCTTGTCTTCAAGGGATACATTAGCGTCCCCGTCGATGGTCTCTATGAACTTGGTCTGAACTCCGATGATGGCAGCGGCCTCATTATCGGCGACAGCCTGCTTATAGATAATGACGGTGTACATGGCGATGGCGAAGTCCCCGGCAAGATCGCCCTTAAAGCCGGCCTGCATCCGATTGAACTTCGCATGTTCCAGTGCAAGGGTGGTCAGGCGCTCAACCTATTTATTACCGGCCCCGGACTCGTCAAGCAAGAGGTCGGTAAGTCAATGCTCTTCCATGTGCCTACTGCCAAGAAAGGGAAGAGGTAGCCGCCATGCGATCTCGTCAGCACATCTTGATTCTATGGCTGACTCTGGCCATGACGCTTCTGGTCTCAATGTCGGCCACGGCCACCGAGAATGGTCGGCGCCACCATGTGGTCTCGCACAACGAGGTCAAGGTAGTGACTGATCCCTCACAAGGCATCGCCTACTATCCAAAGTGGGCGGTCTTTCCGCCATCCGACATGACCTATCGCAAAGTCGTTCTCTGGATCACCTATGCCTGTCCGGATAGCCAACATTGCGGAGAGTGGGATTATATCGACGCCATCTACCTCCGCAAATCCGGGGGAGAGGCGGCGCCGGCGCAAAACATCGAATTGGCCCGCACCATCTCACCGTACGGCTGGCGCTTCGACTCCGAATGGCGGCTTGACTGGCATGTCGATATCACCGATTTCGCCAATCTTCTCCATGACTCCGTGTTGATCGACTTCGTCCATGGCGGCTACGAGAAGAACGATGATCGCGGCTGGAAGATATCGCTCGACTTTGTGATTATCGAGGGCCGCCCCTCGCTTGAGGTCATCCGCATGGACACACTCTGGTGCGGAAGTTTTCTGTATGGTGACACCGCGCAGCCTATCGAAAACGCTCTCCATCCGATAACTTTCGCTCCAGTCGAGGGCGCAGACCTTGCTCGCCTTCGCATTCATCAGACCGGCCACGGCATGGATGACTCCGCCAACTGCGCCGAGTTCTGCAGCAAATACCGTCAGGTCTTCTTCGACGACAAGCTCGTTGGTCAACGCCAGCTCTGGCGTGAGTGCGGTGACAATCCGCTTTATCCGCAGTCCGGCACCTGGATATTCGACCGCGCCAACTGGTGTCCCGGTTCCGTGGTCTTCCCGGATTGGTATGACTACTCTTTGAGCGACCAGGAGCAGCACACCGTTGACATCGCTATGGAGCCATATATCAATCCACACAAACCGACCGCCAACTGGCATATCTATTCATACCTCTTTCATTGCCGTAGTCCATGGGCGACCAATGATGTCTCCGTCGAGGAGATCATAGCCCCGAGCATGGAGGATGAATACTCTCGCCTCAATCCGATCTGTGCGCAGCCAACTTTTGTCATGAAGAACCAGGGAAGTGACACGCTGACATCCGTTACCGTCCGCTACGGCGCGTCACTCGATTACTCGAAGAAATATGTCTGGACCGGCTCACTCCCGCCGCAGGCGTATGCCACCGTCACCTTACCGGGGCAACTCCCCGTACCCGGTGATACCTCGCAGTTCTCTATTTTCCTCAGTGCGCCAAATGGCCAGGACGACGAATACCCTGAAGACAACCACCTGACCTCGAGCCCGCTTACGCCACCACATTACACGAATAAGATCATCGTGGTGATGCGAACCAACAATGACTCAAGTCATACGTCATATCGCTTGACCAATGTCAACGGCGACCTCGTCTTCGAGCGACCGCAAGGTTCGCTATCTGCCAAAACTACCTATCGCGACACCTTTGATCTCGAGCCGAACTGCTATCAATTCATCGTCAACGATACCGGCGGCGATGGTCTCGACTTCTGGTTTAATATCGAAGGCGGCTATGGCTTCGTGCGCATCTTGGATTTTGAAGGAAGACTCATCAAATCCTTCGGCTCCGACTTTGGAAGTAACATCAACCATTGGTTCTCTGTCGCTCCCGGTGTTGAGACTATCGCACCGGATAACGAACTTCCCATTGTCCAGCCCTTCCCGCCGCGCAACGACGGCAAGTTCGAAGTCGATCTCTTTTTTGATTCGCCGACCGATGCGTCAATCAGGATTGTCACCGAAGACAGTTCTTCAACCGTCTTTGAGCAGACCTTAAAGGGATATAAAGAAGGATTTGTGCCGATAGATATTTCCGCCTCTCCCGATGGCGTCTACTATCTGAAAGTAATCGCCGACGGCGAAACAGTCACTCGTCGGATTCGAGTGAAAAGAGGATGAACCAAGGGGGCGATTGCTCCCTTCGAATTACTTCTTGGGATATCCGACTGTCTGCGCCAGGACCACATGCTGGTCGGGACTCAGCTTGAGAACTTTGGCGAGCGCGTCTCGGTCCACCGACCCGCGCACTACAGTTCCAAGGCCCTCGGATGCGCAGAAGAGATAGACATTCTGGCTGATGAACCCTGCATCGGTGGCAGAATAGAATTCCTTTTGATCCTCCTCCGCGTCCTTCATACGCGAATAATCTGCCACATAGACCAGGTTGACTGGGGCGATGGCTACAAACTCCTGCATCCCGGTCTCCGCGCGATGATCCCCCTCCAGCACAGGTATGATCTCATGCTTTACCGGCTCATACCGATAGACTCTTTGCGCAGTCACAACATATAGATCTATCTCCTGCCAATTCCGTGCCGATGGTGCTGTTCGCTTCCCGGATTCAGGTCGATTGACCCCGCACGCCGCCCACAGGAGATTGGAGAGCACCGGAAGAGAAAGAGAGTCAGTCGAGAACTCTCGGGTCGATTGCCTCAAGCTGAGTGTCTCCAGAAGAGGCTTCCCGCCTGTCGTGGCAGGGGCGGGGAGGGAGACCGGCTTGAGTTCCTGAGCAAACAGGCCGGCACAGATCAGGAGCATTGGCATGGCGCAAAATAACATCTGTCTCATAGTGACCTCTTCAGTATCTTCACATAGATCGCGCGGCATCGCGGCTGTCATTCTCTAACATAGGCATACGACACCACTATGTCAAATGTCACGTGAGTCGCGTGGAAATCTGTCTTGCCACTTGTGCCGTTCCTCACGACGGAATATATTGACTCCGGTCGCCATGACGGCGTGCCATTTCAAAACCTTCGAAGCCGGATTTGCCGGGGAGCAGGTATGCTGAACATGATTTCGCGCTTCCGGAAGGGGGGAGAAGAATCCTCCCGTCGTACCCCTCTGTTCGTGTCACTCGCCATCTTGATCGTCTTTGTCACGGCCACCATTGTCATCAGTCTGCCGGACAGTGAGATCAGAGTCATCTCGTTTGAGCCGCTCGGCCGTACAGAATTGCGCACAAATGTCACCATCAAGTTCTCCAAGCGGATGGTCCCCATTGACAGCCTCGACAAGCCTGTTCTCAACCCGCCTGTCCGCTTTGAGCCGGCAATTCCGGGCATCGCCCGATGGGTAGAAAGCGATCTGCTCAGGTTTTTCCCCGATGCTCCGCTGTTTCCGTCCACGGAATATATCGCACGTGTTCAATCCGATCGCGTCTGGGTATCCGGACTCAGGATCATCAACCCGGAAACCTACAAATTCCGTACGCCATCTCTGCAGTTCGAACGTCAACGCTGCACAGTGGAGGAGTTGTACGATGAGCTTGGCCGGGTGCATATCGTTGGACGGCTGGTCTTCAACTATGCCGTCAGTCTGAAAGATTTGCAGGAGCGACTCGAGATCAAAGGAACCAACAAAACTGCCAAATCTTCGCTCAAGTATACACTCAATTTCACCGGTCAATATGATGAGGAAAGGGGCGCCTTCCCGACCACCGAACAATCGCAACCCTCGGAATCGCAGGTCGGCTACGATTTCCAGTTAATTTCCGAACCGTTCGAGCGCGGTGAGTCTGCCCAGTACTATTCAGTGATCGTCGGCAAAGGGCTTGTATGCCAGAACTGCGAATTCCCGCTGGAGGATCCGCTCACTGTTTCGGTCTCTGTTGAACCCAAGCATCCGTTGACTGTCCAATACGTCAGAAGCAACAACGAGAGAGAGCTGATCGATCTGCGGATCGATTTCTCTCACACCGTCGATCCGGAGATGGCCAAGTCGTTCATCACGATCGAGCCCGCGGTTGACTATACAATGGAAGGAAGCTACTCGACCCTTATTTTGCGCGGTGAATTCCGCCCGGGTGAAGCCTACACGGTGACTATCGCCAGAGGGCTGGGTGCTGCCAATGGACTTCCATTACAAAATGATTTCTCGACACGAGTGCAGATCGATGACCTCCGCCCGTCCATCAGCTTCACCTCGCGTGGCGTCTTTCTGCCGCGAACCGGCAACGGTCTGCTGGAATTTAAGTCGGTCAATATCGACGAAGGCGCCGTTGAGATCGAACAGGTCTTTGCCAATAACCTCGTCTATTTCCTTATCTCCGGCTACTCAAGCCCTTACATGGACGAGGGCGGCTATTGGGACAATCGCGCTCAGCAATTGGGCCGTTCACTCTTCATCAAAGATATTAAACTCGAGTCACCCAGAAATGTCCCGCTCCTGACCACCATTGACATCAATTCATTGGTCGGCCCGAAATCCAGCGGGCTTTTCAAAGTCTCCGCTCGTGCTAAAAACGAGCGATGGACCGGCGACAGCCGCTATGTCCTCATCACCGACCTCGGCCTGTCCGCTCGCATGGGTGACAATTACCTCATGGTCTGGGTCAATTCGTTGACCAACTCCACACCTATTCCTGGCGCGACCGTTCGCCTCATCAGCCGCAATAACCAGGTTCTGCTGGAGGGAAGATCAGACAGTCGCGGTATGGCTATCTTTAAGGATATCCAGGACAAACTGAAAGGCTTCGAACCATTCATCATCATTGCTGAGAAGGAGAGCGACCTTTCATATATCCGCCTCGATGAATCGTTGCTTCCCGTCGCCGACTTCGATGTCGCCGGTCGTCCTTATTTGACATCCGGCTACGAAGCCTTTATCTACACGGACCGCGGCGTCTATCGCCCCGGCGACACACTGCGTATCGTCTCGGTGGTCAGAGGGATCGATGCCAAAGTGCCCCCGTCATTCCCGTACGCCCTGACCATCTTCGATACTCGCGGCAAGAAGTTCATCAGCTTCCGCATGTCAAGCGATGCCACAGGCCTCACGACGCTCGATTACATTATTCCTGATTATGTCGCCACCGGCAAATACGCCATCGCGGCGATGATCGGCGAAGAACTGACCATTGGGCGACTTGAGATCCTGGTCGAAGACTTCATGCCTGACCGGATCAAAGTCATCTCGCAAACTGACCTGCCAATGTACAGTGCGGGGGAGACGGTCAATATCGATGTCGACGGTAAGATGCTCTTTGGCCCACCTGCCGCAGGTTATCAGGTCCGCGGTTCGGTGCAGATCGAGTCACAGCCGTTTTCACCGAAAGATTTCAAGGCGTACTCGTTCGGCAACTCGGAGCGCACATTCAATCGCCTGAATATCGACCTGCCCGATGCTGTCCTCGATGATACCGGTGGTTATCGATACACATACCAGATACCGCAAAAGCTCGCGGCGCCGTCAGCCCTCAAAGGGTTGATCGGTGTCACAGTATCAGAACCGGGAGGACGCGGCGTCTCGGCCTACTCTGAGGTCGCCATCCATCCGTACCCTGCCTACATGGGCATCAAGATGGCCCGCGAAGGATACGCCGAGTCGGGCAAACCGACCGACGTCAACCTCGTCGCGGTCGATCGCGATGGCAGATCGGTTGACCTTGAACAGTGCGTCATCAAGTTCTACTCGGTGACCTACAACAGCATCTATAAGAAAGACCGCACGGGGCTTTATCGATGGGTCTCCGAACGTAAGTCGAAGTTGATAGACTCAAGCCTGTCCGCCATGCCCGCAGGCGGTAAGACAGTTCAGTTCACAACCGCAACATGGGGTATGTATCGAGTGGTGGCGGAGGATCCGCAAGGTGGCCATTCCGCTTCCATGGACTTCTGGTCCTCTGGCTACGGGTACGCTCCCTGGGCAATGGACAACCCAGACAGGATCGAACTCGGCCTGGACAAAAAGGAGTATCTCCCCGGCGAAACTGCCATCCTTCAAGTTCGTTCGCCGTTTGGTGGAAAGCTCCTGCTCACCCTCGAAAAAGATCAGGTCATTGACGTCATCAGTCAGGACATGGCCGAAAACACTATCGAAATCAGACTCCCGGTCAAGAAGGAATATCTTCCCAATATTTATGTCACCGCATCCGTCATCCGTCCTTCTGACGTAGTTGAGCCAAACAAACCCGCCCGTGCCTTTGGTATCATCCCGCTCCGGCTCTCGAACGAGTCCAAAAAAATCGCCATGACCATCTCAGCGCCCGAGGTAGTTACTCCTCGCACCAAGACATCGGTAACTGTCCAGCTTCCGAAGGGAAAGCCAATCGATGTGACTTTGGCTGCTGTCGATGCCGGCATTCTGCAATTGACCGACTTCAAGACCCCCGACCCCCTCGATTTCTTTTGGGGGAAGAAGCAGCCATACCTGAAATCGTACGACCTCTACGCATACCTCTATCCGCAGGTCAAAAAATCTTCCAATCACTTGGCCGCGGGGGACAAGCTGTTTGCGGCAAGTCGTAAGCGGCATCTCAATCCGTTCATGGCCAAGCGTGTCAAAGCTGTCTCGCTCTGGTCCGGCTTGGTCAAGACCGACAAGAACGGCCTGGCCACGATCCCACTTGATATACCGGAGTTCAACGGCAAACTGATCCTGATGGCCGTCTCCGCTCAGGGCGAGCTCTTCGGGTCAGCCACTTCAGAGATGATCGTGCGCGACAAGATAGTCGTCATGGAGAGCTTCCCTCGCTTTGTCAGCCCGAATGACATTTTCGACGGACTAGTGACCCTCTACAACAACACGGGCGCGACTGCCGATATCACCGCGACGCTTTCCGTTGATGGCCCCGTAGAGCTTGTTTCACCGAACTCGATTACGATTAATGCCGCCAACGGCAAAGAGGGGAAGGCTGTCTTCAGACTGAAGGCCGGGCAGGTGCCTGGCAAAGTAGCTTTCAAGATCACCGCGACCGCGGCTGATGCCCGTTCTTCGGCCAGTGTCGAACTGACCAATCGTCCGGCCGTGCCGCTCACAACCGTGTACGGTTCCGGTAACGCGATAAAGGGAACTCCCGCTGAGTTCACTCTGCCCGGCGACTGGGTCCAGGGGACCGATCAGTTCGTCATTCAAACGTCCTCTATTTCCGCGACACCTTTTGCGCGCAACCTGCAGTATCTGCTAACCTATCCCTATGGGTGTGTCGAGCAGACCACGTCGCGGCTCTTTCCATTACTCTATCTTAATGACTTGGCTCGTATTGTCAGGCCGGAGCTGTTTGGCGGCAAGGGCGCGGACTACTTCGTCCAAGAGGGAATAATCCGTCTGACCAGTATGATGCTACCTGACCGTTCGTTCTCCTTCTGGCCGGGCGCGACCTACAGTAATCCGTGGACCACCATCTACACGTCACACTTCCTTTCCGAGGCTTCGCTCGCCGGCTATCTGGTCGACAAGAAGACATTGGACGATATCTACGACAATCTTGAGGATATCGCCGCCGGTAAGTTTACGGCGCAAATGACTGACATCGATGCTCACCGTGTCTATGCATCGTATGTGCTCGCCAGAGCGGGCAAACTTGACCAAAAGACAGTCGGCTACCTAAAGCGGCTTGACCCCGCACTGCTGAATCCTGAATCGCGGTACCAGTTGGCCGGTGCACTCGCGTTGACTGGCAATGTTGCCGACGCGACCAGACTCCTGCCTGTCAATATCCAGCCCAATATCTTCGAGCCCGAGACGGGAGGTCTCTTCCGCTCCGGGGTCAAGACCGACGCCATCGCGCTAGAGGCACTACTCATCGCCGCTCCAGGTTCTCCGGCTATCGAGGTTCTGGCACGCTCACTGGCTGACCGCGCCTCCGCCGGTCACTGGTACACGACGCAGGACAACGCGTATGCCCTCTTGGCCCTCGGAAAGTACTTCAAAGGGAAGAAAGGTTTTGGCTATACCGGTACCCTGACTGTCAACTCCAACAAGCCAAACGCAATCGACTCAACCGGCTTCAAGCTGTCGCAATCTGGTCTCGGCGGGAAGAAAGTCTCTATCAACATTGCCGCCGGCGAGGGGACGTGCTACTACTATTGGCAAGCCAGTGGTGTACCCACGGCGCCCGCCATTCCAGAGTTCGACCGCGGCATGCGTGTCCGGCGCGAGTATCTCGATCAGGATGCCCGAGCGGTCGACCTCTCCAAGATCAGGCTGGGCGATCAGGTAGTCTGCGTCATCACAGCCGAGGCGCTCGACAAGACCCTCTACAATGTGGTGATCAATGATCTTCTCCCGGCCGGATTCGAGATTGAGAACCCGCGCCTCAAGACCAGCGCCCGGCTCTCCTGGGTCCCGCAGGATGGCGCTGCGGTCGACTATCAGGATATCCGCGATGACCGGCTATTACTCTTTACGACACTCTATCCGGGTCAGAAAGCAAAGTTCTACTACAGCGTCCGCGCCATTTGCGCGGGAGAATACAAAGTTCCGCCCATCTCGGCAGAATGCATGTACAATCCGATGATCGCCTCCAGCGCGTCATCGGGAGCCATGACTGTTACGCGGTAGGGAAGAACTGGCGAGCGATCGATGATTGCGTTGCGACAGATCTCACGGCGTTCACGCCTCATGCTCGGTCTTGGAGCCGGCACTTTGATAGTGCTGGCTCTCCTAAACTGGGTCGTCTTTCCTTTGCCGCATGACAAACTGACTCGCGCGCACGGTACCTTCGTCTACTCTCGCGACAACCACCTGCTCAACTGTTTCACCGCTGAGGATCGTTTCTGGCGCAAGCCGGTTGCACTCGACTCAATCTCGCCGCTCCTGGTCTCGACCGTCATCGCTACCGAAGATAAGTGGTTCCGCTGGCACCCGGGCTTCAATCCGATCGCTCTGCTTTCCGCGGCGTATGACAACCTGAGAGAGGGTAAGTTTGTGCGGGGAGGCTCAACCCTCACCATGCAGATCGCGCGGATGATGGAACCCAAAGAGCGAACTATCCCCAATAAGCTCCTTGAGATCCTTCGCGCGGCTCAACTGGAGCTTTCATACTCCAAGGACGATCTTCTCGAGATCTATTTCAATCTCGCGCCCTATGGCGGGAATGTCGAAGGGGTCGGCGCCGCCTCGTATCTCTACTTCGGAAAACGTCCGTTAGACCTGACTCTTTCTGAAGTCGCGATACTCACCGCTATCCCGGCCTCGCCAAATCAGTTCCGTCCCGACGCGAACACGGAAAAGTGTCGTCAACGACGCGATCTCATTCTTGATCGGCTTCTTGCCGAGCATAGGATTGACTCTACCGAATTGGTCCAAGCCAAGCGGGAAGAAATTCCTGATTCTCGTGTTCAACCTGTCGTCGCCGCGCCACATCTGTCTCAAGTGCTTGCTCAACGCTACCCTGAGCGAACAGAGTTGGTCTCCACACTAGACTTCAAACTCCAGATCGTCTGCGAACAGCTCGCCACGGGCTTCCAGCAATCACTTCGTGAAAAGGAGATCAACAATCTATCAGTTGTAGTGCTTGATACACGTACAAGCGAATTACTTGCCATGGTCGGCTCTGCGGATTTTGGTGACACAAAACACCAGGGGCAGGTGAATGGCGCTATCGCGCCTCGTTCTCCCGGCTCTGCGCTCAAGCCGTTTGTCTATGGATTGGGTTTCGAGAAGGGCCTGATCTCTCCGGAACTCCGGGTCGAGGACCTCGCCGTGAACTACGCCGGCTATATCCCGGTCAACTATGATGGCGAGTATCATGGCGTTGTCCCCGCGAGCGAAGCATTGATTCAGTCGCTCAATGTCCCCGCGGTTAATCTTGCCTCGCGCGTCGGAGTCGGCCAACTCTACAATCTCCTCAAGCAGGGCGGAATCTCGACCTTAAACCGCAAATCTCACGAGTATGGTCTCCCGTTGGTCCTTGGTTCGTGCGAGGTCAGTCTGCTTGAACTGGCCAATCTCTATGCCATGCTCGGGCGCGGGGGAGAGTTTCGACCTAAAACTCTGCTCATAAACGACAGGACTCCCGCGAGCGAGAGGCTCTTCAGCGCGGAAACCTGTTACTTGCTATCAGATATCTTGTCTGAATTGAAGCGTCCAGACCTTCCCTCCAGTTGGGAGTTTACGACTGACATGCCCCGCGTGGCATGGAAGACCGGAACTTCCTATGGTCGCAAAGATGCCTGGGCGGTCGGTTACAATCCGGAATTCACAGTCGGGGTCTGGGCCGGTAACTTCACGGCGGAAGGTTCTATTGCCATTGTCGGCGCCGAAATCGCCGCGCCCCTCATGCTCTCAATCTTTGACCATCTCTACACCAACAAACAGGCTCCCTGGTATACCGCGCCGGAGAACATCAAGCTACGCCCCGTCTGCGCGGTCTCCGGCATGCCCGCGGGCACGGCTTGCCCTTCAACAGTGCAGGAGTCTTACATCGCTGGAGTTTCGCCAACCCGCGAGTGTGATATCCACCAGCGTATTCTGGTCGATATCTCCACCGGTTTCAAACTCTGTCCTTATTGCTCCGAAGGGAAGAAGCATGCGGAAAAAGTGATCGAGCGATGGTCCCCCAAGGTCGCCTCCTGGCTGTTGCGCCAGGGCGTGATTTCTTTCCTTCCACAGCACAACCAGGACTGCCGCGGCGAAACCGGGGGAGATGAGCCGGTCATCACGTCGCCCGAACAGGGGGCCACCTATATGGTGCAGGAGCACGCGCCATTGGAGTACCAGAAGATCCTGTTCGAGGCATCGGCCGGTTCCGATGCCAGCCGGTTGCACTGGTTCCTCGATGGCCAGCACTTCGCCACCGCAACCAACAGCGATTCCCGCATCTTCTACACTCCCAGGAAGGGAGAACATCGGCTGATGTGTGTGGATGCCCTCGGCCGTTCCACCAGCATTACTTTCCGCGTTGAATGATACACCTGACAAGGGAGACCAATGATCGCACCAGAGAATCAGTATCCCGAAAGTGACCTTACTCTTGAAGAACTCGCCGCTATTGAAACCCACAAGTATTTCCTCTCCAAAGAAGAGGGGCGTGATGTCGGCATGGCCTACGCCATCGCCCACTGGCTCGTTCACCATGCCGCCCGGTGGCGCCACGAGCAGTTGCGCAAGGATCTCGAGGATCAGTGGAAAGAGATCGAGAAGCACAAGTGGATAGAGTCAGAGAAGGCCGGCACCGACCTTGGTTCTACTGCCGCAATTGACTGGATCAAGAAACATGCCGCGGAGTGGCGCCGCAGTCGCAAGACAACCAGATGACCAAGGGTGCGGAGCAGGCAGACTCCTTCCGTCTTGACATTTAGATCCTGAGACATTTTATTGTGGAGTAATAGGGAGGTTATACGAAGTGTTCGCGCCTACTATGCCTTGTCTCCGCACCTTACTGTTGATCGTCTCTGCTCCCTTGATTCTTCTGTCTGGTTGCGACAACCGTCCGACGAATCCGCGCTACACCATTCCGTCCGTCCTCACGAGAAGTGCGACCAGCATCACTACCACATCGGCTGAATGCGGCGGAACAGTCAACACTACCGGGCGTCCGGCCGTGATTTCGCGCGGCATCTGCTGGAGCACAACCGGCCAACCTACCATTGACGACAACCGCGTAGAGGCCGGCTCCGGCGATGGAGCCTTTACCGTTACCTTGGATAGCCTCGCTCTTGGACGATCGTACTTTTACCGCGCCTACGCGATCAACAGCGTCGGCGTCTCCTACGGAGCCTATTACTACTTCACGACTCTAACCCTGGCGCCAACTGTCACCACAGACAGCGTCGGATTCATTGGTCAGACTACGGCGCGATGCTGGTTCGCTGTATCTAGCGATGGTGGCTCAGGCATCACTTCTCGCGGCATCTGTTGGGACACCTTCGCGAATCCGACGGTCCTGAAGTCTAAGAAGGTCGATGGCCTCCAGGTTGGCGCGTCATATCTTGAAATCACCGGCCTCGTCGGCAACACCACCTACTATGTCAGGGCATTCGCTGAGAACTCAAAAGGCTTGATCTATGGCGAGCAGATATCTTTTGTGACCGCCCCAGTGCTTCCCAGTATGCAGACTGAGTATCCAGGCGACGTGACGCAAACGGGAATGACCATCGGCGGTATTCTCTATTCCGATGGCGGCCGCCCGATAACCGCACAGGGAGTCTGCTGGTCCACCACCACGATGCCTGACTTCGACGACAGTGTCAGGCAGGTAACCGAGGTCGACGAAAACGGCAGATTCTATACTCGTGTCGAGGGTCTTATTGCGAATCAGGTTTACTACTTCCGAGCCTGGGCGACCAATGCTATAGGTACTGTCTTCGGTGTAAATCGCTCTGTTCGCACTCTTGCGTGGCCCAAAGCAAACATGACCGCCGACAATGGCTTGCTCTATAAGAGTGTTATGAATGGCACGACAACTACTCCGGAGCTCGTCTTCACTGTCATAGACTCCGTTGGCCCCGCCGCCGATCAGACCATTCAATTTGAAATACTTGGCGGAGATGGCCACCTTGAATCCACCCTTGCACTCACGAATTCTTACGGCAAAGTGCGGCCTTCGTATGTATTCTCCGGCGTTCTTGGCTACGCGACTCTTCGCGCGATCTGGCCGAATAAAGACACGGTTGATGTGCGACTCCGCGCGAGCACGATCATCCCGGGCTATTCTCCCCAGGGCCAATACATTCGACTGGGGGATAGTCTGTCACTCGTTAAGGCTTTCAACGGTGAACCCGTCTCCAATACTCCCGATGCGGTCAATTATCTGAATTACGTCGATTACAAAGAAGAACTCGGACTGGTCTTCGTCATTGCAGATCATGACCGTAGCGGGATCGGTGACGACAACGAGCCAGTCTATGGCGTTTTTATGAGTGGCAAATTCGCGGAGAAGTCGGCCGACGGGTGGGGCGTCGGCTCACCCATAAACGACTTACTATCTCTGTATGGAGTTGTCACACCGACCTATAGCCCGACTCCGGTTGGCCGCTACAAGTACCACTGGCCGGACCGTGGACTCACCGCATATACCACCACCGAGGGAGACGAATCCGCCCGGACTATTCTCGAGATTCAATTGAAGGGAAGATGGAATTACACTGCGCCTTTTGAAGGAGCCGAGTGACCGTGAAAGGGGCAGGCGTGACACCTAAGAAAATGTGCATTCTTGTCGTAGCATACCTCTTGGTGGTAAATCTATCTTGTGACAAGAGGCCGACCGATCCTCGCTACACTGTTCCTTCGGTCCTCACTGTGGATGTTGCTGATGTTACGACCACGACCGCTCTGTGCGGTGGAATAGTCAACGCCAGCGGTCGACCGGAAATAACAGATAGAGGTATCTGTCTCGGCGAACAACCGGCCCCAACGATTGCGGACCAAAGAATCAGTCTGGGCAAAGGCGACGGCACCTTCAAGTCAACTGTGAGTAATCTCGCTCTCGGAAGGCTCTACTACACGCGGGCATATGCGATCAACAGCGCCGGCATTAGCTACGGCGCGGAACGCCAGTTCACAACCCTTTCGATTGCTCCATTTGTCACCACTGATTCGATCGGGGTCATCACTCAGACGACAGCAACATGCTGGTATGATGTGCCATCCGACGGCGGGGCAATGCTGATCTCGCGAGGTATCTGCTGGAACACAACCGGCAATCCCACAACACAAGATAGCAAAAGGACTGACACCCTGATCCAGGGAGGTTCGGCACTCGTGCTGACCGGGCTCAGCGGGAATACCGCTTACTATGCCCGGGCGTTTGCCATCAACGAAAAGGGGACATCCTACGGCCGGTCTATCTCTTTTCTTACGGCACCCATACCACCACTAGTTAGCACCGACATTTACGATACAGTCAAACAGGTGTACGCGGTGCTTAGCGGAACCATCCTGTCCGACGGTGGTCGACCCATCACCAGTCAGGGTATCTGTTGGCGAACTCCCCAGGGCCAGGACACGCTCTGGAAATATCAACCGGCGCCAGCTCTGAATAACGATGGATCCTTCACCGTGAGGATCACGGGACTCCGGGCACGGACATATTACCAATATCGGTCCTATGCTACCAACGAAATCGGCACTGGCTACGGAACCACCCGTTTGATCCAAACCTATGCCTGGCCCTTGCCTTACATAAATGCGGACAATGGCCCTCGATATAGAGGAGCAATGGGAAGTTCGGAAACGAACCCGGATATGATTCTATCCGTCTATGACTCGATCGGCCCTGCCGCTGGTCAGACTGTCCATTTCCAGTTGTTGACCGGTGACGGCCACCTTGAAAGCAACTCGGCGGTCTCGGACTCGAACGGAAAAGTCAGTCCGGTCTTCACGTTTTCTGGTTCGCTTGGCGTTGCATCTATTCGTGCCACCTGGGCGTATACCGCTCCGGTGGATCTTCTGATTCGTGCCAGCGCCATTATCCCCGGTGGAGACACTCCCCAAGGACAGGTCATCAAGGTTGGAGAAAGCGTACCGACCGTCAAAGACTTTAACGGCACCCCGGTTTCGGATACGCCCGATCCACGAGACTACCTCAATTACCTCGACTATAAAGACTCGCTTGGTGTGGTCTTTGTTATACTGGACTACAGTCTCAATCGTAAAGCCGATGACTTTGAGCCGGTCTACGGCATAAACTTGAGTGGAAGATTCGCGGAAAGGTCCGCGGAAGGGTGGGGAATCGGATCGCCCGTCAGCGAACTGACCGCGCTCTATGGTACCGTGACTCCGACTTTAACGACCTCACCAACCACCCGCTACAAATATGTTTGGTATGAAATGGGTTTGATCGCATTTACAACGCTTGAGGATGAAGAATCCGCTCGCACTATCCTGGAGATTCAGATACGACAGAGATGGAATGTCACCCCCCACTTAATGGACCTTGGCGTTGAAAAGTGATCGGATTTCTTATGCCGGAGGTCGGAATCGAACCGACATGTTCTTGCGAACGGGGGATTTTGAGTCCCCTGCGTCTACCAATTTCACCACTCCGGCATTCGTCGAAATGAACCCTGAAAGTATACTCCCGCCCCAAAACTGTCAATAGGGAACCAACGAAGATATTGGACAGACTAAAAGTGGGAACGATCATCCTTTTTACGACGGTCCGGCTCCCCAAATCGATACCCGCGTGCCGGATGCAGATGGCACTCTTCCGTCGGCTGGTTGTCCTCACGGAATACCTCTGAACGAACATTTGGGCACCGATGTGTCGCCAGTTCGCCTGACTCGGGACAGATATCCAGGTGAACTATCCCTTCCGGCTCTTCAAAATCCATGATCGGCAGCGAGTCATGCGCCGCCAGCATATACTCGGTCCAGACCGGCACAGCATTCCGCCCGCCATCCTCACTTTGCCCCAACGATGTCTTGTCATCAAACCCGAGCCAGACAGTCGCCGTGATCTGCGGTGTAAATCCAACAAACCAGTTATCACAGAAATTGTCCGATGTCCCCGTCTTTCCCGCCGCCGGACGAGTGAACCCCATCGATCTGGCTCGCACCGCCGTCCCGGCATCCACCACCGATTGCATCAGATTGGTCATGATGTAGGCGGTCTGCGAGGACAACGCTTCTTCCTTCTGAACCGCCGTATTGTCCTCGAGGATCTTCCCGTATCGATCGACTATCCGGTGCACCATGCGATAGGGGATATGTATCCCTTTGTTGGGGAATGTGGAGATAGCCGAGGCCAACTCTACGACCTTCACTTCGCTTACACCGATCGCCAACGATGGCACCGCCTGGAGTGGCGTTGTTATTCCCATTCGTTTGGCATAAAAGATCGCCTGTTCAGGGCCGACATCCAAAAGCAGCCGAATACTGGCCAGGTTCCGCGACTGTCGCAAAGCGTCGCGGATCGTGATCGGCCCAAGGAACTTGCCATCATAGTTGTGCGGCCGCCATTCGCCGGCACCAGGGATATTCAGCACCAGCGGATTGTCATCCACAATATCCGTCGGCTTAAAACCGTTGTCTATGCACGAAGTGTATACAAACGGCTTAAACGATGACCCCGGTTGCCGTAATGCCTGAACCGCTCGATTGTACTCCGATTCGGCAAACGAGCGCCCACCAACCATCGATATCACGTCGCCATTCTCATTATCGATCGCGACGAATGCCCCTTGTACGAGTTTCGGTACTCGGGTCGTCTTGCCCGTCGCCGTATCGGTCACCGCGATAGTATAGTCGGGGTCTTTCGTCCCCTTTTCTTTTCGAATCTCATCACGTAATTCGTCGATCTTCTTCGCTAGGGAGCGATCCGCGACTCTCTGCAGTCCGGCGTCCAGTGATGTGTAGACCTTCAGCCCACCATTGTATAGAATAGTCTCGCCGTACTTGTTTAGGATATATTGCCGAACTGTCTCGGTAAAATACGGCGCGATCCCTTCGCTTTCGGTAGGTGGTGCGGTCTTTATCGGCTGTTCCTTCAGGCTGTCGAAGGTCACACGATCCAGGTGCCCTTCCTCATAGTAGCTGTACAGCACACGATTGCGCGCCTTCAGCGCTTTGTCCGGATTATTGAACGGCGAATTGATATTCGGTCCCTTCAGCAGTCCGATCAGCACCGCGCACTCCTCAACATTGAGCTGCGAAACTGGCTTGTTGAAGAAAAGGTGCGAGGCCGCCGCTATTCCGTAGGCGCCGCGACTGAAGTAGTACTGGTTGAGATACATCTCCAGTATCTCTTCCTTGGAATACGTCCGCTCCAGTTTGATCGCGGTCAGCGCCTCTTTGATCTTCCGCTCCAGCGTTTGCCTTTGATTCAGGAACAGCATGCGCGAAAGCTGCTGCGTGATAGTCGAGGCCCCCGCCTTTATCTGTAAATGCAGGATATTCGTCGCCGCGACTATCGCGACTCTCCGAAGATTGATCCCCCAGTGATTGAAGAACTGCTGATCCTCCGAGGCCATCAGCATATCGATGAGCGGCTTCGGAATATCGGCGTACGGCGTCAGCGCGCGATTCTCGGAATAAAACTCCTTGAGAAGTACCCCGTTGCGGTCATAGACGCGAGTCGAAAGGCTCGGCTCGATATTATGAAGCTGCTCGAATGACGGCAGTTCTGACTGATATACCTGATAGGTCTTTACCGCGAGAAGGGAAAAGAGGATCACAAAGAACGCGCCGCCTATGAGCGCGGCATAGCGCACCCGTTTGCGCGTCGTTTCCGAATTAAGATCGATCTGAGGAATCCAAGACATGCGGCCTATTTACCACCTTTGCCAAAGCCCAGTCAAGGTAAAAGACTAACTGCGGTAAGTCATTACCTGATTGCTTTTTGCTCCATTTTGTGCTATGCTCAAACCTGTCCGGGCGGAATACGGCTACCCGCTTCCGGCACAAGTCACTACTATTATATGCCGATATTCTCCTTGAGTTTACGACGGAGGTGACAATCTTGACGGCCACATCGTTCGAACCCTGGGTCGAAGCTGAATTTCAGCGGCAATGGGCGCTAATTGCCCGTGGCGCGGTCGATCTGCTTCCGCTGGATGAATTCCAGATGAAACTCAAGCGCGCGATCGCCCAGAAACGACCCCTCCGCATCAAGCAGGGATTCGATCCAACCTCGCCCGATATCCACCTTGGCCATACTGTCGGCATCCGAAAGCTCAAAACTTTGCAGGATCTTGGCCATCAGATTGTCCTCATTGTCGGTGATTACACCGCGTCAGTCGGCGACCCGTCCGGCCGTAACTCTACACGACCGCAATTGAGTTACAGTGAGATATTGAAAAACGCCGAAACGTACGAGGTGCAGTTCTTCCGAATTCTCGACAAGTCAAAGACCGAGATACGTTTTAATGGCGAATGGTTCAAGAAGATGGAGTTTCTTGAGGTCATGAAGCTGGCCGCGCAATATACTGTGGCACGGCTACTTGAACGCGACGACTTCACGAAACGCTTTAAGGCCAGCGAACCGATCTCCGTGCATGAACTATTGTACCCGCTCATGCAGGCATATGACTCCGTTGCTATACGTTCCGATGTTGAACTTGGCGGTACCGAACAGAAATTCAATCTGTTGGCCGGGCGCGTGATTCAGGAAGCATACGGAGTAGAGCCGCAGTGTATTCTGACACTCCCGCTCCTGGTCGGTATAGACGGCGTTCAGAAGATGTCAAAATCTCTGGGCAACTATGTCGGCATCACCGACACGCCTAAGGAGATTTTCGGCAAGGTGATGTCCATACCCGATGCGCTCATCTTCGACTACTTTGAATTGGCCTCCGATGTCGACCAGTCACGACTGGCCGAGATCAAGAAGCAGTTGGCGGACCCCTCCACCAATCCCATGTCCCTCAAGAAAGAACTGGGGGAGAGGCTGGTCGAAATGTACCACCCCGCTGGTTCGGGACAAGCCGCGCGTGAAGAGTTCGAGCGGATCTTCTCGCAGAAACAACTCCCCGATGAGATCGATGAGATCAGCCGCACCGAACTTGAGAAACGCGGTATCGCTGGCGATACTCCGCTTTTGGTCGCCATTCTCACAGCCGCAAAACAGACTAAATCAAATGGCGAAGGGCGCCGTTTGATCGAAGGCGGTGGCGTACATATAGGCGATGTCAAAGTGACCGACCCGAATTACGCGTTTGACTTTGGCAAGCAATTGGCCGATGGCGCGGTTATCCTTAAAGTAGGCAAGCGGAGATTCCTTAAGATCACCGCATAGGCGCGTTGTGACAATTGGTCTGTATAAGAAAGTATGATGTCAAAGTTATTCAAATACTCGCTGCTCTCTTTGCTTCTGGCCGGGGCGATAGTCTCAATATCGAGTCAGAACGCCTTCGCCCAAATGCCGCCAGATACCGGCTCGCAAACCATGCGTATTACCTTGGCCGACTTCACCGATGCCGGCAAGAGCTTTAATGCGCTCGCCTATAATGCTTTCGTCAACGCGATCCTGCTCGAGCAGATGGGGGACCTGTATAGCGCCGCCGAAAACTACAAGCTCGCCCTGGAATACTATCCTGATTCCTATGAGTTGAACTACTCCTTGGCCGAGGTCTACTACCGCCTTCGCGAACCGCAAAAGGCACTGACCCAGTTGGCGGGAGTGACGGAACTCGATGCTTCAGCCTTTCGTTTGCAGGCCGCCTGCTATCAGGCGTTAGGGAATCCTGACCTGGCGCGCCGGGCCTTTCTCAATCTGGTCAAGCTCGAGCCTGAAAACCTTCAGGCGTTTTCATTCCTTGCCACCGCGTATCGCGCGCGCAACGACATTGACTCCACGCTCTGGGCCTATGAGAACCTCGTGCGCATTGACCCCACGAACTTTCGCGTCTGGAATGAAATGGGTCGGATACAGGCACAGCGTGGCGAAATTGGCAAAGCCAAACTCTCGTTTCAGCGTTCTATCGAAGCCAGCGCTACCCCTGAAAATATGATGTCGGTGGCGGGCCTTGGAGAGATTTACTCGCTCGCCAATCTACCTGATTCCGCTGAACTCATCTACAAGCGCGGTCTGCAGATCGACCCGGAAAATATTCTGCTTCATCGACAGATGGTCGGCCTCTATGTTGACCGCGACTCATTTGCCTTGGCTCTTCCACATGCGAAAAAGATCGTTGAATTGGCCCCGCTTGATCGGCCATCCGTACGTCGGCTCGCCCTGCTCTACTTCCGTCTCGACGCGCTTGACCAGGCCGACTCAATCTTCACCGATCTCGTGCGTGGGGGAGAAGAAGCTGTCTTCAACCACTATTATCTTGGTCATATCGCGATGTTGAAGCAGGAATATGAACGCGCCCGTGACGAGTTCCAGCGCGTGGTCGCTGTCGATGACTCCACTGCGCAAAACTGGATCGACCTCGCCTTCGCTTATCGCCAGCTCAAGCGTCCGGAAAACGAATTCCAGTGCTACGAGGTCGGCTTGCGAAAAGTCAGGAATTCCGCCGATTCGCTTAGACTCAACTTCGCGCTTGGGGCATATTACGAACAGCAGAAAAAGTACCCTGAGGCCATCGCCGCGTTTGAATTGATCCTCCAATCCGATTCCACACAACATCAGGCGCTCAACTATCTCGGCTACATGCTGGCCGACAGGGGAGAGCGGCTCGACTACGCCCGAACCTTGATTGAACGTGCCCTCGCGCTTCAGCCCGGCAACGCCGCGTATATCGACAGCTACGGATGGGTGTACTATCGTCTGGGCATGTACGAGGAAGCCTTGCGCCATCTCGAAAAAGCCGCGGGGATGGTTTCCGATGCCGTCGTCTTTGAACACCTCGGCGATACCTACAAAGCGCTCAACAGCGATGATAAAGCCCGCCTCTGGTGGCAACGCGCGCTCGATCTCGATACCGCCAATGCAGCTATTCAGGAGAAACTGAAGAAGTGACGGTCTCTCCTCCGGCATTCATCAAAGTCTCTGCCGGGCTGATCCTCGTCAGTCTTGTCATTCTTATCAACTGCGCCGAGGTCCAACCTCCCTCTGGCGGCGAACCGGACAAACGCGCCCCGCGTGTTGATTCAACCTCCCCGGCCAATGGCTCAACCTCGGTCGCCACAGGAAATACCATAGACATCTACTTCTCAGAGAGGGTGCAGTCGAGCGCCGGACGACAAGTTTACATCTCGCCGCGCCCCGCTCAGGAGCCCAAGCTGAAATGGCACAGCGATCGCCTCTCCATCACCTTGGCCGAGCCGTTCGCGCCCAACCAAACCACGGTTGTTTCGCTCGGCTCCGGCGTGACCGACCTTCGCAACAATCGTCTCGACAGCTCCATGACCATCGCCTTCAGCACCGGAACATCCCTCGACTCCGGACGTGTTGCCGGTACGGTACTCAGCAATGGCGCAGGGCAGGGGGGGATGTTGGTTGGCTTGTGGGATGCTGCGCGTATCTCGGACTCGACCATCCTCGACTCGCTCTACCCGGATTATCTGACCGTCACCGATGCAAAGGGGAATTTCACCCTCAAATATCTTCCCGACAATCAGTACCGTTTGATCGCGTTTGTTGATAGAAACAGAGATGAACGACTAAATGCAAGGCGCGAAGCCTTCGCGCTCCCTGATCGTCCCGTCTCCGTTGGCGGAGAGATACCAATCGATAGCTTGGTCATGTCTGTCACCACAGCTGACACATCTGGAGCGGGAATTATCTCCGCTACTTTCAGCCTTTCTGGCATGGCCAGAATACGACTTTCTGGAGAGTTCCCGCTGGACCATCTCAAGTCGCATCTCTCTGACGCTGTGATGATTCCGCTTCTGGATGCCACACAGAGCTACTCCGCGCAGGCGCTTCTTGAAAGCGCAAGGCCGAAAGCGAACTCGCTCACACTGGCATTCGGACGGTTACCCGCTGGAGACTACCGTCTGGTCTGTCCTCTCAGACCCGACTCAAGCGTTGCGTACGAACCGCTCACGGTGCGGGACAACCCCGATACTGAACCGCCAACCATTGTCGATCACACTCCAGGCGACCGTGCTATATTTGCCTCCGATGTTGCTATCCTCCTGAGTTTCAGCGAACCGATAGACACCGCCAAAGCAGGGGATGAGACCATCCAACTCGTGCGTTCTGATTCCATACCAATCACTACCACGGCGACATGGACAGACGTTCTCCACTGTGGTCTCAAGCCGGTCACGATTCTCGATGGCGCTTCCTACACCGTCCGCATCGCCGAGTTTGAAATAATGGATCTGGCCGGCAACAAATTGGGCGATTCTCTCACCACCTACAACTTCCGCACCCTCAATACCGATTCTCTGGGCCAGGTATCCGGCACTGTAGCCATCCGACTTCGTGACAAAGCAACCGACCCGGCCGTGCTAATATTCAAAGAGATCTCAAACAAGTTCGTTGATACACTGGCTGTAAAGGGACGTGACTTTGTTCTCAATCTCCCCGCCGGGAAATATCTCCTCACCGGCTTTCTCGACTCCAACCGCGATGGCTCCCGCACCGATGGCGCGCTGAGCCCGTTCCGTTTCGGCGAAACCTCGGCCATTCATCCTGACACGATAGCGGTACGCGCTCGCTTCGAGACCACCGGCATCGAGCTTATCTTCAAATAATGCCAATGAAAAAGGGCCGCCAGATCTCTCCGCGGCCCTCTGCCATTCGTCTTTCAACCCTCTTCGTTCACTTCGATGATACCGTTTCGGCCGAAGGTGGCGCCCAGACCGACACGGTCACCCTGCGCTGCTTCGAGTTCGACCGATTTTCATCCGTCAATCCCGTCGCCTTATCCTTGCCGTGAGACACCGTGAACATCCGGAACAACCCGATACTGAAACTGTCTCCCAGATACCTGCGCACCGCGTCAGCGCGACGCTGCCCGAGGACGTAATTATACTCGCGGGTTCCGGTCTTGTCAGTGTAGCCGGCTATCTCAACTATTGAGCGAGCGTTGCCGTTCATCACTCGCCCGGCCTCGTCCAGGACGACCTGATCCTCCGGCTCGATATCGTACCGATCGAACCCAAAGTTCACTTCACCCTGCCAGATCACTTGATACTTCTCGAATCCGGCCGCCTGGTTGATCGCCAGATCGGTCTTCCGGGATAATTCCGTCGCCAACGACTGTAGTTGGATCAACTGCTGCGAGTTGTCGTCTGTTCTCCCCTCAAGAGTGCCGAGTCGTGCGGCGGTCCGCGCTTCTGCCGCTGTCACCTGTTCATTGACATACTTCTTGTTCGCTCCACATCCAATGAGGAGGAGTGGAACAGCCAGCATGGCCAGCGTACGCTTCATGGGAAGTCTCCTTTCCTTTCCCTTATATGCGTTATCGCATGGACGGATGCCATAGAAGATTTGGCTCGCAGGAATAATCGAGAACCACTGAAGAGAGAGACATCCTGCTATTGCTTTATCGCACCAGCAGTTATGCCCGAGACAATGCGCCGCTGTAGAAATATAAAGAGGATGAGCACCGGCAATACCGCCACTGTCGAGCCTGCCATCAGACGCTGCCAGTCGATCGCCTGGTGCCCCTGAAGCATCGCCAACCCGACCGGCAAGGTTCGGACCGACTCGCTTTGTGTGAGGATATAAGGAAAGAGAAATGAGTTCCAGTTGGTGAAAAAAACCTGTATCGCCAATACCGCCATCGCCGGCTTGCACAAGGGCATCACCACTCCGAATAGGATGCGCAACTCGCCCGCGCCATCGATTCGAGCCGCCTCTTCCATCGAACGCGGTATCGACTCGATATACTGCTTCATCAGGAATATGCCAATTGGATTCACCAGCCAGGGGAGGATCAGCGACCAGTAACTGTCGTAAATCTTCGCCTTTACCGCCAGCAAATAGAGCGGAATGATGATAATGTGCGCCGGGATCATCAGTATTAGTATCACCGTAAAGAAGAGCAGCTTGTTCGGCAGGGTGTTATACCGCGCCAGCGTGTACGCCACCATAAACCCGAATAGCAGATTTCCGAGTGTGACCACCACTCCCACGACCACAGAATTCAGGAAATATCTCCCCATACTGGTCTGCTTGAACAGATCCGTATAGTTCTCTAGCGTAAAGCTGCCGCTGAACAATCCAATATTACTCAGCGACCCCGACTCCATCAGCGACACCCGCACCATCCAGCCAAACGGGAACAGCATCCCGACCAGCACCGCGAACAGGGCGACATACTTGATCGTCTGACTGAATACTCCGGTCCGCGCTACCATGAGTATTCCTTCCTCTGCCTGAAAAGGAAGAACTGGGCCAGCGAGAAAACTCCGATGATGACGAACAACAGGTAGGCCGCCGCCGATGCGTACCCGAACTCAAACCGTGTCGTCATCCCCTTTTCGTATATGAAATAAACCGCCGTCAGGGTATCGAATTTCCCCTTGGTCATCACGAAAATCTCGACGAACACCTGGAACGACTTGATCGAATTGATGACAATGATGAACAGCGCGACCGGCTTCAATAGCGGTAGCGTGATGGAGAAGAACTGTCTCGTGGCCGATGCCCCGCTGACTTCCGCCGCTTCATACAGCTCATCCGGTATCGACTTCAGCCCCGCCAGGAATATCAGCATATAATAGCCGACCGACATCCAGACATCCATCGCCATGATCGAATAGAGCGCCGTCCCGCTGTCATACAGAAATCCATTCTCCGGGACATCCATGCCGACCATTTGCCCGAGCATTGCCAGATACCCATCACGCGAGTAGAGATTGCAGAAAATAAGGGAGACCACCACCAGCGAAGTAATGGACGGTACGAAGTATCCCGCGCGAAACAATCCGCGCCCCTTAAACTCCCGGTTGACCAGCAGCGCCAACAAGAGCGCGAGCACAGTCGTAACCGGGATCGTCCCAAACGCGAAGATAAACGTGTTCTTCAGCGCGCCGAGGAAGGCCGAATCGCTCAACAGATTACTATAGTTGCTCCACCCGATCCACCGATAGCTGCTCTCCAGCAACTGATAGTCGGTGAACCCCATCAGAAACGAGTAGACGAGGGGGAATGTCCAGAAAAGAAGAAAGGTCACCACCCAGGGAAGGGTGTACAAATAGGCAATGACCCTATGGCTTCGCATTCCGATTCTTGATTTCCATTATCTTGTTGTTGGCGTTTCTCAACGCCTGTGCTGGGAGCTTTGAGCCGAACAAGGCGTCTTCGACCGCCGCTTCTATGGCGTCCTCGTACGCCGGCCAGTTCGGATCGACCGGTGGATGGACCGAATTCCGCATCTGCTTGATGAAAACGTCGAGGATCGGGTTCGATGTGAAGTACGGATCCTTCTGGGCCTCTTTGCTCGACGGATTCGCCGAACGGTTCGCCTTACAGAATGCCACTTGCGCCTCCGGCGACGTCATGAAATTGATGAACTTGATCGCCGCCTCTTTCTTGTCGGATTTTGCATTCACCGCCAAAAACTCGCCACCCAGGAACGAACGTCCCGGAAATCCCCAGCCCGGCATCAGAAACGCCGCAAGATTGATCTTCCTGTTCTCCAGTTCCACCCGCTTTACCAGCCAATCACCGGAAATAATAAACCCGATCTTCCCGTCCAGAAACGCGTCTTCGATTGACCGCTGATCTCCGACAAACGCGATCGAATCATGTATCCGCTTGTAATAGGTCAGCGACGCTATACCATCTTCCGACGATATAACGCAGTACTTCCCGTCATCGGTGAATAACTGCGCCGACCATGACCAGAAGAAAGGAAGATACTTTTTGTACAGCCTGTGTTTCTCAGCGGTATTTGACCCCCAGCCATAGATCCCCTTGCCCAGTTTGGCGATCTTGTTCATTGCGTCGCGCCACTGCACCAACTCTACCGGCGCCCAGTCCGGCGCGTATCCGACCTGGTTCAACAAGTCGCGGTTGGCGAACAACACTCGCGTCCCCAATATCCACGGCTTGGCATATACTCTTCCTTGATAAGTTGACATCGACCATCCCGAATACTCCCCGCTGTCAGTCGCCATATCAGCACTTATATCTGCCAAATGACCCTTGTCCGCGAACTGCGCTATCCAGTCAGACCCCAGCTCCAGCAAATCCGGCCCCGTTCCCGAAGCCATCGCGATAACGATCTTTTCCTGACCATTTGCCCAGGTCAGATCTGTCACATTCACCTGTATCTCCGGGTTCGCCATTTCGAAGGCATTAACCAATGAGTCAACTGTCGGCTTTATCCCCGGATCGGTCCAGAATTGCCACCATTCCAATGTCGTCGCCGCCGACACCGGCAGCGATAAGAATGCAACGATAAACACTACAGCCAATATCTTATACATACGGATTATCCTTCTTGCTTGCGGCCGGAATATAGATGCTTCCGCTCGCCCCGGAAACAAAAAACATTAGTTGCTTTCAACTCCCGTCAAGTCTAAAGTCACTCCATGATTTCGCTCGTTGCAACCTCGCCGGATGTCTGGTTTGATATGGCCAAACTCCCCACACTTATCGCGGCCCTCATCGCGATCATTGTGGTGCTCTATACGACCTATCATCGGGCCAGCCGCGACAAATACCGCCCGCGGCCCATTGCCGGATTGCGCGCTGTCGATGACGCCATCGGTCGCGCGACCGAGATGGCCCGCCCGGTTCTTTTTACACCCGGATGGGGCGGAGATATCCAACGGCCAACGACTATCGCCTCGATGAACATTCTCGGTCAGGTCGCTGAGAAGACCGCGCAGTATGATTGTCATTTGCTCTATCCGACCCACGACCCGGTCATCCAGTCCGTCGCGCAGGAAGTCATCCGCGAAAGCTACGTCCGCACCGGCTATCCCGACCGTTTCCGCGAGGATGACATCCGCTTTGTTTCATCCTCGCAATTCGGCTATGCTGCGGCCGTCGAAGGTATGATCAGCCGTCAGCAACCCGCCGCTGTGTTCCTGTTGGGGACCTTCGAAGCAGAGTCTCTTATTATGGCCGAAACCGGCAACTCCGTCGGCGCGATCCAGATCGCCGGCACCGACTCGACTATCCAATTGGCCTTCTTTATAGTCGCTTGTGATTACACCCTGATAGGAGAGGAGCTATTTGCCGCCTCCGGCTATCTCTCGGGTGACCAGGCAATTCTTGCCTCTGTCCGCGCCCAGGATTTACTGAAGGTCGTCATCACCCTGATTCTCGCACTCGCCATCATCTGGGGACTCGCGGTTCCTGCTTCGAACTGGTGGAGATTCTGATGTCTCGACGTATCGCCCAGATCGTCTGCGCCGTCTTCGGCGTCGCCATGTTCTTGTTATTTTTCTCTCCCCATCCTACCGCGCGGGCAATCACGCTGACCATCACCACAGAATATTGGCAGGTGATCTATGCCGCCGCCCTCATTGTCGGCACCATCTCCTTCTTTCGCGTGAATCTGAAGAACATCCAGCGCGGAAATGAGTCGATCTATCGAATTGTCTCCATTCTTGGCCTTATAGCCATGCCGGTCACCGCGATCGTCTGGGGTATCAATGTCGGCTCACCCTTCATTTGGATATTCGAGAATATTCAAGTCCCGATGCAGTCCACCGTCTTTGCGCTGCTCGCGTTTTTTGTCGCCTCGGCATCTTTCCGCGGTTTCCGCGCTCGCTCACTTCCGGCCGCCGTGCTGCTTCTGTCGGCGGTGCTCATATTAGTGAGTCGTTCATGGGGCGAGGGAGAGATAGCCTCCGCGCTCATCTCCGCCGCCGACTGGGTGAGAGGATACCTCTCCATGGCCGCACGCCGTGCCATCCTCATTGGGATCGGACTCGGCTCACTGACCACCTCGTTGCGCGTCATTGTGGGCATTGAACGTACCTGGCTCGGAGGTGGCAAATGAGACTCGAACCTCGCCACTGGACCTTTCTCGGCTTGCTCGTTGTTGTCTTCGGATCCATGCTCCTTGGTATTCGACCAGAGGTCAACATCTCCGATGATACCCGCAAGATGTATGCATTCGTGGATTCGCTCCCCGAAGGCTCCACCGTTATCTTCTCTTTCGATCACGAATCATCTTCACTCCCGGAGATCCGTCCCGCCGCGCTTACTCTGTTGCGCCACTCCTTCGCCAAGGGACACCGCGTCATTGGGCTTGCGTTATTGGCGGAAGGAACCGGCATCGGTTACCGTCTCACGGATATGGTAGCCAGGGAGCAGGGAAAGGTCTACGGACGCGACTGGGTCTATCTCGGCTTCAAACCACAATACATCGCCGCCATCCTCTCCATGGGTGAATCACTCAAGAAGACTTTCCCACAGGATTATTTGGGGAGCTCGTACGATTCGATCCCGATGTTAACGTCGATCGTCAACTATCAGCAGATCAATGCCGTCATCTCCATCGGCGACGGCAATATGGCGGTCCATTGGATTGAATACGGCCAGGCGCGTTTTGGGGTCACTGTTACTTCCGCCATGACCGCGGCGATGGTCACTACCTACGACCCGTATATCTCTTCCGGCCAGTTGCACGCCCTGATCGGCGGATTGCGAGGCGCGGCCGAATACGAAACACTCGCCGGTCGAAGTGGGGGAGGGATGCGCGGAATGTTGGCACAAGCCTCTGCCCACATCTATATCCTTCTGCTCATTCTCATTGGCAATATCATCTATTTCGTTGCGCGACGGAGGGGGGCCTGATGGATATCAGCACTCTCATCGCCGGACTTTTGACCATCGCGATCCTGACTTTCCTTTATCGTGACAACCCGATCTACAAGATGGCGGAGTATCTGCTGGTCGGAGTCGCCATCGGCTACGCACTCGTCATCGCCTGGACCAGCACGGTGATGGATCTCCTGGTCGAGCCGCTAGCAGGTGGCAAACTCTCGTTGCTTGTTCCGCTGATCCTTGGCCTGATGATGTTCGCTCGTATCTTCCCTAAAGCCGCGCCGATCTCACGCATTCCGCTCGCCATCCTCATTGGTTCCGGCGCCGGTGCGGCCATCCCCGCTATGCTTGGCCCGCGCATCCTGACCCAGATGTCCGACACTATCGGTAACCTTGTCGGTACTTCCGCTGGTCCGTCCATCTCCGGCCTGATTGTCCTGATCGGGCTTCTCGCCACCCTCTCATATTTCTACTTCAGCCGGCCCCAGACCGGCGCTCTCGGTGTTTCGTCTCGGATCGGTACCTACTTCCTGATGATCTTCTTCGGCGCCACATTCGGCTATACAGTTATGTCCCGTATGTCTACCTTTATTGGCCGCGCCGAATTCCTCCTCTCCGACTTCCTCGGCCTGCTCAAATAGGGGAGTGGTCGATGCTCTGCCGCAAGTGTAAGATCGGGATGAAAGAACAGGGGAGAAGCTTTCACAAGCAACGCAAGTGGATCTGCCCGAAATGCGGCAAAGTGAAGTTCCAGAAACTCACCAAACCGTAACCCTTGGCTAACATCACAACCGTATCACATCCTGACCTCAACCTCTGTCTCTACTAGTATATTGCCGATATGGAAACAGGGCAGGAATCGAAAGGGGAGAGGCTCGCGGAGATCCGTGTCGGCACCTCCGGCTACAGTTTTGCCGATTGGATCGGACCGTTTTATCCATTCCACATCCCGAAAGGGAAGATGCTGGACCATTATGTTCAGCACTTTCCGACCGTCGAGATCAATTCCACGTACTATCGCATCCCCCATCCTGCGGTAATGTACAACATGACCAAAAAAGCACCGCCTGGATTCGACTTTATGGTCAAGGTTCCGCAGTCGTTTACGCACCGGCGCGAATCCATGGAATCTGAAATACTTTCATTTCGCGAGTCTATCCGGCCTATCGCCGAATCAGGCAAACTCGCCGGATGTCTCGCGCAATTCCCGTACTCCTTCAAACTTTCAGAGCAAAATCTGTCACACTTGGCCCTCTGTCGCGAGGCAATCTCTCCGGTTCCACTTTTCATTGAATATCGCCACCACTCCTGGAGTAGTACTTCGTTACTGGAAAGAATGAGCAGGGAAGAGATGGGGTATGTTTCGGTCGATGAACCAGCGCTTCCCAACCTGATGGATCGCGCCATCCATCTCACGACTGACACCGGATATGTCCGGCTCCATGGTCGCAATGCGGATGGATGGTGGGCCTCCGGCGACCAGCGCTACAACTATCTTTACTCCGAGGAAGAGCTGGATGAGTGGCGCAACAAGATTGAAGCTATCCGCAACAAGGTAGCTCGGCTGTACGTATACTTTAACAACTGTTACGATGGTAAAGCTGCTGTTAACGCTCTCGATTTCATCAAGCGCCTCAACCTTCCGGCGTAGTGTCCCTTTTTTGTTGACGCCGCACGGCGCTTCACTCCATACTGTACAACCTTAACCAAAGAAAGTGAACACGGGACAGACCATGTACCTTGAGTTGGACCAGATACGCAAAGAGTACGACGGTAAAGTCGCGGTGGAGCGCCTTTCGCTCCAGGTCCCGCGCGGCGCTATCTATGGCATCATCGGCCCCAATGGCGCCGGCAAAACCACCACCATCCGAATGGTGATGAATATCACCGCGCCGGATTCCGGAAAGATTCGCATCGATGGCCAGGAGCGCCCCAAAGACTTCACCAACAAGATCGGCTACCTCCCCGAAGAGCGTGGCCTCTACAAGAAAATGACTCTTGAGCAGGTCATCATTTACATGGCTGAACTCAAAGGCTACCCTCCGGCAAAGACCCGCCCAAAGATCGACCAGTGGCTCGACCGTATGCAGCTCAAGGGGTACCGCACGCGTAAGGTAGAAGAACTCTCCAAGGGAATGGCCCAGAAACTCCAGTTCATCACTACCGTGATCCATGAACCCGATCTGCTCATTCTCGATGAACTCTTCTCCGGACTCGATCCGCTCAACACCGAGTTGATGAAAAACGTCCTCCTCGATCTCAAGAGGGCCGGCACGACTATCCTGTTCTCAACGCATGTCATGGAACAGGCCGAAAAACTCTGTGATAACCTCTGCATGATATCCCGCGGTCAGAAGGTCATTGACGGCAAATTGACCGATATCAAGGCACGTTTCGGCAAAAACGCCGTGCAGATCGAGATCGATGGCGACGGTTCGTTCGTTTCATCGATCCCCGGTGTCGCAAGCGTGACCGACTTCAATCGCTACCTTGAACTCCGTCTCGCGCCGGGCGCCAATCATGATTCCATTCTTCGCGCCTTGATAGAGAAGGTTTCCGTCCGACGGTTCGCCATCGTCGAACCCTCATTATATGACATCTTCATCGAGCTGGCCAAAGTTGATCCGGCCGACATCCAGCGCCAGGAGGTGAGCCATGTCTAAGATCTGGATTATCGCGAAAAACGAATACGAACAGGTCGTCAAAAAGAAATCCTTCATCATTGGTCTTTTCCTGACACCCGCCATCATGGCCGCCTTTATTTTCCTTCCGTCCCTGATATCCGAAAAGAAGGCCAGCCAGACCGAACCGATGGCCGTCATCGACTTCTCCGGTACCGGTATCGGGCAGGAGATAGTCGACAAGCTCTCCACGTACAAGCTCCCGGATGACTCCACCGCGCCGTATTATGACATCGATCATCTCGCGCTTCCCGAGAATCAGCCCGGCATGAACTCGGTCATTCTAGATTCTATCAACAAGCAGGTCAATAACGATGACTTGAAATATGCGCTGGTCATCAAGAACGGCTCACTTGCGGATACCAGCATCTATTGTATCACCAATAGTGATGACTTCATCAGTCTGGGTCGCTTCGAGAATGTCATCTCTGAGACCTTTTCATCGAAGCGTCTGCACCTGTCCAATGTCAATCTGCCGGTTGATTCCATCATGCATTTAACGGAACGCATTGACTTGTCTCTCATGAACACGCAGGGGAAAGAAGTTTCGATAAAGTTCAAGTACTTCGCTATGATGCTGTTTGTTATGACCATGTACGGCATGATCCTCGGCTACGGCATGCAGGTAATGCGCTCGGTCATCGAAGAGAAGACCACCCGTATCATGGAAGTGCTCGTCTCCTCAGTCACCCCATTCCAACTATTAATGGGGAAGATCCTCGGTCTGGGCGGCGCGACCTTCACTTCCGTGGCCGCCTGGATACTAATGGGCGCCGTCTTTATGGGTGGAGCGGCCGCTTTTGCGATGAGTATCGATCCCTCGCTGACATCCGCGGTCTTCAATCCGCTTGTCGCGATCTCATTCACGCTGTTCCTGGTCTCGGGATATCTACTTTATTCAACCATTTACGCGGTCATTGGAGCGATCTGCACCACAGAGAAGGAAGCCCAGAACTTCCATTTCCCGATCATTATGGCCCTGATACTGCCGGTCATGATCGGTTTCCGCGCCATGCAGGACCCGAACGCGACCTTGCCAGTAGTACTCTCATTTATCCCATTCTTGACCCCGACCATGATGATGATGCGCGTCAGCTTCCTCGCCCCGTCGGCAGGGGAGTTCTCGCTCTTTTCGCCGATAATGATTCAAGTGATCATCGGGTTTGTCCTGGTCATCCTGACCACTATGGCCATCACGTGGTTCGCGGCCAGGATCTTCCGGGTCGGCATCCTGATGTATGGAAAAAGAGCCACTTTGGCCGAAGTTATTAAGTGGATTCGGTACTAAAACTGCATTAATATGTCCAGACTATGACTCTGGATAATAGGATTGTGATTGCATGAAATTGGCGTGGGTCGGCAAAATACTCGTTGGTCTGACAGCACTTATCCTGCTGTCCGTCAATGAGATTGACATCCTTGAGGGAGCCGACAAGGTCGAGGCCAGCACCACCAGTTCGCTAACGCCCGGTGGCTACTCCTTTGACTTTGAGTCGGTTAAGCCCAACGGCCCCAAGCTCAATCTCCGCTCCGCTATCCTTGTCAATTACGAAAATGGCGAAGTCCTCTACGCCAAGAACTCCGAAATGACCCATCCCATCGCCTCGATAAGCAAACTCGTCGCGGCGATGGTGGTACTCGATAATGTCAAAGATTTCAACGTGCGCCAGACCGTCTCCAAGGAAGATGCCCTCAAATCGTCATTCTCCCGGCTCCGGCCCGGCCACGAACTGTCACTTGCGGACCTGCTTTACGCTTCGCTGATGATCTCAGACAATCGGGCGACTCGGGCGTTGGCGCGGGCTACCGCCGGTTCTCTGACCTCGTTCGTCGACCTGATGAACACCAAGGTCCGCTCGCTCGGCCTCGAACATACCGTTTTCTTCGACCCGACCGGTCTCGATGAGCGCAATGTCTCTACCGCCCACGAGGTCGCCATCATCCTTCACCACGCCTATTCGTATCCCGAAATAGCCCGCATCACCGCCCTCAAAAAGCAGGTGGTCAATATTAAACGGGGCCGCAAGAACTACACTCTTCAGTTGGGAAACACGAATCGCCTGCTGGACGCTCCATATCGCGTTCTTGCCGGCAAGACTGGCTATATCGATTCCGCCCGCTACTGCCTGGCCACCATGGTACAGGACGGCGGCGGCCATAAGTTGACTCTGGTCGTGCTCGGCGCTCCGGGAGGGTCAACCCGCTTCCGTGAAGCCCGCAAACTCGCTACTTGGGGATTCAAGGAGCTCGGCGGGGGAGAGCCAATCGTTAAAGCCAAACCGACCCGCTCCAAATCCGCCCGCGCCCGAAAATCATAGCTTTCACTTCCGCTGTTTCTCTCACACCAAATCTATCCGCGCCCATCTGAGGTTACTTGATCGTTCTGGGTATTTAGGCAAAATGAGCCTTGGTTGCTACTGACGTGATTGCGCGACCGAACCGCAACGGAATACATCTTAATGATGGGTGTTCGGACAGGCTTAGCGGTAGGGAACAGGAACGCTACAGCATTGGGAAAAGCCGGGCGCAACGGAATCCTTATATCAGCGAGAGCCGAGATCTACCTACCAAGTCATAATGACGTGTCTTATAAGATATATTATGTTAACATCCATAGCAAAAAGAAACCCGACCTATTCGGCCGGGCCTCATATTACTCAACGGATTCTCAATCCCTACCCCTTGACCACAATATTTAGCAGTCTCCCCACTACATATATCTTCTTCAGGATCTGCTTCCCTTCGGTAAAACCCTTCACCTTGAGACTCTCAAATGCCGTCTTCTCGACCAATGTCTGGTCCGCGTCCGCCGGCACCTGAATCGAATCTCTCAGTTTACCGTTTACCTGGACTGCAATCTCAATGGTATCACCAACCGTTGCGGCCGGATCATACGCTGGCCAACTGGATTTGAATATAGAATCCGCAAAACCCGCCGATTCCCACAGTTCTTCGGCCACATGCGGCGCTAATGGCGCGATCAATTGGATCGACTTCAGGACTATCTGGTCATTGAGCTCGGTATTTTTGACTTTTGAGCTGTCAAAGTCCCTGGTCAACTCCATGACCGCCGCGATTGCGGCGTTAAACTGCAGTCGATCGTACGCCTCGGAAACCCGTTTGATCGTTTGGTTGAGCTTCACATATATAAAGCGCTCGTTGTCATCCAGAGCCTCAAGGTTAAAGTATCGCTTTAAGTCCGGTCGAGTGCCTTTATAATCCTTGACTATCGGCATCAGCCGGTTCAACACGAACTTCTCAACTCCAGTGATAGAATCCGAACTCCAGAGTACCTCTTTTTCCGAGGGGGCTGTGAAGAACATCGCCAGGCGAGTCACATCCGTCCCACGGCTCTCCATCAGGGTTATTGGCGACACCACATTCCCTTTGGATTTCGACATCACCTCGCCATGGGCGTCCATCACCATTCCATGGTTGAATAGACGCAAAGCCGGCTCCTCATCCGCGGTCCACCCGATATCCTTGAGGAATTTTTGGAAGAACCTGAAATAGATCAGGTGACCTGTCGCGTGCGTTACACCCCCGACATAGAGGTCTATCGGCATCCAGCGCCCGGCCTTCTCCTTGTCCCACGGAATAGCTTCGTTCTTCGGGTCCAGATAGCGCAGGAAATACCACGACGAGCAAACGAACGTATCCATGGTATCGGGATCCCGCTCCGCCGGACCACCACACTTCGGGCACTTCGTATTGATATATTCCGGCACATCCGCCAGTGGCGAACGTCCCTTCGGCATGAAATTCTCGACTTGCGGCAAGAGTACGGGAAGCTGCTCATCCGGAACCGGTTGCTCGCCGCATTTGGTGCAATGAACTATCGGTATCGGCGCTCCCCAGTACCGCTGGCGCGATATTGACCAATCTTTCAGCTTGTAGTTTACTTTGCGACGCCCAATCCCCTTAGCCTCGGCGTACGCGGAGACCGACGCCTTTGCCTCTTCCCCGGCTTTTCCATTGAATTCACCGGAGTTGACCATGGGGCCGTACTCGGTGAAGGCGTTCGTCAACGTATTGGCGTCCAATTCGGTATCATGGTCCGGGTGAATTACTACTTTAATCGGAATACCATACTTCTTGGCGAATGCGAAATCCCTTTCATCGTGTGCGGGGACCGCCATCACGGCACCAGTGCCGTACCCAGCGAGCACATAATCCGCGACCCAAAGTTGCACGCGCTCGCCATTAAATGGGTTGATAGCGTACTTCCCAGTGAAAACACCATCCTTTTCAAGGGTCGCCGCGGCCCGTTCAATGTCAGTCCGACCCGCCGCCAACTTCTGATATTCTTTGACCTTTTGGGCATACTCAGGAGCCAGGTCCAGCTTCTGCAGAACCTCAGATTCCGGCGAGATCGCCATGAACGTCACTCCGTAGATAGTATCCGGCCGGGTCGTGAAGATCGCCAGCTTCTCCCCCGACCCCTCTATCTGGAAATCAACTTCCAACCCATATGACCGCCCTATCCATTCCTTTTGCATTGTCCGGACATTTTCCGGCCATCCGGGGAGCGTATCAAGGGAGTCGATCAGGCGATCGGCGTAGTCGGTTATCCGGAAGTACCACCCCATCTGGTCCTTCTTTTCGACGAGGGTACCGCACCGTTCACAGCGCCCCTCTTTGACCTGCTCATTGGCGAGCACCGTCTTATCCTCGGGGCACCAATTGACAAACCCGCGTTTCCGGTACGCCTTGCCATGCTTGAAAAGCTGGATGAATATCCACTGCGTCCATTTGTAGTAGTCCGGGGCGCAGGTAACCACTTCACGCGACCAGTCGAACGCTATTCCGACCTTCTGCAGCGTCGAACGGGAGACGCCGATATTTTTGAGCGTCCACTCCGAAGGATGAATTTTCCGCTGTATTGCCGCGCGCTCCGCTGGCAACCCGAACGCGTCCCATCCGAATGGATAAACCACATCTTTCCCCAGCATCATCTGGCGGCGCGCCACAGCGTCACCAATGATGTAATTCCGGAAATGGCCCATGTGGATATCGCCCGATGGATAGGCGAACATCACCAGCATATAGAATTTGTTTTTGGGATCGGGAGAATCGCTCGCTCGATAGAGCCGATCGCGCTCCCACCGTGCTTGCCATTTCTTTTCGATGGCGGCGAAATCGTATCTTTGTCCGGGCTTGGTCGGCGTATCCATGAAAATTCCTTCGGTTACCTAAAGCACGTATGGTAGTAAGAACGGCAGACGATGGCAAGAGTTTAGTCCAACCGCCGCAAGCGGTTGAGTATAATGGTCCCTCCCGACAGTTGATTCGTTATCCGTGCCTTGATCTTCTCTATCTGATACGGAACCCCTTCGCCCAACTTGTGACTGATTGTCAACGTGGTATCATACCCGTAGATTGGAATGCGTCCTTGCGCGAGTTCCGGGTCATCCTCCGCTGGGAAACTCATGCTAAACCCGGCGGTATAGCCCGCCCAGTCAACCGCCTCCAGCACCAGCTGATCACACCTTCCAAATGGATAGCTGATGCTGCGGATCTCCTGCGCCGCCAGCTCCGCTAGCAATTCTCGCGACTGCCTCAACTCCATTTTGAGTGTTCGGTCAGACAATGCTGTCAACGCTCGATGCGAGTGTCCGTGAGACCCGAACCTGACGCCAAGATTCGCCAGCTCCCGTATCTCCCGGCGTTCCAAATGCGGGCATCTGCTGAACCAATGGCTGTAGTCCCAATCGTTGCTTTTCCCTATCCATCCAGTCGGAACGAAGACCATCGGCCGAAATTGAAAATGCTCCATCAGTGGAGGCAGAGCTTTCGCGAGATGCCGATACCCGTCATCGAATGTTACTACGAACTCTTCTCCCCTCGACTCCAACCAACGCATCAGATTAGCAAATCGACGCGGCGAGTAATTGGTCGCCCCAAACGAAAACGACGCCTGCAGCTTGTGAAATACGAGTACTGCCGGCGTCGGATCTTTCACGACCGTATTATGCTTTCGGTCAGAAGGCGCCATCCAAAGCCCCTTTGGCCACCGGCCCCAGAACAGCCACCTGCGCCCGCGACAGATCAAAAAGCAGATTCGCCAATTCCTGCAACTTCGAGGCTGACACCGCCTCAATATCGGTCACCATCTCCGTCAACGGCTGGTAACTGCCAATGAGCAATTCCTGGCGCGCCAGTCGGTTCATCCGGCTGTTCGTTGACTCCTGGCTCAGTATCAAGTGCCCCTTCATTTGGGACTTCAACTTGTTCAAATCGGAACTCCCCAGCCGCTTCTTCCGCATAGTCTTGAGCTCGGCTAGGATCAGCTCAACACCCTTGGTGAGGTGCTTTTTGTCCGTCCCGAGGTAAACCCCGAATATTCCGGTGTCGCGATAGAAGTCATTGAACGAATAGACCGAATATGCCAGTCCGCGATCCTCTCGGATCTTCTGGAACAACACCGATGACATCCCGCCGCCCAAATATGAACTAAGCGCCAACAATGTCATCCGCTCCTCCGACTCATATGGCAGCGCCGGGAAGCCGAGACAGACGTGCGTCTGCTTCTGGCTGTTCGATTCGATATTAATGCGACGTTCAGTCGGCTCGTCTGCTCGGCTGGCTGGAGCAGATGCTCCCGCCTCAAACCGGAAGTACTTCTTGACCAATTTTACCAACTGGTTATGGTCGACCGACCCCGAGGCCGCGATCACGATCGACTCGGCTCGATAGTTCTTCTTGACGAAGTCCACTACGCGCGGCCGTGTCAGCGCTTTGATATTTGATTGCGTCCCCATGATCGGCTGACCCAGCGGATGTTTCCCCCAGAACGTCTGCGAGAACAGATCATGGATCTTGTCCGACGGGTTGTCCAGCGCCTCTTTTATCTCCTCGCATACCACCTGCTTTTCACGATTGACATGCGTGGTGGTCAGCGTGGCATTGCAGGTCAGATCGGCCAGCACATCCACCGCGATCGGCAGGTGCTCATCCAGGACCCGGGCGTAGTAGCAGGTCTGCTCGCGGGACGTAAACCCATTGAGCGAACCTCCCAACGTCTCCAATGCCGCAGCCAGTTCCCGGGCCGAACGCTTGCGCGACCCCTTGAACAGCATATGCTCCACAAAATGAGAAAGCCCGTTCTCCGCGGGAGCCTCATGCCGTGAACCGACATCGACCCAGACGCCGATGGCTATTGAACGCACCGATGGCAGCGTCTCCGTGACGATCCGGAGCCCATTTCTGAGCTCCGTCTTACGATACACGCTGCCATCTGTGACAAAATGCTTCGATGATATCATATACGGCGCTCTCGCCTATGCGTCCTGCTTCTGCAGCAACAACGCCTTGCGAGAGAGACGGATCTTGCCGTCACCATCGATATTGATCACCTTCACATCCATCCGGTCACCCACCTTGCAGATATCCTCCACGCGACGAACGCGGTTGACATCCAGCTCGGAGATATGGACCAGACCGTCGGTCCCCGGGAGGATCTCGACGAACGCGCCGAACTCGGCGACTCGTCGAACCAGACCATTGTACGTCCGGCCGATCTCCGGCTCTTCGACGATCTCCTGGACGCGGGCTAACGCGCGACGGCCGGCTTCGCCGTCCACCGACGCGATCAATACCGTACCATCATCATCAATGTCGATCTTCGCGCCGGTCTCTTCGATGATCGCGCGGATCACCTTGCCACCGGGGCCGATCACCTCGCCGATCTTCGACGGGTTGATCTTCAGTATCAATATCCGTGGCGCGTACTCAGAAAGCTGGTCGCGATTCTTGGATATCGTGCGATTCATGTTGTCCAGGATGCTCAAGCGCGCGACCCGGGCGCGATCCAGCGCCGTCCGCATTGTCTCAACATCCAGACCCGTGATCTTGATATCCATCTGGATCGAGGTGACACCATCTTTCGAACCGGCCACCTTGAAATCCATGTCGCCGAAGTGATCCTCGTCGCCGAGAATGTCGGTCAGCACGACCGTCTTCCCGTTCTCCTGGATCAATCCCATCGCGATACCGGCGATCGCCGTCTTTATTGGCACGCCGGCGTCCATGAACGCCAGCGACGCGCCGCAAACCGTCGCCATCGATGATGACCCGTTGGACTCCAGCACGTCAGACACGACTCGCACCGTATACGGGAAGTGCATCTCCGACGGAATTACCGGGATGAGCGCGCGCTCGGCCAGGTTGCCATGGCCGATCTCACGACGGCTCGTGCCGCGGATCATCTTGGTCTCACCGGTCGAGAACGGAGGGAAATTGTAATGCAGCATATAGCTCTTGGTCGATTCGCCTTCGAGCTCGTCCAGCCGCTGCTCATCCATCTTCGTCCCCAATGTCACCGCGACCAGTGCCTGCGTCTGTCCGCGCGTGAACAACGCCGAGCCATGCGCCCGCGGAAGCACCCCGACTTCGCACGTGATCTGACGGATATCGTCCGGACCACGGCCATCGATGCGCTTCCCGGTATTGAGGATCATGGAACGCATGGAATGTGAATCCAGCTCCTCCAGAACGTTATTGATCGCGTTCTTTTTGTCCGGGAACTCCGCTTTCAACGTCTCCAGGATCTCTTTCTTGAGAGCTCGTTTGGAGTCGCGACGAGCGTCCTTATCGGCTATCCGGTTGAACTCATCATACTTGTTCCCGGCAAGCTCTTTGACACGGGCTTCAATCGCCGCGTCCTTGACCACCGGGGTGTACGTGAATTTCGGCTTACCGGCCATCGCTTTGAGCTTCTCGATCTGTTCGACGATCTGCTTGATATGCTCGTGGCCGAACATCAACGCCTGCACGATATCCTCTTCGGATACTTCGCGTGTGCCGCCTTCCACCATCGTGATGCTGTCGGCGGAACCGGCCATCGTGATATTGATATCCGCGTCCTCAAGCGTGTCGATCGTCGGATTGATCACCAACTGCCCGTCAATTCGACCCACCCGCACGCCTGCGATCGTCTTCTGTATCGGAACATCCGAGACGGCTATCGCCGCCGAGGTACCGATCAGGCCGAGAATATCGGTGTCGTTCTTCTGGTCATGCGAGATGACGTAGCAGATCACCTGCGTCTCGCCGTAATAGTCGTCTGGGAATAACGGACGGATCGGGCGATCGATGATACGCGCGGAAAGGATCTCCTTTTCCGACGGTCGCCCTTCACGCTTGAAGAATCCGCCCGGGATCTTTCCCGCGGCGTACGACTTCTCGCGATATTCAACGGTTAATGGGAAAAAGTCCTGGCCTTCCTTCGGCTCCTGCATCGCGCAGACAGTCGCGATCACCATGGAATCCGCGTACTGCACTGTCACGGCGCCATTCGCCTGCTTGGCCATGCGACCGGTCTCGATGATCATCGTCCGGCCGCCGATCTCAAATTCTACCTTATGTGCCATAAAAAATAACTGTTCCTTTGTTAGCGCCGCAGACCAAGTTCACCAAGCATCGCGCGATAGCTCTCGATATCGCGATCCTTGAGGTAGTCAAGCAAACGACGACGCTGTCCGACCAGCTTCAGCAGACCGTGACGCGTGTGGAAATCCTTCTTGTGTGTTTTCATGTGTTCGGTCAGGAGGTTGATTCGCTCCGTCAGCAAAGCGATCTGCACCTCCGGCGAGCCGGTGTCGGTCCCGTGCAGCCGATGCTGCTCAATGACCTTGGCCTTCTGCTCTTTCGTTACTGGCATGTCTGTGCTCCTTGTGATAATATATGCATAACATTGATCTTGTCTTTTGCGATCTGCGCCACCAGCGCGTCCGTCGATTCAAACCACTGATTCGACCTCACAAAATGCGTCGGGTAGACCGAAATATGGTGGTCGTAGATGTCCCGGTCGAAATCAAACAGATTCGCCTCGACCGTCACGCGTCCCGACGGATTAAAATGATTCTTCCCGATGAACATCATCCCGCACTTGGCCTCCCCGTCCACTTCAACCCAGCAGGCGTAGACCCCTTCGGGCGGCAGGAGCTTCATCGGACTATATGCGACATTCGCCGTCGGATACCCCAACTTCCGTCCCAGCCCGATCCCGCGCTCCACCGTTCCGTAGATCGCGTAATTGTGGCCAAGCAAGCTGAGCGCTTCAGCGTACGAGTTCCCTTGAATCGCCTTCCTGATCCGGGTCGATGACACCGCGGTCCCGTCGATCAACACCGGATCGACCACCTCTACCTCAAAACCATACACGCCCGCGAGTCTTCGCAATTCCGTTGTGTTGCCACTGCGATTTTTGCCGAAGGCATGGTCATAACCGACGATCAGCTTTTTTACGCCCAGTCGGTCGAGCAGTATCTGCTTGACGAACTCCTCTGCCGAAAGATTCATCAACTCCTTCGTAAAAGAGAGCACCACGACCTGCCCATCGAAGTATGCCGGAATGAACTCTTCCTTTTCCGGCGTGGTCGTCAGCAACAGTGGCGCGTTCTGTGGTGACACCACAAAGCGCGGGTGTGGGTCGAATGTCACCAGTACCGACGGAAGTCCCGTCGCATGGCTGACTTCCTTCACTCGGCTAAAGATCGCCTGGTGGCCCCGATGAATACCGTCAAATGTTCCAAGGGTCGCCACCACTCCGGATGACGACGCGTGATAATCTTTGAGGTCATACACAAACCGTGCCGTCATGCCAGGACTCTCACATAACTCGACAACGGCTGTCCGGCTTGCTCCGCAAATCCGTCCGAACTTGATCCGGCAATACCAACCGCCAGCACCTCTCCGGCTACGCTTTTTATTACCACCCGGTCACCCGGCTCAAACTCACCCTCTACACGGTTTACATCCGCCCAGTTCGGGATACGTCCAAAACCAACTTGCTTACGGAACGAGTCGTCAATGCAGATCGCGCCAAACTGTAGCACCTGGCTTATCGGCATCAGGGCGCTCTCGGCTTTCCCTTCTTCGGCCAGCTTCACCAATTGATCATGCGTCACCGCGTCAAGCACTGAGAATGGACCGACCGATGTTCTCCGCAACGCAGACAGATACGCGCCGCATCCCAGTCGCTCCCCTATCTGGTGGGCCAGGGATCGAATATACGTCCCCTTGGAGCATCCCACAGCAAAACGGATCGTCCCATTCTCGAACGACTCGACGTGCAGCATCGAAATGGTCACTTCGCGCTCCGGAAGATCCATATCCTGTCCGCGCCGCGCCAATTCATACAGATGCTGACCATTTATTCGTACGGCGCTATGCGCCGGTACTTGCTGCCTCTGCGTGCCGACAAATCCGTTCAGCACATCTTGCACGTCTGCCAGCGTAATATGCGTTGTGTCCGCGGCTACCGACTCTGGGTCAAGCCCTTCCGCGTCATACGTCGCCGAATTCAGGCCAAGTTTTACTTCCGCGACATAACACTTCTCAAGATTCGAAATGAACTGCGCGATCTTTGTCGCCCTGCCGACGCACATCACCAACAGCCCGGTCGCCATCGGATCTAACGTCCCCGTGTGGCCGACCTCCTGCTGCTGCAATATCCGGCGTACCCGGTAGACCATATCATGGCTGGTTAGGCCCGATGGCTTATCGAACAGCAAAACGCCTGAATATTTATTGAGCCACGCCACGATACGCCTCACATAACATGCACGCGACTTCCTTCTTGGCTTCCGCGAACGGTTTGGGAATCGTGCATCCCGCCGCGTTGAAATGCCCGCCGCCGCCATAACGATACGCTAACTGCGACACATTGATCCCGTCCAGCGACCGGAACGATACTTTGGTCTGGCCGTTCTGCAACTCCTTGACCAACGCCCCTGCCCGCACCCCTTCCGTGAACAGCGTGAAATCAACCAGACCGTCTGATTCTGATTCCACCGCGTTCGCCTCTCTCAGCATCTCCTGCGTGAGCGACAGAATGCAGACCCGTCCATCACAGAAGTACTCGATCGAGTTCAGCACTTTGCCGGTCAACTTCATGCTCGAGGGCCGCATATTGTAATAAACTCGGTCCGTCACCAGATGCGGATCCGCCCCGTACTCGATCAACTTCCCGGCTATCTCCATTGTCCGCGGAGAGGTCGACGCATACCGGAACCGCCCGGTGTCAGTCAGGATTGCCGTGTACAGCGACAGCGCCACTTCTGGTGTGACCTGATATCCGACTGCCTCAAAATATTCAAACGCCATCTCGCCGACCGACGAGGGCGCAATGTCTACCCAGTTGATCTCCCCAAACGCGTCGTTATCCCGATGGTGATCGATATTGACGATCCGAACATTCTGCGTCATATACGCCGATGCGGTTCCCACCCGCGCGACTGTCGGGCACTCGAGAACCACTGCCGCGTCCACGGAGAACCCAGCCGGGAGTGTCGAGGTCTGCCGGATCTCATCAATTCGCGGCAAAAACTGATACTTGAAAGGTATCTCCGAATCCCGTACCAGGAAAACCTGCTTCCCCATCGATCTTAGATATTCGCCGAAGGCTAGCTGTGTTCCCAATGCGTCGCCATCAGGGTCGATATGCGACACTACCAAAACCCGCTCTGCTGACCGAAGCAGTCCTTCGATCGCCGCGGTCGGCATCGATACGGTGATCTCTCTACTCTTTATTGCCTTCATTCCTGATCTGCGCGAACAATTGCTCGATCCTGATACTCTCTTCGATCGAAGGGTCGAACTTGAAGCTTATCTCCGGGATATTGCGCACCCGCAGATTCCGTCCGAGTTGCGTCCGGATCCATCCACGCTCCCGTTCGAGATACGACTCCGAGCGCGCCCGCGCCTCATCGGTGCCGAGGAACGAATAATAGATGGTGGCATAGCGGAGATCATTTGTCAACTTCACCTTGGTGAAGGTCAGCAATCCTGACCCCAACTCCCGCAGCGGACCTTCCAGCAGCGTTGACACATCACGCAACAACTGCTCCTGGAGTCTATCCGAACGCCTATACTGCTTCATCTCTTACGCCTGCAATGTCCGGGCTGTCTCGACCAGCTCGAACGCCTCTATTCTGTCACCAACCTTGAGGTCGTTGAAATTCTCGATGCCGATACCGCACTCGAACCCTTCCTTGACCTCGCGCGCGTCGTCCTTGAAGCGCTTCAGTGAGCCGATAACTCCGGTGTATATCACCTTTCCATCACGGGTCAGGCGGATCTTATCTTTACGATTGATACGCCCCTCCCGGACATAACAGCCGGCGATCACGCCGACTTTCGGCACCCGGAACAGGTCGCGCACTTCCGCCGCTCCCACGAATTGCTCTGAAACGGTCGGAGCCAGCAATCCTTCGAGCGCCTTCCGCACGTCATCCTCGGCTTCGTAAATGATGTCATAAGTCCTGACATCAACCTTCTCGCGGCGTGCGATCTCACGCGCGCGGCTGTCCGGCTGTACCTGGAACCCGATAATGATCGCGTTCGAAGCCGCCGCCAGGAGCACGTCCGACTCGGTTATCGCGCCAACCCCCCGACGGATGATATTCGTCTTCACTTCACTGGTCGATATCTTACCCAACGTATCCGAGAGCACCTCGACAGAACCATCCACATCCCCCTTGATGACCATGCGGACTTCCTTGATCTGACCCTCTTTGATCTGATCGAATACTCTCTCAAGCGTGACATGTCCCATCGGACGGCGTGATTCGTACTCACGCTTCACCTGGCTTCGCTTAGTGGCTATCTCCTTGGCCTCAGCGTCATCCGCCACAGCCATAAATGTATCTCCCGCCTGCGGGACACCATTCAGACCGGTGATCTGCGCCGGGGTCGACGGATGAACCACATCGATCTTCTTGTCATGATCGTTCAGCAGTGTGCGGATTCGGCCGTAGAATGTGCCGGCGACGATCGGGTCACCGACTTTGCAGGTTCCCTTCTGAATCAGGACAGTGGCGATAGGACCGCGCCCCTTTTCCAGTCGCGAATCCACCACTACACCCTGTGCGCGGATCGTCGCGTCCGCCTTCAGATCCATCATCTCCGCCTGAAGCAGGATCATATCGAGCAGTTTCTCGATCCCTATCCCCTGCTTGGCCGAGACCTCAACCATGATCGTTTTACCGCCCCAGTCTTCGGACAGCAGGTTGTGGTGGGCGAGTTGCGTCCGGACATTCTCCGGATTTGCGCCAGGCTTGTCTATCTTGTTTATCGCGACAATGATCGGTGAACCAGCCGCGCGGGCGTGGTCGATAGCTTCAACCGTCTGCGGCATCACCGCCTCATCCGCGGCGACTACCAGCACGACGATATCCGTCAGGTGCGCGCCGCGTGCACGCATCGCCGTGAAGGCCTCGTGACCGGGAGTGTCCAGAAAGACGATCCGGTCTTTGTTGTGCATCACTTCATAGGCGCCGATATGCTGCGTGATCGCGCCAGCCTCGCCGGCCACCACGTTGGTCTTTCTGATATAGTCAAGCAGCGACGTTTTGCCGTGGTCGACATGTCCCATCACCGTCACCACCGGAGCACGGTGCGTCGCCATCTCCGAATGCTCTTCTTCGCGGAATTCTTCGCCGATCTCCGCCCGCTGCTTTACTTCGACTCCGAACTCTGACGCCACCATCTCGATCGTATCCATATCCAGACGCTGGTTGATCGTCGCCATCATCCCCATCTCAAACAGCTTGGCGATAACCTCGGCCGGCTTATGATCGAGCAGGTTGGCCAGTTCGGCCACAGACATATACTCATTAACTTCAACGACATCACCATCATCAGAATCCGCTTCGAGATGATCCTCGGGACCACGGTGATACTTCTTCTTCGTTCGCGTGCCGCTCAAATTTGCCATCGTCGAGCGGAACGCCTTCTGGACTTCAGCCTGATCGACCTCGCGACGGTCCTTTTTGCGACGACGCTCTTTCTTTTTCTTCTTCTTCTCGATCTTACGCATCAATCCCGCGACCGGCGTGTTGCCGTCGCTGACCTTGATGCCGCCGATCGCTACAGCCGCACCCGGGACCGCGGTCGGGGCAGCCTCAGCCACCACCGGCGCGCTGGGAGGCGTGACGGTCGGAGGAGTGACATGCGCGCGTGGAGGCGTAACGACCGGACCAGCCGCCGCTGCCGCGGCCGCCTTTTCCCTCGCTTCTTTCGCCTGCGTCTTCTGCTCCATCTCTTTTTTGGCAGTCTGACGCTCTTGATTGAACTTCCCCTCTACGGCCGTGATCATCTCCGGAGAGGCGACCGACATATGCGATTTCGGAGAAAATCCCAGCTCCTGCAAAATCTTCATCATCGCAGGAGACGAGATCTTGTAATCCTTCGCGAGCTCGTAGATTCGTTTCTGGTCGGTGGTTATATCTGCCATATACGTTTTCTTATCGTATCCCTTCTGTCCACTCACGCGCCACTACGGCGCGGCCGCATGCCTTTTCGCGTCGACCCGCCTCGGTAGGTCCGACGATCACTTCTACTCCCTACTTTTTCTCTTCCGTATCCTCCGCTTCATCATCATCTTCTTCGTCTTCATCCTCGTCGTCATCATCTGCTTCTTCCGCCGCCATATGCTCATCGGAATGGAACAGATCGCTCTCTTCGAGCTTGTCATCGGCGACCGTCACGGTCGTTTTGGCGCTTTCCAGCTTGTCTGCCGCCAGGCGCTCCCGCTCGATCTCGTCAACGCGCTCTTTGGCGCGCTCTATCAACGTCTCCGCCGTCTTCTGGCCGATTCCTTCGATCTTGGTCAGGGTCTCGACCGACGCCGCCGCCAGTCGCTGGATCGAACTAATATCCGCTTCGATCAGTCGGTCGCGTATCTTCGCCCCGATCCCCTCAAGCTCGCCCACCGGCACCAGCATCTCGGCTTCACGCTTCTTCTGGTCGTTATATTCCGACTCGGCCAGAATATTTACTTTCCACCCGGTCAGTCGCGAGGCCAACCGCGCGTTCTGCCCGTTACGGCCGATCGCCAGTGACAGCTTCTCATCTTCCACCGCCACCGTCATTTTCTTTTCGGCATCGAACACATCGATGGCCGTCACCTTAGCCGGAGCCAACGCGCGAGTGACGAATACTTCCGGATTGGATGTGAACGGCACGATATCAATCCGCTCGTTATTCAACTCGCGGACAATACTCTGCACGCGAACGCCCTTAATCCCGACACAGGCGCCCACCGGGTCAATTCGCTCGTCCGAGGAATAGACCGCGATCTTCGCGCGCTCACCGGGTTCGCGGGCGATCGCCCGTATCTCGATGATCTTCTCGTAGATCTCCGGCACCTCAAGCGCGAACAGCGCCCGCAGGAACTCATTATTTACGCGCGACAGAATGATCTGCGGCCCGCGCGGTGTCTTCTGCACATCCAGGATATACGCACGGATTCGGTCTCCCTGACGGAACTTCTCGCGCGGGATCTGCTCTTTGACCAGCAGGATCGCCTCGCCGCGTCCCAGGTTGACGATCACATTCCCCTTGTCGATCTGCTGGACCACACCGGTCACCAGTGTCCCGACCTTGTCGATGAACTCGTTGTAGATCCGTTCGTGCTCCGCCTCGCGGATCTTCTGGATCAATATCTGCTTCGCCGAGTTGATCGCGTTGCGACCGAACTCGAACTCATAATCCAGATATATATCCAGTTCATCCCCGAGCTGCGCTTCCGGGTCAAGCTCCCGCGCGTCCACCAGCGCGATCTCGATATTCGGGTCGTTTACCTGGTTCACCACCTTCTTGGTGGCGATCATCGAAAGCTCATTCGCCTTCCGGTCGAACTTGAACGAAATATTATCCGTGTAGGCATATTTCTTCTTCGCCGCCGCAAGCAGACTCGCTTCCAGGGTTTCCACGACCGCGTCGAAATCGATGTTCTTTTCGCGTGCGATCAAGGTCATTGCTTCGAGCATGTCGAATGCCATCAGACCAACTCCATCAAAAGACTATTTTTGCTCTCTCTATTTCAGCGAGCGGAACCGCAAACTCCGTGTCCTTCTCGCGAAACGTGACCGATTCCTCCGTCGCGGAGACGATCTCGGCCGTTACTGCTTTCCGTTTGGGATCGACAAAGGCGATCTTCACCGTTTCGCCCACCCGATAAAAAAAGTCTCGGAAGGTCTTTAACGGCCGATCAAGTCCGGGGGAGGATACTTCAAGTGTATAACCACCCGCGAACAGATCTGTTCCCTCGATCACCTCCCCGACCACGTGCGACATATGGGCGCACTGCTCAAGGCTTAGACCCCCTTGCCGGTACAGGTACACCCTGAGCAGAACGGAGGTCTTGTAGCGAGAGAGCGCCATATCGGCGATCTCGCATCCTTCCGCCCGCATTGCCGGCTCGATCAGGTTCCAAACCTTTTGCTTCTGGTCCTCTGCCATACCCCAAAAATCTCACATATACCGGAAATCCGGGATAAACCCGGATTTCGCCAAGAGGATATGATACAGACTAACTTGTTATGAAGCAACAAAATTCTGGACTATGACAACCTCGCCGCCAGATTCTGAACCGCTTCCACCACCCCGTCCACCGGAACCAGTTCCATGGCAGCCTCTGCTCGTGCCTTTAGCTCCACCTTCCCGTCCTTTAACGACTTGTCCCCTATAGTGATACGAATCGGAAGCCCTATCAGGTCCGCATCGTTAAACTTCACCCCCGCACGTTCCTCCCGGTCATCATACAGGACCTCTATACCGGCCGCGGTCAATGCGCTGTAAATCGCCTCTGCCGCGTCCTTCTGGGGCTGATTACCCAGGTTCAGCGGGATCAACTGGACCAGATATGGCGCCAGGTTCTTCGGCCAGATTATCCCCTTTTCGTCATGGTACCGCTCTAGCGCCGCTTGCGGCGTCCGGGTGATCCCGATCCCGTATGACCCCATGATCATCGGGTTCTCTTTCCCCTCGGCATCCAGGAAGGTCGCGTTCAGCGGGATCGAGTACTTCGTCCCCAGCATGAACGTATTCCCCACTTCGATACCCGACTTCGCCACCATATGCCCTTCGCAGTTCGGGCAGATATCCCCGCCGCGCGCCGCCGAAAGGTCCACCACCTGGTTCGCCGCGAAATCTCTCCCCAAATTGACATTGATGATATGCTTTTCGTTCTGGTTCGCACCCACCACAAAGTTGCTCATCTTCTCAACCAACGGATCAACGAGAATCGTCACATCCTTCAATCCGACCGGCCCGGCAAACCCAACTGGCGCCTTGGTCACTTCCGCCACCTGCTCGGCGGTCGCCATAGTCAGGTCGATCGCCTTGAGTGCATTTTTGAGCTTCACTTCGTTTAAGTCGCGATCCCCACGCACCATCGCCGCCACCGGCTTTCCGTCCGCCATGTAGATAAGCGTCTTGACCAGCTTCGTCGCCGGTACCTTCAGATACGAGGTCACCTGTTCTATTGTCGATGCTCCCGGCGTATCCACCACCTGCATCGCCTTAAGCTCGGACTCTTTGCTGATCTTCTCCGGATCCTTGAATGTCGCCTTCTCACGGTTCGCCGCGTAGTTGCATTTGTCGCAGAAAAGGATCACCTCTTCACCGGCTTCCGTATCGACCAACAACATGAACTCGTGCGCCGCTTTCCCGCCCATCGCGCCGGTATCCGACTCAACCTTGACGACATCAATTCCCGCCCGCTTGAAGACATTGAAATATGCCTGCACCATCCGTTCGTATGTTTTCATGAACGATGCTTCATCCGCGTCGAACGTGTACGCATCCTTCATGATGAACTCACGTCCACGCATCAACCCAAACCGCGGACGAATCTCATCCCGGAACTTCACCTGGATCTGATACAGATTAAGCGGCAACTGACGGTAACTTTTCACTTCGCCCGCGACCAGATGCGTCACCGTTTCTTCGTGCGTCCCGCAGAGAATCATCTCGTGCTGGTGACGGTCCTTCATGCGCATCTGCTCTTTCCCGACCGTCGTGTATCGACCGGTCTGCTGCCAGACCTCGGCCGGGCAAAGTACGGACATGGTTATCTCGAGTCCTCCCGCCGCGTTCATCTCTTCGCGCACGATATTGGAGAACTTATCGATCACCCGGTTCATCAGCGGTAGATAGAGATAGACCCCCGCCGCCAGTTTCCGGATATAGCCACCACGAAGCAGCAGCTGGTGTGATATTAGTTCAGCTTCGGCCTGTTGTTCTCGAAGTGTCGGTATGTAAGTCTGCGACCACCGCATTAGTTAATCCTTGTATGGCAAACAGTTATATTCCATTGTGGATGTAGGGTGGGTCCGTCCTCGAACCCGCCATATCCGCGTTCTAAGTCTACCAAGGTACTTCGGTTGACGACGTAAATCAATGGAATTGTTGGAGATTGGGTGGATAGTGGGTTTGAAGCTAATAGTGCCCTCAACTGTCATTCCCGCGTAGGCGGGAATCCATCTTCTTCTTGCCCTTCACCCAACAATTGCTTACCCTGTCTGCCCAAGCCGATTCTGGCTGTCCGGCGGGAGCCGGACAACCTCGGCCAACGACACTGCCCCCGTGGTGTAATGGATAACGCACCAGCCTCCGGAGCTGGTAATACAGGTTCGATTCCTGTCGGGGGTAATTTGAATTCAGTTCTAAACATTTCGGGAGGTAACAAGTGGCCTGGAAGCGAATCAATCCAGACAAATTCGACATGGCGACATACAATCGATTTTGGAATGAAGAAGCACGACTACAGTTGGAACTTGATTCAGTATCGAAAGAAGTCACTCAACCAGACGGTTCCAAAGTTCGGATTTATGACGCTGCAAAATACAGCAAGATTTGGAGCGAGTTGGAGCGTGTCAAACGAGAGTTTAAGGAATATTTCGAAAGTTGCCTTGAGTAACCAATCAATCGGATCCAAATGACCAAATCAAGAAAGCCCATTGCATGTGGCGTCTGATACCCCGATCAGCAAGGTTTGTTATCATTTCGATACTTGTCATACTTTCGCTTCTCATCCTATTTTCTCTGCAAACAATTTTCTCTAAAGCACCTGAATTTGTTTTGTTAGTGTGGTCAGTACTGGGTTGCTATTGCATCTGGATCGCAAGAAACATAAAGGTCAAGTTGCTCGCAACTCTCCGAAGCCTAGACTTGGAGTTACTGAAGCAACCGGACATTGCACGCTCGATTCTTAACGATTTGATACAGGCTAGGAAATGGCTCGTGATTTCGCTTTGCGTATTGTTGGGAGCATGGGCGTCTATTTTTGGTGGATTAACGGAATCGGACTCCTTTGGAGTAAGCGGCAATCGGACGTTGTTCGAGTCGTTGGCGATTTCACACTTTGGCTACGTGGTGCGAGATGGAGTTTATGCAAAGTTTGAGTTCTTCAGCGGGGCAGATGAGTTTTACTTCTACTCGATTCTATTCCTGAGTGTCGGCATTCCGATAACAGGGCTCTTCTACGTCATAGGCAGATTCCTATTGCCCATTCAGTATCTCACGTTCATAATGGAAAACAAGTTCGAAAACTGGCCCAATCTACCCCGAGTCAAGTACTGGTAAGTTGCACCATGCCTTCCCTCCTCCGCCCCTACACTCCCGATGACGCCGATGCCGTCGCCGCCATTATCGATTACTTCGCCCTCAACACTTTCGCCTCCTACAACTCGACTCCCTACGGCAAGATCATTACCGAACGGTTTAACCAGGAGATCGAAAACTTCCCCAACTATGTTGTCGAGATCGATGGCCGCGTCGTCGGCTCCGGCGGCCTCCGCCCTGTTCATCCCGGCGACTGCGTCAAACGAACCGGCGAGATCGGCTACTCTTTCCTCCCCGAGTTCACCGGCCAGGGCCTCGGCACCCTGTTGCTGAATCGTCTCGAGTCCGATGCCCGCTTGCTCGGCATGACATCGCTGGTCGCCTCTATCTCCTCCCGCAACGAACGGAGCATCTCCTTCCATCTGAAACATGGCTTTGTCGAATGCGGACGTTTCCACCGCGCCGGGATCAAATTCGGCGAAGAATTCGATATCGTCTGGATGCAGAAATTCCTCTGAGTCGTTTCTCCTTCACCCCTAGTTTCCGCTCGGGACGACAGCGATTGTCCTACTTCTGTCATTGCGAAAAATCGCGGCCAGTGCATTTGTTACAGCACACATCTCCCCTCCGCGATTTTGAAGCAACCCCATAAAGCTCGCATTGATCTACCCCTGAACATCACAAACCACTTGGATAATGATCTTGAGCCCAATCATGCCCTCCCGTGTATAATTCCTAAACGCTCTAGTCCGAGGCACCCATGAAAACCTTCTCCATCCTCTGTCTGACCACTCTCCTTTTCGCATGCTACCCGTATGGTCCACCGCGCCAGGGCTATACCCGACCCTCTGTTGGTGGATGGTACCTTCCAGCCCACCCGATCGGCGACCATCACCTGCAACTTACGCTCTTGAGCAGACAATCGGACTCAACTGGAGATTCTACAACCTACGGCGCTATCGAATGCTTTCTAACGGACACCCTGCCCACCAGCTTTCCGCTGCGTAACGTGGAAGTCACTTCGTTGCGAATAGTCGCGGAACCCGGCGATACTATCGATGCTGCACTCACTCACTATGCGGCCACACTGGACAAACGGGAGAACAATACGTTTGTTGGCCCCCGTACAGATATCAGCCCATTCAGGCTTCCAGATTCCACCGGCAATATCGTGACCATCCTCTCCGTCCGTCTTCCTGCTGGGTCTGCCGATGGCCGCGATTCCATGATCACTTTCACCGAACAACTACAAAAACAAGACTCCGGTCCTCTCTCCCAGTGGGTCACTTGGGAAGCGTACCCCAATCCCTTCTGTGCCTGCACCAGAATTGATTACGCGATTCCCGGCGAGGATTCCGCCTTCGCGACATTAGAGCTTTTCAATGTAACGGGCAAGCGAGTCGCCGTTCTCGTCAACGGCTACCAAACTCCTGGTCGCCACGAGATTACTCCGAACTTTGATGGCTATCCATCCGGGATCTACTTCTACCGCCTGACCGTCGGCACTTTCACTACAACGAAGAAGATCGTTCTCTTAAAGTGATCGACATTCCATTTGTATCACACAAGTTAGCTCTCCTCATTCCGTCCCCTTTAGTAGAGGGACTACTCTTATCCCCCTCGCAACGTCCACTTCTAGAAAGATCAGGGTAACCAATTGCAACCATCATCCCCTATTCGCTCACGCAAACCAGCAGACCGAATTCCCCCCAGCCCTCCGAATCATTCTTCATGCACCCCTATGATGTCCTCCAACCACTTGATGGTTGCAGATTGCATCCAATTTAGCCTTCCTCTTTTCCTTCAACGGGATGACGGTTGCAGCTTGCATCCACAAACCCGCTCCACGTTGTCTGTCAATCCCCTTCCAATCTTCCACCGAAAATGATTCATTGTACAAGCCCAGTCTCCGCGATTTGCACAGGCGATACCCGACAAACCCTATGCCGATTCACCAAACTAATCTGGCAGCCAATGCAATTGATTCCTTGGAAAAACTGAGTTCATTGCCTATATTAGGGCAAGTTGCGGGATGATTCGGGGAGGAACTTTTGACAACGGAAGGCTCGCTTTGATGAACCCCTACAAGATCCTTGGCGCCGCCGCCAATCTCTTTTTTCTGATTCTCTTCACGATCTACCTGGGGATCGACTCGCTGGAGAACCCGCTTTTCTCCCCCGAGATTATCATGGCCGGCTCTATTCTGCTCTACGGCATCGCCGTCTCCGCTCTCCTCGTCTGCCTTGGCAATGAGTCAGAGAAACTTCGGCGCAACGGCCTGTATGGCTCCGTCAGTTCCATGCTCATCTTCAGCTATATCATGCTCGCCCGGCTCACCCCGGCTTCTCAGCAAGGCGTGATGCTCCTCTCGGTCTGGTCGGCCGTCAATATCCTCGCCCTCGGATTCGGCGAAGAGAACAGAATTTCTCTGAAAGAGCAGAAGCGATTGGCCGAACAGAAACGGAAACTGGACCGCCTCCGCGGCAATAACCCGAACGAATCTGACAAATCCGCCAGCTGATCACTTATCAATCTGATAGACATATTTGGTCAGCAACTCCCTTTGGGGAATGTTTCTGCTTGCACCGTTTTACATCCATTGCTGATATTCCATTGGTGTAATAACGAACGCGCTGTACGTTTTGTGGGAGGCGCTCTCTCATGCCGTTTAGCAATTCAGAACGCCCGTTGTGGGTTGTCATCGTCTGCGCTCTGATCATTCTATTGTCACTCCTGGAGATGCGGGTTTCTTACGTTGTTCTGACGTCTGGAGTTACCCGAGCTTACGCTGATGTCGGCGATACCGGACGCGCGCTCTTCTATGGGAGCATTCTCGTGTTCGGTCTCTTGCTTAGTGTGGCCTGGCTCACACTTGCGGTAATGCTGTTCCAGCTCAATAAACGATCAGTCCGTTACTTCTATTGGCTGGTGAGTATTGGCCTTATCACCGGCGTTCTAAGATTCATCTTACTGCTCAATCCACCTTCTTATGTCGAGCAGCTTGCCTTGTACCAAATAGCGATCCGGTGGCCCCTCGACCTAATTCTCCTTCTATTCTTCGCTACCAAAGACAAATCCCCGTTCCAGGTGAGGTTGCAGAACTGAGGATTCTGACCAGAACCTTTCTCTGATGCTTCTGTTATAGCCTCAACCGGTCCCAAGACCGAAGTCTGTATTCACCGATAATCTTAGTTGAAGAGCGTAAATGGATTCACTTACCCAGGCGGCTCTGGGAGCCGCCGTCGGAGAAGCCGTCCTCGGCCGCAAGGCTGGCAATAGAGCACTTCTGCTGGGCGCCTTAGCTGGTACCCTTCCTGACCTCGATATCCTGGCGCATCCTTTTATAGATGAGGTCGCGCAGCTCGCATGGCATCGCGGATATTCTCATGCCCTCCTTGCCCAGGCACTGGCCGCGCCGATCCTTGGCTGGCTCTTCTGGCGCGTCACTCGACGAAAATACGGATCCGCGCTTGAATGGTCGATCCTTGCCCTCCTGGCGCTTTGGACCCATGCCCTTCTCGACGCCTTTACCGTCTATGGGACTCAATTGCTTTTGCCATTCTCCAATGTCGCGGTAGCGTTCAATACCATCTCAATTATTGACCCGATCTATACGCTTCCACTGTTGATCGGGGTGATCCTCTCCATGGTCTATCGTCGAACGCCAAAGCGCGCCGCCATATTCAATGCGGTAGGTATCGGTCTGTCTACGGCCTACCTCCTTTTCACAGTCGGGATCAAGGCACACGTGGGCTCAGTCTTCGAGAATGAACTGGCCCGAAATGATATTCGATTCCAGAGGACTATGACGACACCGACGATCTTCAACGCGGCACTATGGCGTTGTAGCGCCGATCTCGGCGACAGCGTCGTCGTCGGCTATTATTCACTCTTTGACGGCGACAAGCCGATGGCGACAGCCGCAGTATCGAAGCGCATTGATCTACTACCATCAGATTCCGACCCGGCGGTTCGCAGACTGTTATGGTTCTCCAAAGGCTGGTTTACTCTGACCGAGCAAGGACCGGACACGCTCTTCCATGATTTGCGGTTCGGAAAACTGGATGTCGATTCGCCGCAGAGCGCTTCCTACATTTTTTCTTGGACTCTTGAACGCAAACCGCAAAATGGCCCGCTAACGATCAGCCAGATCCAATCCGCTCCGCCGGACGCCGGTGCCACCATGCGACGCCTGCTTGATCGTATTCAGGGAACCCACTGAAGCGTTTACACTGTTCAAGGAATATGTCTAAAAAGGAGTATGAATGTCTGACCGCACCGAACTGACCAAGAAGCGCTGTATCCCCTGCGAGGGTGGCATCCCCCAACTGACCGATATGGAGATCGAAGAATTGATGCCCCGAGTGGATGGCTGGGAAGTCAAACTGATCACCGACAACGGCGCCCCTATCCGCACCATCCAGAAACGTTTCAAATTCCCTGATTTCCGCGCCGCCATGCGCTTTCTCCGCGAGGTAGAAGAGATCGCCGAAGCCGAGGGCCACCACCCGGATTTCGCGGTCCACTACAGCATCGTCGAATTCACAATATGGACCCACGCTATCATGGGGCTCCACGAAAACGACTTCATCCTGGCCGCTAAGATCGACTCCATACCGCGCTAAACCGCCATTTTATAGCCGCCCGGCCAGAACCAAGGTCGGGTGGAATAAATTTCCCGTTATCTCGCAGACGGATACAAGGTTGCGGCAGTTGCCGTTAGCCTGAGCCATCCGCTGATTCAGCCGTTTCCCACTTGATTCTTTTCAATTCGACTCGTCCCGATGCCGATAATCTCGGTATCACTAGGAAAGGAATGTCATCATGAAACGACTGACTTTCGGCATACTTTTCAGCATGCTTCTACTCGCTTCTGTCTCCGCGTTTGCCGGCGACCAGGCGAAGTCATCGGCCAACGATGATTCCAGCATCCGCCAGTATTATCTCGCGGTCGGCAAATTCTTCAATGTCCCGGAACGCGCCGTCACGACAATCAAGAAGAAGGGTGTTTCCGATGAGGAGCTCGCCGTCGTTTTCTTCATCGCCGAACGTGCCGGCGTCAAGCCCGCGCCGGTGATGGAACTTCGCGCGCTCAACAAATCCTGGCTCGATATCACCATCCATTTCGGTCTCAGCCCGGAGATCTACTATGTCCCTGTGACGGTCGATCCGGGTCCGCCGTATGGCAAGGCGTATGGCTACTTCAAAAAGCATCCGCGTGAAGAGTGGAAGAAGATCCAGCTCTCTGATGCTGAGATCGTTAACCTGACCAATCTCCGTTTGTTCTCGAAGCTGTATGGTGTTTCCCCCGAGGAAGTCATCAAATGGCGCGCCGAGGGAAAACACTTTGCGCAAGTGAACCATCACGCCAAAAAATGGCAGGATGAGAAGAAGGCCGAAGCCAAGGCCAACAAACAACGTGGCGCCAAGGCCCGCGCCGAAGCGAACGAAAATCGCGAGAAGAAAGACAAGTAAGCAGGTAGCTGCATCAATACTAACGGCGGTTGAGTTCTTCTCAGCCGCCGTTTTCATTTGCGAGGATCGCCGATTATCTGATCAAGAAGGACATGATGATCGCTCCCCAGATTATGACCGTCCCGATATAGCCCGGTGCTCTTCCATTCCCCACATACAGCGCCACTGCCGAATACAGCAATCCCAATGACAACTTCGCCGATATCTTCTGCAGCGGATAATACCCCGCCGCCTGAGACAACATCAACACTCCCGCCAACAGCAGCCCTAAATAGACGATCCAGTAAGGCTGCTTCGGACCTTCCGCCGCCTGCGCCTTATCGCCCATGGTCAAACTCCTTCAAGAATTGCTCTACACCCGAGGTTACAGCCTTCGCCACTTGATGGCGGAATTTGTCGCTCTTTATCAGCACTTCCTGTTCCGGAAGCATCATGAACGCGCACTCCACCAGCACCGCCGGAAACTCCGTCGGTCTAATCACCGCCAGATTTCCATGATAGACGCCGTAATCCGGAAGACCCGTTTCTTTCACCATCTCACCATGTATCGCTCTCGCCAGGTTAAGCGAGTGAAGACTGTAGTAGAAACTCGCGGTACCGAAAGTTTTGGAGAACGGATTCACCCCATCCGGCAATGCGTTGTTATGGATCGACACGAACAGATCCGCGCGATTCGCCTTGGCGATCACCGGTCGGTCAGCCAGCGGCACATCTTTCATATCAGTTCGAGTCATGATGACTGTCGCGCCCTTTGCCACCAGTGCGTCACGCACCTCTTTCGCGATCGCCAGATTCGCCTCGGCTTCGGTATATCCCGATGGCCCTATCGAGCCAGGGTCTTTCGAATGACCGGGGTCGATCACGATCCGCTTCCCCTTCAGCGTCTCCAGATGTTTCGGCGGTCGCTTCAAACTAATGCAGAAACTCCCCTTGGCGTAATAACAGTCATACCCCCAAACATCTTTTCTAAGCGATATGGTCAATTCAAACAGCCCAGGCTCAGGCTGGTACCACTTGGCGAAATCCACCAGTGAGTCCGACACATCGTACCGGATCCAGTCTGTATTCGACGTTACCCCGAACAACTGCACGCGCAACGTCTGGCGATCATCCTCAAATGACCGGAAGGGATGCAGCCCGCTCACCGGCATCTGGATCACCACGCTGTCGTCATATGAATAATGACGGATCGACTTGACGTAGCTGTGCGGCGGAAGTGTCCCCGATGGCAACCTTTCCATCTGTGCCCCGTTCACCCAGCCGAATTGCGTCTGCGAGAGGCGCACCTTATACCAATCCCCTTCCGATGCTATTGCCAGCAACTCCAGTCCACGCGGCTGAAATGCGGCAAGGTAACCCTGCTGTATGCCATGCCGGATCACGATGATCGAATCTTTCGTCCTTAGCGAGAACGGAAGCATTGGTGTGTTTATCGTTATTCGATACTTTGACTGCAAGGTCACCACATTGGTCATTCCCTTGACCGCCTGCGCTGAGTCAACTTTCCCCTTTCCCGACGCGCTCAAGTAGTAGGATATTCTCGCGGTATCCGCTCGGAATGACTCTCGGACCGTTACAAATCCGGTGTATGTTCCTTCCGGATCCGATGAATCTGTCACAGCGCCTTCTCCAAATAACGCGTCTCCCCAGTATCCCTGAGTGTGCGGCGCCATCTCGGACATCGGTATTGAATCAACCACTCCCGGTATAGAAAACCAGGCGGTCCCACCCGGCGTCCCCTGAAATGAGACTTCGAGTAGTTCCCCCGTTGACACTACCAGATCCCCTCGCGGCGGCTGATAATCACCTACTATTCGCAATGTATCGAATGCCATCCGCACTGGCGGTAATGGCACTTTGACCGCGACCGAACCTTTTGACAGTACCTTCGTATGTTTCTTCGACTCCGCCGGAGGCTTCTCATGTGCGGTGACCTCAAACAGAAAGTCACCGGGCTTCAGGGGGACAAAGCCGATAAAGGTTCCCTCAGGATGTACCGGAAACGCGCTCCCGTTGACCCGCACGATCAACTCTCGCCCCTTGGTCATGATCGCCTTGGGAACCGATCCAAGCACAAACGCGGAGTCAGTCGACCCCATCATCTGTCCCGGCTTGGGATAGACTATCAGGATTGAATCTTGCGCCGCCAATGCCGATGTCGCGAACGCGGCCACCAGCACCAAAAGGCTAGTCAGTTTTGAGATATTTCTCGACCACATCGCGCTTAAGCTTTGGTCCTCCGATGATCTCGCGGTCGACCTGTATCGATTCCTTCTGATACAGTATGCCCGAAGCAATATCCTGTTCGAGTAACTGCGGGCCGTCCAGATCGCAATAATCCGCCAGGGATGACATATAGACGGACTGGGCTATACCTACCGATGACTCCACCATACAGCCGAGCATCACCTTTCGCTTATCCTTCCGCGCATGCTCGGCTATGCGTACTGCCTCGAGGATACCGCCTGATTTCTCCATCTTGATATTGACACCATCGACAAACTCGGCCACCCCCTCGTAATCGTCTACCGTGCTGACCCCTTCATCCAGAAACAGCTCGACATTAGGTGAGTTCTTTTTCAGATGTTTCCAGTCCATCACCTGGTCGATATCCGTCGGCTGTTCGATAATCCGCACATTTTGCTTCGACAGGTAGTAGATCATCTCCTCGGCCTTGTCGAGCGTCCAACCACCATTGGCGTCGACCCGGATATCTTTCCCAATGATATCCTTCAATCCTTCGATAACCTTGATATCCTCATCAAAACCGAGCTTGATTTTGATGATCGGATACGCAGATTCCTTTATCGACGTCAACATCGCCCCCGGCTCATCGATGCCGATAGTGAATGAACTCTTGATCCCGACCGGTGTCTGTAATCCCAAAATCTCCCAGGGATACCGCTCGGATTCGCCGGAGAGATAATGAAGTACCATCCCCATCAATGCCGAACGGGCGACCGAGCTGATATCAAACTCCGCTATTTCCACAAGCGTGTGAGTATTGATCTCTTTCCCGTTTGAGAGATACCCGATCCCCTTCTTCAAGTCTGCCTCGATCTGCTCAACCGATGGCCCATAGTGCACCGAGCCCGATGCTTCGCCGAAATAACGGTTGTTCAGTATCGTCAGCAGATTCGTCTTTATCTCCGCCCCCCCTTTGGAGACCTGGAACTTCTTCTTCAGCGGAAGAGACAGCTTAAAGGTGTCGATCTGTATTTTGCTCATCTAAACGATCCGTCGTGCCTGGTTAAAATCCTTATCGAGATCCTCTCGGTAGTCGGTCTTGCCTGCTGTCAGGCTGTTTATCCGTACGCCGGAACCGCCAACCGATGAATGAATGATAGTGTCCGATCCTATCGCGAAACCCACGTGACGTTTGAAAAAGACCAAATCGCCGGTCTTTATCTTGCCGCGCGGTATTTGCTCCCCCGCACTGATCTGATCCTTGGTGTCGCGCGGAATAGTTACTCCGAACCGACGACAGATCGTCTGCGTCAGGCCCGAACAGTCAAACCCGTTCGGCGATATGCCCCCCCAGAGGTACGGCACGCCGAGGAACTTCTTCGCCTCGGTCACCAGCGTATTCCCGCCGATCTTTGACCCCTGGCCGGGAATTTCATTTATCGCGTTTGCCTTGACCAGCACGATATCCCCATTGGGGATCCGTATCTCTGTGAACCCGCGGTTCTGTCCTGCGATCTGCACTCGCGTGCCGTACAGAAGGAAGTACGGCGCGACAGCCTTAAGATCGTGGTCCAGTATCTTGGCTTGTGGGCTGACAATGACCCCTCTCGCACGGTCCACTTGCGCGCGGTACTGGTCATCCGCTATCTCCGCCAGATGCCTCACATCGGCAAAGCCGGTATACCCGTCAGCTTGCCGCACCTGAATGTAGTTCCCTTCCCCTGTGCCGACGACTTCGACAGCCTCGCCAAAAAAGAGTTGGCTGGCCCGCTCGGAATTGAATTTCGGCTCCGCCCAGAGGTCGAGGATATTGGTAGTAACGTATCCGTATTTCACGGGAAAAGGGTATGGGAATGCCTCAAAAACGGCAAGTTAAAACAGGGGGGATAGTGATGCTCGACAATTGCAGGAGGACTCTTACGGTCAGTGAGAGTCCTCACATCTTAGGCTGAATCTACTTCGCCACCGATGCCTTCCGCTTCGCCAGCACGCTCGCAATCCGCTTCAGCGCCTCGTTGATATTCTCAATCGAATTGGCGTACGAGAACCGGATATACCCCTCGCCATACTCCCCAAACGCGGTACCGGAAAGGCATGCGACTCCCGCTTCCTCAAGCATCAGATCCGCGAACTCCTGAGATTTGAGACCGGTCCCGGTGATATTCGGAAACGCGTAGAACGCCCCAAGCGGCTTCTTGCAGGTAATTCCCTCTATTGCATTCAAGCCGTTGATGATCACTTCGCGACGTTTCGTGAACTCCGCGATCATCTTGTCGACATCATCCTGCGGGCCGCGCAAACCCTCGATCATCCCCCACTGGGAGAAAGTCGTCGTAGTCGAGAAATTGTTGATTGCCAGAGTGAAGAAATATTCCGCCAGCTTTTTCGGCATCGCCGCAAAGCCGAGGCGCCAGCCAGTCATGGCATAGGTCTTGGACATCCCGTCCATGCAGATCGTCCGCTCCATCGCCCCCGGAATCGATGCTATTGAGTAGAATTTCTGGTCGCCGTACAGCATCCGAGAGTAGATCTCATCGGAGAGCACCCAGAGGTCATGCTTTTTCGCTTCAAAATAGATCGCCTCCAGATCTTCCATCTGCAATATCCCGCCGGTCGGGTTGCCGGGGGAGTTGATGATCACCATCTTGGTCTTGGGCGTGATGAGCGAACGGAACTCATCGATCTTGAACCGGAAGTCCGACTCCTCACGCAAATGCAGTGAGACCGGCTTCCCGCCGACAAACTTCACCACCGAACGGTACGGCGGATACCCCGGATTCGGGACGATCACTTCATCTCCTTCGTTCACCAACGCGGTCACACCGCAATAGATAAACGGTTTGGCCCCTGGCATAATGACCGTCTGCTCCGGCGTGATCGTGATACCGCGGGTCTTGCTCAGATACTCGGCCACTGCCTCGCGGGCTTCAGGAATACCTGCCGATGGCGCATAGTGCGTCTGCCCGGACTGCATCGCCTTGATCGCGGCATCGATGATATTCTTGGGGGTGTCAAAATCCGGCTCGCCGATCTGGAGATGGATGATCGACTTTCCTTTCCGCTCCAGTTCTTTGGCTTTGGCCAGCACCACATAGGCGCCTTCGGATTCCAGCTTCTGAATTCGTTCGGTGTATTGCATCTCTGTTATCCTATCAACTCGACGGCTCTTCTCGCGATAAACTCAGCCGTCAATCCGTATTTCTTCATCAACTGCCACGGCTGGCCGGATTCGCCGAAGCGATCCCGCACGCCAACCATCCCAAATCGCGGCATCTTCCCCGCGTTGGAACTATCGGACAATATAATCGATGCCACCTGATTTCCCAACCCGCCAATTTGATGTTCTTCGGCGGTCAGTACCACGCCGGTCTCCCGTGCGGCTCGCTGGATTGTCACTATATCAATCGGTTTGAGCGTGTGCAGATTGATTACCCTCGTCTCGATTCCGTACTCTGTCCTGAGTATCCAGGCCGCCCGCAATGCCTCGGCCAACTCTGGCCCGCAGGAAATAATGGATACTCGTTCGTCCTCATTCCGGTAGGCATGTCCCAGACTGATATCGAACCCATCTACGAACTGCTCTGCCTCTCGCCTGAACCGATAGATATTCGCCTGACCAAACACGAACGGCGTATCCGGTTTGCTGACTATCGGCGTCGCTTCCCGCGCAAACCGAAGATACTTCGGCCCGACGACTTCAAACAGCATCGCCCGCGTCATCTTTTCGGTCTCGATGATATCGCACGGCACTCCTACATGCATGTTCGGGAGCCCACACATCTGGAACAATGCTTCCAGCTCCTGATGAGTCGCCCCATCCGGCCCGACCGATATCCCTCCATGCGCCCCGGCTATCAGGACATTCAAATTGGCGTAGCAGACGGACACCCGTATCTGGTCCAAATTCCGCGCCGAGGCAAAGACGCCGTAGGTCCCAAAAACCGGGATCTTCCCCTCTTTCGCCAACCCCGCCGCTACTGTCGTTGCGTTCTGCTCCGCGATCCCGACAGAGATAAACCTGTTCTTCCGCTCCTGGTGGTCTTTGTAGAAATCAGAGATGGTGATCGAGTCCGAGATATCCGCGCCGATACAGACAATCCGCTCATCATCGCCGTGTTTGTCGAGTGCCGCCCCAAACCCCTTCCGGTTTGGCTGCATCTCGACCCGCATGGTCGGTCCGGAATTCCACCAGTAGTTGCGGGAGAACCTCGGAAGCTCAGCTTCAAGTGTTACTTCAACTTGCTGCTGGTACCTTTTCCCATGCGCCAGCATCGCCTCGACATCAAACTTCTCCGCCACTCCAAGCTCGGCCAATGCCCGATCCAACTGTTCCCGATTTGGCGGCTTGCCATGCCATCCGACCACGTTCTCCATGAATGATACCCCCCGCCCCTTGTTCGTGTGGCATATCAAGCAGACTGGCTTGCTACTGTCATTCCGATTGCGTGCCCAGTCCAGCTTGGCGACAATATCCGCCATTTCGTGTCCATCGACTTCCAGCACATGCCACCCGAACGCGCGATATTTCTCGTCGAGCAGGTCGATATTCATAACCTCCGCGACCGGCCCATCGATCTGAAGCCGGTTCTTGTCGACAATCAGGATCAGGTTATCCAGCCGATGGTGCGCCGCAGCCATCGCTGCCTCCCAGACCGACCCCTCTTGCTGCTCACCGTCGGTTGTGATGGCGAATGTTCGATGATCCTCCCCGTTCAGACGAGCCGCCAGTGCGACCCCTACCGCCACCGAGAACCCCTGCCCCAGTGACCCTGAGGATATCTCCACTCCCGGACAATCCCGCCAATGTGGATGCCCCTGCAGCGATGAGCCGAGCATGCGAAGTTTCATCATCTCGATCTCGGGGAAATAGCCGGAGACAGCCAACGCCGTGTACAGCGCAGGTGCTTTGTGCCCCGCGGACCAGATGATGCGGTCACGGTCTTCCCAGAGTGGCTCCGATGGCTTGTGATGAGCCACCCTGAGATACAATGCGGCTACGATATCCATCACCCCCAACGTTCCGCCCGAATGCCCCGACCCTGCCGAGCAGAGCGCGATCAGGTTCAACCCGCGCATATAGGCGGCCCGTTCCTTCAATTGTTCGATTGAGTAGTCGTGGAGAATTCGGTTGGCGGGGTCAAGTATCGGCATGGTGTCATCTATCCAGTTTTGCACTGGAATCTGCCGATTGGAAGCGGTTCTGTCAAGATGCTTTGGGTATCCAGCGTTTCCAGAGCCTCAGCACTCTCTGTCGAAGCTCATTCCTGCCTCCGTTGTTGGCGATTACGTGAGTCGCGCGCCGACGGTACTCACTCAACGGATATTGAGCCTTCTGACGCGCCAGAATTTCTTCTCGGCTGAACCCCCGCTCCGCCATTCGCACAACCCGCACTTTCTGGCTGGCAGTCACGACCACCGTGGCATCGACCTGGCTATCCAGCCCCCAGTTGAGCAGGAGCGCGGCATCGATAACCACTACCCGGTACGCTTTGCTCGCCAGCTTAACCTGTTTGTGAAGTTCTTTCAGGAGGTACGGATGTACCAGCGAATCCAGCGCCCGCTTGTTCTCCGATGTCGAGAACGCCTTTCTGGCGAGGGCTTTCCGGTCAAGCATTCCCGTGCCCGTCAATATTTCTCGCCCGAATCGCTTGACCAGCTTTTTGAGTAAAGCCGGCGACTCATCGACGACCTGCTTTCCAATAGAGTCCGCATCGACCACCCCAGCACCGAATTCTTCGAGGATTTCTGCGACGGTGGATTTTCCCGCCCCAATCTGTCCAGTCAGGCCAATGAGCATGAAGGAATAAAGAGCACAAGAAGCAAAAGAGCAAGTGGCCTGTTACTGCCCGTGATACGTCGCAACCACGGTCATCGTAACCTGAGAGACAACATAGGAAATATCTCCTCCTATGGTATTGGCAGTTTGATTCGTTGTGCCAGGCACGAAGGAAATCAAATATCGTTGGTTGTAGAAACTGACGGAGTAGAGTTTAAACTCATTGAAGTTTGGTTTGTCCACAGACAGTTGCACCTCCGCAATTTCTATTGCCTTCTGTGCCTCAGCCGAATAGGGGGGAGACAATTTGCTCGTGGCGAGTAAGTTGTATTCTTGATTGCTGAGGTAGGGTCGTTTGGCACAACTGACGCAAACCATCACCGTGGATGCCGACAGCAATACCAAGGTGACTATGATCGCCAGGCGCTTTCTCAGTTCTGTCATTTCTGAACTTGCCTCCAATGCATTGACGTTTATACTCGCGAGATATCTAACGATCATGAGATATTGGTCACTGTAATAATCGGGCTGAGCGGAGTCGAAGCCCGAAAACAATAATTGTCGAAGCGTCCCTACTTCGCGTCCAGCCAGTTGTCCGCTACGCCGACATCCGCGATCAACGGCACCTTCAGCTCCGCCGCGTTCTGCATCCCCTCCACCACGATCTTCCTGACTTTCTCCAACTCCTGATGGTGAACATCAAAGACCAACTCGTCATGAACCTGGAGGATCATCTTCGACTTCATGCCGGTCAGCGCCTTGTGGATCTTTAGCATTGCGACCTTGATAATATCCGCGGCCGTTCCCTGAATAGGCGTATTGATCGCCGTCCGCTCAGCAAACTGCCGGATATTCCTATTTGAGTCGTTTATCTCCGGCAAGTATCGCCGCCGATTGTACAGCGTAGTCACGTACCCTTTCTTGCGGGCAAATGCGATCGTGTCATCGATATACTTCCGTATCCCCGGATACTGCTCAAAATATTTGTCGATGAATTTCTGCGCCTCCTGCGGCGTCAGGTCGGTCTGCTGGCTCAATCCAAACGCTGTCACACCGTAAATGATGGCAAAGTTGGTCGTTTTGGCGATACGCCGTTGCGCCGATGTGACATCCTTGAGATCGACTCCAAAGACCGCGGCGGCAGTCCGGGCATGAATATCTTGCCCTTTCAAGAACGCATCAACGAGATTCGGATCCTCGGTATAGTGCGCCAGAATCCTCAACTCGATCTGACTGTAATCGGCCGACAGTATCTGGTAATCCTTGTCGCGGGCCACAAACGCCCGCCGGATCTCCCGCCCTTCGTCCGTCCGGATCGGGATATTCTGAAGGTTCGGATCGGTCGAGGACAATCTCCCTGTCGCCGCGATCGTCTGGTTGTACGACGTATGTATCCTGCCGGTCGACTTATTGATCATCGTCGGTAGGGAGTCGACATAGGTACTTTTCAACTTGCCGTACGACCGATACTCAAGGACCAATCGCGGGAATTCATGGATTTTAGCCAACTCCTCCAACACTCGGACATCGGTCGAAAATCCCTTGCCGCTCGCGGTCTTTCCCTTGCTTGGGAGTCTCAGTTTCTCAAACAGGACGTGCGCCAGTTTCTGCGTGGAGTTGATATTAAACTCCATTCCTGCGATCCTGTAGATCTCCTTGGTGAGTGCGGTCAGCTTTTTGTCCATCTCTTTGGAGAGATTGGCCAGAAAATCTGGGTCGATTCGCACGCCCGCCTCTTCCATATCGGACAGCACCCGGATCAGCGGCAACTCGATATTGTAGTAGAGATTGTTCATCTCCAGGTCGTCTATAAGCGGCGCGAAGATCGATCGAAGGCGATACGTGAAATCGGCATCTTCGCACGCATAGGAGGTTGCCTTTTCCACCGGCACTTTATCGAAAGTCGATTGGGTTTTCCCCGACCCGATCAGGTCTTTGATGGGTGTCTTATGAAAATCAAAATGCTTGAACGCCAGATAATCGAGCGAATGTTGCCGTTCCGACGGATTGACCACATACGATGCTACCATCGTATCGAATGAGACCGGGTTGACTTCTATTCCATGCCGGCGGAAGACTTGCAGATCATACTTGATATTCTGCCCGAATTTCTGGACTTTCGGGTTCTCCAGCAACTTCTTCAGCGTCGCGAGAGCCTTTTCCTTTGGGATATTGACCGTTTTCTCGCTATGTCCTATCGGCACATACCATGCTTCAGCGAACTTGCAGGATAGCGACACCCCGACCAAATTCGCCTCTAATGAATTGATATTGTCTGTCTCAGTGTCAATCGCCACTTCTTTGACGGTCAGAAGCTTTTCAACCAGATTCTCCAGATCACCGATCGTTCTCACCAGATGATAGGAAAGATTCTCTTTGGATGGCTCGGGGAACAGCGTCGGTGACTGCGCGGCAACATCGGGGGTCAGCAACTGCAGAATGGAGGGAAACTCCAGCTCCATGAACAACTTCTTTGCCTCATCGAAATTGATCGGCTTCCGCTTAAGCGACTGCAAGTCGAATTCTATCGGGACTTCACAGTGTATGGTCGACAACTCCTGCGAGAGATAGGCCTTCTCTTTGTTGGCCGCAAGTTTCTCTCGGACCCCTTTCGCTTTCACTTGCTCCAGATTGGCGTAGATATCATCAAGTGACTTGAATTGCTCCAGCAGCGCATCAGCCGCTTTCGGTCCGATCCCCGGAATCCCTGGGATATTGTCAGAGCTATCCCCCATTAGCGCCAGCTTGTCAATCACCTGTTCAGGGTAGACGCCGAACTTCTCTTTGACTTCCTCCCGGCCGTACCGCTCAGGCGTTTCCGCCACCCTCTTTGGCGTGTAGATCTTGATCTTGTCGGTGACCAACTGGAAGTAGTCTTTGTCCCCGGTGACACACCAGACCTCGAAACCGGCTCTCTCCCCGGCCCGGGCCAGAGTCCCGACAATGTCATCCGCCTCATATCCGGGCATCTCAAACTCAGTCAGGTTGAGTGCCTCGCATGCCGCATGCACCCGGTGTATCTGCGCCGAAAGATCATCCGGCATCTTGGCGCGGGTCGATTTGTATTCCTCGTAACGCTCATGCCTGAAAGTCGGGTGCTTGGAGTCGAAGACTACCGCGATATGATCCGGCTCTTCCTCACGAATTATCTTCAGGAGCGAATTGACAAATCCGTAGACCGCGCCGGTGTTCTCCCCCTTCTTGTTGATGAGCGGATTCCGGATGAATGCGAAATAGGCACGGTACATGATCGCCGTGCCATCTATCAGCCACAGATTCTTTTTCTCTCCGCTCACCGGTACAATCCTTGTTCGAGTATATGGTCCGCTACTTTGTCGGGGACCAGTCGGCTCAGATCCGCCAGTCCTATCCCCTTCTTTACGTGCGCCCGGATCTCGCTCGAAGATATATCCAACAGCGATGTCTTGACTATCTCGAATCGCTTCCCGTCAAAACCATCGGGAATGATCACCTCCGCCTTCGGACGCGAGCCTACAAGTACGGCCACCTCTTGAATTATCTCTCTGGCCTCATACCAGGTCGGAAACTCAGCCAGGAGGTCCGCTCCAATGATAAAGCGAAATGTGGTGTGGGGATATCTCTTTTTGAGCGCCCGGACCGTGTGGAGCGTGTATCCCGGCTCCTCAGATTCCGCCTCGATCGTGCAGACCACTAATTCGGGATGGCGCTCGCATGCCATGCGAAGCATCGCCACCCGTTCCTCGAACTCAGCAATATCGGGATTGGTTTTACGGGGTGGAAGGTAGGATGGGACCATCAACACCCCATCCAGCGATTTGGCCAGAGCAATATCGGCGGCCAGGGCTACATGGCCGCGATGAACGGGGTTGAAGGTTCCCCCGAGTATCCCCCATTGTCCGCCATTATTTGGACTGCGCATTGGCTTGCGGTGCTGGCGGGGCCGGCACAGCGGCTATCTTCGCCAGATACTCATCCGCCTTTTTGAGTCGCTTATCGTTCGGGAACTCATTCTTGAATGCCGTGAACTTGTCGTTCGCGACCGAATAGTTCTTTTTGTCAAAGGCCAATTCGGCCGACTTAAAAGCCGCTTCGGCTATCTGCTCTCGCGCTTCCGGCACCAACGAATGGGTCGGGAAGACCGTCACGAAGTTCTCGAATCGGCGGCGCGCTTCGTCATACTCGCGAAGCCTCATCTCTTCCCTGGCCATCTCGTAATTCGCCAAAGGCGCGAATTCACTCGAGGTGTAATCGTCGATCACCTTCTGGTAGTATACCTTCGCCGCCTTCGACGCCCCCATGCGCGTATAGGTCACGCCGGACATGTAGTACTTCTTGGCGAGTCTCCCCTGCGCGGCTGCAAGATACTTGTTCGCGTCGGGAACCAACTCCGATTCCGGGTTGTCGATGATGAACTCTTCAAGTTGTTTGATGGCGAGTTCGACTTCGGTCTGATCGAGCCCGAAATGTTTGGGGGTCGACTCAAACGCGGAGACTGCCTTCATGAATTGCGATTGTTTGGCGAAAGGCGAAGTCGGGTAATTCACCACCAGACGGTTGAACTCCGCCGCCGCCAAGTCGTAGTCATGGTTGCCGAAATACGACAGTGCCAGATAGTACTGCGCGGTGTCGACGATCGACTCGCCGGGATATGTGTACACCAGCGTTTGAAAAGCATTGATGGCGGAGAGATGTTTTTTCCTGTCCAGTCGCTCTTTGCCGTAAGCAAACAGCTCATCTTTCGTCATGTTGTTGAACGACGGCGCCCCGCCACAGCCGATGACCACACTCGCGATGATCATCGTCATCGCCACCAGAGTTGTATGCAAACGTCCCGGTTTCAAACCTGATAACTCTCTTTCAGTCTCTTGTAGGTCGACATAACCTTGTTCATGTAGCTGACCGGCAGCGGTTTGCCGTTCCGGATCAGGTCCCGCAACCGGGTCTCTCCAATATTGTACGCAATCAGTCCCTTGCGAATGTCGCCATATTTCAATATCTGCTCAAACAGATAGTACGTTCCCAGTTTGATATTTGCTTCCGACTCATGCAGAGTTGGTAAACCATACCATTCAACACCCGCCTTGGGCGCGACTGATTTGGCCACAAACGGCCTCAGTTGCATCAACCCGGTGGCCCCAGAGTCAGAGACCTGATGTTTCTTGAATGTCGACTCAACCATGATCACCGAGACAACAAAAAACGGGTCGTAGTTGTACTTCTTGCTTTCGTTGTAGATCGTCTTGGTCAACTGAGTGACCTCATCATCAGTGAAGCCGATCTCCAGATCCTCGATCACCTTGTACAATTTGAGTTTGTCTTCGAGTTCGATTATGCGGCTCTGCTGGTAATCGATCTGCTTTTCAAGGTCAAACTTGTCCGTGATGAGATAGACCAGCAGTCCGGACTGGACCAGATATATCACCATCATCAGAAACGCGACCGGTTTGGAAAGATAGATGCCAAGTCGTTCAATATGTATCATATCGTCTCACCCACTGTGGTGGCTGAAAGGTCATAACCATCGGCCGAATCTATATGCACCTTGCGAATCTGCCCGATCGCGAGTCCGGTCCCGCGGACGTGCACTTCTTGATCGATATCCGGGCAATCCCCCTGTGTCCGCGCAATAGCGTGTCCCTCGTCGTTGATGGCGTCAAGCATCACCTCGACCGTGCGTCCAACCATCTCGATGTTTTTGGCAAAGGCGATATCCCGCTGCAAAGTCATCAGCGCGTCCATCCGTTCCAGCTTCACTTCCTCCTGAACTTGGCCCGCCATCTGCTCTGCAGGGGTCCCTTCCTCGGCCGAATAGGTGAAAACACCCATCCGGTCAAATTCCGCTTGCCGGGTGAAATCAAGCAACTGCTCGAAATCTGCATCAGTCTCGCCGGGGAATCCAACAATAAAAGTTGTCCGCAAGGTCGCGCGGCCATTGCGCGAACGGATCCGGTCGATCAGTGCGTCGATCTTCGCCCGGTCAACGCGACGGCGCATGGCTGTCAGGACTGACTCACTGACATGCTGCAGGGGAAGGTCGAAATAAGGCAGAGTTTTGTTGTCATCGAGCAGATAATCGATCAAGTCTTTCTCTAAACAGGCGGGATAGAGATACATCAAGCGGATCCACTTGAGATTCTCTATCTTCTCAAGCTCCTGTAGGAGCCTGATAACATTCATGCCATCAGGAAGTCCATACCCATACATGGTTGCTTCCTGAGACACAAGAATAAGCTCCCGCTTGCCGTTTTTGGCGAGGAACTCCGCCTCGCGCAGAATCGAATCGAGCGGCCGGCTGCGGAATTTTCCGCGCATCAGCGGAATGGCGCAATACGTACATGCGCGATCGCACCCATCGGATATCTTGAGATATGAATACGGAAAGCCGTCTGAAATGAATCTATCTTTCCAACTCAAATAGCCTAGCTTGCGCGATTCAATTCGGACGGTCTTGCGGCTGTTCAACCTGTTGGTGACCGCTGTCGCGATCGAATCCAGCGCGCCATGTCCGAACGCGCCATCCAGCTCGGGCATATCCGCCAGCATCTCATCGCCATAACGCTGGGTCAGACATCCTGAGGCATAGAGCGTCTGCAGCTGGCCCGCCTTCTTGAGCTGCCCGAGGCGAAGTATCTCGTTTATCGATTCTTCTTTGGCGGGGAGGATAAAGCCGCAGGTGTTAACGATGATAGACTCGGCGTCGTCGGGGGAACTGACCGGCTGGTGTCCCTCGTCGATCAAGCGAGCCGAGATATAGTCGGCATCGACATCATTCTTGGGACAGCCTAGTTTGTGGACGTAGAACTTCATTCACCTACAGCTTCACGCGGTCGGCCGATTTTGGAAAACTCGGCTGAAACTCCTGCTCAGAGCAGGTTGCGTAATGCGACTCCTTCAGCAAGACGATGGTCACCAGTTCGTCGTTAATGTCAAAATAGGCTATCCGGCTGATCCGCATCTGCTTTGGATCGATCGTCACGGTCATCGAATCCGGGATAGCACTCCCCTGTGGACCTGTCCGAACCAGAAAATACTCGCGGTCCGGCCTAAGTATACGGGTTTTGAACCAATCGTCAAGCTTCCGAATGTAGGCGACTTCGGAACTCACCGCCCGGGTGGAGTCGATAGTTTCAATGATAACCTGATTGTTCGCTTTGGAATAGCTGAAGAGCTGGTCGCCGGTGCGAAGGAACTTGTCCTCCCCTATCGTCACCAGGAAACGTCCATCTTTGGCCAGATAGGCAGTCCCCTTTGCCGTATCGGTCCGGTCAAATATATCCGACTCAAGGATAGACAGGAATTCTATTTCGATGCACTCGGATTCGGCAAGCTTCGCTTTGACAGCATCAAACTTATCAGCGGCATCTACAGGAGCCGCAAGCCAAAGCAGCAGAGCCATGGATAGAACAAGTAGGCGCTTCATATGTCAAATCCTTATACGTCTGGGAGAATGACTCAGTTCGAGTCAGAATCAGAACTGGCCGCCCCGGCGGGAGCAGCAAAGAGCGTTTCCAGATAGCTTTTGTCGACAATCACTTCACGAGCCTTGGAGCCATCGAATGGCGACACGATTCCCGCCTCTTCGAGTTTATCAATGAGTCTGGCCGCCCGCTGATAGCCAATACCCAGTCGTCTCTGTAGGAGTGACACAGATCCTTGCTTATGGCGCACCACCACCTCACAGGCCTCACGGAAGAGCGGATCGCCGAGGTCGACACCGTCAGACTCTTCTTTATCCGCATTGGTCTGCGAAATCCCCTGAAGTTGCAGCATGCCGATCTTCTGTTCACGGATGAACCCAACTATCCGGTCGGTTTCTTCGGACGACAACCAGGCCCCATGCACGCGAATTGGCTCGGGCTGGCCGGAACTGAGGAAGAGCATATCACCCGCGCCCAGCAGTTTTTCCGCGCCGTTTCCATCAATGATGGTTCGCGAGTCAACCTTGGTTGCCACCTGGAACGCTATACGAGCCGGGAAATTTGCTTTGATAAGTCCAGTAATGACATCGACCGATGGCCGCTGAGTCGCCAGGATCAAATGAATACCGACCGCGCGCGCCATCTGTGCCAGACGAGTGATGAGCATCTCGGTTTTCGACGACTGAGATGACATCATCAAGTCGGCGAGTTCATCAACAAAGATGACTATGTATGGAAGTTTGTCCTCTTCCTTGGTCTGTTTCTTATTGAAGTCCTCGATGTTGCGAACCCCCGCTGTAGCCAGACGGCGGTAGCGGTTCTCCATTTCGACAACAGCGTCAGAAAACACTTTCTCAGCGCCACGTGGAGTGGTCACGACTGAGCGACCCAGATGTGGGAGACCCTGATATACCGATAGCTCCAGCATCTTCGGGTCCACAAAAATGAACCTGACCTGCAGGGGGTGCATGCGATAGATCAGCGAGGTTATCAGCAGGTTCATACAGACCGACTTACCTGATCCGGTCGCGCCGGCGATCAGGAGGTGCGGCATCTTGGCGAGGTCGGCGACAAATGGCTTCCCTGCGGTCGTTTTGCCAAGCGCCATCGGGAGTCTAATGGAGGGATTGTTGAACTCTTCGGATGACAGGATATCTCGGCAATAGACCATCTGCGGCGTGCGATTCGGAATCTCCACGCCGACGGCCGCTTTCCCCGGAATAGGCGCGATAATGCGGATTCGCTTGGCCTTGAGCGCCAGCGCGAGGTCATCCGCCAGGTTGACGATCTGGTTGACCTTTATCCCCACACCTGGTTTGAACTCGTAGCGTGTGATAATCGGGCCGGGGTAGCGTTCTATTGGACCATCGATATTTACGCCAAATGTCTCGAGTGTGTCTTTAAGGGCTTTAGAGGTGACCGCCAGTTCATCCGCGGAGACTGCCTGTCCCGGGTCAGGATTCTCCTGCAGCAGGTCCAATCCCGGATAGGTGTATTTGAACGATGTCACCTGTATCGGTTCGGCCGGTTTCTTGACCGTGGTTTTCCGTTTCGAGCGTTTCTCCGGTGGTTCATCGAAGAGGTCGAGCGGCTCGGCCTCTTCCTCCTCAATCGGATCTATCGCTTTTGGTTCGGGCTTGCGTACGACATGCTCGTCGTCATCTTCAATCTTGTCCTTCTTGGACGACCGAAACGCCCATTTGAAACTGAAAATGCTCTTGAGCCAACCAAGCGGAACCTGGTAGAGCTTCTTCCACGGAGCAGACCCCTGCTTGATGAGATGCCCCAACAGGAACGGAGTAATGACCGTGTACAGCAGGAGTAGGATAAACACCAGACCGCCGAGCATCAGGTAGGAGCCGGTGGTCCCAACCAGTTTGAGGGTCAGGACAGTCAGGAGTCGCCCGACGTACCCGCCAATGGCGCCGGAGTCAGGCGCAATTGAACTCCCCTCAGCGAACTGGATATTGATCATCATCGTGGCGCACAGCCCAACAATGAACAAGAGGATGACTCGCATACGGACCTTTTCGACCAGTGCCTTGGAGAACAATCCCAGCGACACTGACACCAGCCCTAAGGGGATGAAGAATGCGAGCCAGCCAACCACGAAATAAAGCAGGAACGAGAGATAGGCGCCAAGCATCCCGGCCTGATTGGCAAAATTGATCTCCCACGGATTGAGGGCGCCATCAACCTCGCCGCTGATTCGCGCGTCGTCGATCCGGTCATGGGAGACCAGAGCTACTAGCACGAACAGGGCCATAATGACCAGCCCGACCCCAAGGATCTGTTTACCGCGATTAGATTTCTTCTTTGACGCCATAACTCCGGGCAATGGAACGACAGATGTGTACAAAAAACAATTATAAAAACCGTCGGAAAAGCGAGGCAGGACGCCAATCCCGCCTCGCGAAGTAACTTGGAGTGGGCCCGCTACTTGCGGACAGCTTCTTTCAGGCGGCTCCCCGCTCTGAAGACTGGTACCTTGGTGGCCGGGATGGTAATAACGGCGCCGGTGCGGGGATTACGGCCCGCCCGTGCTTTCCGCTTGGAGATGGTGAATGTCCCGAACCCTGAGAAACTGACTTTCTTCCCTTTTTTCAGTTGGGTGGTGACATTCCCGATCAGCGCCTGGAGCGCTTTGGTCGCCTGGCGTTTGGTGATCCCTGATTGGGTCGCCATCTGGGCGATCATCTGTTCTTTCGTCATTGCGCATTCCCCTCTGACAGAGATGGTTGAATAGGATTGAACATGTTCGGGTAAAGGGTCGATTTTTGAGGATGTTCAGTCAACTAAAAACAGGAAAATCGGGTCCGACCCTCTCCTATTGATTGAGGAACGAGCCGGCGCTGGTCGTCGAACTGTTATCCACCTTGATTGCGGGGATGGCGGTGACGAAGAGCCTGAAAGAGTATCCTCTGCCCGACCCGACCGGAACCCAACTGAACTCACCGGTCCAGCAATGGAGAGTCTTGCGGAAAGAGACTTCGTTGCGCACCGTGAACCGGCGGCCAATATCGTACGACTGCGAGTACCTGACCGAGGTGGTCTGTGTGAGCGCGAACTCTAGTGCGACCTGCAGGAAGCTTGATTTGATAAACCGTTCCTCGCGGCCCGATTCATTGTAGGTGTACGCCAGCCGCAGATCCCAACCTCGTCTTGTAGACTGTTTTTGATTGGTGGTTGACGTGGTCGGCGAAAGCGAGTCGCGCTGAGGGGTGGTCACTTCGGGCACATCATCAAAAAGAAAGCGTGAGCCCGAAATACCGAAGCTCGCAGACAGGTTGAACTGCTCTAGATACGGGCTCCAGAAACTGGCCTCGCTTGTCCCCGGTCGATAGAAAGAGTGGGTCATGCCACCATTGATCGTGATCCGGGGGATGATGTTGGACTGGAAGGACGTCGTCATTGGCGAGAAGTTGAAAGAGTCCTTCTCCAGATCGTAGTTGAAAGACGAGTTTATCGAGACAAGCTCCAGATTCATCTCCCCATCCCCCTTCTTAATCTTCGCCTGATAGAGCTGGCTCAGAGAGAATTGGAGTTGCTGGGCAGTAGCAGTATTGTACTGCCCAACGCCTGTGAAACTCCTGACATCACTATGCAGGTTGGATTTGGGGATGTACGTGTACGAGACCGACGGCGTCAGGACCTGTCGGAGTCCCAGCAGTCCAAGCATTTTTGGATAGAGTGTACCGTATACATCGGTGCTCGCGGTCACCCCCGCAGAGTACTTATAGGTACGGTAGAAAGACTCGGACAAGCCGATCTGCCTGGTGGTGTCGGTTGCAAACAGGTATTGCCAGTTCTCGCTGTAATTGGCGCCCGGACGAATTTTGATATACTTGGCCAGAGTCAGCGGCAGGTTCACATCGAACGAGAAATCCTGAGACGCGTATTTCTTCCGCACGAAATAGTAACTGGTGTCTCGAATTACCACATTAGTTGTATCATTGGTGAGTGTATCAACCGCCAAGGTGTCTCTCACATAGACCGTATCAATCCTACGGTTCCTGTCCGAATAGAAACTGAACGAGGTCCGAGGCGAAATGCGAAGGTTGTTATACCAGTTGGTCTGAAGCTGTCCGTTTTCATCCAGACTTCCACTTCCAAACGGCGAGATGACCGGCAGGGTGATACCGACATTCTCGGTTTTGTCGGTGCGACGTTCCGTCTGCGGAATTATCTCGTGCGAAAAGCCGCCCGAGAGAGTCATCGACTTGTTCAGCCTCCGGGTAAAGGTCGCCTTCCCGTAGATACGGTTGTTCAGCCGGGTATCAAGGTCGGTGGAGTAGTCCTGATAATAGGTTTTGTCTGACACATACTGTCCATAGCCGGTCACCTTGAAGTCTGGACTAAATTCGTGCGAATGGCCCGCGTAGATGTCATACTTGGTCGACTTGGATTCAGAGGCCAAATTTGAATTGAAGCTGGTCTCCTTGGTGTAGTTGCTCCGCAAGTAACCATCGTACGCATACAGCTTTTTGTATCTAAATTGCCCCGATAAGGTGAATGCCGAGCGGCTTTCATGGTAGCTCATGGCTCCCTGCAAGTCCCAGTAGTCTGAGGCCGCCCAATAATAGCCGACATTTTGAATGTATCTGTCCCCCTGCTCGATATTGCCAAAGGTGAAAGGTAGGATTCCGGAATGTCTCCCCTTCTTGAGTGGGAAGACATAATATGGAAGCGCCAGTATCGGGAGCCGTCCAAGATTAAACACGACCGGGCGCGCGATCAGTTTGTCATTCTCGATAAATTTCATATTCTTCGAGTAAAAATGGAAATGCGGCTCGGACGCATCGCAGGTCGTATAGCGGCCATCCTCTACATAAAAAATGTTCTCCTGCGCCCGGTAGACCCGCTGGCCGTAATAGAACCCTGTCTCATATTTCGATTTTGACTGAACGATCTTCCCCTTTTCTGTGTCGATAGAGTACTCCAGATAATCGCCGTAGAGTTCCTCTTCCTTGTCTTTCAGGATGACCGGAATCGGATTTGGCTGATATCTGGCGGTCAGTGTGCTGTCATTCGGAAAGCTGTCGCAGACGATATCCGCCGAGTATGCTTTGATCAGACGGTCCTGCGTATCGAAAAGCACCTGATGAGCGTCCAGCTCGACAGTACCGGACTCAATGTGCGACTGCCCCCGCAAAGTGATAATCGAATCCGCCATCAGGTAGCGAATGAAGGTCGACGAATAGTCGATCGTGTCCTGAACCGTGATGACCGCGGAATCGACCGTCTTCTCTTTGGTATTGATGTAACTCCCGATCGCTCCGCCCAAAACGGTAACCGACTGAAGCTGCTCATTAGCCACATCAAACTGGATGGTGTCGCCGGAGACCGCGTTCTCGCTTGATTCATCGACTCCGCGTTTTGCGGGGTAGTACCATGAATAGGCCTGACCGACCGAAGTCACGTTCTCGAGGGCGCCGTACTGGAAGTCAAAATCGATCTGTCGTCCAGTCAGGATCGACTGGTCTATAAGGACAGAATTATCCGGCAAAGTATCAACGACTTCCTTGAACTCCGCCCGCGCGGAGTCCGTGACCTCAATCCTGCTCAACAGGTCATTTTCGGTGTAGACTGTGATGAACGAGCCCTTGACCGTCGATTTGCCACGTTCCAACACCGGACGTTCGTATAACTCCAGCAATCCATCCTTCTGATGCATTACCGAGCGTCCCGCGGTCGCTTTGATATCTTTGGACGTGATGATCACATCCCCCTGCGCGACGGCCACCGCCGAGTCTGACTCGTATTCGACGAGGTTGGCGTCGACCTGCACCATTTCCGCTGAGTCGGGATAATTCAGGTAGACTGTCGGGCACTTCTCCATCCGGAGGTACTTCTTCGTCCTGTCATAGAATGCATTTGTACCGGTGGCGAAGAGTGAATCGGATTTGGACCAAAGCTCTACATAGGGTCCTTTTGCGATCGCCTGGTTGGTCAGCAAGTCGTAGTCAACAGAGTCGGCGAGCAGACGGTATATCTTGTCCTCAATAATGACCGAGCCGCGAAGAATCGCCTTTTTGCCGCGGATCCAGGTAGCAGAATCACAGGCAATCGTCCCCGACTCGGTGCGGAAGGCGACCGAGCCGACAGCTATTGTGGTGTCCTGCGTAGCGCCGAGGAGGACTTCCAGGAGGTCCGCATGATCAAGATCGAGCCTCTGTGCCCGTTGTGCGTGGGCCAGAGAAACGCTCAGGAGCAGTAGCCAGACTATGTGAGTGATCTTACGCATGCCCGATCAGCGTTAGCAAAGCTGATTTGTACTCCTCGATCCTGTTAGCTTCGGCCCCACCCAATTGCGCCGCTTTGTTACTTCCACCGCCTTTCAATCCAAGTGACGGTCCAAGTTTCTTGGCCAGTTCGCCGGCATGAAGGCCGCTGATGGCGCTGACCGCAAGCAGTAGTTTTCCATCGGCCACCAGCAGTACGAGGCCATCGATTTTGTCAGCCACCATCCCGGCCAACTGTCCGGCGGTCTGGGCATCCATACCGTCTATCGCCTTATACACCATCTTGAACTGCCCGACTTCGATTGCCGACGCAACCAATTCTTCGGTACGTATCGGAAGAAGTTCCTTGAATAACTGTGCGATTTGCTTGCGCTGTTCACGATTCTCGCCAGCAAGTTTCTCAAATCTCCCGGCAATGTCGTTAACATTGCAAGTGAGGGTTTTGGCCAGCGAGTCCGTTACTCCGAAGCGAGTGCGGTAGTCCTCCAGAGCCTGAACACCGGACAGAAACCTGATCAGGGCATGTCCCCTCAGCTTTTCCCATCCAATGATCTTGATAAGACCGACTTCGGCCGTCGAGGATACATGGGTACCCCCGCACGCAGAGTAATCAAAGTCGCCGACTTTGATGACGCGCAGCTCTCCCTCGCGACTCGGAATCTTGCGCAAAGGGATTGTCTCAAGTTCGGCGCCCGAGACAAACATGATGGTCACCGGCCAATTGGCATAGAGTATCTGGTTAGCTTCGGCCTCGAGTGTCTCAAGCTGCGTCTGCTCTACTGCCGCACAATTCAGTTCGATGGCGCCATAGTCATCTCCCAAATGAACCGAGACAGTCTCAAAGTCAAATTCTCTGACCGCTATCTGTGACAGGATGTGCTGGGCTGTATGCTGCTGGCGATGAACTTGCCTGCGTGCCGCGTCAACTAGCCCGTGAACTAACTCGCCGGCTTCGCCGACTTTCCGCTCGGAAATGTGCAGGACTTCATGATCAGACTCGACAACTTCGATGATCTGCACGTCGCCGAGCCGGCCGGTGTCAAACAACTGACCGCCCGAGGTCGGGTAGAAGGCCGAACGGTTCAGGATCGTCTGAAAGCGACCATCCACCTCTTTGGAAGATATGATGGTGGCCTCAAACTCCAGGAGAGCCGGGTCACGGTAATACAGTCGCTCGGTCACTCGATTCCTCAAGTTTCGGTTCGGGTTGCGGCACGACAAAGTCGGTCATCGCGAGTGTGCCAGCCAGAGACTGCCATACTCTGACCAGGGCGCATGCCTGAAATAGCGCAAATTCAATGATCGCGCCAAGCATATTTGACAGACCACCGGTGACAGCCAGAGCAAGCCCCTCGACTGCCAGCCAGCACAGGACAAACGGCAGATAAAACGCGAGGTACACCGCCATAACCTTCCAGCCGCGCCGGACAAGTGTGGTGTAAGCCGCCTTGAATGAGTCACCCATGCCTGCCAGACCAAAGGTCTCTTCCCTGCCAGAAAGGGCTCGGGCCTGCAAGAACCGGGTCCGATGTATTCTTACCAGATCGGAGTAAACGACCCCAACTATCATCACCAGATAGGTCACTCCGACTCGCAGCACAAACCGCGTCAGGTCAAGTTCCGGGATTAGTCGTCGCGCCGCCGAGGTCACCATCTCTCCGATGAACATGGCAGTAAGGAACAGCAGGAAATAGATCAGGAGCATCCAGGCGCTGATGGTCAGATGTTGCAGGAACATGATTGATGATTGAGCGAAGAACCGTTGTCTGCTCGGTTCAGTGCGGTTGATCAGACAGTCAAAGATACCGCCATTCAGGAACTGCTTAAACAGGAATCCGAGAGCAACAATGGTCAGCATGAAGAGCAACGAGGCGCTGAAGATGTTCTCGCCTGTAAAGATGAGCTCAACGATAACATCGGCCGGCCATTCACCTAAGAGGATCTGGGCGAAGGCGGAATGATCGACCCTGGATTGGATGAGAATCAGGATGGGAAGAGTGACCGCTAACGCGAAGAGCAGCTTAACAATCCAAAGACCAAGCCAGAGATTGCGGTAGAGGCGCGGGATGGTCAGCGCAATTTCAATTACTCGGCGCATTATATCCCCCACACCAACGATATCATTGACTCGACCAGAAACGTGATACCTGAGAAAAGTCGGAAGGCCGCGCCGTGACCGCTCCTCAGATACGAATTATTGAGATAGTCAGTATCAATGGCGATCAGTCCATCAGGATATATATGTGCGGAAGTGACTGGCTCGGCTCGTTCGAGCGTAAGTGTCTGTTCGCCTGGTGACAAGGTGAGGAGAGTATCGAATACCGGTTCGGATGGGAATCCCAGGCGTAAGGGTACCGGATACGGGAGCGGGTGAACCGCGTTCAGATAGACGATTGATCTGTAGTGGCTGCTGTCCGGTATCTCCTCTGAAGTGATGTTCGTCACCTGATAGTCCACCGCGTGCGCCGTGCGTATGAGATCACTCGCGGATTGTCTTTCCCTGAATGGCGAGTATTCATTAAGAAGTGCGACAAAATCGCGCTCGGTGGGATGCGCAAAGATGAAGCGTCGGTAATACTCCTTCCAGAACGCTTGCTCCCGTTCGCCCAACAGCCCGACGATCGTTTTGATGACCATCGGCCCTTTGCCATAGACTGTCGGGAAATAATCTTCGCGGCTGTAGGCCAGCGCTGACCGTGTGATCGGGAGACGGTCAAGATGACTGTAACCGCGCATTCGACTCTCTATCTGCGCGGGAGCGGTGATGCCGAAGAAGTTGACATGTTGCCGATTCCCCTGCATTTCAGCGTCGTTGATACGCTCAGTGAAGTACTCGGTGATCGATTCATCGAGCCAGGGTTCCTCGGCCTGATTCGAGGCGATTATCCCGTAAAACCACTGGTGCAGGGTTTCGTGAATGGCCACTCCCCGACTGAATCGTGCGTATTCTCCCGTGGACAATCCCGATTGCCAATACATCTGCGGGAACTCCACACCGCCATTCATCCCGAGAGGAGCCTCGACCACAACAAGTTCCTTGAAGGGGTACGGCCCGACATGGTCAGCCATCCAATCGAGGGTAAACTCCACTGAGGCCGCGATCGAGTCGACTGCGGACTCATTCCGGGATCGGTAGTATAGATTGATTGTCGTGTGATCACTTTGGAAGCTTTTGAGCTTAAACTCTTTCCCGAGGAGCATCACAAAGTCATGGGCAGGTGTAAGACGAAACTGGTCTCTCACACCAAGCTCCGTAGTGTCAGACAGATAGCGACCGGGCGCGATCAGTTGCAGCGTATCCGGGTAATCAACTGCAACCTCAAAATCATAAAAATCCCCGACGAGCTCGGACTCATCGTCATATGGGACAACCAACCAGTGTCCATCACGGTGAGGTGCTGGCATCGGGAACCAGCCATCCAGTTGATAGTCTCCATCAGAGTAGCCGAAGCGATCTTTGGATTCGGGTACTCTGGTCCGGAATAGTATCCTGACAGTCAGACTTTCGGCGGGCGAGGAGACCCGATAGGCGATAGCAAGGTCGGTTCCGTTCACTGTTGGTTCGCCGCTTAATTGAACACCGTTCACCTCGATAGAGTAGATGAGAAAACCGCAGGAGTCTGGGTCTGCCGAGGTGGTACTATCGCACACACGATTACCCCACAGTCGAAAGTGCGGGTCGCTGTAGCTGCTGTCTACCTCATACCAGGTGACTTCCACGCGGCCGGAGATCGTCCTGATGGAATCATTGAGTGATACATCCAGTAGTACCCGGTCGCGCGCCGTCGTCGATCCACCCACCAATATGAGCAGCAGTAGACTAAGCCATGCTATTCGCAAGCGTGCCGATCCCTTCCACTCGAACCTCGATAACATCGCCGGATTTCATAGGAGCGATCCCTGATGGTGTCCCAGTTGAAATAATGTCGCCGGGGTACAGCGTCATCACCGATGATATATAGCTAATAAGATAAGGTATCTTAAAGATCATCAGGGAGGTCCGTCCTGATTGCATGACATTGCCATTCAGTATCCCCTCGACCAGGACATCCCGCCAGTTCAGTTCGGTCACTATCCATGGTCCCACAGGACAGAAGGTATCAAACCCCTTTGCGCGGGACCACTGGCCGTCCTTCTTCTGGAGGTCGCGGGCGGTAACATCGTTGACGCAGGTGAATCCAAAAATGTGTTGCTCGGCATCCTCTTCCTTCACCCACGTGGCGGTCTTGCCTATGACCATAGCGAGTTCGGCCTCATAGTCCACACGCTCAGATTGCGGCGGATGGACGATCTTGTCCCCCGGATTAATGATCGCGGATGGAGGTTTCAGAAATATGAGGGGATATTCCGGTGGTTTTTCGGCTGAGAACGAAGCCTGGACGTGGGCAAGGTAATTTAGGCCGATACAGATTATCTTCGACGGTTGCACTGGCGCCAACAGGTTGACTTTGGAAAGCTCAATCTTCTCCCCCGTTGTGGTGCCGCCTGCCCATGGCGCGCCTGAAAGAGTGCTGATAGAGTCGCCATCAAGTGACCCGTAGTGAGGATCATTGGCGTTCTTCGCGGTAAAGCGTACAAATGTTTGTTTCATATCGTATCCATTCCAATCAAGTAATTGCTGATAGCATCAAGATTCCCCTCCGCGTTGTAACCACCTTCCAACAGGGAGACAGCCCGGCCGTTGCATAACTCGCCGGCAAGGGACCGGGTCATTTTCCCGATCTGCCGAAATCCGTCGCCCGTCACCTGCAGCCCACCGATAGGGTCCAGTTGATGAGCGTCGAAGCCTGCCGAAACGAGAATGAATTGGGGAGAGAACCTCTTCAGAGCGGGAAGTATCTCTTTTTCAAACGCGGCCAGTATTTGCTTGTCGCCGGAGCCGCTAGCGAGAGGAACGTTCAGAGTAAACCCCTTACCTGCTCCGGTGCCTGTTTCTGCTCTACTCCCCGTTCCCGGGTAATAAGGATAGTGATGCGAAGACGCGAAGAGGATATCCTGTCGGTCGTAAAAGATATGCTGCGTTCCGTTACCGTGGTGCACATCGAAATCGATTACTCCGACCCGCTCGAGTCCATGCCGGTCTATGAGATATTGCGCCGCGATGGCGACATTGTTAAGAAGACAGAACCCCATTGCGCGATCATGCTCGGCATGGTGTCCCGGCGGCCGAACCAGAAGAAACGCTGAGTTCAAATCTCCTGACATGACCTGGTCGATTGCGGAAAGCGCGGCATCGGCCACCCTGACAGCCGAGTCAAAACTCCCTGGCGTGATATATGTATCCGGGTCCAGATGTCCCGCTCCGGATTCGCATGCGTGAATCAGGAAGTCTATATATCGGTGACTGTGAACCTTGTAAATTGGATCGTGACCATGCGAACTGACCGGAAAACTCTTGAATCTCCCCGCCTGAGATTCATTCTGGAGCCACTGCATGATCGGTTTCAGGCGGGCTGCGTTTTCGGGATGTCCACCGCGCGCATAGTGGGTCTGTTCGTTGAGTTCGACATGCAGGCCGATCATGCAACCAATATGCCGCCGGTCGCCGCCGAAATCAAATAAATTCAACCGGGACTACAGCTTGCGGAGTTTCCAGCGCCCCCGTCCAAACCAATAGGCCAGGATTAGCGCCTTGATGGTGGTAGTAATGGTCAGCGTCCACCAGACGCCGTTTATCCCCCAATTAAGGTCAAACGCCAGATAGTATGCCAGCGGCACACGGACCACCGCACCGGGGATCAGCACGATCATCGGCGGAATAGTATCACCTGCCCCGCTGAAGGCTCCTTCGAGGACTATTTCCAGCGCCATGGTCATCTGAGAAAGCCCCAAGATGACCAGGTAGTCCGCCGCGATGGTATGTACCTGACTATCATCGGTGAAGATGGAGACTATCAGGTCCGGGAAAATGACGAAGATCGCCCCCATGGCAGTGGTGAAAGCAACGGCGATTCCGACCGAGCCCCATGCGCACTTAGCCGCACGGTCAGGGTTTCCCGCGCCTAAGTTCTGCCCGACCATGGTCGAAGCGGCCATCGCAAACCCGGCGCAGGTCAGATACGAGATCGACTCCATGCGATTTCCAATCCCCATCGCCGCGCCCGCCGGTTCGCCAAATTGATGTACGACTCGGATGAGAAACCAGTAGACAGCTATGAATATGAGCTGCTGAGTCGCCATCGGGAGACCGATCTTGGCGATCTTGAAAATAGCGCCCAAGTCCGGCACGGCTCGAAAGGCCCGCGGAACTGGAAAACCCGCCTTCCCGCGGAGCAGCAGGACAACGAATATCGATGCCGCAACAATGGTTGAAATGAGAGTTCCCAGCGCCGCGCCGGGGACGCCCAGTTCAGGGAACGGCCCAATCCCGAATATCAGCAAATAGTCCAGCAGGATATTAAGCGCGATAGTCAGTGACGCCACGACCATCGGTGTCCTGGTATCACCGGCCGCCCGAAAGGTTGCGGCAATAGTGTCAAATAGCGCAAAGAAAATAGCCGTAAAGAAGAAAACTCGCAGGTACGGCAACGCCAGCTTCATCGTCTCCGGACCGGTATCCATGAACTGAAGAAATAACGGGCCAAGCAGGAGTCCGGCCGAGGTCAGCACAACAGCAATGGCGAGCGCGAGCCAGATAGCCTGGGTCACGTAGAAACTCGCCTGTTCCGGTTCTTTCGCGCCGATATGACGCGATACCAATGCAGTCACGCCAATGGTGACGATAGTGAGCGTTGAGAAAATGACCCAGTGCAGTACCATCGAAGAAGTCACCGCGTCCTGAGCCGCAGGTCCAAGCTTTCCAACCCAGAAGAAATTGACCACCGATAGAGCGATCTCCATCACCATGCCGAGGATCACCGGCATAGCCAGGGAGAAAATCGTTTTGACAATGGGGCCTGAGGTAATAGAGGGTGTCGGTTTCATCAGTCTGCTGGTCGCCCGGTCTTATAGTTTGACCAAGGGTCGAATATCAGGAGAAACCGACCAGTCTGACAAGTGATTTCAACCAAAAGTGAAACGGAGTGACGGTCTTAGCTCTTGCGCGTCACAGCATCTGAGAAATAAGACAGCGCCATGGCGTACCCATAAAAGCCGAACCCGGAGATCTGCCCTCGACAGACCGGAGCGGTCAGCGACCGTGTGCGGAACTCTTCCCGTGCCGCGATATTGGAGAGATGAACCTCGACTGCCTCGATGTTCACCGAAGTGATAGCATCGCGAATCCCGATACTGTAGTGAGTCAGGGCACCAGGATTGATGATCAGACCGATCGCGCCAGAGGCTTCTTTCTGAATGAAATCAATGATCTCCCCTTCATGGTTGGACTGGAAAAATGCCAGCTCAAGACCGATCTCTTTGGCCAATTCGCTCAACCGCTTGTTCAGGGTCTCCAGGGTATCTGTTCCATAGACCTCGGGTTCGCGAGTGCCAAGCAAATTGAGATTAGGACCATTAACGACCAGTACGCGGGGCATATTTTCCTCCGTAATCGTTGAAGTCGGCGATCATCTGTTCAACCGCAAATTCGATCATGTCTCTGGATAGACCTGTGGCAATGTAAGGTTCGCCGAGTCGTTTGAGCAAGACGAACCTGAGTTCCTGATCCTTGCGTTTCTTGTCGAGGGCCATGGCATCGAGAATAGCCGACCGGTCAATTTTGTATTTCGGGAGTATCTCGGTTGAACTGAGTGCCAAGCGATAGTAGTCCTTTAGCGCTCCAGCTCCTTTTGGGTTCACGAGCATACTCAGACAGATGGCGCCGAGGAGCCCCACTATCACAGCCTCACCATGCAACAACTTCCCATACCCCAGCGATCGCTCAATAGCGTGACCAAAAGTGTGACCAAGATTCAGGTAGGCTCGGATCCCTTCTTCCCGTTCATCTTTGGAGACAATGGCGGCTTTATAGCGCGCTGATTCACTTATCACTTTTGTCCAGTCGGAGAGTCCCACGCCACCATCGATGAGGCGCGTCACCCGACCAACCATCGGCCCGCCTACCAGGCCGGCATACTTGAGGATCTCGCCGAATCCGGCGATGAGATGGCGGATCGGCAAGGTCTGGAGATACTGCTGATCGCAGACGACGAAAGACGGCTGCCAGATGGCGCCGATGAGATTTTTACCATGCGCGTGATTGATGCCGGTCTTTCCGCCGATAGCGGCATCGACCATCCCTAACAGAGTGGTCGGAACGGCTCCCCACCGGACACCGCGTAGAGTAGTTGCGGCAGCATAGCCTACGATATCGGTAGTTACCCCACCCCCGACCGCCAGTATAAGGTCTGAACGAGAGATTCGATTCCCCAGTAGGTAATCCTGAATTGCTGAAACAGTCTTCTGATTCTTCTGCTGCTCGCCTGACGGGAGAACAAACACCTCAGTTTCCTTCGGGCTTCGTTTGATCGACCTGATCAACCGTTCGCCATGTAGCGCATGGAAATTGGCGTCGGCTATAAGGAAGAGACGGTTGCCGCCGGTATGCTTCTCCAAAACTGCGGCGAGTCGGCTCTCAATGTTGCTACCGACCAGAATCGGATAACGTCCGGATGCGGTGTTTACCGTGATATCAGCCATGGAGTGACCTGACTTTCGCGACTATCCGTTTTGCGATCTGATGGGGAGTCCCCGACGATACTGACACTGTCATATCAGCCCTTTCGTAGTTTCTGGTACGTTTGGACAGGAGTGTAGTGATAATTCGCATACGAGCCTGTTTTAGAGTCTCGCCTCTCTTGGGCTTAACCTGCAGTAGAGGGCGGTCACTTGCTGCGGACAATCGTCGGTGAACCGCGCTCGCGGAGATCTTTAAATAGACGGATTGACCGATAGCCTGGACCTGTTTCCTATTGGCCGGCGACTGAAAAGCTCCGCCTCCGAGCGCGATCACTGCTGGTTGCCTGCGTCTCGCGAGTGACGCGATCACCTCGCATTCCCTGCGCCGGAAATACTTCTCCCCTTCTACGGAGAAGACTGCCGCGATAGTTCGCCGTTCAAGTCGCTCAATCATCGCGTCTGTATCGAAGAATGGTCGCTTTATCAACCGTGCGAGTTTTGGTCCAATGGTCGATTTACCAGAGCCCGAAAAACCGACGAGCCAGATATGTCCATACTTCGAGTCGCTCATGGCTTGAAGGAAAGCTTGGACTTGTAAACGGTCTTATAGACTTTTTCGAGCTCTACTGTCTGACCGGTCCAGAGTTCAAACGACTTCACGGCCTGGGCCACTAACAGTAATCGGCCATCTATTGCGGGGATCTTGCTCTTTCTGGCGGCGTCTACAAACAGGTTATCGGAATTGTAATTGACGTCGAAATAGACGCCGATCTGCCTCCACTCCAGTCCATCGGGCAACGGGGAGACGTTTGGATAGTGCCATCCGCCCAGTGGTGTGCAATTGACGACCAGGTGAAACTTTTCTTTGCCGGCATCGAATGCATCACGCTCGATCGCCTGACAGGTCAGGTCAAAGCGGGAGCAGGTCTCGTGGAGATTGTGCAAATGCTCTTTCGAGCGACCAACTACATTCAATTCTTTCGGCTTATAGCTGTTGCAGACGGCGTAAACAACTGCGCGGGCAATCCCGCCAGTGCCGAGAATGAGCACTCGGCCCTGATTGATCTGTTTCTCGTACCCAGCCAGACTTTGCGCGACACCCTCCCAATCGGTATTGTAACCGATCAGTTTGTCAGACCCTATTTTGATGGAATTAACCGCGCCGAGCGACGCCGCGATTTGATCAGATTCACTTAAAAAAGGAAGGATCGCTTCTTTGTGCGGAATGGTGACCGCCATGCCGGTGAGTTCATGCGAATGAATACGCTTCATAAAGAACTCGAGATCAAGCGGAGCGATATCAAACAGATCGAAGGTTATCTTGTGACCAGTATGCTTGGCTATCGCCGCGAAGATATCCGGCGACTGAGAATAAGCGATCTTGTGCCCTAACAGGCCAAAATGGTACCGTTCACTCATGCCATGATCTGGAGCAACAGGTCGTAAAACTCAGGACAGGATATCCCAACACAACTGGTGTCATCCATACTGGAGGGTCCCACCGCGGCCAGCGCGGCGATAGAGAACGCCATCGCTATCCGGTGGTCGCCATAACTGGCAAGGTCCGCGCCATTGATCTCCTGGCGCCCCTCGATCGCCAAGCCATCGTCCAACAGTCCGCACTTCACTCCCATCCGGGTCAGATTATCGGCGATCGCGGCGAGGCGATCAGATTCCTTAACGCGAAGTTCTGCGGCATCGCGGATAATGGTTGTCCCTTCTGCAAAGGAGGAGATGACAGCGACCATCGGGATCTCGTCAATCAAGCCGACAGTTGTCTCTCCGGATATCTTCCGCGCCTTGAGCGTGCCGCCCGTAACAGTGACAGTTCCGCGCGGTTCGCCGGATATGGTCGTCTTATCAGCTATAGCGACCGAACAGCCGGCAGCCCGTAGGTAGTCTAGGAATTCAGTACGAGTCGGGTTGAGACCGCAATTGGTGACGGTGACTGTGCCGCCGCTTATCGCGGCCGCGCCGAAGAAAAACGCCGCGGTCGAGATATCGCCCGGAATGTCAACCTCTCCCCCGTTGAAGCGTGCCTGACCTGTAAGAGAGATCTCTTTCTTGAATGTCTCCGGCATTATCGATTTCTTCTTGCGCGGGTCGTCGGGATCCGGTACAAGTACCGGCTTTATATCGCGGATGGTGATCCCTTCGCCGAGAGCGGCCATCATCAACTCAGTATGGTCGCGAGTTATATGATCCTCGCGCAATGTAATGCTGCAGTTAGAGGACAGACCGGCCAGCAGAAGCGCCGATTTGACCTGCGCCGAAGCGACCGGCAAACGGTACTCGAATGGGAGAAGCTTTTTCCCCTGTATCTTCATCGGCAAGTGGCCATCAGTAGCGAATAGCTCTGCCCCCATTGCGGTCAATGGGTCAACCACACGTTTCATCGGGCGGCGGGACAACGAATCATCGCCACTCAGAATGACCGATAGATTGCTTCCGGCAACCAAACCGGCGAGCAGTCGTGCGGTTGTGCCGGAATTGCCGCAGTCGATGATTGTCTCCGGCTGTATCTGAAACTGCTCTGGCGGAGTGAGCGTCAATCCGTTTTCTGTCTCTTCTGCTTTGACACCGAATTGTCGTGCCGCGGCGAGAGAACTAAGAACATCGGCACCCTTCGGGAGATTTCTGACTGTGAGAGGCCCCTTGGCCAGAATGGAGAACAACGCGGCGCGATGCCCAACCGACTTATCTCCCGGGACCGAGATCGTTCCCCCAATTCTACGTGCGGGTTTCAGCTCTCTCTTCATGCGCAGGTCCTGTCAAGGACAGTCGCGAGTCGCCGCATATCGTTCATGAGAACAGTGAAGTCAGAGGGAGTTATCGACTGTGGGCCGTCAGACAAGGCATGCTCCGGCTCATGGTGCACTTCCACTATCAAACCATCCGCTCCAACCGCGATCGAGGCGCGCGACAGCGGGATGACTTTCCCCTTCTTTCCGGTCCCATGGCTTGGGTCGGAGATTATCGGCAGATGACTGATACGTTTGACGTATGGGATCGCGGCCAGATCCAGCGTGTTACGGGTGTGGTCGGCGATGGTCCGAACACCCCGCTCGCAGAGGATGACATTTCGATTCCCCTCGGCCATGATATACTCGGCCGCCATAAGGAACTCCTCCAGCGTGGCGGACATCCCACGCTTGAGGAGCACCGGCTTCATTGTTTTGCCGGCCTTTTTGAGAAGAGAGAAGTTCTGCATGTTGCGCGCGCCGATCTGGATGATATCCGTGTATGCCGCGACCAGATCGAGCGTATCCGTGTCGACTGCCTCGGTAATGATCTTCATGCCGAACCGTTCGCGAACTTCGGCAAGGATCTGAAGTCCGGTCTCACCCAGCCCCTGGAAACTATAGGGCGACGTTCTGGGTTTGAAAGCGCCGCCGCGGAAGATCTTCGCGCCGGCGTTGGCGACTCTCTCAGCGATGATCATGCACTGGTCACGACTTTCGACCGAGCAGGGACCGGCCATGACCACGAACTCTTTTCCGCCTATCTTCACACCATTGACATCAACTACCGTATCTTCTTTGAAGAATTCTCGACTGACCAATTTGAACGGTTGCGTGACATGGATAATATCCTGCACGCCGGCAAGCGTCAGGATGCAATCAGAGTCAACCTGCGCTTTGTTCCCGGTCACGCCAATCGCGGTGCGCAGCGCTCCGGGAATCGGATGCGGCGTCAGTCCAAGTCTGGTTATTTCTTCACATACTTTGGCGATCATCTCCTGTGTCGCCGAAGCTTCCATCACTACAAGCATCTATCTCTCCTGGCGCGACCTGAGGTCGCGTCTTCTTCTTTCCTGTTACATCTCATCCGGGGCTCGTAGCCCAAGCAGGCTCAGCCCTTCGTTAACCACTATCCGCACCGACCGAACAAGCGCCATGCGCGCCGCGGTGCGAGCTGGATCATCCGAGATTATCTTATCTATGCGCCCGGAAGCGTCTTTTCTCTGATAGAACTTGTTAAAGGCGCTGGCCAGTCTCAACAGATAGGTTGAGATGCAGTTCGGGTCATAGAGACGGGCCGCCTCCTGGATCGCCTCTTCAAATTCAGCTACGGTCTCAATAACAAGCCGTTCTTCGTCCTGGTTCAATAAACTGAAGTCAATTTCAGACGTGATCGGTTTGCCGTACATCCGCTCCAGCGAACAGAGCCGGGCATGGGTGTATTGCAGGTAGGGGCCGGTTTCTCCCTCGAAACTGAGGACCTCATCCCAGTCGAAATTGACATCCTTCTGTCGACGGACCGAGAGTTGCGAAAAGATGACCGCGCCAACGCCGATCATCTGGGCAACTTCGTCGAACTTCGCCAAGTTTGGGTTCTTTTCGCGGATCTTCTGTTTGGCCAGCTCGATCGCCTGATTGATGACATCTTCGAGGAAGATGATATTCCCCTGTCGCGTGGACATGGTCTTCTCGCCAAACTTAACCCAGCCGAAATCGACATGCTTGACCCTGCCGGTCATGCGCTGATCTTCGGGCAGGTTCTCGGCCTCTTCCATCATGGCGATAACTTTGAGAGCCTGCTTGAAGTGATCCGACTGGCTAACGCCGACCACATAGAGCGACTCGTTGAAATGGTAGGTCTCCCATCGCCAGATGAGACCCGCGAGATCGCGAGTGATATAGAGCGTGGCGCCATCCTGCTTCTTAAGAAGGGCCGGAGGAAGTTGCGGGTCATTCAGGTCAACAACCAACGCGCCGCGGGATATCGAAGTGAGGCCATCTTTTTCAAGACGTTTGATAACCGCTTCCATCTTGTCATTCAAAAATGACTCACCATACACAAGGTCAAACTCGACTCCGAGAAGGGCGTATGACTGGTTCCATTCGGCGAAGGAGACTTCCTTCATCCGTTCCCAGAGAGCGGTGGCGTCCGGGTCGCCATCCTCGAGTTTTTTGAATTCGACTCGGGCTTCCTCATCGAGACTGGAATCTTTCTCTGCCTCTGCGTGAAATTTCACGTAGAGGTCGAGCAGATGCTTAACCGCCTCGCCCGAAAAAGTCTTTTCGTTCCCCCACCGACGAAACGCGACTATCATCTTGCCGAATTGCGTTCCCCAGTCGCCGGGATAGTTGATGCCGATGACTGTGTACCCGAGCTTCTTGTAGATACGTCTCAAGGAATTGCCAATTATAGTAGTACGCAGGTGCCCTACGCCTATCGGCTTAGCTATGTTCGGGGAGGAGTACTCCACCAGATTGAGCTTTCCGGAGCCAACTTTGGAACTGCCAAAGCCATTCTGCAACTGAAGGACCTGCGTTAACGTCTCACGGGCTACAGCGGTCAATTCGATGGACGCATTTATATAACCAGACGCGCTCGCAAATTGCAGGGCCGAGCTTGAGACTCGTGCGACAACCAGCTCGTTTGCTTTGGCGGCAACCAGGGCGGTGACCTCGTGCGGTTTGGCTTTCAGCAAAGAAAGGTACTTGAAAATCGGAAATGCCAGGCTCCCCATTTTGGGATCCTTAGGGCGCTCCAGATTCTTGAGGATATCGCCGCTCGAGAATGGCCCCTGTTCACCGGAGGCGGCAAACTGATCAGCGTAACATTCCCGAAACGCCGTAGCGATGGTTAACGCAAATTGCTCTTTGAATTTATCCAGTATCATAGTCATCGATTTTCCGGCGGCAATATGGTTGTGAGGTAGCCGCTGCGCAATGATAAAGCTACCCTATCCGTTCAGGCTATCCCGCACGGACTTAAGGAGTTTCCCGACCGCCTTCACGCCGTCTTCATGGCGCCCCTTAGACTCAATTTCTTTTATCAGAGCCGAACCGATCACGACACCGTCGGCATGCCTGCAGAGGCGCACCGCCGATTCACCCGACGACACCCCAAACCCGGCGACAAATGGCTTGCGGAGCTGTTTGCGCAACCGCGCCAGATAATCATCCGTTTGGGCGTCGAAACTCCGACCAGCTCCGGTCACGCCAGTGACAGTAACGGCATAGACAAAGTCGGAACAACTCTTTTCTACAAGGGCGACGCGATCGCGTGTAGAGGTAGGCGCGACCAGGAAGATGTTTGAAATCTCATCCTCTTGGCCCAACTGTATCAACTCACCTGCCTCTTCGGGCGGGAGATCAGGGATGATCAGGCCATCAATACCAGCTTCCTTGGCCGACCCGAGAAAATCCGGAATTCCGCGCGCGTAGATCGGGTTGTAGTATCCCATGGTGATGAGCGGAATGTCAGAGTATGCACGTATGCTCTCTGCCGCACCGAAAACATCGTCAAGCGTGATACCCTGCTGTAACGCGATATGACTGGAGAGTTGTACTTGGGGACCATCGGCCAACGGATCCGAAAAAGGCATCCCCAGTTCAAGCATATCGGCGCCGGATTCAATTGCGACCTTGCACAGTTGTTCTGAACTCTCGAGAGTTGGATACCCGACTGTCAGAAACGGAACCAACAACTTCCGCTTGCCGCGAGCCGCCATTAACAGGCTGATGCGATTGGTCATGGCAGCACCCCCAGATTCTGCAGAATCGGGAAGTCCTTATCGCCGCGACCTGATAGACAGATCACCAGGTTCTTGTTCTTCTTGAACGTCTTCCCTTCCCGAATGACCCAGGCAAGCGCGTGAGAGGTTTCCAGCGCGGGAATAATGCCTTCCAGGCGGGAGACGGTCCTGAATGCCTCCAATGCTTCGGTATCAGTTGTGGAATGATACTCCACTCTCTTCGAGTCATGCAGGAACGAGTGCTCAGGACCAACGCCGGGGTAGTCGAGACCGGCGGAGACTGAATGCGGCAGGATGATCTGACCGTTGTCATCGTACAAAAGGTAGCTGTAAGAACCGTGCAGCACCCCCGGTCTTCCCTTGGTTAGTGTTGCCGCATGCTTTTGGCTATTGATACCGTATCCGGCCGCCTCTATTCCGATCAGCCTGGTTTTCGACCTGATAAAGGGATAGAACATCCCAATCGCGTTTGAGCCTCCACCGACACAGGCGACCAAAGCATCGGGCATTTTGCCGAACTGCTTCTTGGCCTGAGATTTGGTTTCACTTCCGATGATAGACTGGAAATCCCGCACCATCATTGGATAGGGATGCGGCCCAACCACTGATCCGATAATATAGAAAGTAGTACGGATATTGGTGACCCAGTCGCGCATCGCCTGGTTGGTCGCGTCTTTAAGCGTTTTTGAACCGGATTCGACGGGGACAACCTCGGCGCCCAGCAATTTCATCTTCTGCACATTGGGCGCCTGACGCTGAACATCCTCGGCACCCATGTAAACCACACACGGGAGACCGAACCGTGCGCAGACAGTCGCGGTCGCCAACCCATGTTGCCCGGCTCCGGTCTCAGCGATGATCCGCTTCTTCCCCATCCGCATCGCCAGCAGGATCTGACCAACGGTATTGTTGATCTTATGCGCCCCGGTGTGATTGAGATCCTCCCTCTTAAACCAGATGCGCGGGCCACCGACCTCCTGAGTAAGTCTTTCGGCGAAGTAAAGCGGCGAAGGCCTTCCGACGAACGAGCCGAGATAGCCGGTCAGTTCACGCTGGAACTTCCTGTCCTTTCGTGCTTTGTCATAAGCGGCGGTCAATTCATCCAGCGCGTAGATTACTGTCTCAGGGACATATCTTCCGCCGAATTCTCCGAACCGTCCGCGTTTATCGGGATACCGGTAGTTCTTACTTGGCACGCTCACGATTCACCATTTTGAACAACTGTTTCAGTTTAACCGGCGATTTGACGCCCGGCGACGATTCCACACCAGAGTTGACATCGATAACCAGCGGTCTTACTCGACGAAGTGCTTCGACGACATTTCTTGAGTCGATACCTCCGGCCAGAATGATATCCTTGATTCCCTTTTTAGGTATGCGAGACCAGTCAAATGCCGTCCCAGTGCCGCCGGTCCCGTTGTCGAGCATCCTTAGATCGGCAGGGGAATCCGCTATTCTTGCCCAATCGGTCATTTCGTTAACGCTGTACGCCTTGATGACGCGGAAACCCGCACGCTGCAGCTGCTTGATAGTCGAGTTTGTCTCCCGACCATGTAACTGCAGCCAATCGAGGCATAGTTGCTCTGCTATCTTCATCATCTTGGCAGGCGCTTCGTCGACAAAGACTCCGACGCGATCAACGGTCGGTGGTAAGACAGCGACAATTCGTCTAGCGGTTCCCAGGTCAATACACCTTTTCGAATTGGCATAGAAGATCATCCCGATCATATCCGCTCCTAAATGAGCCGCCAGGAGGGCGCCTTGATCGCGGGTTATCCCACAGACTTTGACCTGAACAAAACTCATTCGCCAATCAACTCCTGCAGCAACGCAGCCGGATTCGGACATTTCACCAATGCCTCGCCAATAAGAAAGCAGGAGTAGCCCGATTGTGTGAGCCGCGTAATGTCATCCTTTGTGGCCACACCTGACTCAGCCACTTTGATCAGGTTGTCAGGAATCGCCTTACCGAGTCTCTCGGCAATGGACAAGTCGACCTCGAATGTCTGAAGGTTCCGGCTGTTGACGCCGATTATCTGTGCGCCTGCCTCCAGCGCGATCTCCAATTCATTCTCGTCATGAACTTCGACCAGACAATCAAGACTAATCCTGGTCGCCTCTGAGAGGTAGTCAGCGAGCGTCTTGCGTGTCAGCAGTCGACCGATCAGCAAGATAGCGTCGGCGCCATAGTGCGAAGCCAGCGCGATCTGATATGGGTCGACAATGAAATCTTTGCAGAGGATAGGCAGACGTGCCGACTGCTTGGCGATCTGCATATATTCGAGCCTTCCCTGAAAGTACTTCTGCTCGGTCAGGACCGAAAGCGCGGAAGCTCCACCCCTGCGATACCGTGCCGCCAGATCTTCCGGATCAAAATCTTCGATAAGTACACCCTTGGACGGAGATGCCTTCTTGAGTTCGGCGATGACCTTGACTTTCGCCGGCGACATTAGTGCCTCGCGGAAAGATATCCGTGTCTCTTCCGGCGAGCCATGCAGCGATTCAATCGGGCGCTCACGCTTCATTACATCTATCTCTGCGCGCTTGTGCGTCGCGATCTGTTCGAGAATATCGCTCACGCGACCTCCTGCTCAGCTATCGACCAGCCTGAGTCCGCGTCCTGCTTCTGCTCTGCTCCCCTGAACGACCAGAAATAGAACAGAGTAGAAAGTACGTAGAGCACTATAGTGATGTTAAACGTCAGCGTGTAGCCGTACTGCTCGATAAGATGTCCGCCAATAGCGGTCGACACCATCCAGGAAGCTGTCCAAGAGACCATCAGGAGCGCGTTCACTAACCCTTGTTCGGCTCGGGTAGACATCTCCATCCCGAAATTCGTCGCGACCGGTACGCCGATATTCATTAATCCCGCTCGAATAACGTACGCACAAAAGGCGATCCACAGCGTAGTGGTGTATCCAAGGAAAAACATGAAAGGAATAGACATGAGCTGGGTAATGACGATCGTTCTGACCAGGCCGAACCGCCGCGCCAGCACCGGGCCGGCCAATGTGCCAATGAACATCGAACAGATCGTACAGAAGTAGAAGAACCCGATGGTCGCGGTCGACAGCCCAAACTTGTCCCTGAAATAGAGATTTAAGAACGGAATAATAAGACCTGCTCCTAAACCTATGAGGAAATTCGAGAATGTCAGTCTAAAATAAAACAACCCCCGCTTCCGGAACTGGTCACGCGAAATGCGAATACGACGCTCCTCATCGGATATCGGCGCAGGGCGAAGCATCGCGAAAGGGATAAGCGACAACATCCCAAGCCCGATCCCCAAATACAGTGTGTACCGGTAGCCGAGTACAGTGTCACCCGCCAACTGGGTCATGACCGGAACGAGCTTTCCGGCCGAGAGTGAACCAACCATGCCGGCGATCAGCAGGACCCCGAACGAAAACGAAAAGAGATGGGTCCGCTCTTCCTGGCTGGAATTGCGCATATAAAACGGCCCCGCCGCGACTCGCGAAAAAGCGAAAGTCATGCCGCTTAAGATCGTAAAAAGCATGATCAGTTCAAGCCGGTTGTTGCTGGATATCCCCACACTGAAGATTCCGAACAGAACCCCCGCCACCAGCAAGACCGGCTTCAGCGAGATGCGACTTAACAGAAGTGCCGCAGGGATAGCCATCAGGGACATCCCAATTGCGCGTGAAGAATTGACTAAACCAATACTACTCTCACCAAATCCCAACTCCTTGAGATAGAGGTTTAACAAGAGCTGGAAGTACTCATAGTTCACGCCCAGCAGGAAAGCGCCGAGCAGATAGAGCCGGGCGTTCCGCTTGAACATCTGGACATGGTTCCAGTAGTCCTTCAATTCAAACAGGACACCGCGCGATGTCCCTTCGCGGGTTCTGGTGTTGGTATTTTCTATTTGTGTCGACTGCATCATTTAGTTGCGCGTTGCCGCGATCCATTCATCCAGTTTCTGCTTTGCACGTCCGTCCAGTACAGCCTTCCGCGCAAGTTCCACTCCATCCCCAATCGACTCACTTTTGCCTGCAACATATAACAAAGCACCGGCATTGTATACGACCGCATCGGCATAACCGTTCGAGCGATTCTCAAGGATCTCGTGCAATATCCTCAGGTTCCAGTGGGCATCGCCACCGGAGAGCGATCCGTACGGTTGTCGTCTGAGGCCAACCTCCTCGGGAGTAATTTCCTTCACCGAGATCTTGCCGTCGCACAGCTCCACATACTCGGTCGAATCGGAGATGGAGAACTCGTCAAGTCCATCGCGCGAGTGCGCGACAATCACATGGACCGAGCCAGTCCGGCCGAGAACCTCCGCCATAATGTGCATCAGCGCGGGGTCGTAAACGCCGATCACTTGTCGACGTACCCCAGCCGGGTTGGTCATTGGGCCGAGGATATTGAATACAGTTCGAACTCCTAGTTCCTTGCGTGGCCCGGCCGCATGTTTCATCGCCGGATGAAAGACCGGCGCAAACATGAAGCCAAAGCCTACCGAATCCACACAGCGCTGGACTTTCTCCGGGGAGAGATCAATAGCGCCGCCGGTAGCTTCGAGGAGATCGGCCGACCCACACTTGGAGCTGACCGACCGATTCCCATGTTTGGCGACAGTCGCTCCCGCCGCGGAAGCGACCAGGGCGGCCGCGGTGGAAATATTGAACGTGTGCGCGCCATCCCCGCCGGTACCGCAGCCATCGACCGCGTCAGGATCAGCGATAGTCACGCGCTGGCTGTGATTGCGCATTGAGCGAACAAAGCCGGTGACTTCCTGAACGTGCTCCCCTTTCTGTTTCAGCGCAATCAGCAATCCACCGATCTGTGCGGGAGTCGCCTGACCATCCATGATCTGATCCATCAGCATAGTTGCCTCCTGCTCGGTCAGGTGACCGCCGGAGAGGAGTTTGCGCAGCATCTCCTGGATCATGGGATCGCCTCCAGGAAATTGCCGAGGATCTTCTTCCCTTCAATAGTAAGGATCGACTCAGGATGAAACTGCACACCAAAGAGGGGCATCTGGCGATGTTCAATCGCCATAATAACTTTGTCCGATGTCCAACCGGTCACTTTGAACGGCTTCGGAAGTGTCGCCGGCTCGATCACCAGCGAGTGGTAGCGTGTGGCAACGAATGGCGACGGTACTGACTTGAAAAGCGTTGAGCCGTCGTGGAAGACCTCCGAAGTTTTGCCATGCATCAGAGTTGGAGCATAGCCGATAGTTCCTCCAAAGACCTGCCCGATAGCCTGATGCCCGAGACATATCCCGAGTATCGGAGTGTGACTCGCCAGCTCACGGATCAGAACATTCATTATACCGGCATTCTCCGGACGCCCGGGGCCGGGAGATAGGACTATCCCGCGCGGACGCAACTTCTTCACTTGCTCGACAGTCACAGCGTCATTGCGACAAACATGAAGGTCAGCACCGAGTTCGCTCAGGTACTGCACGACGTTGTAGGTGAAGGAGTCGTAATTGTCCAGCATCAGGATCATGTGAAATTCTTCCCGGTCACTGCCTCAATGATGACCCGTGCCTTGGCTTCCGTCTCTTTACTTTCTTTTGAAGGAACGGAATCGGCGACAATTCCCGCACCCGCCTGCACAAAGTACTTCTTCCCTTTCTTTACGACAGTCCGGATCGCGATGCAAGAATCGAGATTCCCCCAGAAGTCAAGATAGGCGATCGATCCGGCGTAGATTCCGCGCTTGGTTCCTTCGAGTTCGTCTATAATCTCAATAGCCCGTAGCTTGGGCGCGCCGGAGACTGTCCCTGCAGGGAAACAAGCAAAGTGACCATCGAGCGCCGAAGTCCGCTTCTTCAGATCCCCAACCACCGAACTAACGATATGTATCACGTGCGAGTATTTTTCTATCACCATTCTGTCTCGCACCTGAACACTCCCCGCCTTGGCGACACGACCAATATCATTACGGCCAAGATCAAGAAGCATTGTGTGCTCGGCCAATTCTTTCTGGTCGGCCAGCAGGTCATCTATTCTTCGGTCATCTTCCGTATCATCTTTCCCACGAGGGCGCGTACCAGCGATCGGCCGGGTCTCGATCTGACCATGTTCGACTCGAACCATCATCTCGGGCGAAGAGCCGATTACCGCGTTCTCGCCAAAGTTCAACAGAAACATATAGGGCGAGGGGTTGATCCGCCTGAGTCTGCGGTAAACCGTCAGTGGCTCCTCGGCTGAGTCTATCTGCCAACGACGCGACAGGACTACCTGAAAGATATCCCCTTCTTTGATGTAACGTTTCGCCTTCCTCACCGCTGACTCGTATTTGGGTCGATCGTTCAAGCACTGCACGCGCCTGCCGCGGTTGAGAGTAGACAGCCTGGGAGGTTTGACTGGCTGCTGCAGGTCGGCTACCATGCATTTGAGTCTCCCGACTGCCTCGCGAAATTTCCGCTCCAGACCGGATTCGCCGGACTCATGCAGGATATTCGAGATCAGGATGATCTCCTGCTTGAGGTGATCGAAAGCGATGACCGTCTGGTAGAGGCCAAAGATCATCTCCGGCATGCCAATCTTGTCATGGTTCGGATTCGGCAGTCGCTCTACCCATCGAACCGTATCAAATGAAAAATAGCCGACTCCGCCACCGGTAAAACGGGGCAGACCATCATCCATCACTGGCTTGTAGACCGCAAGCAGCTCCTTAAGAAAGTCCAGTGGTTCAGTATTGACCTCTCTCTTGTCCTTCCCTTTGCGCAGGGTTACGCAACTGGAGTCGGCTTCGACTACCAAAAATGGATCAAAGCCGATAAAGGAATAACGCGCCAGTTTCTCGCCCCCCTCGATCGACTCGAGAAGAAATGAGTATTCCTTCCCGGCGGCCAATTTAAGAAAGGCCGAAACTGGGGTTTCGAGGTCAGAGGGAACCCGCATCGAGAGCGGGATCACGTTCCCTTTCTTGCTCAGATTTTTGACTTCGGCCAGGGTCAGCATCAGACCTCTATGCTCCCCGACGCTATATGCACAACAGGACCGCTCAGTTCGATTCTATTCGTCGCGCTATCCCAGTAAACCTGCAGAGAGCCGTTATCGAACTGCACTTCGCATTCGCGGTCAACGCGGCCCAGCATCACCATCGCCGCGACTGCGGCAGCGGCCCCGGTCCCCGAAGAGCCCGTCGCGCCCGCGCCGCGTTCCCACTCAGCTACCCGGACCTTTCTGCGGCTGATGACCCGCACGAATTCAACATTGGTGCGCTTAGGGAAGATCGGCGCGTATTCGATGGACCGTCCCATCTCCTTCCAGTCGAAATCGAAGCTGTCGACAGGGACGACGCAATGGGGATTGCCTACCGCCAAACAGGTCGCAATGACCTCTTCCCGGCCGATCCTGATCTTCTGGTTTATCAGATGTTTCAGGCGGCTCTTGACGGGCACACTCTTGGCGAGGAAATCCGGACTACCGATGGCCGCGCGAACCGCGTGACCTCCCGCGACTTTCATGAGTACTGTCGCGGTACACTTCTCGCCACCCATCAGGATCGTCAGGGATTTGCGGATAGGTTTGGTCCTGAAGAGGTGAAGGCCGACAATGCGGAGGCCGTTACCGGACCGTTCCGCCCAGCCACCATCGGCATTGAAAACATCTGCTCGACAATCAGCACCCTTGGATGGCGACACAACGAGTAATCCGTCAGCGCCGACTCCCGTTGCCGTGCTGCACATCGACTGTGCGACCTTCCCCCACCGGGCGCGGGAACCGAGAGATCGGGTTTCGACCACAAGGAAGCTGTTTCCCAGTGCATGGTATTTGTCAAATCTGAGCTTCATAGACCCTGTATCTAATTGGCTATTCCATTCAACGGCAACAAAAAAGCCCGCCAACCGGCGGGCTTTGTATGGACTTTATCGTACCCAAACACTATCCCAGCCGGACATACCCCACCGCACGGCGCCACCACCACATCTGAGCCTGGAATTTCGTGTTTGTCAGCATGCTACATATTCTCTCTAAACAGCTTGCCAAGGCGCTTGATCCCCTCGACTATCTGCTCCAATGTAGCATTCGAGAAGTTAAGACGCAAGCAATTATCGCCGCCGCCATTGGCGAAGAACGGCGATCCATAGACATACGCGACCTTCTGCTCGATAGCTTTTGGCAGTAGCTCCTTGGCCGACACATGTTCAGGCAGTTGCACCCAGAGGAAGAGGCCACCATCCGGCTTTGTCCAGGTCACCTCAACGGGGAAATGCTGCTCCATCGCCTGTGTCATGCAATTTCTCTTGGCGAGATAGTCCGCTTTTATCCGCTCGATCTGAGGTTCGAGGAGCCCCTGCGTGACATACTCGTAAATCAGGAATTGTCCGTAGCTGCTGGTATGGAGGTCGGTGCATTGCTTGACCTTTTCGAACTGCACCATGATCTCTTTGGGACCATTGATCCATCCGAGCCGCAGTCCGGGCGAGATAACTTTGGAGAACGATCGCAGAGCGATGACCTCATCGCCACCGTAGGACTTAAGGGTCGGGACTCGCTCACCGGAGAAACGGATTTCGCCATAAGGGTTGTCATCGACGATCGGGACATTGTACTTAACCGCGGCATCGACTAACGCACGGCGGCGCTTTTCGGACATTGTAATGCCGGTCGGGTTCTGGAAATTGGACACCGTATAGATGAGCTTGGGATGGAACTGGGCGAGGCGTTCTTCGACCTGCTCGACGATCATTCCTTCATCATCCATTTCAACCGTGACGTATTTTGCCTGATAGTAGTTGAACGCCTGTAGCGCGCCGACATAGGTGGGATTCTCTACGAGTACATAATCGCCGGGGTCGATGAAGGCCCGGGCTATCAGTTCAATCCCCTGCTGAGCGCCCGCGGTGACGAGAATGTTCTCAACAGCCGAGGGCGTGCCGCGCTCAGTCGCGCGTTTGGCCAGAAGTTGCCGAAGCGGCGTGATCCCCATCGAAAGAGAGTACTGGAACGCATCCGCCCCATATTTATCGACAACCTCCCCCGCCACACGCTTGAGTTCACCTAGTGGAAACAGTTCCGCCGCGGGTAGCCCTCCCGCAAACGAGATGACCCCTGGCTGCGAAGAAATCTTGAGAATTTCACGGATAATAGAAGTTTCGAGTTGGAGAACATGCGGTGCTATGCCCCACTTGTCGGGGGCTACCTGATGTGGCGAAGAGACCACCATATTACAACCTTTCGCCGTTTGTTGTCAGCGGCCGTATACCTTTAGACCCTGCAACGACTTAACCATAGCATTCGACGCGTCGCAGGTCACACGTGAAATATATCACTAGTTATCGACAACAACAACGACAAAATCGTCCCCCTTAGAGAGAAAATCTGTCTTGTTCCACGAAAAAGTTATGTAGTTGTCGCGCAACACCAAGCTCTCTGCGAATCCGTCAATAATCGATTACTCTCTAGTATGTCTTGACAAACTTACTGGATGCGACCTATCCTGATTTATGCCATGTTCTGATGTAACCGAGGTCCTCTCCCTCACGCTTGATCCTGATGATCGGGTCACCCATTATTCGCTCCTGAAGTTGACTTGCGGAGGCGGGGTGGGTAATCCGTCGCTTCTCCGCAAGTGGATCGAACACCGAACCACGCAGGATATTCTGCAGGCGACTCCTGCTGAAATTCTTCAGGCCATTCCGACGACGAGCGATACATGGGAGTTCCTGACCATCAAGCATCTGCTCGCGGTTCAGGCAGGGCTCAGAGCGCTCGGTGGAGATACACCGTCGACACCGGACTCTGTTTGCGCAGTTGAAACTATTGAGCATGGTCCCAAAGGGATCCGGATGATGGCTTTGATCAAGGTCGATATCCTGACCCACGCGATCACGGCATGCGGCGGATGTGGTACCTGCGGCGAACTCCCCCACTAACTCCTATTCTCAGAATTGTCCAGACAATAAAAAGTGGCGCCCCGCAGAATCGAACTGCGGACACGCAGATTTTCAGTCTGCTGCTCTACCAACTGAGCTAGGGCGCCAGGAAATTCGGGTCGATTAAAATGTCAGGCTTGCCAAAGTAGCAGCTTTTTGGGATATGTCAAGCGGATTTACCGGCGCTCTACTATGTATCCCTTGGTAGCCGGCGCAAATAAAGCGGCCAGGGCCAATGCGGCTAGCGCCAGCAGGACGATGCTCTCAATATGCGTCAGCGAGATCAAGGCCAGTACAATGACCGCGCCGTTAATGGTCACCATTCCATACCATCCCCACTGCTTTTTATCACGGAACGCGAGCGCGACCATGGTCAGCAACAATCCGAGAACCAGGAAAATGATCGGCTTTCCCATGTCACCATATTGCCGATCCAGAATGGATAAGATGATCGAGACACCGCCATAAAGTACGTACATCGCGGAGATGATATACCCCCACCAAACAGAAAGTTTCACCGTGAGGGGCTGCCCGGCAGGGCGACCAACTTGAGCAGTTGCGGTCTTCATACTCATGTGTCTCCCAACATTCCAGCGCCAATAAAGCCGGCATCATTGCCCAATGAAGCTCTGGCGACTCTCAGGTTTTCTACCGCCGAACTAAAGGCGCGTTTCCGGATTTCCGCGGTAACTGTCTCCAGAAATCCAGCGCCGCCATCGGCTACCCCTCCACCCACAACTACGATCTCAGGATTCAAAAGGTTCACAACTCCGGCTAGTGCGGTCCCAAGATACTGTGCTGTCTCTGTCACCACAGATATGGCGATCTCGTCCCCCTTCTTGGCCGCGGTAAAGAGCTTCTTGATTGTGAGGCCTTCCAATGACCCTTCAAGTACCTCTTCAAATACAGGCGTTATCGTGTTGCCCAGACGGTTCTTGGCTGCGTTAAGCATTGCGGCTGAAGAACAGTAAGTTTCGAGGCAGCCTTTGTTTCCGCATCGGCAAAGGGGACCATTCGCATTGATGGAAATGTGTCCCACCTCGCCTGCTGTGAAATTGGCGCCGCGCCACAACTTGCCGTCAAGGATCACGGCTCCGCCCACCCCGGTCCCAACGGCCGTGCAGAAAACCGATTTGTAGCCGACCGCCGCGCCGAACCGTGATTCACCCAAGGCCATGGAATTGACATCGTTGTCGACGTAAACGGCAGTATTGAGGCGTTCTTTGAGAATCCTCCCGATCTCCATTCCCTGCCAGCCTTCGATATTCGGCGAAAGAGAAATGACCTTGCCGATCCGCGTGTCGACCGCTCCGGGCGTTCCGACTCCGAGCCACTTGACGGGGAGATCCTCTTCGGCGGCGTGATACAGCAGGCGTTCGGCAATATTCGTTACCAGATGCATCAGCGGCTCGGCCCCTTTTTCGACCATCGTTGGTCGTTGCTCTTTGAAGAGCACTTTTCCCCGGGCATCGACCAATCCGTATTTGATGTTGGTGCCGCCGATATCTATGCCGGCGTAGACGATCTCTTCTGCCATACCTTCCCTAACTGCGCGAGTTGTCGTATTCCCCTGACGTGGTTGAAGGGTGGTTCAAGCGGATGATAATAGATTTGGCCGTCATTGGCGTCAACAACAATGCCGGACCGCGCCCCGACATACTACTCTGATTACGAATGACCGCCTCCTCTGGATCTGGCTGTTTTTACTTTGCTCCTGGCCAGCAGTATCAGGGCGACTCCCAGAAGAACGACGGCCAGTAGCAGTGAGACTATGTACATCAGATCGAGTTCCACTAAGCGGCGTTGGACCAAAACCGGCAAATACTTGAAGCCCGTTACTATCGCCACGACAGCGACCAGATTACGCACAAGCGAATCGGTGCCACGCTCCATCGCTCGACCGATCAGAGCCCCTACTACGGCTAACAGGATCACGTATGCCGCGCGCTCGAGTAACATTAGCGAGAAGAGGAATCCGGCGGGAATGGTCGTAGCAACATAAACCGATTCGGCAACCGCCATTCCAGCACCTAAAAACGCGCCGATCGCGGATAGGTCATGCGACACCGGTCTGTATTTGGACCAAAGAAGTAATAGTACTGCGATAAACGCTGTCATGAACAACCCGGTTAAGAGCGCCGGAAATATCGTCAGGATATAGAGCGACTCTCCCTTTTGTGCCGCCGGAAGAACGACAGTATCAACCACCAACTTCTGCAAGAGGTGCAGAGTGCCTGGAAGCAGCACGACCGATACAAATCCGCCCGCAAACGCCATATAAGAATCGCGGTGCCTCCATCCCCGCCACGCCAGCAGCGAGACAATGATTGCGCCAAAACCGAAATAGACCGGCGTGACCGGCAGGGCGCGAAGAAGGCCCGCCACCGTAAAACCTGGTTCCTGGTTCTTAGCCTGTCGTGCCGGACCGGCATAATCCTGATATATCTTCAGCTTGCGGTCGGGCATGTCAACCTTCACCAGATGCCCGGTTCTGTTTATGTGCAGTCGGTAGTTTTCCGGCATGGAAACATTGATTATGAATACGGAATCATATCGATTGGTATAGAGCCCGACATTACGAAAATCAAGGCAGAGCGCATTGATGCTGACCGGCAGCATTGACTGAACCGCGTACAGCGTATCGTCGATCGTCTCCCCAACTTCAGCGCCCCGCATCGCCAAGTATGCCTCAATCAGGTCCACATAGAATACCTCGAATCCAAATCCATCGCGCGGGAAGACCTCCGCCGATTCAGAATTGCCGCCATCGGCTTCGACAGTCGCCTCCAGGCGGTCGCCGTCGCGGCGAATCTCGATGGTCGATTTCTGGCCGCTTATATCCAGTTCAAGGTCGCACCCAAGGTAGGCACCGTTGGAGGCCAGATATTGCTTGCCTGTTGACTGCATGGTCAACTCAGTCCCGGCTTTGCGGAAATCCAGCGACAGAGACTGGTCAATTACATAACCGTCGATGCCATCGATCGACTTCTTACCGGTGACGGTCGATGTCAGACTGCCAATATTCTGCTTCTCTATCTCGAAATTCCAGACGCGACTCTCATTAAGCGGGCGGTAGGCCTCGAAGCTCGAGGCACGATTCAGCGTCTCGGTCTGGGCAAGCGCCCACGACGTGGATACGCAGAGCGTGAGTATCAGCAGGAATAGCTTCTTCATAACCCGGCAAAGATAGCCAAGTTGTTGAAGAATGCAAGGTTAAATCTATCGGGCGAGCTCAGGCCCGACCGACAAATACGATATCGCGCGAGCTCTTCGTGAGTCGCTCAGAATGGTCCAACTTACCGTAGGTAGCCACCGAACCGAACCCCGCCTGTTTGAGGGTGGCCTGCATTTGCGTTTTGGTGAAGTTCGTATAGCTGTGGCGGAAGATCTCGTAAGTCGGAGGCTGTGCGGACAGGTCGTGACGGATGACGTGGATCTGGTGCTGTCTGCCGAGCCGCTCCGAGAAACGAGTGTACAGAATATCCCCGTTACGCGTCGCACGGATCGGAAAAATCTGGTGTTCCTCTAGACTCGCCAGGTTCAGCATCTGAATTACTAGAGTGCCGCCATCGGTCAAACACCGACGGAATGATTTCAGCGAGCGGACCAGTCCCGCAACTGTAGGGACTCCGCTGATACTGTTGGCCAGGCAGACCACTAGGTCGAATTTCTGGTGAAGTTGTTTGGGCAGCTTTTCGAAATCCCCTTCGATGAACCGCAGAGGAAGAGCCGAGTCTTTGTATTTGGACTGAGCCACCTGAATCATCTTGGGAGCGCGATCCAGACCTACGGCCGGTATTCCCCGCGACGCAAACAGGTAGCTGGTCAGGCCGGTCGCGCAGCCGGCATCGAGGACCGATGTCGGATGATACTTTTCTATTAGTGCGTCCATCTCGCGGCCATGCGGTTTCTCCCGCTCGACCGCGTTCGTGATCAGGTCATACTCGTGGGCGTATTTTTCGAAAACTGACTGTGCCTGCTTCTTCACTTTCCATCCATTCCGGGGTGTCCATACTGGCCGGTCTCGGTGCCGGGCATCATCTGGATATACTGCTCCTTGGTAATCTCGTTATCCCACGGTCCAAAGAGCTTTGCCGCCAGCAACGTTCCCCAGAAGACTATAAGCATCGCGGCCGCCCACTGTCGAGTAGTAAATCGCTTCTTTTTCATGCCGGCCACCACCAACGTATTTTTGATGGGACAGGAATCGACACACGCCATACAGCCGGAGCATTCATCCGACCAGACCTGCTTTACTTTCTCTACCTTGATGAATGCCGGACAGACTCGTGTGCAGGCGGAGCAGTTGATACAACTGACCTCGTTCCGCTTGATTCGCGTCGGGGAGAAGATGCCGAGTATCCCCAGCAGGGCACCATACGGGCAGAGATAGCGGCACCAGAACCCTCGGATGATCAGCGACATCACAAATAAAAATACGATCACCCCAAGCGCGAATGCCGTGATATCGGTGAAGAAGCGAAGCATCAGGATGTCCGAGACAACATTGTAATCAGAGTAGAGGAATGCCTCAATGGCGGCCGGAGCCATCTGAATAAGGACTACCCAGACAAAGAATCCCAGCAGGATGTACTTCAGCGACCGGAGCGGCCAGTCGAGCCATTTCGGCGGAACAATTCGCTTCCGGAATATCTTGTCTGATATGTCCCCGAGCATCTCAGAGATGAATCCGACCGGGCAGACCCACGAACAGAAGGCCTTGCGGAAAACAAACCCGGTCAGAAGAATCATAACCAGGATCACCAAACCCGCGGGATGTATCTCGTTGATTATCCCGGTGGAAAAGAAGTGCTTCAAGGAGACAAGCGAACCGATCGGGAGCCAGCCCTCAACTCCGGCCGGACGTGGGATATCCCACCCCTTTCCCCCCGATTGAATATGTTTGACCCAGAGATAGAACTGGATCCCTATCCAGATATTAAGCAGGAGCGATCCAAGTTGGGCGTAGAATCGAAGTTTCTGCACTCCGACCCGATCAACCTGGCTCCGAACATCGGCGGCGACTTTATTGACAATACTCATGGCATCATTTCCTTCGCAGGAATATATCGGGAGAAGACTGTCAAAAAGGTTTGACTCAAATCAAATGACAGAAAAATGACACCATACGATGACTGGACTGGTCCACTTCGCGCTAACCCGCAGATTCACTTGCCTCATAACATCTTCGAACCTGCCTCCTCACCGCCCCTTGCATCCCTTCAATTAAGGAGTTACCATTGGATCATGGGAGCGAAATCGCCCAAAATCACGGATCGTCTGGTCGGCTGTCTCCTCGGACAGGCGCTTGGTGACGCCCTCGGGTATCCGGTGGAAGGATTTGCTTCCACGGAGTGTCTCGACTATCTGCACAGCCAGGTAAAGCCGCTCTGGCACGACAGCGCCTTCGACCAACGTCACCCATTCGGTCAGTACACCGATGATACCCAAATGGCCCGTGAGCTTCTAGCCAGCCTGATCGAATTCCCGGAATTCAATGCTGAGGATTACACAGGACGGCTGCGGCCACTCTTTGAAAAGCGACTGGCTATTGGTCCTGGTATCGCCTGCATGATGGCTATGGATAACATTGCCCGGGGAATCCCCTGGCAGTCGGCCGGTTGTCCTCCGCCACAGGCGGGGAATGGCACAGCCATGCGCGCCGCGCCAGTTGGGATGGTACATCGCGACAATCCGACCGAGATGATTCGCGTCGCGCGTACCCAGGGATGGATCACCCACCGCGACCCGCGGTGCGATGCCGGCTCTGTCGCCATTGCCGGCGCGGTCGCCCTAGCTATCGACGGAAAGTCGGACCCGAAGGCTTTCTGCGATCAACTTGCCGATTGGATGAAGGAGTCACACGAAGAGTTCGCGTCGTACGTAGGAGAACTCCCCAACCACCTCTCTATTCCTCCGGAGTTCGCCGTTGAGTTGATCGCACGGGCAGGTAAATCCGCAGACTATGTCGACACCTGGCCGGGGATATCGCCGTTCGTTATCCCGACAGTACTCTGGAGTCTGTACAGTTTTCTGCGGACGCCGGATGACTACTTCGCCTCGATCTGGACCTCAATTACGGTGGGTGGGGATGTCGACACGACTGGTGCGATCACAGGCGCGATAAGCGGCGCGTACAACGGAGTCTCGGCGCTCCCCCAGCATTTGCTGGAACAGTTACACGACCACAATGAGTGGCGGGCGGCGGATTTGGAAAGGCTGTGTCGAAAGGCCGGACAGATTTCTACTTGAGATGCCGCTTCAGGTAATCAATCAAATCTGAATACTTGATAGTCTCCTGAATCCCCGATGCCTTCAGCCATTCGTCACGGTCGGCGGTTTCGGAACCTTTGACCCTGCCAGCCTCGAGATTCTTGACTGTGATCGTCCCGGCGTCAAATTCGTTTGACCCGGCGATCACCGCAAACGGTATCCCGACCTTATCGCCGTATTTCACCTGTTTGGTCAGATTTTTGGTATCGCCAGAGTAGATCTCCGCACGGATACCGGCATCGCGTAGCTCCCGCACGATCCTCAGATAATCCGCAATCCGGTCACGATCCATGGTGGTAACCAAAACCTGAGAAGTCGAAGTCCGCAGTTCTATCGCCTTCAATTCGATAAGCGCCGCGAGAAGTCGATCGATCCCGATCGAGGCGCCCACCGCCGGGAAAGATTTGTTGAGGAATCGTTCGACCAGATTGTCGTATCGTCCACCGGAGAAGACCGAGCCAAATTCCGGCAGGTCGGTCAAGGTTGTTTCAAAGACCGGACCGGTGTAGTAGCCGAGTCCGCGGACGATCGTCAGGTCGACCTCGAACTTGTCGTGGGTGATAGACATCGACGAAAGGTAACCCTGAATCTGACGGAGTTCTTCAATCCCCTCTTTCGCCATGGGTATTGCGCCAATCAGATATTCGGCGCCGACTAATGGGTCGCTCCCATGTTTCACCGCGAAATCAAGGAACTCGGCGAGCTTTTTAATCTCTGCATCGGGAAGCCCCAGGCCGGGTATTTTATCGCCAGATCTGTCGGTCCGTCCCGGACCAAGCTCCAGCAGGACCGCCTCTCTCCCCTGCTTCTCCAGTTTATCGATCACCCGCATGACATCCGGGCCGCGCTCGGCCGGCACGCCTGCCCACTCGATCATACCATTGAGTAGTTTTCTGTTCGAGAAACGGACTTTGAAGTTCTTGATACCGAGATGCTCGAAGATCGTCACCATCGCGGCGATGATCTCAGCATCGGCCAGAAGATTGGTTGTCCCGACGATATCGATATCAAACTGCATGAACTCGCGATATCTGCCCGGCCCCGGTTTGTCGACCCGCCAGACATTGCCGTACTGATAGCGGCGGAAAGGTAGTGCAAGTTCGGGCTGGCTGGCGACATAGCGGGCCAGCGACAGCGTGAACTCATACCGGAGCGCCATATCGACCTCATCCGGCCCCTTGAATCCAAACAACTCCGCAAGCGAATCGGAAGAATAGTGCGAGCCGAGCAGGGTTTCAGCCAATTCAAGTGATGCCGTCTGCAATGGGAGGAAGCCCATCAGTTCGACAGCTTCGCGAACTTTAGCGAGCATCTCCTCGCGGGCGATCTGTTCTTCCGGCGGGTAATCCCGGAATCCTTTGAGCAGTTGGGGTCTGACCTTGGTCGATTTTTCTTTAGCCATATCTGTCTATTCAAGCCCACCATAAATGGTGGGGTACGGTTCAGTTTAGAGGATAAGGATACAGCAGTTTAACGCGGTTGGCAAATGGGGAAATGTACGACAAAGAAAGAGCGGGTCCTCATGAACCCGCTCGATACTCCGATGCTCAATCGCAACTACCTCACCAGCCCCGCCATGAATTTCTGGCAGGTGGTCTTCTCGCAGTTCATGATCGAGTCGCGCCACTGCTTCTGGCGGTCAGGAGTCAGGATCCCCTCGGCCAGTGCGTTGAACTTGGCTTCCAGATCTTCCATGGTCATCGGCTCGCGCGGGTCACCTTTAGGATACTCCAGATACGATGAGAACTCGCGGCCATCCTTGGTTTTCACCACCACCTTTGAGGGCTGCTTGGCCGGGAACATCGCCTCGAATTCTTTTGAGGCCTCTCCCTTGATCTTGTCGATCACCTCCCAGATGCGCGGGTCTTTCATCTTCTCATCGGAGAACGACTGCGTGGTGATCTTCCTGTCAACAATCGCTGCTGCGATACAATACGGCAGCGAGTGATCAGCCGTCTCGCGCGATTCCGGACGGTACTTATGCGGATCGAAGAGGATATCACAGGCGCGCGCGATCGTGGTGACTGTCACCGTATCGATCTGGTCGGTCTTGATATCATTATCTTTGATCGTTTTGAGCGTCGCCGTGATATGCGTGTGGGTCAAGGCTTCGGTCGGGAACGCCTTCATGCTGCACTGCAAGATCCGATAGCTCTGCCCAAGGCCGCCGACCAGATTCTGCTTGGCCCAGCCTGGTCCGAAGCAATCCATGAATCCTTCTTTTCCTTCGAAAACAGCTTCGGTGCCGGTATAGCCGCGCTTGGCCATCATGGCGGAAAATACGCCGGTCTGAGTCGCCATCGGGTCGACCGTGTTTTTCATCATAGTCAGCTTCCCGGCAGTCGGACAACCGATCGTATGGTTATGGCAGCCGTTGATGCCGATTGCGTTGACCATCTGGTCGACCGAAAGGTGCATCAGCTTACCTGCGACGATCGGCGATACAAACTGGGTGAGGGTTGCATGGTGCCACTTCCGTTCACGCACACCGGGGACGGCAAATTCGCACAACCGCTGTTCGAACTCATAGGCAAGGACGATCGCGACGATCACCTCCTCCATCGAGGAATTCATCATCTCGCCAACAGACAGCGCGGCCGGGATGATATCCGACGGATGCGAAGGGTCTTCTTTCCAGTAGATATCATTGAAATCAAGGGCCCGGATCATGAGCGAATTGACCAATGTCGCGTTGACCGCCGGCATCTTGTCGCCGAAAATCAGCGTGGTAGCTTCAGGCTTGCCGCCAAGGTCGGTGTAGATGTCGCGCATGATACCGACATCTTTGGTCTTCGAACCGCCCAGCGCGCAACCGATCGAATCGTACAGGTAGCGTTTGACCTCGTGAACCACTTCTTTGGGAAGTTGGTCGTAGCGGAGATTGACGGCAAATTCAGCGACCTGCCGGGATATCGATTTGTCCAAAGGGCCTTCGTGAGCCATTGTCTGTCCTCTATATTCTCTGTTTCACCCAATTCTCTAATCCACCGGCCAGGATAAGCTCCTGCGCCGCCGCACCAACCGGGCTGATCGGATACGTCTTGCCGTTAGCTGTCAGTACCGAAGTCGTAAAATCGACCGTCGCATTGATCGCGGTCCTGACGGTCAAATGGTCTTTCCCGAATTTCTGTTTCAACTCGTTCACCAGCTCGGGAGCCTCGACCGCCAGAAAACCGTTATTCAACGCATTTCGCTTGTAGGTTTCGTTGAAGGATCCCGCTATCACCAACTGCAAACCACGATACTTGAGTGCAGTCGCGGCCTGCTCGCGCGATGACCCGGTGCCGAAATTGTAGCCTCCCACCAACAGGTCCCCTTTATTGACCAATTTGCCGAAATTGGGGTCGTAGTTTTCCATCACCACCTCGGCCTGTTGGGTCGGCGTAAAATCATCGAGGTAAGTATATTTGCCGGGATAGATACCATCGGTATTGATATTATCCTGATGACAGTAGATCAACTCACCGGTCATCCTCTCCGGGAAACCTGCCAAAATCTTGATCTTTGCCTTGGCTCCTTCGGAGGTCGACAGCACTTTGATTGATGCCTTCAATGGGACATTTTCAATCGAGGCAGGCCAATCAACCACGCCAGCAATTGCCGAGGCTGCGACTACTTCGGGTGAGGCCAAATACGCCTGTGCATTGCGCGACCCCATTCGACCTTTGAAATTTCGATTAGTAGCCGAGATACCCACCTCGCCATCTTCGAGAAGCCCTTCCCCCATGCCAATGCAAGGTCCGCATCCCGGCGGAAGTGGGATTGCTCCCGATGCCAGCAACTTCTGCCAATCGCCACGACGTTCCGATTCTGCCTGCACCTCGCTTGAAGCGGCGGCGACGTAGAATTTCACATGCGGAGCTGCTTTTTTGCCGTCCATCACGCGTGCAGCAGCAGCCAGATCCTCGACTCGCGAGTTGACACACGAGACCAAATATGCTTTATCGATCTTGACACCTTTGGCTTTGGCATCCATCACCGAGGTCATCACTTTGACATGATCCGGCCCCGAGATATACGGCGAAACTGTCCCCAGATCGAGCGTCAGAATTTTCGCGTACGATGCATCTTTGTCTGCGACCGGATGACTTGCCTCAAGTTTCGTAAGGCGGGTATCGGTCAGGCGCGGATGTTGCCCGTTACCATCGGTATCGGAAGGGACTCCCGCCGGTCCGCGCTTTTTGACCAGTTCAATTCGACGGCGAAGCCAATCAACGGTCGTCGCATCAATCGGGAAAACACCCGCCATCGCCCCCCATTCGGTGGTCATATTGGCGATCGCCAGGCGGTCATCGACCGAGAGCGAGGGAACTCCGTCGCCAGTGAACTCTACCGCATGATTCAGGACTTCATCTTTGTTAAAATGCCCACAGAGCGTGATGATGACATCTTTGCCGGTCACGCCCGGACGAAGTCTGCCGGTCAATTCAACTTTGGCGACTGGCGGAACTTGCCACCAGGTACGTCCTGTCGCCCAGACAGCGGCGGCATCGGTTCGGACGATCGGCGTGCCGAGACATCCAAGCCCTCCGTACATATTGGAATGCGAGTCCGAGGCAACTACCATCGTACCGGGCCAGGCGTAGCCTTCCTCGCACATAATCTGATGCCCTATACCTCGACCTGCAGGATAAAAGTCTATCCCGTACTGCTTGGCGAACGCCTGGATCTTGGCATACTTCTCGACATTCTTTTCGGTCTTGTTCTGGATATCATGGTCGAGTGTGAAAACGACCTGGCGCGTGTTAAAGACCTGCTTCGCGCCGATCTCTTTGAATTTCGGGATGACCGCACCGCTGTTGTCATGGGTCATGACGTGGGCGGGCTGAATCGCCAGGTAATCGCCAGAATGGACGACATGGCCGGGTTCAAGCCCGACAGCAAACGTCTGGGCGATTTTTTCAACTAAGTTCTGGGACATACATTCCTCTATATCGATGACCTCACATCAGGAGGATAAATCACGATCACGGCTTCTGCTGACATAGAACAGACAGCCTCATCCCGCGCAGGCAGGGATCCGGTTTTCAGTAATAGCTGCGATTGTCAGACCTTCCGACGGCTGTTTGAACTTGCCACCTAGTTCACCAGATCAAAATCTATGAAATCACAGTGATGGAACACAATACTCTCCGGGCTTCGCTTCTCCCCTGCCCCCTCTTTACTATGAGTAGCGATCACGTGCATCACTTCCGATGGCAGACCGTGCTTAAACGCCAGCCCCACGCCACTGAACGGATGCCGAATGTGCTTTCCATAGCTCGACTTGAGCGGCTTACCATTGACGATCTCAAACTCCAACAACTTGCCGACATCGGCCAGAAGCGCGCCGGCGATCAGGTAGTCACGATTGATCGGTGTTTTGTTGGAGCCGTGCATTTCGTTCAGAACATCATCCACCGCAATGCACATTTTGCAGACCGCGCGGACATGGTCGATAAACGTGATCTTGACATTCTCGGCCAACAGGGTGAACGGGATATTGCGCAGCAAATCCTCGGTCCAGCCGCGGAACTCGATCGCTTCGGCCCAACAGGCGATGACTTTTTCTTGCGTCTCTTTGTCGCGGATATCCGCGATCTCCGGAAGCAGACGTAACACCAACTCTTTCATTAGCGTATCTCCATCGTTTGAATCCAATATGATGAGCCAACATATCAATATTGGAGTGCGGAATCAACGTGATTTTTGGGTGTGCTATACTCGCCCTTGATGCCTGCGACACAACTTGTTAGCTGTCGCGCGACGAACAGAATTCGGTGCATCCTGAAGTCAGTTTTTTTGGTGGAATATCGCGCGCGAAGTGCTATAATTGACGCACCTCTGAATCGGGATTCCGGCGGGCAGTCCGTGGGCGGACAATGATTCGGCGGGGAATTACGGAGTCTCCATGTCGAAGAACTTTGCTATCACCGGTGTCGGCGGCTATATCGCCCCGCGTCACCTCAAAGCGATAAAAGATACTGGCAACCGTCTGGTTGCGGCAGTCGACCCAAATGATTCGGTCGGGATCCTCGACCGCTACTTCACCGATGTCAAATTCTTTACCGAGTTCGAGCGGTTTGACCGGCATATCGACAAACTCCGCCGCCTCGATTCGGGTCAAGAGGTTCATTACCTCTCGATCTGTTCGCCGAACTATTTGCACGATGCCCATTGCCGTTTTGCTCTGCGTATTGGAGCCGACGCCATCTGTGAGAAGCCGTTGGTGCTGAATCCATGGAATATCGACGCTCTGCTTGAATTGGAACAGGAATCAGGCCGCCGAGTCTGGACTATCCTGCAGTTGCGGGTTCATCCGGCCCTGATCGCACTGCGTGAGAAGCTCCTGAAAGAGCCAAAGTCGAAAAAACATGATGTCGTGCTGACATACTGCACTTCCCGCGGCAACTGGTACCTGGTGTCATGGAAAGGTAATCTGGAGCGCTCCGGCGGCTTGGCGACGAATATCGGTATACACTTCTTCGATCTTCTGATCTGGCTCTTCGGCCCGGTGCAGGAAAATCAGGTGCATGTCGCAAACAGCAAGAAGACTGCTGGATTCATGGAACTGGAGCATGCCCGGGTGAAGTGGTTCCTTTCGATCGATCGCGATGACCTCCCGCAAAGCTCACTTGATGCCGGCCAGCCGACCTATCGCTCTATCACTATTGATGGCTCTGAGGTGGAATTCTCAGAGGGGTTTACGGAACTTCACACTGAAGTGTACAAGAAAACATTGGCTGGTCAGGGATTTGGGCTTGAGGACACACGGGCCTCGATCGCACTGGCCCATGATATTCGTCTGGCGACTCCGATCGGGATAACTGGTGACAGCCACGATCTATTGAAAACGACACAGCTATAGGTCGTCAGATCGACATTTCTTCCCTCAGGCTCGCCATATCGATCTCCTGGTTGGCATCGAATGTATGCCAGCGAATATTCCCGTCAGCGTCCAGTGCCACCATCAGTGGGTAATTCGTGACGTCGTATTTCTGCACAAAGGTGTAGCTGGTGTCGGCGTAGGCTTCAAAGCGAAGCCCGTGCTCGATCTTGTACTTGCTGACCTGCGAAATCGGGGCGAATGAGATCGAGATCAATTTGATATCCCCCAATTTTCCGTCATCGATCATCCCCTGCCATCGGTCAGACATCGTCTCGCACGGCGGACAACCAGGCTCAAGAAACAGAACAATCGTCCCTTGCTCACCAAGGAGCTGACGCGACTGCACTGGATTGCCTGCCTCATCTATGAGGGCAACATCAGGAAAGCCGGAACCCTCGGTCAGTTTTGAGGTCAGTTCTTCTTGAAGCACTGCCGGCATTGAATTTCGTTGGCTGGTGGCAATCCCCAGATAAACGCCGCCCACCGCCACCACAAATACCAGCAGCAGCAGAACCACATTTTGCAGGAATGATTTTTTCACGTTACTCCTCGATCAGATAACCCGGTTGAAGACAACATAGCAGCGGGAAGACGGTGGTCGCCTTCCCGCTGGTTTCGGGAGCGTAACGCTCCAAAACTGGGAATCACTGCGGTTAGCAGTTGTATCCCTGCGTGCAGTAGATCTTCGATGTGAACTTACAAGTAGTCACACCATTGTTGACGCAGCAATACAGCGGCGTACCGGAGCAGGTGCAAGTGAAGTAGCAGTTCCCGGCGTCGGCGGTCGATGGCGTGAGGCTGCCCATCGCGAACGCGAATCCGAACACCAGCATGAGGACGATGAGGGTCTTTTTCATGTAATCACCTCCTTCCTGCTTTAATAAGTATTTAACCGACCTATTATGTCAAGATTAAATTCTCGACCAGCCGCATGGACTACTCTTTCCTCAATTGCCGGTTCAGACTTGCTGCGCCTGCGCAAATGTGTAGATTAGGGCTTCACTTGGTAAGGAGCCGAAGGTATGTCGTTTCTTGATGCGTTGAAGAATATTTACCCTCCTGATAGATTCTCCACTCACGCCGACCATTTGGCCGTCGCTTCACGCGATGAGTCATCGCTTCCGCCGGTTATCCCAAGCGCGATAGTCTGGGCGCTCTCAGCCGACGAGATCTCCCGCACGATAAAGCTCTGCCGTGAGCATCGGGTGCCGCTCACCACACGCGGCGCCGGAAGCGCCCTTGAAGGTTCAGCCATCCCCTCAACCAGCGGTCTCGTACTCGATGTCAGCCGCATGACGCGTGTGCTCAATCTCTGGCCGGAAGATCTGCAGGTTGAGGTCGAACCGGGAATCATTTACGACCATCTGAATGAGCGACTGAAACGCGAAGGGCTGTTTTTCCCTCCCTCGCCCGGCGGATCCGGCGATATAGCGACCGTTGGCGGCATGGTCTCAACCAATGCCAGCGGCATCTACTCGGTCAGGTATGGCGGCACACGCGAGTATATTTTATCGCTTGAGATTGTTACCGGTACCGGGGAGATATTGACTATTGGCAATCGCGCGATCAAACGGTCCAGCGGCTACAATCTTGTTGAGCTAATATGTGGTTCCGAAGGTACACTCGCGGTCATCACTCGCGTCACATTAAAGCTCGCGGGCATCCCCGAGGACCGACTTCAGTCGGCATACAAGTTTCCCGATGAATCATCTGCCGCCAAAGCGGTCTCTGAGATGCGGCGCTATGGGATCGATCTGGCTGCCGTTGAGTTCCTGGATCGCCGGCTTCTTGTCGCCCTGAATCAACTCAAAGGGTATGGGCTGGAAGAGGTCCCCTGTCTCTTTCTTGAATTTCACGGTCCGCGTCCGGTGCTGGAGTCAAGTGCGGAGTCCGCTGGTACGATCTGCGAGGAACTGGGTGGAACTCCTCTTACTCTCGGCGAAGGGCACAAACCGTGGGAGATTCGTCACTGGGCCACCGACGCAGTCAAACATTACAAGCCGGGATACTCCATCCTGCGTAATGATGTCGCCTTTCCTATCTCGAAACTCCCCGAAATGGTTGAGTATTGCCACCAGTTAGGGGATGAACGCGGTGTGTTGATCTTCACCTTCGGGCATGTCGGCCTTGGGTTACTGCATGCGCTTATGATCGCGGATCCGAATGACCCGGCGCACTGGAAAGCCGCTAACGATATCAATGACCTCATTATCAGGCGCACGGTCGAGCTTGGAGGTACAGTCTCGGGCGAGCACGGGATCGGACTCGGTCATAAAGAGCACTTTGAATTAGAGCATGGTCGGTCCGTTCAGTTAATGAGGCAGATAAAGACCCAATTCGATCCAGACGGGATAATGAATCCCGGAAAAGTCTTTGACCTCTGAGTTCTTTCCCCTATACTAGGGGTGTCGTACCTGGCCGAACGACTGATCAGGGAAGATTCGAGAACACAATTTCCGGCCAAGTCTCAATCTTTACGCTTCTTCCATTATCAACGAATTGATGCCCGTTGAGTGAACGGAGGTAATCCATATCCATGTGGAAACAACGAATCTATTTATTGACAGTAAGTTAGCAAATCGGGATAAAGCATGTACTAAATAGTATCTTTTTGTCGCCATAATTTATTAAATAACAGTCACTTGGGCTCTGATTTTTGCTTGCTCCGCCGATATTGACATAAGATAATGACGGTAACATGACAATCGAACCTAGGGGTTTGAGGTACAGGATGAAACCAAAACGACTCATACCGGCGATAGCGATATACTCGCTCTTGGTTGCCGGGCTTGCCGTTATCTGTTCTCCCTCGCTCGTTTTTTCACAAGCGGCGGATATAGATGACGCGACATGCCTCGGTTGCCACGACGGTCTTGATCAGTCGCTGCGCCAGACCATCCATCGGCTCAGTTCTGAGGTCAAGAACAGCAAATCGGCTGTCGCCTGCGTTAGCTGTCACACGGGTGCGGCAACGCATATCGAGGAACCCAGCAAGGAGAACATCGGCAATCCCGCACGGATGACGGGCGCTGATGCGTTGTCTCTCTGCTCTTCGTGTCACGTGCCGCATCCGGAAATGAGTAACTTCGGGGCGAACGGACATAGTCTCTTGCAGATGAATTGCGCGTCCTGCCACTCGGTGCACGCGGGGAAGAACTCGCTGTTGCGTGACGATCAGGCAAGATTCTGCCTCGATTGCCATCAGTCAGTCGCGAACCAGTTCCTGCGCCGTTCCGCGCATCCCGTCCGCACTAATAATGTCAACTGCCTGAGCTGTCACAGTATGGTTCAGTCGGCGGACATGGAGATGGCGTACGGCATGAACAAGGTCTGCGCGGATTGCCACTCCGACGTTGCTGGGCCGTACCTGTATGACCATGAGGTCGTGCACGGATGGTCGGCCGAAGGCTCCGGATGCAGTGACTGTCACTCTCCGCATGGCAGCGAGAATGACAAGTTGCTGCGCCAGCCGAGCAATCAGATGTGCCGCCAGTGCCACACGGTGCCGGGACACGCGATCACTCCGACGTATGTGTCGCAGCACCGAGCAGTAGCTGCCGACGGGGATTTCTCAAAAATGGCGTGCATTACGTGTCATACGGATGTCCACGGTTCAAACAATAACGACAAGCTTCTTGAAGCCGACCTGACTGTCAGGTTGGGTGTCGGATGCTCCTGTCACGGGCTGAGGTAAGGAGGAACAGCATGAAAAGATATACTCTCATACTGCTGGCCGCCTTCGCGCTCATCCTGTGCGGCATCACGACAACCGCGTCCGAAGGAAGCGGATCGATCAAGATCGGTTATACCTCGGTGGATGAGGAAGGGAACCTTTCGGTCGACCAGACCAGCTACAATATATATGAAGGGATCGGCCTCTCCCTCACCGACTGGAATTACGCGTTTGATAATGGCCTAGGCCTGAACGCCAATTTCCAGAATCTCACGCTGAACAATCGCGTACTGGAAATGCAGCTTGGCAAACCGGGACTTTTCCGCGTCAACGCCGGCCACAATCAGTATCGTCGATTCTATAATCTCGATGGCTCTGCTTTCACCCGCCGCAATCTGACAGACTTGCGATTCAGCTTCAATGCGTCAAAGCAGTTCGAGTTATTTGGCGGATATAACATGGTGGATCGTCATGGTGTTGACGAACTTCTGCCTCAAACGACTTACGACGCTGATCTGATTGATACCGTCGCTCGACTGATCGACTACAAGCAGACCCGGTTCACCGGCGGGATCAAGTACGACAACAAGAAGACGATGCTTCGCGGATTCTATCGCGGCACCACGTTTGATGATGCCACTGAGGCGGACAATGATCGCACCGGCAACGAATTCAATTTTGTCGCTTCGACGATCGTTCCGAACTACGACTGGATCGTGCTCTCGGGCGGATATATAAAGAGAACCAGTGAGCTGGATAATCTTGAGGCCAAGCTAGTCACTCATCAGGGCTGGGGAACCGCCAAGTTCAACCTTAAGAACCAGTGGCTCGCCGAGTATCGGCTGACCTATGGCTGGGCCGAACGGACCAGCGAGGAAGACCGTACGGTGGACAACATGTACCAATTGTTTGCCCTGGGGAAGAACTTCAAGAAGGTTGGCGGCATCCGTGCCGGATATGAGATGCGGTCTCAGGATGACTTCATCCAAAAGGTCACCTCGACCGGTTTCCTGTTCGAAGGCTGGCTGAAGCCGACGGACAAGCTGTCGTTTAATGGCATGTTCACTACTCGCTCTGAAGAAACCGACGAGGGACGTCGTCTGCTGGGCGATCTGGATGTCACGCGGCATTCATTCTCTGCCGCTTACACCGACCCTGCCTGGGGACGCTTCCGGGTGAAATGGCAAATGCGGACTCGAGAAAATGACCCGCTCTTCACCGAAGGTCTGACCAGTGGAATCGGCCTCACCACTGTCGAAGCCAGCGAAGTGAATACCAAGGTTGAGTACAGCTCGTTGACGCCGGAATTGACCCTGCGTCGCGCCGACCTGGGCACACTCACCTGCTCGTATTCGCTCATGACCGGCAATCTGGAGAATGTGCAGGATAGCGCGAACTACACCTTCCGCGATCACGTGATCAGCGGGACCGTGACTCCGCGCGCGTTTGGCGGGTTGGTCGTCGATTTTTCGGCCACCTACTTCCGCAGCAAACGAGATAATGATATCGAGAGATTCAATGTCGGTTTTGGCGGCACGTATACGTTCATCAAGAATCATCATCTTGAGGTCCGGTACAACGCCATCAACTTCGATGATTACAGGACACTGGGCGGCGAGTATACCCAGTACTATACCGGCAACATAATATCTGTGAATCTTATAAAGGATCTCAGCTTCTAAGGAGAGACGTATGAAACGCACTACACTGCTTCTGGTCCTTCTGGCTGCTGCCCTGCTGTTCGTGTGGGGTTGCGAACGGAACGTGACCAATGAAGTTGTCAACGAAGTGGCGGCCGCGAACTGCTTCGGATGCCACAATGACATGGATGGCAAGCTGCAGCAGGCCGAAGGCGAGTGGAACAACTCCACGCACGCTTCCGGCGCCAGTATTGACTATACCAACCGCGTTCCCCCGAACGATTGCGTCCGCTGCCATGATCATCAGGGCTTCGTGGACTGGATCTTGACCGGCGCGGTCAATCCGCCGTATGAGAATGTGAGCGCCATCCATTGCTTTACTTGCCACGCTCCGCATACGACGGGCAATCTCGAACTGCGGACAATTGAGCCTGTAACACTGGCTAATTCGGTCGTGTTTGACGCCGGCTCTGCTAATCTCTGCTCGAATTGCCACTCGGCTCGTGACTATTTTGCGGAATTCACCCTTCCGTTCACGCTGCCATCACGCTGGGGACCGCACCACAGCAACCAGTCTGATATGATTCGCGGGACTGGTGGTTACCAGTACGCTGGTTACACGTATGCCTCTGATCCGCACTATACCGCGGTTGAAAATGCCTGTATCGGCTGCCACATGGGTAATCCGCAGATCCACGCCGGATATCAACTTGGCGGTCATAGCTTCAATATGCGTGAGCATGAAGACCCGACCGTCACGCTTGGCCCGCAGTGCACCACCTGCCACCCGAAGATCACCTCTGATTTTGATGTTAACATCGATTCAGTCGACTTCGACGGCAATGGCGAGATCGAAGGATACCAGACCGAAATGGGTATTATGCTGGATGACCTCCGCGCCCGTCTCGTCGCTGGTGGCCTTCTCAATAACTCGACCGGTCAGCCGGTTCGCAACCGCGTGGTCGCATCTGCCGACTCACTCGGCGCGCTCTGGAATTGGTTCTGGATCGAAGAGGATCAGTCTCACGGTATGCACAACTGGGATTACTCAGTTGGTCTCGTGAAGTCCTCAATCAACTTCCTGGCGACCGGCAATCCGAACAACCCTCCGGGCGGTGCCTCTCGCAAACCTGATGAAATGGCGATGTCCGCTCACTAAGCAATCGTCATCAGACCAATACAAAACCCCGGTTCACACGAACCGGGGTTTTCTTATGTCGATTGATCGTCTAACCGATCGCAAGTGCACTACGCCTTGTCGGATTCATCCTCCGGGCACGCCGCCGAATACAGCGCGTAGGCCAACCCTCCCCAGAGCATGATCCACATTGTCACCAGCATGAATCCATCAGACATGGGTTAATTCCTTACCAAAGATTATCAAGGTCGGAGTCAAACATAGTCACATGAATCTTCTCACTAATCCCTTTTGGCAGCATCACCATATATGGCCGAGATACCCATACTCCGACAGCTTTGTAAATATCCTCATCTTCCCTCGACGCCATTGCTACCATTGAATCGTGCCAGCCGGGCCGATAATGGGTACATACATGCTCCAACAGCCGGTGCTTGGCGATCCGTGTTCCAACAAGGTCGCACACCTTGAGCAGATTGAGAACACCCTTCGGATGCGAAGCGTGCCTGAACACAACATAACCATCTATCTCAGTACTAACAGGGTCGCGGTGGAGAAAGGCAAAGTATTCTCGATCCGGTTGATTTAGTTTGTAGTTAAGATAGTCCGCATCGCGCTTCCCATATAGCTCGTACTGCTCCGATAAGAGCCTTCTCCAGATCGGATCCCAGGCCGGGTCAAACGATGTGATCCGTTGAAGTCCGTGGTCGATACCCGTCATGCCAAAAAAGAAGTTACCCAATCTGATCGGAATAGACAGGATTTTGTTGCGCCTCATGTGCTGCCAGGTTGCTTTGGAGGCGAAGTAATCAAGCACGCGCTCTGGTTTGAACAGGCGGGCATACATCCGAGTATCATCGCGATGAACCTCGTGCCCCCGACGCTCATACACTGGGACAATGGTCGGAATCATTCCCACTCCGGCATACCTCCAGGGTGGATTATTCTCCACAATATTCAGTAACGCGCGTCCTGACGCTTTTCGAATCTCGTCACCGTGCAGCATATCTGGTTGCACTGTGATTCCAAATCCAAGATGGTGTACGCGACCATCCCGTGTATGAAATTCCTGAGGAATCTGTCCGGTGTATCCGACGATCTTGCCCTCGTGAATCACGATGAACCGATGCGCACGTTGCCAGGCGTGAAGTTCAGATCGAGCCAGCTCTGGGTGATCAGTACACTGCTCGCGAATGAAGTCAAGTGCTGCCGACTCATATTCCTTTTCGAGTGGGATAGCTTTCAGGTCCATCTATAACTCCCTTGGCAGACTTACAGATCCCTCACCAGTGGCAAGCAACTCATTGTCCTTGTTGTAGCACTCAGTAAGAATTACCGCCCGTTTTGGTGTAGGCATTTCTTTGACTGAGAGTCGAAGAATCATCGGGTCGCCAACAAAAGCCGGCTTCAGGAATTGTATTGACTGCGAAATGTAGATGGTTCCTGGACCTGGCCAGTCCATCCCAAATATCTTTGATATCAGTCCGGCGAGGAGCATACCGTGAACTAGACGGCGCCCAAACTTCGTCTTTGCTGCTACTGCGTCATCCAGGTGTAGCGGGTTCTTGTCACCGGTCGCTTCAGCGAATAGCCGAACCATTTGATCGGTGACAACTATTTCCTTCTCATAGGAGTCGCCTACTGCTATCATAAGTTAGTCCTCTCTCTTGGCCCGAACCGAGGAGCCTGCGTCCCGTCTGAAATCAGACCTATTCTACCTTTCGCACGGGAAGATACCTATAATCGCATAAGGTCCAACAAAAAGTTGGTGAGAGATATCCCGTTGAGTCCAAACTAAACCCCGCCATCGTGGTGGAACCACTTGCTCCTGTATTTTCTGCCGGAGGCCGGGCTCGAACCGGCACGCCCCTCACGGAGCAAGGGATTTTAAGTCCCTGGTGTCTACCAATTCCACCACTCCGGCAATCGGTTAGAGGGCACAAAGTTAACCGATTCATGCCAACGGCGCAAGAGGTTTGCCTCCTGCGCCGACGAATTGAGGGAATCTCGTATCAGTGTTTTGAAACGCCGTGGACTTTCCGACTCCCGCGCCAGCTATCCACACTCCACTTTCCCGCCCCAACCATTGAATAGTAGAGGAAGAGAAAGCAATACAGCACGGCCGGAACTCCACCATTCACCGATGTCCAGAAACTTCCCGGCGCGTGAAATTGCCAATAGGCGACCGCCATCTCCCCGGATAATATAAAAGCGACGGGGCGTACCCAGAGGCCGATCAGCATCAATAACCCGCCTACAAACTCCAACAACGCACCGATGCCGATCTGCGTGAACAACTCGACCGTCCCGCCCCCCGGCATCTCGGCCGGCCATCCGAAAAGCTTCATCGTCCCCGCCTGAATGAACATGAACGCCGCGACAATTCGCATTATCCCTAAACAATAGGGCCCCCAGGTAGTCCATCGCTCGAATAACTGTGACATACTTCTCCTTACATCTTGCCGACGAATGCAGCCAGTCGATCCATATGCTGGACGAGCCCCTCCAGCGCACCGTATTCCTCGGCGATCTTCTGCCTCTCCTCTGCGCTCGGGAAGATCATCAACATTGAAACCCTTGTCTTTCCAGCGAGATCTTCAAACAGCACGGTTGCTTTGAAATGGTGATCGCTTTCATCGGTGTCTCCATGATGATCATATTCGATCCGTTCGTTCTCGATAACTACCCGAAAAGTGATCTTGTTCGGATAGTCGCGGCCATCCGGGCCGTGCATTGTCAGTAGGAAGACCCCTCCCGGGCGGACATCCAGTTCATGCACCGTATTGGTGAATCCATGTGGGCCCCACCATTGCGCGACCAGTTTTGGGTCTGTCCAGGCCCGATAGACCAAGGCTCTCGGTGCGTCAATGATCCGCACGGCAAACATCTCTCGGTCAGACGGCGGCGGCAGCAGTGCTGATCGTTCGGCGATGATCATGACTTGCTTCTCCCCTCCACGAAAGTCTTGAAACCACCGTATACCATCTTTTTCATATCAAACAGTTGATCGCATGTCATCAATTTCTGCATGCGCGGGTCTTTGAACGACTTCTTCAGCACCTGGTCCCGGTGCTTGCGCGACTTAAAGCCAACGACTGATGAAATGAGGACCTCCCCTGGCGCCAACCTGATTCTCTTGGTAAACGAAACACATCCTTTCGGAAAGAGGTCATCTCCAAGAAACTCACGGTATTCGGTAGCGCCGTGGTCGAATATTACTCTGCCGAAGACGTTCGCAAGCTTGCGATAAGCTGTCAGGTTCTTCTTGGGAACCGGCAATAAATAAAGGTCTACGTAACCTGCCATATCTGGAATCTCCTTTCTACTCATTCCTGCTAGTTGAGCGCCTCGACCAGTTTGTCGAAGAACTCTCCCCACCCGGTGCTGGCCATCTCGCTCATCTCGCCGGCGGGCATACCGAGGTGAGTCAGAGTCATCGTTGTCTTCCCTTTCTCTTCGGTAAACACCACTGTAATGAGCAGTTCTTCCGGGATATCTTCTTTCATGCCGTAGTACGAAGCCGGGACGACATTACCGTCGGCATCGGCAAAACTGTCGGTACAGACGATCTTGCGTAGCGGCACTATCTCCTTGTATATGCCGGTAGACCAGAAATCCTGGCCATCGGCCGAACGCACGCAGAAGTGGTACTTTCCACCTACTCGAAAATCCACTCTGATGACCGGCGCCGTGAATCCCTTTGGTCCCCACCATTTGGCGAGTATGGCTGGGTCGGTCCAGGCTTTCCATACCCGCGCGATCGGAGCATCGAACGTACGAGTGATCACCAGCCGCGGTTCATGCATCTTTTCGTTTTTGTCTACGATTGACATTCTTCTTTCCCTTCAGACTTGCGCGGCGTGGCCGCGCGCCTGTATGTCCCGCCCGGGTTTTCTGCTTTTCCGCCGTCTGCATTTCGCGTAATACAATTTCGAGACGATCAAAACTCTCCTCCCAGAACTTTCGGTAATACTCTATCCAGGAAGCGACCTGTTTGAGGCCTTCCGGGCGAAGGCGACACGGGCGATACTGGGCATCCCGCCCGCGCTCGATAAGCCCTGCCCGCTCCAGCACCTTCAAATGTTTCGAAACCGCTGGAAGGCTCATATCAAACGGGTCGGCGAGAGCCTGGACGGTGGTTTCACCTTTCGCCAGGGTGGCCAGGATGGCCCGACGGGTAGGATCCGCCAGTGCCGCGAATGTACTGCTCAGAAGGTCGGACATCGATGCTTGCTTTCCGTTTCATTACTTAACCTAACGGTTAAATACAATCTTATCGAAGATATGTCAAGTCTATTTTTCGGAATCTCTGCTATTTGTGATGCAATCGAAATGAGGGCCGCGCTCCACCTGGATGTGCGGCCCTTATATGGTAGGCTCTATGAATTATCCGCTTCAATGACACCGCAGGCAACGCGAGCTCCCGAATTTCCGGTCGGTTGTGTCGTGAGATCATCTTCTCCGGCATGAATAATGACCGCGCGACCGATGACCGAATTCGGACCCTGGAGTCGCATGACGGTATCCAGATACTCCATGTGCGCCATTCCGGTGGAGTCAGCTTCAAGATTTCCCATATCCCCTGCGTGTCTCTGCTCGGCGTGTGGGCCGCTGTGCGGCATCGAGTCAGGATTGAAGTGCCCTCCCGCCGACATGGCATCCGGCGCGCTGCAATCCCCTTTCTCATGAATATGCCAACCATGTTTCCCCGGAGTCAGGCCGGTCAAATGAGCTACAACGCGCACGCCGCCGGCTTCCTGAGTGTACGTGACCGTGCCGGTGGTCTGATTTCCTTCAGTGGGGTTCAAGTGGGCGATCGCTTTGAGCCCTGCGGTCGCAGAGTGTTCCGCATGACCGTCCCCCTTTGCCTGTTCCTGCTTTTCTCCTGAACAGCCGATGAGACCGGCGATCGCAAGCGATGCCGCCAAGATCATGATAGTACGCATATCCAACCTTCTTTCCATCCATGTATTTTGATCAACGATGCGTGTCTTATAACGCCATAACGAGAAACGGTCACCCGAAGGCAACCGTCTCTTCAACACTTGAACAGCCAGAATGGTTCAGTGGGAATGTCCCGCCTCATGCTTTTTCTCGGTCGCCTTGTCTTCGCCTTTTGGCTTGCTCTGCAGGTCGAGCACGGCGAGGTATTTCGCGGGTTCCTTCGCAAACGTGGCCATGGCGGCCGAATCGGCAAAGTAGATACGACGTCCCTCAAAGTTCGTGACAACCGACTTGTCAATCGGCTTGCCGGTCACAGGACACGCGGTCTGAATGTTCTCGAAGACGATACCCTTCTCAAACGCTTTCTTGAAATACTTGTCCGGATCGGTTACCAGCTTCTCTTGGCATCCCGGACAGCAGTGATACACCCGCTGCCCCTGAATATCAGTGAAGACAGTCGAATCGATCTTCCCGCCCATAACGGGACAATGGGTCTGGGGTTTGGAGGGAGCGGCCGCGGCCTGCTTCTCAGTAGCGGAGGATGTTCCGGCGAGCGCCAGTAATCCTAACAGGGTCAAAACTGATTTTCTCATACTACTTACCTTGTCGTACATTTCTTTTCTACCCCACACATCATAAAGAGTGCCAACCGAGGCACCCCTGTAAGGTATTGCTATTGTTATAGATAGCGCTTAGTGAACGGGGACATCTCCAACTGGGGGCCATAATATCCTTGATTGGTGTAGAATATTCTACAATCATTTCGGAGCCTACCGACAATATGAAGAGGTGGCCTGTATCTCATGATTCAAAGCAGTAAGATAAAAATCGGCGTCCTGATCGTGTTGACCTCGCTCACGGTAGCCATTCACTATGGATGGGTACTCGAGCATATCTTTGGTCACTCCGAGTGGGTGCACGCGCTTCACAGCCGCTTCTGCTACCTCCCTATAATGGTAGCCGCCGCCTGGTTTGGCGTGCGTGGTGGAATCGCTGCGGCAACCGTTATCTCAATCGCCATCATGCCATATCTGTTTGGATCGGTGGCGACCAATCCAAACCACGTGACATCGCTCTCTCAGGAATTCATAGAGATATTTTTCTACTACACCATTGGAATACTGATAGGACTTCTGGTGGATCGCGAGTTCGCAGTGCGCCAGCGCCACGAACAAACTCAGCTCGAACTGGAGCGTTCCCTCCGTCTCTCTCTCGTTGGTCAGATGGCGGCAGGTGTCGCCCATGAGATCAAGAATCCCCTCGCATCCATCAAGGGAGCGGTAGAGATACTGAGCGATAACTCCACGCCACCGAAAGACCGTGATGAGTTTAAGCAGATTGTGGTCGGAGAGATCCGCCGGATCGATGGCACGGTTCAGGAGTTTCTTGACTTTGCCCGTCCCAAAGAACTGAAACTCGCTCCCCTGGAGATATCATCCTCGCTTCAATCAAGCTTGAGACAGTTGGAGAACCAGATCCGGAGCGCGGACCTCACACTAAATGCTAACATTGCTCCCGGCCTCCGCATCAAGGGGGACGCCGAGAAACTGCATCAGGTAATGCTTAATATCGTCCTCAATGCGATCCAGGCATCTTCGGCCGGATCATCGATAGACATTTCGTTGTCCGCGGTCGCAAACACCGCCGCGATTGTCGAATTTCGCGACCACGGCCACGGTATAGATGCAGCTTCCAGGTCGCGGATCTTCGAGCCGTTCTACACGACCAAAGCTTCTGGGACCGGGCTCGGTTTGGCAATCGTTAAGGCGATAGTCGACGCCCACGGCGGGACAATTGCAATAGACTCGCCTGCCGATGGCGGCACGCTGGTCAAACTCTCTTTCCCCCTGCTGTCATCCCGCAAGGAGAGCAAATAATGGCACGGATACTCCTGGTCGATGATGATGCCGCTCTGCGCCGCATTCTACAATTCAAGTTGACGCAACGCGGATATGAGGTTACCCCAGCCGCTAACGGCGAGGAGGCGATCTCGCTCATCCGCAGCAACCGCTTCGACCTCGTGCTGTCTGACATGAAAATGCCGAAACTGACGGGCATTGAGCTTTTGGAACAGGCGAAAAGGCTCCAGCCCGATATACACGTGATCCTGATGACCGCTTTCGCCGCCGTCCCTCAGGCGGTACAGGCTGTGAAGTTGGGGGCGTTCGACTATCTGACCAAACCATTCGAGGATGAACAGCTCTTCACAGCTATCGAGAAGGCGCTGAAATTCCACAAACTCGAAGAAGAGAACCGTCTGTTGAAGGAACAACTTCGATTATCCGGATCTCGGCGCCCGATGGTCGGAGTCGCGCCGGCATTCAAGAGCCTGGTCGCCATGATTGACAAAGTTGCCCCGACCGATGCGACCATTCTCATCACCGGCGAGTCCGGAACGGGCAAAGAACTGGTCGCGCGCCAGATACACAGGCAGAGCAACAGATCGGCCGGTCCGTTTCTGGCTATCAACTGTGCCTCTATCCCGCGTGAACTGATAGAATCCGAACTATTCGGACATGTCAAAGGCGCCTTTACCGGAGCAGTCAAAGACAAAAAGGGTAAATTCGAATTGGCTGATGGCGGGACCTTGCTCCTCGATGAAATAAGTGAGCTTCCGTACGAACTTCAGGCTAAGCTCCTCCGCGTCATCCAGGAGCGTGTACTCGAACCAGTAGGGTCCGAACAACGGATCGCCATCGATGTCCGCCTCCTGGCCGCGTCCAATGTCGACCTGTCAGAGAGGGTGGCGTCAGGCACTTTTCGCGAAGACCTCTTTTACCGCCTGAATGTCATTCCAATAAGAGTGCCTTCTCTGCGGGAGCGACCCGAAGACATCACGCTTCTCGTAAAGGAGTTCCTCCAACGCTTCTCTCCCAGTGTCGTCATATCAACCGATGCAGAACTGATGCAATCTTTGCAGCGCCACACGTGGCCCGGCAACATCCGCGAATTGGAAAATTTGATTGAACGGATGGTGATTTTGCGCGGCTCCGATCACCTGACTATCAAGGACCTTCCCACAGATTTCGGTAAGAGTATCTCTCGCGGCGATTCCCCCCAAACAGTCAACGCCAACGGCCTGACTTTCCACGAAGCTGAAAAGCAACTGATCGTCAACGCCCTCGAGAAATTCGCCTGGAATAAGTCGCGCGCGGCAGATTATCTGCAGATCCCGCGTCATGTTCTCATCTATCGCATGAAGAAATACCAGCTCGCGGACCCTCGAGACTGAGCAAACCTGAACTGTAGACTATTCTTCACTCCTGCCGAATCTTCTCTAAAAAGATTTCTATCGATTAGTCATCCTGACAACTGAAGTCTTTGTTATACAGCCAGTTACGTTATCCACAAGCTGTGGCATCGGGCTTGCTCTCTCCCGTCTCACTATGAATGTGAGGATATCCGCAAATTCGTTCTCTCGGGCACGCTTCCCGATCCTGTGGCTGTGCGCCACAGTGCTTTCGGTTGGCGAATTGATGGCCGCCGAATCTTTGACAGTCGATGAACTAGTCGCTCAGGTGTCGAAGGCTAACAAACAGGTGGAGTCCGCTCGATTGATGCAGCTCTCCGCGGAGGAATCCGCGCGCGCGACTGGCCGCTGGCCCGACCCCATGTTGATGCTCGGGATAGAAAATGCCCCTAGGAGTTTTGATCTCGACATGGATCCAATGACCATGCGCGTGATCGGTCTCTCGCAGGAGATACCATACTCCGGCTCGCGGTCGCTGCAACGAAAAGCGGCCCTATCCGCGATCTCCGAATCGGCTCAGGACCGTTTGACCGTGGAGCGTAATCTCGCATATGCCGCGCGACTAGCGTATATCGATCTGTACAGCAAGCGCCAGATACTTACCTTACTTGAGCAGCAACGGGCACTCTTGGTGCAGTCCGCCGACGCCACGCTTGCCCGCCTTGAGTCAAATCAGGCAACCCAGGACCAAGTTCTGTCTGCTCGCTCCGATATTTGGCGGTTGGAATCTTCGATTGTCTCTTTGAAGCAGGAACTTGATGCCCTGCGATTCCGACTCAATTCGCTTCGAGGCGGCCATCCGGATGATTCAATCCCCTCACTGGTTGCGCCTGCTGAACTTGCCGGGACGGGGTCGCTCTCAGATTGGCTTATATCTGCACGCGCAAATTATCCGCCGCTGGCAAAGCTGAGTTCGAGCGCGGAACGCTACCAGTTCGAAGAAAGAGTCGGCAATCGCATGCGCTGGCCGATGTTAAGTCTGAGCGCGGAATATGGGATTCGGACTGGACGCGAGATTGGTCTGCACGGCGACCCCGGAGAAGAGCGAGAAGATATGGTCAGTCTAGGTCTGTCCATTTCCCTTCCGATCTTCTCTCGCGGAAGTCAGGCCGCTATGGCCCGTTCAATGAAAGCGATGGCCGCCAGCCGAACCGCCGAAGCCGACCAGATGTGGCGCGATATCGAATCAACTCTTCGCTCGCTGCACCAGCGGCTGGCGCGGATCGATGAGAGTATTGTGCTCTACCGCGACAAGATCATCCCGAACGCGGAAGACGCCAACAAGGTCGCGCTCTCCAGCTACGAGGCGAACCGACTGAACCTCTCCGAACTTCTGCAGACACAGGTCGCGCTGATCACCGACCGGACCACGCTGATCACCCTTGAGGCCGAAAGATCTCGCACCGAGGCCGAAGTGCTTCTCTACATAGAAGCAAATTCACTCCCTACGAAAAAAACACAGGAAGATAACCAATGAGTCACACAGACGATCTCTTCCATGAAGAGCCTCTCCCTGAAGGTGAAGAACAGGCGCCGCCGCTCACCCGGACAATGGGGATCGTACGCTGGGCTATTCTCGGCGCGATGACTCTGTTCGCGGTGGCGATGATCCTCGGGTTCTTCGGTCTGGCACCGTGGACGTCCAGCAGCAGTGCGTCGACGCAGTTTCATTGTCCGATGCACCCGACTTATATCACAAGCCAGCCCGGAGACTGCCCCATATGTGGGATGAGTCTTGTTCCGATCGACGCGAAGATCGATGCGGACAGCGCCATCGCCGCTGAGCACGGTGGCGAAATGGGGAAGGTCTCGGTCGCTAAACCCGGTCAATATTACTGCCCAATGTGCACTGAGGTTGCCTCAGACACCGAAGGGAAATGCCCCACCTGCGGAATGTTTCTTGAGAAGTTCGAACCAGGAATGAAGTTCACCTGCGAAATGCACCCCGAAGTTGTCACCGACCATTCCGGCGACTGTCCCAAGTGCGGCATGGATCTGATGCCTTTGGACACTACGTCTCATCCCGCCGGGCACACTATGACAGATGAATCTTCTGTTCCTGGACTGGTCCCAGTGACGCTTGAGCCGCAACGACTGCAGTTGATTGGACTGCGCACCGAGAAGGTTGCGAAAAGCGAACTCTCCAATTCGCGGAGGCTGCTCGGATACGTTGTCCCTGACGAAACCAGGACGCACAATCTGTCAGTAAGAATCTCCGGCTGGGTGCGCGAACTGGCCGCGAATCAGACAGGCCAATTGATACACAAAGGGGACAAACTTCTCACGATCTATAGTCAGGATCTGCTACAGGCGGCACAGGAGTATCGTCTGGCCCGCAGCTCGAACATGGCTGGCTCCGTCGACCAGCAACGGATCATCACAGCCGCGCGCAATCGAATGCTCAACCTTGGACTGACTGAGCAGGAAATAACATCATTGGAGTCAGACGACTCCGACCCGTCAGTCATTTCACTCTTCTCTCCTGTCAGTGGCATTATCCTAAGTAAGAACGTGAATGCGGGACAATTCGTCTCCCCCTCAGAGAATCTCCTCTCCATCGCTGCTCTGGCGACCGTCTGGGTGTTAGCCGATGTGTTCGAGTCCGATCTCGCGGAGATACGGTCAGGTCAGGCAGCTCGAATGACGACGACTGCTTATCCGGAGCGTCGGTTCGACGGCACAGTTTCCTTCATCTATCCGACAGTCTCGCCAGAGACTCGCACGGCCAAGGTCCGCATTTCATTTGCCAATCCTGACCTGGCGCTCAAGCCCGGGATGTATGCTGAAGTCAATCTCATATCCGCATCAAGTTCCGCTCTTACTATCTCTCGCGAGGCGTTGCTCGATGGTGGCGAGGTCGCCTATGTGTTTGTCGTCACCAGCGGCAACCACTTCACGCCGCGCAAGGTAACAGTAGGACGGCGCGACAACGATCGCATTGAGATTCTGAGCGGACTTGCAGAACATGAACTGGTCGTCACCAGCGCGAACTTCCTCATAGATTCTGAAAGCCGCTTGAAGGCGGCTATTTCCGGCATGGGCGGAAGCGCGCAGAACGAACACCAGGGACACGGGAAATAGCCATGATCCGTGCCATTATAGATTTCTCCGCTCGCAACCGCCTGCTTATCCTGATCGGCGTACTGTTTGCGCTGGCTGGATCTTGGTATTCCATCAGCAACATCCCGCTCGACGCCATTCCAGACCTGTCCGACGTCCAGGTTATCCTCTACACCGAGTGGATGGGGCGAAGCCCTGATCTGGTCGAAGACCAGGTAACATATCCCATTGTTACTTCCCTCCTCTCCGCGCCCGGTGTATCGGCAGTTCGCGGGTACTCGATGTATGGGATGTCGTTTGTGTATGTGATTTTTGATGAAGGGACAGATATCTACTGGGCACGCAGTCGCGTGCTGGAATATCTCCAGCAGATACAGGGGAAATTGCCCAGCAATGTCACTCCTACGTTGGGGCCGGATGCATCATCAGTGGGATGGGTCTACCAGTATGTCCTGGTCGACACTACCAACACGCACGACCTCGCTGAACTCCGCACCTACCAGGATTTCAACCTGCGCTACGCGCTCTCTTCCGTGCCTGGTGTCGCCGAGGTCGCCTCCATCGGAGGCTACCAGCGTCAATATCAAGTAGAGGTCTCCCCGGACAAACTCCGCGCATACGGATTGTCAATCAACGACGTCGTCCGCGCGATTCGCGGTTCCAATGCCGATGTCGGCGGACGGGTCGTAGAGCTGACCGAACGCGAGTATTACGTCCGTGGACGGGGATACATTCAGGATCTCGGCGCGATCCGCAAGATATCATTGGGCGCCAGTTCCTCCGGCACGCCAATTTTACTGGGGAACATTGCCGAAATCTCATATGGACCGGAGATACGACGCGGCGTCGGCGAATTTGACGGTATCGGCGAAGCTGTCGGCGGCATCATTGTCATGCGCTATGGTGAGAACGCCTTGGCGGTGATTGAACGCGTCAAGGCCAAGATCGAGGAGATAGAGCCGGGACTTCCGCCGGGTGTTGAGATCCGGCCCGTGTATGACCGCTCCGGACTCATCAATCGCGCGATTGACACACTCAAAGGGACACTCATTGATGAAGGAATAGTCGTTGCCCTCGTGATCTTTATCTTCCTGCTTCATTTCGGTAGTTCCCTGGTCCCGATCATCACCCTTCCCATAGCTGTGGGCCTAGCATTTATACCGATGTACCTGCTGGGCATCAACTCGAACATCATGAGCCTTGGAGGCATCGCCATAGCGATAGGCGCGATGGTTGACGCCTCAATTGTATTGGTGGAAAACGCACACAAGAAACTGGAACGGGCCAAAGCAAATATCCCGCGAAGGGAAGTTATTATCCACGCCGCCAAAGAAGTCGGCCCCGCGATCTTCTATTCTCTGCTGATCATCACGATCGCCTTCCTGCCTATCTTTGCGCTGACCGGACAGGCCGGACGACTCTTCTCCCCTCTTGCCTGGACAAAAACATTGGCCATGTTCTTTGCGGCGGTGACCGCTGTCACCATCGCACCTGCGCTGATGGTGACTCTCCTGAGAGGAAAGATCCACTCCGAAGAGAAACACCCAGTCTCGCGATTCCTGATCAAGCTCTACAAGCCGTTTGTCTTTGTCGCGCTACGCAATCCTAAGACGACGATCGCCATCGGACTGATGGCGATTCTTTCCGCGCTTCCCATGATACCGAAGATCGGCTCGGAGTTCATGCCCGCGTTGAACGAAGGCGACATACTCTACATGCCGACGACCTTCCCGAATATCTCGGTCGAAGCCGCCAAGCAATACATGCAGTATCAGGATCGCGTCATTAAGCAGTTCCCGGAGGTGATCTCGGTCTACGGCAAAGCGGGCAAGGCTGAGACAGCCACAGATCCCGCCCCCCTGAGTATGCTTGAGACAGTCGTTCAATTGAAACCGCAGGACGAGTGGCGTACGGTATCTCAGGAAAGATGGTTCTCGAATGTGATCCCGGAATTCGCCAAGCCACCCTTCCGGGCTATCTGGCCAGAAGAACGACATATTACGTGGAAAGAATTGGTTGCCCAGTTTGATTCGGCTATGCAGATGCCCGGTTGGACCAACGCCTGGACCATGCCGATCAAGACTCGCATTGATATGCTCTCTACCGGCATTCGCACGCCTATCGGTGTCAAAATATTCGGGACCGACCTGAACGAGATCGAGCGTATCGGTATAGAGCTTGAACAATCTCTATCCAAGATAGAGGGAACCCGCTCCGTCTTCTCCGACCGCAATACCGGCGGCTTCTACATTGATATCATTCCCGATCGGGATGCCATCGCGCGCTACGGGTTGACCATTCGTGACGTAAACGACGTCATCGAGACCGCCATCGGCGGGATGCCGATCGAAATGACGGTCGAAGGGAGAAACCGATTCTCCGTCAATGTTCGTTATCCGCGATATCTGAGGGACAATATTGACAAGTTGAAACAAGTCCTCGTCCCTCTCCCTCGTGCATCTGCCACACCCGGCAACTCAATGCCGGGGATGGGAGCTCTCACCCCTGCATATCCCGTCCTGCCGACTTATTCCTTTGAATCACCGATGCTGGCCTCATCCGACCCGTACGTCGACTATGCCGCATGGCAGAAGGTCGAGTTCGCGCAAATGGACAAAATGCAATCGGGTGGGTCGACTGTACCGGGCGGAGCGCCCCTTCCGGGCGGTTATTCCAGCGGCATGTCAGGTCGCCCTTCGATGCAGGCACAGCCAATGACAACGCCCATGCCGCCGTCGTCGGGAGCCTCAAACTTTGTGCTCCCCGAAGGAGCGCCCGCTATCCCGCTCGGACAGATCGCTGAGGTGAAAATAGTTAGTGGTCCACCAATGATCCGAGACGAAAATGGAATGCTCGTCGGATACGTCTATGTCGACATGGACCAGTCTAAGCGCGATATCGGCGGCTACGTCAACGAAGCCAAAGAAGTCGTCGCAAAGGAGATAAGTATACCGGTAGGGTATCACCTCACCTGGACTGGACAATATGAATTGCTCGAAGTGATGGCCAAGCGGATGAAGATTGTCATTCCACTGACCATAATTCTTGTCATCATTCTGCTCTATCTGAACTTTCGCAATTTCACGGAAACGCTAATAGTACTCTGCTCCGTCCCGTTTGCGTTGGTCGGTTCGATCTGGCTGATGTACTTCCTGGGCTACAACTACTCGACTGCGACTCTTGTGGGAATAATAGCTTTGATCGGCTTAGCGACGGAAACCGGTATCGTAATGATTCTCTATCTCGACCAGGCGTTTGAACGCCGCAAGGCCGCAGGCAAGATTCGCGACCTGAATGATATCATCTGGGCGCATATGGAAGGAACCGTCATGCGCGTCCGTCCAAAGCTAATGACCGTTGGAACAACCATGATCGGCCTGGTCCCACTTTTATGGGCGGATGGTACCGGAGCAGATGTAATGAAACGAATCGCCGCGCCGATGGTCGGCGGGTTGATCAGCTCCACCTTCCTGACCCTGGAGATCATCCCGGTCGTCTACACCTATTGGCGGCTCTGGCAGATCAAACGCGAACAGAAGGCAGAGAATTCAAAGGCAACGGCCTAGAGTTCAACAGTCTGTTCAAGTTTCGGAATGAGCGTGGTCCAGCCACGCTCTTCTTGTAGATGCCTGGCCATCGCCAATGATTGTTCCGGTTCGCCGTGCGTAATGAAGGTGGTCTTTGGCGCCGCCTTGACCGGCTCCAGCCAGTGAAGTATCTCATGATAGTCCGCATGTCCTGACAAGCTCGAGACCACCACGATCTCCGCGCGCACCTCGATCGGAATCTTGTGGATGTAGACCAGCCGTTCACCATCGAGCAGCTTTCTCCCCAGTGTCCCTTCTGCCATATATCCGACCAAAGCGACTGTGGTTCCCGGATCAGGCAACCGGTTGATCATGTGGTGCATGATTCGACCTCCGGTCAGCATGCCGCTCGACGAAATGATGATCGCGGGACCTTTCAGGTGATTCAGCTTCTTTGAGGATGCCTTGGTTCGATGCAGATGCACCCGCTTGCTTTTCAGCACCGCGCCAAATTGATCCAAATGCTCAAGGTCGATAGCGTGGTACTGGTGATATTTGACATAGATATCCGTCGCATCCACGGCCATCGGTGAGTCAACATGGATATTGATCGGCGCGATTCGCTTGTGGCGTACCAGGTCATCGACTAAATAGATCACCTGCTGCGTCCTTCCGACCGCAAACGCCGGTATCACCAGCACTCGTTTTTCGGCCACAATTCGGTCGACCAGTTCATCGAACTGAAAATACGGATCCTCGGCAGGATGCATCCTTCCGCCATACGTTGACTCGCAAACCAGATAATCGCACTCCGGCGGTTCTTTCGGATTCTTGACCAAGGGATTGCCGTATCGTCCAACATCACCGGAGAACAGTATCGACACTTCACGTCCCTTGTCATTCATGATCACTTCGACTGAGGCCGCCCCCAAGAGATGTCCAACTATATGATAGCGAAACTTGAATTCTGGGCTAAACTCAATCCACTCTCCGAAATCAACATGTTCGATCAGTTTGAGCGCCTCCTCGGCGTCTCGTTCGTCAAAAAGCGGTAATGCCGGAGCGTGGCGCGTTTTCTTCTTTTTGTTGCGATACTCGGCATCTTCGACCTGCAGCTCGGCAGTATCAAGCAGCGAAATCCGCGCGATATCGCCGGTTGGTGGGGTGCAGAAGACTGTGCCGTAAAAGCCGTCTTTGACGAATCGCGGAAGGTACCCGATATGGTCGATATGCGCGTGAGTCAGGATCACCGCGCTGACTGTCGATGGATTGAACGGCAGGCGGTTCCAGTTGCGGTCGCGAAGTTCGTGCGTCCCCTGGAACATACCGCAGTCGATCATGATCCGTTTGCCGTTGACATCGAGGAGATATTTTGAACCGGTGACCGTACCGGCAGCGCCGTGAAAAGATAGTTGTATCACCTTGAACCTTTCGCGATTAGCAATGGCTTGAAATCTGCCAGATACTTCCGCGAAACGCAATTACTGTTTTGCTGGGGAAAGAGCAGCGCCGAACCGGTCGTGCAGGACTTGGTTGCGGTAGTCGAAGATCTCGTTCAGTTTCCGCTTCACGATCAAATGATAGGCTATTGTCCCTAAGATGCCATACGGTAGCTTGAATGTGACAATGTCAACATTCTCGACGCCACCATTGACCTGTCAAAAGTGATGTTGATGATGCCAGAGCGCGTATGGCCCAACTCTTTGCTCATCAATGAACATCGCCGGCTCTGTTACCTGCGTTATCTCCGTCACCCAGGTAACCGGAATACGGAATAGCGGGCGCACTTTGTATCGGATGATCATCCCTGGATAGACTTTAGCTGGGAGATTGTCGAGTATTTCAAATCCGAGCCAGTCCGGAGTGATGACCGCAAGGTTGCGCGGGTCGGAGAAAAAATCCCAGGCCTGCGGAAGTGATATCGGAAGCGTCTGTCGGCGCGTAAGTTGATAGGTTGCCATTTCCGCTCTCTAACCGTCAAACTCCCCTCCCAGTTCAAAAGGTATTGACAATAATCAGGCAAACCGTACCCTAATACTGCACAAACGAGCAGTAGCGTTAAATGGGGTTAGAAGTAACAGTATGCCTATAGAGTCCGCCGGGAATAAGCTGTCACTTGATGAGTTGAAAAATCTCATCACGGAAAAATGGCCGGAATCATTTTACTCCGGCTCCGACTGGTCATCGCTCCGCTTCACCACCGGTTCGACCGAACTGGATCGCCTCTTTCCCGATGGCGGCATCCCCTACGGCCAGTTGATCGAGATCTCCGGCGATATCTCATCCGGCAAAACCAGCCTGGTCTTTGTGATGCTGTCGGCTATCACCCGCACCGGGACCGCCGCGTATATCGATCTGCAGGGGACGCTTTTCCCTCCCGCCGCCATGACCGGCGGAGTTGATCTCGAACGATTGCTGGTGATCCGACCCGACACGCTTGCCTCGGGACTTCGCGCGACCGAGCTATTATTCCGTCACCGCCTCGCCTGTTGCGTGGTGATTGACCTGGTTGGGCACCGGATCCCTCTCCCCTATACGTTGCTGCACCGACTGCGCTTGCAGACTATCCGCGCCAAAGGGATGGTTATCTTCCTGACCGAAAATAACTCATCGCTCATCCCGGCCAGCATCACCTCGCTTCGCCTTGAGATCACCCGTCGCGGTCCGCGGATCATCACCGCAACCGTAACGAGGAGCCGCTTTACAGTACACGGGGGGACGGCGGAGGTACGGCTGACGTGACGCCGCTTCGGATCGGATGTTGCTCTGTTCCGGATTTCCCCATCGCTCTCTGGCTGCAGGCCGAACCGTCACTCGCCAATGCTCCCCTGGCGATCGCCGAGGAAGACGGCGATTCCTCCGCGCTTCTGCTCTGCAATCAGAAAGCGAAGGAGTTCGGGGTCAGCCCGGAATTGACTGTCGCCCAGGCACACACTCTCTGCCCCGGACTGAAAATAAAAGTGCGGGACAAACAACAGGAAGAAAGCGCCACCCGTAACATAGTCGAGATACTCCGCACGCTCTCCCCGTTCGTGCAGTCGACCGAGGATGGTCTCTTTTTTCTCAACGGCTCCGGTCTGCGTTTCATTTACGACAGCGAAACCACTTTTGCCCGGCAGATCATCGACCGGCTACAAAACGCCAAACTCCCGGCCTCGGTCGGGATCGCGTCGAACAAGTTCATCGCCCGCATCGCCGCGCAAACAAGTCAACCGGGGAAAAGTCAGATCGTCCCGACCAACGGTGAACGCCAATTCCTCAAGCCACTCTCGATCGATTTACTTCCGATCTCGCCCGAGACACACGATTCCCTCTATGAACTGGGATTACGCACGATCGGCCAGATCAAAGCCTTTCCGATCAATGAATTGATGGAGCGCTTCGCCGCCGATGGGATGCTTCTTTCCCGTCTGGCCAATGGCGATGATCCGGATACATTCCTCCCTGAGATCCCGCCGGAGCTTCTGGTCAAACGTCTGCCGCTCAGTTTCCCGCTCTACCATATCGGTTCACTCTGCCTTTATGTCGAACGCCTTCTGGAGCGAATGCTCGGACAACTCCAGCAGGCCGGACGGTGTTGCCGGCATATTGATATCATCTGCCGCCTTGAGAACAGGAGCGACCTGACTATCGCGCTCGTGCTTGACCAACCGAGCGCGACTCTCCCGCCGTTCCTTCGTCAGTTGCGGCAACACGGGGAAACGATCGACCTGGCCTCCGGTATCGTTGATATCACCGTCGTTATTCCGGAAAGCTCAATCCTGCTACTCGAGCAGTTGACCTTTCAGCAGAAATCGACCGGCGCGGCGTCAGGAGATACCGCACAGCAACTTGCCCGATTGACCGAAGAATACCGCTGTTGTCGTTCGCAGCTCCGCGCGGCACATCTCCCGGAACAGAATTTCCGCCTCCTTCCGGCGACCGACAAACTCAAGCGGGAGATAACTGATCGGACAATTCCTCAACCCTATGCCGGACATTCCCTGAGCGGCCTTCGCCTCCTCCAGCCGCCGGTCGCGGGAGACTTGATCACCACCGGCGCGCAGGCGATGTTCCTTCGCATCAAACAGAAACTCCACACCATCGAGCGAACCTTCGGCCCCTGGAAACTTTCCGGCGGATGGTGGCAGTCCGGCTTTGACCGACTCTACTACGAGATCCAGACCACCGACCGGAAGCTCTATCTCGTTTTTTATGACCGCATCGGCGCGCGCTGGTTCATTCAGGGGGTCTTTGATTGAATGGCGACCGAAGCATATGTCGAACTGCATTGCCATTCTAATTTTTCGTTTCTGGATGGCGCCTCCGACCCGGATCAATTGGTGGAACAGGGATGGTACCTGGGCTACCAGGCGATGGCCCTCACCGACCATAACGGCCTGTATGGGATCGTGCAGTTTCACAAAGCGGCGCAGGAACGGAATATCATCCCGATCATCGGCGCCGAGATCACCCTGGCGAACAGTCATCACCTGACCCTGCTGGTTCGTAATGAAACCGGCTACGCCAATCTCAGCGATCTATTGAGTCAGGCACAGCTTGCCGGGAAAAAAGGAGATGCCAAGGTCACTCCCGAGAATCTCGCTTCACATGCCGAAGGTTTGATCGCGCTCTCTGGATGTGAACAGGGCGAGATCCCCACCCTCTTGCTGACTGACAAACAGAAACAAGCCGAGTCGGTCGCCGGACAGTTCATCGATATCTTCGGGCGTGAGAATTTCTACCTCGAGATGCAGCATCACAATCTCCCGATCCAGGATCGCCTCTGCGAACTGCTTGATCAGTTCGGTCAGAAAGTCGGACTCCAGAGAGTCGCCACCAACAATGTTCATTACGCCAATCTGGATGGTCGGCGCCTCGCCGATGTTCTGACCTGTATCCGGCATCACACCACACTCGATGAAGCCGGCGCGCTGTTGTATCCCAACGCCGAACGGTATCTCAAAACCGCCGACCAGATGGTCTACCGGTTCCGGAAATATCCCACCGCAATCGAGAACACCCTCGCTATCGCCGACCGATGCCGCTTTTCGATGGAGAACCTGCAGACCACCCTTCCTGACTTCCCTGTCCCCGATGGCGAGACCGCGCAAAGTTATCTCCGGAAACTGGTCTATCAGGGTGCTCATCGTCGATACGGCGAACCAACCGAACCGGTGGTCAATCAACTTGAGCATGAACTTCGGATCATCGAAAAGCTCGACCTGGCGGGGTACTTTTTGATAGTCTGGGATATCGCCCGCTTCTGTGTCGAGCAGCAGATCCTCTGTCAGGGACGCGGCTCGGCGGCCAATTCCGCCGTCTGCTATTGTCTTGGTATTACAGCGGTTGACCCTATTAAGTTAAAGTTATTGTTTGAGCGCTTCCTCTCCGAGAATCGCAAAGAAGCCCCGGATATTGATATCGATATCGCCAACAATCGCCGCGAAGAAGTTATCCAGTATGTCTACAGCAAGTATGACCGTCGCCATGCCGCCATGGTCTGCGAGGTCATCACCTATCGCGGACGGTCGGCCGTGCGTGATGTCGGCAAGGCGCTTGGCTTCTCGCTCGAAGAAGTCGACAAACTCGCCAAACTGCTGGATCATTACACCGACCAATCTGAATTGGAGGAACGGGCCGCCGAGGCTCACCTCAATCTGAAGAACCGCCGCGTTCAACTGCTAATCGACCTGACCCGCAAGATCAAACGTTTCCCACGGCACCTCGGTATCCATGTCGGCGGAATGGTGATCACCCGCAAACCGATATCGCAACTCGTTCCGGTCGAAAACGCCACCATGCCGAACCGCTCGGTCATCCAGTGGGATAAAGATGATGCCGCCGATATGCGCCTTATCAAGATCGATTTGCTGGGGCTTGGTATGTTAACGCTTATCGATATCGCGCTCAAACTGGTGAAAAAACATCGCGGCATCACCCTCGACCCGGCCCGGATGACTTACGACGATCCTCGCGTCTTTCGCCTCCTTTGCACCGCCGACACGGTCGGTGTCTTTCAGGTAGAGTCGCGAGCGCAGATGAACACTCTTCCGCGTCACAAGCCGACTCGCTTTTATGACTTGGTAGTCGAGGTCGCGCTCATCCGCCCCGGCCCGATTCAGGGGGATATGGTTCATCCGTATCTTCGACGACGGAATGGCGAGGAGGCAGTCACCTATCCGCATCCTTCGCTTAAACCGATCCTCGAACGGACACTGGGAATCCCTCTCTTCCAGGAACAGGGGATGCAGGTCGCGGTTGCGGCGGCCGGATTCACTCCCTCCGAAGCGGATGAACTTCGCCGCGCCATGGGACACAAACGCTCCCGTGAAAAGATGCAGGCGATCTCTGAACGACTGATTCACGGCATGATGCGCAACGGCATCGACAAAGACGCCGCTGCCCGCATCTATCAGCAACTGGCCGCCTTTGCTGATTTCGGCTTTGCCGAGTCGCACGCCGCCTCGTTTGCGCTTTTGGTCTATGTCTCCGCCTATCTCAAGGTCTACTTCCCTCCCGAGTTTTACTGCTCGCTGTTTAACGCTCAGCCGATGGGGTTTTACTCCACCTCGACCATCCTGTACGAAGCAAAACGGCGCGGCGTTGTTATCCTCCCTATCGATGCTTCCAGATCGCTCTGGGATTGCACTATCGAGGATGGCGCGGTCCGCCTCGGATTCCGCTACGCTAAAAAGCTCGGCCCGGCCGCGCAGGAGAAGATCGAAGCGGCGCTTCGACGCGGGCCATTCCGCTCCATCCGCGATTTCATCTTCCGGACCGAACTTCCACAGGATGCGTTCGAACAGTTGGCCATGGTCGGCGCGTTCGCCTGCTTTGGCGTTGAACGACGTGAAGCGCTCTGGGAGACACTCGCCGCCGCGCATCGCTCGGCCGCAGAGTTACCGATCGAAACATCAGACACCGGCAGCGCGATGCTCCCCAGGATGGATGAACTGGAGACCATCGCGGCGGATTTCCGCGGGATGGATCTCTCCACCGGACGCCACCCGATCAGTCTTATCCGCGAACTATTAACCGAGCGCGGCGTGATCGCGTCCAAGGATCTCTTCACCACTTCGAATGGCAAGCTGGTAACGATCGCGGGAGTGGTCGTGATACGGCAACGCCCCGGCACCGCCAAGGGATTCACCTTCCTGACCCTTGAGGATGAGTTTGGATTTTCGAATATCGTCGTGAAACCGAATCTGGTGAAACGGTACCGTAAGATCGTCGTCTATGCGAGTGTGATTCTAGTGCGGGGAACGGTTGAACGAAAGGAAAGCGTTATCAACGTCATCGGCCACCATTTCGCCATTGTGCCGTACGAACAACAGGTGATGGCGTTCAAATCGAGAGATTTCCGGTAAGCGCGTCAGTTCTCCGATTGCTCACGACCATGCGCGCGACGAACCGACAGTACCCCCTTCACTTTTTTCACCTTGTCGATGATCCGGTTCAGGTGCGCCAGGTTGGTTACTTCGACCACAAACTTCCCGATCGCCGTCGTGTCATGCGCGTACATCTCCGCGCCGCGGACGTTGGTGTTTGAATCGGCAATCGCCTGCGTGATATCGCGCAGCATATTCCGGCGGTCTTCCACCACGATCTCAAGCTGGACGACAAATGACTGATCCCTGCCGGTGTCCCAACTGACCGCGATCTTGCGCTCCGGATACTTGTTCGAGATCTCCACGGCCAGCGAACACTCCGCCTGATGAATGGTCACTCCACGTCCGCGCGTGATGAACCCAACTATATTATCTCCCGGCACTGGCTGGCAGCAACCGGCAAACCGGAACATCAGATTATCCAATCCCTGTACCCGCACACCGCGTGAGCCGCGTATCCGGTCGATAACCTTGCCGACAAAGCCGACCTCTTCCTTCTTTTCTTCCGGCTGGATGAAAAGGACCAGCGACTGCAGCGACAACGAACCATTTCCCAGCGCGGCATACAGATCGTCGACCGTCTTCCTTTCCTGGGACTGCGCGTATTCGAGGAGAAGTTCCTCGGCGGGCATCTTGATGTGCTGTTCGCGCAGACGGCGCTCGAGCATCTCTTTTCCAAGCGACACGGCCTGTTCATATCCCGCTTGTTTGATCCACCGCTTGATGCGGGTACGCGCGTTGGCCGTCTTGACCATCTTGAGCCAGTCCGAGGACGGCGTTCGGGCAGGATTGGTGATGATCTCAACCGAATCACCCGACTTGAGTTGGGTCGACAGCGGCTGCAGGCGGCCATTTATTTTCGCTCCTGCACAGTGAATGCCGACCTCCGTATGGATCTGGAAAGCAAAATCCAGCGGAGTGGAACCGCGTGGCAAATGCACTAGTTTCCCGTTCGGAGTATAGACGAAAATATCCTCCGAGAAGAGATCCATCTTGAGATACTCAATGAACTCACTCGGGTTGGTCATGTCCTTCTGCCACTCGAGCACATCGCGGAGCCAGACGATCTGCCGATCGTCTTTGGACATCTGCTGCCTCCCCTCTTTATAGAGCCAGTGCGCCGCGATGCCGTTTTCGGCAACGTGGTGCATAATGTGCGTCCTGATCTGGATCTCCACCATTTTGCTGCGCGGACCGATCACGGTGGTGTGCAGTGAGCGATATCCGTTGGCTTTGGGGTTGGCGATATAATCATGGAAGCGACCCGCCACCGGTTTCCACATGGCGTGGAGGATTCCAAGCGTGTGGTAGCACTCGCGCTCGGTGTTGACTATTACACGGATGGCAAAGAGGTCATAGATCTCTTCAAACGGCACTTTGCGCACACGTATCTTGCGGTAGACCGAATCAAGATGTTTGGCGCGACCGCTGACCGTCCCGAGAATACCGTCCCGCGCCAAGGCCTCCTTGATCGGGACTGTTACTTCTAGGATATACGCGTCTCGTTCTTCCTTGCGCTCTTTGATCTGGACCGCCAACTCCTGGTAAACTTCGGGCTCCAGATATTTGAAGCAGAGATCTTCGAGTTCGATCTTGGTCTTATTGATCCCGAGTCGGTGCGCCAGCGGACAGTAAACATCGCGAGTCTCCTGCGCTATCCGCTTCTGCTTCTCAGGCGGCATGGCACCAAGCGTCCGCATATTGTGTAGACGATCCGCCAATTTGATCAGGATAACCCGGATATCCTTTGCCATACTGAGCAGCATTTTGCGGAAGTACTCCACCTGCTGCTCTTCAAGAGAATTGAAGTGCACCGCGCCGATCTTGGTGACGCCGTCAACCAGTTCTGCGACCTCATCGCCGAATTCACGTCGCACATCTTCAAGGGTAAACGAGGTATCCTCCACCACATCATGCACCAGCCCGGCGGCTATGGTCGTGGAATCCATATGCAGTTCGGCGAGTACAAATGCGACTTCGAGACAATGCTCGACATACGGCTCGCCCGACTGACGCTTCTGTCCGGCATGTGCTTTATCGGAGAATTCGTACGCGCGACGTATCAGTGGAATATCAATATTCGCGTTGTACGATTCGACCCGGATGATGAATTCCGCGAGATTCATATGCTAGCTCGTCAGACCACCTGGTGTTGGCGAGCCTTATACACGGTCCGCACTTTTTCCACCGCCAAGGGTACAGAGATGGACTCCATACAGCGGCACATCTTCGGAGGACAACTGCAACTTCCCGGCGGCACGATCACCTGGTGCCCCTTGCCGAGCGGTCCCCATCGGAGCGGCGACATGACTTCGCGGGCGGGATACAAACCTACAACCTTGGTCCCGACCGCCACCGCCAGATGTAGTGGCCCGGTCGAATTCGCCACCACTGCCGATGCCAGCGAAAGCACTGCCGCCAATGTCCTCAGGTCCGTCTCTCCCGTGATCTTGCGTACCTCGACGGATTTCCGGAATGCCAGTTCATCAATCATCTCTCCTTCCTTATCGGAACCCGAGATGATCACCTGAATATTCGCCTTCTTGAGCGCCACATACAGCTCCAGGAATTTCTCCATCGGCCAGTTTTCCGCCGACCCACCCGAACCTGGATGAAGGACTACAAACGGCTTGTCGATTCCGGCATTCTTCAGGATACGGCGCGCGTTTCTGAATTCTTTCTCCTTGGGGTAGACCATCGGCGTCGAAATTGTCGGACCGGTCCTAAAGAATCGCAAGAAATCCAAGTTGTATTCATATTCGTGCTTTTTGTTGGCCTTTCGGCTGTGCAGAAGCAAATGATTGAAATAGACCGAATGAAACCGACCCGCCGTTCCGACCCGATGCGGTATCCCTGCCTTGTAGAAAAGACTGCAGACATGGCGCTCTGGAAAAAGCGCGACGACCGCCGAATATTTGGCCAGACGAAGTCTGTGCAGGAGATCCTTCTTGTACAATTTGTTGGAGATCAACTGGTCGTTCTGCACACGCACGATCTTGTCAATGCGCGGGTTGTTCTCCAGGATCGGCGATGCGTAAAGCGAGGCCATCACATCGATCTGGCACTCCGGGTAGCGCTCTTTCATGGTCTCGATAAACGGCAACGCCAGCACCAGGTCTCCAAGTTTATCGGAGCGGCTGATCAGGATCTTCTCACCAGGTTGTATCTCGATCTCTTTCTTCATCTCGCATCCTTTCCTCTCCCCAGATGCCACAGTTTGGCATATTTCACCATCACCGACATGGCCGAGAGCGCACAGAGCACAAATCCCTCAAGCCCATCCAAGAACCCCCGCTTGGAGACATAATACTTAATGAAAGCAACTAGCGGCCGACCGACAATATCAAACCATGAGGCCCGCTTCCCTTCACGGAACGCCTCCTCTGCGCCCAAAGTCGTGTATCGGTTCAATTTCTCAAGGTAGAGCTCAAGATTTGGATAACTGTAATGGAGGATCTCCCCCTTCAACCGCCCCTCCGCTCCTTGCAGCAGCACGCGCTCATGAACCAGCGCCGAATCAAACCGGCCGGCGGTCTTGCGAAACAATCGTAACACATGATCAGGGTACCATCCGCAGTGGAGTATCCATCTCCCCAAAAAATGTGTCTTTCTCGGTATGGCATATCCCGGGAATGGATCTGATGAATTGATCACATGCTTGATCTCGTCAGCAAGCCCTGGGGTGATCTCCTCATCGGCATCCAGCGAAAGCAGCCAGTCGCCGCTGGCGCGTTCGGCCGCCGCCTGTTTTGCCGGCCCAAAACCCTTCCATTCGACTTCGAATACTTTTGCGCCCATGCGCGTAGCGATCTCTTTGGTTCTGTCCGTTGAGCCCGAATCTGCAATAACGATCTCATCTGCCCAGGAAACGGAACGAAGCGCCCGCTCGAGGTTGGCCTCCTCATTGCGGGTGATCATGATGACGGACAGACGGCTCATCGTGCGACCGCCTTCCGCTGTGCCAGCACTTGACGGTACGCCTCAAACACCTGATCGACCGTGATGTCGTGAATGTTGTCATCGTTTCCTGACACTACCGCGCCGACTTCTTGGCCAAATGGTTTCCAGAGGAGGAAATTCTTCATAAACCGACTGTACATGCCCACCACCGGCACTTTGAATGAACGCGCAATATGCACAGGCGCGGTGTCGGGGGTAATTAGCAGGTCGAGTTGTGATATGAGCGCCGATGCCTCCTGCAAGCTCATCCCGGCAGGGACCTGGCTGACTCTGCTAACGAACTTGCTCATAAGTGCATCCCCTCGCGATCGCTCCGCCGGTGTGGTGAAGATCACGACATGCAGATCTTCGCGGTCTGCCAGAAGTCGCCGTACCAGTTCCTCAGACTTCTCGGATGCCCACAATCTGGTGGGCGAACCCGCTGAGAGGTTGTATCCGACCAAGAGAGTTCCCTTGCCGCCCCTTAAGTCGGCCGCGAATTGCACCATCTTCGTCATCTTCTCTGCCGCCACAAATGGCGGCGCATAGCAGGAGACGCTGCCGCTGTCAATGGCAAACGCTTCCAGTAGCTTCAGCGTGTTGTCGATGATATGTCCGGTATTTCCCATCCGATGGTCGTAATTGAAGTCGTAGAACTCCCGGTACTTGACCTTACCGACGCCGATCCGGGGTTTGCCAGGCGCGCACAGTTGCGAAAGAAACAGTGCCGTCACAGAATCATCGCAGATCATGTCAACAACACAGTCAAACTTCATTTTCCGTATCGCCCTTACTTCCTGGATATCCTTCCATAGATGTTTCCGATAAAGGAAAACATGTTCGAATCGCGTGTCCCGTTCGATTATCGCCTGGTTCCGGGGCGATGCGAGAATTGATATCTGAATGTGCGGAAAACTACGTTTCAGCCCGTCAAATACGGGAAATGAAATCACCATATCCCCGATCTTCTCAGGTCGCAGGAACAGTACTCTGCTGAGCTTGGAGCCATCCATAGGCTGAAATTCGCGCTGAGGCCGTTTCAACATCGGACGCGCCAACGCGAATGCCGCTGCCTTGATCTTGTGCTCCAGCGGTTTCAACTCATCCATGCCGCTTCTCCGTCTGCAACATCGATTGGAAACATGATTCCAGCCGTGAGATCATCGCGCCAACCGAAAAATGTTCTTCAAATCGTTTGCGCCCCCGATTGGCTAACGAAATCCGTAGCTGTTCATCCGTCAGCACTCGAGTTATCCCCTCGGCTAGTGATTCCGCGTTGCGCGACGCAACCAAGATCGCGCAATCTCCGACCACCTCAGGTATCCCGCCGACTTGCGAAGCAACGATCGGTAGCCCAGCCCGCATCCCCTCAAGAACCGCGATGCCGAAAGGTTCTTCTACTGATGGATGTAACATCAAGTCCGATGAAACCAGTGCGGGAACGACATCATCCAGCATGCCGGCGAAAACAACTCTATTCTCCAGACCGAGTTTTACCATCGTCGATTGCAGCTCATTCAGCAAAGGTCCATCGCCGCACCAGAGCAGACGAAGATCCGGAAAGTCTTTTGCAGCCAAAGACAACGCCTCCAGCAAGTACCGGTGACCCTTCTGCTCAACAAACCGTCCCAGAGTCACACCAACTATCGCATTCTGGGGTATGTTGAAGCGTGTCCGAAATTGTTCTCTTAACTCGTCGTCATCAGCAACAGCTATGTCCGGGATGCCGATAGGAATGACCTCGACATCGTCCGGGTTGATATATCCATGCCGCGTTATCTGCGACTTGAGCGCCTGTGAAGGTACCAGTACGCCATCAAACAGCCGTGGCGAAAGTATGCGATGTATCAGTGAATCCTTGGTGATATCCAGCCCGATCGACCAGACCACCCGCACATTCCCTTCAAGCCTCGCGGCCAGTCCTCCCAGCCTCAGATCCTTATTGAAATTGGTGACAATGATCTCGGTGCCATCTTCGACCATAAGTCGCTTGAGCGCTCCGATGGTCCCCGGGTTGAAATCTCCCGAAATCTCCAGCCCGGTCAATTGGACATGTTCAGTCTCGCGTTCCAGTCTTTCCAGAAAGCGTGACTCCGGCCGGCCGACCACGCGCACACGATGTCCCTTCGCGACCAGCCCTGCGGCTACCAGCCGCACCCACTCCTCCATGCCGCCATAGGTCTCCTTCTCGATCGAATCGAGAAACATCAGATTCATGCGTCCCCCCGGAACTGCATCTCATACAGCCGCGCGTAGAGTTTTCCGTTCGCCAGAAGCTGGCTGTGCGTCCCCGCCTCGACTATCTCGCCGTTCTCAAGCGCCAGAATGCGTGAAGCGTTCTTTATGGTAGAGAGCCGGTGAGCGATGACGAGCGTGGTTCGATTCGCCATCAGATGGTCGATCGCCTGTTGCACCAGCATCTCTGACTCGGTATCCAGTGATGAGGTCGCTTCATCGAAGATCAGGATCTGCGGATTTTTGAGCAGTGCTCGTGCGATCGCCAGCCGCTGCCGCTGTCCACCAGACAGCATAACACCGCGATTTCCCACCTGTGTATCATATCCATGCTCAAACTGCATGATGAAATCATGGGCATTGGCCGCCTTCGCCGCCTCGATCACGGATTCCTTCGCTACTCCCTGCATTCCGTAGGCAATGTTATTTATGATCGTGTCATTGAACAGGAAGGTCTCCTGTGTGACTATCCCCAGCAAACCTCTCAACGATGACAGCGATAGTTCGCGTATATCAACACCATCGATCGTAATTTCCCCCTGTTGCGGATCATAGAACCGGGGAAGCAGGTCGAACAGCGTTGACTTCCCGGCCCCTGACGGACCAACGACCGCCACAATCTCCCCGCGTTTGACATCGAAAGAGACCTCGCGAAGCACCGGCTCTCCCGGATTGTAGCTGAAACTGACCTTCTCATATCGAATAGCATCCTGGAAAGTGTCGATCTGCTTCGGATGCGCCGGCTCCGTGATCTTCTCTCCTGTATCGATCACTTCAAACACCCGTTCCGCGGCCGCCATCCCCTCCTGCAACTTTATATGTATCTGACTCAGATCCTTGACCGGCTTGATAAGCGAGAACATCGCCAGGATGTACGTCATAAAATCCGCCGCGCTTAGTTCCCCACTCCCGGCCACGATCCGCGAGCCCGCGTAGAGCAGAATTATCACGCCGGCCGTAGTCGCCAACGTGTCGTTGATCGGCGACGCCAGGTGCCTGATGCGCGTCATGCGCAGTAAGGCCTTGAAGTAGTTCTGCGTAGCCGCGAAAAACTTCTCCTGCTCGAACTTCTCCATGGAGAAGGCTTTGACGATCCGGGCGTTGTTGACCGACTCTTCGAGCACCGATGTTACGTCAGCCATTCTCTCCTGGGATCGTTCAGAGTACTTGCGGAGCTTTCTGCCGATGAACCAGATGAATCCGAATATCACCGGAAGGACCACCATCGCCAGCAGGGTCAACTTCCAGCTAAGGATCACGAGGAAGCTTATCAGCATCAGGGTGAAGAGCGAGTCAGTCACCAGTCGATTGAATCCCAGGTCAATCGACTCGTTCAAGACCACCACGTCGTTTGTGACCCGCGACATGATATGGCCAGTCCGCCGGGCCTGAAAATAGTCGAGTGACAGCCGAAGATATTTCTCAAAAAGGCTGTTCCTGAATTTGCGAACCACCGCCTGCTGAACATAGGCCATGTAGAATCCCTGAAGATACAGGAAGAGGTTCTTCAGGACGACGACCACCATGATCAGGACGCAGAAGTTGAAGAGCATCCGCGACGGCGACTCCGCCTGCACCAGACTGTCCACCCATCCCTTCATTACTTCCTTGATTGAATCGAACCCTTTGGCCATATCGCCCAAAGGAGCAGTTGAAGTTTCAGGCGTCACCGACGGCACCCCGCCAATGCCGCCCACTTTGAAAAGCGTGTTCAAGAGCGGTCCGACCATCCAGATGAGCAGACCCGACAAGAGCGCATTCAGTGCCGCGGAGAGCGAGGCAACAGTCAGTTGCCGCCAATAAGGGACCAGGACCGAAAATGTGCGCCGATAGAGATTCACCAATGCCTCAGGTAAGTCGGTTTAATCCAGCAACATCGCCAATTACGAGCGGTTTGTCAACGAGGGGAAAAACAAGACAGCTCAGGGAGTTATCCGCTGAGCCTCGGCGGGAATGCGGACTTGGAAGCGCTCCGGTTTGAGAGTGACGGCGGGTTTATATTCACGGCACGTCGCCTTCAGGCGGGTCTCCTTGCCGTCAAAAAAGAAAAACTCATCCAATCGCCACTGGCCGATCGCCTCGGACCGGTATGCGAGCTCCATCTGCCAGGGGCAATTCTCAATATAGATTATGAATCGTGGGCGCTTGAGCTCCTGGTAGTTAGCGACTACCTCGATTGTTGAATCCAGTGCGACCGAATCCGGCATGCGATCGAGCAACTCCACCAGATTGATCCCCTGCGGCGCGACTTGACACTCCAGAGCATGCATCAGGTTCAGCACCGGCTCCTGCACATACTCATTGGTGGATGGGAAATAGCAGATAAGCGAATCAGCGGTCGCTCGCCCGCGCAACGCCCCCTTACCCAGATACCCTCTCCCCGAAAGCGCCATGACGCTGTCAGTTTGAAATATCTCCAAGCGAAACGAGGTCGGCTTCCCCGCTCGACGAAGTTCTGCGTCAAAGAGAAACGCCTTCACTTTGTCGGACTGAACAGTCTCGTCCGGAGTGCGAGGCGGCTTGGAACATACGATCCCTACCACGACCATGGCCATGATCAGTAGTATGAAAGCGACCGTCTGATGGCGTTTCGAGTTGCCCGTATCATGCCCCCAGGAATAGCGGTGCGACAAATGTTACCGCTGGTCCAATTATCACCCAGACCATGCCGAACATCACCAGTCCAAGTAGTACAAATGGCGCGACAGACTCAAACCGGTCCATCACTTCGTCGTAGCGTGGCGGTAATAGATTTCTCAGTATGTGCGAACCGTCCAGTGGAAAAAGCGGGATCAGATTGAAAAACGCCAGACTGACGTTGATCCAGACCGCATACGAAAGCATCATTGGCACAGCATCGGGAACGTTCTGAAAGCCCGCTGACCCGGCAGCCATTACCCGGAAAATGATCCCTGCGATCAGAGCCAATCCAAAGTTGGAGATTGGCCCAGCCGCGCTTATCCAGATATCTGCGACTCGCGGATTCCTCAAATTCATTGGGTTCACCGGAACCGGCTTCGCCCACCCGAACCGAAACTGAGAAGCGATCATCACCAGCAACCCTATCAGGTCGATATGCGCGATCGGATTGAGAGTCAATCGCCCCATTCGTTCGGCCGTGTCGTCGCCGAACTTCTTCGCCGTCCAGGCATGGAAAAACTCATGCACGGTCAACGAAAGTAGAAGGATGGGTAGTCCTATCGCGAGCTTCTGTAAAAAATCAGGTCCAAACATTCCGTGTCGTCTTTCTTGTCAGCCTCTCCCCTTATACGTCGTCATCTCGTTCCAGATACAGCTTTTGAATTTGGGTCGAAGAATCGCCAGAGCTTGTCCGTTCCCTTGGTTATGCCGATTCGCGGGGATCTCTCCGCCCTGACCGGCCCCTCATGGTGATCCTCAAGGTACAGAATTGAATCCCGATCCGCCACATCCCATCCATTCTGTTTCAGCGTAAGACCGAACGCCCGACAGAGTCGTCCCGGACCTGAAGCCAGCCTGCTTTCCGTGAGCTTGCCGGGTGTCTGCCTTCGCATCAACTCCACTCCGTCGGTCGGTTCCACCGCTCTGATCAACACTGCCGCTGGAAACCCTTCACGCTCCGTCACGAAATTCAGGCAAAAATAGAATCCATAGATGAGATAGATATACGAGACCCCCGGCTTGGCGTAGAGATAGATCGAGCGACCAGTTTTCCCCGGTGCGGCATGACAGGCGGGATCATCTTCGCCGATATACGCCTCCACCTCAACAATCCTTCCAGCCACTTTTCCGCGCGGTGTGCAATATACCAGATGCTTTCCGAGTATGTCGCGGCAAACTTCGAGGGTTGGTCGCGCAAAAAACGACCGGGTCAGCCGTTTCGCTCGCTTCACTCTGCCAGGCTTGGGATCAGTCGTCGCAACCACCTATTTGCTGGGGGATAAGATGCGCCGCCGTTTCGAAATCGTAACCGACTTGCTCCGGCGCGTGAGCGTCCGAACCAAGATACAGAATATCCACCCCCGCGCGCTTGGCGCTATTGATCAATTCCATGGACGGAAAGTAGCTGTCCAGCCCTTTGCGTCGCGCCGCGGTATTGATCTCGAGCGCGGTCCCGCCTTCTTTGAGAGCCGCAAAGACTTCTTCCATATGAGGCAAGTGGGCGCGGTGTATCTCGGCACCATAGAACTGCTCGCCGTATTTGCGGTAATAATCCAGATGCGCGATTGTCGCGAAAAGGCCCGAGCGCGCCGCCGCGCAGACCTGCTTGTAATAGTCTTCGACCGCCTCTTGCATCCGGAGTTTCGAGAAGCATTGCTCAAACGTCGATGCCGCGCAGAAACAGATGTCCCTGATCTCGTGTACACCGACCATCAGGTAATCAAGATCGTACCATTCTTTGATCCGCTGTACTTTCTCTTCGCAGCCATGATACCATCCAAATTCAAGCCCCAGTTTGACCGACAAACCGAGCGGATAATACTTCTCCTGCGCCGCCAGCACATCGTTAACATATGGCGCCAGATTCTCCGGCGTCGCCGGCTTCTTTTCCCCATTGATGCGAATGTAGTTCGCGAACCCGTCAGATCTGGGATTCGAGTCGAAGTGAGTCGTGAAGCATATCTCGGCCAATTCCCGCTCTAGCGCGGCCTCGCAGTATTCTTCGATCGTCCCCGAAGCGTCTATCGAGTAATCACAGTGGACATGGAAATCAGACAGCCCGTCTATGTGTAACGGCTCTATGCTCTTCTTCACGCGTAAATGTCTCCATTCAGAAACGGGTTATTGTGCCGCTCGGCGCCGACGGTCGTCCGCGGCCCATGTCCTGGATAACAAATCACTGGGTCAGGAAGTGTCAGGATTTTCGTGCGAATCGACATAATAAGGCGATCCATCGAGCCTCCCGGCAGATCGGTCCTTCCGACCGAGCCCGCGAAGAGAGTGTCGCCGCAGAAAAGCAATCCTTCTTTCTCGAGCAAGTAGCAGACGCCGGCTGGTGTGTGCCCGGGCGTGGAGAGCACTAGAAACTGAAGGCTTCCCAAAGCCACATGCTCTTCGTCTTTCAATTTGCCGTCCGGTGGTGGTGAGACTATCGGCATTCCGATCAGGGCCGACACATTGGCCGATGGGCTCGCCAGCAGTTTCTCTTCCCCGTCCCCGCAATACAATGGGATGGCATACTGAGACTTAACCGCCTCGACCGCGGCAATATGGTCCCCATGTCCGTGGGTTAGAAGTATTCCCCGAGGCGTACAACCGGTCCGCTGAATAGTCCGGATTATGTCCGCGGCATCCGCACCGGGATCAATGATCACACCATCCTTGGTAACCTCATCCCAGACGACATAGCAGTTGACCTCAAACGGCCCAACCACAACAGTCTCAATGCGAATTGCCATTGGCCGAAAATACAATAGAGACCAATCCTGTCAACCCTAAACTCGCCTACCCGGTATTGTCTCAAGGACAAAATAGGGGTATCTTGGCTCTACAAAAGTATCCAATTCTGTTTGACGATAACCATAAAACTGGCTATATTTGTGCTTTCTTTCTCAAGGTGGAAGGGTTTTGAAGACGTATGATTGCTGAATTTAAGACAAAGTTGCCGGATTTACTGTCCCGCCTGGACAAGCTTGCGAGGTATCTTTGACCTCGACGGCCGCAAACAGCGGATCGCCGAACTAGAAGAAAAAACTACCCAACCGAACTTCTGGAACGACAACCAGACCGCCCAGGGGGTCCTCAAAGAGATCTCCATGCACAAGCGGTGGCTGGACTCCCACTCCAAATTGATCGCCGAACTGAACGACCTGCGCGAATTCAGCGACATGGTCAGCGAAGGTTCGCCCGATGCCAGTGACCTTGAACGTTCCATTGCCAAATTGATCGACGAAGTCGATGCGTTTGAGTTCAAGACCCTGCTCTCGGGTCCCGATGACCACCGCGACGCCATTCTGACTATCCATCCCGGTGCCGGCGGCACCGAATCCCAGGATTGGGCCGAGATGCTTTTCCGTATGTACGGACGCTGGGTTGAACGAAAAGGCTACACCTCCGAACTGATAGACTATCAGCCCGGCGAAGAAGCCGGTCTGAAATCCGTCACGCTCGAGGTCAAGGGCGAGTATGTCTACGGATTCCTGAAGGCCGAATCCGGCGTCCACCGATTGGTGCGCATCTCTCCGTTCGACGCTAACGCCCGACGCCATACCTCCTTTGTCTCGGTGCACGTCTATCCGGTCATCGAAGATGCCGTCGACATTGAGATCAAAGACGAAGATATTCGCATCGACACCTACCGTTCATCGGGAGCAGGCGGACAGCATGTAAACAAAACTTCATCGGCTATCCGCATAACCCACAACCCGACCGGCATTGTGGTGACCTGCCAAACAGAGCGGAGCCAGCACAAAAATAAAGAGGCCGCCTTCATGGTCCTCCGCGCGCGCCTCTATCAGCTCAAGCGCGAAGAGGAAGCCAAGAAGATGGAGAAATTCGAGAAATCTAAAAAGAAGATCGAGTGGGGCTCGCAGATCAGATCCTACGTCTTCCACCCCTACAATCTGGTGAAAGACCACCGGACCTCCCACGAGACTTCGAATATACAGGCTGTGATGGATGGCGATATCGACCCCTTTATCGCCGCCTATCTGTCAGACCCAGACTTGAAAGACCAGATCGTTTCGTAATATTCAAGCCGCATCCGGGCGGCGGGAGATAGAGATGAGCGTTGTTGCGCAGATAAAAGAGAAAGCGAAGGCCAAGGGTCGTCGCGTCGTGCTTCCTGAGGGAACAGAACCTCGAGTCATCAAGGCGACCCAGAAGATCATCGAACAGGGAATCTGCAAAGTCACCCTTCTTGGCGACGAGAAAACGATTGAGAATCTTGCCAAAGAACATGGCGTCAACTTGAACGGAGTCGAGATCATCAACCCTCCGCTGGGAAAGATGTACGCCGAATTCGTCAAAGAGCTGGTCGTTATCCGCAAAGGAAAGATGACCGAAGATGACGCCAAAAAGGCGATGACCACTCCGCTGTACTATGGCGCGATGCTGGTCCGTCACGACATGGCCGATGCATCCGTCGCCGGTTCCGTCAACACTACCGGCGATGTCCTCCGCGCCGCCATCCACTGTGTCGGTCTCAAGCCGGGCATTACCACTGTGTCGAGCTCGTTCATCATGACCTTGCCGAAGTTCCGCAATGTCGAAAACAAGGTCTTCATGTTTGGCGACTGCGCCGTTGTCCCAAATCCAACCGCCGAACAGCTCGCTTCAATCGCTGTTTCGACCGCCGAAACCATGCGTAACCTCGTCGGAGAGGAGCCGCGTGTGGCCATGCTCTCCTTCTCGACCAAAGGTTCGGCCAAACATGACGATGTCGACAAAGTGTTGGCCTCCCTGGCAATCCTCAGACGGGATTACCCGAATCTCAAGGTGGATGGTGAATTCCAGCTCGATGCCGCCATCATTCCCGAGGTCGCCAAGTCGAAGGCTCCCGGCTCTTCCATTGCTGGCGATGCCAACTGCCTTATTTTCCCTGATCTCGATGCAGGTAATATTGGATATAAATTGACCCAGCGTCTCGCCGGCGCGACCGCGACCGGGCCGATCATTCAGGGTTTGGACAAACCCGCCAATGATCTCTCCCGCGGTTGTTCGGTGGACGACATTGTTGATGTTTCGGCAATAGCCACTCTGATGAGAGGGTAGTTACATATGAGCATTAGTCAGTTAGCCAAAGAGATCCACGAGTCGCCGACACTCAAGCTGAATGAGGCCGCCGCCAAGCTTCGCGACAAAGGCGAGGCCGTCATTCATCTGGGCGCTGGTGAACCAAAGAGCAAGGTGCCGCTCGATGCAATCATCGCTTGCGCCGCCAAGCTGAATACCGCGGACATTCGATATACCCCGACCGAAGGTATTTCGCCGCTCCTCAAAGCGATCGTCCGCTATACCGAAGAACAATACGGCAAGCTGGTCAGCACGGACAACATCATTGTCTCGAACGGTGCCAAGCACTCGTTCTACAATCTGATGATGACGCTTGTCAATCCGCAGGACGAAGTCGTCATCCTCGCCCCCTATTGGGTCAGCTACCCTGAGATCGTTAAAATGGTCTATGGCAAGCCGGTGATCGTGAAACCGAAAGACCATACGTTCCAGATCGAGTTCGACGATATCGAAGAGGTCGTCGGCTCCTACACCAAAGCGATCGTCATCAACAGCCCGAATAACCCCTCCGGTGTGATCTATCCTCCCGAGTTCATCCAGCAGATGGTAGAGTACTGCGAAAAGAAAGGTATCTACCTCATCATGGATGATATCTATCACCGTCTGGCGTTCGGCAAGACCCCTTGGGTCCCCGCCTACAAATACGCCAAGGACGACACCGAGTCGTCAAAACTGATCATTCTCAACGGCGTCTCCAAAGCCTACGCCATGACCGGCTTCCGCATCGGCTGGACAGTCGCCAGCAAAAAGGTAACAGCCGCGATGATCAACGTTCAGGCGCAGAATATGTCCTGCCCGGCGGTTCTCCTCCAGGCCGCGGCGGCTGGTGCGTTGAACGGCGTGCAGAGTTCGATCGAATCTTTGCGCCAGACGCTGAAGAATAACAAAGATGTGATGATGAACGAATTGCGCGCCTTCACCGGCATTCGCATAAACGAGCCTGATGGTACTTTCTACTGCCTCCCCGATTTCCGCGCTTATAGCGAAGATTCGGTCAAACTCTCGCAGTTCCTGCTCGAGAAAGCGCTGGTCGTCACCGTCCCCGGTAAGGAGTTCGGTGTCGAAGGGCATCTTCGCTTGAGCTATTGCGGGACCATCAAGGAGATCATGGAAGGTATCGCTCGTATCAAGTGGGCGCTCGACCCGGAATCCCCCAATGAGATCTACATTGGAGACCGCAAATTGAGGAGAGACTGGAAATGAACCATTACATCATTGACATAAAAACCCCGGCGCACAAGCAGGCCGCCGCGCTCAAACCCGACTACGGTCTGGACAACCACGGCCTGCGCAATCTGCGGACGGTCTTCTGGAACCTCCCCATTGAGGCCCTCTACGAAGAATCCATCTTCCGTGGCGAAGGAAAAATCTCCGCCCACGGCCCGATCATTGTCGACACCGGCAAACATACCGCCCGCGCCGCCAATGATAAATTCATCGTCCGCGAAGCGACCACCGAAGAGAACATCTGGTGGGGGCAGTACAACCGCCCTATCGCCGAAGATAAGTTCAACATGGTTTACCAGCGTCTCCAGGGATTCCTCCAGGGACGCGACCTCTTCGTACAGGACTGCTACGGCGGCGCCGACCCGAACTATCGCCTTCCTGTTCGTGTCATTACCGAATACGCCTGGCATTCTATCTTTGCCAAGAATATGTTCATTCAGGCAGCCACCAATGAAGAACTCCGCAGGTTCGTGCCTGACTTCACCGTGATCTCTATCCCCTCTTTCCAGGGACTCCCTGAGATAGACGGCACCAACACCGGAACCTTCATCATGCTCAACTTCGACCAGAAGCTCTGCATCATTGGCGGTTCAGGGTACGGCGGCGAGATCAAGAAATCGGTCTTCACGTTGTTGAATTACCTCCTGCCACTGCAGGGGATCATGACGATGCACTGCTCCGCCAACGTCGGCAAGAAAGGCGATGTCGCCCTCTTCTTTGGTCTCTCTGGCACCGGCAAGACCACGCTCTCGGCCGACCCGAATCGCTTTTTGGTTGGCGATGACGAGCACGGCTGGTCCGATGAAGGCGTTTTCAATTTCGAGAACGGCTGCTACGCCAAGGTCATCAACCTCTCCCCGACTGCCGAGCCGGAGATTTACGCTTGCACGCGCAAGTTCGGGACGGTGCTCGAAAACGTCATTTACGACCCGGTCACACGCAGACTCGATCTCGATGACCCCGAGCGGACCGAAAACACGCGCGCGGCTTATCCGCTCTCGTTTATCACCAATTCGGTCCCTGAGAAGATGGCTGGCCACCCGAAGAATATCCTGATGCTCACCTGCGATGCTTCCGGCGTGATGCCTCCGCTCGCCCGGTTGACTCCGGAACAGGCGATGTATCACTTTATTTCCGGCTACACGTCAAAGGTCTCCGGAACTGAGATCGACCTCGGCAAAGAGCCGGAGATTACTTTCTCCGCCTGCTTTGGCGCGCCGTTCATGGTTCACCATCCGTTCTATTATGCCGACCTGCTCCGCCGCAAAATGCTCAAATACAATGCGACCTGCTGGCTGGTTAACACCGGATGGACCGGCGGCGTATACGGCATCGGCAAGCGTATGTCGATCCATCACACCCGCGCGCTCTTGAATGCCGCGCTGGACGGCAAGTTGGACAATGCTGAGTTTTATATCGACCCGGTCTTTGGATTCCAGGTCCCGAAGCATTGTGAAAACGTGCCCGACAAAGTACTGAATCCGATCGACACGTGGGATGACCCGAACGCCTACCAGGAGCGATATCTGCAGTTGGCGGCGCTCTTCATCGAGAACTTCAAGAAGTTCCGCGATGGCTGCACGCCGGAGGTTATCGCCGCCGGCCCGGTGAAGAAGGAATTCGTCAAGACGAGATAGGAGATAGAATCGCTTCTTTTCAAGGACGGTTCAATTAGACCGTCCTTCTTAAAAGCTACAATTGGAGGGTATTTTCATGATTACTGTTCGTGACGCCACACTTAAGGCAAGAGAATTTCTGAATCAGGTTGTAGGTGTACAGCCAAGCAACATGTCACTTGAAGAAGTAGAATCAGATGAACAGAACATTCATTGGTTGATCACACTGTCGTACAATCTGCCCAATTCTAGTGCGATTCCGCCACTCACGCTCTACCCTACCTACGCAACCCATTACAAAGTATTTAAGATCAACAAATCTACTGGTGAGGTTGTATCAATGAAGATGAAGTCGACTGACAGCTCGAAATGACTCTCCCAAACCCTTTTGACAAGGCCAAGGATCTTGGCTTAATAATCGACACTAACTTGCTAGTTGTATTATGCGTTGGTTGTCTCGGCCCGGACTACTTGCAGAAGTGCAAAAGGACTCAATCGTTCGATGAGGGAGACTATATGCTACTTCTCAACTTCACCAGGCTATTCAGTTCGACATACGTCAGCCCTCAGATTCTTGCAGAGTTATCCAATCATTTGGATTCATTAAAGGGAATACTGAAGTCAAAATGTTACCTCAATTGCGAGAGTCTGCTACGAAGCACTCAAGAATTGTATATCGAAAAGGACCAACTACTGGCCGATTACTTGCTCCCAGAACTCGGATTTACTGATCTTTCTATAATGAGCATCGCACTTTCAAAAAATTGTAGCGTCGTTACAACAGATGGTCAATTATACCAAATTATGAGTTCAAGGGGGATTAATTGCGCAAACTTCAACCATCTGCGTGCAAACTCTTATTGGAACTAAATAGCACAGAGAACTGCACTTCTTTTTGGACGGGTAGCTTATAGGCACTGATGGATTCTTCCCTTGTCCACCAGCACCATTGAGTCGAACAATTGCAAAACCCAAACTCAGTCTGTTCTTATCTGGTTCCTCGGCCATAGACTTCAACTAGTTCCGCGCTTCTTCCCTTCTCCCCTTGGGAGAAGGTGGCCGAAGGCCGGATGAGGGTTTTCCAATCTTTCTCTTGCCTCTCGCCATTGTCTACTACAGATTACTCCTACACCACGGAGACAAATATGGCCAAGCTCGTCTTAATCATAGTCCTTAGCACGCTCCTCCTTGCCTCCTGCACCCCCGGCCCGAACACCGTCGAGGATATCCCCGCCGGAAACGGCAAAACCGCAGGCTTCCTGATTGGCATCTGGCACGGCTTGATCTCCCCCATCACCTTCATCCTGTCGTTGTTCATGGACAGTATCAATGTCTACGAGGTCCACAACAACGGGAACTGGTACAATTTCGGCTTTGTGCTGGGAGCCGGCCTCTTCCTGACCGGCGGGATTCTGGGTCGCAAGAAGAGCGAGCAGTAGCGCCTACTCCAGCGCCTCTCCGTGGCGGTAGAGTATCACTCGTACTTTCTCTACCGTCACCAGACCCTCGACTATCATTGAGTCAAGTTTCGGGAGGAATGACTCTATCTTATCCGCATGGTCAGCTATTTCAACGATAATAGGGAGATCTTCAGAGAGGCGCAGAACTTTGGCTGTATGTATCCGGCTGTGTGCCCCAAACCCCATCAATCCCCGTGTAACGGTCGCTCCTGCCAATCCGGCCGCGCGCGCCTCCAGCACGATCGCCTCATACAACGGCTTCCCGTGCCATCGGTCCGATTCTCCGATAAATATCCGAAGCAGTTCTGATTGTACCGGTAATTCCATGACTTTATCCTCACACCAGCTTTCTGCCGATCAACAGTCCGCCAAATAATCCCGCCAGCCCCACTATGTTCTGTATCAGCACATTGGCCATAGCCGCAAACCATTGCGACTCGCGCATCATCGCGACCGTCTCATATGCGAAACTTGAGAATGTGGTGAAAGCGCCGAAGAACCCGATGAAGATCGCCGCACGAAGTGAAGATTCAATAGATATCCGGTCCTCGGCCCACGACCAGAGGATGCCGAACAGCAGACATCCGACGACATTAACAACTAGTGTCCCGACCGGGAAAAGCGTACCGGACTGCTTCTGAACCAGCCCGCCCAACCCATACCGGGCGAGTGTCCCGACCAGTCCCGCAGCCGCGATCAAAAGCAATTTCATCATTCAGAACTCCTGCAAGCGAATGGTTCGTAGCGCAGGAGTCATCAGCCTCAACAAAGGCGGTTGTCGGGGGACTCCATCCCCATCAGCACAAATATAAGAACATCGGCCAATCCGATGCCAGTGAAAATCAAACCTCCGTTCAATACTCTGGATCGGTCGATGGCTTGACCAGTTTTCCGATCGCGTACCCTTTCCCCAGATCGCGCCCCAACCCAAAATATCTCTGGGCCCCGGTCGCGTAGACGATCGGAAGCAACTTCATCGGGTCCGGCACCGTGTTGGCGTCGAGCACTTCCTGATCAGCTTTGACATCAACAATATCACCGATAAACATCGTGTGCAGCCCGATCTCAATCGCTTGACTCAAATGACACTCGACTACGAGATTGGCTTGCGCGACATACGGCGCGTCCACCAGATCGGAGCCAATTGGGGTGAGTCCCGATTCTTTGAACTTGTCCGCCGCACGCCCGGACGCCATCCCGCAATAGTCCACCGCCGCCACATATTGCTCCGGCAGATGATTGATCGTGTACGCTTTCCGTTCCATGATACAACCGTAGGTGTAGGTCGCTTTGCGCAGTGAAATCGTCACTTGCGGCGGCTTCGAATTGCAGATTCCGCCCCACGCCACTGTCATGATGTTCGCTTTCCCATGCTGATCGTATGACCCGATCACCCACGCCGGGGTCGGATAAACCAATGTCTTCGCGCCAAGAGAGACTTTCATTCGTATTACCCCTTATCTAACAGTCATATTCTCATCGCAGCATAGACAGAAATGACCATTTCGGCAAGCCGGAACCGATCATCGATCTCAGTCAACAATCAGATCTCTGCAATTATTGCTCAATCCTTGACAGTGAATAAAATCAGGTCTACTTTCGGCTGCTTAGGAACCGCACCTGATGCTAAGACCAAAGCTGTTTGATACCCTTAAAGGGTACACGATGCGCCAGTTCGGCGCTGATGCCGCCGCCGGCACTATTGTCGCGATCGTCGCGCTCCCGCTGGCCATAGCGTTCGCTATCGCGTCCGGCGTCTCCCCCGAAAAAGGGCTCTTCACCGCCATCGTCGCCGGGTTCATAATCTCTGCCCTCGGCGGAAGTCGCGTCCAGATTGGTGGCCCGACCGGCGCCTTTGTCGTTATCATCTACGGCATCGTTCAGCAGTACGGGATCGATGGCCTCATGGCCGCGACACTGATAGCCGGGGTCATCCTGATCGCGATGGGCCTCCTCAAATTCGGCTCGGTCATCAAATTCATCCCGCACCCGGTCATTGTCGGTTTCACGACGGGGATCGCGGTCATCATCTTCTCATCTCAAATGAATGACCTGCTCGGCCTCGGCATCGACAATCTCCCCGCCGATTTCATCGAGAAGTGGATTATTATTCTGACCCACATTGGCGATGCTCAGTTGACCAACCTCGCTCTCGGCGTTGGCGTTATCCTGGTCATCGTCTTTTGGCCGAAGATCACCACCATTATTCCGAGCCCCTTCGTCGCCCTGATAGCCGCAACCGCGGCTGTGCCTTTGCTTAATCTTCCGTTGGAGACAATTCAGGCGCGCTTCGGCGAGATACCGCACACTCTCCCCACTCCTACCTGGCCGGCAGTCAACTGGAGTACCATCAAAGAACTTATCCAACCGGGGTTGACCATAGCGCTTCTCGCCGGAATCGAAGCGCTCCTCTCTGCCGTCGTCGCCGATGGCATGATCTCCGGCAAACATCGCTCCAATATGGAACTGGTCGCTCAGGGTGTTGCTAATGTCGCGTCCCCCATCTTTGGTGGTATCCCCGCTACTGGCGCGATAGCCCGCACCGCCACCAATGTCAAGAATGGCGGACGGACTCCGGTCGCTGGAATTGTGCATGCGTTCATCCTGCTCGCCATCATGCTCGCGTTTGGAAAATATGCCGGCATGATCCCCATGGCCGCTCTTGCCGGCATTATGATTGTCGTCGCCTACAATATGTCTGAGTGGCGCACTTTCCTGGCGCAGGTGAAAGGAAGCAAGAGTGACGCCGCGGTCTTGCTCAGTACCTTTACCTTAACAGTCGTCCTCGATTTGACGATCGCGCTCCAGGTCGGTCTGGTCATCGCTTCAATTGCGTTCCTACGCTCTATGTCATACTCCAGTAACGTCACTGCCATCTCGCAGAATTGGGATGAAACCGGCGGCATGGATGATGTCGCGAACTTCTCACTCTCCCCCATCCCCGACGGCGTCCGCGTCTTCGAGATCAATGGCCCGATGTTTTTCGGCGCCGCCTACAAATTCAAAGAATCGCTGTCGGCCATCGGCAAGCCACCGAAAGTAATCATCGTTCGCATGCGCCAGGTCCCGGTCATCGACAGCACCGGCCTTCGCACGATCGAAGACGTCTTTCATTCCTTCAAGAAATCCGGCACTTCGTTCATCGTCTCCGGAGCGCAACCTGCGGTAGTCAAGGCGATGGATGATTCCGGTCTCCTCCAGCAGATCGGCCGTGAGAATATGCTGCCGACCTACGACGACGCGCTCCTTCGCTCTCGCGAGATCCTCTCTCTGCACTCCAAACCGAAGAGCTGACCTGCGCACAATGACTGAACTGGGGCTGGGGCCGGGGTCGATGCGTGAAATACCCTCGGCAAAATCCATCTCAAACTGATTTTCTTTCAGCTTGTGACCAAACCCTCACAAATCCCGCAATATCGCCTCGACTATCCACGCTTTTGCCTTGACCAAAGCCGGATTTCCGTCATATTTCCTTTAGCTGATTAACATGTTGGAGCGTTATGACGAACGAACTCACCGCGCTAATGATCGCCGCCGCCTCGATAGGCTTTATCCATACACTCCTTGGCCCCGATCACTATCTCCCATTTCTCGCTATGTCGCAGGCTCGCCAATGGTCGACCATGAAAACCAGCGTTGTGACCATCCTGTGCGGTATCGGTCATGTGCTCAGCAGTGTGATCCTCGGCTTTGTCGGAATAGCGCTCGGCATTGCCGTCACCAGTCTGGAATCCGCTGAATCGTATCGCGGCGATCTCGCCGGCTGGGCGCTTATCGCCTTTGGTCTGGTCTACATGGTTTGGGGGTTCCGCCAGGCATTCAAGAAACATCGGCATACGCACGAAGACGGTACTTTCCATGCCCACCCGCACTCCCATGCCCATACACACGCCTCAACGGGCAAAAAGGCCAACATCACCCCCTGGGTACTCTTCGCTATCTTCGTCCTCGGCCCATGCGAACCGCTGATCCCGATCCTGATGTACCCCGCCGCCAACGAAAGCACCCTCGGCCTCTGGCTGGTCACGATCGTTTTTAGCGTAACTACCATCGGGACCATGCTCGGCATGGTTCTTCTGCTTCAGCGCGGAGTTCGATTTTTCCCGCTCCAGCGTATCGAGCGTTATGCCCACGCTATGGCCGGATTTGTTATACTCGGCTGCGGATTGGCCGTAAAGCTCGGCCTCTGAATCCGGACTTCCCGCCTGAACATTTTTCCTTGCCAGATGGTTACATCTGTCTGATACTACCGCTCACCGTTTTGGTGCCCGTAACTGAGTTTTGGAAGAGATTGACATATGCCAACCTATCAATACCGCTGCCCATCCTGTGGACACGAATTCGAAGAGTTCCAGACCATGTCCGAGGATCCTATCGAGCTCTGCCCGAAGTGTGGCAAGAAAACACAGCGCCTGATATCAGGAGGCGCGGGACTCATATTCAAAGGGACCGGATTCTATATCACCGACTACAAGCGGAAGGGCGAATCAAAATCCGAATCGTCATCCAAATCCGATTCCAAGCCCAAATCTGACTCCTGAGCTGCTGCCGATGGGTCACCGATGACGAATACCAACTTCGAATCACTCCGGGCCCAGCTCTCTTTCCCCGACTCACTCATCATCGAGCCGGATTCCACCTACGAAAAGTACTTCACCGACGCTACTACCTACTCTGGAAAGCCGTCAGCGATTCTCATGGCCCGCGTGCGGGAGGATATCCAGTCAGCGATGAATTTCTGCCGCACGTACGCTATCCCACTCATCCCTCGCGGTGCGGGCACAGGTCTCTCCGGTGGTTGCGTACCTTCAAGTAATAGTTTACTGTTATCAACGGAACTCATTGCCCATCTGCGTATTAACGATGCCGCCAGAACGGCCATTGTCGGCCCCGGCGTGATCACCAAAACATTGCAGGATGAAGCTGCGAAAGTCGGCCTCACCTATCCTCCCGACCCGGCCAGCTACCTTGAATCGACACTCGGCGGCAACCTCGCGGAGGGAGCGGGTGGCTTGCGCTGTCGAAGGTTCGGCACTACCAAGGATTACATTCTTGGACTTGAAGCAGTCTTGGCGGACGGCTCAATCCTTCGAACAGGTCTACTCGGCGATCAATCTGGATTCGGCGGCTTGGGAGAGCTTCTGGTCGCCTCCGAGGGGACGTTGGCGATAATCACCGAAATCGCCTTCCGCCTTACCCCTATCCCGACCCGCGGCGCAACTATTCTCGTCGCCTTCCCTGACCCGAAAGCCGCCGCTCAAACGGTCTCAGATATCACCGCCAAAGGGATCATCCCAACCGTTCTCGAATTTCTTGATGGCGATGCTGCCGCCTGTTCGAATCAGTACGAGAAGAATGACGGCTTGGACAATGTCGCCGCCATTCTCCTGATTGAGACGACCGGAGCTGATATTCCCGGGGAAATCGTACAAATTCGTGAGATTTGCCAGCGCAACGGATGCAGCTATCTGCGTGATGAAACCGATCCGGAGGCTGCCGAGTCCCTCTGGAATGTCAGACGCAACCTTTCCAAGGCGATCAAGGCCTCAGCCGCGCTCAGGATCTCCGAAGACGTAGCGGTACCGAATAGCCAATTCCCTGTCTTGGTTGACTTTGTAGCCCAGATGAATGCAGCCAGCCCTCTTAGGATCAACTCATTCGGCCACGCCGGGGATGGTAACCTCCACGTGAATTTTCTCTCCCAGACCGGCTCTGAGGCTGACCAGCGGCTGATCGAGGAGGGTGTTTTGACTCTGATGCGCAAGACCATCGAACTGGGCGGTACCCTGACCGGAGAACATGGCATTGGCCTGGCCAAACGTGACTACCTTCACCTCGAGTTTGACCCGCCAACTCTCGGTGCCATGCGGGAAATCAAACGAATATTCGACCCCTCGTCCCTCCTGAATCCGGGAAAACTCCTTCCGGATTGAAAATTGCTAATTCTACCCATCTTCGTAGCTTGACAAACCAAACCAAGCAACACTACTTTGGTCGGTAATGTGAAACTATTCACACACGAGCCGGTACAGAAAACAGTCGCCGACTTATAAAACAAAGGAGTACTTCGATGGCCAAAACCCTAAAACAGAGAATGGCCGAACTTATTCCGAAGCTGCGTGAAGAACGCGCTGCGGTCATGAAGGAAGGTCGCGATGTCGTGATCTCACAGGTGACGGTTGAACAGGCGATCGGCGGTATGCGCGCCGTTAAGGGCTTGGTGTGCGACACCTCGCTCGTCGAACCTGATACCGGTCTTGTGATCCGTGGCATTCCGATCAAGGATCTCACCGAAAAACTCCCCGAAGAGATCTTCTGGTTGCTGATGACCGGCGAAATGCCGACCAAGGAAGAGCTGGTTGGATTCCAGAAGGAACTGAAGAAGAACGGCAAAGTACCGGACTACGTGTGGAAAGTCCTCAAGTCAATGCCGAAGACCTCGCATCCGATGGCGATGCTCGACACCGCTATCCTGGCGATGGAAAACGAGTCACTCTTCCGCAAACGTTATACCAAAGGGATGCACAAGACTGAATACTGGGAGCCGGCTCTTGATGATGCCATGCGCATTCTCGGCACCATTCCCGCGATCGCGGCCGGCATCTACCGCATCAAATACAAAAAAGGACCGATCATCAAATCGTCCGCGAAACTTGACTGGGGCGCTGACTATGCCCACATGCTGGGTATCGACAATCCGAAGGTCAAGAAGGGACAGAAGAAACCGAATATCAACGAAGTCTACGCGATGATGCGCCTCTACCTCGTGCTCCATTCGGATCACGAAGGTGGCAACGTGTCAGCGTTCACTTGCCACACCGTCGGCTCCGCACTCTCTGACCCGTACTACGCGGTGTCGGCCGGTTTGAACGGCCTGGCGGGCCCTCTGCACGGTCTGGCCAATCAGGAGTGCCTCGGCTGGGTGCTCGAGACCATTAAGAAGTTCAAAGGCGTGCCGACTGAGCCTGAGCTCGAGAAGTATGCGTGGGAAACTCTGAATGGTGGCCAGGTTGTTCCCGGATACGGTCACGCGGTGCTTCGCATCACCGATCCGCGCTTCGACGCCTTCCGTGCGTTTGGCGCCAAGTATATGCCGAATGATCCGGTCTTCCAGACCGTTGACCGCGTGTTCAATATCGTCCCCAAAGTGCTCAGAGAGCATGGCAAGGCAAAGGATCCGTGGCCGAACGTCGACGCCGCTTCCGGCGCGCTGCTCTGGTACTATGGACTGAAGGAGTTCGATTACTACACCGTATTGTTCTCCGTCTCTCGTGCCATGGGAATGCTGTCGCAGTTGGTGCTGAACCGCGCGCTCGGCACGCCGATCACCCGTCCGAAATCCGTCGGCACCGATTGGCTCAAAGCTCAGGTCGCCAAGGCCAAAGGCTGAGAGTAAGTCGATCTCTGTAGATTGAACAAAGGCGGCCGCAGGGCCGCCTTTCTGATTTATGGCGCTACCGGAAGTGTGATCTCGAACTGCGCGCCGCCCTCAAAACTGCTGTCGACGCGTATCTCTCCCCCGGCTTCCGAGATGATCTTGTAGACGGTCGGAAGGCCTAACCCCGTTCCCGCTTCTTTGGTCGTGAAGTACGGTGTGAATATACGCTCATGCAACTCCGCGGGGATGCCCGGCCCGTTATCCGAAAATCGGACTATGATCCGCTTCTCAATCCTCTCCGCCGCTATCCGTACCCGAAGCGGTTTGCCGCCGGCTGCCTCTTTTGCGTTATTGAAAAGATTGATGAATACCTGTTTAAGAGCGTCGGGATCTGCTTCCACCGCTATATCCGCCGGAATGTCTATCGAGATTGAAATCCCCAAGCGCGATGCCTCCACCTCGGCCAGCGCGAGACTCGCTTCAACGGTCTCTTTCAAGTCGACCCGCTGGTACCGCTTCTTCTCCACTCGGGCCAAAGCGAGGAACCGGGTGATGATATCATTGAGGCGTTTCGTTTCATTCCGAATTGACTGCGTGAATTGCCTGAACTCCTCCTGCCGTTCACTGGGGGTGAACTCGGTCGCGAGACGTTGTGACGCGATTGAAATAGTATTGAGCGGATTCCGTATCTCATGCGCCACTCCGGCCGCCAGATTCCCCATTTCGGAGAGCCTCTCACGGCGGGCCGCATCCTGCTCGAACTGCCGGATCTTCGTCACATCATTTACGACCAGGACCGTGGCGGAATCTTTACGCTCTTCAAAATCAACTCTCGACCAGGCCACCAGCAATGTGCGCGGCTCCTTGCTTTGGAGCATTGAGACTTCGGTCTCCCCCTTCGACTGATCAACAGAACCTATTCCCGCAAGGCGCGCATCACCAACCGCATTCTCCCATCTCTGCCCCACTATGGCGCTTTTGTCAAGCGCTCGCTCCACTGCCCGGTTGGCGTATTGTATGACACCATTCCGACCGATCACCGCCACCCCGGTCTCCATCTGCTCAAATATCCGATCAGTCAGTGATTTTATCTGCGAATACTCCAAAGTTATCTCGCGCCGCTTTCTCCGACTGTTTAAATATAGAATCGCCGTGATCACCAGTCCAAAGAGGACAATCGATAGAATAATCATCTGCCAGTCAAATCCACGAGAAACCGCGTTATATCCCCGAAGCGATAGCCCAACCCGAAAAACTCCCTGAGGATAGTCTGCGGTCGAGAATGGATGAACTAGTTCAAGGACATCTTCCCCCTGGAACTCGAATATTCGATTGCAGGTCGTATCTGACTTGAGCGCATTTTGCAGGAACGGATCAGATTCTATCGCCAATAACTCACCCGGCTTGCGGGACGCGAAGATGATCCCATCTGTTGCCTGGTAGATTATATACTCCACCCCTTCTTCGCGCGCCATGCGTTGCGAGAGGTATCCGATTCCGGTTTGTTCGAGAGCCGCCTGGTACGACTTCCCGTCCGCCGCCAGTATAATGACGCGATTGAGGCTGTCTGTCAATTGGATGTAGTAAAGCGCTACCTCTCCCCGCTCCTCTTGTGCATCGAGAAGCTGCACAAATTGCGGAACCTGTGACAGCGCCAGGGTGTCCGCCTCCAGCCTGACAAACTCCGGCAACTGTATCTTGGCCGAACCTGCCTCGGAGCGGATTATCCCTGTGCTATCCCGCTCGTAGAGCCAGACCCCGAGAAGTTCATGGTCGCGGACAAACTCGTACAATCCTTGATTGGAGGAATACTGTCGGTTCCCCAGCAGAGTTGCGATCAGATCCCCGTACCGACGTTGCACCAGGCGGTCGTAGAATCGTTCCGCCTCGATCGCGTTCCGTGATGCCTCGGCCAGTGACGTCGTAAAGGCTGCCCCCTGTCGCACTAGCAATTGGAAGCTGTCTTTTCGGCTCTGACTGGTACTGATCCAGGTGAAGATCAACACCACGACGGCCAACGCGACAATGATCACGGCTGTGGAGCGTTGATCCAGTCGAGACTGGATATCCCGATTCTGACTCATGGGGATATGGTATCACAGCGCGCCAATGGCGGCAAGATAAAGTTAGGCGTGAACCAATGGAGAAGTCGTGGTCGACTGAGGCGAGCCTGTAGGCTCACTCACTTCTTCCACGACAGTCCGTTCATACGGGAATGTGCAGGTGAAGACTGCGCCCGAGTCCGTGCGATAGCTGATACTCCCCTGGTGGGCATCCATGATCCGTTTACAGGTAACCAGACCGATGCCGTGCCCTTTTCGCTTTGTGGTGAATCGACGGTTGAAGAGCGCTTCGATCTTCTCTTCTGGCACTCCTGCGCCATTGTCCGCGACTTCAACCCGCGCGAAGGACTTGCCATCCTCTTTCACCAACTGGGTCGTGATACGTATCTGCGGCTTGACGCCCAGCGTGACCGCGGCGTCGGTGGCATTATTCACCAGATTCACCATCAATTGCTGAACCTGGCCAGGGTCAAGGCCGACGAGCGGCAGTTCCGACGACAATTGTGTCGTGAATTCTACCGAGTCAAATTTGTTCTGCGGCTTAAGGAAGGCGAGCACGTTTTCAACCACCTGGTTCAGGCTGGTCGGTTCGGGTGTCGCCTCATCCCGGTTGGTATCCATCAGGCCATCCGCGAATCGAGCCACGCGATCGACCGTATTGCGCATCAACTCCAGCTTCTTTTCGATCTTCACTGGATCCCCCTTCTTCAGGAGGATAGGCAATAGCTCCAGATTTCCCGAAAGCACCGCGAGATAATTATTGATCTCATGCGCGATATCCCCGGCCATCTCGCCACGCGTGGAGTAACGGTCCAGTCGGATCATCATCTCTTGAAAACTCGTCGATTCGGTAATGTCGTGGATGATATAGACGAACGCCCAGACTTCGCCTTCATCGGAACGCGACGGAGTCATCGTCACCCAGACCGGGAATGCCGAACCATCGGCCCGCAAACTGATCGCCTCAAATCCCGGCTTCTCGCTCTCGCTCGCGATCTTCATGTCAACCGGCTGTTTGAACAACTCGGAGACATTCTTCCCCAGCGCTTCGTCGGACGAGTATCCGAACACTTTGGCCGCCTCACGATTGAAGATGATTATTTGTCCATCGCGAGACGTTACGACTATAGCAGATGGCGAACTGTCGATCAGCGTCGCAAGGAACAGGCGCGACTGCAGCAACGATGCATTGATCTCGCGCAACCGGTTGTTGTAGGATTTCATTTCTTGCTGATTCGACCAAAGCGTCTTGGTCAGGCGATTGAAACTGTTGCTGAGAACATTGAGCTCAATGTCCCCTTCAGTCTCTAATTGGTAGTAGAGCTCGCCATCCGCCGTCTTTTCAAGCCGCTTGATCAAGTGAACCAGAGGCTGGCGGAATCGCTTCCAGATGAGGTAAATGGTCATCAGCGACAATAGCACCGTGACCAGGAACAGCAGTAACAACGCATACTGCAGTTCCGTCTTGCTGGAAATGAGGAGATCGTGGTTTACTCCCGCAACCAGCACTACTGGCAGGTCTGTACCAAGAGGGCGGTAATAGATATTCTTTTCCGCGTCGCTCACGATATTGGTGAGATAGAATCCCGGCAGCTCCGCAGCGGCTTGACGGATCAGTCCCTGGCGGATGGTTGGTATTCCCTCGGAAAACTCAAAGCTCTCCGCAGTTGGCGACTGAGACCCCTGAGAGTACAGACACTCCACCACTCCATCACTTCTTACGAGATAAAGCGAAGCGGAGGTAATTCCTTCGCCGCTCAATTGGATCTCGTCGCGAAGTGTCCCCGAGGTAGTTCCACCCGAGGTCGCCACACTGTTCAAATATTGCTCAAGCAGCCGATTCCCCAGGTCCTGAACGAGGGCATGTACGGGGCCGACTGTCTCAGAATGCTCGCGTGATTGACCTGGATAAAAAAGTATCAGTGCTATGGCTACAAAGACAAAGATCGCCTGCAGCACGATCAAATTGCCGAGCCTGGCGAGAAATCCGGTCCGCAGGACGGCGTCATCACCGCCCGTCGACCGAAGTTTTGGTCTCGGGAAGAACCACATACTTGATGTGGTATCGACAGTTTCACGGAAAGGTTTACTCTAGTACTTCAAACACGGATTAGGCTGGGAAGAAGGAAAAAAAAGAGGGAGTGGTGGAGGGGGGATGCCCGACTCTAACGTCAGGTGGCTGGCGAACCAGCGCTCACCACTCCCTTATTTACACGTGGCGAGAATTCACATAAGGGAATAGTAGACGCATTCTCACAGATTAGAACCAAGCAAGCGCTGTGCCGCTGGTGGATGTGGATAAAATATACACTCCAAGGTCAGATAATGCAATGAATTATAGTGCCTTCCTCCACTCCGTAACTGGCCATCCCGCAACCAGTACGCTTGAAGGATGCAACTTGTCTGCACCCCTTTCCCCCGCCATGCTCCTCTTCTCGCACTTTAAGGTCCAAAAAAAAGAGCCTGTTTGTAACAGGCTCTCAAAGACCACAAGTTCCACTTTACTGCGAGTTAGTACCTCTTTAGCGCCACACTTATCTGCGGAAAACCAGGCGCCAACGGATCGCTGTCGACCGTCCCTGACCGGTTCGTCATCGCCACCTGTACTGTATTGGCAGTGATGGTCGACCGATTACTCGGCAACGGTTCAGTCAGCAGCAGTAGTGGGAAATTCGTCGTATCGGAAACCGCATTCTCCGGTTCCAGTGAAATGAACACGGTCCCCACATTGCCGGACGCGTTCGGCATCAATTCAACCGTGCTGATCCCAAACGCCGCCTGCATGGCGGTCTCATTTAGGAAATCTTCTCCCGGGAACGGCGGGATCGGTCCATCCAGCTTGTATGGATTGGCGTCATCCGGTGAATCGATTGTGGCAAAAGTCCCTGTCGTGAAGAGGACTCCGGTATCGCCCGGGAGCCAGTTGAATGTCGCGGCTTTGTAGCGCCATGCTGGCGGAGTCATCCGCCACCGGGTGGTCATTGGTACTGAGTTGTAGTGTGAAAGTACAACCCAGCCCTTGTATTTCCAACCCCAGTCAGTGTAATCCGGAAGCGCGCTGTAATCCTGCGTAAAGTAATCTATGCGATCATTGCGCGTTCCAGTCGTGAACGTGGGTGTTTTTCTGACCACCAGGTAGGGCGGCGCGACCTTCTGCAAAATGAATCGATAGCTCAAGCCATTGTGGACCAGCGGTTGATTCCCCAACCAGATCATCCCGTTCCGCCAGAATCCAGTGTCTGCTTCTACCGAGATCAAAGTCGTTTCTATGTCCACTATATCGACGATGAACTCGACAGAATCAGTTCCTGTGCTGTCCCAAACCGTATCTTCGGCGATCGAGATCGCGAAAGTGTCCGGTGTGGTATAGAAAGTGGAGCTGTAACGAGAGAACCAGAGCCCGTTTCCGTCGTTGTCATTTCGATTTCGATCGGAGACACCCTCCATGTTGAATCGGGCGTATCCTTCCCATAAAGAATCGGAGAGCGGAAATACCAACTGGAACGGTGAATTGGCCGGATCGCTGACATCGTCAATCAGCATGATCGGACCATGTCTGTTCAGATTATCATCGGGATGGACTTCAACCGACACAAATACCGAATTGTAATCGAACAGATCACCGCCGAAAGTGAATACAGCGTCGCGTTCATTTCCGGATGCGTCCAGGAATTTCTGGACCTCAGGATTGTAGGAGAACTTCCCCAGCGACACAGTATCGTTGGAGCCGGCAGCCCACAATTCGTACATCATGCCAGGCGGCGGAGTCGGCAACCGAAGTGCCGACAGGGTAAGTTCAGTCGTAGATACCGGACTGACAATATCCTCATCCTGAGAACAGCCAACCGCCATCATAGCGACCAAGCCAGCTAAGAGCAATACAGGCAAGCATTTAATTCGCCTTAGCATCTATCTCTTCCTCCTCCGGGGGCGAACCGGATGTGTTGAACCAATATCCGTCAAATTGAACCGCCAGTATAACACGCCGTTCGCGCGGGTGTCAAGGGCATATTTTGACGGTTTACGCTTGCAGCATAGACGGTTGCCCCCAACCAGACATTTAAAGAAATCTCCCCACAGGTCGATAATTACAGAAAAGAGATAACCAGCAACACGGGGACTTTCCTTTGAAGCGATGCCCAAACTGCAAAACGGAAATCCTGTTTGACAGCACGGAGTTCTGTGAACATTGTGGCGTGACTCTCAAGCCCACGCCCAAAGACGATGATGCTCTCGAATTCACGGTGTCTGAAGCGCACGACAGCAAGGACGACGACGCCGAAACGTATACCGCGCGACCAGCCAAGGATACGCTTGGTGTCCAATCCAGCGCGGAATGGCTGGAAGGCCAGAAGGACGACGAGCCGGTCACCCAACCTCTTCCCGTCGCTCCCGTAGCGAAACCTGCGCAAGCAGAGGTCAGCGACACTCAGAAACTTCGCAAGTTGTCTGAAAAAGAGCTGGAATCGATCGAGAAAAAGCTCTACTCCAAAGAGAAATATCTTTCCGAGGCCGACAAACAGGCCGCTCTGAAAAAGATCGAAGGCGACCCGGTTGCAAGAGTAAATGTCGCCCCTGTGATTCAGCCGGCGGACCTGCACAAACCCGCCGCGGCCAAACGCGGTCGTGGTCTCGCCTACTTTATGAAAAACTACATACAGATCCACGGCGAGGTGGAGCTGCATGAAAACGATGAGATCATCGTTAATGACCGCCCCTATCTGCTCCGCAAAAAGCGGCTCGATACCAAGACCTATGGTATCGTGGCCGGCGCGGCCTTCCTGGTCTTGCTCGCGATTTTTGTCCCCATGCTCGTCCGCGATACTCACAATGGGCAAGGTGAGATCGTCGGCGTCGCTCTGGATGAAAATCATCAGCCTTTCATTGAGGGCGCGACTATCCGTCTCCCCGAAAGTGGCAAGTCCGCAATCGCCAACGGCGAAGGATTCTTCCGCGTCAGCGGTCTCAACCCTGGTACGCATCGGGTCGAATACGTGGTCAATGGGCAGACCATCAAAGTCGACTACGCGACCGTGACCGCAGGCGACCTGACTACCATGACCCTCTTCCCTGGTGAGCTTGCGTCGGTTGAAGATCTCCCATCCGTCACTCCCGACCAACCGCAGAATTACAATCAGGTATATGACGACAGTCGACCCGCTGCGGTTCCGCACAAAGAGGATCTCCAGCGGCCGGTTCAATCCGGAAGCACAGCGAAGAAATCCGGTTTCGGCAAGATCGCTCTCGCGGCCAATGTCGATGGCGCGCGGCTGACGGTCGATGGCACCGTCATTGGCGCCGGAAATCTCACCTTCAACCGGATCAACTCCGGCCAACGTTCCTATACGGTCTCCAAAGAGGGTTACCAGACGGCGTCGGGAACGGTCAACGTCCCCTCTGACGCCATAGTTACCCTTGAGGTCGCCCTCACACCCGCTGAGAATGTCGCAGTCATCTCCCTGGATGGGCAATACAATCAGGCGGTCGGTACCTTGCGCTCGGGCAATGTCGATGGCGCCATTTCCGCACTTACGTCTCTTCTTGAGACTCACCCGAATTACACTGCGGCATATCTGAGCCGCGCCGAGGCCTATACGCTGGCCTCCCGTCGCACCGACGCTCACGATGATTATCTGCGCGCCGCTGAGATCTTCCGCATAAACGGCGAGTACGGCCACTCTATGACCGCGTTCAACAATGCCGTGAAGATGATGCCTAACTCCGTTCCAGCCCTCCTCGGACGTGCTGGACTACATATGGCCCGCCAGGAAGAGATCGCGGCGATCGCGGATTACGAAGCAATCCTCAAAATCGACAAACGCTCGGCTCGAGCTCACTTCGGACTGGGCGAAGCCCGTTTCGCTCAGGGGAACTACAAGCAAGCCATAAAGCATCTCAAAGATGCCCGATCTGAAGACCCGAATGATCCGGTGATCTATCAGTATCTCATGCTCTGCTATTTCGGTGATGATGACCTTAAGAATGTCAAAAAGAGCTACGACAAGTTCAAAGAAACGGCGACCCAGGAGCAATTATCGCGGCTCGAGCAGGATCGTGCCTACAGTGCGGTCCTCCGGGTGGTCCAGAACGAACAGTAACCGGGACAGGTGCGATGCAAAAACTGAACTGCTGGCAGTTCAAGAACTGTGGATTTGAGAAAGGCGGCCTCCTGGCCGACGGACACTCCGAGTGTCCGGTTTCGACATGCTTGAAGCTTGACGGTATGAACGATGGACGTGGGGCAGGACGGGCCTGCTGGATGGTCGCCAAGACCGCCAATTCCCCCTGCTACGGTCGCTCCTGCCATTCCTGCGACTTCTACCGCAGAGTAGTCTTCGAAGAAGAACAGCGGGCCTCTGGACGTCTCGCCTCCGTCGCCGTCTGAAACTGCCTTTCCTACCAACAGATGTGGAGCCGGAACCGATTCCGGCTCTTTTTTTTGCAGTTGCCTGCCCCCCTTTATCCGTCTATATATTCGACTTATACGATTCTTCGGTACGCCATGCTCATCGTCATAAGGAGGTTTGAGTGAAGCTTCGGTCAATCGTCTGCGCAGTTCTACTGCTGGCAGTTCTGGGTTCGTGCGCCATAGCGCAGCCAAAAGGAAAAGAGCAGTCCCTGCTGAATAAAGGCTCCTATATTCCGGATATTGCCACCTTCCTGCAGATAGGCGCCAATTCATTCTCCGCTACCAGCTGGGATGGTAGCGATGTCTATTTCTCCTCGTCGGCATCAGGCGCTTCCCAGGTCTATCGCCTGACCGACCGCGGCTGGCCCTACCAGCTTACCACCTTTGAGGATGGCGTGGACTTTTTCTCCCTCTCGTGGGGTGGAGATATGGGTATCGTCGGCGCGTCTATCGGCGGCTCCGAGCAATCCCAGCTCTTCCTCATGGATACGGAGACCGGACGCCTGGTGACCCTGACCATCAATCCCAAAGCGCGCTATGGCTCCGTGGTCTGGGCAAATGATGACAAGTCCATTTACTTCAACTCCACCGAAGAAAACGGCAAGGATTTCTTCATTTACAAAATGGATATCACCACCGGAACATCGCAGAAGATCTTCGGCGATACGACAGGTGGCATCCGCGGGTACAACTGGATCACCGATCTGTCTCAGGATGGCAGTCGCATGATCATCACCAACCTCCGCTCGAATGTCGCCAACGATCTTTATCTATTTGAACTTGGCACCGGCAAGATCCAGAAACTGAATAGCGACAGTGGAAACGTTCTCTACCAGTCCGCCACCTTGATGCCGGACAACCAGACCATCTATTGGCTCTCCAACGACAACAAAGATGGCATCAGCCGCGTCGCCAAACTGAAACTCGGCAAGCCGGGAGTGGAGTTTATCGACGATGGATGGATCGACCCGCGCTGGGAGGTGACATCACTCTCCTTCTCACGCGACTACAAATACATGGCCGCGCTCGTGAATGAGGATGGCTACGTCCGCATCAGACTTCGCGAGGTGGAGACTGGCCAGTTCCTGAAAACTCCCCCGCTGGACGGCATCATTTCAGGCGGTGGATTCGACAAAAATGGCAATATCGTCTTCTCCTTCAACGGCCCGACGCGAACCAACGATGTTTGGCGGTGGAATCCGAAGACCGGCGAGCTAACCCAATTGACATTCGCCGCCTATGCCGGTATTGACCGCGAGCTCTTTTCCGAACCGAAACTTATCCACTATGTCAGCTTCGACGGCCTGCAAATACCGGCGTTCGTTTACCTCCCCAAGGATTATAAACCTGGTACCACTATTCCCTTCGTTATCGAGGCGCATGGCGGCCCCGAAGGCCAGTCACAACCGTATTTCACTCGCAACATCCAGTTTCTGCTGCTGAATGGTTACGGCGTGATGCTTCCCAATGTCCGCGGTTCCGAAGGATATGGTCGGGAGTACTTGAATCTCGACAACTACAAGAACCGCAAGCATTCGTTGCAGGACTACAAGGCGGCCGCGGAGTGGCTCGTTGCGCAAGGCTACACTGCCCCCGGGAAAATGGCTATACGCGGCGGCTCCTACGGCGGCTACGTCGTGTACGGCATGATAACCGATTATCCCGACCTCTTCTCCGCGGCCATCGGTTCGGTCGGCATCTCCAATTTTGTGACCTTCCTGCAGAACACCGCGGCATACCGTCGCGGTCTGCGCGAAGCCGAGTACGGCCCGCTCTCCGATTCGGCGTTCTTGAAGGAGATCTCCCCGATCCACAAGGCGCATCTGATCAAGACACCATTGCTCGTGATCCATGGCGTCAATGACCCGCGTGTCCCGATCGGCGAAGCCCGCCAGATAATTGCCGCCATCCAGCAGAATGGCGGTATAGTCGACTCGATGATCATGGCCGACGAGGGGCATGGAGCGGGAAAACGCTCGAATATCATCCCCGAATACCAGAAGCAGATCCAGTTCCTCAACACATATCTGAAAAACTCAGAGATGAAGCCGGAAGAGACAGTCCACTAAGCGCACTCCGGACACGCGCTAAACTAAAACGGCAGGCCATCAGCCTGCCGTTTTTATCTGAATAGTCTTCCCGCTCACCAGCTTGCGCGATCAACCCAACTTTGCAGATTATACATGGAGTTGATCTCCGTACTCACCCTGACCGCCTCTGCTCTGTCAGTGAACTTCCCGATACGAAGCCGATAGTACGTTTTGTCCTCTTTGGTGACTGACCCAAGGTACGCGTCATAACCGCGATCCTTGAATACTTGCACCTGTGACTCTACATACGAGTGCAGGGGTGAGCTTTCTACCTGGACCGTCCACCCGTCGGTGATGACTGGCGGCATGGATGGAGTAGTGGCCGGAACCGCCAGACGATTTGTGGGCTCGGTCAGCTTTGACTCCGCTACAGTTTGCGTTGAATCGACCACAAGCTGAATCGTCGAGTCAGCCTGCTGGTCAGTACTCCGCGCCATGTGGGTCTCTTCCCCGGCTGAATCAAGAGCGCCCACAGCCATGCTATCGAGCGCAATCGGCTCCGGAGGTAGTGTTTCACCACGCTCCTTCGCTTCCATTTCCGCCGCTATCCGGGCTGCCTCGCGCTTCCGTTCCTCGGAGCAACCGGTTAACGACAACTGCATGGCAAGGCATGCAAGGGCCAACCCGAAGAAAATCCGCCTGTACTGAATCACGTAACTGCCTGACTGTTAATGGGTGAACTATCGCAGGCAATCTTAGCGGTCCACGGCACGGCCTGTCAACGAAAAAAAGGGGAATCCCGGCCCGCACAGAATTTCTTGCGTGTTCTGTCTCCATTTCCTACCATTGGGACTTAGGTTTGACACGTTGAGCGGACATCCGGCCCATCAAAAAAGAAGCGGCCGAAATGGTCCAATTCGACAACTCAGGGGTATATCTCCTGAGACGATGATCTCCGGTGGAGATTGCCAACTGAACTAAGTGGACGATCTGGAATGAAAATTAGCTATCGACTGAACCAAAATACCTTTCGGATGCTGGCACTCGTCCTCGTGACAGTGGCCACGGGCATGTCAGACCTTTGCGCGGCCCAAACCGACGGACGCCGCACGGTCGATTTTGGAGCCGTCGGCGTCGATTTTCTCGTGTACCATTCCTTTACTTATGTCAATGAATCATCAAAACCGGTGATCTTGAAGACCAAGAATGTACCCTGTGAATGTTCCAAGGTGACCATCAAGGATTCCCTCGTCGCTCCCGGAGATTCAACCTCCATTCGCCTGGAGTTCGACACCAAGAATGTCTTCGGCCCGACTACCAAAGCTTTCACGATCTCAACCACCGACCCCTCCTATCCTGTCCTCGAATACTATTACGTCAGCAATGTCGGCCAGTGGTTGCTGGGTGTACGTCCCGATCCACCCTCGGTCTTTTTCCTTCCGGCTCACCAGAGCAAGAAGGTCAAGCTATCCAATCCGCGCGCCAACAAACTTGGCATAACCTATGTCGATCGCGCCGACTCACTCTTCACCGTCAAAGTCGTAAAACAGGTGATCGGCAAAGGCGAGTCCACTGAACTCGACGTCACCGTTTCGCCTGATCTTAAAAAGGGTACTTACTTCTCAAGTTTCCGGTTACGCCTTGATCCATCCGAAGGCGCCAATCCATTCATTTTGACTATTCCGGTTAAGATTGTGCGCTATTGACATGCGCACGATTTGGTCCTTTCACCTCCGCTCAAGACATACCGACTTTTGCCGATAGATTAAGTACTTGACAATCTGGCAATACAAAATCTAATATTCGGATGTGCGAGGGTGTCTCTCTGCTGTCCCTGGGTAGTTTCCTAGCCCCCTCTACCCTACCAGAGTTTCACCCTCTTTTTTATTTGCCCACATCTGGTTTTCCCAAATGACAAAGGCCGCTCTCATGAGCGGCCTTTGTGTCGCGATATGGTCGCGATCAGGCTTTATGAATAGCGTCGACCGGACAAACCGCCACACAGTGCGGTCCATCACCCTGATCTTCGCATTCGTTGCAGGTGCTCTCGTCGATTACGTAGATATCACCCTCAGAGATCGAATTGGTCGGGCACTCGGGCAGACAGAGACCGCATGCCGTGCAATCCTCATTAATCTTCATTGCCATAACAGAGACTCCTTCTGACTACGTCAGCGCTTTAACATAGACCTTCGGCGCAAATATATGCAATCATGAAAATGTCACAAGCGCGAAATGCCATCCCGCCCTAAGTTTTTAATCCGCTCTCCCGCAATCATATACCGACCGGTACGGATTGATATCTGCGACTACCGATAGTCTGTCCATTGTTCGCGGATTCACAATAGACAAAACACTCTCTGCCAGACGCGGAAAGACCGAGATCACCGGTCAAATCAGCTCCACTGAAGGTCATTCGAAATGTTGGGGGATGAAAAGATAAGGCGCCACCCAGATTCGAACTGGGGAATAAAGGTTTTGCAGACCTCTGCCTTACCACTTGGCTATGGCGCCCGAAAAAAAAGAGCGGGAAACGAGACTCGAACTCGCGACAGCCACCTTGGCAAGGTGGTGCTCTACCAACTGAGCTATTCCCGCTTATGCCACCTGTCTGTAAACTTCAGGCGGCTTTCAATATATACTGACCACAAACCTTGTCAACAGGATTCGTGGCAGATTTCTTCACTTTCAGGGCTGCTGCGAGCCCGTCCGGCTCCGTTCAAGCCGTTGCTGGGTAAGCGAATCCAGCCGCGGAAGATACCACGGGATCAATCGCTCCATCCAGCGTCGATGATACGCCGCTTTGGCCGTGTCATCGAGCAGTCTCGCCACCGTATAAAGATCCCTATGCAACCCCGGCGTCAGCGAGTCAATCGCCATTCCCGTCTCCAGAACGGCTATCCCTTGCTCGCTCTGACGCTTCACCAAATACGCCTGCCCCAGCGACCAGTGGAGTTCAGTGAAATGCACTCTTTCGAGTCCTCCGGCGATACGTGCAGCTTCACTTAGGTACTTGATCGCGTCATCCGGACGTTCATCCGCGCCGGCATCCAACCCCATGTTCAATTTCTCTGCGAATTCCACCGGGTAGGTCGGCTTCTCCGCTCTCCTCACCTCGTGCATCTTTTTGTACGCGATATTCAGCATCCCTCGCGGCGAATACTCCGCGTTCTGGAACCACCAGACCAATGCCCGGTAGGAGCGCTGAAACTCATCATACAATACCAGTGCCCTCTCAGCCGGTGCCGACGGCTTGATACCGGTCGAGAAGACAATGTAATCTGGCGCGCAGGTCAGCAGATAGGTCGAGTTATGCTTTGACTCTTTCCAGGTCGTCTTCATCCCCTCTATCGGCGGATCGGAATACCGCGCGATCGTCGAGTCTGCCAGCCCGAGCATATCGATCACCCGGTGATTCAACAACTCGTAACCAAATATCCCGATTGTCGGCGTTGCGACCGAAAATTGCGTCGCGTCAGATTCCTGTATCTGTCTCGCCAGCGTCCCCATTCTGAAGACAAACGACCGCTCATGCCGATTGTAGTCTTCAACGTACTGCCGGGGGATCCACCACGTCAGCCCCAATAACGGTAGGAGCAGAACCATCACCAGAAATTGTTGTGTCTTGATCTGAAGCTTCCCGATCAGGAGATGCACAGCGGCTGCAACTACAATTGCATTCAAACCGAACAGCGGAAGATAGAAACGATGTACCTTGAGGACATCCCCTCCAACCAGCAGGATATACGCTAAATATCCTATCAGAATCACTAGCAGCGCCCGAATTTCCGTCGTCAGCTTCTGCCAGGAGAAAACGACAACAACTATCCCGATCCCCAAGAATCCATAATGCTTCAGGAACAGCCAGACATAATCCACGCCGTTGGACAACTGGGTCATATTCATTCCAGTCTTGGCGTAGAATGGATTGGGGAGGATCGAACCGTAATAGGTCAGCTTGAATCCTACAATTGGTAGACAGAGAATGAAAGCGATGACTCCCGCCAGAAAACTGAAGCGCGGCATTTTTCGCTCAGAGATCCATTCCGCCAATATCAGGAGAGCGGCCACCACTGCCCCTTCCGGACGAAGCAGTACTGCCCAGCAGAGCGAGGCCGTCAACATCCAGCTCCCCATCAGATACCAGTAAATGGAAAGCGTCACTGCCAGGGCGAAGGCCGCTGTCTCCAATCCCGCCGGTGACCAGTAAGCGAACGCGCCATTCACAGCCACTAATAGAACCGACAGCACTACATACCAGACGGAACGTCCCTGAAACACTCTCTCTGCAATAGAGTAAGTAACTACAATCGACCCTGCCGCGCACAGCGCTCCAAGCAATTTGGAGAAGAAGATGTAGTCCATTCCTATTACCCCAGCCAACGCCATCAGGATCACCCAGAAGAAATTTGTGTATCCTTCAACCTGCTCGCCAATATTGAACACCAGACCATGACCATTGAGGAAATTGGCGACGTAGCGATAGGAGATGTACGCGTCATCCTGTGTGAAATTGAGTTGCCAGGCGAAGTAGCCGAAGATGGCTAGTGCGGGCAGTATGATGTACAGTGATCTCTGTGTAAGTTTCACGTGGATTCTACAGGGTCAATGGTCAAAAGGTTCACTTGGCGTCCAGCGATTCAAACAGCCTGCTGTATTCATTGGCCGATGATTCCCAGGAGAAATCCTGCGCCATTCCGGCCTTGACCAGTTTTGTCCAGGCTCGCTTATGAGGGAACAGCTCGACCGCCCGTTGTATCGCCTCGAGCATTGCGTCGGCAGCGTACTCCTCGAAGACAAACCCGGTACCGGTCTGTGATTTCGCATCCCAATCGAACACCGTATCCGCCAATCCCCCTACCTTTCGAACCACAGGAACCGTCCCGTACTTGAGTGAATACAGTTGATTCAGCCCGCAAGGCTCCCATCGTGACGGCATCAGGAAGATATCCGAACCCGCCTCAATTCGATGCGCCAGCGCGTCATCAAAGGTGATAAACGCCCGCAACTTGTCCGGGTACAACTTTTCCAGCTTGGTCAACAGATCGACATACTTTTTGTCGCCGGTTCCCAGCACCACTATCTGAATATTCAGTGCGAACAGCTCCTCGGCCGCCTGCTCGATCAGATCCCAACCCTTCTGGTCTGTCATCCGACTGATCATCCCGATCAACGGCGCCGATGGCCGCACCGGAAGTCTTGCCTGACGCAGGAGTTCTACTTTATTCTCGCGCTTTCCGGTCAGATTCGTTGTCGCGTATTTGAAAGGAATGAGCTTATCTCGCGTCGGCGACCAGACAGTATAATCCACTCCGTTCAAGATGCCGAACAGATCCGCCTTTCGCTCGGTCAGAACCCCTTCAAGCCCGTAACCATACTCTTCCGTCGACTGAATCTCCGTGGCATACTGCCGCGACACCGTAGTCAACTTGTTCGCGAGCATCAATCCTGCCTTGAGAAAGTTCACCTTGCCAAAGAACTCAAACGGCCCGGTCATCGCGTAAAACAATTTCTCAGGCAACTCCAGCCGCTTGAATCGTTCCGCGGGGAATATCCCTTGGTAACCAAGATTGTGAATGGTCAGCACTGTCTTTGCCTGACCCAACAGGCTGTCGCTAGCGTACAGGTGCCTGAGATAGGCCGGGATGAGTGCGCACTGCCAGTCATGCACATGAATGATATCCGGTCGCCAGTAGAGGGCGGACATCGATGCCAGCACCGCTTTACAGAAGAAAATGAACCGGTCGTCATTGTCGGGATAATCTTTGCCGGTCGCCGGATCCAGATAGTACGATGGCCGCTTGAAATATGGTTCATGCACCACGAAGTAGTGATCGATCTTCTGCCGACTATCGTGGAGCGTCTCAAGCCCGAATTGGATATCTTCTCCCCACGCCCGCACTTTCAGGGTTCGATCCAACTTGCGGAGCCCATGCTTACTGCTGTCAATGGAACCAAACTTAGGGAGGAAAACTTTGACCTCATGCCCCTGCTTCGCCAACGCCCGTGGCAGAGCCCCCAGAACATCCCCCAGACCGCCGGTCCGGGCAAATGGCGCGACCTCGGGAGAAACTTCAAGTATCCGAAGCTTAGACATCACCCGCCGCAGCCTCGGAGCGAGAATTGTGGCGGGCGTTGACATCGATACCGCGCAAAAATGCCGCCGCCTCTTCAGGTGACGTCGGATTGATATAGAACCCCGACCCCCACTCAAATCCCGCCATCTTCGTCACCTTCGGCATGATCTCAATATGCCAGTGGAAATACTCATGCGATTCCGTCGAAGTCGGCCGCGTATGCAGGATAAAATTGAACGCCGGGTCATTCAGCGCGAACCGCAATCGAAGCAGGGTATCCTTCATTGAGGCTGCCAGCGCGAAGTAGTCGCTGTCGCTCATCTCGAGGAAACTTGATTGGTGCGCCTTGGGGATTATCCATGTCTCGAACGGGAATCTCGACGCGAATGGCTCGAACGAGATGAACGAATCGTAATCCCGTACCACCCGCTCATACTCCAGCATCTCCTGCCGAATGATGTCACAGAAGATACAGCGCTCCTTGAACTGGAAATACTGCCGCGCGCCATCCAGCTCCTCGGTCACGCGCTTCGGGATGATCGGCGTCGCGATAAGTTGGCTGTGCGCGTGCTCTAGCGATGCTCCCGCCGCCTCCCCTTGATTCTTGAATATCAGGATATACTTGAACCGGGCATCGCGCATCAGATCGAGCATCCGCTCTCGAAACGCCCACAGCACATCCCGTATCTCGCTCTCACTCAGATCGACCAGATCACGCGCGTGGTCCGAGGTCTCGATTATCACCTCGTGAGCGCCGATCCCATTCATCTGATCATACAACCCTTTAGCCGCACGATTCAGACTCCCCTCAATCACCAGTGCCGGGTATTTATTCGAGATTACGCGGACCTTCCACCCCGGACGATTCGGCGATGTCTGCGGCTGCCGATAGGACATGATCTCCGGCGGAGTGAATGACTCATTCCCCGGACAGAAAGGACAAAGCGTCACCTCCTGGCTCCGCTTGGGCACAGGCGCGAATGAGGTCGGACGTTTCCCCCGCTCGGTGGAAATGATCACCCAACGTCCTATGATCGGGTCTTTACGAAGTTCGGGCATATATCAACCTTCGACTTTCCTCAAAACTACACGCCACGGAGGATTATGTCAACAACGACCTCTCCTCGCGCCGTCTCCTAAAACTTCAGGCTCCCACGCGGATCGATCTTCTGATGACAGATATCATCCAGCAGTCTTACCTCGCGATCCGAGAGCGTTACCTTCCGTCTTCCCGCTGACCTCACGGCTGTTTCTATCGCTTTCTCAAATTGGTACTCTTGCCACGCCCCGCTGTTCCCCCATTGGAAAGATTCAACTTCCTTATCGGCCGTTAATCCGGCTCCAAAGATATTGCAGCAGACACCTATCGTAATACCGGTATTCAGCAATGTTCCGATTCCAAACTTGGTATGATCACCAATGCACGACCCTACTTTGATTTGTCCCGTATCCACCATTTCCCCACACTGCGCCACGCGAATAGTCGAATAATTGTTCTTGAGATCAGAGTTGGTCGTCATTGCGCCGAAATTCACCCATGACCCTACGTAGCTGTGGCCAATAAACCCAGCATGAAACTTGTTCACATATGACTGGAAAACCGACTCCTCGACCTCCCCGCCAACTCGACAGGTCTGCCCGATCGATGACGCCACCACTTTCCCCGCGACCACTACTGAGTCCGCCCCTATATAGCACGGACCGATCACTGCGGCATGCGATTCGATTTTGACATTCTCACCTAGCACCACCGGACCCTTGGATGCGTCGATCACCGCTCCCGGGAAGATCTCTACATTCGCGCCAAACTGGATATCATCCTTTTTGACCAGAAATGCCCCTGGATGGATCACCGGATCATTCGCTGTCTTTGAGTGCTGCTTCAGAAATGCCGCGTCATCCGCTATCGTGGAATCGATATCTGCTACAAACTCCCACCATCCTTTGTAGAGCGTCGCGGTGGTCTCGTAGTCGGAGATATCCCCGCCTGCGCGGCTGAATGCTTCAAGATATTCTGCCTGCGTCGCCACCGGCGGTACGGTATCAAGTTGTTCCTTCTTGAAGAGTACCGCTACCACTTCACCGCCGGAGGTGAACCTGGTTGAAATGCGCGCTTCTTTAACTAACCGCGCCAGATCTCCGTAAGCCCGGATTCGCCCATTGAGGAAAAGCACATCCGAACCAGCTTCATGCTTGACAATATTGAGGGGATACTCAGCCGCCAGATCCGCCATTGTCGCCGCTACCTGATCGCGCGCAATCAGGGTTAACGAGGCGTCCGGAAAATGCATCAAAGACCGCTTGAAAAGCGGCAGAATCCCGGCCCGAAGCAAATAGACTGGCCGAAGTAGCGTTAGCGGGAAGAACCGGTCGAAGGCCTCATCTTCGTATATGCAGACGCGTAATGACATACTGGTCCTTGGATCTGTTTAGGGACATCTTCCTGAACTATATCGGCATGTCCGCCAATAAAGTACAGCGACATTCTTGAGGAAGAAAACAGACCCCAAAGACCTCGGCAAGTTAATTTTCGGGCACTCCCGAATCGAATACCTACCTCGCAATTCGCCACTTGGTGGCAAACTCATCCGCGACATGCCGTCCGACGAGATATTCGGCCAGTTGCAGGGCAAACGGCATCGCCGCACCCGGACCCATCCCCGTAATGATGGTACCGTCGACTGTCACCAACTGATCTGTGACGATCGCGCCGCCAGCCTTGAGCTTCTCATTGAAACTGGGGTCCCCGGTCGCTCGTTTCCCCCGGACCAGATCGCACGCTTCCGCCAGTACATGGCTCGGTGCCGCGCATATCGCCGCGATCATCTTTGCCCCGGCATAGTGTTTCAGCGCTATCTCCCGTACCCGTGGGTGAGCCGCCAGCGCCTGCGCGTTGCGACGCCCACCAGGGAATATCACGCCGTCATATAACGTATCGCCGATCTGATCGATCATCTTGTGCGGAACAATGGTCGTACCGTAGGCCGCCTTGACCGGTCCCGCGCTGAGGCTGGCGATAGTCACCTCCACCCCCGCCCGGTTCAGCACATCGATCGGCGCGATCGCCTCTACATCCTCAAACCCCTCGGCCAGGATCATCAATACTCGCTTGGACATATTCGCTCCTTCCGTGCGCCGGAAGATAACACGGAAAAGTGGACCCAAGCAAGATTGATTACAAGCTACTTCTTCCGGTCAGGATGAATCCCCGCGTCCCGCCAGATCTTCCAGCTCCCGTCCGGCTGCTTTTTCCACAGTTCAAAATACATCCCTGTCCCGGTCGTCGTGTCAGCATCCGGAGGTTTGTGCAATTTCTGCGTATAGCGACCATACTCATACGCCAGCGAATCGACCACCCACAGGTCAAGTGTCGTGATCGTCATATCCGCCGTCCCATAGGTGGAAAATATCTTGGAGAACAGGCTGTCGATCGCCGCCGGTCCCTTCCAGATCTTCCCGTCCCGGCCCAACAAAGCGCCGTCCGAAGTGAACAACGAAGCCAGCATTTTCGAATCTCCGAGCCGATGCGCCTCGCACCACTTGGCGTTGGAGGCATCGACATACGGCTGGACTGCTAGGATTGTCGCAGAATCAATCGTTTGGGCGCGAAGGCTGCTCGTCGCCAAGGCCATCATGACGCCAAACAGCACCCACATAATACCTGGGATCTTATGCATAAAAAAACTCCTCACGTTGGTGAGGAGAATGTACACTCAATCACACAGTCCAACAGGCCATTGCGGCCAATGGCCCTGAATATGCAGTCAATGGCCTGATTAACCTAGGCTCTCGGTTCAGCCTCGAACAAAGTCGGCTGATAGTCCGCCCATAAGTGGCGGTCTATCTTGTACTGAAACTTGTATCGGCAGTCACCGTTGGAGCAGGTCTTTGGGGCGGTCTTTTTGAGATGTCGGAATTGCTTGCCGCACACCGTGCAGGTGCCGAACTTCCACTGGAAATCGGGAACCTTTATCTCGCCTGTTGTATCATGCATCGTCATCTTCCCTGTTGCTGGTCTTTCGCATTGCCGACGCGAACGTACCAGAACGAGACGCCCGACGCAACTAAAAACAGATCAATCCGCCGGTGAGTCCAACAGCCCGGCATCGCGCATCAAATGCTTCACCAGCAGTATCTGTCCATAATGCCCCGCGAAATGCTCCAGCAGATGATACAGCGCCCACGTATGCGTGATCTTGACCGACTTTTTCCCACGCTTGCGTATGAACGTCGTCGCGAGCTTTCTGTCGTCCCAGGACCGCAATTCCTTATGTACCGCCTTCCGGGCCTTGTTCAGCATCTCAAGGTACTGCGCCGCGGTCTTCCCCTTGAGCGACGCTGGGTGCACTCCATGTTTGGCTAGCGGCATGCCATCATCATCCATGCGGATGCCGATCACTTTCAGATTGATGGCATCCCCCTCCGGCTCCGGCTTCATTCCCTTGGGGGCGATGACCGCCCACCAGAGGTCGACCACCGCAAGGTGCGCCAGCAACATCCCGATCGTATTCATCCCCGGACGGTACTGCCATTCCAGTTGCGCAACTGTGAGGTCTTTCACGGACTCGGTCAGAAGTCTCAACTGGTCATCCAGCTGGCCGGCGAACAAGCCGACGATCTTCTGCTTTTTCGCGTCGTACCCTCGTGGAATCTTTACATCGCGTGTCGGCATCTCTATTTACTCTCCACTCTGCGGAATCGGAAATCGATCCCTTTGGTATCGCCATTGACGTTCCCCGAGATCCGTGCGTACATCGAATCTGCTGAAACCTGCTTGTAGCAGACCACGGTCGGGAAATCATGCTTCGGATTCTCAAACCTCCACCCCAGTGAATCCACATCGACCAGCCTGAAAAAGATCGCCGAATCGTTGTGTGGAACCTCCGCCACAAAATAGATGGAGCTGTCGCGTGCCAGCATCTTCATTCTCTCGCTGACAGTTGTATCCGTCCCCTTGACCATCACACTTTCCCCCTCCATCAGTGTGTCATCCACCATATGCCAGCGCTCCAGCGAGACTGAGTTCTTCTGCTGTCGCTCCCAGTCTCCGACCAGCCAGTTGAGCTGGAGGACCTTTCTCCCCTGTCCACTCCGCAATGGCGCGTCAGTGACCTGTGCCAAAAGCGAAGTCGCGAACACCAGCAATGTGAGGATTGCTGTTTTCATGGGCTTTCCTATTCCTGCGTTACCTGAAAGAGGTACAGTTCATTTCCATCCGGATCAAAAAAGGTCTGTATTGTGACCGGATCATCATTCACGATCTCCCCTTTGAGTCGCACACCATGAGACTTAAGCTTCGCGACCACCTGCCCAATCTCTCCTTCAACTTCCAGCCCAACGACCGTTGCGCCATTGGTTCCTGGAGCAGCGGCCGAGTCTGACTTTGGATGCAGTCCTATTGTCAATCCCGGGCCGGCCGAAACCTCCGCCCAAAAATCCCCTGAACGGAAAACCAACTTCATTCCCAATGTCTCAGTATAGAATGTGACCGCGCGACTGAGATCTGAAACAAATATCGTGGCCAGGCCGCCGTTGATCATGCTGCCTCCCGGTGCTGCAGGTGAGTCCTAACATGTATCTATCAGGTCCAATATAGAGCACCCGACCAAAGATACAAGTCACTTTTCCCGCTCAGAACACCGAGAACTTGAAATACTTGCGGGGATCGTTCTGGATATCCGTCACCAGCGTATTGACCCGAGCCAGCAGGTCGACCATCTGGACATACATCGCCGTGTCATTCACCATCAATCCCAGCGACCCCTTCGCCTGGTTCAATTTCATGGTGATGGTATCCAACTGGGCGGTGGTTGCCGCGAGATTATTGTACAGGGCGGGATCAGATACTAACTTCGAGAGCGTCCCCTCCCCTTGATTGACCTTGTCAGCCAATTCCGACACCGAAGTCGATGTCCGCTCAAGCGAACCGACAATTCGTTCCTGGTTCTTCTGTAAATCACTCGCCAACAGGGTCAAGCTCGACATCAATTTGGTCACATTCAAATACAACGCCGAATCTACCGCCAGCTTGCCAAGTGTCCCTTCGCCGCGATTCATCCGCTTCATCAACGTATCCAGCCCGCCTGTCAACGAACGAACATCCTGAATCGCTTCCTGCCCTTCTTTGAACATCGCAGATGCTTCCCCCACATCCCGCGGCATGATCACCGATCCGGCAGGGATCATGGGCCCGCCTGGCGTCCCTGGAACAACTTCGATATATTTGTCACCGAGGAAACCGATCGTCCCCAACTGCACCTGGGTCCCCTCGGTCAACATATACTGAACGTCACCATTGATCCTGAAACTAACCTCTATCTGGCGTAAAGAGTCAAGATTCACGAACTTGATTGACTTGACATTCCCCACTTCCACTCCCGCCATCCAGACCGGCGATCCCTTGAGCAGTCCGGCCACATTCCTGAAGTAGGTTTTATACTCCTCTTTCCCCTGGAAGATCGATGTGCCGCCGCCGGAAAACGAGGCCCACAACGCCATGGCGAGCGCGAAAGTCAGCAGTAAGCCGACCTTGAGATTGGCAAATGGCACGCGTATCGATCTTTTCATACTCCTACCCTATTCCGTTGGTCTGATATCGCTTCATCAGACGAATTTCCGTTCCATCACTCCCGCGAATGAAGCCCTGAATGGCTCAAGAAAACTGCGCACGCGTTCATCCGATGATGTCCGCAGTGCGTCAACATTCCCGTCAAACACCAGTTCTCCCCCCCATATCAACATAAACCGGTTCGCGACCGCGAACGCGTCAGCTATCTCATGCGTCACCACGATCGTTGATATCTTCCGCTGACCGGTCAATTTGTTTATCAATTCCAGCACCGTTTCACTCGATTGCGGATCCAATCCGGTGGTCGGTTCATCGTACAACATCACCTTCGGGTCCGTCGACAGCAACGCCCGCCCGATCGCCACTCGCCGCTGCATCCCGCCCGATAACTGCTCCGGTAACTTATCGATGATTTCGTCCGCGTCCAGCCCGACAAACCCGAGCATCTCGCGTACCTTGACTTCTATCTCTTCCCACGGCATCTTCGTATGCTCAAGTAGATAGTAGCCAACGTTCTCACCAACCGTCAGTGAATCAAAAAGCGCCCCGTCCTGAAACACCATGCCGATCCCCTTGCGGATCTCCCGCTTCTGCGCCTCAGACATCACGCAGATATTCTCGCCGTCGATCAGCAGTGACCCTTTCTGCGGACAATTCAACCCGAGTATCAGGCGAAGAATCGTCGATTTCCCCGACCCTGACGGCCCCATGATCACCACCGATTCCGATTGCTCGATCTTGAAGGTTACATTCTTCAGGATCGGTTTCTCGCCATATGAAAAGCTGACGTTATTCAACTCGATCATAAGTACCCCTTGAGGTAGGGATAGATCACTTTGGTGATGAAGAAATTGACCAGCAGGATCGTTATCGAACTCAGTACTACTGAATCGGTGGTCGCCTTGCCGACTCCCTTGGTGCCGCCTTCCGACGTAAATCCCTTATAGCAGGCAATAAATGCGATCACGAACGAAAAAATGATCGGCTTGGCGATCCCGAGAAACAGATTCCCGAACACCAGCCGCTCAAAGATGTTTGCCCAATACAGAGTCGATGAAATATGCGCCAGGTAAACGGCAATGATCCACGCCCCGACAATGGCCACTACATCCGTGACGATAGTTAGCGCCGGCACCATGATCATCAGCGCGACAAGCCGCGGCACCGCTATCTTTTTGATCGGATCGATCCCGAACGCCACCATAGCGTCAATTTGATTGGATGATTTCATGGCGCCGATCTCGGCGGTGATCCCTGATGATACCCGCGCCGCGATGATCAACCCCGCCAGAGTAGGGCCAAGTTCGCGAATGATTGAGATAGACATGATGCGGCCGAGGTAGTTCTTGGCGCCAAAATCCGCCAGCTCATTGGCAAAGGCAAGGGCAAATCCCTGCCCTGCGAACATCCCGGTCAGAGCCACCAGGTAGAGCGAGCCTACCCCCAACAGGTACATCTGCTCCAGGGTCTCCATAACATAGAAAGGCCGCCCAAACATCCCCTTGAGCATTCTGAGGGAGAAGAAAAAGAGCCCCTGAAATTCGTACGCGAAATTCTTAAGCCAGCCTAACACGGTTCAGCGCCATATACCTTTCTGAATCCGCTCATGGTAGAACTTTGGCGGAACAGAGTCAAGCGCTTTGCCGGCTGGCTCTCCTCAAGACTGTGCGTCAGTTAGGGATGCGACTTGCGTTGGACGATTCCCCGATTCTCAAAAAAACAAGGTCCCGACTCGCGTCAGGACCTTCTTTCCTCACTCAACAAACCGATGCAGGTCTAAACAGCATAACCGCCAAGAAAGACTGTTCAGAACCGAAAAGGCCAGGCATCGAAAAACTGTATGGCTGCTTTCCGATGACGGTCGGTCTGCTTGGCCTATGTATAATCAACTCGTGTGCCAGCCTCGCGCCAAACATCTATCGCCTTGTCTCGCTATAGGTTAGCCGTGCGACACTCGTCCGAATTGCACCTGTGGAGCGCAGGAGATGCGAACACGACCTGATACTTCGTTAAATCATGCGACTTCAGGCCAACGAAAAGCCCGTCCAGAGTGACCGTCCGAACGGGCTAAACACTTTATTTTACGCGAACTGCTCATCGCGCGGCAAGCCGTACGATCATTTCAGAAGCATCATCTTCTTGGTATCGGTGTAACTTCCCGCCGTCAACCGATAGAAGTAAACTCCGCTGGCAACCGAGGATCCACCCTCGTCGCGGCCGTCCCACACGATCTGGTGCTGGCCGGCTTCCATGGCGCTATTCGCCAAAGTCCGGACCTCCTGCCCGATCACATTATAAATGCGCAGCTCGACCGCCGAAGCTTTCGGCAGATCGAAGGAGATCTCGGTCGACGGGTTGAACGGGTTCGGATAGTTCTGTCGCAGCGCGAATGTATTCGGCATACTGCCGCTCGCGGCGCTCAATGAGACTCGCGTCCCTTCGATCACCGGATCCTCACGCCACTGTTCGTATTGTCCGGTAGCGATATTACCGTACACGAAGAAATTCGAGTGATGTGGATCTTCCATGACGAACGGCTCAAACTCGATCTCCTTGACCGAGGCATCGTTCCGCTCAAAGACCAGGTATGCCACCGGGCCCGTTCCGGCCATCAGCGCCGGCTTTTTCGTCATCGAAGTCTGAGGGACCGCCATGATCACGATCTCGCGCTTCTCGGCATCAAGCATTGTGGCTTTCAGATCAAAGTAGTCGATACGAGCATTCTCGAATCGAACCTCTTTGAGCGTCACACCTTCCGAATACTTGAGGGCGATATCGATCCCGACCAGATCATCCTGATTGGTCACCTCAAGAGGGACGGTCACCGTATTCCCCTCCCCGATCTCCGCCTTTCCGATATTCAGCCGTTCACCGGCAGAATACGCGACCAGCGGGAATGCGAGAAGAGCGACGATAACTGTTACTGTCCATGTGCGTTTCATCAAGGCTCACCACCTAAGGGTTTAGCTATGGTTCACGATCTGGCTGTCGTGACAGGGCACAATCCGATGCGCCACGCAGCCGTTTTCTATTCGCAATATGAATCGGCGATGTTACAAATTTGGCGGTTGTAGGAAATGCAATCGTGAAAGCGAGCAAAAACTGATGAGCAAATACCTGTCGTCCCTCTGTCTCCAACATAACGCACCGCCGTCCGTTATGTCAAGATGTTTTATGACCTAACCGTCACTGTCACACGCAAGTTCCGTTGGACAGAGACGACCCGAGCCGGCCATCGTACATCCGCCGCTGATTATACGCACCGCGCTCCACGAGAAAACATAATATTCGGTTATTCTCATGTTTGGGTTCTGTCAGGTGGCGCAGGAACTGCGAACATCGCTTTGTCAGGTCCCTGATAACTGGGAATAAACTTCTCCTCTCCTGTCACACGCGGCCTGACAGGACTAAATGCTTGACTTGTAAACCCTTTCCGGTAATCTTGCACCCGAATGGACAGGTTGTGAGCTTCCGTTGGAGGTTTAATGCAAACAGCGAAAAAGGCTGACGCGGCACCAGCAAAGCACTCTCCTTTTGTGCCGGCATCGGAATCCCCCGCCGAGGTTACCGGGCGAGCCATTATCCTCGGTATTATCCTGGCTCTCGTTTTCGGCCTCGCCAACGCTTATCTCGGCCTCAAAGTCGGTATGACTGTCTCCGCCTCAATTCCCGCGGCGGTAGTCTCGATGGCCATCCTTCGCATGTTCCGCAAGCGTGCGACTGTTCTGGAAAATAACATTGTCCAGGGGATGGGTTCGGCCGGCGAATCACTGGCCGCGGGCGTGATCTTCACCGTGCCGGCATTCTTCATCTGGTCGGCTAGCGCTCAGTTGAAAGCGCAAGGCTACACTTTCCAGATCGCCCAGTGGCAGATTATTCTCCTTGCGCTGTTGGGTGGAACGCTCGGCGTCCTGCTCATGATCCCTCTGCGTCGCTATCTGGTCGAGACTGAACATGGCAAACTTGCCTACCCCGAAGGCACCGCGTGCGCCGAGATCATCGTCGCCGGTGACCAGGGCGGAAGTCGCGCCAAGTTGGTCTTCCTTGGTATCGGAATAGGCGCGGCGTACAAGATCCTGATGTCTGGTATCAAAACCTGGTCCGAAACAGTTAACCATTATTTCGGCGGCATTCTCAAAGGTGGACAGCTTGGCATCGAGGCCACCCCGGCTCTCGCCGCCGTCGGCTATATCATCGGCCCGCGCATTGCCGCTATGATGCTCTCAGGCGCGGTCCTCGGCTATATGGGTATCGGCCCGCTCCTTTCGTTTATAGGTTCACACTCTAGTTCACTGATTGTCCCTCCGGGAACCACTCCCCTCGGTGACATGAGCGCGGGAGAACTCCGCAATTTCTACATCAAATATATTGGTGTCGGCGCGGTGACCATGGGCGGTTTCATTTCGTTAAGCAAATCGATGCCCATAATCGTGACGTCATTCAGAGAAGGCTTCCGCTCCCTCACCGGCAAGAAGGGTGAGGCCAGTAAAGACCGCGTCAATTACGACCTCCCCATGCAGTGGGTGCTCCTCGGCATTCTCGCCGTCATCGCGGGCATCGCGTTGATTCCTAACACTGGACTCCCCGCGGTCGGTATTATCGCGGCAGTCATTTTCGGATTCTTCTTTGTGGTGGTCGCCGCGCGAATTGTCGGTCTGGTCGGCTCATCCTCCAACCCTGTCTCGGGTATGACCATCGCGACTCTCCTTATTACAAGTCTTCTGTTGGTCTGGCTAGGCCACACCGGTATCAACGGCATGGTCGCCGCGATGATGGTTGGTACCATCGTCTGTATCGCCGTTTGTATGTCGGGCGATATCTCACAGGATCTCAAGACCGGCTTCCTGCTCGGTGGTACGCCTATCCGGATGCAGCTCACCACGCTCATCGGTATGGCCGCCCCTGCTCTTGTCATTGGTGCAATGCTGTTCTTCCTGCGCGAGACTTTTGGTTTTGTCGAAGGAGAGGTCGCTGGTCGCGCTCCGATGATGGCCCCGCAGGCCAACGTCATGGCGACGGTCGTTTCTGGTATCATGAACCAGAATCTCCCCTGGCTCCCGATCATTGTCGGTGGCATGATCGCGATTTGCGTCGAACTTCTTGGCCATGGCGCCCTGCCGTTCGCGATCGGCCTTTACCTCCCGCCGTCACTCTCCACTCCCATAATGGTTGGTGGATTGGTCGCGTGGATTGTAAACAAGCGGAGCAAACCGGAAGAGGTCGAAGCCAAAACGATGCGTGGAACGCTTTTCGCCTCCGGCTTGGTCGCGGGTGATTCGCTGATCGGAGTTCTGCTTGCTTTCCTTGTTGGCGGATGGTCATGGTACGGCGAATACTTTAATGCCCATGCCGATCAAGGGACATCCTTGACCACAAGCTTCGGCCCGATCTTGTCAATCATCCTCTATGCCGGGCTGGCGGTCTTCCTCTACCGGATGACCATAGGTGGAAAGAAAGAAAAGCCTTCTTAGACTGACCTAACACGGTTCAAAAATGAAACGGAGCCGCTCCCCAGCGACTCCGTTTTCTTGTCTGCATGATCTGCTGCTTGGTGTTCAGTACTTCTGCCGTCGCTCAACGAGATAATTTGACCCCGGCCGCTGCTTTGTCGCCTTCTTCAGGTCGGCGAGCATTTTGGAAAGTTCCCCCAGATGCTGAAACTGTCCGTGCGTGTTGACGATCACCGCGATCGAGATCGTTAACAGCGGATAATCTTCCTTCTGGCCCCGACGGTTCAGAGTGGTGATTGACCCGCGCTCCCGGTCGACCTCCTCATACCGATACGGTATTACCGAATCAAATGTCCGTATTATCCACTGACAGGCCGTATCCACCAGGTCATTCGGGATGATGAACACAAAATCATCTCCCGCGATATGTCCGACAAACCCCTCGCGGCAGATATCAAACACCACGTCGCGAAGAATCTTCGCCGTCAGTTTGACCACCTTGTCACCGTTGTGGTATCCGTAGTAATCGTTGTAGGCTTTGAAATTGTCCAGATCGGCGTAGCAAAGCGCGAAGGTTGTCCGCATATCCAGATGATGCCGAATCTCCCGCTCGATTATCGCTGTCCCCGGAAGTTGCGTCGATGGATTCACCGCGATATCTCGACGGCTCCGCTCGATCACGCGACGTATCCGTACCTCAACCAGGCGGTCTATCCATTCGCCGTGAATGAACTCCTCCGCGCCATTTTCAAATGCCGCCACCACTGAGCTCACTTCAGGGTCAGGATGGAAGAGGATTACCGGCACGATCGACAAAAAGACATTCTGCTTGATCGAGTGAACCAATTGGACTTCCTCGAAGAAGTCCCCTTTCCCTCCAATGAATATCGCGGCCAATTGAAAATGCCGGGAGATCTCTGTCAGCGTATCAAAATGCGTGAAGTAGTGAAACGAAACCTGACTCCCCTTGAAGAACTGTTGAAGATGAAAATCCAGACTCAGGCCGGTCTGCCGGACGGCAAAATGATAGACCTGCCTACTTTTTGGCTCTTGTGGTTCGGGAACCAGCCAGTTCTCGAGGGTGATATTTTCTATGTTCGGCGATGATGTAGTCACGGTCCAGCCTGGTGTATATCTCTGTCGTAGATATATCGGCATGTCCCAGCATTTCTTGCACTACCCGAAGGTCCGCGCCCCCCTCAATCAGATGTGTCGCAAAGGAATGGCGGAAAGTATGAGGGGTCACTTGTTTGACTATCCCGGCCTTTTTGACCATCAGTTTGATGATCTTCCATAACCCCACCCGGGAGACCGGTTTCCCGTACCGGCTCAGAATGATGGTCCTTGGCCTGCTGACCCCCTTGCCGGCTTCTGACGCCGCCAAATACACCAAAACCGCCTCTTTAGCGTAATCCCCAAGCGGCACCAGCCTCTGCTTACTCCCTTTCCCCATTACCCGAACAAACCCCGCCTCGAACTCGACATCTTCGATATGCAGGCCCTGCAGTTCAGATAACCTCAGCCCACAGCCGTACAGAAGTTCGATTATCGCCCGATCGCGTTTCCCCGACTCCGTTGAAACATCGATTGCGTTGATAATACTCTCTATTTCCCGCGGCGACAGATAATCCGGATGATACCGCGCGATCTTTGGCGCGCTGTAAACCTGCGCCGGATTCTCGCTGACCATATTCCGTTCGCGGAGATAATCAAAGAACTGCTTGAGCGATGATATCTTTCGCGCCAGCGTCGCCGGGCGCGACCCTTTCGCGTTCAGTTTGCTGAAATATCCGGTTATCGAAGCCGAGGTCACCGCCTTGGGATCGGTGGTCTTGGTCTCCTTGCCAAATCCTATCAGATCGCGACGGTACGCCATCAACGTATTCGCAGATACTCCGCGTTCAAGTCGGAGATATTGCAGAAAATCATTGATCGCTATTTCATACATGGCGGATCACTGTCCATGCGCTATCGAAATGCACCCGGGAACCTCAAACCCAGCTTCCATCAGTACGCGACGGGCTTCCGTGACGGTCGCGCCTGACGTAACAACATCATCTACCAGTATAAGTCGCTCTCCGGGGTCAGCATCGGCCATCGCTTCGAATACGCTTCTCACGTTGGCCGGCCTGTCATGTTCCGACAATCGCGCCTGCTCTCGCCGATGTTTCTTCCTCACAATAAAATCATCCGCCACCGGCAATTGCAGCCTCTCCCCGATCCGGTCCGCCAATAGCTCCGCCTGATTGTATCCGCGCGTCATCCGCCGCATCGGATGAAGCGGTATCGGCACGAGATAGGTCGGCTCAAGCGCGAATATCCGTTCCGCGAACTGCTCACACAGGGCATCTACCGCGAAATCACATGCCCCGGTTAGCGACCGGAACTTGAATGAGATGATTATCTCTTTGAGTGGGTCTATATAGTTGCCGAATGGATAAAGTAGCCAAGAATCCCGACCGCAGTCCGGGCAGTCTGGTCGGTCAAACAATTGACGTTTGCAGGTGAGGCAGAATGGTTCAGTATATCGGTCGATCCCCGACAGACATCGATCACATACTGAGACCGGCGAATCAGTCTGACTGCCGCACCCCAGGCATAGCACTGGGAATACCAGATCCACTACCGGACCGATGAACTTGTTCTGGATGATGTGCGGAGTCATACGGGAAAGAAATGACAATCCCTTTCCCGATTCAACGCTAAAATCGAGAGCTTAGCAAGCTATGATCAGCCGCCGAGTTCCTGGAGAAACGCCTGTGCTGACTGTGCCGCCGGACCATTCGGCTCATACTCAAGATACCGCTTGAAATAGAACTTGGCCGAGTCGGCATTCCCGATATCGTGATGCACTATCCCCATGTTAAAATTGGCAATCCCATGGCGAGGGTTGGTCTTCAGCACCTTGCCGAACTCTTCCACCGACCGCTGCGGAAGGCCCATTCCATGCAATACCGCGCCATAGTCGACGCGTACATTGGGGTCCGATGAATCGATCGCCAACGCGCGCTTGTAGATCTCGGCAGCGATAGCAAACTGCTGTGTATTCCGCGATTGGCTCCCCAGATCATGATAGTGATACGCCATCTGGATCAATGACTGATAATCCTTGGGGAGTGAGTCCAACATCGCCATGGAGAGATTCTCATCCGCGTGCGGATCGATATTCTGCATCCCTTGCGACTGCTGCTGCGTTTGCTGCTGCTGTTGAGGACGTTGCGGCGGTTCCGGCTTCTCGGCAATGAGGAAGTAACCGACCGCTACGATCGCCAAAACACCTACTACGATCAGCAGATCGCGCATACTGCTTTTGGGAGCCTCTTTCTTGCCACCCGGTTTGGAGATACCAGCGCCAACCGGCGTTCCACACTCGGAGCAAAACTTCGCTCCACCCACCACTTTCGCGCCACACTGAGGACAGAATTTATCAGACATCAGAGACCATTCCTTCCAGTTAACTCGGCCCCCAATATAGGCATGGGACCACCGAAAGCAATCTATTTTGGACCTCTCGAGACCAAAAACCGGCTGACAAACCGTCCCTTCGCGCCTATATTCGGCGAACTATGTTTGGCGTGTATAAGGAGATGTATGTCAATGAAGGCTAACCGCCTATGGTTTCTCGCTCCGCTGCTGGCCTCGTTCGTTCTGGCTGCAGGTACTGAATCCTACAGAATCACCCCGCAGTCGATCCAAGCACATATTGAGATCTTGGCTTCCGACTCCCTCGAAGGACGCGAGGTCGGCGAACCGGGGGAATGGAAAGCCGCCCAATATATCGCCGCGCAATTCAAGGCGGCCGGCCTTGAGCCAAAAGGGACCGATGGTTACCTCCAGCCGTTTGAATTCGTCAAGCGCATCAGCCAGGGACCAAAGAACAGCTTGTTGGTCAACAAAGCTCAACTCAGAATAACCGAAGAATGGACACCGGTCTCCAACTCAGCCAGCAAGCCGTTCTCGTTCGACGAGATCGTTCCGGTCGGCTTTGGTATCGTCACCGAAGACAGCGTGTACAACGACTATGCAGGCTTGAATGTCGAAGGGAAAGCCGTCCTCATCAAGCGGTTTGCCCCTCCGGATTCCGTTAATCCGCACGTAGATTTCAGCAAGTACAGCAGTCTTACCGACAAGATCCTGACTGCCATCAACCGCAAAGCCGCGGCCGTCTTCTTTATCACCCCCTCTGGTGAAGATGACTCTCTCCGCTCAATGGGGATGACCCACATTACCCCCAAAGAGATCCCGATCGTTCATATCCGCCACGCGGCGCTCCAGCGCCTCGGCCAGCCGCTCGATGAACCTAAGCTCACCGGCATCACCGGCGAGGTTGAACTGACCCCGATCAAAGATACCGGCTACAATGTTCTCGGCTATCTCCCGGCCGCGAGCGACACGACTGTTGTCATCGGCGCGCATTTTGACCATCTTGGTTGGGGAACTGAAGCGTCACGGTATACTGAAAAGGAAAAGAAGATACACTACGGTGCCGATGACAATGCGTCCGGTACCGCGGGTCTCCTCGAATTGGCGAACTATTTCGCGTCACACAAAGACCAGTTGCACTACTCCATCCTTTTCTCCGCATATTCCGGCGAAGAAGCGGGAATCCTTGGCTCCTCGTACTACGCCCGTAATGCGACTGTGGACCTGGCCAAAACTCGCATGATGCTCAATATGGATATGATCGGTCGTTTGAAGGAACAGGAGAACGGCCTGGCGGTCTTTGGCACCGGCACTTGCACCGAGTTTGCCAACTATTTCAAAGACCTTAAGCGCGACAGCCTCAAAATGGCGTTCCGTGAGCCGGGGACCGGCCCGTCCGACCATACCGCCTTCTACAATAACAGCATCCCGGTCCTGCATTTCTTTACCGGAGCCCATGTCGACTATCACAAACCAAGTGACACGCCGGACAAGATCGACCAGGAAGGGATCTTCAAGGTTGTCTCACTCGTCTCCGACATCACCTGGCATTTTGATTCGCTGACCACGCCGCTCACTTTCCAAAAGACCAAAGATCCCGACGAAGGGCGACAGCGCGCCGCCTTCAAAGTGACTCTCGGTATCATGCCAGATTACATTGCGCAGGTGAAGGGGGTGAAAGTCGATGGTGTCTCTCCTGACCGTCCTGCCGAACGCGCAGGAATCCTTAAAGGCGATGTCATCATCCGCCTCGGCACGCTGGTCATCGATGACATGTCAGCTTATATGAACGCCCTGACCAAATTCAGCAAAGGTGACAGTACGACGGTAATTGTCGAGCGAGGGAAAGACACGCTCAACCTCCCCATAGTGTTCAAATAGACAGGATTAGAATCCAATGCGAGTCAAGCGTGCGCTTCATCTGATGCGCACGCTTTCTTTTTGCGAGTTCACTGTTTCAGGATAAGTTCTATCAATTTCGGATCATCCTGCAATAGCCCTGGCTTGACCAACCGCGGCACCAGTTCTTTCCATATCGGCTCCGCCTTGAAAACTGATTTAAGAATCGGGAGCGCCTTTTCGACCCGCCCGTTCTGCACCAGGGTCATTGCCTCCCAGAAAAGGATCTCGTTGTTTCCCGGAGCAAGCTTCGCGGCCTCCGCATAAGCGATCTCAGCCTCATCGATCTTCCCCTCGGTCACCAACTCATCCCCCTTGTCGACGAACCGATACGCCTTGTTCAAGTCGAGCAGCCGCCTCAGTTCTTTCAGCGGCTGTGGGCTGTCATCCACGCGCAGATCAATGACCCTGTCCTTCCACACTTGACCGGTCGGTTTTCCAGTTACGACCAGAATCGCCGCCGACTGCATCCCCCGAATATCTCCTCCCTCACCTTGCGCCGCTTCCAGCGCCGCCATCATCCGCTCGGCTAAAGGACCGCTTGTCTCCTCGAACGCTTTTGCCATTGCGTCCCACACTGTGTTTTTGAGCATCAGGTTCGCTTGGCAGGAGTACCCAATCCCGATGCGATGCCCTGCCGCGTCGATACAACTCGGCCCCGTGTACGCCGCGACTCGACCATACCGATCGATCATCGCCACTTGCCTCGCCTGATTGGTGGAATCACTCGCCAGCAATCCCTCAAGCGCTTTCGGTGCCGGCTTGCCGTTTCGCATCATCGCCAGACCGAGTGGTCCATATGAGAAGTCGACAAATGACTGAGTCGCCACCGCACCAACTCCCGGCTCCGCCCAGATGACATCCGCCACTCTAAAATAATGCGACTGCACCGCCGCGCCAAACTCACCAGTCACGCTGTCCCACGCAACAATCGAGTACGTCGCCACGAGTGGTTCCTGAACCGCTCCAATGGCATTATGTGTAGCCGCCCACAGCAGCCCGCCAAAAACCAGCGCTTTGAGAGTCATCGCTATCTCCTTTCCCGCCATATATTTAAACTTGCATTGCCGATTTCCACCGATTAACTAAACTCCAGCACCCAAAAACTCGTAGCAGCGATTGAATAACTTCGCGAACCGCGAGTATTCGGAGTAAACAAGCATGGAACGTGTTGATAACGACACCACATTGGTTATGAGTATCAGATCCGGAGACAAAAAAGCGCTCGCCGCGTTGGTCGAGAAACATAAAAAGATGGCCTTCCGGACTGCGCTCGGCATGGTCGGTAACCGCGAGGATGCCTATGATATTTCTCAGGAGGCGTTCCTCCGGGTCTACCGCTCAGCAGATACGTACGACCAGAAGCAGCCCTTCCTTCCCTGGTTCCATGCGATCATCGCCAACTTGAGCAAGACCTGGCTGAAACGTCGGCAGATTGCCGCTAAACGATCGCAGCCGATCGAGGACACGGAGTATCTGGTCTCCGAAGAATCCTCACCTGAGGACCAGGTCATCGAGGCGGAAACACTCCAGCGACTTCGCGCGGCGTTGATGCAACTCGATTTCGACGATCGGGAGATCATCACGCTGCAGCATTTTCGCGGGATGTCCTACGATGAGATCGCCTCAACTCTTGGGATACCCCGCGGAACAGTCATGTCCCGCCTCTACTACGCCAGAAAAAAACTGGCCAACTTGATGAGGCAGACCGATGGATGAACGGTGGCACAAACTTCTGACGGGCTACCTCGATGACGAACTGTCCGAGGCGGAACGCGCGGAATTCGAACAGGAACTCCAGCGCAATCCCGAATTGCGGGATGAGCTGGAGCAATTCACCAAACTGAAGAGGGTGACCGACTCTGTGAAGTACGCTGACTTACCTGATGCAGTCTGGGAGACCTATTGGTCATCCCTCTATCGCAAAACCGAACGCGGCCTCGGCTGGATTCTCTTTTCCGCCAGTGCCGCGATCCTCGCCTGTTACGGCGTGATCCAGATGCTCTCCACGCTGTATGCCGACTCTCGTATCTCCTGGATCGTCAAGATCGGTGTGACCGGACTTCTGTTCGGCCTGATCGTCCTGACCATCTCAGTCATTCGCGAACGCATCTTCGCCTACAAAAACGACCGCTACCGGGAGGTAATTAAGTGATAGTTGTGACCACTAACGAGATCCCGGGGAAACGTGTCGTTAAAGTGATCGGCCTCGCCAAAGGTAATACCGTCCGCGCTCGACATGTCGGACAGGATATTCTCGCCTTCCTGAAGAATCTGGTCGGAGGGGAGGTTAACAATTATACCAAGTTGTTGGCCGAATCGCGCGAACAGGCGCTCGATAGAATGGTCGCCGATGCCGAATCGATGGGGGCCAACGGCATCATCATGGTCCGCTTCCAAACCTCCATGATCATGGCCGGCACGGCTGAATTGCTGGCGTACGGAACTGCCGTCGTGCTTGAAGACGTGCGCTGACATTCTTCTACTTGCGTTCAAACTCCGGAGCCGTTATCTCCTCTCATGCAGATGACGGCTTCGTTGCGTAGATATCTCCACCCACCGCGCTGGCTGGTCCTCCTGGGAACCTCTTACCTCTTTGGGTTGGTGATCTTCTTGGCCTATCGCGTGGCCATGCTTCTCATTCTCAACGAGCGCGCTAATCACCCGTCGATCGGGGAACTCTCCCAGGTCTTCCTCGTCGGCCTCCGCTTTGACACTGTCGTCGTCCTCCTTGCGCTGCTTCTTCCGCTTGTGATCCTTCCCTGGCTCGACGTGCGAAAAGCCATCGTTCGGCGATCTCTACACATATTTCTGACCACCGTTTATTCCCTGATGGTTTTCGGTCTGCTCGCCGACATCAGGTACTTCTCCCATTTTGACTCGCACCTCAATTTTCAGGCACTGCAGTATGTCGCTACGGGCGGCAAAACTACCTGGCATGTGACCGTCACTGACCCGCTCTTCTGGCCGTCCATAGCCGCCTGGTTAGCGTTGACGGTCGGCTGTTTTCTGTTCTTCCGCTTCCTACTGAAGAAGACAGAATCACTACCTGAACAGATTTCGTGGCCGTCGCAGATAGCCTGGTTCCTGCTCGCCTTTGCGCTGGCTTTTCTCGGTATTCGCGGACGGACCGGCCTCTCACCGATCGACTGGGGTGTTGCCTACGTCAGCGACAACGAGTTTGTCAATCAACTCGGTCTGAACGGTATCTACACGTTTGGCAAAGCTTTCAAGGAAGAAGGCCACGACCCCCGCCTGGTCTATACGCCCGAACGCTTCCGTTTTCCCTTTGTCCCGACAGAGAATGCGCTCGACACTGTCCAAACCATGCTCGCTATGCCAAATGAACGGTGGCTGGAGCCAGACGAATCACTTGTGCGTGAAGTCACCGCGCCCGAAAAGTTCGGCTTCCGTCCAAATATCGTGCTGGTACTAATGGAGAGCTGGACCGGCCGCTATACCGGCGCACTCGGCTCGGACCTGAATCTCACCCCACGCTTCGACAGCCTTGCAGCGCACGGTATTCTCTTCGACCAGTTTTACGCCACTGGTTCCCGCACCAACTACGGTCTGGCCGGAACCTTGTGCAGTTTCCCTTCGCTTCCGGGAAGGTCTATCCTTGATCGATATCAGGCCGCCCACCCCTTCATTACGCTCCCCGAGATTCTTCAGGCGCGTGAGTACACTACCCTCTTCACCTATGGCGGTGATTTGGTCTTTGACAATATGGAAGGGTTCTTCAAGACCCATGGAGTGCAGCACTTCATGGGGGAGAATGAAATCGGGCGCGAACATATCTTCGCCAAATGGGGAATCCCCGACCATATCACGTTCGACCGATTGGTCCGCGTGGCGGACAGTCTCCCCAGACCGTTCCAGATAACTCACCTGACTCTTTCCAATCACGAGCCGTTCGACCTGCCGGATTCATCGGTTCAGGTCTATCCGGATAACTCCGAAGAATCCCGAGTCCGCAACGCTCACCGTTATGCCGACTGGGCGCTGGGAAGATTTATAGATTCCATGAGAACTCTTCCGGTCTTCGATTCGACTATCTTCATCTTTGTGAGCGATCACAACAAGCTGGTCCCCGCCGCGCCCACACCACATCCGCTTCAGTTCCGCGTGCCATGCCTCATCTATTCACCCGCGCTCCTCGGGACGGGAGGCAAGAGAATCTCCGTCGTTGGCGGACAGGTCGACATCATCCCGACAGTGATGGGCATTCTCGGCGGGGGTTATACTCACGCCAGTTGGGGGCGCGACCTGCTAAGACTTTCTCCCGATGACCCCGGCTTTGTCTCGATCAACATTCTTAACAAGATGGGCTACATCGAAGGTGACCGCTACTACACCTCTTGGGTTGGTCTCCCCCCGTCGTTCTATCGGACCAGCGATCTCTACTCGCTGACCAACTACGCGGTCGACTATCGCCAGCACGATCTGGTCGGCTTCGCCCGCCTCCAGCGTCGCATGCAAATCTACATGCAATTGGCCGACCAGCTCTCAACCCCCCAGAAATAGAATGGGCGCCTTCGTAAGCGCCCATCTTCAATATCTCAGAAAGACCTAAAGCTTCACTTCACCGGTCGCCGCCTCGACCGCCGCGATTATCGACCCATCGCGCACCATCTCGGTCACGATCTCGATATCAGGATATAACGGGCGGTCATCCACCAGTTTGGTCAGCTTGGCGCGTATCACCTTGTACGCCGCCTCGGTCCCCTTACCGCCCTTGAGCGGACGACGGAAATCGAGCGCCTGCGCCGCGGACATCAACTGGATCGCTAGGCATATCTCGGTATTACGAATGCACTCGGTCAATTTCATCGCGGTAACTGAGCCCATGCAGACATGGTCTTCCTGATCCGCCGACACGGACACGTTATCCACTACCGCCGGATGAGCCAGCATCTTGTTCTCAGAAATAAGCGCGGCCTGTGAATACTGCGCCACCATCAGACCGGAGTTGAGTCCTTTCCCTTCGACGAGAAAATCCGGCAGACCGGAAAGCACCGGGTTCATCATCCGGTTCGTATGGCGCTCCGCCAGGTCCGCAAACTCGGCGATCGCGATCGCCAGAAAATCCTGCGCCATCGCCACTGGCTGGCCATGGAAATTCCCCGCCGCCAGATATTCATCCTCGGCCGCGAAGAAGAGCGGGTTATCACTCACACCATTGATCTCATCCAGATGTTCCCGTGTGCAATAGGCAAGCGCGTCGAGCGATGGCCCCATGATCTGCGGCACACAGCGCAGCGAATACGCGTCCTGCACTTTCCCTTTGTTGCCGGGAATCGTCTCGGAACCGGCGATGATCCGGCGTACGTTCTCAGCTACCACACGTTGACCGCGGTGGTTCCTGATCTTGTGCACACGGTCATCGAAACAGGCTACCGATGACGACACAACATCGACCGTCATCGCCGCCGCGATGATCGCGTTTTTGGCGACTTTGATCGCGTCATAGATCGCCAGCGCCCCGACACCGGTAAATGCCTGCGTTCCGTTGATGATCCCCAATCCTTCTTTGAAACTGAGCACCACCGGCGGAATTCCCGCCGCTTTCATCGCCTCGCCACCCGGCATCATCTTGCCGTTATAAAATGCGCGTCCCTCGCCCATGACCACTTCGGCGATCATAGAGAGCGGCGAAAGGTCGCCCGATGTCCCCAGTGACCCCTTCTGATAGACCACCGGATGAACCCCTTTATTGAGCATGGCGATCAAGGTCTCGACAATCAAGGGTCGAACCCCGGAGAACCCCTTGGATAGACAATTCACGCGAAGCAGCATCGCCGCGCGCACATCCTCTTCCGGAATGATCTTCCCGACCGCCGCGGCGTGCGAATAAACGATTCGCTTCTGCAACTCCATCCCCTGCTCAGGGGATATCTGGATACGGGCAAACTCACCGATCCCGGTGGTCACTCCATAGACCGCCAGACCGGCGGCAACTTTCTTCTCGATCACCTTGCGGCTGGCCTCGATCGCCTTGACCGCTTCCGGCGCGATCTTAACGATCGCGCGATTGCGACTGACTTCGTGCACCTGATCGATCGTCAGGTCTGCACCACTGATGACAACTTCTTTCGCAGCCATTGGCTACTCCATATTGAAATGTTGATTGGTCTCGGAAACAGCGCGCGCTATCGCGCGTGAGGAACAGGGACTATTCGTCCTGGAGGCCCGAACCGGCCAAGGCATTGTAGTAGGAAGCATACGAGAGCACCGCTTTGGTATGGGCGGCGGGAAGGCGAAGAGGCGTCTGTTGAAAGCTCATATCATAACCTCCGCCCCCAAGATACGTCTCAAAAAGTGTTTGTCAACTCTCCCCGGGCCGGTATACTAAACCAATGACTCTGCCGGAATTACACTGCCTGCTCTTTGGCGACCGCGCGCTGGTCGCATTCGACACCGAGACTACTGGCCTCTGGGCCCTCTCCAATCGCCTGGTTGAAATAGGGGCTGTTCGGTTCCGGCTGGGCGAAGAACCATCGAGCACATTCCAGCAACTCATCAATCCGGAGCGAGAGATTCCTGAAGATGCTATCGCTGTCCACCACATCAGCAATGCAATGGTAGCCACTGCGCCGACAGCGGAAGATATCCTTCCTGGATTCCTCGATTTCATTGCCGATTCGATTCTCATCGCCCACAATGCTCCGTTTGACATCTGTTTCATTGGAATGGAGCTTGACCGCGCGCGGCTCCCCATTCCCGAGAATCAAGTGCTCGACACTGTCGATATCTTTCACCGGCTCTTCCCCGGCGCGCCATCATACTCTCTGCTTTCGTTGATATCTGTCTTCAAGATCGCTCAGAATCAGGAACACCGCGCGCTTTCCGATGCCCTGCATGTTCGCTCGCTCGTTGAGGCCGCGGCTCTCCGCCTGCTCGATCTTCCCGAGCCAATCGAGACCTACCACGCGTTCACCAAACACTCTCTTCAGGAGTGGCGCGCAAAAGAAATTGAACTCCCGGCTGAATTCACCGATATATCTCTCGCCATTGAACAGAAACTGGCTATTGAGATCCTCTACGCCACCGAGAACGGCCTTCCGCAGAAGCGGATCATCCACCCAAAACAGATCCAGGCCAAACGGTCGCTCTATTACATCATCGCTTATTGCCAGACCGCTCAGGCCGAACGAACATTCCGCCTCGACCGCATCCAGAGTTTTCAGCTCATCGATAGTTGACCATTTTTTGACTGCTACCTAAAGCATTTCATCTTGGCAATTCTCCGATTCCCGTGTATAATACATAGACCCAATTAGTCTACTACGACAGACCCTCAACCGGGAGAGATGATGACTTACGTCGCGCGCATCACCACTCGCATAACCTGTGCCCTGGCGCTGATTTGCCTCGCATCTGGCCCATCGACTATCCGGGCCGCCACGCCGTTGACCGCCACGCCGGTCGTCTCCGGCCTCACGCAGCCACTTTTTCTCACCTATGCCCCCGGCGACACTACGCGACTGTTTGTCATTGAGCGCGCGGGGTTGATTCGCATTATCAAAAACGGCGTATTGCAGCCCACTCCATTCATGAACTGCAGTACGCTGGTCCGACGGACCGGCGGTGAACAGGGACTTCTTGGCCTCGCCTTCCACCCCGACTATGCCACCAACCGATATTTCTACATCAACTATACTCGCTCAACCGATGGCGCTACAGTCGTCTCGCGCTTCCAGCGCTCCGCCACCAGCCAGGACTCCGGACTGGTATCCACTCAGGACACTCTCCTCATCGTCTCTCAGCCGTTCTCCAATCATAATGGCGGCATGATGGCTTTTGGTCCCGATGGCTACCTCTATTTCGGTCTCGGCGATGGCGGCTCTGGTGGCGACCCCGGCAATCGCGCGCAGGACAGCACGACACTGCTCGGCAAAATCCTTCGAATCGATGTCAATACCGCTCCCCTCGATTACACCATTCCTGCCTCAAACCCATTCTTGGGTCAACCCGGTTGGCAGGATGAGATCTGGGCGCTCGGTGTCCGCAACCCCTGGCGCTTTAGTTTTGACCGTGCGACCGGCGATATGTACTTGGGTGATGTCGGCCAGGGAAACTGGGAGGAAGTCAACTTTGAGCCCGCGTCCTCTTCCGGCGGCCTCAATTATGGCTGGCGCCTCAAGGAAGGCGACCATTGCTACAACCCATCCACCGGATGCGAATCACTCATTGGCCTGACCGACCCCTTCACCGAATACTCACACTCCGAAGGATGTTCCGTCACAGGCGGATATGTCTATCGCGGATGCGCCATCCCCGACCTGACCGGCACATACTTCTACGGCGACTACTGTCAGGGAACCATCTGGAGCCTCAATTACGATGGCTCCACTGTCACCAACTTCCAGGATCGCAGCACCGAACTTGGACTCGGCTCCATCCAGATCAGTTCATTTGGCGAAGATTGGAATGGCGAACTTTACGTCGTTCACTATGGCGGTACCATTTACAAAATCGTCCCCGATGGCGTCCCCTCCGCGTGTAATGCTGGCCCCTGCTGTGTAGGGACCACCGGTAATGTGAACATGGCTGGTTCGATAGATCTCTCAGACCTCTCTCTGATGATTTCTTATCTGACCATGACACCTCGCCCGACACTCCACTGTCCGGACGAAGCGAACATCAACGCCCTTGGAAGCATTGACCTGACTGACCTTTCGATGCTTATCTCCTACCTGGTTTCTGGCTCCGGCACCTTTCCGAACTGTCCCTGAGGGGACACTGATTGACTGCGCGATTAATCCGATATATGGGCTGACATTTCAGTCGGCCCTGTTATCCTGCATAATCTCAGGAACATTGCATACAGGACCTTGGTTGTAGTGTATCTTACAGCCAAACGGAGGATTTATGAGACACGACAGTATTATTGGTGCGATCGGACGAACCGACCTTGTTCGCCTCAACCGCATTCCATATCCCGGATCAGCCACTGTCTACGCCAAAATGGAAGTTCAAAACCCCGGCGGTTCGGTGAAAGACCGCATCGGCATCTCCATGATCGAAGCCGCGGAGCGCGATGGCTCCCTCAAGCCCGGCATGACCATCGTTGAGCCAACCTCCGGCAACACCGGCATTGCGCTCGCCATGGTTGCCGCCGCCAAAGGATATAAGTGCGTTATCACTATGCCCGACTCGATGTCTATCGAGCGTCGTGCTGTGATGCGTCATTTTGGCGCCGAACTTGTCCTGACTCCAGCCGCTGAAGGGATCAAAGGCTCGATCAAAAAAGCCGAGGAGATTCTCGCGCTCGGCAATGCCTTCATGCCGATGCAGTTTAACAACAAAGCCAACCCCGCTATCCATGCCGCCACCACCGGCCCCGAGATCATCGCGGATCTCGGCGATATCCATCTCGATGCTTTCGTCGCGGGTGTCGGCACCGGCGGGACTGTCTCCGGAGCTGGCGCGGTGCTCAAGAAGAAATATGGCGCAAGGATCATTGCGGTTGAACCGCAGGCTTCACCCGTGCTGTCCGGCGGGACACACACGCCGCACCCGATTCAGGGGATCGGCGCGGGATTCATTCCGGACAACTACGACAAAAACGTGGTCGATGAGGTAGTCCAGGTGCCGACCGATGATGCCTTCGCCACCGCCAGAGACCTTGCCCGCAAAGAAGGGATCCTGGCCGGAACATCATCAGGAGCGATTGTCTGGGCGGCCCTTCAGATAGCCAAGCGACTTGGGCCGGGGAGAACGGTGGTAACATTTGTCTGCGATACCGGTGAGCGGTATCTCTCCACCAAGCTGTTTGAGGAGTCAAATCCGCCGGCCATTTAGCCGATATAGGGATTACCTATGATAGCAATAGTCGAAGATATACGGGCGATCTTCCGCAATGATCCGGCGGCGAAGAATATCGAGTTCCTCCTCTACCCCGGGTTTCACGCGATCACGGCGCATCGGTTTATCCATCTGCTCTACAAGCTGCATCTGCCGTTCATCCCGCGGTTGTTGTCGCAACTGGTACGGTTTCTGACCGGGCTGGAGATACACCCGGGGGCGACGATCGGCAAAGGATTCTTTGTCGACCACGGGATGGGAGTGGTGATCGGTGAGACGACCATCATCGGCAACAATTGTGTGCTGTACCACAATGTCACGCTTGGCGGGACGGGGAAACATGTAGGGAAACGTCACCCGACGCTTGGCAACAATGTGACTATCGGGACCGGAGCGATTCTGCTTGGGCCGATCCATGTCGGGAATGATGTCAAAATCGGGGCGAACAGTTTTGTGGTGATGCGCGATGTACCATCGAATACGACGGTGGCGGGGACACCGGCGCGGATCATCAAACGGAACGACAGATTTGTGGATGAAGAGTTACCGAAAACGGTAGAGCGAATTGAGGCGGCTTAGGCCGCCTTTTTCTTGTATGACATTTCTCATTTGGGTGGGACAGCAATAGTGACTGGTGCTAGTCGGGAGGGGGATACCAGACTGGAATCATCATGTTGTTGTGTGGAATCGGTTTGATGTTTTGGGAGAAGTGATCGATTTCCGTTTGGCGAATGAGGTAGGCATTTGACCTCACTTCTCTCCTCTATTAATGGGGGTGGAATCGGGAGTAGTGAGTGTTGTAATACGGGCGGGGGTGTAGGAAGAACCACTATCTCATCCCAACAATTCATCCACCGCCTCATTCCAGCGAAAGCATGCCCCGGGCTTGAACCGGGGCTGGAATCCACGTTCGAGTTTGGATCCCAGCTTTCGCTGGGAAGAGGCATGAAGGAACTTACCGTATTATCACCAACTTCCCTATCTGCACCGGGCCACTGTCAGGTTCGACTGACCAGTAATACAGACCTGATTCCACTGCCATGATATTCCGGTTGATCAGATCCCAGGTGTCATGGTCGGAGGCTGGGTCGT
>CAZCZL010000002.1:143754-400832 GCA_964503315.1 uncultured Ignavibacteriales bacterium | reverse complement strand
CGGATTCAGTGATTCGGCTTCCAATGTCTCGCAAGGGCTGTGGGTATCAACGGATCTGGGGGACACCTACTCACAGGTCAGTCTTGATTCGGTAATCGGAGCAAACCGGGTTGTCCGTGATTTTGCTTCGATGAATGACCGCCTCTATATGGCCGCCGATCAAGGGGGGCTATGGGTCACCGAAGATACCGGGACGACCTGGGCGCGACTCTACCTGGATTCAGCGGCGACCGGTCTTGGCAATGTACTGAATATAACACATTCAGTCGAGGCACTGGGCGATACACTTTTTGTCGGGACGGATTCTGGGCTGACCATGCTGTTCATGGACGGCGTGGGAGCAATAGACTCGATGCGCCATTACATCCCACCGACGGATTCATCGTCGCGCGGAGTACACCAGATTCGTATTCAGGCTTTTACTGATTCCATATCACTGATCAATGATTCGTTCGCTATTTGGACGATCAATCGTCCTGCTGGCGGTGGCGGAAGGCAAACAGTATCAGTCTCATTTGACAGGGCCGGGAGTTGGAAATACTACCGGGCAAATGGGACGACCTACGATGTCGCACCGGTGAATGTCCCGAAGGACAATGTGAAGAACGTCTACTTTGTCGGCCCCAATGGTGTGCAGTTCGTATCAATGGGAATTGACCCTGATTATGTCGAGAACGCCATCATTGCCGACGCGGTCGATACTACAGTTTTGCTGAGTGCGGATACAGTGTTCTCGGTGACCGCCAAGGGAGATACTCTTCTTTTCGGCGGTGTCAGAGGCGCGGCAATTTCGTTGAATCGCGGTTCCACCTACCGTATCTACGGGGCGAATTTCAATCCCGTGAAGCCGGACCTGGTGATATCGTACACCGTGAATTCAACGATCAATGTCGACGACGGAAGCATCACCGCCGGGCTTATTGGTAATTTCATCCCGGCGCTGGCGATTCGGTACATTACGCCGGATAGCGCGCAGATCATCGCGTCGTGCCGTCCGACGACCTCAGGTGGAAATGGTGTCTCTATCGGTGGCGTCGTCGAGGTGCGCGATACGCTGGGCACGTTGCTCGGCTACAAGTATCGCTGGGATGTGGTGTATCTCAGGAACTTTGCCTGGAATATGGAAGCGTTGGGCGATACGCTCTTGATGGCGACCGACGACGGATTGATCGTTGGTTGGAATTTCGACACTCCACCGTACAGCAACAAGCAGTTTGATACGCTGGCGTTCCGCAACGCGGAGGGCAAGGATCTGATCCTTCCAGGCACACCGGCCTACGCCGCGCGAGTGTCCGGCGACAATCTCTGGATAGGCACCGATGACGGCACGGTGCGCATAGACGTGGATGATCTGACCGATCAGCGGCTCTTTATTCGCACCGATCCTTCGGAAGAGGCGTACGCCTTCCCTGTTCCATTCAGTCCGAACCGGGATGACCCTGTCAGATTCCATTTTGACGTACCGACCACGGGCAACATTACGCTTGAGATCTACGACTTCGCCATGAATTTGGTCGCGACTCCTATCAATGCGGTGAGCTACGAAGCGGGAACCTACCCGCCGGGGCCGAGTGGGGATCAACGCCCGTATTGGAATGGTCGAAACGATCGTGGAGATGTTGTTGCGGTCGGCATGTATTATTTCAAGCTGACGTTCGCGAATGGTGAGTCTACCTGGGGCAAATTGGCGGTGGTACCGTAAGGAGCGCATGGCAATGAAGTCAAGAATACTGATCATCTGTTTCGTGCTTCTGGCATCCTGCGGTCTGATGGCCCAGGATGGCAACGGCGGGTATGCCGGCGCGTTCTTTCAGGTGCCGGTAGGCGCCCGTCCGACAGCGATGGGCGGGGCGTATATTGGAATTTCTAATGATGGCGCGGGGATACTCTTCAATCCGGCGGGGTTGTCCAATCTCTCCCGGCCGCTGTTTGCGACATCGTATCGTTTCCTGCAGCTCGACCGAAAGTTGGGTTACGCGACGGCGCTATTCCCGGTCAAAGGACAATCGGTGCTGGGCGGAAGCTGGCTGTATTCGGGGTCCGGTTCTGTCGCTACCCGTGACCGTGATGGCGACCTGATCGGTACGGAGATAGAGCAGCAGAACCACCAGTTCTCTATCATCTTTGCCAAAAGATTCGAGAACTACCTGTCGGCGGGAGTGAAACTCAATTACCTGCATTCCAATTTCGCGGAGATGGCCGCGTACTCGATCGGATTTGACGTCGGCGTCATGTTGCATGTTGACCGAATGATCGATAGAGAGAAACGCGACCTGATGAAGGTGCAGGATATTCAGGTCGGGCTGGCTATTCGTCAGTTGGGCATGAAGTATCGCTGGGATACAGAGAAACTCCCAACCGAATTGGGTGGCGATGTCTACGCATACTCACAGGATGACGATGTCCCTCCGGATATCGGTCTTGGAGCCTCGGCGCGATTCTTTCAGAAAAAGCTGTTGTTCGCCGCGGATATCACGAAGAATCTGGAGCAGGATATAGTCCCGCACGTTGGAGCGGAGTACAATGTGACAAAGATGTTCGCGCTGCGGGCCGGTTATGGTTCAAGTCGGGCATCGGGCGGACTGGGGTATCTGTTTAAGATAGGGGATAACACGCTGGCGATAGATTACGCCTTCTCCACCGACCGGGTTGATGAAGGTTCGGAGCATATTTTCTCCTTTGACCTTCTTTTCTGAGGAAGTTGTGATGAAACGTCTGGCCATACTAGTTTTGATCCTTACCGTTAGCGGTGGGGTGTCGCAGGCGACGGTGGTGGATGGTCTGGCGATGATGAAGATCGAGCCAGGGGCACGTCCGTCCGGGATGGGTGCCGCGTTTGCCGCGATCAGCGACGATCCGTTCGCGCCGGCGTACAATCCGGCGAACGCGACCGGATCTGACAAATTCCGCGTCAGTTTTGGCCATATCGAGTACTGGGAGAATGTTCGCCTCGAGACAGGGTATTTTGCGTCACCCCTGAAAGGGAATTTCTGGGTTCATGGCGGAATACGTTACGCGTCGCTCGGTGACCTAGAGATCAGGCAGTTTCCCACCGCGGAACCGCAGGCACTGGCGGATGCCAATGATATCTCTTTCAAAGTTGGACTCGGGTATAAATTCAGCGACAAGTTTTCGGCCGGATTCGGCGCCGGGTGGTTTATCGAGAAGATTGAGGCCTGGAGGGGATCCGCAGCCAATATCGATGTTGGACTACTGTATCAAGTGAGCCCGATCTGGAGGATCGGCGCTTCCGCGACCAATCTCGGCGGAGATTTCTACCTTGAGAAAACCGGTGTGGTCGGGTCGAGGGATATCTCATTGCCGACCACTTATCGCGTGGGGACATCCTACCAGTATCAGAAGTATCTTGGGGCGCTGGATATCGTTGTATTGGATGACGAGATGCACGCGCATTTGGGTGCCGAGACAAGACTTCAAGAGGCACTGGCGGTACGCGCCGGGTATATGACCAATTATGACAGCAAGGGGTTAACGGCCGGAGCGTCGTTTACGCACCGCAATTTGACAATTGAGTACGCGTTCGTACCGTACTCCAATGATCTGGGAACGACACACCTTTTTAATTTCACCATAGAATTGTGATCAGGAGAGACTATGTCTAAGTACAAAATTGCCTGGCTGCCGGGAGATGGAGTGGGCAATGATGTGATGGATGCTGCCAAGATCGTGCTCGACAAGATGCATTTCGACGCCGAGTACATACATGGGGATATCGGGTGGGAGTTCTGGGCGAAAGAAGCGAACCCACTTCCGGATCGGACGATCGAGCTATTGCGCAATACCGATTGCGCGCTGTTCGGCGCAATAACCTCGCTGCCAAAGGAAGAGGCGGAGCAGGCGCTGATCCCATCGCTCCAGGGTAAGAATCTGGTCTATTCGTCACCGATCGTGCGGATGCGCCAGGAATTCAATCTGCGCACGAACCTTCGTCCCTGCAAAGCCTATCCGGGAAATCCGCTGAATTTCAAGGAAGGGATCGATATCGTGGTCTTCCGTGAGAATACGGAAGATATGTATGTCGGAGTGGAGTTTTTCCCGCTGCCGGACGAAGTTCGAGAGGCGGTCAAGAAACATAACAAGAAGATGGCCCGCTTTGACAAAACGCCGGGGAATGAGATAGCGGTCTCGCTGCGTATCAATACGAAGAATGGCTGCCGCAATATTATCGTCGATGCGTTTGAGTTCGCCAAAAAGGAAGGGCGACCGCATGTGACGATCGTCGAGAAGCCGAACGTAATTCGCGAGACATCGGGCCTGATGGTTCGCACAGCCAGAGAAGTTGCGAAAGGTTATCCGGGGATCGAATTGAAAGAAGCGAATATCGATGCCATGTGCATGTGGCTGCTGAAGAATCCGTTCGATTACTCGGTGATCGTAACCTCGAACATGTTCGGCGATATCATCTCCGACCTCTGCGCGCAGTTGGTTGGTGGGCTGGGTTTCGCGGCATCGGGGAATATCGGCGACAATTACGCGGTGTTCGAGCCGACCCATGGCTCAGCGCCGAAGTATGCCGGCCTCTACAAAGTGAATCCGATCGCCATGCTGTTGACGGTTAAGCTGATGTTTGACTGGTTGGGCGAGAAGGAGAAGGGGGTCCAACTCGAGAACGCGATCGCCTCAGTCATCAAAGAGGGGAAAGTGCGGACGTACGATATGGGCGGGAAGAATACGTCGCTGGAGGTCGCGCAGGCGGTCGCGGCTAAGCTGTAAGCGTCCCTGCCTGATTCTGTTACTCTGAAAGGCTCTCGACTCTGTGTCGAGAGCCTTTGTTTTTGGAGAAGTCACTCTGTGTGCAATCGTTCGACATCGTCTACCAATAAGTAAACTATCACCAAAATCATCCTTGCCAGTTCCAGCTACGTTTTGTACTTTTTGTGAAAGAATTCACAGCTTTGTAACGAGATAGAGTATATGAGAGAACTATTATCCGGAAATGAAGCAGTCGCCCGCGGAGCTTATGAAGCCGGCGTGGCGTTGGCTGCATCGTACCCCGGGACCCCATCTACTGAAATACTTGAGACCCTGGCAGATAGGTTTCCGCAGGTCTATTCGCAATGGTCGCCCAACGAGAAAGTGGCGTTTGAGGTGGCGATCGGTGCATCGATAGGCGGTGGCCGCGCGCTTTGCACGATGAAGCACGTAGGGCTCAACGTCGCGGCCGATCCGTTCATGACTTTCGCGTACACGGGTGTCAATGGCGGATTTGTTATCGTGTCGTGTGATGACCCGGAGATGCACTCCTCGCAGAACGAACAGGATAACCGGACATTTGCCAAGTTCGCGGCGGTTCCAATGCTGAATCCGTCGAGCAGCGCCGAGGCCAAAGATATGCTGGTGACAGCGTATGAGATGTCGGAGATGTTTGATACGCCGGTGATGCTGCACATGACGACCCGCATTTCGCACGCGAAAGGGATAGTTGAGTTAAATGATGTTGTCGCGGGGCCGAACAGGAAGTTCGTCAAGGATCCATCGAAGTACGTGATGATTCCGTCGAACGCGCGCAAGCGGCACGTCGTGGTGACTGAGCGGCTGGAGAAACTTCGGCATTTCGCCGAGGAGACACCGTTCAATGTGGTCGAGAAGAATGGCTCGAAGATCGGCGTCATTACCGGCGGCGTTGCTTATCAATATACCAAGGAAGTAGCGCCGGATCTCGACTACCTGAAATTGGGGATGGGATTCCCGCTTCCAATGAAAAAGATTGAGGAGTTTATCAAGAGTCATGACCGCGTTTTCATCGTCGAAGAGTTGGAGCCGTTCTGGGAGGAGATGATCAAAGCGGCGGGGTTCCTGAATGTCGAAGGGAAAAAGTATTTCGGAGCGCTCGGTGAACTGTCCCCCATTAGGGTGGCGCATGGATTCAAAGAAGCTGGCATTATAAAAGAAGTGACTGAGCCGGTCTACTCGGCGGGGAACATGTTCCCGCGTCCGCCGGTGCTCTGTCCGGGATGCCCCCACCGTGGCGCGTTCATGGCGCTGAAGAAACTCGGTGTGGCGGTAACCGGTGATATTGGATGCTACACACTCGGGGTGATGGAACCGTTGAACGCGCTGGATACGTGTATCTGCATGGGTGCCTCGATAGGCAACGCGATTGGCATGGAAAAGGTGAAAGGGTCGGAGAAGGGGACGGTCGCGGTGATCGGCGATTCGACCTTTCTACACTCAGGGATCACGGGCCTCCTCGATGCCGTCTGGAATCAGAGCAATGTGACAGTGATCATTCTCGATAATCGCGCCACAGCAATGACCGGCGGCCAGCAACATCCGGCGACGGGGAAGACGTTGATGGGAGTCGAGTCGCCGAGCCTGAACCTGGTGGAGTTGGTGAAGGCGCTTGGCGTGAAGAATGTGCGGGAGCTTGATCCGTACGATTACGATGGAGTGTTGAATTCCATCAAGACGGAGATGGAGACTCCCGGGCCTTCGGTGATAATCACGACACGGCCGTGCGTGCTGATGCCGGTGCGGATCATGGAAGAGCCGTACGTGGTGGATTCCGAACTCTGTACGGCGTGCGGCGCCTGCTTCCGGATATCCTGCCCGGCGATCGCGGCATCGCATGAGACGAATAAGCATGGACATCCGAAAGCGATCATCGATGAAACGCTCTGCACCGGGTGTACGCTCTGTACGCAAGTCTGTCCGCCGGAAGCGATAATCCTGAAGAGTCAGTTCGTGAAAGCGTGAGGTCAGATCAATGCAAGAGACAATGAACATATTGATAGTGGGCGTGGGGGGGCAGGGAGTGTTGCTGGCCTCGGAGATTTTGTCCGAAGCGGCGATGAACGCCGGATTTGATGTCAAGAAATCGGAGATACACGGCATGTCGCAACGTGGCGGTGTGGTTTCATCGCACGTGCGAATTGGACCGGTGGTTTATTCGCCGACCATCCAGGAGGGATCGGCCGATGTGCTGATGGCGTTTGAGCAGGCGGAAGGGTTCCGCGCGATCAACTGGTTGAAGAAGGATGGAACAGCGATCGTCTCGCGTACGGCGCTTATTCCGGCGATCGTGACCGGGTCGAAGCAGTATCATTATCCGGAAGACGCAATTGCGGAGATGCAGAAGATCGTGCGCAAAACGATCGGGGTCGAAGCGGATAAGATCGCGGCGGAGTTGGGGAATCCACGGTTGGTCAATACTATCCTGTTGGGCGTGCTGTCCAACTATATGCCGCTTTCAATTGAACTCTGGACCGACACGATCAAGTCGCGAGTAAAACCAAAACTCGTGGATATAAATCTGAAGGCATTTGCGCGCGGGCGCGATATCCGGCTGAGCAAAACCGCAGTGTGAGGGATAGAGAGATGTCGATGTTGATGCTGATCATCAATCCGGGCTCGACCTCTACCAAGGCGGCACTGTTCGACAGTGACAAGAAAATCGCCGAGGATAATGTGCGGCATGACCCAAAGGAGTTGGCAAAGTTTGCCAATGTCGCCGAACAGTATGACCTTCGGATGGCGGAGATCAACCACTGGATCGCGGGGCTGAACATTAGGTCGGCTGACCTGAAGGCGGTGGTTGGGCGCGGAGCGCCGGTGAAACCGCTGGAAGGGGGATCGTATGAGATCTCCGATCAGATGATCGATGACCTCAAGACGATGAAGTATTCGAATCATGCCTCGAATCTGGGAGCTATCATCGCGCGGGCTTTGGCAATCAAATACAGTGTGCCATCGCTGATAGCGGATCCAATCACAACGGATAACTTCACTGAAATAGCCAGGATTTCGGGCGTGCCGGAGATTCCGCGCAAGTGCCGCGCTCACGCGCTGAATATCAAAGAGGTTTGCCGTCGCGAAGCGGCCAAAGTCGGGAAGAAGTTGGAAGAGGTCAACTACGTCGCCTGTCACATGGGGGGCGGCGTGTCTGTCGCGGCGCTACAGGGCGGGAAGATCATCGATGTCAATGACGCTCTACTGGGGATGGGGCCGTTTTCGCCGGATCGCTCCGGCGCGCTCCCGATCGGCGGATTGGTCAAGCTCTGCTATTCCGGTAAGTTTACCGAGCAGGAGATGATAGACAAGCTTTCGAAGAAGTCGGGCCTCGTGGCATATATCGGGGTTGCTGACTTGATAGAGACAGAGAAGATGATCGAAGCGGGAGACCAGAAGGCGCTGCTTCATTTCAACGCGATGGCATACCAGATCGCCAAAGAGATCGGCTCGGTGGCGACAGTGTTGTGTGGGAAATTCGAGGCGATCGTATTAACCGGCGGCATGGCGCACTCGGAGCGGCTGATCGACGAGATATCGAAGCACGTGTCATTTTTAGGCAAGATCATCGCGGTACCGGGGGAGTTTGAGATGGAGGCGTTGGCGGCGGCGGGAGTGCGGTTTTTGACGGGGCAGGAGAAGTTGAAGGTGTACTAGCGACCCATTTGTCGCTGTCGAGATAGGGGCAGAATCAATGTCCACTGAACCAATCCATTCATCCGATGCGCTGATAGCGCGGGCGATTGAGATCGCCAAAGCGGGGCGCAAAGCCCGTGTGGCGGTAGCCGCCGCGCAGGATGTCGATGTTATCGACGCAATGTCGCAATCTGAGGCCGAGGGGTTTCTCTCCGGCATCCTGGTCGGCGACAAAGCGATGATCGAACAAATGGCGTCAGAGCACAAAATACCTATCGATAGACTCGAAGTAGTCGACGAGAAGAATGTCAATCAGGCGGCGCACAAAGCGGTCAAGCTGGCATCGGAGGGGAAAGCCGACGCGATCATGAAGGGGTTCATGCCGACCTCATCGGTTCTGAAAGTGGTGCTTGACAAGCAATACGGACTTCGGGGCAAAAACACGCTTTCGCACTGCGCCGTGCTGGATATCCCGGGCTACCACAAACTGCTCAACTTCACTGATGGAGGGATGGTGGTGAAGCCGGATGTTGAACAGAAGTATCAGATACTGGAGAACGCGGTGTTGGTAGGGCGGGCACTGGGATTGTCGCCGGTTAAGGTCGCGCTCTCGGCGGCATCGGACAGGTTGTCGGAGAAAGTTCCGCATACGCTGTCAGATATCGACGCGGTTCTCCCGATGGCGCTGGAGAATCTTCAGGATGTGATCGTGCAGGGGCCGTTGTCGCTGGATATGGCGACTTCACAGCGGGCAGTCGAGTATCAGCATGTTGGTGGAGCGGTGGCCGGCGACGCGGATATCTATCTGGTAGATTCTATCGAAGAAGGGAATATCGTCGCCAAATCTCTCATACAGTTCGCCGAAGCGGTATTCGCGGGAGTGATTGTCGGCGCCAAGGTGCCGGTGTCGTTGGTTTCACGAACCGATACGGTGAAAAACAAAAAAGCATCGCTGGCGCTGGCCTGTGTCATCGCGGACTATTACAAGCAGAACAACATCTTTGGCGGGAGGAGTTGACGATGCTTCCCGAAGTCACAGTACCGGAGGTTCATTCTTACGAACAGATATTCGCCCGCGCTCGCGAACGCGCGGCCAAGTCCAAAATTCGTGCGGCATTGGTGACGCCGAGCGAGCCGGATATACTCAGAGCATTCGCCAAAATGGCCGCCGAGAAGTTGATCGATCCGGTGCTGGTCGGCGATGAAAAGTTGTTCGAGGAGGTCTGCCGGGAGGACAATATCGATTTCCCGGATGGCGAGTTCATCGGCGCGCTTGATCCGGTCGAAGCTGTGGCGAAGACATGTGAACTGATGAACAGCGGTCAAGTCAACCTGATAGTTAAAGGGAGAATGATGACCGGGGATCTTTTCAAATGTCTGTTCCTGCCTGAGAACGGATTCGTGCAGAAGGACAAGACGATCTCGCATGTCGCGGTGTTGCGCCCGGAACGATATAAGAAACTCCTCATGGTGACGGACGGCGCGGTCAATGTTGCGCCGGATCTGAAAACCAAGCTTGCCTTAATAGACAATCTGACGAAAGTGTCAAACTCCATCGGGATACAGAATCCGCGAATCGCGCTTCTGGCGGCGGTCGAAGTCATTTATCCGCAGATGCAGGTGACGATGGAAGCGGCGGTCATCGCCAAGATGTGGGAGCGCGGGCAGATAAAAGGAGCGATGGTCGATGGACCGTTGTCGTTTGATGTAGCGGTAGACATGTTCGCGGCGCATTCAAAGGGTGTGAAGAACTCGCCTGTGGCTGGTCAGGCGGACGGAATGGTGGCGCCGAATCTTGAGACAGCGAATGGAATCTACAAAGCGATGGCGCTATATGGTCGCTGTCAGATGGGGGGCGTAGTGGTGGGTGGGAAGTTACCGGTGGCGATCGGTTCGCGCTCGGATTCGTGGGAAGGGAAACTGAATTCGATGTTGCTGGGGATACTCAACGCGCCGGAGCTGGCATAAGTAGCTAACTGGCAGCCCGTCAATAGATAAGCGGTCTGGCTCAACACTTGACTGGGCCGCTCAACTCCATTATTATCAGTTAATTAGGCAGTTCTTAAGGAAAGGTCCGACGTGATCCATGGCGTAATTATGGCAGGTGGAAAGGGTGAACGGTTCTGGCCGTTGTCCCGAGCCAAACGTCCCAAGCAGTTTCTCAAGCTGACTTCCGACAAGTCGATGCTGGAGGAAACGATCCATCGCGTGACTCCGCTCATCCCGTTCCAGAATATTCGGATCGTGGCCGGAGAATCGATGACCGAACATATCATGTCGTCGCTGCCGGGGGTGACAAAGGCGAACGTGTTGACCGAGCCATTTGGACGGAATACCTGCCTGGCGATAGGGTTCGCGGCAATCCATCTGCTGCACGAGGATCCGGACGCGGTGATGGTAGTGTTGTCAGCGGATCACCTGATCCGTCCTCCGGAAAAGCTGGTCCAGATACTGAAGGACGGCGCGACACTGGCGGCACGTGAAGAACGTTTGATCACAATAGGGATCACGCCGACTCGGCCAGAGACGGCATACGGATACATCAAGTTGGGGGACGCGTATTCGAAAGAAGGCGAAACCACAGTTTTTGCCGTTTCCCAGTTTGCGGAGAAGCCGAAAGCGGCAGTGGCGCAGGAGTATTACTTCAGCCGGCAATATTTGTGGAACAGCGGGATGTTCATTTGGTCGGCCAAAGCGATCCTGAACGCGATCGCGCAGTGTCTTCCAGACGCGCACCGTCAACTGATGGAATATGGCAAGACCATTGGGACTTCGGGCGAGGCTGCCGCGCGCAAGCATCTGTATGACAGTGCCCCCTCGATCTCGATCGACTACGCGGTTCTTGAAAAAGCAAGCAATGTGCTGGTGATGAAGGGGGATATCATCTGGGATGACGTAGGGAGCTGGAACTCGCTCGAACGGTATAAGGATCGCGACTCGGAGAATAACGTACTGATAGGCGAGGCGATCGCACTGGAGACTTTCGAAACGACGGTCTATAACGACGCAGATGGGATAATCGCTTGTATTGGACTCTCCGATCTGGTGGTAGTTCGCTCCGAGAATATCACCCTGGTCGCTCACAAAACGAAAGCGAGCCAGGTGAAGGATCTGCTGGCGTTACTGAGTAAGCGGGATGATTGGAAGAAGTATCTGTAGACTGCTTTGTGGCGTGGTAGCGGTGGTCATGTTGACCGGCTGTATCGATGAACAGCCGGTAGCGGGTGAGGAACGTCAGGCACAGCCGGTCGTTCAGAAACAAGCCAAGCCGTCGAAACCGGTTGAGTCAGTCAATGCATTGGGACTGGCTCAGGATACTATCCCGGTCAGCCGTCAGTTAACCAAAGAAGCGCAGCGCGGTATGACGCGACTGGTTCCTCCGGCGAAGATATTCCCGGGCGGAGACGCGGTCGGCAAAGACACGTTGGCGGCTCAGGTCTTTCGGGTTCAATTGGGGATGATCGACACGTACTCCGAGGCACGGCGGGCGTTGGCGGTGGCGCAGGAGCTTTTTGATCAACCGGTGACTCTCGACTATGAAGTACCGTACTATAAGCTTCGAGTGGGGGAGTTCGCGACGCGCAAGGAAGCAGAGTCGTACCAGCAAAAGGCTAAAGGGGCAGGCTATAGTAATGCCTGGGTAATGGTGGGGTCTGTCACGATCAGACAGATCGAGCCGATGTACCCCTCGGTGGATTCGGCCAGGGCCGACAGCGCGCGGTCGAATTGATGCCGCACGTTCATATTCACTCCATTTCGTTGGAATCCCCGGACAGAGAGATACTCAAGGAAGCATCCAAGGTTCTCATTGCGGGAGGTTTGGTGGTTGCACCGACCGAAACGAGGTACGGGTTGCTGACGCGGGGTGACAGCCGCGAGGCATTGGAGCGGTTATTCAGCGCCAAGGGGAGGCCTCAGGCTATGCCGACCGCAATCTTCGCACGAAACCGTGACGAGATTGAGCGCTTTGGGGAGATGACAGAGATCTCACGAAGACTGACGGAACGATTCCTGCCGGGCCCCTTGACATTGGTGGTGAGAGCGGCTGGAACCTGGGAACCGCAAGTTGTTATGAATGAACGGATAGGAATTCGGTGGTCGCCCAGCAGGGTGATCTCTGAGCTGCTTGCCCTGACCGATTTTCCGCTGACCGCGACCTCGGCCAATCTCTCCGGGACAGCGGACGCAGAAACAGTACAGGAGATAGCATCGGCCTTCGGAAAGTCGGTGAATCTTTACCTTGACGGAGGACCGCTGAAAGGGATAACATCGACAGTGGTTGAGTGCTCTGGGGAGCGACCGGTGATCCTTCGGGAGGGGGCGATCAGCCGTGAGCAAATACTTGAAAGTGTGAAAGACCTGTTATAGAGATGAGCGATCAATTTACGATAATGTTTGTCTGTACCGGGAATACCTGTCGGTCACCCATGGCGGAGGCGGCTATGCGGATGCTGCTGGAGAAGCGCCGTCCGGGGAAAGTCCGGGTTATTTCGGCTGGGACAGGGGCGGCAAGCGGGTTTCCGGCGACCATGTACGCCAATGAGGCGGTCAAGATCTGGTCCTGCGACCTCTCCAAGCATAAGTCGCGGCAGTTGACGCGTGGCCTGATCGAAGAGGCTGATCTGATCTTCGGGATGACACCCGACCATGTCAAAGAGGTGCTGCGGATGACCCCATCGGCGGCGGAGCGGACATTCCTGCTGAAGAATTTCCCGAATACCGGGTCTAAGGGAGAGCCGGTCGAGGATCCGATAGGGCAGTCTCTGGAACGGTACAACGAGACTTTTCTTGAGATCGGCGAGTATTTGGGCAAACATCTGGATGAGATTGTAAAACGGATAGATGAGAAGATTCCTGCCTGACAGCCGCCGCGGTGTCTCGCGCTTTATGGTACTTCTCTCCTTTGCGGGGATGGTGGCCGTGGCGACCTATTTCCTCACTGGTGGATTTGGGATCGCCGACGCTTCCACCGCTGACGCCGATAGCTTGAATACGACGGATCGGTTCGTGGATAATGTCGCGTTCGGGATTGGAGAGAGATTCACGTTCGATGTGAATTATGGGTTCATCAACGCGGGCACGGCCAGCATGGAAGTGGTCAAGATGATCGACTTCAACGGACGGCAGGCATACCAGATACAGACCCGCGCTCTGTCGAATTCGTTCTTTTCAAGCATCTATCGTGTGGAGGATGAAGTCGAATCTATTCTGGACGCGGATGGATTATTCAGTTGGCATTTCCAGAAGAAACTCCGCGAAGGGAGCTATCGTGCGGACAAGGCGTACGAATTCAACCAGACCGAGCATGTTGTCTTTTACGAGAAGGACACTCTGCCAGTAGCCCCATTTGTTCAAGACGCGTTGTCGGCGCTGTACTATGTCAGGACGCAACCGCTTGAGGTGGGGAAGTCAGTCTGGGTCGACAGTTTTGTCGACGGTAAAAGCTACAAGATGGAAGTAAAGGTACTCCGGAAAGAGACCATCAAGGTCGAGGCAGGGAGTTTCGATTGTGTGGTGGTGGAGCCCTTAACGCAAGCGGTTGGGGTTTTCAAGAACGAGGGGAGACTGACTGTCTGGTTGACCGATGACCGGCTCAAAATGCCGGTGCTAATGAAATCCAAAGTTTTGGTAGGTTCGATCTCGGCCGAATTGACGGACTTCATACTTGGAGAGATCCGGGAGTTCTGACAGGTTTTTGGGTGAGAAGCGAAGGCGGGGGAGATATCCGTCGACAGACTTATCTCATTGACTTGGCGTCGCTTGTCGCCAATATTGGCGGAGCGGAGATACGTCCGGGTATGCCGTTTTCGCGCTGTAGCAGGCAACGGTTGACCGCCGAAATCTCTTGCAGGACAACAGATTATAAGCATTACCTCGAGCCGTGAATGTCGTTGACATTTGTCCGGGGCGGCTGGTTCGAGCCCAAGTGAATCGAATCCTTCATCTGGCGGGGCGACCCGTCAATGCGGCACTTATATGTACGAGGCGATACAATGGCGAAGTTGATCGAGTGCGTCCCCAATTTCTCAGAAGGGCGACGCCCTGAAGTGATCAAGGCGATTTGTGAGGCGATCACGTCAGTGCCTGGAGTTACCCTGCTTGATTCTGAGATGGATGGCGATCACAACCGTGCGGTGGTGACATTCGTCTGCCACCCGGATCAAGTGGTCGAAGCGGCGTTTCGCGGTTACGCAAAAGCGGCCGAGTTGATAGATATGCGGACTCACCACGGTGAACATCCGCGTATGGGGGCATGCGATGTCTGTCCTTTCATTCCACTTACTGATGTTTCAATCGAAGACGCGATCGAGTTGGCGAACAAGCTGGCGAAGCGGGTTGGGGATGAGTTGCAGATACCGGTTTACCTTTACGAGGACGCGGCGACCAGTACCAAGCGAAGAAATCTTGCCAACGTGCGCATGGGAGAATACGAGGGGATCCGCGACTCCATAGAGTCCGATGACACGCGAATTCCGGATTACGGCCCGCGGAAAATGAACTTGAAGTCTGGTTCAACCGCGATAGGAGTGCGGTTTCCGCTGGTAGCGTTTAATGTTTACCTGGGAACGAATAACAAAGAAGTAGCCGACAAGATCGCGGATGCGGTGCGGTCGCTAACCGGCGGTTATCGATTTGTCAAGGCGCTCGGATTTGATATCAAAGAGCGGGGCCAGGTGCAGGTCTCCATGAATCTGGTGAATTACACCAAGACGCCGGTTTTCCGAGTATTCGAGACAATCAAGGCAGAGGCGGCTCGATATGGTGTCAATGTGACCTCATCGGAGGTCATTGGTTTGGTACCGAATGACGCGCTGGTTGCTGTCTCCGATTATTACCTCAGACTCGAGAAGTTCTCCAAGAACCAGATACTTGAAGAGAAACTGAAAATGGCTGGGGCCGTGGGCGGAGAAGCTGCTGCGGAACCGGTCGAGAGTTTCTATGACCAGGTAGCATCTTCGTCACCCGCGCCGGGTGGTGGATCTGTGTCGGCCTCGCTAGGGTCACTCTCCGCCTGTTTGGCGGCAATGGTTTGCCGACTAACGGTCGGAAAAAAGAAGTACGAATCGGTCAAAGCTGAATTGACCGATGTGCGTGACAAAGCGGACGTCCTGAGAAAAGAGCTTGAGCAGTTGGTTGAGACCGACAAAGAGGCGTTCAACTCCGTTATGGACGCGTTCAAGCTCCCTAAGAGCACGGATGAGCAAATCACCGCCCGGGACAAAGCTATCCAGGACGCGACGATCACCGCTACAACCGTTCCTCTTACAGTCATGAAAAAGGCAGTCCAGGCTCTCGAGTTTGCTCTCGCAGTCGCTGAGAAGGGGAATGAAAACTCCATTAGTGATGCCGGTGTCGCCGGATTGGCCGGACAGGCCGCGGTCGAAGGGGCATCTTACAATGTCCGTATCAATCTCAAGAACCTGACCGACCAGGGATTTGTAAGCAGGACTCGAGAAGAAATGACTGCGCTGCGGAAACGCGGACATGAACTGGCGGCCCAGATAGCCAAGGTAGTGGAAGGCAAGTTATAGGCGCATGGCCTTCATCGACCTGCATATGCATACGACCTGCTCCGACGGGCTGTTGTCGCCTGAGGCACTGTTACAGAATGTCCGGAAGTCGGGCGTAGTGGCATTTGCCGTAACTGATCATGACGATCTGAACGGCTACTGGGTGATAAAGGAGTTGCTTGGTCCGGGCGACCCAGAGCTGATACCCGGTGTGGAGTTGTCGGTATCGGCGGGGGAAGACGATGTTCACATGTTGGCTTACCTGTTCGACCCGGCCAACGACGAATTTGTGGCCGCTCTGGCTCATTTCAAGGAGAAACGGAATCTTCGCGGCCAGATGATTGTAGAAAAGCTGCAAGGGATCGGGATAGAGATCCCGTTCGAGGCTGTGGAGGAGACTGCCGGGGGAGCGGTCATAGGACGACCTCACATCGCAGAAACACTGCACCGGTTGCGAGCTGTCTCCAGTTATCAGGAAGCGTTTGATCGCTACATCAAGAAGGACGGACCGGCGTACGTGCCGAAAGCATTCTTTGAACCACGCGAGGCGATTGAGATGGTCCACCAGGCGGGGGGATTGACCGTCCTGGCGCATCCCATGATCGACAACATGCTGAGGCATTTGCCGATGCTGGTGTCGCTCGGCCTGGATGGACTGGAAGTACGACACCCAAGCCATACCCCATCGGATACAGATAGACTGACTAAGATAGCCGCTCGCGAAGGACTCCTGCGGAGCGGTGGCTCAGATTTTCACGGCCGTGAGGGACGGCACGGCCAGGTCGGTTCACAACATGTACCACTCGAGTTTCTCGACGCGATGCGAGAGAAACTTCGCAACAGTCGAGGTCACCATTGAGATCGGCATCCAGACTTATTCTCACCGCTTGTATTGGCATTCTTCTTCTGAATGGAGTAGTAAGTGCTGCTGAACTGAGCCGTGAGGAGCAGATACGCATTATTGAGGATTTCCTGTTTGTCAATGGTCAGGGAGATCGTCCGTCGCTCCAGACATCGCTGGCAATTGAGGACGAAGGGACCAGTGGGATGCCGCACAAGTGCGGAATGTCGGCCGCTGCCGATTTCGCCGTAAGTCGGAGCAGAATGGACCGTGACCTGCTGATCTCGCTGGGTATCGATGCCCTCAATGTTCGCCCGGCTTTGCCGTACAGTTATGTGTCGCCTTCGGGCCGCTTCAAGATCCATTATGACAAAACCGGCACCGACGCCGTATATCGCGCGAATGAGGATTCGGATGGTGACGGAGTTCCGAATTACGTCGAGTCAACCGCCCTAATTGCTGACTCAGTCTGGGAGCACGAGATCACTGAACTGGGTTATCCGATCCCGCCGAGCGATTCATTTTATACTACAGAGTCGGATTCAGCGGCATACGACGTTTTCTTGGTGAATCTTGCGGCGAACTTTTATGGGTTAGCCTATCCGGACAGCATATGGCAGGTTTCGCCCGGCCACTACAAAGCAACGTCGTTCATCAAGCTGGACAATGACTACTCCCAGTTGAGCGGTTATGAGAGTCGTCCACTTGACGCGATACGAGTGACAATGGCCCATGAATTTTTCCACGCGATTCAGTTCGGAATAGATCCATTTGAGGCGGAAGATTTTGATCAAACACTTTCGCGCCGTTATTGGATGGAACTATCGGCGGTTTGGATGGAAGAGGAAGTTTTCGACGACATCAATGATTATTACGGGTATCTGCCCTATTTTTTCGAGGATGTGACTGCATCCATCCAGCAGTTTGAAAGCTTCTCAGATCTGCATCCGTACTCATGCGGGATATTTGGCATGTTCTTATCTCAGCGCTACGGCCGCGATGTGATCCGAGAGGTTTGGAAGAAGTGCGGAGAATTCGGAGTAGGGCCGCACATGTTGATAGCGGTTGACGATGTCATCGACTCGATCAGCGGTGGAAGTCAGAACCTGGCGAGCGCGTTCGCTGAATTCGCGCAGTGGAACTACTTCACCGGTTTCCGCGCCACATTGGGCCCGGCCAATCTTGTGTACGAAGAGGCGCTGGAATATCCGGTGATCCCGGACGGGTATCTTAACAGGAATTCGGATTTTCAAATAGGTGTATCGAATATAGGGGACGTAAGGCCGGAACATATGGGAGCGGCCTATTTTAGATTCGAAGGCGGGCTGGGGATAGAGGATCAGTTAATTGCCCGGAACTACGGTAGTGCGGCGGTGCCTGTCGACCCTGACACAGTCTGCAATCTGGTGATAGCGGATTCGCTATTCGAGACGTCTGTACCCGGCAACCTTCGAGGGACAACAGAACTTTCACTGGACTGGGCGTTGGCCGCCTGTCCGGATCTTCAGCGCGCCCCGGACACCTGCGCGATCAGGACGGGTTGCAGCAGCTACACGCGGGCCATCATCGATTCGACGTTCAACGTCTCGATCGTGCTCGATTCGCTGGCGTCGCCCTGGTACCTATCTACGATCTATCAGTTGCGGAATATCCCAGACTCTCACGAGGTGGAACAATTCGCCGTACCGTCGCCTACGGGGGTGTCACTTGTCTCGCAGACGATGCATCCAGAGGAATTCTGTTCCTATCTGGTGATCGTCACGCCGACCACAAACAACTTTCTCAATTATCGGTTGCCATCGGGCGCTCCTGCCAAGTATCAGGTTCGATATCTGGTCGACGAGAACCCTGACCCGGAATATCGCGCCAACTGTTTTGGCGATTCGACGGCGATCGCGGAGCAACCGTCACAATTACTCGCATTCCCAAATCCGTCCGTCGTCAATGAGATGTCCGTTGCAGAAGTGACTTTCCGCTTTAAGCTGGAGACCGGCATCAGTACGCTTCAGAACTGCAGTGCTCCCTACATGGTCGTTGACCTGTATACAGTAGCTGGTGAGCGGGTGTCGACCATTCAAGGTGATGCCCAAATGCACTATGTCGATGATACATCGCTGGAAACGCGTGGCGAACCGGTCTGGGAGATGACCACGACCGGCGGTGAGGTAGTCGCGTCGGGAGTCTATATAGCGCTTGGGCGGCTCTATTGTGATGCCTCTAAAGGTGATTTGATCGCTGAAAACAAGGCCAAGCTGGCATTGATACGATGACGCCGTTGCGGTTGCTGACACGCATCGCGCTGTTCGCGGCGCTGATCTATGTGCTGTCGATGGCTACCGCTTTTTTGCCGAATGTAAAACTGATATTCTTTTTGGTGTTTGCCGCGGGTTTTCTCTGGGGAGCCTGGGCGGGATTATTGGTCGGGGGGATCGGGATGGGGCTCTGGACCACCTTCAATCCGTACGGACCGGCGGGAATCCCGGTGATGATCGCGCAGATAGTTGGAGCCGCGGCCGGCGGTCCAATCGGATACTTATTCGGCAAGCTGCGGTGGCGCAAATTCCCTGTCGTGCTTCTGTATGTCTCACTCGCTTTGTGCGGAATAGCCTGCACACTTCTGTTTTATCTGCCCGTTTCTCTAGTCGATGCCTGGCTCTATCAGCCATTCTGGCCGCGGATGATCGCCGGATTGCCGTGGGTCGGATTCTCGTTGGTCAGCAATCTGCTGGTTTTCCCTTTGCTTTTTGGCGCAGCCCGGTATTTATATGACCGCGAGGCGCACACATGAAGGCTACTCGCGCAATTATCTTACTTATTGGTCTGTTCACAATTGCAGAATCTGCCCGAACTCAGGAGCAGAGCGACTCCGCCCGTGTGCCAATTCCAGTCGTAGACTCGCTTCATTCCCAGCAGCCACCGGATAGCGTTTTGTCCGATACGCTAGGTGCCGCAGAACGGGCGGCGCGCAGTTTCGAAGAGCGAATGAAGAAGGCTCGCGAGCAGGCGCCCAAGCGAGTGATCAAGCCGCGACTGTCGGTGAAAGACAGCCTAGCATCGCTGATGCTCCCGCTACGATTGGATCAGCGCGAGTGGCTGAGTCGTTCATATTACATGAATGCCTCGGATTACTTCAAATTCAGTCCCGCTTATTTTGTACAACGCTGGCAGTTGACGCCGGGGAGGTCGACAGTTCAGCCATATGGGTTGGCGGGAGATCGACTCGGCTACGTTTCGAATGGAATGACGTTGCATCCGTTTGAACACACGGTTGAGCCGGATGGAACGTTTGATCTGGAAGATCTGTCGACTGCTCTGGACGGGGGAGTGTTTGTGATGCCGGGGGCATCGGGGATGCTCTTCGGCGCAGATCAGGCGATCGCATCTCTGGTCACGACACCGATCCAGTCTCCACCGCAAAAACCGATGAGCAGCTTCTTGCTGGACAAGGGGAACTGGGGGTTCTCACACGCCCGCGGACGGTACGCTCACGAATTTTCGGATGGTAAACAGGTGCGACTGGGGATAGGGTATCGGGTAGCTGATGGTGCCAGAATAGCCAGTGGTTCCACCAGGAATTTCGAGGATGCGTACGCCTATGACGGAGAGGTTTATTTGCCGGTGACGCAGTTGAATGGACTGAAGGTCAGCGGGCATCTGTATCATCGCCAATCACCATACCTTGTGCGTCCGGATTCTTTAGATAGTTATATCAATCGCGACCGATTCGACCGTAATCTCGGCGTGCATTACCTCATGAGCAATGACAGCCAGACTGTTCGCACGGATATCGGGTACAGGCATCTGCGGCAGGGGTCATATTTGGGGATAGGCTATCGTGCCAAGTTCAATCAGACGGGTCATGGATTGGACTTCTCGCGACAATGGTATGCCGTCACTACACTCTTCCTGTTTGACGCGTCAATCGATCGTTTAGAATATGACAACGCGGTAAAAAAGCTTAGGCGGCATACCTCGGAGTTGTCGCTGACCTGGGCACGACCCCACCAGACAACTCAAGTGGGAGCGCGTGTCGGCGCGAAGTATGTGGAGGAGTTCCGAGTCCTGCCGTATGGGTCGCTGCTTCTCCAGCGGGAATCCAAAAAAATCTTCTTCCAGACTTCGGTCGGATATGCGGAACGAGCGCCGTCGCAACATGAGCTATATCTGCCATTCAAAGACGTTCAATTGTATGGCATCGATACAACCCGCTATGTGGATGGCGGCAACCCCGACCTGAAGCCCGAACGTCAGGTGACCGGATCATTTCGAGTTGAGTTCGGTTCATTCGATAACGCATGGATCATTGAGGCCGTGGGCGGCGGGATATATGACGGGATTGAATGGGACAGATCACTCATCTCGCTGACTACCATTGATGCCTGGTATTTCACTCCGGTGAACACAGATGTCACGTTCGCGACCGTGTCGACGCAGAAGCGAGTGCGTCTGGGGGACTTCGCGAATGTTTCAGCGGGCGGGAGTTACTTCTGGCGAGAGTATGACAGGTACACGGAGAGACCTTACCAGCCGGATTACCAGTTGTTCGGAGGGATGGAACTTCACCATTATTGGCAATCAAAGTTGATGCATTTCTGGGCGTACGGCGAGATACAATATGTCGGGCCATACAGCGGGTATCAGGGTGAGGAATTGGGGGAGCAGGCGGTGGTGAACGGAAAACTGTCCTTTTCGATGGGGAATTTCCGATTCCGCGTGGTGTACCAGAATTTTCTCAATATCGATTACGCCAATCGTGAGCTGTTCAATATACCCGGACGGGTGGTCACATGGGGATTTGACTGGAATTTCTTCGATTAGACGGCTTCAGGGCCGCTCCATCTAAGCTTGACTTCGGCGATGCCGTGACATTTATTAAGTCATTGTGAATCTACAACTCTCACGCGCACAAGCCTATCAATTGGTGGTCGAGAAGATCGGCGTCAACAATCTGCTCAAGCATATCCTTTCTGTGGAAGCCGGAATGCGAGCTGTGGCCGAGCAGTTGGGGGAAGATATGGAATACTGGGGGCTGACCGGGCTTTTGCACGACCTCGACTACAACGAAACCAAAGAAGACGAGCATTACCACACGTATTTGACAGCTGAGTGGTTGACGCCCTACAATCTGCCGGAAGAGATGCTGTACGCAATCCATGCGCATCCCGGACACGTACCATGCAAATCGAAATTGGATTGGGCGTTGTACGCGGTTGACCCGACGACCGGATTCCTGGCCGCGTGCGCGCTGATGCATCCTGAAAAGAAGCTCTCTGTCATCGACAGCGAGTTCATGCTCCGACGTTTCAAAGAGAAGCGCTTTGCGGCCGGAGCCACCCGTGAGAATATCGCGGCCTGCTCAAATCTCGGGCTTGAACTGGAGCAGTTCCTCGTGGTGGTTCGAGACGGCATGCTGCGTATCTCGAACGAGCTTGGTTTGTGAGTTCTACCGTTTCCGAATCTCTCTGGAAAAAAGATATCCTGGCGTGGTCATTGTATGACTTCGCCAATACGATCTATTCCATGAATATCGTATCGCTTTACCTGAAGCGATACCTGGTCCAGGATCTTGGCAAACCGGATTATTATTTCGATCTTCCATTTGCGGCTTCGATGTTGCTCGCGGCGATCGTGTTACCGGCCCTGGGGGCGATGTCTGACCACACGACCAAGCGGAAGATATTCGTCTTTCTCTTCACGCTCACATGCTGTATGGCGGTGGGGCTCCTCGCGGTCGTGCCGGCCGAATTCATCTTGGGTGTGGTTATCCTCTTCATCATCTCCAATTTCTCCTATGAGGCCGCGCAGCCATTTTACAATTCGTTACTCTACTCGGTAGCGGAGGGGAAACATGCGCGCGCGGTGTCAGGTCTGGGCGTGTCGATCGGCTATGTTGGTTCAATTGCCGGAATGGTGCTGGTCCTTCCGTTCGTAAGTGGCAGTCTGTTTGGAATGGAGATACCCTTTATCGAAGGCGCGGGGAAGACCGGGGCATTTCTCCCGACCGCGGTGCTGTTCTTCTTGTTTTCGATCCCGCTGTTTCTACTGGTGAAGGAGAAACGTGCGCATTCGCCAGAACGGGTCTCGTTCAGGCAGGCGTATCGCGATGTCTGGAGCGCGCTGCGCAATACTGGCAAGTATCCAGGAGTGCTCAGATTTCTGATAGCGGATTACTTTTTTGAGGACGCGGCATTTACGGTGATCCTCAACATAGGACTGTACTGCTCGATCGTGTTGGGACTTCCCGAAGAACAGATCACCACCTTTCTGATAATCTCAACAATTTCCGCGGTTGTGGGAGCATTTGTGGTCGGCAAGATCGCCGAGCGATGGTCGTTAAAGAACTTAATGACGGTGATAATGTGGGGGTGGGTCGTCTCGCTACTGGCGTTCGTACTAACAGACGCAATGCCGGTTATATGGGTACTCGGGTCCATTGTTGGCATCTTGCTCGGAGGATTGTGGACCACGTCACGTCCTATGTTGGCGGAACTTGTCCCTCGAGAGGAGATTGGGCGGTTTTTCGGGATATTCGCGCTGAGTGGCCGCGCGGCGGCAGTGGTGGGACCAGTTGTCTGGACCGTGATCATCTACCTCTTTCAAGCGGAGAACTTCCTGGGACGCTTGGTTGTTCAATCTTTCAACCTGAATGAGACCCAGGCAGAGAAGCTGCCATACAAGTTGGGCGTTATGTCGCTGGCCTTTCTCATTCTGGTCGGATTAGTGATTTTCAGAAAGGTTCCACACACGAGTCGGATAGCGCATGGGTAAGAAAGTCGGAGACTGGTATCATTATGCCGGCGCGATTCACGTTCATACGACTGAATCCGACGGCACCAAAACCCTCGAAGAAGTTGCCGCTATCGGTGAGCGCGCCGACCTCGATTTCATACTGTTCACCGACCACATGAATCTGCACAATCGGGAGAAGGGGAAAGAGGGGTTCTATGGCCGACTCCTGGCTCTGGTCGGGTACGAACACAACGATCTGGAAGATAACAACCACTACATGGTGTTTGGGTCGCCAAAGGTCTATCCGAAGGAGATGACCGCGGCTGAATACGTGGCCGCCTCCGGGCGCGATAACGCCCTGGGCATAATTGCTCATCCGGATGAAGTGCGCGACCGCATGGGGCAATATCCGCCGTATCCATGGACCGATTGGAATGTTAATGGTTATACCGGAATCGAACTGTGGAACCAGATGTCGGAGTGGATGGAGAAACTCACACCGTCAAACAAGTTGTTGATGGCGTTCTCTCCACGTAAATCGATGGTTGGACCGACCGCTCGAGTGTTTGCCAAATGGGATGAGGTAAATCGAGCAAAGAAGATCGTTGGGGTTGCATCAGTGGATGCACATGCCTTTCCCATAAGTGTTGGCCCGCTCAAGGTCGAGATTTTCCCGTACAAGGTGCACTTCAGGTCATTGCGGACCTATATCATATTGCCCGAACCGCTTTCAACCGATTTCGCGACCGCCAGAGAGCAAGTCTACAGCGCACTGAGGGACTGCAGGGCATTTGGCGCTCATATCCGCTGGGGTGACCCCATTGGGTTTCAGTTTTCGGGACGAACAGGATCTGAGAAGGTCGTGTCCGGTGGAAGATTGAGCGGTGTGACCGATGCAAAGCTGGAAGTGAGTCTGCCGTCGAGCGCGGAAATTCGGCTGATTGGAAACGGCAGGCGAGTCGTTCAGATGAACGGCGACAGGCTGGAGTATTCTCCTACCGAGCCCGGCGTCTATCGGGTCGAGGCCTGGAAGAATAGTCGCTGTTGGCTGTTTTCGAACCACATCCGAGTGGGAGTTTGACGCCTATGTCGGTTCAGGGCCAGTCAACGGCCGAGGTGATCAGCCTGTTTCGAGAAGAACCAGCGAGTTTACCTGAAAAGGTCTCCTGTAAGTTTGTCGTGGTCGCCAATTACACTCATTACATAATGATCGTGGGGGATATTGGGACTTACCCGTATCACGCGAACCTACTTGATGGCTTCGCCAAAAAGGTTGGAATCGCCAGGCATTGGGTGCGCCAGCCAGACCAGCTTCTATTGGATGACCCGTACTATCGAGTTTTGGGTGGCGGTTATCTTGAGCTGGATAGAGGGGAGAAGCGTGCGACTATTTCCGGAGCCTCTAAGGCATACGGGTACTTTGACTTAGATGCCATAAAGACGATCACTTCCATTTCCACCTTTTTCCAAGGTTTTGCGGTCTCAATCGAGTTTTGAATCCATACGGGACAATGTGATTTTCGGTACAAGCACGAGATAATCAGATAGGAACTATCCTCATTTGTAACCGGTTATAACACTTTGTAGGATAGCTAAATAAAGAAGACGATTGCGGCCTGCGTTCCCAACTGGCGGCAAGTCAACTTGGGCTAAGTCGACCAAAATAGCTGTTGACTTTGGGTTACGGTTTGGCTAAAGTAAGCGGAATTTTGTAGGGATTCAACGCAAAGGTCACGGCAGCCATGGTTGAGACATACTACCCGATCCTGTTTTTGGTCCTCTTTGCGGCCGTTTTGGCGGCAGTTATGGCGGGTGCCTCAATCTTTCTGGGGAAGCGGACCAAGCTGGGGAAGAAGGGGCAATCCTACGAATGCGGCATTGATCCGGTTGGTACGACCAAGGATCCTGTGCCGGTCAAGTTCTTCCTGGTCGCAATCTCGTTTATTCTATTCGATATCGAGGTGATCTTTTTGCTCCCGTGGGCCGTGGTCGCGCGTGACCTCGGGTCGTTTGGCTTTATGGCCATCATCATTTTTGTAACACTAGTGCTCATCGGGTATATCTACGAGCTTGGACGAGGTGCCCTGAAATGGGATTAGAAGAGAAGATTCCTGATTCGATCATATTGACCTCGCTGGACAAGATGGTTAACTGGGCGCGCAAGCGCTCCATGTGGCCTCTTGGGTTCGGTTTGGCCTGCTGCGCTATTGAGATGATCTCGACCTTCGCGTCGCATTTCGATCTTTCCCGATTCGGGATGGAAGTAATGCGGCCGTCGCCGCGTCAGGCGGACCTGATGATCGTTGCGGGTCGTGTATCAATGAAGATGGCGCCCGTGGTCAAGACTCTGTATGAACAGATGCCGAACCCGAAGTGGGTGATCTCGATGGGTGCCTGTGCATCGTGCGGCGGTGTGTTCAATAACTACGCCATTTTGCAGGGTGTGGATCGCATCATCCCGGTGGACGTGTATGTCCCCGGCTGTCCGCCCCGTCCCGAGCAGCTGATGGAAGGGATCCTTAAGCTGTTCGAGAAAGTCGAAAAGGAATCGGTCAAGGACCAACGGGAAGAGTGGGGAAGGCGAGCGGTGTAAGATTCGCGTGCGGCACAGGGCATTTTCAGTTTGCCGCTTTGTGAATTTTGGAACTTGAGTATGGATATCAAACAGCAGCTCAGTCAATACATAGCCTCTCAGTGTGGTGACGCGCTTCTTCGCGAGGAGTCTTTCCGTGACCAGCAGTCATTCTACATCCGTCACGATGTCCTCCTGGATATCTGTCTGGCGCTCAAGGAGCACGATACCCTTAAGGTCAATTATCTGGCAGATATCACAGTAGTCGATTGGCTGGGAGATGAGTTTGAGTCCAAGTATGGACGATACGAGGTTGTCTACAACCTCTATTCACTCGAGCATACCTATCGCTTCTTCATAAAAGTCTTTCTTCCGGCTGAAAAGCCGGAGATCGCCAGTCTGACGCCGATATGGAATGGCGCCAATTGGATGGAGCGTGAGGTCTTCGACCTCTTTGGCGTCATTTTTGAGGGACATCCGGGTCTCACCAAGATATTGACGCCGGATGATCTCGAGGGACACCCGCTTCGGAAAGATTTCCCGCTCACCTATGAGGTGCCGCAGTTCACCTTCAACAAAGACCTCCCTCCGGAGGTGATCCGGTAATGGCTGAGCAGAAGACTCTGCATATCAACATGGGACCGCAGCACCCGTCAACCCACGGAGTGCTTCGCGTCGAATTGGATATAGATGGTGAGACCGTCGTCAAGGCCCGTCCGGTGGTGGGTTATCTCCATACCGGGATCGAGAAGACGATGGAGTCGAAGCTGTATTACAAAGCGCTTCCCTGCACCGACCGAATGGACTATCTGGCGCCAATGTCCAACAACCTCGGCTTTTGTCTAGCTGTCGAAAAGTTGATGGATATAGAGGTACCGGAAAAAGTCAAATATGCCCGCGTTTGTCTGGCGGAATTGACGCGAATCGCCTCGCACCTGGTCTGGTTGGGGACACACGCTCTGGATCTTGGCGCGATGTCCATGCTCCTGTACGCGTTCCGTGAACGCGAGATGATCATCGATATCTATGAGGCCTGCGCGGGACAGCGAATGATGTCGAGTTACATCCGCATCGGTGGACTGGCGCATGAACTGCCGAAAGATTTCGAGAAGTCGGTTCGAAAGATCATTAAGACCTTGCCGGATCGCCTGCGCGATTATGAGACGTTGCTCACCGCCAATGAGATATTTATCAATCGAACCAGGAATGTAGCGGTGATATCGGCTGAAGACGCGATCAATTGGTCGTTGTCCGGTCCGATGCTTCGCGGTTCCGGTGTCAAGCATGACCTTCGCAAAGCGAACCCATATTCGGGGTATGAGAAGTTTGATTTTGACATAGCCTATGGCACGAACGGTGACGCGTACGACCGGTATCTGCTTCGTTTGGAGGAGATTCGCCAATCGTTGCGCATAGTGCAGCAGACGATTGACGGAATGCCGGAGGGGCCGTATCGCGCTCATGTCCCCGGGGTTGTGCTTCCACCCAAAGAGGATGTGTTGCACAAGATGGAATCGATGATCTTCCACTTCAAGATCATCACGGAAGGATTCCATGCTCCAAAGGGAGAGGTCTACCAGGGGATCGAGTCGCCAAAAGGTGAACTCGGATTCTATATCGCGGGAGATGGAAGTCCGGTGGGGCGTCGTATCCGGGTGCGTCCGCCATCATTCATAAATCTGGCCTGTCTTCCGGCGCTGGTCGAAGGGCGGCTGTTGGCCGATGTCGTTGCGGCGATCGGCTCGATTGATATCGTGCTCGGAGAGGTTGACCGATGATCCTGACCAAAGAGTCAGTTGAACAGATAAAGGCGAAAGTGGCGCTGTATCCGCGCCGCAAATCGGCGATCCTGCCGGCGATAACGATCGCGTATCACCAGGTGGGACATCTGAATGATGAGCTCTACAAAGAGATCGCGGATGTGATCAAAGTGCCGTTTGTGGAAGTGGCTGAAGCGGCGACGTTCTACACGTTGTTTGTCAAACAGCCGCGCGGGAAGCATCTGATACAGGTCTGTCACAATATCTCATGCGCCTTGATGGGTGCGGACAGTTTGACGGGCTATCTGGAGCAGAAGCTCGGGATAACCAAGGGCGGCACAACGAAAGACAATCTGTTCACCCTGGTCACGGTCGAATGTCTGGGGTCGTGCGCGACTGCCCCGATGATGCAGATAAATGAAGATTTTTATGAGAATCTGACGCGCGAGAAGGTCGACAAGATCATTGAGGAGCTGCGAGCCAAGGGATGACATTCTATTCGCCTGTCATAACCAACGCGACTGAGGTCGCGAAATCGGAACGGCTGCACCTGTTCAGGTATGTCGAGGATCCGAAGCAGCGGTCTATCGACACCTTTATTTCCCGCGGCGGGTACGAGGCGTGGAAGAAGGTGGTCACCTCGATGAAAGCGGAAGAGGTGATCGCGGAAGTGAAGGGATCCGGCCTGCGCGGACGCGGGGGCGCGGGATTCCCGACTGGAGTGAAGTGGGGATTCGTCCCGAAGGACTCCCCAAAGCCGCGCTATCTAGTTTGCAACGCCGACGAATCCGAGCCGGGTACCTGCAAGGACCGCGTGATCATGGAGCGTGACCCGCACGCCATGATCGAAGGAATGGCGATCGCCGCGTTTGCCATCGGCAGTCATCTGATGTTTGTCTATATTCGAGGCGAGTTTAACGAGTCGATCAGGACGGTTGAGGCGGCCATGCGCGAAGCATATGCCAAGGGGTTCCTCGGCAAGAATGTGCTTGGCAGTGGGTACGATCTTGATATGGTGGTACACACCGGTGGAGGCGCGTACATTTGCGGCGAAGAGACCGCGTTATTGAACTCACTGGAAGGGGAGAAGGGGCTGTCACGCATACGTCCTCCCTTCCCGGCCATTGAAGGTCTGTACGCTTGCCCGACTATTGTGAACAATGTCGAGACTTTGTCGGCCGTGCCGCACATTATTAAACAGGGCGCTGCCTGGTTCAAAGGGATGGGGACCGAGAAGTCTCCAGGCTCAAAGATATTCTCGCTGTCTGGGCATGTGAAGCGGCCGGGCAACTATGAAGTCGAACTTGGCTTCAACTTGAAGAAGTTGATCTATGACCCTGCCTATGGCGGCGGGATCCTTGGAGATAAGAAGTTGAAGGGAGTGATCCCGGGTGGCGCGTCCACTCCGTTGCTTACTCCCGACATGATAGACGTTAATCTGGATTTTGAATCGCTGCAAACAGTCGGTTCCATGCTTGGTTCCGGCGCGGTGATCGTGTTCCATGAGGATACCTGTATTGTCTGGGTGATCCTCAAGCTGATCCAGTTCTTCCGACATGAGTCATGCGGAAAATGTACTCCCTGCCGGGACGGCACGGGGTGGTTGGAGCAAATAATCCGGAAGATCGAAAAAGGCGAGGGTAAGCCGGGCGATATTGAGAAGATAGAGGATATCTGCGCGAACATCCTGGGGCGGACGATCTGTCCGCTGGGTGACGCGGCCGTGATGCCGATCCAGTCCGCGGTGAAACACTGGCGGGACGAGTGGACGCATCATATAGAGCACAAGCAGTGCCTCGTCAAAACCAATTTCGAGTTCAAGTGAGCTGAGATAGATGGCTGACCAGACGAAAACAGACGCACAACCAGCGCAGGCGGTCAAGACCGTGTCGTTGACGATTGACGGTCGTCAAGTGACTGTGCCCAAGGGGACGACGGTGTTGGAAGCATCGCTCGGGATCGGGATACATATCCCGTCATTCTGCTGGCATCCAAAGCTCAAGCCTGTTGGCGCGTGTCGCATGTGCTATGTGGAGATCGAAAAGTTTCCGAAGCTCCAGGTCTCGTGCGCGACTGAATGCGCGGATAACATGGTTGTCCATACGGACTCTAACCAAGTGAAGATGGGACGGAAGGCGGTCCTGGAGTTCCTGCTCACGAATCATCCGCTCGACTGCCCGACTTGCGACAAAGGCGGCGAGTGCGACCTGCAGAATCTGACCTTCGCGCACGGCTATGATGACAGCCGTTTTGATTTCCTGAAGCGCCGGCACATACCGGATAACAAGACGACTTTCGATGATCTGAAGATCGGACCGGAGATCGTCCTCAATCGGAATCGCTGCATTCTCTGCTACAAGTGTGTTCGCTCCAACAAAGAGGCGTTCGGCGAGTATGACCTGGGCGCATATGAGCGAGGAAATCATACCGAGATCAATGCGGCTCCGGGTGAGCAGGTCGACAATCCATTCTCCGGAAATCTTGTAGAGATCTGCCCGGTCGGCGCGCTGACTAATTCTGACTGGCGCTATAAGATTCGCGTATGGCTAACCAAGACAGTGCCTTCGATCGACCCGTTCGATTCTTCTGGGACGAATACGCTCATATATCGTGATCCGCACAAAGACCAAATGTACCGCACGACCTCACGGCGAAATGATGCCATCGACGATGGATGGCTGCCGGATGTGGTCCGCTATGGATACCAGATCGCGCAGTCGCCGGACCGCTTGACCGCCCCGCTGATTAAGAAGAATGGAAAACTGACTACCACGACGTGGGATGAGGCGCTGGCATTCGTTGCCAAGCGGCTCAAAGAAATAAATGACACCAAGGGGTGCGTCTGTATCGGTGGAATCGCGGGACCGCAATTGGATAGCGCGACGCAGTATAGCTTTGCCAAGTTCATGCGGACTATCATTGGTTCAAACAATATCGATCACCGTACGGACTACAGGAATATCCCCTCATCCATGGATGGTGCATATTCCATTTTGGCCTCTCGACCGTTCACTATCGCCGACATCGATACATCCGATGTTATCCTGGTGCTGGGTTCGGATCTGGTGAGAGAACATCCGAACGAGTATCTCCGGGTGCGCAAGGCGTATAATTTCAATGGATCGAAGATATACACGGCCAATTCGTATGGCGTAAAATCGTCGGATGTGGCCAACCTTGAACTGGTCTATCTGCCGGGGACCGAAGAAGCTTTCCTGAATGGCCTCTGTTTAGCGGCGATCGAAGAGAAAGTCGCTGTGGCGAGCGATGCCTCGGCGCTGTCCGGCAAGTTAACTCCCTCGACACTCAGTGAATGCGCCGCAGCCTGCGGTGTGACTTCGGCGGACCTGCGTTCGCTTGCGAAATCGCTCTCGTCAGGGAAGAAGATAACGCTGTTAGTGGGCGAACAGATAAGCCTCTCGCGTGATCGCGAAACTATCGCCGCGGCAATCTGTAATCTCAATCGACTTTTAGGTCTGGACCAGAAAGGTCAGATAGCCGTCCTAGCTCGCTACGCAAATTCGAAGGGGGCAGAGAGGACTGGTTTGCTTCCGGCGCCGCACCCTGCCGTAAAGAAGGAACTGGCGGCGTTCTGGAATGAATTTCCTGAAGGCGCCCCGCAGTCGACAGAAGGGATGTTCGAGCAGATCAGGAAGGGCGAGCTGCACGGCATGGTGATCATTGGGGCAAACCCCGTGATGGTGTACCCTGACCGTCAGGCCGCCGAAGAGGCGCTTCAGAAGCTGGATCTTCTGGTCGTCGCGGACATATTCGAAACTGATACGACGGCGCTGGCGGATGTTGTTTTGCCGCTCGCGACGTGGACGGAATACGCCGGCGATTATGTCAATCTGGAGAACAAGGCGCAACGCGCCGAGAGAGCCATCAAGCCGCAGCACACAGCAATGCCCGGATATGAGATAGTCGGCGCTATCACCAAGGCGATGGGGCAGAAATTGTTTAATAGCGATAGCCAGCGCGAATCTGAGCTTCGGAGATTGCTCTCGATCGATACGACCTTGCCGTGGCCATCGACATGGCTCGAAGTGAGAGGATCTGCGACACAGGCGGACAAAGAATTCCCATATGCGTTGGTGATCGGAGACGACGCCCACCATCGCTCGTATCTGACAGAGAAAGCCGCCTCGCTGGCCAGTTTCTGCGCGGAAGCGTATGCCGAAGTCGGAAGTGAACTGGCCGGAAAGCTGGGTCTGGCGGACGGAGATTCGCTACGCATAGAGTCGAAACATGGGAAAGTGATCCTTCCGGTGAGGATTTCGCAGTGGATGGAAGGGGACGCTGTTTTTGTACCACGGAATTTCGCCGCCACACACATCAACAGCCTGTGTGACCGAAAGGCGCGCGTCGACCGGGTGAAACTTCAGAAAGCGACGGATTGACCCATGCTGGAAATGATCCTCCTTTCTTCGATCAAAGTGATTGTAGTCGTAGTAGCGGTGTTGACCGGCTGCGCGTACGCGACCTATATGGAACGCAAGGTGGTAGCGATCATGCAGCATCGGGTGGGGCCATCGTATGCAGGACCCTACGGTCTGCTTCAGCCGCTGGCCGACGCCATCAAGATGGCGTTCAAAGAAGATATCGTACCGGACAATGTTGAGCGTATCACGTATGCATTAGCACCGCTCTTGGCCTTTATCCCATCTCTTTTGTCGTTCGCGGTGGTTCCTTTCTCAGCCGATTTCTCGCTGGTGGGTCGTGAGATCACCGGCGTCATATCGGACCTGAATATCGGTATACTCTGGATATTCGCGGTGACCTCATTGGGCGTGTATGGGATCATCCTGGCAGGGTGGTCATCGGGCTCGAAATACTCGCTGCTAGGCGGAGTGCGGTCATCGGCACAGATGATCTCCTACGAGATCAGCTACGGCATGTCCATCGTCGGCGTGATACTAATAGCCAACACGCTTTCGATGCGTGAATTGGTCGAGCAGCAGGCGACGATCTTTGACTGGTTTGTCTGGAAACAGCCGTTGGGCTTCCTTCTTTATTTGACTTGTGCTATAGCCGAAACGAACCGCGCTCCGTTTGACCTTCCCGAGGCAGAATCTGAGCTGGTGGCAGGGTATCACACCGAGTATTCTTCATTTCGGTTTGGAATGTTCTTTGTTGGTGAATACGCCAACATGATTGCGGTCTCAGCAGTCGGAACTACCCTCTTTTTCGGCGGATGGCAGTGCCCGTGGCCGGGCTGGCCGGTGCAGTTGTCGATCGTCTGGTTTGTAGCGAAAGTGTTCCTGTTTATGTTCTTCTATATCTGGTTGCGGGCGACTTTCCCGCGGTTCAGGTACGATCAATTGATGAATTTCGGCTGGAAGGTGCTATTCCCGCTGGCAGTAGTAAATATCCTGGTGACGGGGGCTTTCGTCCTTTTCCGTTAAGCGGGATAGTGTGACTAAGCAAGGCAGAGGTTTGCAGATATGAACGAAGTATTCAAAGCGCTCGGGAATGTATTTCTGAAGATGCCCAAGGGATTCTGGGTCACCTTCAAGCACATTTTCAAAAAGCCGGTAACGCTGGACTATCCGCGCAAGAAAAAGCCGATGGCGCCACGGTATCGCGGGTTGCACTATCTTGAGCGGTATGATGACGGCACAGAGCGGTGTGTCTGTTGCGGTCTTTGTGCCGCGGCCTGTCCCGCCGACGCAATATATATGGAGCCGGAAGAGACCGAAAACGGTGAACGCAAAGCCAAAGTGTACGAGATAAATCTGATACGCTGCATATTCTGCGGATTCTGTGAGGAAGCCTGTCCCGAAGAAGCGATCTTCCTGGGTCAGGAGTACGAGTTCTCGAAGTATGATCGGAACTCTTTCATCTGGACGAAGCAGGATATGTTGGTGCCGTTCCCGCGCAAGGATAATCCGTTCAAGCGGATGATCCGCCGAGTGCGCAAAGTCTATGGAGTGCCGAACGCAGTCCGATGAGTATTGATACCATCATATTCTTCATCTCCGCGGTAGTCGCGGTTTTTGGCGCCACGATGATGATCTCACAGCGCAACCCGGTAGCATCGGTGCTGTATATGATCCTCTCGCTGGTGGCGCAGGCGGTGGTCTATATCCAGCTGAGCGCGCTATTCGTCGGTGCCATGCTGGTGATCGTGTATGCCGGCGCTATCCTGGTGCTGTTCCTTTTTGTGATCATGTTACTAAACCTGCGTGGGACTGAGGATCTGGGTGCGCACTCGACGCCGATAAGTAAGGCGACCAAATATCTGGTGGCGCTCTTACTATTTGTAGAGTTTGTGTTCATCATCAAGAGCGTGGCGTTTGGTAGTGTCCAGGGCCTGTTGACAACAACCCCGCCGACGGATGATTTCGGCTCGGTCAAGTCGGTTTCGATGCTTCTGTTCACCAAGTATCTTTATCCATTTGAGTTGACGGGAATCCTCCTGCTGATAGCGGTCGTAGGCGCGGTGGCAATCGCCCGTCGGGACAAGGCGGAAGACGCAGAGGAGTCGGCTGGCTCGGCCGAAGCATCTTCCGAGAAGTCGGATGAGGTGGTATCCAAATGAGTTTGCCCATTTCAGCCTATTTGACGCTGGCGGCAGTGCTATTCGGGATCGGCACGATCGGCGTCCTGATATCCCGGAACATGATCGTCATGTTCATGTCGATCGAATTGATGTTGAATTCCGCGAACCTGGCTTTGATCGCGTTTTCAAGGGCGCTTAACCTGATGGACGGACATGTCATGGTCTTCTTGGTGCTGACGGTTGCGGCGGCTGAAGCCGCGGTCGGTCTGGCAATGATCATCACCATTTTCCGCAACCGGGAGACGATCAATATCGACCGGTACAGCATGCTGAAATGGTAGGACACACGAATGGCTGATTACCTTTTCCTGATACCGCTGCTGCCGCTCATCGGCTTCCTTATCAATGGATTGCTGATCGGTCGGCTGCCCAAACCGGTGATATCACTGGTCGGGTGCGCGTCGATCGGTCTTTCGTTTGTGCTCTCATTGATGCTGTTTTTCGAGCTGAAGGGGATGCCGGAAGGCTCGCGGATGATCGAGCAGGTGCTCTTCAGTTGGATTCCGGCGGGGAGTTTCCACGTTGATATCGCGTATCTGCTTGATCCTTTGTCGGCGGTAATGATCCTGGTGGTGACGGGAGTCGGATTCCTTATTCATGTCTACTCAGTTGGATACATGAGCCATGACCCGGGTTATGGGCGGTATTTTGCCTACCTGAATCTCTTCACGTTCTCAATGCTGACGCTGGTTTTGGCGAATAACTACTTGCTGATGTTTGTCGGTTGGGAAGGCGTGGGTCTTTGTTCTTACCTTTTGATCGGATTCTGGTTCGAGAAGAAGTCGGCTTCGGACGCGGGGAAGAAGGCGTTCATAGTCAACCGCATCGGAGATTTTGGATTTCTGCTTGGATTGTTCATCATCTTCTGGCAGGTGGGGTCGCTCGACTTTGCCAAGGTCATGGAAGCCGCGCCGCACGTATTCGTGGCAGGTGGCGGATTGATCACCGCGGCGTGTATCCTGATGTTTGTTGGAGCCACCGGCAAGTCAGCCCAGATACCGCTCTATGTCTGGCTTCCGGATGCAATGGAGGGCCCGACGCCGGTTTCTGCGCTGATCCATGCGGCGACCATGGTGACCGCGGGCGTCTATATGATCGCCCGGTCGAGCACGCTCTTTATGATGGCTCCGGACGCGCTGATGGTGGTTGCGATCATCGGAGCGTTGACCGCGCTCTTTGCCGCGACAATCGGCCTGGTGCAGAATGATATTAAGCGGGTACTCGCCTATTCAACGGTCAGTCAGCTTGGATATATGTTCCTGGCGTGCGGTGTGGCGGCATTCTCGGCCGGCATTTTCCATCTTATGACCCATGCGTTCTTCAAGGCGCTCCTGTTCCTTGGGGCGGGGTCAGTGATCCATGCCATGTCAAATGAGCAGGATATCAGGAAGATGGGTGGGCTCAAAAAGCACCTTCCAATAACCTATATGACCTTCCTGCTGGCCTGTCTTGCGATCGCCGGCATACCCGGGTTCTCGGGATTCTTCTCCAAAGATGAGATCCTGTGGAAGGCGTACTCCTCAGATCATGGGCACTTACTGCTCTATGTGATTGGTCTGGTGACCGCCATCATGACCGCCTTCTACATGTTCCGGCTGCTGTATCTGACGTTCTTCGGTGAAGAGCGCATGGACAAGCATACCAAGGAACATATCCATGAGTCCCCCAAAATGATGACCGTGCCGCTCATGGTACTGGCTGTTCTGTCGGTGATAGGTGGGTTCATCGGTATGCCGCATGTATTTGGCACGACCAATTACTTCGAGGAATGGTTGGCTCCAGTGATGGCCAGTTCGGGAGGACATGAGGCAGAGGCTGCGTCGGGAGCGCACATGTCTGGCGCGGGCAATGCGGCGCTTGAGTTGACTCTTATGTTCGTAACTGTAGTGCTCGCGGTTCTCGCCATTCTCTTTGCGCGACACATGTACCTGCGCAAACCGGAGAAGGCGACGAGAGTTCGCGAGCGATTCAGTGGACTGCACAAACTGCTCCTGAACAAATATTTTGTAGATGAGATATATGGCGCGCTGGTGGTTCGCCCACTGGTCTATTTCTCGGTTTTCCTCTGGAAAGTTGTCGATGTTTTGATAATCGATGGTCTGGCGAACGGACTGGCTGTGGTCGGTCAGGATGCGTCGGAGGTTCTCAAGTATGGACAGTCCGGACGGGTGCGCGGATATGCCACCGTCTTTGTGGCTGGCGTGGTGGTCATTGTCGGATACCTGGTGTTGAAGTAAGATATGGACTGGTTATCAATAGTTACATTCCTGCCGCTGTTGGGTGTGGTGCTGCTGGCCTTGGTGCCGTCGAACCAGCACTCGACCATTAAGCTGGTCAGCCTGGTGGTGGCGATCGTCACCATGGTGGTGTCGTTCTGCATCGGGTATATCTTTGATCCCCTATCGACTGGCATGCAGTTTGAGGTGCATGTACCGTGGGTGAAGTCGCTCGGTATCGGCTACCACATGGGAATAGATGGGATATCCCTCCTGCTGATCCTGCTGACGACAGTTCTGACGGTACTGTGTATTCTCGCCTCCTGGCGTTCCGTGTCGACCGGAGTTAAGGGATATTTCATGTCGATGCTGCTCTTGACCACGGGCATGATCGGTGTTTTTTGCGCGCTCGACCTGTTCCTCTTCTATGTTTTCTGGGAAGTGATGCTGATCCCGATGTATTTCATCATCGGTATCTGGGGTGGCCCGCGGCGGGTCTATGCCGCGATCAAGTTTGTGCTGTTTACAATGTTCGGCTCGCTGCTGATGCTGGTCGGCATTCTCTATCTCTATTTTGCTTACCACACCGCGACCGGCGAATATACCTTTGATCTGCTGAAGATCACTAGCATGCAGATCGGTTATCAGCCGCAGCTCTGGTTGTTTGGTGCGTTCGCACTGGCCTTTGCCATAAAAGTGCCGCTCTTCCCGTTCCATACCTGGTTGCCGGATGCTCATGTGCAGGCGCCAACCGCGGGGTCTGTCATCCTGGCCGGCGTGCTGCTCAAGATGGGGACCTATGGTTTCCTGCGGTTCTGTCTACCGATGTTCCCGGACGCGACGATCGCATATGCACCGTATATCATGATCCTTTCGGTCATTGCGATAATCTACGGAGCCCTGGTCGCCATGGTGCAGAAGGACGTCAAGTCGCTGGTGGCGTTTTCGTCCGTTTCGCACATGGGATTCGTGATGCTGGGAATGTTCGCGCTGAACATTGAGGGAATGTCCGGCGCGGTACTGCAGATGCTGAACCACGGTGTGTCGACTGGAGCGTTGTTCCTTATTGTCGGCATGATCTACGAGCGCAGACATACCCGTATGATCGAGGATTTTGGCGGTATAGCCAAAGTGATGCCGGTTTTCGCCACGTTCTTCATGATCGTGTCGCTGTCATCGATAGGCCTACCGTTCACCAACGGATTTGTCGGTGAGTTCCTAATACTGCTGGGGACATTCCAGGCGAACATGTGGTACGCGGTCTTCGCGACGAGCGGCGTGATCCTGGCAGCGGCCTATATGCTTTGGATGTATCAGCGCGTCATTTTCGGCAAGGTGACGAACCCTGAGAACGAGAGGTTGACCGACTTGACTATCCGCGAGCGGGTCATTCTGATTCCGCTGGTAGTATTGATCTTCTGGGTCGGGATATACCCCAAGCCGCTGTTTGACCGGATCGAACCGGCGGTTAAGCAGGTCCTGATACAGGTCGACAAGGCGCAGAATGCGCAGTTGAACGAGAAGTTTCAGATCCAACCGGGTGATGCTACAGTGACTACGGCGACAGTTACGCCGACCTCTGGAGGTCATTAGTGAGCGCTGAGGTGACGATCTACACCAAGCCGGGCTGTCCGTACTGCGCGGCCGCAAAAAAGCATTACACGGACAGCGGGATCGCATTTGAAGAGATAAATGTCAAGGAATCGGCCGCCAATATGGAGCAGGCACTGAAACTGACCAATGGGGAGCGGATCGTCCCGGTGATAGTGGACCATGGCAAGGTATCGCTCGGCTTCGGCGGAGGATGAGGCTTCTGATAAAGGCGCGGCGGTCGTCGCGAGAAGAATATGACAGATTACGTTTCGACATTGTCAGTAGATTTCAGCCTGATAGCCCCTGAATTGGCGCTGTTGGTCGCGGCCTCTATCATAATGCTATTCTCGGCGGCTAAATCGCTCCCGAAGTGGGCGCCAGTGGTGGCAGTGGCAGGGTTTGCGGCCTCAATCGCCCTTACAGTCATGCAGTGGGGAGTGGTGCAGACCGGCTTCGCGGCAATGGTCACGGTCGATCATTTTGGCGTGATCTTCAAGATGATCTTCCTGGTTGCTTCAACACTATCACTGTTTATGGCGTATCGATATCTCCAGGTCAAGCATATCAACAAACCTGAGTTTTATTCCATGTTGCTGGTCTCAACCATTGGAATGATGGTGATGGCCAACACAACTGATTTGATCGTGCTGTTCCTCGGTCTGGAAATAATGTCGGTGCCGTTGTATGTGTTGGCCGGATTCAACCGGCGGAGTCTTGAGTCGAATGAGTCGGGGATCAAGTACTTCATCATGGGGTCGTTTGCGACAGGTTTCCTGTTGATGGGGATCGCCTTCGTCTATGGCGCGGCGCAGACAACCAGTCTTACGCGCATAGTCACTGACTTTGCTTTCATTGCAAACAACTCCGGACTCTATCTCTATGCTGGCGCGGCATTGCTGCTGATAGGATTTGGCTTCAAAGTTTCAGCTGTCCCATTCCACAGTTGGGTGCCGGATGTCTATCAGGGAGCACCAACACCAGTAACGGCTTTCTTCTCGGTGGCGCCAAAAGCGGCTGGGTTTGCGGCTTTGTTGCGGATATTCAGCTTTGGCTTCGCTGATATGGCGGTTCTCCAGGAGGTCTTCTGGGTACTGGCGGTTCTCACCATGACAGTAGGGAATATCCTGGCGTTGCGGCAGGATAATGTCAAGCGGATGCTGGCTTATTCTTCGATCTCTCACGCCGGATACATTCTGGTCGCGCTGACGGTGGGCGGGTCATCATCGGTATCCGCGGCGATCTTCTATCTGGCGGCGTACAGCATGTTCAACCTCGGTGGATTTGCGGTTGTGACATTACTGGAGAGCCGTTCAGGGATGAAGGCGGATTTCTCAGAACTGGCCGGATTGTCCCGTTCAAATCCATATTTGGCGGCGACACTGGCGCTCTTTATGTTCGCTCTGACCGGTTTCCCGCCGACCGCCGGATTCTTGGGAAAATTCTACATCTTTTCATCAGCGGTGGAGAAGGGCTTCATTACTCTGACCGTGATTGGTGTAATGAATTCGTTCGTCTCGGTCTATTACTACCTGCGGGTGATCAAGGTATCGTATTTCGACAGTTTTGAAGAACGTCCAGTGCCGGTGACGATCAATTTTGCTATCCTGCTTGTGCTCGTCGTCACGGCGGTCGGGACGCTATGGCTGGGATTCTTCCCGGACGCTATTCTGAATATGACGCGGCAGGCGATTTTCGCCTCAATGTGATTTAGTAATACTGTTCTGGAAATAAAGAAGGCGAGTGGTGTTCCACTCGCCTTTTCTACAATCTGAGTTATTGTTGTCAAACTTTGACTTTTTGAAGCTCCAAGCGGTGCTTGCCGTTGATCTCCGGAACCTTCATCGGGTAGTGGCCCGAGAAGCAGCCGTGGCAGAAGCCCGTCTTGGGGAGCGAGGGCATCGCCAGCATCCCATCGAGGGAGAGGTACCGCAGAGAATCGACCCCGAGGTATTTCTCGATCTCTTCCAATGACATGTTTGCCGCGATCAGCTCTCCCCGAGTTGGCATATCGATGCCAAAAAAGCACGGCGAGATGATGGGCGGGGAGGAGACACGGAAGTGAACTTCCTTGGCGCCAGCCTCCCGGATCATTTGCACCATCTTCTTGGAAGTGGTACCGCGTACAATTGAGTCGTCGACCACCACTACCCGCTTATCCTTTAATACTCCGCGGACGGGATTGAATTTGACGCGGACATCGAGGTCGCGGATATGCTGTTCCGGATCAATGAAAGTCCGGCCCACGTAGTGGTTGCGGATAAGACCGATTTCAAACGGAATACCGGATTCTTCGGCGAAGCCGAGGGTGGCGGTATTTGCCGAGTCAGGGATACCGATCACGATATCTGCGTCGACCGGATGCTCCCGCGCCAGTTGTCGTCCAAGTCGGCGGCGGATCTTGTCGACGTTATCACCGAAGACTTTTGAGTCGGGTCGCGAGAAGTAAATGTACTCAAAAATGCAGTGAGCCGGTTTTGCGGCTTTCATTGGATAATGCGACTTCATACCGTCGCGAGTGATCTCGAGGACTTCGCCTGGCTCAATATCACGAATGTACTCTCCGCCAATGATATCAAAGGCGCAGGTCTCGGAAGCGACAACCATGGAGCCGTTAAACTTGCCGAGCGCGAGCGGACGGAAGCCGTGAGGGTCGCGAGCCGCAATAAGCGATTTCTCGGTCAGGAAGAGGAGGGAGAACGCTCCTTTGATCGTCTTGAGGGCATCACAGATACGCGCCAGCGTGTTCGGTTTCTTGGAGGTTGCCGTCAGGTGGAGAATGATCTCGGTATCCGAGGTCGTCTGGAAGATCGAGCCTTTGGCGTCCAGTTTTGAGCGCAATTCCAGCGAATTGGTCAAATTGCCGTTATGGGCCACTGCCAGGTATTTGTTCCTGTTGGTGATGAGGAACGGCTGGATATTGATGAGGGAGGACGCTCCGGTCGTGCTATAGCGGACATGGCCAAGCGCCATATCGCCAGTCAGCTTTTTCAGGTTGGCCTTTTCGGAGAAGACTTCAGCAACCTGACCCATCCCTTTGTGAAGATGAACCTTGCCGCTGTCAACCGTGACGATACCGGCGGACTCTTGTCCGCGGTGTTGCAGAGCATAGAGGCCGAGATAGGCCAATTCTGCGGCGTCCTGATTTCCGACGATCCCGAATAGACCGCACTGATCGTGAATCATTTCTTCCGACATATCGACGAACGTCCTCCGTCCGAAAAAAGAAACCGCTAAGCTATTGCCGGCCAGACCAAAAGTCAACCGATATTGCGGGTCTGACCCCGCCGGCCGGGAATATGTGAAAAACGCTGCAGCCGAACGGTTTGTGCCCGGCGATTTGTTCATTCCCTGAACAGCGAAAGGACTGGATAAGTCCCTGCAAATACGATATGTTGCGGGAGTACTCCTGATATACTACCCGGCGGAGATTTCGGGACAAATCACGCATTCCGTTTGCTCAACACCGGTTGGGCAGACACCAAACTATGGACGACCGCGCACAAAACCGTTTCGACATCCTCAGGCAGCTTGCTGTGGCCGGCTACCGGGGCGAGGATTTTCGCCCTACGGCCGAGATGGCGCTTCGCCAGGCGGCTGATTTGGTCGGCCTTCAAGCGGCAGCTCTCTACCTCTGGGACGACTCCAAAGCGATCACCTTGGCAGTCTCGCACTCAGACTCTATCCAAGCGCAGGAGACTCTTTCCTCGCTTGAGGAGACGCTATTTGCGGGATTGCGGCGTGACCGTCAATTGCTGGCGGCGTATATGAGTTTTGGCGGGAATCCTCCACTCCAGACCTTCACGCTCCCAATTCGCTTCGGTGAGTCAATGCTCGGGGCAGTGATCGGTATCCAGGAAGGAGAACACCGACTAGTCTCAGAGGACTTATTTCTCGAGGCGATCTGCGCGGCTATGTCGCTGTACATCGTGGCTGGTCAGGCGGGGCAGGGGAAAACAGTATCGGCCGAGGTTATCGCCAAAGAACGTCTGGGAGCTGTCATGCAGACTGCGGTGACGGTCAATCACGAGATCAACAATCCACTGACTGCCATACTCGGAAATATTCAATTGCTGCTGATGAAGCGCAAAGACCTCGACGAAGAGTTGGTGAACAAACTCAAAACTGTCGAGGAGGCCGCGCTAAAGATCAAAGATGTGACGCAACGGCTCCTCAAAGTTACGTCCGCTCGTGCGGTTGACTACGCCGAGGGGACATCGATGCTTGACATCTCCGACGACGATCAATCCAAATAGCCTAATTCTTCAATAACCAGTCGACCAAGGCGCGCATGGCGGCCGGATTGTCATTGATAATATCTGTCCCATGGGCATCCCCCTCAAAGATCATCAAAGTGCAGTGATCCGGGTTCAGAGAAGCCATCTCTCGTACAGAGTTGTAGGAATATTCGTCTCCCGATGATGCTACGAGGAGGATCTTCCCCTTGAAGGTCATAATGGCATCGGCCGGTTCAAGACCACGGTAGTTCATCCCGGGGGAGAGGAGAACGAGTTGGTCGATGCCGGACATTTGTTCAGTCAACATCGCGGCGGTGTTGGCACCTATTGAGGCTCCGATCACTGTCAGCCCGGTTCTGCCTTTCAGCACACCGGCGACATCTGCGGGATACTTGGCGAATTCGGACTCAGCCATGGTTTGGTAGTCAAGTTTTGACTCGTCGCGACCTACGGACGCCCCGTGACCACGCAAGTCAAATATCTGCCAGTTAGGAAGGCTGAAGTTGACCGAGTCGGCCCGCCTGTAGATAGCTGTGAGACTATCGCGTAGCGGAGCGAAACTCTTTCGTGTATGTCCCATCATTGGAAGGCAGATGAAGTACTTTGTCGATTTGCCGGGGCTGGAGTACAGGGTCGATGAAAGCGTCAGGGAGTCGCTTGTCACGGTAGTAATGTCCTTCGAGGAGTACTGAAGAGTTGACGATTGCGCTATCGCCATTCCAGCCCAGAATGCCATGCACACAAGAATCATGACTCTCATAACAACATCTCCCGGGTTTATAGTATATAAAAAGGAAACGGCGGTCATAGACCGCCGTCAATCAGTTTTCATTCAGAGATCAGAGGTAGGTCTCAGAGATCACCTTCATCTTGCCGGACAGCTCAGCAGCATGCTTTTTGTAGCTCTCCATATCCTGTTTGTCGCAGCACTCTTTCATTAACTGGGCAAGCTGCGCCATCGCCTGGAACTCCTTCAGGAGGGCTTCCTGCTGATCCTTGAGTTCAGCGGGAATCGTCTTTTCATTTAGGTTCGCGAGCTTTATGACCAGCGTCTCAGTGGAGCCGACGATGCCTTCCAAATTGTTGTTCGGAACATGCTGTTCCATAATAATCCCGGCGGTCATCATGGCGCCTTCGAGTTCCGGATAGGAATACGGAGACAGCATAGAGGCGGTGTTCTCAAAAGCATCATGTAGCGACGGCATGAGCGCGTAACATGAGTCCTTCAGTCCAGCCCGGGCCGCGTCGGCGTAAGCTTTTACTAGCTGGGCAAACGTTTCGCGATGGTTCAGGAACGCGGCTTTGCGGGAGACGCACTTCATTGACGGCTGAATATCCGCTATTCCCTTGAAGAGCGAATCGAATTTTGGTCCGGCAGCAACGAGGGCGTCAAAGTCCTTGGCCGGATAGGCAGCGTGCCAAGTCGGCGCCATCACTTCGTGAAAGACACCGAATGCCTTAAATCCCTGGCTGGCGGCATGGTCAGACGGACAGACATGGCCAGGTTCTTCGGCCGCGGCCAGTGTGGTCATGATTACAAGGGCCAGTAGGCAGATCAAAAAACGCATAACAGCAACTCCCGGTCCTGAAAGGTTAAATGACATTTGTTTCATGCACGACATCCGCCCCGGCAAACCGAGTCGGACTTAGCGGGGAGATGTCGATAGTTGGTTTTTGGCCGCAGAGAATCTCGGCGGTCACCAATCCAGCGGCTGGAGCATGCATGAATCCGTGACCCGAAAATCCGGTCACATGGAACATGCCGCCAATCTCCGCGTCGTGGCCGATGATAGCCTGATGGTCCGGAGTCGTTTCATATAATCCGGCCCATTGGTTGGCGATCTCGGCAGTCTCGAGCTGGGGAATCCTGTCGAGCGCTTTCTCGATTATGGTATCGACATAGTCGGGGTCAGTGGAAACGTCAAAGCCCGGTTTGACGGACTTGTCCGCCCATCCCAGCAGGAGGCCTTTCGATTCTTTGTGGAAATAGAGGCCGGACTTCACGTCGACTACCATTGGGAAAAATGGCTTCACAAAATCAAGCTCACCGGTAGTCACACACATCCGCTTATATGGCTCGACCTTGACATCCGCTCCTGCCAACTTTCCGATCTCACCTGCCCAGGCGCCGGCACAATTGATAACCCAGGGAGTCTGAATCTCTCCTTTGGTTGTGCGAACCGATGTTACCTTATCACCGGATTTGCCGAATCCAGTCACGGTGCACTCGAGCTCGACATCAACTCCCATTTTACGAATGGCGGACTCGTATCCCCGCAGGAACTCGGAGGGATCGCCAAGGCCGTCATCTTTACAGAATGTTCCGAGTTGAATATCATCTAGGCGAACGTGCGGCGCGTACTGGACGATCTCGCTCGGTTTGAGGAGCTGTACATTCAATCCAAGTGACCGCTGCAATTCGTAGTGCTTAGTATAGGTCTTGACGTCGGCGTCATCCGACAGGAGGAAGAGGTACCCGACCTGATCAAAGAGGGCCTCGGAGCCGGTCTCTTCCTTGAAATTGGCGAACATCTTCTCAGAAAGCATCGACATTTCGATATTGGTCTTGGTGGAAAACTGGGCGCGAATTCCGCCGGCTGCCTTGGTCGTCGAACCGGCGCCGGTAAATGGCTCTTTTTCGACCAAAACGATTTGACCAAACTTCTTTTTGGCAAGATAGAAGGCGACAGCCACGCCAATGATCCCACCGCCTATGATAACAGCATCTGCTTTAGTCCGCATTGCACTTCCTCAAACAAAGTCTACGTCACCGGTACGTGAAGATTTTCACTAAGGTAGGAAATAGGCGACCAAAGTCAAGGGGTTTTGCCCCGGTTTTCCTTCCCGGTCTTGACTGGGCCCAATGGCGGGAGCGGTTACGGGCAATTATCTGGACACTGTCATCTTTAAGCAGAGCAATGCGATATACGGCTACCACAAACTGAAAATCACGGCATAGTGGCGTGCGATAGTCGGTTTTCGGTCGGAAACCGATAGCCGTCAAGGCTCCGGGCCGATGCCCACTGACCGTTGCTCTGGTATCAACAATTCTCTACCTTGTCCGCATGTCGAGCTTCCCCCGACTGCGCACCGACCTGATAGCTGTGCCATCCGAAACAGATGGTACGACCTATTTCACGCTGAAGGACACTGTCACCGGCACTTACTTTCGGATGAGGGAACCGGAATACTGGCTAATCCAACAGCTGGATGGTGAGACTTCGCCGAGTAAAATAGCCGAACGCTTTGCAGAAAAGTTTCAGATGCGCATAGGCCCGGAAGCGGTTGAGCAGTTTATCTCGACCCTCGGAAACCTCTATTTCCTTGAGGATGGACGGAGCGAAGTTGAGATTGCTAAGGCAGCTCGAGAATCCAAGCGGACACGCTCGTTAGCCGCCAGGATGCTGTTCGTCAAACTAAAAGCTTTTGATCCATCATCACTGCTGGAAAAAGTCTTCGGCTTCTATCGGCCGTTTCACCGGCCGTTCTGGTTTGTGATTCAGTTTGCGGTGATCATGCTGGGCATGTCACTGCTATCCATTCACTCCAACCAATTCGCTGTGAGGCTCAACGAACTACTGACGTTTTCGACCATAGTCGCGATCGTCGTTGCCCTCTTCCTGATGATATTGCTGCACGAATTCGCGCATGCGCTGGTCTGCAGATTTCACGGCGGGAAAGTTCGGGAAATGGGGTTTCTGTTGATGTATTTCCAGCCATGCTTTTACTGCGATGTGTCTGACGCATGGCTGTTCAAGGAGAAGTCGCAACGGCTCGCGGTGACCTGGGCCGGGCCGTACTGCCAATTCGTATTCCTCGCGCTTGCGGTGATCATATGGCGAGTGACAGTGCCAGGGACTGGGATCAACGAGTTTGCGCGGATCTGCGCAATCGTCGCATGGGTAAATTTCCTCTTCAATTTCAATCCGCTGATCAGACTGGATGGGTACTACCTTCTGATGGATTGGCTAGAGATGCCGAATCTCCGGCAACGTGCGTTTGGCTATCTGGGGAACACACTCAAGCGCCACCTTCTCGGATGGCCGGTTGATCGTGTGATGGTCAGTGGTCGGGAGCGGAAAATCTTTCTCGTTTATGCAATCCTGGCGTTCGCCTACTCCGCGGGATTGATTATTTATGTGATCTGGTTGGTCGGGGGATTTATGGTCGCCAAGTGGGGTGGGGCGGGATTCCTGTTGATGGTCCTTGCTTTGGCAGTTATCTTGAAACAGAGCGTAGCCGAGGCCGCCAGAGGGACCAAACAACATTTCATCTATATGAAACGACTACTCCATCAACCTGTTCGACTGACTATCTACGTCATTCTGCTTGCGGCAATTGTAGTTGTCGTAGGGTTGATCAAATTTCCGCATAGAGTGGTGGGAGATGTCGTCGTGCAGCCTTTGTCAGAGTTCAGTCTGTCCACCAGCACGGACGGCTTGCTGGAAACATACCTGAGGCATGGCGGGGCCAATCCCGAGAAGAAGACCTCAATCCTCAAGCTGATCACGCAGGATGTCGGGGCATTTCCGGTCACACCGAGGGTCAAAGAGGGGCAGACGGTCAAGATCGGTGATACGCTGGCGGTCATCGCCTCAAATACGGTGGACAAGGATCTGCAGGGGGCGCGTAGCGATCTGCAGAGGCTGCAGGATCAGCTGACGGTTCTTCGCACCCAGCCCAAGAGGGAGGAGATCGCGGCCGCGCAGGCGGATGTCCGCGCCGCACAGACTACCTACGATCAAGCCTTGCGCGACCTTAATCGGATAAAGGAGTTGGCCTCACGTGATCTGGTCGCGGCCAACCAGCTTGAATCGGTGAAGTCGGCCGCGGATGTAGCCAAGGCATCTCTAGAGAACAAGAAGTCATATCTCGCCCTGCTTAAGTCGCCACCTCGTCCCGAGGATGAGGCGGTTATACAAAGGGACATCGAAAAGCAGTTAAGCCGGATTGCGTTCTTTGAGGCGCAGTTGGTTGCACAAGTGATCACCAGTCCGATCGATGGCCTGGTGTCGGTTACGCGTCATCAGGATGCTCTCCTGACCGTCGCGGACAACCACGTTGTCGAGCTGCTCGTGCCGGTGTCGGATTATGACATCAATCTGGTGGCCGATGGTCAGCCGGTGCGGGTCAAAGTTAGATCCTATCCCGATGAGCTCTTCTTCGGGACTGTCGTGCGAGTGCCCAAGGTTACCACCGATTCCGTTACCGCAACGCAGTTTCCGGTGGCCGTAGCTGTCTTCAATGCGCACGGAAAGCTCACGCCGGGAATGAGCGGCTATGCGAAGATAGAGGTTGGGGAGCGGACGCTGTTCCAACGTATGATTCGCAAAGTGATGTCGGTCGTGCGTGTTGAGTTCTGGTCCTGGTGGCTTTGGTAAGTTCTTTCACACTTCACACTCGGCGCACTTTTTACTGTAATCTGAATAGGGACTCATGCGAGCCACACTCTGCGTGTGAAGCTACTGTGTGAGAAGGGATTATCTTTCCTGATTGCGGAAAACTTTTCCGCATGACTGTCAGGAAATGGCAGTGAGTGGGGGTAAAGTGGAGTGTGTCACACTCTATTCTCCTTGACGTGACACGGGCGGGAGGTATATTGAAATCGGAGGCAACAAAAAAATCAGGTTTCTTTCAGATAAACCTCCAACTATTGGAGGGCTCTTTTTAACATGTTAAAGGAGGTGATTCAATGGCGGATTACAAACTGACCGTTGAAGTTCTCGAGACTCGTATTGCTCCGATCGGCTTGAGCCAGGGCGGCCAGTAATCGTATTGGTCCGTGAGCATTCGAGCTTACTGAAGGGCAGGGGTACCTGCCCTTTGTTTTTGGTTCAATAGACCACTGAGCCGCCGTATCTCAGCCACAAGAAACTTGACCACGCGTCTAGACTGGAAAGTTGCGCGATCGGATGTATCCGCAATAGATTCAGAGATTCCTTTCAATATTTGGAGTGCCTGCCGGTATTGCGCGTAGGCATGCTCAATGTCGCCATCTGCAAGGGAGAGCTGGCCGGAAAGCACAAGCGCTTGGGCGAGTTCGGGCGCCAAGCCTGCCTTCTTTGCGTCGTAAATGTTCTGCGTAATGAGGGGCTTAGCCGTGGCCAGGTCGCGAGCGGCCAGCAGAATCTCTCCAAAGATGTTCCTCAGTCTGGGGCGATCGATATTGTGCGGAAACTCCTTGGGCGCGAGCTTAAGTTCTGATACGAGCGCCGACTCAGGGCGATACCCCTCTGCGTCCATCAACCCCTCCAACATGTTAAAGCGCGCGACATTGCGATCCTGCGTCTGCCCCAAGGAATCGGCTAATTCGTACGCTTCATTGAGCATGATATCAGAGGGATCGATACGCAACAGGGTCAGAATCGCCTGGAGAACAAATGGTCGAAGCTGTCGGTCCACGGCGAAATCGCGTGCCTCGATGGCCAGGCTTCTGGCACCGGCAAAGTCGCCCACAAAAAGACGAAGTTGGGCTGAGGTCAACCGAATTTGGAAGGCGGCTTGCGGATCATCTACTCGCTCCATTAACTGAAATGCTCCCTGTAATGACCGGGAAGCTTCCTCCGGTTTACCCATGCGTAAATGAGTCACGGCCATCGAGTGCGAAAATACAAACTGGTGGGGGAGATCATTGACAGAGTTCGACAGTTCGATTCCCTCGCTGAGATACTGCAGCGATTCGCGTAATTGCCCGGCATCCAGCATCACCGAAGTCAGGTTCTCGAGATTGAAGAGGATCTCTTTGTTGCTGCCGATGCGACGATTGATCTCCAGGGACTCGGTCAGACTATTGACCGCTTCGTCCATATACCCGCGAAGATAGTGAATATACCCGAGGTTATTGAGCGTGCGCGCGATCTCTCCGGCGTTTCCAAGTTCCCGTTTCAGGAACAGTGAGATCTCAAACAATCTGGTCGCGCGGACATAATTGCCCTTGAGACAATATACCGAGCCGAGATTCGAGAGTGTCGAGGCGGTCTCAGGCGTCGCTTCCAAGCGTCGCTGTATCCTGAGGGCGCGCCGGTAGTGCCTGAAACTTTGAGCAATGTCGCCCGCGTAGAAGTAGCTATTGCCAATGTTGTTGTAAGTACGGGAGAGTTCCAGGTCTTCGCCCATCTGCTCATAGATAGTAAGTGCCTGATTGAGCGCTTCAAGGCCAGCCTTGGAGTCCTGCTTCATCTTGTAAAGGTCACCGAGATCCCGATAGGTTTCTGCCAGGAGTTTGTCGGCCGGTAAGTCTACGTACAGGGAGACAATCTGCTGATACGTTGCGAGGGCATCATCGACCAGACCCGTTTCCTTCTGGATATCTCCACGAAGCATGAGGAGAGCAAGGACGCTTCGAGTGGCATCTCTCATGGCGGCCAGATCCAGTACCGAGTTGATGCAGAGAATGGCTTCACGGGAGCGATGTTCGCCGCGCAGCAGCGAGGCGGCCTGATAGGCGCAACGGTCGGCTGATTCCAGGTCGCCGGATCTCAGGTAGAGAGCAGTCGCTTTGGCATAGTGCTCAGATTTTTCCGCCTGCATTGCGGCTGGACGGGACAACCGTCCGATAGTGGCCGGGCGGAGAAAAGTCAGGACCAGATTGTCGAAGGGCGTTGATTCCTGAGTCGCACATACTGCCGCGCGGATCATCTCTTTCCTTCTGCCAAGCGTTCCCAAACGGAAAGTGTGCAGATCATGCCGACGGAATCCGGCTGGCCAATAGACAGCGCCGGAGAACTGGAGTCCGGTCTCTGTCAAAGAGAGATTCTGCCTTCTATGGTTGATCTCGAGGAGCAATCTGAGGCGGGAGAAAGTGTTCTGGGTCAGGTGAGAAAGTCGTGTCGCCTGCCGTTCACTGATCTCGACTACGGAATTCACTGCATCCTCGTAGTCTGCTCTTGACTCAATCATGTATTTCGGTCGAAGCAGTTGTTCGAACGGATAAGTTGCCCCAACTTGTTTGAGCATCTGGCAGACGGCGAGCGCGGTTGAAGGTCGCTGCTCGGGCTGTTTCATGAGCAGCCTGGCGACCAATCCTGTCACCGCACTTGGAATCTCCGGTACCATTTGGTCGATGGGTGTGGGTTCTTCCTCGCGCACCCGGGCATTGATACGAAGTGGATCAGTTTCGGTCTCGATAAATGGATGTCTACCGGTGAGCATCTGGTAGGCGATCACGCCAAGCGCAAAGAGGTCGGATCGATGATCGGCGCGACCATCGACTATTGTCTCAGGCGCCATATAGCCGACTGTTCCCAATCCGGCTCTTACCGCATCATTTTCGCGTTCAAATCTGCCGAGCGAAAAGTCAGACAATTTGGCGAAGAACAGTCTGTCTGTCGAACACCGTTCGAGATCTACTGGCAGGAAGATATTCTGCGGCTTCAAGTCGCCGTGGATAATCCGGTGCTGTCTTAGATACTCCAGATCCGCGGATACGGCGGCGAGGATATTCAGCGCGAGTCCGACATCTTGGACCTGGCCCAATTGGTCGAGCGTTTTGCCTTCGCAAAGCTCTAGCAGTAAGTAGTTATTGGAATCCTCGTCCGTGTTCAGAATCCTTACCAGTCCGGGAAAGCGTCGGGAACCAATAAGAGACAGTTCGCGGGCGGCAAGCAGGTTGAAATCAATGCCTGGGGGAGGATCGGGCAGCGGGCGCTTGAGTGCTGCGAACCGTCCGGAACCGGTCATGCGGACGCGGAAGACCTCGGCAGTCCCCCCGCGGCCGAGTCGCTCCTGAATCTGGAAGCGTGACTCGTGACCGGTAAAGCTCATGCCAGCTATTTTGCTTTCTTGGGCTGCACGCGGGGGAGGACCAGCTTGAAGATGGTACCTTCACCGATCTTAGAACTGACCAGCAGTTCGCCACCGTGCTGTTCAACGATTTTGCGGCAATTGTAGAGGCCGAGCCCATGGCCATGCTTCTTCGTCGTGAAGTGCAGGTTGAACAGCTTGCCCAAAGTCTCCTCGCTCATGCCGACGCCGTTGTCTGAAATCTCAATAGCGAGTTGCTCCTGTATACGGTCATAGGAGGCGACAATGCCGATCTGGCGCTTGAAGTCGTCTCCTTCGGCCTGACGGCGGATCGCATGCTCTTCGATGGCATCCGCGGCGTTATTCAACAGGTTCATCAACACCTGCTGGACCTGGCCGACATCGATCTCCACCGACGGCATCTCGGTCGCCAGGTCGAGCGTGAAGTGAATGAGCTTAAAGCGCGGCTGAACGCGCAGCGAGAAGAGCAGGTCATCCACCAGGTGGCGGATATCGTAGCTAATATATTCAGGTTCCGGCTTGGAGAAGTCCATCAGGCTGTCGACGAACCGCTTGATCTTGAAAATATTCTCGGTGATCGATTTGGAGTTGAACTTCACCTTGTCGAACTTCTCGCGGTCTATGTTGAGCGAGAGCAATTCGGCGTTATTGGAGATAATGGAGAGATAATTATTCAACTCGTGCGCGACTGAGGCGGCCATTTCGCCGCGCGCGACCAGCTTTTCAGATAGGATCACATACTTTTCCATCAAGACTTTTTCGGTGACATCCTCGATAGCCATAGTGATGCCATCGGTCCCATCGGGAAGCTCGGAGACCGGTGATATCTTGATCGAAAGAACTTTCTCAAGATAGCCGGTATTGTGGAAATACCGTGGGTCGGCGTATTCCTGCTTCGAAACCAGAGAATCGGTGATCATCTTGCGCCAACGAAGCTGCTCACCGGCGGGAAGACGATCGACAAAGACCGTCGGGTTAGTCCCCTCGCCAACCGCGACGACGCTGTCGCGGTTGAGGTCAAAGATCTCCAGCGCGACCGGATTGATCGTTGCGATACAGCCTTTGGCGTTGAGCACAACGATTCCGATAGGCGTATTCCTGACCACGGACTCGTGGTATTTCTTCATCGTAAAGAGCGAGTGGTACATCGCAGCGTTATGCAGCGCGTTGGAGACCAATTGCCCGTAGAACTCGAACAAGTAGAGGTCAGACTTCAGGAACATCCCGGCCTGATTGGTATTGTCGACGTAAATGACGCCTATGACCTTTCCCTTCACCGATAACGGGACGCACATAATTGAACGAAGGTGCAATTCCACTACCGACTGCTGTTGAGCATAGCGGTCATCTTGTAGAGCGTCTGACGTATAGACCGACTTGCCGGTCCGGGCAACCTGATTGGTGATAGAGGAGGAGATTCGGAAATCTTCTTCCATCATTTGTTCGCGGCAGAGGTTGTAAGCGGACTTTACCTGGAGTTCGCCGTTGCCATCCAGCAACATGATCAGGCCGCGTTCGGCGTGCATCAATTCAATCGCCTGCTGCATGACCATCTGGAGAACATCGTCGATGTTGAGCGATGCGTTGATGGCCAGAGAAACCTGAAGGAGTGCCTTGAGATCGGTCATCCGGACAGAGGCGCCTTCGGCCTCAGTCTCAGCGGAGAGGCGAGGGTTGTTTTCCGCGACACGATCCAGCGTCTGTTCCAATTCATCAAACAGATCGACCACCACCTTACCACTGTCTCCCTGGGTGGGAGAGGTCAGGGTCATACTGCTTGAGACTTTGGACGCGACGTACTTATACGTTTTTTCTTCGTCGTTCTGATGCATAGTCATAGCGATGCAGGCTCCTGTAACTCTCCTATTGTATCGGCTGAAATCGGTAAGTGCTTAATGGGTGGACATGGACAAAAACTGGCCTAAGCCAACAGGAGGCTTGGAGTTCACCAGCGAGAGGAATTACGGAGGAAAGGACGTGGTCGAAAATTGCGCCAATACCGGTGACCAACTGTGCTTACATGAAACGACACCGGGACGATTCCGGTAAGTTACCGAAACCGATTGACTAGCAATGAGTTGGACGCTCTAGTGTGATTAGAGGACGTGCTCAAGCCGGACGAAGATGCGTGGATTGCGATCAGCGAAGCCGTCCAGACGTCGGGCAATTGAGACTCGAACATCGTCACCAAAGTAAATTGCCCCACCCAAGGAGTGCCTGACCTCTATATGATCATCCAAGGGTCCGTGGAAGCCGATCTGGCCTACATCCCAAATGGCCGCCAGGGCAATATCGGTGCGAGGGAGGGTGAAACGGAACTCGCTATTAAGCATCCAGAAGCGACTCCCCATCAGTTCCTTGTGCCGGTATCCGTGCAGCGTTCCCAGCCCGCCCAAATAGAAGGTACGGTGAAGTGGAGTGTCGCCCTCAGAACCACCGATCATGCCGCGTACCAGGAGAGTGCTATAATGAGAGACCTTCTGATAACGGCGCACGGACGCTGTAAACCAGGAGAAATCATAGTCCGACGAGAGATCGGGTGAGGAAATCTCACCGCAAAGGGTCATGGCCCATGCCGATCCCGAGAATGGGTCGCTGAGGCGATTGTCGAATTCAATTGAAGCGTAAACCGAAGCGATCCGGCCGGTGTCAACAGCGGCAGCTCCTTCGGCGAGAAGTTCTGTCGGAACCGTCGTGAAATTCTCCGAGAACCGCTTGTCGCCGCCAAAGAGTGACCAAAGGTTGCGATTTGCCGGCAGCCAATTGGTAATACCCGAGCGATAACCAATCTCAACCTTGGTGTTCCTGAAAGGTCGAGCTTTCGCATAAACGGAGCCGCCTATCTCTTCGTAGTAATCCTTGAAGTCTTCGGTAACAGTCAGGGCGTAGACCGTATTTTCACGATCGGAAAGCAGCCAGTCGTCATCCGAGAGTAGATCCCGGTGTGCCTCGATCCCAAACGTGAGGCCATGTCTTTTCTCAATGGTCTGCTCGATGCCGCCCTTAACGCGCCAACTGGTTGAGGCGAAACCGTACCCCATGGATGCCCAGATATTCGGCAGAAGCGAATCTGTATCGGTGAATCGAAGGGACAAGTTGGGGTTGGCGCCATCCACGCGATTGTATTCGAAGGTCGGCGCATAGCTAAACTCTGTCGCCCCTCGATTGAGGCGGTGACGTCGAAAGACTTTTTCTTCAGAACCGTTGTACGTGTCCCCGTATACCGACGCCTTGCGCTCGACCGTTATTCCGCCCGTAACAGTGGCGACATCGCCACGAATGACCGCCGCCTGACCTATACTGACTGTTCCGAAAAGAGAGGCGACATCTTTGTTTACCTCACCATCGACCCGGATATCACCGGTAACAGAGAGGACCATGCCACGTACAAAGTCGCCCGCTGCAACCGTTATCGGTTCGGAGAAAGTGATTCGATTGCCACGGCGTTTCTGCGCTATGGGGTCTGTGGCCGAGGAAGTAGTAGAGAACTGAATGATGACAATTTCAGATGAATCAGTAAGGTGAAAATCCGTTATGCGGTCGAACGGCAGGATGGAGTCACCGATGTGAGCACCGTTCGTGTCAAAGAGCACACGTCCGCCGGCTGTGACTGCCGAAGGTGTGATTGTTAGGTCGCGACGTTCGAACTTTTGATCGCCAGTGGAAGGAATATCGGGCAGGCGCAGGAAGACCTGATCTTTGGTATAGGTGAGTGAAAAGTATGGCTGGCGATGAGGCGTGACCGAGACCTCCTTGTATTCCTGTGCCTCGGCGGCGACTAGTGTGCCTGTCAGAAGAAAGCCAGCCACCAAGCCATGGATCAGGGTAAATGTCACTTGCCGCATTGCACCTCCAGGTATGCCAGACATTGAATTATGTCGGACAGACCAAGTCAAGCTTAAGATAGTGGGAGATTTATCCCGAGAATTCTTCATGCTCTTTGTACAATTGTGCGGGTAGATGGACGTACGATGTTCGGCTCAACGGTATCTGGAAAGGTAGTCTGCCAATGCCCGGCGATGCGACTCAAACGCTATCTCTTGGGGAAGCGCGCTGAACGGGAAGAAGCGAACATCAAGGGCATCATCAGAAGCCTGCATCTCACCTCCGACTATGTCAGCCAGATAGAGGATAAGGACCGCATTGGAGCGAGGATCATCGGTGCCGGTATATATCTCGAAAAGAGAGGTCAACTTTATCATAAGGCCGGTCTCCTCGCCGACCTCGCGAACCGCCGTCTGGCCGGGGTGCTCGTTCCATTCCATGAAGCCGGCGGGGAGACACCACCATCCGATCCGAGGTGGATGCGCCCGTTTGACCATCAAGACCTGATCATTCTGAACAATCACGGCTCCAGCGGCGGGGACAGGGTTTTGATAGAAAACGTAGCCGCACTGATCGTCCGGGCAAAAGACCCTGACGCGACCTTCCTTATCCCCTTGAACAAGGGACTTTCCGCAAAGGGGACAGAATCGAAATCCACAGAAGTGGTTCTTGCGGGCAAAGAGCTTCTCGGAGTCAAAAGAGTCGTGTTTACTGGACATTCGTGGTCAAGCCATTCGCGCGCATTTTAAGTGCTATGATCGTGGTATCATCCTGCGGCGGTGAAGATGGGTCAAATTGCCGTACGTCGTTCATGAGTAAGTCGACCAATTGCGATGGTTCCTGGTGGCGGTGGTCGCGAACGAAATTGCGGATGCGGTCTTCGCCATATTCGACCCCTTCGGCATTCATGGCCTCAGAGAGTCCGTCTGTGAAGAAGAACAGGAGATCGCCATCCCGCAATGGTACTGATGCCGACGTGAATTCGAGGAACGGAAACGCGCCAACGATCGGCCCGCCAGTTTGCAGCAACTCAAGCGAGCCGTCCTTGCGAACCAGGATCGGGTAGTTATGCCCCGCGTTCGCGTAGGTGAAGGTGCCACAGGTCGTATCCAATTCGCCATAGAAGAGCGTGACATACTTCTCGGACGAAGTGGACAGCGCCACCTGGCGATTGACGTTCTTGAGCATCGTCGGGATAGGATTCCCGTTGTTTATCTCGCTGCGGATCATCGCCTGTATCTGCGCAATCATCAGGGCCGCGGGCATGCCTTTTCCTGAAGCGTCGGCGATCACCAGCCCCCATCGTTTGTCCCCCTTGATCGGGATGAAATCATAGAAGTCTCCTCCGACCGTTCTCGACGGGATGGACTGCGCATGTATGATGGAACATTCAAGTTGAGGCGGACTGGCCGGCAGCAGATCGAGTTGGATCTGCCGCGCCATCGTGACCTCTTCCTGAAGACGCATCCGCTCAAGCGACTCGACATAGAGGCGGGCGTTGGTGAGTGCGGAAACCATTTGGTTTGAAAGCACACCCAATAAGTTGAAGTCCTCGGAGGAGTAGCGATAGCCGGCTGCCTTATTGGTCAGGGCAAGGAATCCCAGGAGATGTTTTGCATCCTTCATCGGAAGTATCAGCTTGACCTTCCGTTCTTTCAGGAAGTCGGCCAACTGCGAGTCCGTCTCGTATTGCGAGAGAGAACCGAAGTGAGTTGGAGCGTCAAGCAAGTTGATGCCGCGAAGCATCAGGTCCTCGCGCTGTACGATAACTCGTGATGGATTATCCTCACTAGGAAGGATGGCATACTCGCCCACAGAGTCGTCGTACAAGACGAAATAGACCTGTTCCACCAGGAGCGCAGTCTTGAGGGTCTCGTCGATCGTCTGGCGCAACAGGCGCGGGTCAAACATGGAGATGACCTGCCGGGAGAACCGCTCAATGACATTGCGGTAATCCGAGCGTGTGCGCATGAACATGGAACGGATGACATTGTCCAACCAACTCGCAATCGGTTGGAAAAGGAGGAGAATCAGTGCCAAAAAGACATAGCTGATGATCTGGGCTCTGTCGCCAAAAAGAGGTATCAGCATCGTCTGAGATTTCACACCTATCACAATGTAACCGCCGACCAACAGGGCCGAAGCCAGCGTGTAGATGAACGACTGGCGGAAGATCAGTTGTACATCAAGGAACTGATACCGGATGATGGCAAAGGCCAGGACACCGGCTGCCAGCACCAGCCCGACGACCAGGATGATCGAGTTGAACTGGGTCGGGACATACCGGGCAAAGAAGAGATGTGAAAGGGTGGCGGCCAGGAAAAAGCCGAGCCCCACCCGGAGTGACCAGAGGACAATGCGAGTCTGACTGACCAGTCGAGGTTCTTTCAGATACCGATGGCCGGTCTCAAGGAAGTAGACCGCGGCAACAACGTAGAGCAGGTTGATGGAGTCGAAGATCACCTGCTCGTAGGACCTGATGACATTCACCATCTGCAGAATTGAGGTGAACAGGTAACTGAACGGTGCCAGGATTATTGTGGTAAAACCTTCGCGAGTCGGGTCAAGCTTCACCATCTCCAACAGGCGATTGATGTCGCCGAAGAAGACCATGATGATGAAGTGCATCGCCTGCGGGACAAATATGAGTGTGCGCAGACGGGTGCTCCTGAATTCCCGCATCCGGTCAACCGGAAAGAGCCAGGCAAAGATCAATAGCGTAGGGAAGAAGAGCTCCCAGATTGTGTGGACTTGATACAGGGCTCGTCGATTGAAATCCGGGTCGGCATCCGGACCAGTCGTAATGATCGAGCCAAGAGCGAGGAAGATCGGTCCCAGACCTGCAAAAAAGAGCATCGCTCCGGTTACACGGTTTATCCGGTTGACGAAATTGTCCCGGGTAATGGTAACCGCGAGGAAGGTGAGGAAGCCACCGGCCACGAAGAAAGCCAGGGTTATGAGCGTGTCGCTACTCATTGCTTTGGTCTGGACTGCCTCTGATTAGATAGCTTTCGTGATCTCGATAGTCGTGCCGTGTTCGGTCGCCGTGATATCCACTTTATCCATGAGCGCCCGGACTATGAAAATGCCGCGTCCAACCTCTTTGAGGAGGTTGTCATCCTCAATCGGGTTTTCGATGACCTCCGGATTGAATCCGCCTCCCTGATCGGTCACCGAAATCCGCACCGAGGAGTTCTCGCGGAAGATCTTGACAGTTACCTGCTTATCGGGGGCTGACCGGTTGCCATGCAGGATGGCATTATTGACCAGCTCCGACACCGAAATGGCAATATCGGCGATGACCGATTCCGGCGCGCCGTAACCGCGGAGCGTTCCTTCGATGAACAGGTCGACATCCGCGAGATGGTCAGTGCTGGATGGGACGATGATGGTGTCGCCTGTGATGATTGGTTTTTGCATGCTCTGCCGACTCCAAAAAAACAGGCAGACATCTGCACGCCTACCTGTCTCGTATGATGAATGTTTACGTTTTCGTGCAGTGAATCACTTAAATGTCTTGATCGCTTCGTCGACCGTGTCGTACGCTTCGAAGACCGACACCAGCTTGGTGATAGTAAGCAGCGACTGGATCTTGTCGGTGACATTGGCAAGCTTCAGCATGCCGTCATTGTTGCGAAGCGTGGTATAACCGGAGATGAGGATCCCGAGACCGGTCGAATTCATCCAGTCGACCTGAGAAAGGTCGACAACCACTCTCTTCATATCCTGTTTGATATACTCGTAGAGTTTGTCATGAAGCAGGGAAGCATCCGGGCCACCCATGATCTTTCCTTTAGGTTCGAGAACCACTACGCCGTCCTGTACTCGGTCGGTCAATTTCATGGTAACAGTCTCCGATACTGAGTCATCATCATTTACGATCTGCCGGGGGAGGAGTTGCCCCACCATCAACCGGCAAGCCCGCAGATGCGAGCTAAGTCTTTAATTAGCTTGTCATTGTGGGACAAGTCAAGGGGAAAGATGGACCGGGGTAAGCCAATGGCAACGTTGCGACTAAAGTGGTGCGGGTTAGAGCCCCAGCAAGTGTCTGAATTGTTCTTCGTCCAGAACTGCTACGCCGAGAGATTTTGCGTTCTCCAGCTTGGAACCAGCATCCAAGCCACAGAGCAGGTAATCGGTCTTCTTGGAGACTGAGCCGCTCACCTTGCCGCCATTCTCTTCGATGATCCGTTTGAATTCATCCCTGGGCTTAGAAAGCGTACCAGTGATAACGAACGTTTTCCCCGCCAGGGTCGTCGACCGGGTAGTGGTCTGGTGCTGGGGAAACAGAACGCCCCCTTCGGACATACGGGCCAGCATATGACGGTTGTGCGGACTCTGGAAAAATCGATAAATATTCTCGGCGATGATCGGGCCGATCCCCTCGATCTGCTGCAATTGCTCAAGAGTGGCCGAAGAGAGCGCCTCAATAGAGCCAAGCGAAGACGCCAGAAGTTTGGCGACTGTCTCACCAACCCCAATAATGCCGAGGGCGAAGATGACCCTGGGGAGTCCAACAGCTCGAGAGCGCTCAATCGCCTGCAGGAGGTTCTCCGCTTTCTTGTCGCCGAATAGATCCAGCGTGAGTAGTTGCTCTTTAGTCAGGAAGAAGATATCAGCAGGACTTTTCACCAGTCCTTCGGCAATCAACTGGTGCGCGAGCTTTTCGCCGAGGCCTTCGATATCGAAACCGCCTTTGGAGGCAAAGTGGGTGATATGTCCTTCGAGTTGGGCCGGGCACTCCGCGTTCAGACAGCGCCAGGCTGCTTCCCCCTCCGGTCGGACAATCGGGTCGCCACACGAAGGACAGGCTTTCGGAAATTTGACACGACTGGTCGATTTCGGACGCTTTTCGACAACGACCTCTATCACCTCTGGGATGACATCGCCAGCCCGACGGATACGGACCGTATCACCGATACGAGCATCAAGTCGGTTCAATTCATCCTCATTATGGAGTGAGGCATTACTGACAATTACTCCTGAGACTCGCACTGGCTTGAGTTGTGCGACAGGGGTGACCACACCGGTGCGACCAACCGAGAAGAGCACGCCTTCGAGGACAGTTTCGGCAATTTCCGCGGTGAATTTCCAGGCAACCGCCCAGCGCGGGGCGCGGGAGACCTGGCCGAGCGTCTCCTGCTGAGCGAAGCTATCGACCTTAACAACCATGCCATCGATATCGTAGTCGAGCGAAGGACGAATCTGGTCGAGCCGGGCGAACTGCTTCTCTACCGCATCGACACCCTTGGCTTGGCCAATGTGTTCATTGACTGTGAACCCTTCGGCCTTGAGGAGCCGCATTACCTCTGATTGACGGGACAAAGCCGGGAGGTTGGTGTCAGAGATTCCGTACGCATAGAAGATCAGCGGGCGAGAGGCCGTGATCTTTGGGTCGAGCTGTCTTAGCGATCCGGCTGCGCCATTGCGGGTGTTGGCCAATGGAGCGATACCTTGCTCCTCCAGACGCGCATTCAATTTCTCCCAGGCTGAGCGGCGCATGATCACCTCGCCGCGAATCTCGAGTAACGGATATTTCTTTGCTGTAGGCTCAGAGAGACGCAGCGGGATATTTCGGATAGTACGAAGGTTCGGAGTGATCCCTTCGCCGGTCGTGCAATCGCCGCGAGTTGAGCCGAGCGTGAACATCCCGTTTTCGTAGATCAGTTCGACCGCCAGCCCGTCTAGTTTTGGTTCGGTGACATACTCAATGTCAGATTCGGTACCTAAGCCATCGTGAACGCGTCGGTCGAAGTCCCGGAACTCCTCCGGCGAAGTCACTTTCTGGAGCGACAACATCTGAACACGGTGCGGCACCGATTGGAATTTCTTTGAGGGGGCCGCCCCAACACGCTGTGAGGGGGAATCAAGCGTTACAAAATCCGGGTGCTCTTTCTCAATATCCAGCAGTCGATCGAACAGCTTGTCGAAGGCGGCATCGGAGATGGTGGGGGCATCAAGCACGTAGTACCGGTGATTGTGCTCCTCAATCTCTCTCTTCAGTTTCTCGTATTCGGCGATGACTGTTTTGCTGGCAGGCATGTGATAAATAACAGGCTGGGGAAGCCCGTTGTCAATCACAAGTCCTGGGGTGATGTGCGCTCAAGTGACCGGCCACCAAGTCCGCGAATTGCCTGGCGAAAGGCTCCGATTTCGCGCCCGGCAAGGTCATCGACAATGTCTGTGACAATGATCCGATTGAGGAGATTGCCCGCGGAGGTCTGCAGGATGACAGAATCGGCGATGCGGTAGGAGCGGTCGGCTGCGGCCGAACCGAAGGTCAGGGCGACGACCGAACGAGAGTTGTTGGTTGCGAGGATCGGGGGTGGTATGCGAAGACGAAACTCAAGGCAACGGATATCGGCGTAGCCGAGCGATGATGGGAGAGACAGGTTCTCGTCTACTGCCCAGGTATGGCGGCCGGCATTGAGTTCTATGAACAGGATTCGGCCGGCCTGGTCGAGGTCGACGCGGAGGTTGTCGGACTCAAGGTAGGAGAATACACGGCTGTTGGTCTCGGCGGGCTGCAACTGGACATACAGCGAGTCTTCCTCTACTTGATAAAAGCCCCGGCCCTTGAGAAAGAGGTCGGTCGGGGCGGCGATACGGAGGCGGATACCGTCAACCGCCATGCTACTTCAATTCCTTCAGTCGCTCTTTGGACTGCTTCGCCTCGGGCGTTTCAGGGTACTTGTCGACAATCTGCTGGAAGCGCTTTTTGGCGTCGGACTTCTTATCCAGTTCCTGGTAACACCGTGCGATCTTGTACATCGCGCGCGAGAGATACTCAGACGCGGGAAACGAGCTGATGAACGTCTCAAACAGCGGAATGGCGTCTGCGAATTTCGACTGTGAGTAGGTACATTCACCTATCCAGTAACGCGCGTCTCCTACGCTAACGTGTGTTGAGCAGGATGTCAGGTACGTGTTGAATCCGACGATGGCATCGTCATACTTTTTGTCCCGCATGAGCGCGATGGCGGACTGAAATGACTGGGCACAGGCATGGTCGGCCGAAGCGGAGTCCGCGAGCTTCTTTTCCGTTCGCTGGGAACGGAGACGGTTGACCTCGGTCAGAAGCGCATTGTAGTTTTCAAGCAGATAGGAAAACTGGGTCTGCATCTCATCATTGAGGGAGTTAAGACTGTAAAGCAATGCCTGGGTGGTTTGCTCGTTTCGTGTGGCCAGTGAGTCCAGACGCTGGAGTGCCACTCGGGTCGAGTCATTCTGGGCGCGGAGGATGGCAATGTCAGTGCGGATGTCCTGAACATCGCGCTTGGTCGCGATACATCCGGTGAGCGTGGAAAGCAAAACCGCCATCACGAGGACGGCGGTTATCATCTTTTGCCGAGCTTGCACGTAAAGCTCCTTTCAGAAGGGGAGACCGGTTACTTGATCTCCTTGAGACGGTCTTTCGACTGCTCAGCTTCAAGCGTATTGGGGAACTGATCGATGATCTGTTGGAAGACCTTCTTCGCGTCGGCCTTCTGTCCCAGTTCCTGCTTGGAGCGAGCGAGTTTGTACATAGCTCTACCCGCATTCACCGACTTCGGGAAATTCTTCAACATCCCCTCGAATTCGGTAATGGCATCCTGGTAGCGTTCGAGCGAGTATTGACACTCACCGATCCAGTAGTGGGCATTGGCAACCGACTGGTGGCGCGGACATTTGGTCAGATAATCCCGGAACCCGCTGATCGCCTTTTCGTACTCGCCCTTGCGGACAAGAATGAACGCGTCATCGTACGACTGATCGCAGGCCGCCGAATTCGGCTCGGTGGTCGCGCCGGGCGAACTGGACGGTTGTTCCTGGACGACCGGTTTCTGGCGAAGGCGGGATATCTCACGCATCAGGTCGTTGTAGTTCTGCAGGAGAGAGGCCAACTGCTCGCGAAGGTCATCGACCGAGGTCGATACCTCATTGCGCAAGCGGGTGTCAGCCTCGGTGCTCTGGGCGATGAGTGAATCCATGCGCGCCACAGAGCGCTGGGTCGATGCGGTCTGCTGTTCGATGCGCTCCAAACGGACATCGAGATCCTCAATGTCGCGCTTGGTGACACAACCTGAGCCGATCAGCCCAATGAAGAGAACCGCCATCACAAGGATGGCGGCTCCAATTCGTCTGGTATTGGTCATACCGGATACTTCCATGTCGTTACTTCGAAATGATCTTGAACTCACAGCGACGGTTCTGTGACCAGGCGGATTCATCCGAACCCGACACGGCCGGTCGTTCTTCACCGTAGCTGATAACCGAAACGCGATTGGCGGCGATGCCGAGCCCGTTCAGATACTCCATACAGGCGCGGGCGCGCTTTTCGCCTAGCGACAGGTTGTATTCAACAGTGCCGCGTTCATCACAGTGACCTTCGATGCGAATGATAACATCCGGGAATTGCTTGAGCAGACCGGCATTAACATCGAGAGCGGACTTGCCGTCGGAGCGAAGATTGTACTTGTCGAAATCGAAGTAGACCGTCTGGAATTGAGATTCCTGGATCGTGATCGGTTCTTCAACTTTCGGCTGTTCGATCTTCGGTTCCTCAGCCTTCGGTTGTTCGACTTTTGGCTGTTCGGGTTCAACTGGCGGTTTCTTTTTTCCGCATGAGCCACCAATCATCATCAAGCTAAGTGATGTGATCGCAAGAAAAATCGCTAAACGCTTCATATCTTCAGTTCCCTCCGAAGTGGAGTGTTAATGTTTCAGGCCATTTACCCTGTCTTTGAAAAGTAACCGGGGCAGTTGAACCGGTCAATAAAAAAACGGGAAAAATCTGACTATTATTTCGTTGGTATGACTGCACTTGCGCACTTTTTGCGCCCGGATTGTTGCGCCGTCTGCCCGGACTTGGCTCCTTACAATTCCTTATACTCAGATTCTATCGCATGGGTCCCCAAGTCGGATTTGAACAATCGCCGGTGCGCGTAAGGCGGCGTTGGTTGCGACCGCTAAGGTCCGCCGTGAAAAGGTCACCGGTTCCAAGACGTGTGGAGGAGAAGATGATATGCTTGCCATCGGGCGAGAAATGGGGGTTCTCGTTGGTGCCCAGATCGGTCAGAATGCGATACCCCTCTCCGGAGGTATCGATTGACGCCAGGTCGAACCGCCCACGAGGAGTTCGACTCACAAAAGTCACTCGGTTCCCTTTGGCGGACCAGATCGGCGAATCATTGTAGTCCCCCTCGGGGGTTAGCCGTCGAAGATTCAGCCCGAAGATATCCATAATATAGACCTGGGGAGAGCCAGATCGGTCAGAAGTGAAGGCGATCATCTTCCCATCGGGCGACCAGGTCGGAGACGTGTCAATCGCCCTATGGTTGGTCATCCGGCGGATGATATTGCCCCTTGTATCCAGCAAATAGATCTCGGAATTGCCATCTTTCGAGAGGACACATGCGATAGAATTACCGTCGGGCGAGATTGCCGGGGCAGCCACTATGCCGGGGAAACCGGCGACCTTGACCGGTTTGCCACCATCGACCGAGACCCGGTACAGGTGCGGTTCACCACCAAGATAGCTGGTAAAATAGATCTCGGAGCCATCCGGAGAGAAAGTAGGGGAGAGGTTGATCGTGCCTGTCTTGGTCACCTGGCGCTCGTTGGCGCCATCGTAGTCGGACACGAATATCTCTTTGGCTTTGCCGATCTTGCGAATGTAGGCGATCTGGGTCAGGAAAGGCCCCTTGTCGCCGGTGAGGGTGCGCACAATCTCGTTCGACGCCATATGCGCGACTGTCCGCCAGGCGAAGCGATCATTCTCGATCGTCCCTTTGGATATCTCCTGTTCTGGAGAGGTGTCATAGAGCCGCCAAATCAGACGGAATTTGGCACCCAGGAACTCAGCCTCGAGTCGTACGAGATAGTCCGCTCCAAGGCGAGCCCAGCCGAGCATATCAAGTTCGGTTATTTCATAGGTACGGAGGTAAAAGCTGTCGACCATGACGATATCCAGCTCGCCGTAGAAGTCGATATCCCGCTGGATCACGCCGGTCGCATACTGCATGATGGTGGAGTCGGCGGCGGAGATATAGGTCGTGCCGACATATTTCATTTCTTCAACCGCAACCTTACGAGGCTGGACATAACCGGTGGTGATGGTATCAAAGTAGATCCGGTTGACATCCTGCGCGACCAGGTCGCCATACGACAAGAGTAACAGGAGAGCACCAAACAGAGCGAAGCTACGACGGGACATTCTTACCTCGGTTCATACTTGAATGGCACGGTGATGCCAATGATCTCTTCCGCGAATTCGCGGGGAAGAGGGGGGAAGGGATTGGAGCGCTCGACCGCGGTGACACACGCCTCATCAAACAGATCACTGCCGGATGATTGCTCCACGGTTGTTTCCATGACACGCCCTGAGCGCAAAACTTGGAATGAGATGACGCATACAAGGGTTCCCTCAGCATCGACGGGGTTGCGCCAGTTGGACGCGATCTTGTTAAACGCCTGCTCAAACCAGTAAGGATAATCGAAGTTGGTATTATCGACAGTCGCCCCGGCAAAGGGGGAGCCTGCGCCGGTAGCATCGGTCTCGATCTCTTTTTCCTGATAATCTTTGGCCAGAGCAGCGGCTTCTTCTTCGGGACGGACGCCGCGCTTTTTCGGTTTTGGCTTTTCAGTCTTCTTCTTGGTCGTCTTGCTCGGAATCGCTTTGGCTTTGTCCGCTGGTTTGGCGACTGGCTGCGGTTGTGTGATCGCCTGACTTGGCGTCGTCACCGCGGGTTGCGGAGCAGGGATTCCGGGAGCAGTGGCTCGGACAGATATCTTTATGACATCATCGGGGTTGATCTTCCCCTGACCGAACGGCATGGAGATGACCGTGGCGGCGATCACCAGCACATGCAGGATGACGGAGATGATGATGTCCCGTTTCATGGCTACTTTTTGGTCGACGCTTTGCGCTGACGTTCCGACTGGCCGGTCACGAGGCCGATATCTTCGACTCCGGCGGATTTAACGCGACCGATGACATCAATGGCGAAGCCATAGGCAACGGAGGAATCGCCGCGGATGAACACGGACTTGGTCCCCTTGGCAGCCATTTCTTTCTTCAGTGCTTCCTCGAAATTCTCCATCCGGGACCAGACATCGTTGATGTAAATGCCGCCCTTGCGGTCGATCGAAATGACCACACCGTCGGCATCTTGATCGACCGGGGCGGCGTTGGTCTTAGGTAGATTGACATCAATGCCGGACTGCAGTAATGGCGCGGAGATCATGAAGATGATCAGCAGTACCAGGACGACATCAACCAGGTTGGCGATATTGATATCAGCCATCTGGTGGTATCTGCGAACGGGAGGGCGACGCATCAGAGCGCTTCCTTCTTGGCCCGGGCAAGGAATTCAAGGATGAAACCGGAGGCGGCGTCGTGCAGGAATTTGGTCTTGCTGTTGGCCCAGTTGAAGGCAATCACCGCCGGGATGGCCGCGCCAAGACCAACGATCGTGGCCAGCAGCGCCTCGGCGATACCAGGAGCAACGACCGCCAATGAAGCAGAACCGCGCTCACCGATTGACCAGAAAGAATCCATAATACCGACGACGGTGCCGAGCAGACCAAGGAATGGCGCGGAGCTCGATGTGGTTGCGAGATAGACCACGAGTCGCTCGAGTTTCCCCATCTCGTCGGTCATGGTCTTTTCCATCGTCATTTCGAGGATATCAAACTCTTTGTCGGTCAGGTTCTGCGCGTGTTGTCCTTGAGTCCCTACGTTTGAGATCGCGATCAGAGAAGTCAGTTCATCGCTGCCGGCGCGGTATATTCCGGCAAGGGGGGAGCGATGGTAGTTTTTGGCCGCAGCCATAACTTCGTCAAGTCGGCGGGCATGACGGAAGAACTGCAGGAATTTTTCGGTGTCGCGGTCAACTCCTTTGAACTGGCGCCATTTGTGAAGTATGACAACCCAGGAGATCACTGACATGGTCAATAGGATAGCGAGAATGATAAGGCCGAAAGTGGAGGATTCCTGAACGATCTTCCAGACTGAGCCTTGCAGAATAATCGGACCAAATATGTGAGTCATATCGAGTTATACAAGCTTTCGCGGTAAAAGTTTGCATTTAAGGGGCTTGGCAAGCGGGCCGCCCTGTTCGCGGAGGAAGCTACGCCCACATTATAGCCAGGTCAACTAAAACCGCCCCTCGGGAGCGTCAATAACACTGTTTACACTTGACCCGCCCCGAACTTCCCGGCTTTTTCACTGCCGGACTTACTTGTACGCAGGAGACGACATGAGACGAATGAGTCTGATCGCGCTGATGGTGCTAAGTTTTTGTGTCGCGTGTGGTGACGATAAAAAGCGAGAGGTCGATACACCGGCGGGTCATCCGGATGAACTGAAGGATTCGACACGTCTGGATCCGGCGCCTCAGCCGGGCGATACGACCACATCGTCAAGCGGTCAGACCGCGCAGCCAAAAAAGAAGTACCGGTTCAGCAGCTAGACTGAGTCGGCCCGAAATAGAAAAGGGACCTCTCACGAGGTCCCTTCGTCTTTATCTACACTGTACTTATCCTTCGATCATCTCGACATTAGCGCGCGGGACCATCGCCCGCTTGCCGCCATCGAATTCCACTTCAAGGATACGAGCGCGGGATTCCGACTCGAGAACCTGAAGAGGCGCGGGAAGCTCTGTCACTTTGCCAAGCTGGCCGAAGTACGGATGCCGAATGACGCGGATCGGCGAGCCGATTTTGAGTCCTTCGACCGGGATATCTGATTTGGCCTGTTTCGGGTCGACCTGCGAGGCGGCCGGAATAACCACTTCGGGTCGGATCACACCGGCGCGAATCTGAGTCGCGCCATTGATACAGCCCATCTGTCCTTCGTGACGTTTGAGCAGGTCAAAGGTCTTTTGAGCCATGTTGATCTGGCCGAAGCCTTCAGTCACAACAAGCGTGGTAATAGTGTCCTCAGAGCCGGTAATGGCGACGCCGATATCATAACCGAGGAAATCGCGCAGATCCTTGTCATCGAACCCACCAACAACAATCCCGCGCACACCGATCTGGATAGCTTTGCGGAGCGCGGCCGCGGTGACCAGAGAGCCGCCGACGATCACGTGACCCTTGTGCGATTCGTTAATGAGATTATCTGCGAGGACCGTCTTGTTGTCTGGAGTGACGACCTTGATCGGGCCATGAGTCTCTCCACCTATACCAAAGATGCCCTGTACAAAGCCTGCCACACAGGTGACGACGACACCTTCGCGAGGGAAAACCTCGGTGACCTCGCCCTGAACATACGCTTTGACCTCAACCGGGGTCGGAAGACCGCGTTGCAGCACCTGGCCGGTGATGTGTGAGACGGATTCTATAGTTCCTTCGATAGTCGCTTCACATTTATTGCCACCCAGGAACTTAAGTCCGAAGAGTGGCTTCGACTGCGCGACTGGCTCGCCAGCCTTGATCTGGTCACCCGCCTTTTTCAACATGACGGTCTCAAGGTCTTCCGGCGGAATGCCCATTTTGTTGGCGACATTGAGCGGGACGACCGCTCCGGGAAGTAGGGTGCGGGCGACCACTGTATCGGGAGTCACTTTGTCGCCCACTTTGACCAGAACATCCCCCTTGAGCGGAAGGATGCGGTTCTTCTTTATGACCAATTGGTCGGTAACTTTGAGTCCGGGAGTATACGCGTGGCCCATTGGGGTCCTTTCAACTTACGGTTGCCGTTGTTTCCGTTTGCGTCGCGCAGCGGCTAACGCGATGATCAATATCACAACTACCGCGCCGGAGGTTGGCGCCCAGATCGGCATCTTCTTGTCTTCTTTGATATCAGTCGCTTTGGCTATCTTTTCGGGATCAGCGATCTTCGCCGCGCCTTTTGGTATTGCTCCTTCAATATTCTCTGTTGAGAATGATGCGACTACTGAACTCAATACCTGCACATAGTTGCCAAATGTCGAGTCGGTCGCGTAGAAGTAGTAATTGGCTATCCCGTGATCGTAAAAATGCACCACCAGCAGGATCGATTTGTCGCCGGTCTCCGGGCTTGCCACGGAACTGATCACCGCGGCAGTCTGTGTCGCCGGATCGTACGCTATTTTGCCGTAGGTCAATCCCTGAAAGAGGCTGGCTGTAGTCTTGATCTCACGCGGCTTCTCGAAGGAGTCCTCAAACCTGACGAGCACCGAGTCGATCTGTTTCTCGCTTAGTTTCCCCAGTGTGTCGACCGTCAGAATGAGGTAGCTGTCACGATACCACGGCTCTGAACCGATCGGCGCGAATACGGCCTCGTAATCGAGCATTCTCCGTCGAGCGCCCGCCTGCTGGAGATAGGCATCAACCGTCAGATAATCGATCTGTTTCCAAGTGTCCGGATACGTGACAAAGAACTTCCCTCTGAAGCTGACGAAATTCTCAGCCAGAAGTGCTGGTGCGATAAGCAGTACCGCGACAATGATCAGTGCTCTGCGAAACATCGCTTCCTCGTTTTCCCCTTACTTTCCGGGGATCTCCGGATAGATATTCAGGTCTGTCATCCAGGTGCGAAGGTACTTCACACGTTCGTCCTCAGAGAGAGAGGAGAGGTCGAACGGACGACCACGTCCATCGAGAATTATCCCGACCACGCCGCCATGCAGTTCACGCTCAACCTTGGCTCCTTTGCCGGCGCCGAGGTCAAAGTTGCGATCCGGCTCAAAGGTCGCTTTCACGACTTTGGGGAGGCCATTGTCCTGTATGCCCAGCGGGATCAGTTTCATTTCCAGATGATTGAGCGTGCCGGAGACCGGGCCCTCGGGGAGCTCTATAGTGTATTTCATGACTGGCCCAGGTTTCTTGAGTGTGCCGACTGGCGCGACACAAGTACCGAGGTGAATGAGACAGTCCTTTTCGAACACTTCGGTCGCGGCCTTCGGCTGTACCTCGGTCAAAACGCCGAGTTGCGGCATCATGAAGATCGAGTCGACTGACAGGCGAGTGATCCCTTCCGGCATAAAGGAGTCAATCATCATGAGCGCGGACTGCGCACGGCGTGGCGCGTGCGAGAGCACACCGCCCGAACCAATGAGCATGTTCAACGACATCATGTTAACGATAGTCGCGCCGGACGCGGACTGCTCGAAAGCGTCGGCAATCGTGCGCTGTTGCTGAACGCCCTTGAGGACTGTCGCGAAATTCTTGTGCTGTACGAACGCGAGGCGAAGTGCTTCGCGCGCGATCGCCTGCTCAAAGATCAACTCCTCCAGCGATTGTGGAATTGTCGTCGGGCGGATCATCTTGTTTTTGACGCGGTTGCGCAGATCACGCTCATCCATCTTAAACGGCACCCAACGCATCACCATCGGCAGAGTCGCCTCAGCGAAGACGTTGGAGATCGAGTAGGACATCCCAAGGTTGGCCGATACCGTGCGGTTGAAGACCGGGGTCTTGGAGTCAGGACGAAATACGGAGAAGACGTCGGTCGTGGCGCCGCCGATATCGACGCCGACCGCCTCGATATTGTAGATGTCAGCAATTGTCTGAATGATAAGTCCGACCGCGCCGGGAGTCGGCATGATCGGCGCATCGGCCCAGGACATTAGTTTCTTGTAACCGGGAGCCTGCGCCATAACGTGCTCCATAAATAACTCATGGATCTCTTCGCGGGCCGGGCCGAGGTTCTCGCGTTCCAGCACGGGGCGGAGATTGTCGACCACGCGCAAATCTACTTTGTCGGACAGCGCTTCTTTGACAGCCTCGCGCGCGTCCTTGTTGCCCGCATAAATGATCGGAAGTTTATAGCCGGTCCCAAGACGTGGGCGAGGATCGGCGGCTGAAACGAGTTCCGCAATCTCAACGACGTGGGTGGTGGTGCCGCCGTCAATACCGCCGGACAGCAGGATCATGTCCGGACGGAGATGGCGAATACGTTCGATCTGTTGGTGGGGGAGACGCTTGTCGTTGGACGCGATAACATCCATCACGATTGCGCCGGCGCCCAACGCTGCGCGCTCTGCGGATTCGGCAGTCATTGAACGGACCACACCCGCGACCATCATCTGCAAACCGCCACCGGCGGAGGAAGTGGAGATATAGACGTCTGTTCCCACATTTCCCTTGGCAGGAGAAATGAAACGTCCCTGTTCATCCAGGATCTTGCGACCGGAGAGTTCTTCGAGTTCGTTCACGGCGTTGAGAACGCCCATGGTGACATCCTCGAACGGAGCTTCGACCGTAGTTGGAGCTTCACCTCGACTGAGGAGTCTATACTCGCCGTTCACGTACTCAATGAGAATAGCCTTAGTGGTGGTCGAACCGCAGTCGGTTGCGACGATGACTTTGATATCTTCAGGTTTTGCGAACTTAGCCATGAAGTGGTCCGTAACCCTTTCGTTAGTTCCTGCTATATGCTTAGGCTGCAATGCGATAACAGACGCGTGCGGCTTCGCAGGCGGTGCGTTAGGCGGCCATTATAATATCTCCCTTACCTGATGTAAAGCGATTTTCCCTTTCCGCCAACGGCTTAGGAGAAAGTAGGGTGGCTCCACCATGTTGCTAAGAAGAGACGACATTTCCATGATTGGGGTTTAGTCGTTGTCTAACGAGTGAGCGCGGGGCGGCGGGAAATTCTCCTCAGTCAGAGCTAATAGTGGAGTGATGTAACATATTGTCAGTAAATCACTAGGCGGAATGTGATGTTGATTTTACGCTTGACTTGTGTATTGGGTACAGATAGATTCTCGCCAGTGTTGCCACAAGCAGCGCACTTCCGACCTCGTTCGCCCCAGTACTGGTTTCTGCCGGGAAATGACTTGATACGAAGCGGCTTACGAACGTCCTAGACAACGACAGAGGTACGGTACACACGGCGTAGGACCGATCACAAAGCCTGGGAATACTGCATTGACCCTGCTGAATCGTAACTTCGACCACCTGGTAATTGTGGTCGTTTTTGTTGCCGCATTTGCACTTAGTGTTGGGATGTCAACTCCGGCCCTCGGGCAGGAACTATCGGCAACCAATACTGCTCAGGTACTTGCTCAGATCGCGCCCGCGACCAGCGAATTTGTGCCGCCACCACCTCAAAACGTGCGGGTTGTTGATAATCCAAATGATGATGGGCATGCCATTCGGATAACGTGGGACACAGCATCCACGGACATCTCTGCTCTGGTCGATCGGTTCGAGATCTGGCGCGCGAATGCGAACATTGGTCAGCCGGGGGAATTCTCGAATCTTGGGGAGGTAACCCGCGGCGCGACAGAATTTCTTGACGGTCAGGTGAAGGAAGACGGTTCCTACTTTTATAAGATACTTGCAATTAATGATTCGACAGTCGACGGCGCCCCTTTCTGGGCACTCTCGGCTGAGTCAGAAATTGCCGGGCCAGTTTCGCCGGTGGCGCAATGGTTCGATATGCAGCGCATCAATGTGTTTGTCGGAGTGCTGTTGCTCTGCGGATTCATCATCTTCTATATCGCTCAGGCTCGCTCCGGGAAAGAACTCTTCATCCGCAAAATAGCCGGTCTCGAGGCCGTCGATGAAGCTGTCGGACGGGCTACTGAGATGGGGCGCAAAATCTATTACATTCCCGGCTCCCAGGACATGGATCAGGTGCAGACGATCGCCGGGATCACCATTCTCGGTCGCGTCGCTGAGATGGCTGCGATGTATGAGACCAAATTAGATGTCCCGGTTTCGCGTTCGCTTGTGATGGTGACCGCGCGAGAGGTGGTAAAGGAAGCGTACGCTAAAGCGGGCCGCCCTGACTCATTTCAGGAGGATCAGGTACACTACCTGACTGATGACCAATTCGGCTATGCGGCCGCAATCGACGGCATGGTGGTGCGTGAGAAGCCCGCGACCATCTTCATGATGGGGCTGTTCTACGCCGAATCGTTGATCCTGGCCGAAACGGGCAATTCGGTCGGGGCGATTCAGATAGCAGGGACCGGTGAACCTTCGCAGCTTCCATTCTTTGTGGCCGCGTGCGACTATACGCTGATAGGGGAGGAGTTGTTCGCCGCCTCGGCCTATCTGTCGCGAGAACCTCGGCAACTCGGCTCGCTCAAGGGGCAGGATGTCGGCAAGGGACTCATTCTTGTGGCAATAATCGTAGGGATCCTCCTGGAGACCTTTGGGCTCTGGGATTTCTCAAGACTCTTCAAGGTGATCCAGTAAGATGCGCAGAGAAATCCCACTACTCATTACGGGTATTGCCGGTGTTGTCTTTGTGATCCAGTATTTCATTCCCCATTTCCCTTTCAATCGACTCAGCAACTGGTTCTCCGATTGGTTCTCTATAGTCGCCGCCTGCGCGATCTGGCTCGGAGCGCTGAACCTGATAAAGATATCCATTGAGAAGATCTATTATCGACGGCATGAGTGGGGATACTCGATCATCGTGATCGCCTGTTTTCTGCTGATGGTCGCGTTCGGATTCTGGTTCGGGAAAGACTCGCGAGAACCGGGGTTGGCGTTTATCTGGATGTATGACTATGTCTATACGCCGCTCTCCGCGACGATGTTCGCGATCCTGGCATTCTTTGTCGGTTCGGCATCGTACCGTGCGTTTCGCGCGCGGAATCTTGAGGCGACACTTCTGCTGTTGGCGGCCTTCTTCGTAATGCTTGGACGTGTGCCCGTGGGGGATGTCCTGACCGGGTTCCTGCCCGAACAATTTCAATTATCGCAGTTAGCCGCCTGGATCATGAACTTCCCGAATTCCGCTGGTCAGCGAGCTATAATGATGGGGATCGCACTGGGGATAGTGTCGGCATCGTTACGAATCATTCTGGGGATCGAAAGATCTCATTTGGGAGGGGAGTAGTATGAGACGCCGCGTGATCGAAGTACTTGTGATTGTCGCGCTTTTGGCCGTGACAGTGCTGGTCTATGTGGGGAGGCGTCAAGACTGGTTCGGTACGCTAGAGCTTTCGACTTTTGCCTCGGTTGTGGTGATTTTATTACTGGGAACTGGTTTAGCCTGGGTTACGGTGCGAACTATACAAGGGCATCCGGCTGAACGCCGGATGGTATTTCTCTTTATCGGTATCGCGATCACCGTGCCGTTTTTCATGTCGCTATCGCAGATGATCTCGATTTCGCCTGAGACGAAAGAGCTGATGGCAGGACTTGAGGCGCTTCCCGCCGGCTCGCGTGTCCTGGTCACGTTCGACTATGATCCGTCCTCTGCGCCGGAGCTACAGCCGATGGCGGAGTCATTCTTCAGATACGCGTTCGAGCGGCGGTTCAAGGTGATCATCATGGGTTTATGGCCGCAGGGCCCACAACAGGCAAACCAGGCCCTCAATGTGGTGATGCAGGACGAAAAGTATAAGGGGATGAATCTGCAATACGGGACCGACTACGTGAATCTGGGATTCCAGTCGGGGAACGAGTTCGTTATCCAGCGTATTGGGTCGGATTTCCGCTCGATGTTCCGCGTCGATTACTATGGAACACCCTACGATCAATTGCCGCTCGTGAAGAATATCAAGAACTTCTCGAATATCGATTACTCGTTCAATCTCTCGGCAGGATATCCGGGGACCAGAGAATGGGTCTTGATCGCAGTGGATCGCTACGGGCTCAAGATGGGAGCGGGAAATACAGCGGTCCAGACAACCGGCATGTACCCGTACGTGCGGTCCGGCCAACTCCTGGGTATACTGGGAGGTATGAATGGCGCGGCGGAGTTTGAGGAAACCACGGGCTTTTTGGGGAAGGGGACGCGCTTCATGTTGTCGCAGTCATTCGCGCACATGATCATCATCGTCTTTATCCTGATCGGAAATATCGCGTATTTCCTGCATGAACGGAGGCGCACGTAGGATGCAGACGGCAGCGCCGACTTTCATCGAGCATCTGGCCCTCTGGGTAGCCGCATTCCTGACATTGGGAATAATCTCGTTCCTGTATCGGGACAATATCTGGTACAAGATATGTGAGTCTGTGTTTGTCGGGATCTCAGCCGGATATTGGTTCGTGATGCTCTTCTGGGATAATCTGTACGGTAAGTTCTGGCTGGGAGTTTTCCCGCAGGCAGGGACTGAGCGCGCCGATGACTGGTACATGCTGTATGTCGGGGCTATCCTGGGGGTGATGATGTTGCTCAGATTAGTCCCAAAGATCGGGTGGATATCGCGCTGGCCACTCTCGTTTATCGTTGGCGCCACAGCTGGACTGAATCTGATAATCTACTTCGCCTCGAATGTCATGGTGCAGGTCGAGGATACGGTGCGACCGCTTCTAGGGACCGATTATTCGGCCTCATTATATGATATTTTCGGGAATTTGGTAGTGGCGGTGGGGACCTTCACCTGCCTGATCTACTTTTTCTTCTCAAAAGAGCATAAAGGGGCTTTCGGAGCGACGGCTAAAGTTGGTATATTCTTTCTGATGGTGACCTTCGGGGCATCGTTCGGCTATACGGTGATGAGCCGTATGTCGCTGCTTATCGGAAGGATTGACTTCCTGCTCACTGACTGGTTGAGAATCATAGGATAGGGTTGGACGAATGAAACGAACTGGATGGCAGACCATAGTGTGCGCGGCGATAGCGCTGGCGGTTCTATGGTCCGGCCAGGTATTCGCCCAGTCACCTCTTCCCGATAGCGCCATAGTCGCTGACTCCGCCTCACTGATACCTCCCGCCCCGGCTACCTCGCTGGTTGCGTCAGACCATAAATATGATGACGCTACTGCACTTGAATTGACCTGGGTACCGTCGATCGATGATCAACTGGTGAACGGTCGGATCACCGGGTACAGATTATACCGCACCTCGTCGGGGGGCGAGCCTAGGCTAATAGCCGAGCTTCCCGCCGGCTCAAACGAGTTCCGAGATGAGACGGTCGATGGCGACTCAAGCTACAGTTATTTTATCGAAGCCATGGCCGGAGCGGTAACCGCGCCATCTATATCCACCGCATCGATCACTCCCGAAGCTGAATGGTTCAATTTCAATCGCAAATATCTCTTCCTTATCGCGCTGCTGGTATCGCTGTCGGTCATTTATTTCATCGAGACGGCCAGACGCGGGAAAACGCTTTTTATCCGCAAGATAGCCGGTCTGGAAGCGGTCGATGAGGCGATTGGCCGCGCGACGGAAATGGGACGCCCGATCCTCTTCATTCCGGGTATTCAGGACATGGACAACCCGCAGACCATTGCGGGGCTGACCATTCTTGGACGGATATCTCGAACAATTGCGGATTATGATACCAAGATCACCATGCCGGTATCTCGTTCGCTAGTCATGACCGCCGCGCGAGAGACCATCAAGACGTCATATATGGCCGCTGGCCGTCCGGACGCATATAATGATGACATGGTAAACTATGTCACCGATGAGCAGTTCGGCTACGTTGCGGCCGTCGACGGCATCATGGTTCGCCAGAAACCGGCGACCTGTTTTTATCTCGGGGCGTTCTTCGCGGAATCCCTGATCATGGCCGAAACCGGAAATTCTATCGGCGCTATCCAGATCGCAGGTACCGCCATGCCCGCGCAGTTGCCATTCTTTGTGGCCGCCTGTGATTTCACGCTGATCGGGGAAGAGCTGTTTGCCGCATCTGCTTATCTATCGAACGAGCCAAAGCAATTGGGTTCGCTTAAGGGGCAGGATGTCGGCAAAGCGGTTGCGATGGCGGCGATCCTGATCGGGGCTGCCGCGGCCACGGTTGCCACCGCCTGGAACAGTGAATTCGCGGCATCAATCTTTAACTTCCTAAGTTCCGTCTTCAGGACTAATTAGAGGCGCAATGAAAAGACGGATTCCCCTGCTCATTACCTTCTTTGTCGGCGCTCTGCTGATCGTATCTGTCTTTGTGCCACCTTTGGAAGGGATGCAGGAGAACTCGACACTATTCTTTGACATTATTGCGGTTTTCGCCTTTTTCCTCGGCGGCGGCAACCTCATTCGTATTCATATGACGAAGGTCGCCCGAAAGAAAGGGGACTGGGGATACTCTATCGTCACCCTTTTCGGCTTCCTGCTGATGTTGAGCAGCGGTCTGTTCAAGATAGGAAATCCCGGTGACATATCCGCCCAAGTGGACGCGGTCGGTTCGTGGTTCCAGACGATTTTCTTCTACATCATGTCTCCGCTCAACTCAACGATGTACGCGTTGCTCGCGTTTTTCGTAGCATCGGCCTCGTATAGAGCGTTCCGCGCCAAGAATCGCGAAGCGACGATACTTCTGGTCTCTGCTTTCATTATTCTGCTTGGTCAGACCCCGTTTGGCACGATGTTGACCAGTTGGATGCCGGAGAAGTTCTCCGTTTTGGAGATCCCTAATATGGCGGTCTGGGTAATGAGTTCACCGAACCTGGCCGGCCAGCGCGCTATTTTGATCGGCATTGGACTCGGAGTAGTGGGCATGGCGTTGCGTATCATTCTCGGAATTGAGCGAACCTATCTTGGGGAGGATAAGGGATGATCGCACCTGTGCTTCCCATGTCATTGCTCCAACCGGGCGTCATTATTTCGATGATTGTTATTGGAGTTGGTCTGGCGTTTCTCCTACGATGGACCCTTCTGGGAAAGGAAGTTGACCGCAAGATCATTTTCGCGTTCATCTTCGTGGCAGTCGCTACACCAATCCTGTTCCCGATCACATTTGAAGTCAAAGCTACCCCAATAGCTAAAGCGCTGTTTGATAAGATAGAGTCCCTGCCCGAAGGGACGAAGATCATGATCTCGTACGACTTTGATCCGGCGATGGCTCCCGAAGTGCTTCCAGCGGCAAATGCGGTCGTGCGCCATTGCATGCAGAGAAACCTCAAAGTGACCTTCATCGCCATCTGGGCGACCGGACAATCACTGCTGAATCAGACCCTGCAACAGGTCGTCAGAGTGGAGTTCCCCGAAAAACGCGAGGGGATCGACTGGTGCAATCTGGGATACAAGGCTGGCAATGAAGGGGTCATGAATGTCATCGTGACCAATCTACGGAAGATGTTCCCCACCGATATCAATAGCCGTCCGCTCGATAGCATTGAGATACTGAACGGGATCCTGAGTTGCCGGGACTTCGAACTAATAGTCTCGTTCGGTGGCGGGCAGCCCGGTCCTAAGGAATGGATTCTTTATGTTGGCGATCCCGGCGATGTACCTATCGGCGCGGGGACAGCGGCTGTCTCTGCCCCTCAGTTGTATGCCTATTATCCAAAACAGCTGATCGGATTACTGGGTGGTGTCAAAGGGGCTGCTGAATACGAATTTGAATTGGCCACTAAGTACCCACGCTTCCAGCAGGTCGAGGCTCCTGGCATTAAGATGATGGGGCCGCAGACCCTGGCCCACGTGGTTATCATCGCGTTCATCCTCCTCGGCAATGTAGCGTTTTTGCGGACGCGTCGTAAAGCCGGAGGTGGCCAGTGAGCAGGCTCGCTCTGATCATTACAGCCTGTATCGTGGTGCTCTTTGCCGCAAGTTGGATCATCAAGGCGATCCAGGCGCACGATGCGGAAGTTGACAGCTACATCCTGCGCGGGTTTCTGGTTACCTGTTCTGCGTTCCTGACTCTGGCGATCCTGTCATTCCTTTATAAAGACAATCCCTTCTACAAGTTTGCCGAGCACTTGTATGTGGGTATCTCGGCCGGTTATTGGATGTCGCAGGGATTCTGGTCGACCATCGTAGGGAATCTGATTCCGCGCCTTTCCGAATCGCTTTCGGGCTATTTCAAGCAACCGTACAATCCCGGTGAATGGATCGGCGGGTTCTTCTACACCAATTGGATGTACTTCATCCCAGTGGTGTTCGGAATCCTGCTGTTGATGCGATTGTCGTCCAAGTACGGATATATTTCTCGCTGGGCGCTGGCCTTTATTGTCGGGACAACCGCCGGTCTGCAGTTCATTCGGTATTTGCGGTCCGACTTCATTGAACAGATATCTTCGACCTTTGTCCCGCTGCTGGTCGACTGGCAGGGGATCGGTCATTTCTTCTCGAATTTCTCTTTGTCCGCCACGGGTCAGTTTGCCGCCATGGTCAGTAATTGGATCATCTTTCTAGGAGTGTTGTGCGGATTGATCTATTTCTACTTTTCGAAAGAGCATACTGGCTTGTTTGGAAAAGCATCTCGATTCGGTATCTGGATCCTGATGGTGACTTTTGGCGCATCGTTCGGCTATACAGTGATGGGCCGTGTGTCGTTGTTGGTCGGGCGCATCACGTTCCTGTTTAGAGATTGGTTGGGAATAACAAGCTAATGATATTGCTACCGGGAAACGGAGGAAGAATGTCCTTCACACTCCGAATTGCTTTTCTCGTTCTACTTCTGGCATGCGCGGTGGGGGCGCAGACAGAGGTTCCGGTGGAGAGCTCTACGGCCGCAGACTCCGCAGCCGTGACGAGTGCGACTCCATCCATGCCACCACCCGCGCCGGTGACCGGACTGACGGCGAAAGATACGCCGAACGATCATGGTCATTCGATTACCTTGTCCTGGACACCCTCGGCAGACGATGGGAAGGGGACGGGAAGTGTGGTGATGTACGTCATCTATTCAAGTACCGCACAAGCGGGACCATTTGACAGTGTAGGGAATGCGGTTTCGGGGGCTACGTCTTTTGTTCATTCAAGCGGAAAGGACAAAGAGGCAGCGGGCTTCATCGCCGACCATACTGACCGGTATTACCGGATCGACGCGGTGACGGCCGACCCGACCGTACGCTCAGTCTCCGACACATTTGGACCTGTGCAGTCGAGTGGACAATGGTACAATAGTGGCCGCACACCTGTACTTTTCGCGGTTCTGATCTTTGGAGCATTGGCCATCTTCTTTCTCAGTCGGGCAAAGAGCGGAACGGACCTCTATGTACGGCCGTTGGGCGGTATCGAGGCGGTCGATGAAGCGATTGGTCGCGCCACCGAAATGGGCAAGCCTATTCTGTATGTGCTTGGCCTGGGAACAGCTTCGGATATCTCGACCATAGCATCCTTCACCATCCTCGGGCGTGTGGCCAAGCGCGTCGCGGAGTATCAGACGCACCTGATCGTTCCATGCTATGACCCGATCGTCATGGCGGTGGCGCAGGAAACGGTTAAAGCCGCCTATATGGACGCTGGTCGCCCTGACGACTATAAGGACGACATGGTCTACTTCCTGACGAACTCTCAGTTCGGATATGTCGGCGCGGTCAATGGGATCATGCTTCGTCAGCTTCCAGCCACCAATGTCTACATGGGAAAATTCTACGCCGAATCGCTTCTGCTCGCTGAAACCGGCGCCTTGGCCGGTTCGATTCAGATCGCGGGCACAGATGAAGTGGCGCAGATACCATTCTTTGTGGTCGCCTGCGACTATACTCTCATTGGTGAAGAGCTGTACGCGGCATCCGCCTATCTTGGGCGCGAACCGCTGTTGCTTGGCTCGCTCAAAGCGCAGGACTATGCCAAGGCGGCAGTCATCATTCTGGCGTTGCTCGGGGCGATCTCGCTGAACCTGGCCGACATCATGGATGTGTCCTGGCTAGCCGAATTCAAGAACCTCTTTAAAGTGGCCAACTGAAGAGGAGAGAGAGTAGATGAAACGACAAATACCTTTGCTTCTGGTTCTGGTCTTCGGCCTCTTCATGGTGTTCCAATACTTTGTTCCCCATGAATCATCCGAATGGCTATATGAATACCTTCTCGACTGGATCACCATCATCGGCATATTCGCCCTGGTGCTGGGCATCTGGTCGCTTTTCAAAGTGAACATGGAGAAGATCACGCAGAAGAAGCCGGACCGCGGGTTCTCTATAGTGCTCCTGGTCAGCTTGTTTGCGACGATTTTTTTCGGATTTTTTGCCAAGGTCGACGGTAGCTGGGGACTGCATTTCAGTACAGCGGAGGGCTTGCAGAGCTATATGTATCGGCATGCGTACGAGTATGTCATCCGGCCCATCCAGTCGACGATCTTCTCCTTGCTGGCATTTTTCATCGCGTCCGCAGCATACCGCGCGTTTCGTGCGCGCAACGTCCTCGCCAGCTTGCTGTTGATAGCGGCGCTTATCGTGATGCTTCGATTCAACCCGTACCTTGGGCCGCTCGGCGACTACATTAGTGAAGCCGCCAACTGGTTGCTCAATGTCCCGAACCTGGCCGCTAAGCGAGCGATCGTCATCGGCATCGGTCTGGGAATGGTGGCGACGGCTCTTAAAGTAATTCTGGGTATCGAACGAAGCTACATGGGGAAGGGATAAGGAGGTCGAACGATGAATATATTCGAAAAAATGATGTCGATCGACCGCCGCTGGATATTTCTGCTCCTGGCAGTCGTTGTGATCGGCACGTATGCGGTATCATTCGAGATACCGATCCGGGTGAACAGCGAGGTCCGCAGCATCTATGATTTCATAGACAAGCTGCAGCCGGGTCAGATTATCTATCTGGGCGTGGACTACGATCCATCGAACCAGGCGGAACTGCATCCGATGGCGTACGCCGTCATGGAGCACGCGTTTCGTAAGAATCTCAAGATCATTTTCTGTACCCTGTCGCAGTACGGGCCGGGTATGGTGGATGGCGCGATAAAGGATATCACCGATTCGTTGCGGGTCGAGAAGACATACAATGGCGTCACGTATCCGGCGCGCGAACTGGTCAATGGTGAAGATTACGTCTTCCTTGGCTACAAGGCATACTTCGCGCTCCAGATCCTGGCGATGGGGCAAAACTTCAGGCTCCCGTTCCCGGTCGACTATTACGGGTTGCCGTTGGATGAGCGCCCAATGATGAAGGGTGTGGCCAATTACAAGCAGGTCGCCTGCGTGATCGCACTGTCCGGTGGAAATATTACTGACGCCTGGATCTCCTACGGACAGGGAAGGTTCAACTTCCCGCTGGCGTTGGGGACCACAGGTGTTATGGCGGCGGATTATTATCCCTACCTCAACTCCGGACAAGTGTTCGGACTGATGGGGGGCCTGCTCGGTGCGGCGCAGTATGAAAAGCTGGCCGATAACCCGGGACCCGCGATTGACGGGATGAGGGTGCAGGTGTTCGCCCACGTGGTGATCATAGTATTCATCGTTATTGGGAATATTGGCTACTTCACCGAACGTCGTCGCAGAGCGAGGGAAGGAAGGTAATATGGATTTCGAAACATTCCTCTGGACCACCTTTGCGGCGTTCTGTACGCTGGCCATTTTCAGCTTCTTGTACAAGGACAACCCGTTCTACAAGTTCGCTGAACATCTCATGGTCGGGACCGCGACCGGGTACTTCTCGGTCTTGCTTTGGCACAATAATCTCTACCCGAATCTGTTCAAGAAATTGAGCGATGGAGATTGGTATATCCTCTGGTTGAACTCGTCACATGTCTGGTATTTGATCCCGGGGATACTGGGGCTGTTGATGTGGACGCGTTTTTCCAAGCAGTATTCCTGGGTATCGAGATGGCCAATGGCTTTGTATATCGGTATTTCAGCCGGGTTGGCTATTCCCCTTGAGATGTCTAATCGCGTGATGAAGCAGTTGCATGCCATGATGACAGATATCACCTGGGGGAATTTCTTCGGCACTGGCGTATTCGATCCCATGTCGGGACTGTCACAACTGATCATTCTTGTCGGTGCGCTGGCAGCGCTATCGTACTTTTTCTTTTCGAAGGCGCACACGGGTGCGTTTGGCGGATTCGCGAAGTTCGGGATCTGGGTGCTGATGATCGGCTTTGGCGCGTCATTTGGATACACCGTGATGGCGCGTATCTCGCTCTTCATCGATCGCGTACAGTATCTGAACAAGTCGTGGATAGGGACCGCGTTCGACAGCAGTATCCAGGGATATCACGTTGGTTATCCTATAGCGTTCTTTGTAGTGGTCCTGGCGATCGTAGCCTATATCGCGAAGGAGATCTGGACCCACCTGAAAAAGTCGGAAAACATTAGTTGACAAGTTTGTTGAACTGGGTTAAAAGGCCCATTGGTGCGGTGCACCAGTGGGTTTTTATTTGGGCGTTGAAAACTGTACTCGCACGCTCTATTTTCAGTGCAGGAGATGCGTACTTCAGATAGAGCGAATTTTCTGCAACCGAGCATGTCGCCTGAAGTATAACCGTGTAGTTTAATTGTTGGGAGACAAAGGGGTGTGACGTTGCGAGGCTTACCTCGTAAACGATTGTAGGGTAATTAGTTGAATCGTGACTGATTTTAGCTGGCAGTATAAGTCTTAATTGGTATTGAAGTTATAGGAGGAATAATTCACGAAATCGCAAGAATTCGCTTGACATACAGGCAAATTTTTCCGAAGCTTTTCCTGTGGTAGGAACCAGGGTAGTTGCGCAGTTCTAACTGAAAGGGTAGCAACAGTAACACACAGGGAAAGTGAGGTGGGGAATGGCTCGGACTGAACGCACCGTTCAAGCCAAAACCAACACCGAGTCTGGCAGCGCTCAAGGGCCGGCAATGGAGATGGAAAGACCGAAGCTCTCGTCCGCTGAGGCGCGCCGTGAATATCAACGGCGTTACTATCAAATGCACAAGGAGAAGGCGAAGGAGTATCAGCGCCAGTATAACCTGACGCACAAGAAGAAACTTCGGGGAGGGCGAGGGAAGTCCAACTTCTCTGCGCCACGTGAGGTGGTTCGTTCGACGTTCAATACGGCGGACATCATGCATTCCCCGGTGGAAAAGACTGTGCGAATGCTCGAAAAGATCATTCGGGGTGAACGACTATTCACCATGTAGGCGCGGGATATTCAGATGTGAGGCGGTCGGCGTGACCAGACGCATGCAGGCCGCCTTTTCTATTGCCCCGGACCCAGTTTTTACCTAGATTCCCCAGCACTTTTACGGGTAACTCATTTAAGGAGCGCGTAATGGCGGTTAAGAAGGTAAGTACTCCGAAAAAAACGACCGGGCAGAAGACGGCCCCCAAGGCCGCGCCGACCAAGCTAAAAGGCTCCCCAGTCAAATCTTACAGTGACGAAAAACATTATTACTTCTTCGGTAGTGGCCGGGCCGACGGCAACGCTACCATGAAGGATCTGCTGGGCGGCAAGGGGGCTAATCTGGCCGAAATGGCGAGCATTGGCATTCCGGTTCCGCCTGGATTCACGATCACCACTTCGGTCTGCAAGATCTACTATGAGAACGGCATGGAGGTTCCCAAGCCGATCGACAAAGAGATGGAGAAGCAGATCGGCTTGATCGAGCAGGCGTCGGGTATGAAATTCGGCGATCCTTCCAATCCGCTCCTGGTGTCGGTCCGTTCAGGCGCAAAGTTCTCGATGCCCGGCATGATGGACACCATCCTGAATCTTGGACTCAACGAAGAGACAATAGAAGGGCTGGCCAAGAAGACCAATAATCAGCGATTCGCGCTCGATAATTACCGTCGTTTCATTTCCATGTTCGGCAACGTCGTGTTGGGGATCGACAAGGAGTTGTTCGAGGAGGTCATCTCCGAGAAAAAGCACGAACGTCGTGTGAAGCAGGACAGTTCTCTACAGGTGAACGACCTTAAGGATATCATCAAGAAGTACAAACATATCGTCAAGCGGAAGACAGGAGAAGGATTCCCGGATGATCCGTGGCAGCAGCTTCGTATGGCGAGGGATGCCGTGTTCCGCTCCTGGAACAATCCCCGTGCGATAACCTATCGCCGGCTGAACAATATCCCGACGGATCTCGGGACGGCCGTGAATATTCAGGCTATGGTGTTTGGCAACATGGGGAATACGTCGGGCACGGGTGTCGGGTTCACGCGCAACCCTGCGACGGGCGCGAAGGAGTTCTATGGTGAATTCCTGATCAACGCGCAGGGTGAGGATGTGGTCGCCGGCATTCGGACGCCACAGCCGATCACCGAGCTGCACTCCGAACTCCCTGACGTTTACAAGCAGTTGAAGGATATTACCACTCGCCTGGAGAAACACTATAGAGACCTGCAGGACTTCGAGTTTACCATCCAGGAAGGGAAGCTGTACATGCTGCAGACCCGCAATGGTAAGCGGACGGTTCAGGCGGCCGTCAAGATCGCGGTCGACATGGTCAAGGAGAAGCTGATCGCCAAAGAAGAAGCGCTCCTTCGGATCGAGCCAGCCCAGATCGATCAGTTGCTCCATCCGATGATCGACCCAAAAGCGAAATACGATGTCGTCGCTAAGGGACTCGCGGCCTCACCTGGCGCGGCGTCGGGGCATGTCTATTTCACCGCGGAGGACGCGGTGAAGCACTCCAATAAAGCGGCGACGATCTTGGTCCGCGAAGAAACCAATCCTGACGACATCGAAGGGATGAATTCTGCCGTCGGTATCCTGACGGCGCGTGGCGGCATGACCTCGCACGCGGCCGTGGTTGCGCGAGGTATGGGAAAGTGCTGTATCACCGGCGCGGAGGCCGTGCGAGTCAATGTTCAGAAGAAGCAGTTTTCTGTCGGCAAGCTGACCATTAAAGAAGGTGAAGTTGTCACGCTTAATGGCTCTACCGGCGAGATAATTCTAGGTGAGGTCCCCACGATCGAGCCGGAACTTTCCGGCGAGTTTGCCGAGCTGATGAAATGGGCGGATGAATTCCGTCGCCTGAAAGTGCGCGCAAACGCGGATATTCCGCGGGATGCCGCTCAGGCGATCAAGTTCGGCGCCGAGGGGATCGGACTCTGCCGCACCGAGCATATGTTCTTCGCGGAAGACCGTATTCCGATCGTGCAACAGATGATCCTCGCGGACACTCCCGAGGCTCGTCAGGCGGCGCTGGACAAGCTGCTTCCTTTCCAGAAGAAGGACTTTAAGGGTTTGCTCGATACGATGAAGGGTTTTCCGGTGACTATCCGGACACTTGATCCGCCTTTGCACGAATTCCTCCCAAAGAAAGAGGAAGTGGAAGCCCGACTCAAAGCGCTCGACCCGAAAAGTGACGAGTACGAAGAGGATCTGGCGGACCTCCAGAAGACCCTTAAGCGTATCGATGAACTGCACGAACTGAATCCGATGCTCGGTCATCGCGGCTGCCGTCTCGGTATCACCTATCCGGAGATCACTGAGATGCAGGTACGGGCGATCATGGAAGCGGCGTGTGAGCTGCATCGAAACAAGGTCGAAGTACATCCGGAGATCATGATCCCGTTGGTCGGGCATATCAACGAGTTCAAGAATCAGAAGGAATTGGTCGTTCGAGTGGCGAACGAAGTAATGACTCGCTACAAGGTCAAAGGATTGACCTATTCGGTTGGCACGATGATCGAGATTCCGCGCGCCGCGGTCACGGCCGACGAGATAGCGCAGGAAGCGGAGTTCTTCAGCTTCGGTACCAACGACCTGACACAGATGACCATGGGCTTTTCGCGCGATGACTCCGGCAAGTTCCTTAAGTACTATACCGAACATGACGTGCTGCCAAAGGATCCGTTTGTGTCGATCGACCAGACAGGAGTCGGACAATTGGTCAGGATGGGGAAGGAGAAGGGGCGGACATCGAGGCCGGATTTGAAAGTCGGCGTCTGTGGTGAACATGGCGGCGACCCGGATTCGATAGATTTCTTTAACACGGTCGGGCTTGACTATGTCTCTTGCTCTCCGTACCGCGTGCCGATCGCCCGCATGGCGGCGGCGCAGGCAGCGATCAAACAGTCGGGCAAAGGGAAGACTGGTTCGAGTACGAAATAGATCGTTGAGACGGGACTAAACCGTCAACTTAGTTTTCTATGAATTGGCGAGCAGGCAACTGCTCGCCTTTCTATTTACCTGCCTGGGAACATTACCCAAAAGTAGAGAAAATGGGGGGATGATGGCCGTTATTCGGAGGAGTATATGAGACAAGTATTGTTATTCATGGCTGGCTATTCAAGGAAGTGTCAAAGCGTGTCGATAGCCTATTAATGTGGAGCGAGTTGGCCGCGATGACCATCGTTTTACGTGTTGAGCCTCAGTTTTTTTAGGAGAAGAGACAGTGCCCATCCGAATCCGACTGACAATTCTGCTGGCCTGCCTGGTCGCGATTTTTGCGGCAGGGACGGTACTAGTGCGTATGTCAGATCGATCCCCTGTCACGCTCTTGCAGGAAGACAGCAAGCTCAGGAGCGCGCATCTGCTTCGCAGAGTGATGGAGTACAGAGGCGAGTCACTACGATCACACGTCAGCGACTATTCACTGTGGGATGAAATGGTGGCAGCGGTCGCGCGGCGTGATACTTCCTGGTGTGCGCAGTATATTGAAACAGGTGTTCGTATATTTGGGAACTCCTATGCCTGGCTCTGCGACACGAACTTACGAGTGGTCTATTCGGCCAGGCCCGATTCCTTTTCGCACGAGATAACACTCCCCTTGCCAACTGAGGGTTGGAGTGAGATGCGCAAGAGCGATGATTTCCCGTATTACTTCCATCGTATCGAGGGACAAGTTGCCGAAGTCGCCATTGCGCCGGTTCAGCCTGTAAAGGATACGGCACGAACTTCGCCGCCCCGCGGTTACTACATCGTAGCCCGCCTCTGGAATGAACGGGTGCTGGATGATATCTCCATTACCGCGGACGCGACGATTGGCTTGACCGATCTAACCGCTAACTCAACCGGTTGGACGTCTGAGCCGAGCTATGGCATAATTCGCTTTACAGATACCCTGCCAGATTGGCAGGGCAAGCCACTGGCGTTGGTACGTGCGGAGACCTTTTCCCGGTCGCTTCTGGATCTTCACGTCTCGGCCACTTCCAGGTTGTGGATCCTGGCGGGACTCGCGCTCTCGCTGTTTGCCGTGCTCACATTCTTTGTAAGGAAATGGGTAGTAATTCCGTTGGCGAATCTTTCTGATGCACTTGAACAAAACTCGTCTGAACCGGCAGCGCGACTTCGGGAACAACGTGACGAGTTTGGACGTGTGGCCCGACTAATAGAGCAGTGCTTCCAACATCGCAGAGCGCTGCAAAGAGAGGGCTCCGAAGCAACCCAAAAATCGCATCCGCCTTCGGTGCGCGCCTAATGTGGTTTTTGTAAAGCGCACCGGTACCCGTTCTCATCAGAATGGCCAACTTTCCCTTGACTTTACCGCCAAAATTAGTTCCTTTTTTCACATGAAAACTACCATGAAGAAGACAGGAAAGCTCGCTACACGGCCTGGCAGGGCTGGTGCCGAGGATAGATTGACCGAGTATGTACCTATGAGACAATCAGTTATGCGTCACGAGCTGGATTATATCTTCCGCCCGAGCTCAGTCGCCGTCATTGGCGCTTCGACCCAGAAAGGGACAATTGGCCGGGAAACGCTGCATAATATCCTTACCGCAGAATTCAACGGGAAGGTCTTTCCGGTGAACCCGAAGGCTGGAGTAATCCACTCTATCAAATCTTATTCTACGGTGCTGGATGTACCGGACGCGGTGGATCTCGCCATCGTGATCGTGCCGAAGGTCGGGGTTAAGGATGTGGTGCGCCAATGCGGCGAAAAAGGAGTCAAGGGGCTAGTAGTCATTTCAGCCGGTTTCTCCGAGGCTGGTCATGAAGGTCGAGTGGCTGAAATGGAGATCGTCGATATTTGCCACGAATTCGGCATGCGCATGATCGGACCAAACTGTTTTGGTGTTGTCAATACTGATCCCGAGGTCAATCTGAACGCGACATTCGGGAAGACCTTTCCAAAGGTCGGCAATGTGGGCCATATCACGCAATCCGGCGCGATGGGCGAAGCGATCATGAGCCAGGCCAAAGAACTGGGGATAGGGTTTTCGATGATCGCGTCGATCGGCAACAAGGCCGATATTTCGGTAAATGACATTCTCCTCTACATGAAAGATGATCCGCGTACGGATGTCATACTGCTGTACGTGGAGAACTTCGGAAATCCGCGGCACTTCACCCAGATCGCTCGCGAGATATCGCGAATTAAGCCGATCGTGGCGGTGAAATCTGGCCGCACCAAGCTTGGCGCCAAAGCGGCCTCGTCACACACGGGCGCTCTGGCGGATGTCGATGTCGGTGTCGACGCCCTCTTCGAGCAGACTGGCGTGATGCGAGTCGATACAGTTGAGGAGTTGTTTGATGTTGCTGTGGCGCTGTCATCTCAGCCTATCCCGAGAGGGAATCGGGTCGTGGTAGTCACCAACGCGGGCGGGCCGGGGATCCTGGCGACTGACGCTCTGGTGAACAACGGACTGGATATGCCGCAGTTCTCGGCATCGACTGTGAAAGAGTTGAAGAAGTTCAGCGCGTCGAACGCGTCCTTTGCCAATCCGATGGATATGGTAGCGGGCGCGCGTGGACGCGAATTCAGGCTGACGCTGGAAGCGGTGGCCAAAGATGATCGCTATGATACGATCATGCCGATCTTTGTGCCGCCCGTGACTATTGACCAGATGGATGTCGCGGTCAATATCCATGCCGCCCTTGAAAAGACAAAGAAGACGGTCCTCAGTTGCTTCTTCGGGGCGGGCGAAGGTTCGCAGGCTATGGAGTATCTCAAACAACATGGGATCCCGGTCTATATCTTCCCTGAGGCGATCGCCAAGACTTTGGGAACGATCGCTGGCTACCGCAAGTGGCTCGACAAGCCGGTGGGCAAGGTGAGGAGCTTCAAGGTAGACAAAGAGCGGGTGCAGAAGATCGTGGACAAGAGCCTCAAAGGAAACGATGGGGCTATCGTCGGAGAGCAGGCGATCGAGATTCTGCACGCGTATGGCATTCCGGCGGCAGGATACAGGTTTGCCGCGTCGGCGAAAGAAGCGGCTGACATCGCCGGCGACATTGGTTACCCAGTCGTGATGAAGGTCAATACACCACCCATACTGCACAAGACCGAACTTGGAGCTGTCATTGTCGATCTTCGGTCTGACAAAGAGGTCCGTAACGCCTTCCAGGAATTGCAGCGTCGTGTGGGACGACTGAAGAAAGGGGAGAAGTTCACTGTCGCAATGCAGAAGATGCTGCAAGGTGGAGTGGAGGTGGTTATAGGGATGACCACTGTGCCGTCATTCGGTCCGCTCATGATGTTCGGCCTTGGCGGTATCTATGTTGAGGTAATGAAGGATGTCGCATTCCGCATCCACCCTCTGACAGACGAAAACGCGAAGGAGATGATCCAGTCGCTGAAATCATATCCGTTGTTGACCGGGTTCAGAGGGTCGGAGCCGGTCGATATTGGATTGATAGAGGAGACGCTGCTCAGGATGTCGCAATTGGTGCAGGATTTCGACGTTATATCCGAGATCGATATCAATCCGTTTATCTGCTCACCGGATCGGAGCAGTTGCAAGGCGGTGGATGCCCGGTTCATTATCAAGCATGCGGTGACCCGTCACAAATAGCTTGAGCGAACATTGGGCTAAGTATATCTTCCGGAGCCGGTCCAAACAGACCGGCTCCGGTTCTATGTGGAGGATGCGATGAGGTACGAAGTACGGTCGATCGGGATATGGGCGCTTATCAAAGTGGGGTTCTTCCTCAACCTTTTGATCGGGTTCCTCTTTGGCATTTTTGCGTCGCTGATCTTCATACCGATGGCGCGTGTGATACTGGCTATGGCCGGTGCGGGAGAGATGCCGTATGACGAGGGGATATCCTTCGGTATGCTCTTCTTCATGCCCTTCCTTCTCGCTATTCTCGGGGCATTCTTCAATACATTGTTCATGGTGTTGGTGGCCGCCTGTTATAATCTGGTGGCGCGGATCGTTGGCGGGCTCGAATTCTCAATCAACAGTCTGCCCGATGACAAATTCCTGCAAGTTTCGCCGGTTGCCACTGCAGTGGCAGGTTCGGTGGTTTCGGCTCACGATGATTCGTCAGTGATTCTTCCTCCTCCGCCTCCTCCTTTCCGACCCGCGCCAGTGGTGCCGATGGAGCAATCAGAACCTGCATCAACATCAGAAGCGGTAAGCCTTCCGGAGGAGCTTCCGGTGAAGATTCGACAGGCCGATGAGACAGACGCAGACCAGACGCCGGTTGTCGAACCGCACACTGAACCTGAAGAGGACGGACCTCGCCAGGATAATCCATAGCATCCCAGAAATAGCTCTCCGAAAGCGAACAGCCTGTGGAACAATCTGCCTACGAGCACTTCAGTCCCCGAACGCACTTCAAGACGAAAGAGAATTAGTGTCCCTCGACCGGCGACAAATTGCGGAGATGTCCGATCACGAACTGGCGGTCATCGTGGCACCGATGCTGGTGGAGGCAGGAGTGACCTCCAAATACTGGCTGGAGACGAGATGGACGTATCTCCGTTCCATAATCGGATTGTTGAAAGATCGCGTTAGCAATGTGTCCGATTTTGTGTCACTGGGCAGCTATTTCTTTTTCTTCGACCGCAATTTTGACGCCGAGGCGGAGGCGGAGCTATTTGTGCCGGAATCAGCCGATCTGCTCACCACGCTCGCGCCAAGATTGGCCAGCCTGGAGCAGTTCACTCGCGGGACGACCTCACAAGTTCTGAGCGACGTGGCTCGGGAGGCGGGTGTCGAAGAGGCAAGATTGGTTCATGTGACACGACTGGCAGTGTCCGGAAAAACGGATGGGCCGGCGCTCAGCGATCTGCTGGCGGTGTTGTCGCAACCTATTGTGGTTGAACGGATAAAAAAAGCTGTTGACTATATTAGAGCTAAGCACAAACTTTAGGGCACTTAACGATTTAGCATCGAGAAATTATGACTTCGAAAAGTGGAATTGCCGAGATTCTGAAGAAAGCGATCAAAGGGGAAGAGGACGGGTACTATTTCTATAACATCTTGGCGGGCAAGGCAAAGAACGCCGATGCCAAGCGCAAACTCGAGGGGTTGCGCGATGACGAGATCCGCCACAAAGAGACATTAGTCGCGATTTTTGAGAAGTATGTTGGGGGCGATATTGGTCCGCTCCCCGAAAAGGGGATCAATGCGCTGGCGGAAGTTTTCCGCAAAGGGCATGTGATGGAGCGCCACACAGAGATGGAGTTCCTCAATCTCGCAATTGAGGCGGAATTGGCCGCGACCAAGTATTATAGAGAAGAGCGCGATCTGGTAGATGATCCATCATTCCGCAAGATCTTCGATGATCTGGCTGATGAGGAACATCATCACTTCGAGTTACTGCAGGCTGAGAAGGACGCGTTGGCCGGGAATTATAGCTGGTTTGGCTATGACAACGGCGCTCCGCTTGAGGACTAGACACTAACGTCAGAACTGACGAAATCAGGAGTTGAGCAACGATGCAGTGGGTGTGCGACATCTGCGGTTACGTACACGATGAAGAAGAACCACCGGAAGGCTGCCCTGTGTGTGGCGCCCCCAGAAGCAAGTTCTCTGAGTGGTCAGAAGAAGACGAGCTGATGGGCGACGGCGAAGACTTCCTGGATGAAGACGACGACGGCGACATCATGGGGAATAACGATGATGACAGGTACTGAGTACCGGGTCCGGCGGAGAGAGAGCAACGGAACAGACTGAGGTGGCAAGCGCTAAATTGAAGGTCGGTGATCTTGCGCCGGACTTCACATTACCTACCCATAATGAGGGGGAGTTGAACCTTGCGTGGTATCGTGGCAGAAAGAATGTCGTTTTGGCGTTTTATCCCGGCGACTGGACTCCGGTCTGCGCCGCGCAGATTCCTGCCTACCAGATTATTCAGGACGAGTTTGAGAAGTACAATACCCAGCTTCTGGCCATTTCGGTCGATTCATTAGCGTCGCATCAGGCGTGGGCCAAGGAACACGGGGGCTTCTCATTTCCGCTGATGTCGGACTACTATCCGCATGGCCGTGTAGCCGACCTGTACGGCGTGCTGAGCAAGCGGGGATATGCGGAGCGTACGATCTTCCTAATAGATAAGCAGGGTATCATTAGATTCATTGAACAGGTTCCTCCGGCCGAGATTCCTGACAACAACGAGCTCTTCAAAGCGATATCAAAACTTGAGCGGTAGGCGGCCATTTTTCATGGTCCTACCGGAATATCCTGTCAGCGCTCGTACCAACGGGCACAATTTCCGCCTAACTTTCGGGCACTCAACAGACTCATCGGCGTTACAGAGTGTCGTATGACCAACTTCAGCACTGATCCGCTCGCTCGTCCTGATCTGCAGGATATTACGTTTATTGGCGCCGGCCCCGTGGCGCTGTACGGTATGTACTACGCCGGGCTTCGTATGACCAAGTTCAAGGCGATCGATATGCTCGAAGAGATCGGCGGCGGGTTGATGGCGCTCTATCCGGAAAAGTATATCTTTGATGTCGCCGGCTTCCCTAAAGTAATGGCGAAAGAACTGAACAGACAACTCAAGGAACAGGCGTTTCAGTATCCGCATACACTCTGCCTGGGGGAGAAAGTGATCGGGTTGGAACGTGATTCTCACGGTATCATCCATTTGATCACTGACAAGGGAGAGCATGTTTCGCGTTCCGTAGTGATATGCGCGGGACTTGGCGCGTATGTCCCGAAGAAATTGGACATACCCAATGTGGAGCGGCTTGAGGGCGCCGGGATCTACTATTTTGTCCGACGTATCAATGATTTCAAGGACAAGAATGTCCTTATAGTCGGTGGTGGTGATTCCGCGTTTGATTATTCCATGATGCTCGAACCGGTGGCACGGTCGATCACCCATATTCATAGAAACGATTTCTTTGCCGCGCACGAGGATTCGGTCCGTAAAGTGATGAATTCCAGCGTGCGCATGAAGTTCCCATTCTGGGAAGTACAGAAGATCGAGGGAGAGGATTGGGTCCGTCGTGTCACCCTGGTGCAGACGCGCACGGGAGAGGAAGAAGTTCTCGATATCGATGCTATTGTGTTCAATATCGGTTTTCTGACCAACCTGGGACCCATTGAGGATTGGGGGTTGGAGCTTGAGCATAACGCCATCAAGGTTGACAGCCGGATGCGTACCAATATCGAAGGCGTTTACGCGGCCGGCGATATTGTCACCTATGAAGGAAAGCTCAAATTGATATCAACCGGGTGCGGGGAGGTGGCGATCGCGGTGAATAACGCGAAAAACTATATCGACCCGAAAGCCAAAGTCAGCCCGGGACATTCGACCGACAAACATGAATTGGCCCAGAAGAAATGGGCTCGCATGCAGACACCCAAAACTGAAGCGCCGTCTGAGAAGAAAGACTAGCGATGTTTTTTGCCCTACCGAAAGAGTATCGGGAAGCGACCGCAGATGACCTGCGTGAGCGCATTCGCGCTGCCCGCACCAGGCTCGGCAAAAAGCTCGTCATTCTGGTGCACCATTACCAACGGCTTGAGGTCGTCGAATTCGCCGACCATATCGGCGACAGTTATGGGTTGTCCAAGATCGCGGCGCGCCAGCAGGATGCCGACACTATCGTCTTCTGTGGTGTGCATTTCATGGCGGAATCCGCGGACATTCTGACGGCGGACCATCAAAACGTTTACCTGCCCAATCCGCTGGCCGGATGCCCCATGGCTGATATGGCAGAGATGGCTGATGTACTCGCGGCATGGGAATGGCTCAAGCCGTTCGGCGCCGAGCAGAAGATCATGCCTATTTCGTACATGAACACTGCCGCGGGTCTGAAGGCATTCACGGGGAGAAATGGCGGGCTGATCTGCACATCGTCTAACGCAAAGGCGGCGCTCAAGTATGCTCTGGAGAAACGCGAGAAGGTTTTCTTCTTCCCCGACGAGCATCTTGGGCACAACACGGGTGTGGATTATGGGTTGCGGCCCGATGAGATGGTAATCTGGGATTTCTCCCGTGACGATGGCGGATTGTCCGCGAGCCAGATCGAAAAGGCAAAGATCATCCTATGGAAAGGGCACTGCCATGTCCATACGAATTTCAAACCCGAGCATGTTGAGGATGTTCGAAATCGCTTCCCCAACGTAAAGGTTGTCGTTCATCCGGAGTGCCCGCATGAAGTGGTCAGATTGGCTGACGCCGCCGGCTCAACCAGCTTCATTGTTGACTATTGCGCCAAAGCGCCTGCGGGCTCGGTGATAGCCATCGGAACCGAGATAAATCTGGTCAATCGCATGGCCCACACGTACCCGGACAAGAAGATATTTGAGCTTTCCGGCAACACCTGTCCGGTCTGCGCCAATATGTATAGGACGACTCTAAACGATTTGGCGTATACGCTGGAGCATTTCCCTGATATCAAGCCTATAAGGGTACCAGAGCCGACCAAGAGTGAGGCCAAGTTGGCACTGGAAAAAATGCTTGAAATTAGCTGACATGGCCGTATTTTGCCGTCTTGAGCGACCAAATCGGTCGCTGTTTTCACATGCGTAGGTTCGTATATTAGTTTAACGAGATAGAGGAAACGTTATATGGCACAAGATGTTCTGGTTCCACAGATGGGAGAGTCGGTTCTCGAGGGAACCATTCTGCAGTGGAAAGTCAAGATAGGCGACCGGGTGGAGATCAACCAACCACTAGTTGAGCTGATGACAGACAAGGTCAATGTCGAAATTCCGGCCGAAACCGCCGGTATCCTGACTGCCCAGTTTGTGAAGGAAGGTGACGTGGTTCCGGTGGGTTCGCGCATCGCCACGATTGAAGATGGCAAAAGTGCGCCCGTGTCGACCGGCCGTCCCGCTCAAGCCGATGCACCCGCACCAGTGGCCCCAGTAACCGCGGCTGCCCCTGTTGCCGCACCACCGGTTAAAGCGACCGGCGAGATTGGCAAAGGAATGATGTCGCCAAAGGTTAGAATGCTCATCCGTGAGTATGGCGTTGATCCGCTGACAATCATTCCGACCGGAAAAGAGGGTCGAGTCACCGTCGAAGACGTAATGCGCGCGGTTGAGCAGCGCTCAGGCGCTCAAGGATTCACCGCCGCGCCGATCCCGTCACCAGTCCAGCCGGTTCAGGCTGTCACGTATGCCGCGCCTGCGGCTGCCCCTACGGTTGCGCCTGCGGCTTCTAAAGAGCCGAAAGTCAAAGTGCAAATTCCAGTATTTGCCCCACTTCCGGAAGCTCAGCGTGTCACGCGCTCGCCCCTTATCGGCGCCCGTAAACTGATCGCCGAGCATATGGTGAAGTCCAAACAGACGTCACCGCATGTGACGACCTTCGAAGATATCGATATGACCGAGCTGGTGACGTTCCGAAACCAGATCAAGAAAGAATTCCGCGAGATGTACGGCGTGAATATTACATACATGCCGTTCATCGTGAAGGCCTGCTGTATCGCCTTGAAGGAATACCCGACGATCAACGCGTCGTTGACCGAAAAAGAGATTATCGTCAAAAACTACTTTAATATCGGTATCGCGGTGGCCCGCGACGAAGGACTGATCGTGCCGGTGATCAAGGACGCCGACAAGAAATCCATCGTCGAAATCGCCGTCGAGATCAATTCTCTCGGTGAGAAAGCCCGCACGAACCGGCTGAAACCGGACGATGTCGCCGACGGTACGTTCTCCGTGACCAACGCGGGGATGTTTGGCGCGACGGCCTCGACGCCGATCATTGCGCAACCGCAGGTGGCGATCCTCGGTGTCCATATGATCAACAAGCGGCCGTGGGTAGTGAATGATCAGATCGTGATCCGCGATATCTCGTCGTTCGGGATGTCGTTCGATCACCGCCTGATCGACGGACACACCGCGGTGCAGTTCCTGCATCGTGTGCACGGATTCCTGGCCGACCCGACCTCCTTGCTGGTGCACCTGCGTTAATGGTCACCGTTGCCCAGGAAAAGTTGCTCGGCTGGGTGCTTCAGGCCGGGACTGTCGACTATGAGCGAGCGCTGGAGTGGCAACATGGGTTGGTAAAGATGCGCCAGCAGGGGCTGGCGCGCGACACAATGATGCTGCTGGAGCATCCGCCGGTCATAACCGTCGGACGCGACGGGCATGATGCGAATTTCAAAGACTCAGATATCACTCCGTACTTCATTGAACGCGGCGGCGATGTCACCTTTCATGGTCCGGGTCAGCTCGTCGTCTATTTCATCTTCAATCTGACCCGACGGGGGAGAGACCTTCACAAGTTCATGGACGATGTCCAGGAGGGGATAATCCGCGCGCTTGCCGAGTACGGCATCGAGGCGGAACGCGGGGTAGAAAACACAGGGGTGTGGGTCGGGAAAAAGAAGATCGCGTCAATAGGGATCGCGGTGAAACAGTGGATAACCTACCACGGAGCCGCGATCAATCTCAATACCAAGTTGACGGAATTCAACAAGATCAATCCGTGCGGGCTGAACGCCAAGGTGATGACATCAGCCAAGCGACTTTTAAAGAAGCCGGTAGATATGGAGCAGTTTCGCCGCACATTGCTGGTGAAGTACAGCGAAGTATTTGGCACTGACTTTTCGACGATCGACCTGGAGTCATTGGCCGAAGAGCTGGAAAGCCAGTCCGGCGGATATGAGATCTGAGCCGCGCGCTTGGCGCGGTGATCGACCAGGAGGGTTTACATGGATTTAAAAGGTAAAGTTGCGTTTGTGACCGGGGGAACTCGCGGTATCGGCCTGGCGGTAGCGGAGCGACTGGCTAAACGGGGAGCCGATGTCGTCATCAGCTATTTTCGCAGCCGCCAATCGGCGAATGAGGCGGTTGAGAAGATCAAATCGTACGGTGTCGAGTGCTACGCGCATCGCGCCAATATGGGGAATCACGATCAGATCCCGGCGATCTTCGACGGCATCAAATCGAAATTCGGCAAGCTCGATATCCTGATATCCAACGCCGCGCTTGGTCTCTATACATCGATGTTGGAGATAGACGACAAGGCGTGGGATCTATCAATGCACACCAATGCGCGCGCGTTTCTCAATTGCGTGCAGTTGGCATCGCCGATCATGCCTGACCACAGCCGGATAGTAACACTATCATCGCTCGGTTCGATACGCTATATCCCGGGGTACGCGGCAATCGGTGTCTCCAAAGCTGCTATTGAGAACATGGTCAAATACATGGCGATTGAACTAGCGCAGCGTCACATAACGGTGAACTGCGTTTCCGGTGGTTTTATCGACACCAGCGCGCTCAAGGTTTTTCCGAATTACGAGCAGATGAAGAAGGAAGTGTCCGATCGGACACCTTTCAAGCGGATCGGTACGCCGGAGGAGGTCGCCGATGTGGTGGTCTTCATGGCCAGCCCGCAGGCATCCTGGATCACTGGTCAGACGGTGATCGTTGACGGCGGCTATTCGCTGATGTAAGGATATGCGCATCGCATGAGCCCACTCCTGCTAGACATCATCTTTGTTCTGTGCGCGTTGGCGGCGATCTACGCCGGCTACAAACGCGGGCTGTTAAGTCAAGCAGTCTGGCTGGTATCAAGCTTTGTTGGATTTGCTCTTGCCGCGCGATTTTCAGCGGACCTCGCCGAACTGATGGTCTATCGGATCGTCAGCAAACCGATCACGATCGCCGTTTCGTTTCTCATCATCTTCCTGCTCTCAATATGGCTGACCAAATGGATCGGACGGTGGGTTACCGACAAGGTCAAACAGTCGCCGGTCGGGATTGTCAACTCAGTTCTCGGGTCTGCCTGCAGTCTCGGGATATTTCTCGTGGTCGCGGCATTGATAATGGTGGTCGCGATGGTGATCGTGCCAGGTGCACGCACGACCGTTGAACAGACGACCGTATTGCAAGGCGTATTGACGCCTGTCAAAGCGATCCTGGATGATCGTTTATTGCATCGGGGAGACGACGAGGTACCGGCTGAGCCCGAAGCTTAGCTACGGTAATCGGTAGGGGAGAAAAACGCCGGTCCGTCCGGTCCGGCTGGTTGAATCACCCAACATATGTAGTACGATCAGGTTGTAAAGTCGGTTGGCAGGTGTCGGCGCCTGAACTGTATCGCGGAACAGATTGGCCGTGGTCGTGGCTGACATGGCCGAGTTCGCCCACGTCCCGCCTGGGCCCTCGCTGGTGAGCACAAGGCGGAAGCGATTCCGAACTTCAGCGGTGATATTATATGCCGCTTGTGCCTCCCGCATGTCGGTCAACTTCACGTAGCCCGGCCCCAGCAATTGGAGTAGGCTATCTCTCAGCAAGTTTGGGTAATAGCGATGGTCGAAGTAGGTGAGCGACATACCGGGCCAAGCCAGTCGAATACTTAACTCATCACCGGATTGATTCCCGAACCCGTTGAACCCGTACAACACCCACCCGACATACTCCTGTGCGTCGCTTCCCAATTTGAGGAAATGTCCATATCGCACAAAGCCGCGTTTGTTGTCGGTCGTCAGGGTGTCATTCTCTTTGATCCTAACTGTCCGGACAAGGTAGGTATCGACGACTCGCGCCAATGCTTCGGCGACAAGCCCGAGATTAGGATAATCGTACAGACCATCGGCAAGTGTGACAGTGGTGATGCGCGAGTGGGAAAGAACAGAATCTTTGTACGTGGCGCTATCGGCCGGCAGGATATACGGATTAGTAGCGATCAACCCTTCAGTTCGGAATAGCTCTTGCCCTTGTTCAGTCTCAAGTATGTACCGTTCGATTTCGTTTTCATCGATGACATATGGCACATCCTTTTCCTTGCATCCTGCAAGCGCAAGGACGAGGGCCGCCAACAAGAACACTATTCGGGACAAGGGTAGTCTGAGCATGTTTAGCGCCGTTTCCGTTTGATGCCGTGCTTTCGCTCTTTGCGGAGTTGATTCATTTCGTCGCGGATCGCGATGGCGGTTTCGAAATCAAGATTTTCCGCCGCCTGTTTCATCGCTTTGGCCATGAAGCCCAGTTGGTCTTCCATGGACATAAGCGAGAAATGATCCGGCTTCTCGAATTTCTTCTCTTCTTCAAACGTTTTGCTGTCGGCAAAGAGGGTGGTCCGGATGATCTCGTCGCGTGTTTTGAAGATCGTCTCCGGATTGATGCCGTGTTGTTCATTGTAGGCGATCTGTTTCGCGCGACGACGGTTGGTCTCTTCGATGGCTTTGCGCATCGAGTCGGTCACCTTGTCGGCGTAGAAGATCACCTCGCCATCCTTGTTTCGCGCGGCACGTCCCGCGGTCTGAACCAGTGAACGCTCCGACCGAAGGAACCCCTCTTTGTCGGCATCCAATATAGCGACGAGCGAGACCTCCGGAAGGTCCAATCCTTCGCGCAATAAATTGACGCCAACGAGAACATCGAACTCCGCCAGCCGCAGGTCACGGATTATGCTGGTGCGCTCGATGGAGTCGATCTCGGAGTGGAGATAACGCACCCGAATCCCCATTTTGTCCAGATAATCGGTCAAATCCTCGGACATGCGCTTGGTAAGGGTAGTGACCAGGACTCGCTCGTTTCTCGCAACCCGTTGGCGGACTTGCTCTAAGAGGTCGTCTACCTGGCTTCTGAGAGGCTTGATGGTGATAAGCGGGTCAAGCAAACCGGTGGGGCGAATCACCTGGTCAACCACCACTCCTTCGCACTTCTGTAGCTCATACTCGGCCGGTGTAGCTGATACGTATATTGTCTGCTTCTGGAGCGCCTCGAACTCCTCAAAATAGAGCGGACGGTTGTCGAAGGCCGAAGGGAGGCGAAATCCATGCTCTACCAGAACTTCCTTGCGTGAACGGTCCCCGGCAAACATGCCGCGGATCTGGGGAATCGACTGGTGCGATTCATCGATAATGGTGACAAAATCCTTCTGGAAAAAATCGATCAAACACTGGGGTCGGTCGCCGGCTTTTCGTCCCGTCAGATAGCGGGAGTAATTCTCTACCCCCGTGCAGTAGCCGACCTCGCGAAGCATTTCAAGGTCATATCGGGTCCGCTGGTCGAGGCGCTGGAGTTCGAGCAACTTGTCGAGTGAACGATAGGTGGCAAGGCGCTCCTTCAGCTCTGCCTCGATTCCGGCAATCGCCTCAGCCAACTGCGGCTTGGATGTCACAAAGTGTTTCGCCGGGTAAATGGCTATTTTTTGGCGCTCGCTGATGATCTCGCCGGTCAACGGGTCGACCTCGGTGATCCTTTCTATCTCATCTCCGAAAAACTCCAGTCGAATCGCCGTTTCGTAGTAGGCGGGGATGAGTTCGATCGTGTCCCCACGTACCCTGAAATTGCCGCGCGAGAAATCCAGCTCGTTGCGGTTGTAGTGGATATCGATCAGCTTACGGATGACCTCATCCCGGTCGCTTTCGACCCCGCGCTCGAGAAAGAGAAGCTGGTTTTTGTATTCCTGCGGCGAACCCAAACCATAGATGCACGAAACGGAGGCAACGATGATGACATCATCCCGATCCAGAAGCGAGGCGGTCGCCCGCAAGCGGAGCCGGTCGATATCCTCGTTCATCGCGGTATCTTTTTCGATATAGGTATCGGTGGTCGGGATATATGCTTCCGGCTGGTAGTAATCGTAATAGCTGATAAAGAACTCGACCGCGTTTTTGGGGAAGAACGCTTTCAATTCGCCATACAACTGAGCCGCGAGCGTTTTGTTGTGCGAAATGACCAGCGCCGGCTTGCCGTACTGCGCGATGACATTGGCGATAGTAAAGGTCTTGCCCGAGCCGGTTACCCCAAGCAGGGTCTGGTGTTTGCGACCTGAACGCAGACCTTCCAGAAGTTCGGCAATGGCCTGGGGTTGGTCCCCTTTGGGCTTGAAATTGGCGTGCAGTTGGAACGGGGCGGGCGGCGGAATCGAAGCTTTGGTGATCTTGCTGTTCATAGGTCCCTGTTTTACGTCGAGTGGCGGCAATATAGCCAAGATTACCTTCCGGGAGTACTCACTTTCTGTTCTAAGCGGGTTGAAGCCGCTAAGTTGTTGGGAACCAAACTGTCGGAGGTGGGTGTAAGTGGGGAAGGACGGCAGCCGAAGGTCGGCTGGCCGTCAAAAAAGCCCTTGACTTGGCTTGCGAATCTGTTACTTTGCGAGGCTTAAGTCCAAACGGAGTAACATTTTCAATCACCTGTGGAGGATTTTGATGTACGCTATTTTTCAGCTCGCCGGCTTTCAGTATCGCGCCGAAGAGGGTGCGGTGATCCGGGTTCCTCGCCAGGCGGCCAAGCAGGGTGATCGGCTGAGTATCAGCGATGTACTGCTCGTGAGTGCGGACGGTGCATCGGTGATCGGTACCCCGTTTGTCTCTGGCGCCAAAGTTGAAGCCGAAGTTGTTGAGCAGACGCGCGGCGAGAAGCTGTTTACGTTCAAGTACAAACGCCGCACGAAGTATCGCCGCACAGCGGGTCACCGGCAAGAATACACCGAGATCAAGGTTAATAAGATCGTTAGTCCAAAGAGCTAACCGACTTGTCTGATTTTAGGCGCGTACGAGCATGGACAGCTCTCCTGTCGCTGGTGCTGCTGGCCGGGATATTCTCGCCGGCAGTCGCCCAGGAAGGGCCGAAGGTTGTTGATGTCGAAGTAGTCGGCAACCGCATTACCGTTCCTTCCCTTATCCTTGGCGTCTCCAAAATCGATAAGGGCTCTCCCATCAATATTACCATCATCCAGGAAACGATGCGTCGTCTCTATGGATTGGGGATCTTCTCTGATGTCAGGATCGAAGCGCAGGAAGTCACTGGTGGGGTGAAGCTTTTCATCATTGTCAAAGAACTTCCCAAGCTCGCCGGCCTCACCTATTCCGGTAACAAGAAATTCAGCGTCAAAGAACTGAACGAAAAACTCAAACTCGGGGTTGGGGGATACATTTCGCCATATCTGGTTCACGAAAAGGCGGAACAGATACGCAAGATGTATGGCGACAAAGGGTACTTCCAGGCGTCCGTCAGCCATACGCTGACCTATAACGCGGATTCGACCGAGGCGACCTTGGCCTACCAGGTAAATGAGCGCTCTAAAGTGAAGGTCGAAAATGTGGTGTTGACCGGAAACAAAGATGTCCCGGCGAATGAGTTAATCGGCAAAATGCGCAACCGCAAGCGCGGCTTCCTCAAAAGCTCCGACTATGCCGAAGAAAAGTACGAAGAGGATCTGACCAAGGTTATCGACGAGTATCACAAGCGGGGGTATATCGACGCGTACCTGATCTCGGATTCCATGACCATTGATACCGCCGTCAGTCGCATGACGATCTATCTGGACGTCTATGAGGGGCCGAGGTACTACTTCGGAGAGTCGACGTTCAAAGGGAACTCCGTCCTCAAGACCGAAGTACTGAAAAAGGCGCTGAAGCATACTCCCGGCGAGGTGTTTGACGCGGAGAAGTATGACGAATCCCTGATGGAGATTTACACGACCTATCAGGAGATAGGTCATTTGCACATTCGGGTCAATGACGAGAAATCGACCCGCGCAGATTCACTGCTCGATATCTCCTACGACATCACAGAAGGATTGCCGTCACATATCAACCTCGTCCGAATCGTCGGGAATACCAAGACCAAGGATAAGGTCATCCGGAGAGAGCTTTCGACCCTTCCAGGGCAGACGTTCAGCCGCTCATTGCTGATACGCTCGGTGCGCGACGCCATGGCGCTGAACTACTTCTCAAATGTTGAACCGACGCCGATCGACTTGCCAAGCGGCGATGTGGATATCGAATACAAGGTGACCGAGAAGCAGACCGGGCAGGTTTCGGCGGGTGCGGGATATAACAGCCAGGATAAGCTGGTTGGTTCGGTAGGGCTGGGTATTCCAAATCTAATGGGGAACGGGCAGAGTCTCAACTTCCAGGTGGAAAAGGGGAATCGCCGCAACTCGTTCTCGCTTTCATTCACCGAGCCGTGGTTGTTTGGCCGTCCGACGTTGCTGAGTACGGATATTTACACGACCAATCGGCGGTGGTACGAGGATTACACGGAAGGGCGTCAGGGAGCCTCGGTGCGTCTCGGCCGTCGCCTGAGGTGGCCCGACAATTACTTCAGAGTCTACGGTGCATTGCGAGCGGAACGCAACCGGATATACGACTTCAGCGAGACATTCAGAAGCAGTTATTCGCTCAAGGATCTCTACTATACTGATGATAGTACGCGAAATGGCCAACTGGATTTTAGTGAAGACAGACTCGATAGTACTATTGTCGGAGACCCGATTCCTGGTTCCATTTTGGAAGAAGATGGCGATTGGCGCAGCGCCTACCGAATGTCATTTACGATAACCCGCGATTCGCGCAATCTGCCGGAATTTGCGACCAGCGGATCACAGTTCTCTTATACTTTTGAAACCACGGGCGGATTCCTTGGCGGATACTACAATTATCGTCATCACCAGATAGAATTCGCCAAGTTCATTCCGCTCTTCTGGGGGATGGCCCTAGCGGCCAAGGTTGAGTGGGGCGCGGTAACAACGCCCGAAGCCAAGGATGATTACATTTTGCTTTCGGACCGATTTACGCCAGGTGGAACTTCCTACGACGGTGTGATCCGTGGGTATGACGATGGGGTACTCACCCCCGACTCAATGATTTACGACCAGAATACATATTATTTGAAGGATTCCGCGACTGGCGATGTTACCGATGTGAGCGATCAGGTGAGGGATTCTAACTTGGTGCGCGTCCGCGGGAACTACATGTTTGTCACAAATCTTGAATTGCAGATCCCGCTGGCCAAGCAGCAGCTCTATGGACTAATATTCTTTGATGCGGGGAACTCGTGGCGGGAGTTGAATGACGTCAAGGTCAACTCGTTGTATCGCGGGATCGGTTTCGGATTCCGAATCGCGGTCCCCGGGATTGGAACCATCGGCTTCGATTTCGCGTATCCGCTAGACAAGTATCGGGATGAATCGCAGAAGTGGAAACCACACTTCCAGATCGGCACGACCTTTAGGTAGCAAATAATCTGAATTTACAGGAGATAGAGAACAGATGCGTAATGTGACACGTTTGGTTCTGCTTGTAGTGGCCGGCCTGGTGCTGGCGACCGGTTTTGCCGCGTCCTCCTCCGCCCAGGGGATGAAGATCGGCTACCTCAAAGATGACGAAGTTCGCGCCACGTACAAAGCGTGGGTGCGTGCCCAGGAACAGTGGGATATCGAGAAGAAAGCCTGGGACACCGAGGCCCAGGCCAAGTCGGATGAACTGACTGCGATGCTGGAAGAGTATGAGAAGCAGCGCCTGATCCTCTCTGACGACAAAAAGAAAGAGCGCGAGGCGGCGCTTCGCGCGAAGAAGGATGCCTTGGACGCCTACACCAAACAGATATACGGTCCGGGCGGCACGGCTGAAGCCAAGCAGGATGAATTAATGCGTCCTTTGCTCGCCAACCTGAACAAGGCGATCGAGCAGGTGGCGCTGGATGAAGGATACGACATCATCTTCACCTCACAGAGTGGTCTTGGATATATCAAGCCGTCCTATGACGTGACAGCCAAAGTGCTGGAGTATCTTGACAAGCTCGACCAATAAAGCTCCTGTGACGCTGGCGGATCTTGCGGCGTCGGTCGGCGGGACAGTTTCAGGCGATGGCCGCACCCTCATAACCGGTGCGGCCCCGATCGAATCGGCCCAGCCGGGGGAGATATCGTTTGTCGCGAATCCCAATTATCTGCAGTTCATCGAATCAACCAACGCATCCGCGTTGGTGCTCGATCTCAAAACAGAGTGTGCTCACAAGCCGACTATCCGACACCAGAATCCTTATCTGATCTTTGCCAAGATCGTTGACCGCCTCTATGTAGACCCTGTCCTGGTGGAGCCGGGAATCAGCGCGCATGCGGTGATCGAACCGGGGGCGAAGATCGGCGCGAATTGCGCCATAGGCCCATTCTGCCACATCCGGTCGACAGCGGTCATCGGAGACAACTGCCAGTTGGTGTCCTCCATCTACGTCGGGGATCATGCGGAATTGGGCAAGGACAGTCTCATTCATCCGGGAGTACGGATCCTCCATGGCGTGAAGATCGGTGCCCGGGCGATCATACATGCCGGTACCGTGATCGGTTCCGATGGTTTCGGGTTTGCTCCCTCTCCTACGGGGATGATGAAGATCAAACAGGTGGGATGGGTGGAGATAGCGGACGATGTGGAGATCGGGGCAAATGTCGCAATCGACCGCGGCGCACTTGGACCAACGCGGATAGGACGTGGAACGAAGATCGACAATCTCGTGCAGATCGCTCACAACGTGCAGATAGGGGAGAATTGCCTGATCGTCTCGCAAGTAGGAATATCCGGCTCAACCAAGCTGGGGAATCGGGTGATCCTGGCCGGACAGGTTGGGTTGGTTGGGCATATCGAGTTAGGGGATGATGTCAAGGTAGGGGCGCAGTCGGGAGTACCGAGATCGATACCTGCGGGCAAGACAGTTTTTGGCTATCCTGCCCGCGATATCATGGAGACGAAACGGATAGAAGCATCGCTCTCACGACTGCCCGATCTTTTCAAGCGCGTGCGCAAACTTGAAGGGAAATCGGGCGACGATTCAGGTCAGTAATTTCTTCTCTATATCCGCGGTTTTCTGCCAGGTTTTTTCCATCTGTTCGATATAGCTGATCGCCATCTGGGTATTGCCGCGTTCGACAGCATCGCGAATGTTGCACAAGGTCGACCACTGCTGGCGGTTGACTATCTTCATGGCGGTCATCTGGTGACGGAGCATGCCAATACTCTGATTCAACTCCATGGCGATTTCTCGCATCGGTCCGGACGAAGGGACCTTTTCGGCGGACGCGAGGTCACCGGCGGAGAGTTGACGCAGCCGCTGAAGGATCGCCTCCTGCGGCTCGATCGAACGAGCTGTAGGGAGAATGGTCGTTATCGCCATGGCGCACATTCCGGCTATAGCTGCCGCAAAGAGATACGGCAGGATAGACGCGACGGCGATATCGGCAAGTGTCGCTACGCCCGCGGCGAGCATATCGACCAACTGATTGCCAAAATAGAAGACCAGGGTCGAACAGACTAATATAGTAGTCACCAGCATGGCCGCGATCCTGAAGTAGACCTGGGCTTTAAGCGGCGACCCGAAGCTATTCATAGCCAGGGCAATGACACGAGACATTCTGTCTCCTCCTGAAGGCTAGCAGTTCCAATTTCCTGTTTCACGGTTCCTAACGCTTGTTTCGGATATGAAACGGGTGAAACTGAGATGAGAAATTGCACTGCCTCAGGTCGAAAAAGAAACAGGCCTAATGCCTTGCGGCATCGGCCTGTTTGCGATCCACTGTGTCAGCTTTGATCAGGGTGACTAAAATGGCAGGTCGTCTTCGTCACCGCCGGAAGCGGCCGGTGAAGGAGAAGGTTCGGCGGCGTCATCCGCAGCCCCACCCGGCTCACCCTGCTGGCGAGAGCCCAGAAACTTGAGGTTCTGGACGACTACCTCGGAGATATACCGCTTATTGCCGTCCTTGTCGTCGTAGCTGCGATTGGAGATACGACCTTCAAGGTAGACTTCGCGCCCTTTGCGAAGATACTCTTTGGCAAGTTCAGCGGTTTTCCCCCAACACACTATGTTGTGCCAGGTGGTATTTTCCTGGCGTTGACCTTCCTGATTCTGGTAGACTTCGCTGGTCGCCAGAGAAAAAGTCGCCACTGCGCGGCCACTGGGGGTATAGCGAAGTTCAGGGTCTTTGCCAAGCCGTCCAATAAGGATAGCCTTGTTAACACTCATAATGACCTCCGTTGAAAGTACTGCATAATAGGGAGACGATCTATGAGTGTCAAGTGCCAGGGGATGTTTTCCCTTGTTAGGCTGTCAGTTATAGGGTATAGTCACATCCAAATGTGATATTGCTATGGCAAACCGACTGGATCTGAACATTGCCGCCACTACCATTCGGCGGTTCATCACTGGAAAGCTCCTGGAAAGTGGTCTGACCGGGTACGTGATCGGTCTTTCCGGCGGGGTGGATTCGGCGCTGGTCGCAAGTCTGGCTGTCAAGGCGGTCGGCAGCGAGAAGGTTTTCGGGCTGATATTGCCCTACCGGACATCCACGCCTGACTCCTTGGAGCATGCATTACATCTTGCAAACAAGCTTGTGATCCAGACCAGAACTCTTGATATCAGCCCCATGCTTGACGCCTATTTTGGTACGGGTAAATCAGTAGATCGTGTGCGGGTAGGGAACAAGGCGGCACGGGAGAGAATGTCAATTCTGTTTGACGCGGCGCATGAACGATCCGCATTAGTTTTGGGCACTTCAAACAGGACCGAGATCTGTCTTGGGTACACGACGTGGTTTGGAGATTCAGCGGCTTCCGTGAACCCCATCGCCGAACTGTACAAGGGCGAAGTATTCGCGATGGCCGAACTGCTGGAGATCCCATCAGAGATCCTTCGCAAGAAACCATCGGCGGATCTCTGGCCGGGCCAGACCGATGAGGGCGAGATAGGTGTGTCTTACCGGCAGATCGACCGGATTCTTTCGCGAATCATAGAAGACGGAGAGTGCTCGATGGCGGCGATTTCAGCCGAAGGAATCGATACCGTAGAATTGAGTCGCGTTGTTTCGCTGGTCAACAGGAACGCGTTTAAGCGTAATGTACCGGCTATCGCTCCGTTAGGACGAACGGCAGTGCCACAGAAGGTCCAGCTACAAGCATAGTCATGAATACGATCGATAAAGGAAAGCTCTACCTGGTGCCGACGCCTATTGGAAATCTGGCAGATATGACGTCACGCGCGTTGGAGATCCTTAAAGAGGTTGAAGTGGTTGCATGCGAAGACACGCGGACCAGCGGAAATCTGCTTTCTAAGTTCGGTATCAAGAAACGACTGGTTTCGTATCATGAATTCAATGAGCGGAGCCGTGCGCTCCAACTTTTGGAACTTCTGAAGCAAGGGCACTCAGTAGCCGTTATTACCGATGCCGGGACCCCAGGCATTTCGGACCCTGCGTATAGGATAGTGCGGGCGGCCTTGAGTGAAGGCGTAGAGATAGTCCCCTTACCTGGGGCGAGCGCACTTTTACCGGCACTGACGGCATCGGGTCTGCCGACCGACCGCTTTCTCTTTGAAGGATTTCTTTCTCACAAGTCAGGCGCACGAAAGCGCAGGTTGGAGAAACTGCGAGATTTCGAGCACACCATTATCTTCTACGAGTCACCTCACCGCGTGCGGCAGAGTTTGACCGCTATGCTGGAGGTGTTCGGAGATCGCCAGGCCTGTCTAGCGCGGGAGATAAGCAAAAAATTCGAGCAGTTCATCCGTGGTTCGATCAGCGAGATATTGTCAAAGATCGGCGAAAGTGTTAAGGGAGAGGTTGTACTTGTGGTGGCAGGGTGCCCAGATTCGGGAAAAGCGGAGGAGTCGGATGGCGACGATGAATAAGCTCTTTCGCCATGCCGTCTATCCGGTCGACTGGATCATCATGGGATATTGCGCATTGATGACTGGTTTGCTGCTTTTGTTTGGTCGACCGTTGGGAGAATATGCGGACGAGTTACTGTTCTATGTTGGTGTACTTGCTCTCGTGCTGCTGATAGTGAGGATCTTTGGAGAAAAACAGTCCACGGTCGCGCGGTTCGTACGGCTGCTGTATCCGGCCATTTTCTTCACCGCATTCTATCGGATGACTGGCGGCATGATGTTTCTGCTGCATGACCGGTTCATGGACAGCCGGCTGAGCGGCTTCGAGCAGGCAATACTAGGATTCGAGCCATCGCAGTACATTGATAGATTTCTGCCCAATCTCTGGATCACCGAGATATTGATGGGAAGTTATTTCAGTTATTACCTGATGCTTCCGGCGCTGTTGATCCCATTGTTCATCTGGAAGAAAGACGCGATGATTCGTCAGTCGTTGGCGGCGATCAGCCTGACGTTCTTCGTCGGGTACATGCTGTTTTTTCTGTATCCAGTCGAGGGACCTCGGTGGCATTACGCGGACCAGTATATTCACGCGGTGGAAGGCCCCTTTTTCCGACAGATTGTGGAACTGGTCCAGGCCAAGGGGTCGGTCAGGGGAGGATGTGTGCCCTCGACCCATGTGGCCGTCGCGATCATCGTGATGGTCTATTTCTTCAAGATCGCAAAGCCGCTGGGGTGGGTTACGGCGTTGCTCAATCTGGGCATGGCTCTTGGCACCGTCTGGGGGAGATATCATTATGTAACCGACGTGGTCGTCGGGAGTATAATTGCGGTCGTCGCACTCTGGATAGTGAACCGATTCTGGCCGTCAAGCGAGGAAGTATCCGCGGATGCGGTTAAGAATATTCCAATAAAGGTGCACAATGTATCCTGAACTGTTTCATGTAGGACCGATCCCGATACGTTCGTATGGGCTGTTACTGGCCCTGTCGTTCCTGTTCGGTGTGCTGTATATCAAGAAGATGGCCGATCGCGACGGTAAACCATTTGACCCATTCCTGACTGTGGCGTCCTATATGATCTTCTTCGGCGTGGTCGGCGCGCGGCTTTTCTACGTGCTGTTCCATCTTGAGGAATTTGCCGGTCGCTGGTCCGCGGTCTTCAATCCGTTTTCCGATTCCGGGTATGTCGGGATCGCTGGACTCAATTTGTATGGCGGCGTCTTGCTCGCGGTGGGATCGGCGGCACTGTACTGCCGCATGAAGAAGATGAGCATTCTGGATACTTTCGACTATTTCGCACCAACTCTTGGCCTAGGACTAGGTATTACGCGTATTGGGTGCTTCCTAAACGGATGCTGTTTTGGGGTTCCGACGGATCTTCCGTGGGGTGTGTCATTTCCAGAAGGTTCTATCCCGCATTATGTTTTTGGCAGCGCTCATCTGCACCCGACACAGATATACAGTTCGCTGTACGGAATAGGGCTGTTCATCCTCTTGCACTACGTCATCAAACACCGGAGTTTCATAGGTCAGGCAGTTGCCATTGTCTTTATGGTAGAGGCAGTCTTCCGGTATCTGATTGAGAATCTGCGATGGTACGAGTCCGAGATGACGTTTAACCTTGGCGGGTCAGACATCACATATAACCAGGTGATTTCCTTTGGGCTTTTCCTGCTTGGACTTGCGATATACTTGATTCAGAGGAAGCGGGCGGCAATCCGGGCATAGGATGGATAAAGCAACCTAAATTGGGTAAAAAAATCCTCTTTTCTTCAATACGAAATCTGCCTACTTTTAGGGCATGATATTATCACACTACTTGAGGATCGGGTAATGGATTTCAATTCATCAGAAGAGCAAAGCTATGTCCGTGACGTTGCACGTCGGTTTGCCGACGAGAAGCTTTTCCCGCGCGCGGGTGAGTTTGACCATAACGCCAAACTTGACAGTGCGTTGGTCAAGGAGATGGCTGATCTGGGGTTGATGGGCGTCAAAGTCCCTGAGGAGTACGGTGGGGCAGGTCTGGATAATCTCGCTTATACCATATCGATTGAAGAGCTGGCGCGTGGGTGCGCATCACACGCGTTAGTCGCCGCGGTGCATGGCTCGCTGTTTGCAATGCCAATTCTTGAGGCGGGCACTGAGGAGCAGAAGAAGAAGTACTTGCCGCCGGTATGCGCGGGGGAGAAGTTCGCGGCGTATTCGCTGTCCGAATCAGGTGCCGGCTCGGATGCGGCGTCACTAACCCTTCAGGCTACAGATGATGGTGACTCATATGTGCTGAACGGGACCAAACTCTGGGTAACCCATGGGTCGATAGCCGACTTCGTAATAGTTTTCGCCACCGTGGATAAGTCTCTCAAAACCAAAGGGATAGCGGCCTTCATAGTGGAGGCTGACAAACAGGGATTTGCGGTTGGTAAGAACGAAGTCAAGATGGGGTACAAAGCCTCTCCGACCGCCGAGCTCATCTTCACCGACTATAGGGTACCTAAAGTCAACCGGATTGGTGATGTCGGCCGTGGATTCAATATCGCGATGGAAACTCTGAACCATGGGCGGATATCGGTCGGGGCACAATCGGTCGGAATGGCGCAGCGGGCGTTCGAGATTGCGGCCCGGTATGCTCAGGAACGCAAGCAATTCGGCAAACCTCTTTCGGATTTTCAGGGGATTCAGTTCAAACTGGCGGAAATGCAGGCCAAACTCCATGCGGCCCGCATGGTAACCTATGAAGCGGCCTGGAAGAAGGATTCTGGTCAGCCAGTGGCCAAGGATGCGGCTATAGCCAAAATGTACGCCTCTGAGGTTGGTACTGAGATCGCCCACCAGGCAATCCAGATCTTGGGTGGCTATGGGTACACCCATGAGTACAATGTTGAACGGATCTACCGAGATGTCCGCTTATGTGAGATATTTGAGGGAACGAATGAAGTTCAACGCATCGTGATAGCGCGTGAAGTGTTAAAGGAATATGCCGCGGCCATAAGCTGAGCGAATAATTGATTACCGGGCGGATGGCCCAGGGAGATGCGGCAGACGGCAACGTCTGCCGTTCACATTTGAGAGACTAAAGTGCTAACCAAAGTAAGTATTACAGAGAAGCTGGCGTCATTTGATGAACTCTGGTCGCCAAAAGTGATCGGCGAACTGAATGGCCAGTATGTGAAAGTTGTCAAATTGCAGGGGGAGTATGTCTGGCATTTTCATGAAGAAGAAGACGAGCTATTTCTGGTGATCGAAGGGGAGATGGAGATTCATCTGAGAGATGGAATTGTATGCTGCAAAAAGGGAGAGTACTGCATTGTGCCCCGCGGTGTAGAGCACAAGCCCGTGGCTGGAGAGTTGTGCCAGATTCTGCTCTTCGAGCCGGCAAGTACACGGAACACGGGAAATGTCGTTAACGAGATTACGGTTGAGCCAAATGACCTCGAGCGGCTCTGACAGGAAAGCAAGAAATGGGCTTGCTCCGAAAAATGGCCGGAGATAGAATTGTTGCCAGAGATACTCACTTCACAGTAGGCTGATCAGCATGCAGACACCAACAATCGAGATCCTCGAATTCAAGCCGAAGTACGCCCGGTACTTCAAGGAGATCAATCAGGAGTGGCTGGAGGAGTTCTTTACGGTCGAACCGTATGACCGGATCGTTCTCGAAGACCCCTATGGCGAAATAATCGCGCATGGCGGGGTCGTGCTGTTTGCTGCCATAAACAACGAGATAGTCGGGACATGCGCCCTGATCAAGCATACTGCTGCCAAGTACGAGTTGGCCAAGATGGGAGTGGAGCGATCCTACAGGGGGAAAGGGATCGGTCGGAAACTGACTGAAGCGGCAATTGCCAAGGCACGGTTACTTGGTGCCGAAACGCTGGTCCTGGCGACAAGTACATCGCTTGAAGCCGCGAATGCGCTCTACAACGGCATGGGGTTCCATGAAGTGGGACTCGATGAGATCGGTCCGCTTCCCTACAAACGTAAGTCGATAGTCATGCGACTCAACCTGAAGGAGTAAGATTCAGGTCGACTGTGTTTTCGTCTTTGGAATGAGCCTCAGGATCCGGGGGGGATAATATGGGATCGAATGCCAAACCGATCCAACACAGCCTTACACTTTGGATCTGAAGCCGCATTCTTAAAGATCGGATGGAGGATAAAAAGCAACTCAACATCGCGAGTTTCGCGTGCCCTCTCCAACCAAGAATAGGCGTGCGAACGATCGCCAAACTCGTGGTGCATTATGTAAAGATAGATTGGCGGGATGAACTCGGTCATGGCCCGTTCCTCCAACCTGTTGACGATCTGAATCGCGAGTTCGGGCTGGCCCTCCTGCCGGGCAATGTAGGCGTCTACCATGAGTGGGAACGTGTTCCGGCCGGCCAATTCAGTCGCACGCTGATTGTGCTTTCGGGCATCCTCTAAGCGTTCCAACACCAGCATATTCAAGGCATACCATCCAAATAGGTTGAAATTGGGAGAACCAAGTTCGACTGCCCGGGAATAAAGGGCATTACTGCGTTCCAATTCCCCCATGACCGAGCGAAGATACCCGTACATGGTCGGCTGAATGTGCGAAAGCGGATCAAGACTCATGGAAGCCTCGAAATGGTGAATGGCTTCTTCATAGCGACCCCGGAAAGTGAGCATCTCGGCGTACCATTGATGTGCAGTGCTGTAGCCCGGATTCAATGACAATGCCCGCTTGAATTCGGCTTCTCCTTGTTCCCAGTCGAAGTGGAAGAAAACAAGCAGTCCGGCGTAGGCGGTGTGCGCCTCAGCCAGGGAGTCATCCAGGTCAAGCGCCTTGAGCGCAGACTGGCGAGCCGCGGGTACGGCCACTTTAGGGTCGAGAAAGCAGTATGCGCCCAACATGAAGTAAGAATCTGACAGTCCTACATGGGCCAGCGCGTAGGACGGGTCCAGCTCGAGCGCGCGACGGAAGTACTCCAATGATTTGATCACGGATTGATGGTCCCGCGCGTTCCAGTGGTAACGTCCCTGGAGGTATAGGTGGTATGCTTCAACATTGGCAGTGTGGCGTCTCGCCGGTTCTTTGGGAACATCCGCGGAGACTACGCCAAGTAACCGGTCGCGCAGCGTATCGACTATTGATTGGGCTATCTCATCCTGTACCGCGAAAATATCCTCCGACGCTCGGTCGTATTTTTCGGCCCACAGATTAAAGCCATCGACCACATTGATGAGCTTGGCGGTGATACGAAGACGTCCCTCGGCGGTACGAAGTGAACCTTCCAGCAGGGAGGATACGTTAAGCTGTTCACCGATGCGCCGAATGTCCAGACCTCTCCCTTTCAACTGAAACGACGATGTCCGCGAGACCACCCGCAGTCCGGGAATGCGACTTAACGAACTAATGATCTCCTCGGTGATGCCATCGCAGAAGTACTCTTGGTTGTGAGTCGGGGAGAGATCCTCGAAGGGCAGAACAGCGATGGACGGAGGTCTAGGCGTTTCACTCCCCGAACCTGACGCGGACGACGAGAGGGCTGATGTGCCGGACTTGATATCAGCCAGTATCGCTGCCGCGGATTGGTATCGACCAGAAGGGGATTTAGCCAGCATCTTATCGACGACCAGCGAGAATGACATAGGAACATCGGGCCGAACGGTGTGAAGCAGTTCCGGCTGATGATTTGTCAAAGCATACAAAGTCGCGGCGTCATCATCGCGGCGAAACGGGTTACGTGATGCCAGCAATTCATAAGCTACCACCCCGAGGGAAAAGATATCAGAGCGGGTATTGGCTGATGCTCCCTCAATCTGTTCCGGTGACATATATCCGACAGTGCCGACCCGCGCCCCAGCAATAGTGAGTCGGTCGGAAGAGGCAACCGAAGCGAGGCCGAAGTCAACCAGTTTGACGCGCCCCTGTTTGCTGAGCAGGATGTTTGATGGCTTGATATCCCGGTGAATTACGCCTTTGTCATGCGCCTCCGCGATCCCTTCGCATAGTTGCACCAGAATCCCCTCGACCTCCGTCACCGAGAATCTCGTCGATCGGGCCAGTTCAGAAAGGGGAGAGCCATCAACATGTTCCAGCGCGATGAAAAGGCGCCCATCTGATTCGCCGACTTCGTACACGGTCATAATATTCGGATGGTTGAGCATCGCCGCGGCCTGGGCCTCGCGCAGCAGGCGCGCCTTGAGGTCCGCTTGGGTCGAAAACGCGAGAGGGAGTAGTTTGAGGGCGACTTTGCGGCCAAGTTTGGTGTCGTCCGCAAGATAGACTTCGCCCATGCCACCCGCACCGAGCAGTCGTTCGACGCGATAGTGATTGACAAATGTCCCACTGGCGACCATCGCCACCGATTTGGTGCGATCCCTGTCCTGACCGTCGTTCACGTACGATCCCTCAGATGAATGTCAAGACTCATAATGGACCAAGATAGGCGTTGTTGTGGGTCGGCGCAAGACAACAAAGTGAAAGGCAGTCTCGCCAAAGACTGCCTTCCACAAGCATCTATAGCGGCAACGCTAGTCTTCTTCGTAGTGCCGCTTGATCTTTTTCATCACATCGGGATCCGAGAGAGTGGTCGTGTCGCCCATCACCTTTCCCTGAGCGACATCTCGCAGGAGTCGGCGCATGATCTTGCCTGAACGGGTTTTGGGAAGGTCTGCGGTGAAAATGATCTTCTCCGGTTTGGCCAGAGCGCCGATCTTGCGTACGACGTGATCCCTGAGTTGCCCGAGCAACCGTTCATCCTGGTTCATCCCGGAGCGTAAGGTAACAAAAGCGACTAGACATTCACCCTTTAGTTCATGCGGAATTCCGACGACAGCTGATTCTGCTACGACCGGGTGCTCAACGATCGCCGACTCAACTTCCATCGTCGAGATCCGATGGCCGGCGGTGTTGATGACATCATCAACTCGGCCAAGTATCCAGTAGTACTTGTCCTTGTCAATCTTGGAGCCATCACCCGGGAAGTAGATGCCCGGCCATTTCGACCAGTAGGTATCGATCATACGTTGACGATCTCCCCATATCCCGCGAAGCATCCCCGGCCATGGATGAGTGATCGCCAGATAGCCGCCACCCTCTTTGACTTCCTTGCCGCTCTCGTCGAGGATAGCCGCTCTGATCCCGGGGAATGGACGGGTCGCTGAACCGGGCTTGGTAGTTGTCAGGCCGGGAAGAGGAGTGATCATGATATGTCCGGTTTCTGTCTGCCACCAGGTATCAACAATAGGGCAGCGTCCGTGGCCGATAACATCGTTGTACCAGACCCAGGCCTCGGGATTGATCGGCTCGCCAACAGATCCTAGTAGGCGTAGGGAAGAGAGATCGTGCTTGTCCGGCCATTGGCGTCCCCACTTCATAAATGCGCGGATGGCAGTAGGGGCAGTGTAGAAGACAGAGACTGCGTTATCCTCGACTATCTGCCAGAAACGATCCTGGTCGGGCCAATCAGGCGCGCCTTCATAAATCACCTGTGTGGCGCCATTGGACAGCGGACCGTAAACCACATAGCTATGACCGGTCACCCAGCCGACATCAGCAGTGCACCAGAAGACATCGGTATCTTTGAGGTCAAAGACCAGTTTCGTCGTGGCATGCACTCCCGTCATATAGCCGCCGCAGGTGTGCATGATCCCTTTCGGCTTACCGGTCGTCCCCGACGTGTAGAGAATAAATAGCGGGTCCTCAGCATCCATGTATTCCGGTTCACACCACGGTTCGGCGTCCTGCATATGGCGGTGGTACCAGTGATCGCGCCCTTCTTTGACGCGCAGAAGAAATTCCCCACGCTTGACGATGATCACATTCTCAATAGAGGGGCAGTCCATTAGTGCGACATCTGCGTCGTGCTTGAGAGGAATTATCTGGCCGCGACGATAGCCGCCGTCGGCAGTGATAAGTAGCTTGGCCTGGGCATCGTTTATCCGGTCGCGAAGCGACTCAGGAGAGAATCCGCCAAAAACGACGGAGTGAATCGCACCGATGCGGGCGCAGGCCAGCACTGACACGACGAGCTCGGGAATCATTGGAAGGTAAATGGCGACTCGGTCGCCTTTGCCCACGCCGAATTTCTTCAGTACATTGGCGAACTTGTTGACCTGTCGAAAGAGGTCGTAGTAGGTGAGGACGCGGCGGTCCCCCGGTTCACCCTCCCAAATAAGCGCTGCCTTATTGCGGCGCGTAGTGCCGTTGACCAGCACATGACGGTCGAGGCAGGATTCAGTGACATTTAATTTTCCGCCGACAAACCACTTGGCATCGGGAGCTTTCCATTCCAGCCCTTTGGTCCATTTCTTCTTCCAGACAAGCTCAGAAGCCATTTCTTCCCAGAACTTGACCGGGTCAGCGTCCGCCTGCTTGTAAATCGCGGCATTGCCGGCGTTGGCCTGCTTGGTGAATGCCGCGGTAGGTTTGAAAACGCGCGATTCATGAAGTAGTGAGTCGATCGGGGTTTTCGAGACCGCTTGGCGGGGGGCTGCCTTCTTGGTCGCCATGTAGATTGCTCCTTCAGCTCAGGGAGGGTGGTCCAACTATCCGGACAATATTCGCTTGTCGAGTCTATTTTGTCAAGTATGAGCTGGAAATGCCTGTAGGTGGACTGGAATGACGAGTGTCCACTCGTCGCAGGATCTGCATCCTGAAGTCACTTTCGAACAGTGAAAGATGTAGAACAAAATGGTGTCGCAAGTACATATTCGACAATTTCAGCTGACGCAAAAGAGTGGGGAAACGGGGTCCGTGATTTGCTCGGAAATTGACCAGTTCCCGGGCCGATAGGTAAGGGGCGTCACAATATGTCACGTGGTTTGCATATTCCGGACCGCCAGCCCGGGTGCAGCCGTCCTGAGGGCCATGTAAGGCATCGAATTACAATCAGTTACCAGTTGGCCCGATTCTTGCAGCATAGGGGGCTGATAAGGATTGGCCTATTGACAATTTGGGCAAAGGACGTATCTTGGGATGGTTACTAACAGCAACATAGTTACTACCTTTGTCTACTGCCCTTTGGCCCATTCGGGCTTGATGGTAGCTGGTAAGTTAATACAAGTTTCAGCGTCAAAAGGGGGGATGGTGCGTTTGTCATTCCCTGCTTTCGCGAACCTGAAGTCGCAGGCCTAACAGCGGACCTGTCTGCGACCGTCTGGAGGAAAGATGAAGCGGTTGACATCTTTGTTCACCCTACTCATATGCAGCCTCGTGATTCTGCCGCTCGCGGTCGTGCCGACTGCGGCGGTTGGCCAAACCGGGCCCTCAACAGACCCGGCTTGGACTCCCGAGATCACGTTGAAGCCGGATACGAGCTATTCGCTTTGTACCGGCGATTCGGCCTGTTTCTGGGTCAAGGGATACGATTTCGATACTTCGGATTCGCTGACCCTCACCCTGATCGACGGTCCGATCAGTTACCCGCCGACCAAATTCGGTCGGGACTTCACTACTCAGGTCTGCTTCTCCCCAAATCAATCCGGCACCTATCGCTTCATTTGGCAAATATCCGATAAGACCAACCGCAAAGATACGGATACTGCCTTCTACACGATCCAGTTCAATCGCGCTCCCGTAGCGCAGGACAAATATACATCGGCCAGACTTTGCTATGGCACCGAGCTTCGGAAGATCCAGGTCCACGCCAGTGACCCCGATGGTGATGTGTTGACCTACACTTTGCTCTCCGGTCCCGGCTCCATTAACGCCACCACCGGACTGCTGCAGTACACGCCGACCGGTGAGGGGATATTCAGTTTCTCGGTTGAAGTTCGTGATCGGTGCGCGGCTGACACCGCGATCATAGTCGATACTATCAAGCTAAATCAGAAACCGTATTTCGCTTGGACAGATTCCACTTTTTATCTTTGCTCTGCCGATGAGATCTGCACGGTTCTCCGAGGGATCGACCCCGAAGGACTGGATATGGAGATCCGCCTCGAAGATGGAGACGGTACACTGACCCGGCTGTCTGACTCGACCGCTGAACTCTGTTTCATGCCGGCCGATGTTGATTCGGCGACCTACGTATTTGTCGTTTGTGTGGCGGATCGCTGCCCAGCCGACGCTATCACCGAACAGACCGCGGCCTGGCCGGTCTGCTACAGAGATACGTTACACCTGACCGTAGTTATCAACCGTCCTCCGCAGTTGACCTGCCCCGAGGGGATAGATCTTGGGAATTGTCATTCTGAGGGATGTTTCGAGATCAGCGCCATCGACCCTGAGGGTGGCCCGCTGACGTATGAGATCCTATCGAATAACGCCACTATCGATGGCTCGACCATTTGCGTTATGGGTGAGGAAGACAGCCTGCTCGTAGTGGTTCGCGTGGTGGATGACTGCGATAACGCGGATACGTGCTCCATTCCCGTAAAGCGTGGGATCGGACATCCCCCGTACGTCACCCTGCCGAATGATTTCTCAATGTCGATCTGTCAATCTGAACAGATCTGCTTTGAGGCTTTTGCCGATGACCAGGATCTGGATCTCGCGACCGTCGTCACCAATTTCGGAACCTACGACCCGAACGACAATCGTATCTGCTTTACGGCTGACACGACGGGTACTTATGAGATCATTTTGACCGCGACTGACCAGTGCGGCTCGATGGACACCGACACTATTCTGGTTACCGTTACTGTCAACCAGACTCCAACGGTCGAATTCAGTCAGACGCTTGATTCAGCCATCTGTATCACCGGTGAACTGTGCTACGATCTGAATATCGCAGATCAGAATATCAAGTCTATCTGGACTAGCTACGGTACCTACAACGCCGAGACAGGCAAGCTCTGCTTCACGCCGATCAACTCCGGTACCTTCACCGTGATCGCCAGAGTGACCGATGATTGTAATCAGGTTGCCGAGGACACTTTGACAATAGTCGTAACTTTGGGCACTGCTCCGGTTATTTCGCCGATGAGTGACACGACGGTCAAGCTTTGTCAGCCGACCTATGTTTGCCTTCCGGTCAGTATCACCGACGCTGAAGGTGACATCAAGACGATTTCCGTCAATCGCGGCCAATACCAGAACGGCTCTATCTGCTTTGTGCCATACTCCCAAGGGACCTACCCGATCATAATCACCGTGACTGATGGTTGCGGATTTATGGTGGCGGATACGGCGATTGTGACAGTGAAGACAGATCAGGAAATAGTCCTGACCTGTCCGCGGGACACTACCATTTTCCTTTGTGAACCCGAGACCCTCTGCTTCCCAGTTGGCGGCGTTCCCGCTGACGCGCAAGTGCGGGTGATCGGAACCGCGGCATATTGGAACGCGGCGACGCAATCGATCTGTTTCTACAGCGAATGCTGCCTCGAAAATACAATTAGGTTTGAGGTTACGAGCGCCTGCGGGACAGTGCGGTCCTGCCAGTTCACGGTCAAGGTTAAGACCAATACCGCTCCGGTGGTCCTGCTTCCGCGTGATACATCGCTGGGCGCTTGTGCCAATGGAGAGATCTGCATCCCTGTCGGAATCACCGACGCGGATCATAATATTACCAGTGTACAGGTGGATGGCGGCAATTACGACCAGACTCGTGGCGTGATTTGCGTGAACACCTCAGAAGGCGGCACGTACAGTGTAACAGTTACCGCCACCGACGCTTGCGGCGCGGTCGGCACGGACCACATGACGATCACGACGTCCACCAACCTTCCGCCCCTGGCTGATTTTGGTCCATCGGACACGCTTTTTGAACAGTGCGCTCCAACCAAGATATGCTTGCCGATCGCAATTACCGACGGCAATGGGAATATTCAATCCATAACTTCGACTCTCGGACATTACGACGTTGAGAGACAGGCTATCTGCTTCCTGCCCGAAGGTGATGGTCAGTATTGTGCTGAAGTTGTGGTGATGGATAGCTGCGGTGTCGCGGACACGGCCTCGCTCTGTGTCCGGGTCATAGCCAGCGAATATGTCGGTCTGACCTGCCCGCCCGCCAGCGAGCCGATCTCGATCTGCGGACCGGATACAGTCTGCTATCAGCTCGGCGTTACCGGACCGTATAGCAGCCTTTCAACGAGCTACGGCATTCTGGATGGGACGACGCTCTGCATTCCGATAGACACGACCGGGACGTATGTTGTGACCGTCATTGCGTCCGGTAGCTGCAACGCAGATACGTGCGCGGTTATAATCCCGGTAGAGGCTTCTCAGCCGGTTGATGTAGCTTGCCCCGGCACTGATAGCAACCTCTTTGTTTGTGCTCTTCCGATCAATCTGCAGTTCCCGGCGACAGTCTCGGGTACCGTTGACCAATTGACGGTCTATCCGGCTGGTGCGTTCTATGAGAACGGTTTCATCAAATTGACGGTGAATGAGCCCGGTCTATATGAAGTTGGACTGGTGGCTGAGAACGCCTGCAGCATAGATTCTTGTTCGTTCACGCTTGGTGTCGCGGTCAACCAGCCGCCAGTGGTGACGGCTTCCCCCGACACGACAATCCTGCTCTGCGGTGACACGGGATATGTCGCTTTTACATATGCCGTGAATGACCCTGACGGCAATATCACTGAGATCACCAGCTCTCGGGGGATCATTGAAGATAATCTCGTGATTTTCCGCCCAACGGCCGCAGGTAGCTATCCGATCGTTCTGACGGTTCGCGATGCCTGTGGCGCCAGCGATGTTGATACGACTATTGTGACAGTCGTAACTGTACCGCGCGTGGACATCGCGTGCCCACTCGGACCGATCACCCGACTCGTAACCCTACCTGATACGGTGCGAGTGGCGGTCGGGATCACGCCGGCTAATATACCTGTGCAGGTTCTTCCCGATGGATACTATGATTGGTCGACCGGTGAAGTGGTCGTCTACGCGCCGACCGCCGGCAGCTATCTCTACACGCTAATAGTAAATGGCGAATGCAATAGTGATACATGCCAACTGAAGCTTGAACTTGGGCAGTACTTCCCGCCATTTGTCCAGTGTGTCGGCTCGGTCGACACGTTACTTTGCCTGAACGAACCGACCACAGTCTGTTTGCCGGTTACGATTTCGGGCACGGGAGTGACGGTTTCGGTAACTCCGTATGGCACCTATCAGGATGGCCAGCTCTGTCTAAATGTGGCGGAATCTGGTACCTACACGATGCAGATCGTCGCGAGCAATGAGATAGAGGCCGATACCTGCTACTCAACCATCGTTGTTCGGGCCAACGCGGCTCCGCTTGCGATTTTGGCCGAACCGTTCGACGCCAGTGTGTGCGATCCGACTGATCTTATTTGCTATGATCTAACGGTTACTGATCAAGAGAACAATATCGCTTCGGTCTGGACGAATATCGGCTCTCCGATCTACCAGGGCGATCGAGTGCAGTACTGTTTCAGCGCTGATACTGCAGGGACCTACCGTATCGTGGCCCAGGTGACTGACTCGTGTGGCCTGACGTCACAAGACACGACCTATATCACGGTGGACATGAATACTCCGCCGGTGGTGATGCTTGGTGCGGATATCGCGGGTACGATCTGTGTCGGACAAACCGTCTGTGTACCGTTGACGATCACGGATAACAATATCGAATTAGTTGATGTGACTGGTGGTGTTTACGACCCGAATACCGGCAAGGTGTGCGTCAACGCAGTCGAGCCGGGAACATATACGATCATCGCAACGGCGACCGACAGCTGCGGCGCCATGGATGTTGATACTGCCACTATTACAGTCAATCCTAACAGCGCGCCAACCGCGCAGTTGGGAAGTGATACCACCGTCTATCTCTGCAATCCGCAGAATGTTTGTCTGTCGCTGTCTTACAGTGATTTTGACGGCAATATCGCCAGTATCACGGTGAACCGCGGTCAGGTGACCAATGGAACGGTCTGCTTTGTTCCGTACGGTCAGGGAACCTACCCGATCATCGTCACTGTGACTGACTCGTGTGGATTGCAGGCTGTAGACACGGCCGTTGTGACGGTCAAGACAGACCAGGCGATAACCTTGGCCTGCCCGCGCGACACGACGATCTTCCTCTGTCAGCCGGAGACCCTCTGCTTCCCGCTGGGTGGCGTGCCTGCAGGCGCAACGGTACGAGTTCGCGGAACCGCGGCCCACTGGGATGCGCAGAAGCAGTCGATCTGCTTCTATTCTGAGTGCTGTTTACAGAATACAATCAATGTTGAGGTTGTGACAGCTTGCGGTTCAGTCCTCACGTGTCAGTTCACGGTCAATGTGAAGACCAACACCGCGCCGGTAGTATTGCTGCCTCGTGATACTACGATTACGCAGTGTGATCTCACCGAGATTTGTGTGCCGGTAGGGATTACGGATGCCGATCACAACATCACGAATGTCTCCGCCACTGGCGGGACATACGACGCGTCGCGCGGGGTTGTCTGCTTCACTCCGACCACTTCTGGTCGCCGGACGATCATGGTTTCCGCGACCGACGCCTGCGGTCGGACAACCACCGACGAGATCGACATCACGGTGCGGTTGAATACCAAACCGATAATTCTCTATACGCCGGGCGACACGCTATACACGCAATGTGAATTCCAGACCATTTGTCTGCCGCTGCAGATCATTGATGCTGACAATAACATCAGCTCTATCAACGTGATCGGCGGGACCTATGATGCCGCTAACAAACAGGTCTGCTTCCTGCCGACTCAGACCGGGCGAGTATATGTGTCTATCGTCGCAACCGATGTTTGCGGTCTGAAGGACTCGATCCGTATCTGGGTCCACGTCAATGCCGGAGGCACGGCTGAGATCGCCTGCAATGTGGTACCGACCCAGACCCTCTGCAGACCGCAACAGGTCTGCGTGCCGGTCGCCATTACTGGTCATGACTACGTGGTAACCTCGAGTTTCGGTACGTGGTCCGCTGGTACGCTCTGTTTTAATGCTGATACTTCGGGAACCTACAATATCCGAGTGATCGCGACGGGAAGCTGTTCTTCTGACACTTGCGTGGTGTCAGTGCCGGTCAATATTCTGCCGCCAGTCGAATTCACTTCGTGTCCAGGCAACCAAACCGCGTTCTTGTGCGGACCGGATACGCTTTGCTACACCTTTGCCGTCAGTTCTTCAGCGACCAATGTCCGCGTCAGCACAGGTGGCTATATCAACGGCAACCAGATCTGTGTGCCGATCACCCTTGCAGGCACAAAGACCGTTCGCTTGATTGCGGAAGGACAGTGTGGCGCTGATACGTGCCAGTTCACTGTAACCTCGACGTTCAACGCGTCGCCGAACGTGACGGCGAGGGATACGTCGTTGACTATCTGCACGCTTACTCAGATTTGCGTGCCGTTCGTGGCGACCGACCCGAACAATAATATCCAATCGATAACGACCAACCTCGGGACCGTGGTCGGAAATACGGTCTGTTTCACGCCGACCTCGTTCGGTATCCACAATATGACCATTACCGCGACCGACTCCTGCGGCATGGCCTTCCAGAAGCAGGTTCGAATCACGGTCAATCTTGGTCCGAGCGCGGTGATAGTCTGCCCTGAGGGTGACCAGTTTGTGTCGCTCTGCAAGCCGGACTCTGTACATATCATTGTCCCCATTTCACCGACTGGCGCGAATGTGACTGTTCTGCCGGCCGGTCGATACAATCCCGCCACCGGTCGCGTGTCAGTCTATGTGACCAGCGGCGGTACCTATCCGATCACGGTGATCGCCGCCTCTCAGTGCGGAGCGGACACCTGTACGTTTAACCTGAAGGTCGATATGGGACAGGCCCCGACCGTGACCTGCCCTGGTACGATAGATACGACACTTTGCCTGGTCACACCAAAGACGCTGTGCTTCCCGGTGACCGTTACTGGCACAGGTGTTCAGGTGACTGTAACACCCGCAGGTGCCACGTATCAAGCCGGCTTCGTTTGTGTTCCGATAACTACCGCCGGGCAGTTTTATGTCAAGACCAGTGCTACGGGCACCTGTGGTACCGCGGTTTGCTCGACGCTGGTGAAGGTGACGGCGGATCAAAACCCCGTTCTGACTCTGCCGACCGAGCTCTCCTTTGAGCGTTGTCCGGACGACACTACTACGATCTGTGTAAGCGGTATTTTGGCTTCCGACGCGGAGTCTCCAGTTTCGGTGACAAAGCTGTGCGGTCCGGGGACTCTGAGCGCGGATGGCAATGGCTACAAGCTCTGCTTCAAGCCAGAGACCATCGCGCCGCAGAAGTTCTGCATCCAGGTGACGGACGGCTGTCATACGCTGGTAGATACGCTTGACATCAATATCACGCTCAAGCCAGACTGCGACGTTTGCGCCAAAGTCGAGATCGACGGCGGCTCCTGCACGCCGGTTGGCTTGCGCAAGAATGCTGACCTGCGGATCAAGACCAATGACCCGATAGGCGGATTCGATCTGCTGCTTAGCTATGATCCATCGGCACTGTCATTCCAAACCGCCTTTATCAATGGTTCAGACATTCAGGGATGGGAGTACTTCACGTACAACCTGAACAATGCATCATGCGGTCTAGCGTGCCCGCCTGGATTGGTGAGGTTGATCGGTATCGCCGAAGTGAACAATGGCTCCAACCATCCGCCTGACTCGACCTTCATGCCCGAAGGACTGCTTGTCCGGATGGAATTCCAGGTCTCAAATAACCAGAACCTGGGCGACCAGTTCGTGCCGATCACTTTTGTCTGGTACGATTGCGGCGACAACTCATTCTCCGACAAGACCGGTAACATTCTTTATATCGATAAGCGGATATACAACGCGGAAGGTATCCTGATCTGGGACGAAGATAACAATGCGCTGTATCCGGAGGCCAGCCGCCAGTTTGGCGTTGGCGCGCCGGATAACTGCCTCAGTTCGGGAGCCAAGGGCGTTCCGCTGCGCTGCGTTGACTTTGTCAACGGCGGTATCTGTATCATCCACCCAGACTCGATCGATGATCGCGGCGACATCAATTTGAATGACCAGGCATACGAGATCGCCGACGCGGTGCTCTTCAGCCGCTACTTCATCTACGGTTTGTCGGTCTTCACTATCAACCAGGCCGGTCAGATAGCGGCGACGGATGTCAACGCTGACGGCCTTACCCTGACTGTGGCTGACCTGACGACCCTCATCCGCGTCGTGATCGGAGACATCAATCCGATTCCGAAGCTGTCGCCATATCAGGAGTACCTGACTGTGACGGCCGAACCCGACCATGGGGTCGTGAGGATCAACACGGATGCTGTCAGCACCATTGGCGCGGCGCACTTCGTCTGTGCGGTGCCCGAAGGTACCACGCTAGGTGAGCCGAGACTGCTTGGTGCCGCATCCGGAATGGAGATGCTGTCCGGAATAACCAATGGTGAACTGCGAATACTGATCTTCAATATCGGCAAGAACCGGATTGAGGCGGGCGAGCAATCGCTGGTCGAGATTCCGGTCATCGGCGATGGCACGCTCACAGTGCTAAAGGCGGAGGTTTGCGATTACGAAGGTCGACCGTATGTGACGGCCTCGAAGAATGTCTCAGTTCCGAGCAGCTTCACGTTGTCGCAGAACTACCCGAATCCGTTCAACCCGAGCACGACGATCAGCTTCGCACTGCCGAACGCGGCCGACTGGCATTTGACGATCTTCAATGTCAATGGCGGTGTGGTCCGTGAATTCGACGGAAGCAGTGAAGCCGGCGTTAATGATGTGGTCTGGGATGGAACGACCGAGTCCGGAACCGTGGCCGCGTCGGGTGTTTACTTCTACCGTCTGCAGGCTGGAAACTTCAGCCAGACGAAGAAGATGATGTTGCTGAAATAGTAATCAAATCCCCTTTTTTCTTTCCTCTGGAAGCGCCCTGAAGCTGTTAGCAGGGCGCTTTCATTTTGGCCCTACTTGTGATAGCCGGTGTTATTCAGGATCGTGAATCCTCGATACAGTTGCTCAAGTAGAACCAGTCGAACTAGTTGATGGGAGAATGTCAGGGGAGAGAGTGAGAGAGTCGCATCTGCGTCCCTCACCAATTGGTTGTCAAGGCCGAACGGGCCCCCGATTATGAACGTGATCGTCCCTCCGCTGGTGCTCTGCCAGCGCTCTATGAGTTTCGCGAACTCAAGAGAATTACACGCCTTGCCGGTGTCGACGAGCGCAACGGTCATCCCTTTGCCAAGTTTCTCCCGCAGCAACGACGCTTCCTGCTTCTTCACTTCATCTGGTGACAGCGAAGAAGATGCCTTCGGTGAGGGGAGAGGGATGATCTCAAGCGCGGCGTACTTGGAGAGCAGTTTCGAGTAGTGTTGAATCCCCTGTGTAACCCAGGGGTCTTTATCGTCGCCGATCGCCAGTACCCGGATCCTAAGCATCGGGTACGACCTTGACGATCAGTTTCCTGTGTCGGGGACCATCAAACTCGCAGAAGTAGACACCTTGCCATGTGCCGAGGAGCAACCTACCTCGTTCAAAGAGCAGAGTTAGCGAGAATCCCATCAATGACGCCTTCAGGTGCGCGTCCGAATTCCCTTCGGTGTGATGGTATCCGTCCGATTGCGGGATTTCTTTGTGGAGCTTATACACTAGGTCACGCCGAACATCCGGATCGGCGTTTTCATTGATGGTGATGCCTGCGGTCGTATGTGGCACAAAGCATATGACTTGCCCCGCCTGCTTGCCCGTATTTGTGACAAGCTCCTGGACCTGGGAGGTAATTTCGATGAATTCCTCCCGAGTGCTGGAATTGACTAGTAGTTCGTGGATCACGATGCAAATAGAGCTTCCGCAAACTGCTTTGAGTCGAATCGCTGGAGGTCGTCAATCCCTTCGCCGACACCTATGAAGTCGACGGGCACGCCGAGTTCTTCAGCGATGGCAATGATCACGCCACCTTTCGCAGTACCATCCAATTTTGTGATGATCAGGCCGTCGCAGCCGACCGCATCCGTGAAGACCTTGACCTGCGACAGCGCGTTTTGACCGGTTGTGCCGTCAAGGATCAGCTTCGCGTAAATCGGGGAATCAGGGACAGCCTTTTGAACCACCCGACGAATTTTGCTGAGTTCTTCCATCAGGTTGCTTTTGGTATGTAGGCGACCGGCGGTGTCGACCAGCAGGATATCGGTACCGCGTGCCCGTGCCGCTGAAGCAGCGTCAAAGGCCACTGCGGCGGGGTCGGCGCCATTGTCGCTCCGAATGATCTCAACGCCGCTACGCTCAGCCCAAATAGCGACCTGTTCGATAGCCGCCGCTCTGAATGTGTCGCACGCGCCGATCATGACCTTCTTGCCGTTACCTGAAAAGTAATTGGCAAGCTTGCCGATGGTCGTGGTCTTTCCAACTCCATTCACGCCGACGATAAGCCAGACGACCGGGCGATTTGGAGTGTCGAGTGAGATCTGCTCATCTTCCTTGGAAAGTATCAGGGCGATCTCTTCCTTTAGCAGAGCCATCACCTCATCCCCTTCGGTGAGATTGCGCTCTCGAGCTTTCCGATTGATAGCCTCGATCAGGCGCATGGTAGCCCGCACGCCGACATCGGCCTCGATTAGGATCTGCTCGATCTCCTCAAGCAGTTCGTCGTCGATCTTCCGTCGGATTACCACTTGGGCGATCTTGTTGATGATCGTGTCCTTGGTCTTGGCCAGGGACTGCTTTAGCTTTTCAAACGGATTTAAGAATCCCATGGAGTATCAGTTCTGCTCGTCGTCGACGATCGTAACTGTGGATTCCATTCGCTCCTGGATCGACGCCGGTAGCTCGACTTCGTCGAATTCCGCTCCCGGTTCCGGCTCCTCGGGCTCATCAACTTCGGCAGTTGGACCGGCCAAAGTATCGGCAATAGTCTTGGCCTTCCGCGAGCGACGCACCGCGACCGGTTTGCCAGTGGGACTATTCCCGTTGTCCGACTCGACTACTTCAGTCTCCGGTTCTCCAATCTCCATCGCGGCAGTAGCATCGTCACTACTGGTTTCAGAGAACTTGACCGAGACGAGTTTCGATACGCCCGGCTGTTCCATGGTGACGCCATAGAGGTTATCCGCGGCTTCCATGGTGATCTTGTTGTGCGTAATGGTGATGAATTGCGTCTGGTTCGAAAACTTGCGAATGATCTTCAGGAACCTATGGCAGTTCGCGTCGTCAAGAGGAGCATCTATTTCGTCCAGAATGCAGAATGGCGACGGTTTGACCAGATAAAGCGCGAAGAGAAGGGAGATAGCAGTCAGCGCGCGCTCACCTCCGGACATCATGGTGATCGAAAGGAGTTTCTTGCCCCGCGGCCGCGCGATGATATCGATATTTGACTCGAGCGGATCGGCTGGATTTTCGAGCATGATATCCGATTCGCCGCCATTAAAGAGTTCCTGGAAGAGATTCTTGAAATTGACCCGAGCCTTTTCAAAAGTCTCCATGAATAGATCACGGGCGGTGACATTGATCTTCTGAATTGTCTGTTCAAGGTCTGTCCGCGCGGTTGTCAGGTCGTTCAACTGCTCGGCGAGGAACTTCTCGCGTTCGCTGGCCGTACGGTATTCCTCAAGGGCCAACAGGTTAACCGCGCCGAACTTCCTAAGCTGATCCTTCTGCTCGTGGAGATACTGCCGCGCGGCATCATCCGAGAGGTTCTCATCGGGGCGCGTAGCCTCGACCGACTCGATCTCGAGTCCATACTCCTCTTTGACTTTTTCGGAAAGTGTCCGTGATTCGGAATCTATCGTGTTGAGTCGGATCTCTAACTCATGCATCCGCTCGTTCAGAGAGTCACGGCCATCGCGGATTTCCTTCACTTGACGCTCTTTGCCGGTGATCTTCTCCAGTACTTCGCCCTGCGACCCACGCAAAGTCTCCTGAGAGCGCTGCATCTGTTCGCGACGCTCAAAGGTATCTTTCAGTTCGATTTCTAGGGTCTGGCTTCGTTCTTCCGCGAGGTGGATGTCGGCCGTCGCACGTTCTATTTCCTGAACCTTTGTCTCATGAGTCAGGTCGAGTTCGCGCTTAATATCATTCAAATGGCCGATACGGCTTTCGGTCTGTTGAAGGCGACTTCTAGCCTCAACAACGCGCACCTGATACTTGGCAGAGCGCTCCAGAGCCTCGGAAACAAGACGCTCATATTCGCCCAGTCGGCCGGCTTGCTGGCTGATCTGCGAAACCAATTCTTCCTTGATTCCGGCAAGCTGATTGAAATCCAATCCTAGGGTGTATTGACGGCCGAGGATTGACTCACGCTTCGCGCGTGCTTGATTGCGCTCACGATCCCAACGCTCATACTCAGCGGTCAACGTACGGCGCTGGAAGTCGATCTCTGATGCCGCTTTCTGGGCGACTTCCAACTCATCCGCCAGAGCTTCCAACGCGGATACGAGCGTACTCGATTCGGCGCGAGAGGCCGCTATCCGCGCAGTCGTTTGAGCTCTATGTTCCTTAGTGTGTTCCAGTTTCTGCGAATGCTCGCGGATCATCTGTTCCTGCTCTTCGACCTTTTCCTTGCGGCGGAAGAGGGGGAACCGGTCGTCGGACCCGCCGACGATCTGATTTTTGCCATAGAGGATGCCATCGGTCGAAACAGCGCTGAACCCGTAGGGGAGACGCTCCAGAATCTCTGAAGGATCCGATCCTGCCTTGAAAACCGCTACGCGCGACAGGACGGCTTCAACGAGTGGGCGAAGCTCCGTTTCGGTGGAGACATATGCTTCGAGCCACCCAACGAAATTCTCTGACGGCATCTCGGGCCGCTTGATGGCCGGAGCGAAGATGCCTGAGTCGGGCACCAGGATGCCGACTCTCCCTTTATTCTCTGATTTGAGGTAGGCGATGATCTCTTCGGCTGTAGCGCGATCACGGCATATCATAAAGCCGGCGAGATTGCCGAGTGCTGCCTCAAGGGCTAATTCCAGACCTTCGACCGGAACCAGCTTCTCGGCGACCGTGCCGAAAATACCGGGCCAACGGCCCCGCTGGTTCATGGCCGCGACCAGTCCGGACTCGTGTCCCTCATAATGGACCATCATTTCGGTCAGGAGATGCTTGCGAGCTTCACAGGCTTCAATGCCAGCCTGCGTGTTCGATATCTCCAGCGCCAGCTCTTCGTTCTGCTCTATGAGGCCCTCGATCTCAAGAGTAAGCGCGGTCTGTCGCTGCTCGATCTCGGACCTGCGGTTATGCAGGGAAGTGATCTCCTGCTGCTGACGCTCGTAACTGGCGAGCAATTCCTGCTGTCGCGGAGCGGACTCGGCGATCTGTTTTTCGATCTGCTCGATCTGCTGGGCAAGTTCGGTTTCCTGCTCACGAAGATTGTGTTCTTCGGTTTTTCCCGAGGACAGACGTGATTCGATATCGATCAATCTGCGATTCTCATCTTCACGAGAAGAACGTGCCGACAAGAGCTGTTGGTCCGCCTCAGTCTGGGCTTTCTCAGCGTCCACCAGCTCGGCATTGGCCCGTTCATAGTCGGCCTGAAGTTCCGCCAATTCCTTACCGCTTGAAACGAGTTGCTCGTCCATTGAGAGCGTGCGCGCACGCAGCGACTCGATCTCAGCCGTATTGCGCTCGATCAGACCGGAGGCGGCGGAGCGCTTCTCGCGCAGAACGGATATCTCTCGCTCCTTAGCATGAGCCTCCTCAGACAGAGTATATATCTGGCTGGAGAGTTCATTGAGCTGTCGCTCGATGTCAAGTTGTAGCTTTCGGTCGGTTTCCAACTCGAGCGTCACGCGGTCGAGTTCTGCCGAACGCTGCAGCCTCTGATCGGTCAACGTATCCAATTCGCCACGAAGCTGCCGCTTTTCCTGTTCAAGTGTCCTTACCCGGGATGATCCCAGGAACAGCTCCCAGCCCTTGACCTCATCCAGGATCTTCTGGTACCGCTCAGCCTTTTTCTGCTGGCGGTACAGTGAATTGACCTGGGTCTTAACTTCGGCGTAGATATCCTTCAGCCGCAGGAAATCATTCTCTGTCTGCTCGAGTTTTCGGAGCGCGGCTTTCTTGCGCTGTTTGTACTTGGTGATCCCGGCCGCTTCTTCGAATAGGAATCGACGTTCTTCCGCTTTGTCGGATATGACCGAGTCGATCATGTCCTGCTGGATCACGGAATAGGAGTGGGCGCCCATGCCGGTATCAGCGAAGAGGTCCTGGATGTCGCGCAGGCGGCAGGGGACCTTGTTCATCAGGTACTCGGACTCACCGCTGCGGAAAAGCCGGCGGGTTATCTGGACTTCGTGATATTCTGTTGGAAGGACACCTCGGTCATTGACGACCGAGAGGGTGACCTCGGACATTCCCAGCGGTTTGAGGTCGCGGGTGCCGTTGAAGATCACCTCTTCCATTTTGCCGCCGCGCAGCATGGTCGGGCGTTGTTCGCCGAGGACCCAGCGTAGGGCATCAAGGATATTTGTCTTACCACAGCCGTTCGGGCCAACGATGGCGGTCACGCCATTGGCGAATCGAACTGATGTCTTATTGGCGAAGGATTTAAATCCAATGATCTCGAGTCTGCGAAGATACACTATTCCTCCAAAAGACCGCCGCCTGAGCCGTCGGCGCTGACCTGCACACGCTTGTGCATCAGGTCGCCCAGGGTTTCCAGCAGTGAACGATAGATGTTACGCTCGTCGCGGAGATACTTGGTTTTGATCTCAAGGTTGTAGTATGGTCCACCCAGGGCGTTACCTCGACCGATCCGGATGGACTTGGGGAAGCTGAGAAGTACCGATGATGTGAAGTTTGAGTCCTCGAGATTCAGATCAAGGATCATGTCAAAGTTGTAGCCCTGCAGAACTGACATGAATGTTTTCTTGGGCAGTCCGGTCCAACCGAGCTGATCGATCCCGGGAGTGATGATCTGAAATCCCTTGCGTGGGTAGATATCTGTTACCTGAATACCCGGCATGGCCAGCAACGTGATATCCGCATGCTTAAACAACTGGCTGATGGTCGGCAGAAAGCTCTTCACCAGCGTCAGCTCGCGAAGTCCTGGGGGGAGCAGGACCAGCATATGGCGCACGCGATAGAGATCACCCGGGATACTAAAAGGCGTCAGGACCGCTTTCCGCTTTGCGCGAGCGATCTGAAAACCCGCCAAGTAATGCCTAAAGCCCATTTGAGGTACCTCTTTGAGTCGAGGCCGTATCCTTGCCGGCAGGCGAAGTTGGGGAACTTCCTGTTCCAGTTTTATGCAGCGTATCCTGCCTGGGGCGAGTTGAATCCTGCAGGAGACTATCCTTGGTTGTATCGATAACGCGCGCGCTGTCTTCAAGCGCCCGCTGAATGTACATCGCCAGATTCTCAGGGGTGATCACCACGTTTGAGACCGTGCCGTGTTCAGGGTCGGTCAAATTTGCGGCCGTACCGTTCAACATCAATTCGACAGCGAGGGGAGAGCCGATTGAAACAACCAGTGAATCACGGGCGCCAATGTAATACTCCCGCCATGGTTTCAAATTTGTCTGTAATGCAGTATCACCGTCGGCGATCACGACCGCCCACGTTCTGTCGCGTGCCACCAGATCGAGTGACAGCGCCATACTCTCGCGGCCGGAACTACCCACGACCAGGTCGCTATCCTGTCTCGGTTCTTCTGCCTCGGTCGCGAGGCTGTCAGCTTCATTTCCGCTCAGAACCAGACTGTCATTCTTAGAGAAGATCAACCATACGACTGCGATTATAATGACCGCGCCGATTGCCAACAGAAAAATGAACCCGCCCTTGCCTTTCGCTTCCACTGCCTCCGTGCGTTGACCGGTTGTCCGTGTGACGGGGCGGTCATCGTTTCCGATTGCCGAGACCGGCTCTCGTTCGCGCATGTCCTCACGGATCGCCTCGATCGCTTTGGCGTAGTCAATTCCCAGAGCGTCGGAGTAGGAGCGCGCGAACAATTTAAAATATAGTTCGGATGGCACGCCGCCGATGTCGCCAGCCTCAATTGCCAGCAGATGACCTTCGGCAATTTTCAGTTCCTGAGCGAGGTCGGCCAGCGACTTGTTTTGACGCTCTCGTTCTGCCTTCAGGATGCGGCCAAGGATAGTATGTAATTCACCCATTGTGTCTTCTGTAAGTTCATGTCAGACAATAAATAAAATCTCCCCGGCCAAGCGCTCAATTAATGTCCGCGGGAGACCCACGACAGTATCAAGGTTTCCCTCAATCCTGTCAACTAAAAAGGCCCCCATACCCTGAATCCCATATGCCCCAGCCTTGTCCATCGGTTCGCCGGATTCTATGTATGCCCAGATCTGGGCGGGGGATATCTGGTTGAAGAAAACGGATGTCAGTTCATAGTCCGATTTGAGCAGTCCCGCACGTTTCGCAAAGGCGACAGCGGTGCATACGACGTGTTGTTTTCCTGACAGTAAAGTAAGGATGCGGAATGCATCCTGCTTGTCAATCGGCTTCTCAAGAACCTCACTCGCCAGCACAACAATGGTATCACACCCAAGCACGATATCCTTCGTATCGCAACCCCTGGCGATCTCAAGAGCCTTTTCTTCGGCGAGCCTCAAAGCATAGTCGAAAGGCGCCTCACCATTGCGCAATGACTCATGTATATCCGGAGTTGATTGCGAAAAGGTAATCCCGGTCTCTGCCAGCAACAGCATACGTCGCGGCGAACCGGAGCCGAGAATCAGCGGATATCTGCTGGCAAGAGTCCTGAGATTATTATAGGTCATGGTCGAGGATGATCGTCACCGGTCCATCGTTAACAAGTTTAACTTCCATTTTGGCGCCAAATGACCCGGTTCTGATATTTAGGCTGGAGGATTCCAGAGCGAAAACGTACTTCTGGTAAAGTCGTTCTGCTTCGACCGGCTCCATGGCGTCAGTGAAGGCCGGTCGCCGTCCTTTGCGAGCGTCGGCGTAGAGAGTGAACTGCGAAACCACCAGGATCTCGCCGGATACGTCCAGCGCCGACAAATTCATCTTCTGGTCGGCATCCTCGAATATTCGAAGACTTACTGTTTTTTCCGCCAGCCATCTGGTGGAGTCCTCGCGATCTCCAGTGCGGCATCCGAACAAGACCAGCAATCCACGGTCTATTCGGCTGTAACACTGTTTGTCGATCCAGACTTCAGCCTCGGCAACTCTTTGAATCACTACTCTCATACAAGCGTACTCTTCGCCGGCTAATATACAGGATTCCCCTGTGGCGGCAAGCGTAAGTCAGACCAATGTTGTCATAAATTGCTTGCACCCAGCCACCCCGCACGATAGCTTTCGAATATGGAGCAGTCAGTCCCATCTCTTGGAATCGACGTTGGATCAGTTGCGGTCAAACTGGTTTGTGTGGAAAAGGGAGTCGTTACGCAATCTGTCTACCGTCGATTCACGGAAGGACCGTTCGAGACAGTGGCCGCCATTCTGGCGGAGATTTTCTCCGACTTGCATGACAAGCCGATAAACCTGGGACTAACCGGCATTGGCGGTAAACGCCTCCAGACCGTGTTGGGCGGGAAACAGTTCGGGGAGATCGCCGCGCTAGCGGCCGGGAACTTTCGAACCCAGCCGCATCTTCGTACCGTCATTGAGATGGGAGGCGAAGACTCCAAACTGCTGATCCTCGACCCCGAAACTCAGACGGTCGTCGATTTCGCGATGAACGCGCAGTGCGCCGCAGGGACTGGGTCTTTCCTGGACCAACAGGCAAGTCGACTCAAGATCTCGATAGAGGGGGAATTCGGGGAGTTGGCTCTAAAGTCCAAACATCCGCCGCGGATAGCCGGGCGGTGCTCGGTCTTTGCCAAGTCTGACATGATCCATCTACAGCAGATCGCTACTTCAGACTATGATATTGTTGCGGGATTGTGCTTTGCCGTAGCCAGGAATTTCAAATCGGCGATCGCACGCGGCAAGAAATTCGAGCGACCGATCGCATTTGAGGGCGGCGTGGCAGCAAACCCCGGCATGGTGCGCGCCTTTACCGAAATACTCGACCTTTCTCCCGACGAACTACTGGTGCCCAAGCATCATGAGGTGATGTCGGCGTTGGGCGCGGCGCATCTGGCGGCTGATTCTTGTGACGCGCGAGTGATTCTCAAGCCAGAGAAAATCTTGGCCTATCTGAAATACCGCGAAGCTCCAATGTCCGGAAGAGAGGCGCTCACATTTCAGTTCCCGGAATCCAAATTCTATGCGGTGACCGGCGCACCACGACTTCTATTGCACGATGTGACGGATGTCTTTCTGGGAATTGACATTGGCTCGCTCTCAACGAACGTTGTTCTCATCGATCGGCAGAGGCAGGTCATTGCTCGCCGCTACCTAATGACCGAAGGTCGACCGATCGAAGCGGTGAGGAATGGGTTGCGCGAGATCTCCGGCGAAGTCGGTGACAGAGTACGCGTGGTGGCAGTCGGAACGACTGGCTCGGGTCGCTACCTGATCGGTGACTATGTCGGCGCGGATATCGTGCGGAATGAGATCACGGCGCAAGCTACTGCGGCCGTGGCAATTGATCCGACGGTCGACACAATATTCGAGATCGGAGGGCAGGACTCCAAGTACATCTCGTTGCGCGACAAAGCGGTAGTCGACTTCGAGATGAACAAGGCCTGCGCAGCCGGGACTGGCTCGTTTCTGCAGGAACAGGCAGAACGGCTTAGCATCAACATTGAACGTGAGTTTGGTGAGCGAGCGCTTTCCTCGCACTGTCCGGTGGGATGCGGCGAACGATGCACGGTCTTCATGGAGTCCGATCTGGTTGCGCACCAGCGATCCGGCGCCGCCAAAGATGATCTTATTGCGGGTCTCGCGTACTCGATTGCCTCGAACTACCTGACCAAAGTAGTGAATGACCGGCGCATCGGTGACAATGTCTTTTTTCAGGGCGGTGTCGCCTGGAATAAGGGAGTAGTCGCGGCATTCGAGAAGTTGATCGGCCAAAAAGTGACCGTCCCGCCGCATCATGACGTCACCGGAGCGATCGGTGCCGCCATTCTGGCGATGGAGTGCGCCACCCATCCAACATTCCAGACCTCGTTCAAAGGGTTTGATATCTGTGATCGCGATTACAAACTCTCCAGTTTCCCCTGCGAAGATTGCTCAAATCAGTGCGAGATCCGAATGGTAGAGGTCGAAGGGGAGGCTCCGCTTTACTATGGGTCGCGCTGCGAAAAATACGAGCAGGCCAAGTCAGACAAACGCAGGCTGCCCCATGACCTTTTCAATCTTCGCCAGAAGCTCCTGCTTAAGCGATATGTCGAATTGCCAAGGCGAAAAGAAGCCAGGGGAAAAGTTGGACTTCCACGCGCCCTCCACATGTTTGATTACTATCCCTTCTGGAGGGCATTCTTCGAGAGCCTGGGATATGAGGTAGTCACCTCGGACAAGTCCAGCCAATCAATTGTTGAGAGATCACTGGAGCTTTTTTCGGCAGAGACCTGCTTCCCCATCAAAATGGTCTACGGCCACATTGCTGATCTTGTGAAGCGGCGCGTTGACTGGATATTCCTTCCGTCGGTCATTAAGGTCGCGGATGAGGATCAGGAGCACGATGCCGGCAGTTATATCTGTCCGTACGTACAGAGTATTGGTTCGGCTCTGAACGCGCGATTCGATTTCGAGAGAACTGGTACTCGTTTTCTCCATCCAACCATGCAATTCAGTCATGACATCAAGCGTATGCGGCGCGACCTGGCTGAGACTGCCTCCGAAATGGGCATTTCTGACAAGGAACTCACCCGCGCGATAGATACCGCGCTGCGAGCCTACAAGATGTTCCGGCGCGCCGTGGAGATCGAGGGCGAACGGGAGCTCACCTCCATTGCGCCGGATGAAAAGGTTCTAGTAGTTATCAGCCGGCCGTATAACGGCTTTGACAAGCGCTTGTCCCTGGATATACCAGAGAAGCTGCGAGCGATGGGATACCGCGTGTTGCCGATGGACCTGCTGCCGCTCGGCGAAAGTCAGCTCACCATAAATGACATGTACTGGAGATACGGCCGCAGGATCCTGCGAGCAGCGGAGTTCATCCGTTCTCACCCCAATCTCTTTGCGGTCTACCTGACCTCATTCGGCTGTGGCCCGGACTCATTTATTCTGCACTTCTTCCGCAAGATGATGGCCGGTAAGCCCTACTTGCAGTTGGAGATCGATGAGCATTCCGCGGACGCTGGCATGGTCACACGCTGCGAAGCATTCACCGATTCTCTGCGGTATTATCGCTACCGGCCGCCGGTAACCAGTTTCTCCCTGTCAGAAGAGAACTTTCAGCCGTTTGAGCGGACCATCTACATACCGAATATGTGCGATCATGCGTTCGTCATGATGGCCGCGTTTCGACGGTTTGGACTGCACGCTGAAGTACTCGATGAACCTGACCAGTTAACGCTGGATTGTGGCAAGAAATTCACCTCGGGAAAGGAATGTTTCCCGTGCATCATCACAACCGGGGATATTGTGAAAAAGGTTCGCGAGAAGGGATTCGATCGAACCAGGGCTGTGTTCATGATGCCGGGGGCGACCGGGCCGTGCCGATTTGGACTGTACCGGCAATTGCACCGAATAGTACTCGATGATCTTGGATTCCATGATGTCCCTATCTATTCCCCAAACTCCCGGAATGGATATTCGGATTTCGGTCTGGAGAAGACGGACTTCCGTCAGATCGCCTGGCAGGGGATGGTTTATCTCGACTGCCTGCAGAAAATGCTGCATAGAATCAGACCGTACGAAGTCAATACGGGCGAAACGGAAAAGACATACTGCACTCAATTGGCAGAACTCCAGCGGGCAATCATTGAAAACAGGCCGTTGCTTCCCTTGGCGACTGAAGCCGCAGGGGCGTTTGCACGAATTCCTTGCCGGTCCGAACGTCGGCCGCTGGTGGGTTTGGTTGGCGAAATCTATCTGCGAAACAACCGGTTCTCCAACAACCACCTGATCGCTAAACTTGAATCGTTGGGCGTCGAAGTGCGCATCGCCACGTTTACCGAATGGCCGCTGTACACGGGCTGGACATATAAGCGCGATGCCTGGCGGCGTCGCTCAATGCGCGATACATTGCACGGCGCGATTCAATACAAGGTACAGGAAAGCCAGGAGCACAAGATTATACGGCAGTTCACCCGGGTATTCCAATTTGCGGTCGACGAATCGATTGATTCTGTCCTGAAGCGGGCTTCGCAATACCTTTCGGTCGATTTCAAAGGTGAGGCCATTTTGTCCATAGGTAAGGCAATGGAGATGGTTCAGCACGGGGCGTCGGGCGTGGTCAATGCCATGCCATTCAACTGCATGCCGGGGACAGTCGTCAGTTCCTTGTCGCGAACTGTGGCCGACGATTTGGGGGGAATCCCCTGGTTGAATATCAGCTATGAAGGGCTCCAGGACTCTGGCGAAGATACTCGTCTTGAGGCCTTTGTCGATCAAGTCCGTTCCCATTGCGGTGGGTCTGCTGGGAGGCACGCAGGGGCCGGAGAAATGGCGCGAATTAGCGGTCGCCGCTCTGGGTGATTCCTGATTGATTTTTCGGTTTGGGGGAGCATATATTTCGTGTCTGGGCGGTTATTTCGGGGGAGAATTCAGTTTTGGAACCGCTCGGCGTTCTAGTTGTTTGACAAGGCAGTGAATTATTAGCCCCGTATGGGAATTGGAGGATTTTGATGAGCAAACCGATGGATATCACTGATGCAACTTTTGAGTCCGAAGTACTGCAGTCTGAAAAACCGGTTGTCGTAGATTTCTGGGCGACCTGGTGCGGACCGTGCAAGATGATCGCGCCCATTCTCGAAGAGGTAGCCGGCGAAATGGGGGACAAGGTCAAGGTAACCAAATTGGACGTTGATTCCAACAGCAAGACAGCTGGAAAGTACAACATCATGTCAATACCGTCCCTGTTGTTTTTCCGCAATGGACAGGTCGTTGACCAGGTCATTGGAGCGATCCCGAAAGCTCAACTGGTGGCCAGACTGGAAAAAGTGCTGGCGAAGTAAGCCGAACTGGCTGAAGACGAGCGGAGATTTGACGACGGCACAGCGATTGACTGCTGTGCTGTTGTTTTGATTAGTGGAGTGTCAATTTCTCGTATAGCGAGATTCTCGAAGTGTGGCGGTAGATTATCGGCCTTTTGTACGTATAACCGGGTGTAGGCAAATGGATTGGACTGACATAATTTTGCTCGCGGCGTTTGCTGTGGTGTATTTCGTTCTGAGTCGATGGCTGTTGCCCAGGATGGGAGTTCCGACGTGAGCTTCGCCACAGTGCACTCTTCCGGAGGAAGAGACCAAGTCTCGGGGTCGTCGAACCAAGTCCAAACCGAGCGCATAAACCGTCATTAGATTTAAGGTTAGAGCACTAACCCGATCGGCTATTTGGCCGATACAGTAGGTATCATGAGACCAACCTATTCCAACGGCCCATCCAGTGGAATCTCAATAGGACCCGGCTATCTTTCTCCGGTGATTAAGATACTTCTCTTGGTCACTACTGGGATCTATTTCGTGCAATTGTTGCTACCTCAGGTCACCGCATACTTTGCATTCACGCCAATCGTCTTTCTGGAAGGATTTCCGCTTTATATCTATCAGGTCGTCAGCTACATGTTTCTGCATGGTGGATTTTTCCACCTGTTGTTCAATATGCTCGCGCTCTGGATGTTCGGGACTGAGATAGAGTATACTTGGGGCTCAAAGTCATTCCTCAGATTCTATCTTCTGGGCGGTATCTGCGGTGCCCTTCTGACACTCATTGTCTATGCCGTGACCGGCGGCTCGACCATTCTGGGTGCTTCAGGTGGCCCTGTGGTTGGTGCGTCTGGCGCCATCTACGCGCTCCTGGTGGCTTATTGGCTCATGTTCCCTGACAGGCTCCTATACCTGTTCTTTTTCTTCCCGCTCCCTGTGAAGTTCGCAGTGCCGATAATGATGTTGATCGGCTTTTTCGCGGGTGGCGCGAACAGCGGCACGGCTCATATGGCGCATCTGGGTGGCGCGTTGTTTGGTCTGGTTTACCTCAAAATGGACTGGCGCTGGATGGCGTTCGGTCGCAAGCTAAAGAACTTGCGTTACCGACGTCAGGAGGCTAAACTGCACAAACGGCGGCAGGAAGCCGAAGATATTATGAAGAAGGTCGACGCCATCCTCGACAAGATCAACGAGGTCGGGATGGAGAACCTGACGAAGGCCGAACGAAAGTTTCTGGAGGAGGCCTCCTCTCAGTTGGCGAAGCAAAAGGAACATCGCGAAAGATAGGCCATCACCATGCGCAAACGAGTACTGGTCGCCGAATCATCTGACACCAATCGCCGGGTCGCCGAATCACTTCTCCGTCAGAACGGATACGAAGTGATCTCGGTGGCCGCTGTCGACAAGGCTCGCGAAGTGCTGCAGTTCTCGCGTCCGGATCTGCTGATAATTGGTGGTGACCTTTTGGCGCAGAATGGACAGCCATTTTACGATGAGATCTCCGCAAATCCCAGGTGGTCTGCTGTTCCGTTAATGATCATCGAGCCGATGACCCCGGCTGATCTCCCGTTCCCTCCCGAAGTGGTTATTCATGTGCCGATAGAACCGCTCGAATTCGTACAGCGGGTGACAACCTTTACCGGAATGGCCAACGGCCCGGCCACGCCTAATCCACTCAGCGCCATGTCCGCCGATGATGACTTCCTCGACCAGGCGCTTGGACTGGATCGCATCGATGTCACCAATTCTGAGGTGATGGACAAAACCGCCGTGAATAACGCCACCGCTCAGGTGAAGGTTACCTCGGAAAAGCTTGTGGGGTTTGATCACGTCGAAGAAGACAAGCAATCCGACTCGCGGAAGGTCGAATCGGTCATGATCAGGGAAGATAAGACCGGTCAGATCCCGACTGCGCCGAAAGCCCCCACGACCACGAGCAAGCTTGAGATCATGCAGGATCAATACGGATTGGTTGACCCGACCAGTTTCCAGCCGGACCCGGAGACGCAAAAGCATGATTATGACTGGTTCATCAACTCGATGAGAGATGAGATCGGCGGAAAGCCGAAACCACCGGCGCCACAGCCGCCTGCCATTTCGGTGAACGATTCAGGATCATTGCGCATCCAGACACGGCCAATGCCGAATGAAGACGAGTCGGTCGAAGCCAAGGCTCAGGCGACGCGTGTTCCTTCGACTAGTGGAGTGGGGACACGTCCAAAGACCGCAGGGGTCGAGAAGTTCATTGACGAATTCAAGAAAGAAATCGAGCGGATCCGCTCCAACGAGCCCGATTCGATTTTTGTCGAGGAACAGCGGGAATCCAGTGACTCCCGGTCCGGCAAATGGGAAGAATCACTTGAGAAGGTCTCTTCACAGGAAGTCCAGTTGTTCACCCGCCAGTTTGCCGCTGAGTTGGCCGAGAAGATCGCGGAGAAGATCGTAGGGAAGATCGACCCCGACAAACTGCTCCAGTTGATAAAGGCCGAGATAATCGCCCACCACAATCGGAAAGATCACTAGCCGACCATCTTTCAGATATCGCTCACCATAGGAATGGAGAGACCACCTTGCAGAGTTCAGCTACCGTAGAGATCCCGACCGCCATCCTGGCCGGGCTGTTGTCGTTTTTGTCGCCGTGCGTCCTTCCCCTGATCCCCGGATACCTGTCCTTCATTTCCGGCGTGTCCATCGAGGATCTGACCTCAAAGGAGAAGGCAGGCGCCCATTATCGCAAGTTGGTGCTCAATACAGTACTGTTTGTCATCGGATTCTCGCTGGTTTTCATTTTCTTTGGCGCTATTGCGCCGCAAGTCGGGAATATCTTCAAGTACAAGGATATTTTCAGCAAGGTTGCTGGTGTCGTGATTTTCATTTTCGGTCTGCATGTCGCGGGCGTGTTTCGCATCGGATTTCTCAACTATGAAAAACGATTCCACGCCGGACAGAAGCGATTCGGCGTGATCGGTTCGGTTCTTATCGGAATGGCATTTGCCTTTGGCTGGACGCCCTGTATCGGCCCGATTCTTGCCGCCATCCTCACGCTGGCCACGCAACAAGAGAATGTCTACCAGGGGGTCATCCTGCTGTCATTCTACTCTGCCGGATTAGGTATCCCATTCATCCTTACGGCCGTGTTATTCAACTATCTCATCGGCGCGTTCGGCTTTATCAAGAGACACTTCCGAGCGGTGGAGATCATCTCGGGGTCTCTCTTGATGATCGTTGGAGTCATGATCTTCTTTGACCTCCTACAGCGCCTGTCTGTCTATCTGCTTGATTGGTTTCCGGCGCTCCAGGACATCGGCTGATTTTTCGCAATTCTCCTGTCGGTCGCTTGACTGTCATTTCTGGCAGCAGTATATTTCCGCATGGAAAGCGTCACCCATGCTGAGTATGGACTTGTATGCCTGAAAAAAAGAAGATAGATTCAGTAGTAGCGATCTGCATACAGGAGCCGACAGAAGAAGGCTCCTCGATGGATTTTGGCATCATCAAGGGGGACAACCTCCGGTTTTTGCACCAGGCATTCATAACTGATACGATCACTAACGCGTTTGATGTCGGTACGGCCGATGTCCGGCTGTATCATATCGATCAAACTGATCGCAAACGACTTATCAAGATCGTCACCGAATATCTGACTAATAAACTCGATGGTAAGAGAGCTGAAGCGCTCAAGAGCCGTTTTAAGGTGATTGAACAGGAGGCTGGTACCTGGGCTGAGCGCATGGATGCCGTCTTTCACGACTGTTTCGAGGAAGGCTACAAACATGTTCTGTTGCTGGGAAGCCGTACGCCGACCATTACCTGCAAAATGATGAAGACCGCACTCAAGATGTTGAAAGAATCTGATGCCGTCTTTGGCCCGACGCCCGAAGGTCGTTACTACTCACTCGGTATGTCGAAGAGCCTTCAGATACGACTTCAGGATTTTGACTGGAAAGCGGCCACGATCTATCACGATGTTGCCGATGCTTTCACCAAGGAGCACCTCTCCTGGTCAGAGCTGGAGATCTGGTACGCAGTCGAAAATCCGGATTATCTTGAGACCATGGCGCGCGATATCAATCAATTCCGGTTTGAGGGGGATGAGGATACCGCCCGCGAAACCGAAATAGTCATCGAGCGAATCCTTACCAAATTGGAGCCGTAAATGGAGCGGCAATTGCAGAAACTCTCCTGGCTGACCGTCCGCCAGCAAGTGCCATCGAAAATCGATACCATTATTTTCCCGGCAGGAACAGTCGAGGGCCACGGCTCCTCCGCAATTGGCACCGATAACTTCATCCCAGAGATCATCGCTGAGGGGATCGCCGAACGGATCAATGCGCTCGTCGCGCCGACACTCAATTATGGCATCACGCGCTCACTAATTCGTTACAACGGCGGCTCAACCATAGACGAAGAGAATTATCGACGGTTTGTACGCGACATTCTGGACTCGTATGCCGACTCCGGATTCAAGAATATCATCCTGATGAATGGACACGGCGGCAATAACTCCGCGCTCAAGTCGGTGGCGTTTGAGTTTCACCATGAGCGGAAGTGCAATATTGCGGTGCTCCACTGGTGGGAGCTGTGCGGAAAGATGACGGAGCAGTTCTTTGGTCATACCGGCGGTCACTCCGGCACCGATGAAACCGCGATGGTCATGTCGATCGATCCGAAATTGGGTGGCAAGGAACAATACGACCCTGACCTTGCCTGGTATTTCCGGCCCGGCGCGGATATCTACCCGGTTCCGGGAACGATTCTGCTCTACAAAGAGGGAGAGGGGTACCCTGAGTTCGACAATAAACGAATACAGGAGTATCGTCAGAAAGTGATTGAGACAGTTGGTGATTTCGCCGAACTGGTCTTATCCCGCTGGCGAAAGTGGGGGATGTAGAAAAGCAAAGGGCTTCACGTGAGTGAAGCCCTTTTTCGTATCAATTGTCTTGGCCTAGAAATGTTCAATATACGTCAGCCGTAGTTCGCGGGTGATGGTCTGCGCCTCACGTCGATTCAACAGCAAATCCTTCAGAATTATCTCTATCTGTAAATTCTGCGCGAACAACCACTTGATCGACGAATTCAGATACCCCCGTCCCTTGCCGGAGAAATTGGCGGCGCTGCCGTCCGGATACGAAGACCGGTCGTCATTGAGCGCCAGGTCGTATTCCAATAACAACGCGAGATTGTAGTTAAACGTCGCATCGACACCGAAGAAGCCGTTCAATGTTTTATCTTCATCCTTCTTCTTTTCCATCGAGTAGTTTATCCCGGCATGCCAGCCCGAGGTCCACTTGTAGAAGTAGAATGATCGGCTTGCCACCGCATAAAACCCGCGCGATTTGAAGGCGTATCGCTGCAGATCCTTGTTCCATGGGCCATCTCCCTGTGAGGAATACCCCAACACAACTCCCGGGAAATACTGCATTTCGTCGATTATGCGGAATTTAAGATTAAACTCAATATCCGGATTCCAGTTCGGCTCGACATTCGAAATTGCTCCCTCGGCACCGTACGCTATTCCCAAGGTCAGTCGATTGGAAAGCCCAATATTGCAGGTCCCCAATGCGCCGCCCCCTGAGTAGACCCGCAATCCAATATCAAAATAGCTGCGGGGAAGAGTGCCGGCGGTTGGCATATCGATCAGGTCGCGTGGCGGAATATCGTAGAGTGTGCCGCTGACATCGCGCGCCGTTTCATTGTCTGCGGGCGTTTGCGCGTATGCAGAACAAAGTGCGACGAGCGTCGCGAAGCATATGCAGAGGAAATGTCTGGTCATGTCGGGTCATCCTGAAGTAGCAGGTTCATTCCTGCTGATTATATGTCCGAACTCTGCAAACATGTCAAATTAAAACAAGGGAGAGAAGACGAAACGTGGTGCTACACGCCGAGTCCAACCAGTTTGAGGAAGTGCTGCCGATATCTCTCCGTGATCGGTCCAGGCGCGAAAGTATGCCGCTTCTTGTCGGCTATCTCCTGCACGGAAATGACCAGTCGAGTCGAGCTTGAGATGAAGATCTCGTCCGCCGCCAGAAGCTGCTTCAAAGTCGCATGTTGCTCGACCAGATTGAGTTTCAGTTTGCGGGTCTCCCGCAACATTACTTCTCGAGTCGTCCCTTCCAGGCAGCCGGCATCGAGCGGCGGCGTGTACACGACACCTTTCTTTACCCAGAAGATATTTGCCGAGGTCACTTCCGCCACATACCCTGATTCATTTAGCATGATCGCGTCATCGTACTTTTTCTGTTTGGCGATGCGCAGGGCCGCCGCCTGAATAGCGTAAGAGATCGTCTTGATGCGGCGAAAGACCGACTCCTCGTCGACTCGAAACGGCGAGACGATCAAGCGACTGGGGCGAGATGGAAGCTGATGTGGACCGACCAGAATGATGACCTGTGGATCCGAGGATTTACCGCGCCAGCGGGCAGAATCACCGGAAGTTACTGTCAAGCGAAGTTGCTTTACTTTGGCCGGATACGCTTTGAGCGCACGTTTCATCCAGACTTCAATCTGTTTACGGGTGACAGGTATCCTTAGCCCCGTTACTTTAGCGCCTCGCTCCAGACGGTCCAAATGCTCTTTGGCAAAAATGATGCGTTCATCGACGCCAAGAAAGGTCTCAAACAACCCCTCAGCGTACAGCAGCGAGTTATCGTAGACGGATATCTTGGCCTTATCCGGTTTGACTAGTTTCCCATTTATCGAAGCTAGCGGCGTAAACATGCTATTTGATCCTCACTCAGTCCGACTGCTCGGAACATGTTGGATGCTTTGAGCAGCATCTCATCGTATTCAGCACCGGGCTCGCTATCCGCCACGATGCCGCCTCCGGCATGGATATCGTAAGTCCCATTTTGGTGAACCATGGTCCGAATTGCAATATTGAACTCCGCGCGGCCAGGTCTGATGTAACCGATGCAGCCTGTGTAGACACCGCGAGGCACCGACTCCAGCGACTTCAGTATTTCAATTGCCCTCAATTTCGGCGCGCCAGTGATCGAACCACCCGGCAAAAGAGCCTCGAGGACTTGAGAGGTCATGATCTCCGGCCGCACTTTGGCCGAAATGTCGCTCACCAGATGGATCAGCGAACGGTAGAGTTCGGTGCGAAAAAGCGCGTTCACTTTGACAGTGCCGGTTTCGGCGATTCTGCCTAGGTCATTCCTCTCCAAGTCGACAATCATGAGTAGCTCGGCGCGGTCTTTTGCGGACATCAACAGCAAACGGCGATTCTGTTCGACCTCTTCGGGGGTTGTGCCCGATGATGTGGTCCCCTTGATTGGGTTCGTGCTAACTTTTCTATCCTCCAGAAGTAGCATCCGTTCCGGCGAAGATGAGAGTATCTGCAATCGACCGAAATTCAGGAAGGCTGAATAGGGGGCAGGAGTGAGCAAGCGCAATCGCATATATATCGATGACGGCGCGCTGTCTGATCTGAGACTGAATCGCGTCGTAAGGTTAGCCTGATAGATATCCCCCTCGAAAATGTGTCGCTTGATTTGTTTGACCTTATCTGTGTACGAGTCGTGTGTCTCAGACCATTGGAAATCAGATGGCGAGGTGACTGGCCGTTCTGCGGGAGTCTCAACTGTGGGAGGGTGGATCCCAGCATTCGGAGATTCTCCAACAATCGTCCCCTCGTCGGTCTCGTGATCATATTCCATTACGGACCGATAGAAGTAGAACTGAAATCCGGTATCCTCAAACGCATGCTGATATCGAGGGTCCGCCAGTTCGAGGCAGGTTTCATACGAGATGTAGCCGACTGCGGTCAGATTATTATCCTCGGCCAGCGTACAGACGACGGTCAGACTCCCCAGCGCGCTCAATTTGCGAGCAGTCACTTGTGGACCGTTGCGCATGGTCATCTCACCATTCGAATAAGAGATCTCCATCGCCGGACGTCGAGCCAACAGAGAGCGACTTGCGCGGCCCGGCAGATGCATACTCGTATCCAACCAGACGAACCCTTGCTCGTGCATGTAAGAGGATGCTATCGAGATGAACTCCCGCTCGCTCAATTTGCTGGTATGCGCGCTTGGTGTTTCCATGAGGCGATGGAAAGGTAGGGGAGAATCCAGTCAAGTCAAGTCGGAACCCGGATTTGACAAGCCAACACTAAACCGCTTTCTTGTCGCGATGGAATTGGCAAAGCTGCTGGCTATTCTCGCGCTTATCGTTTTCGCGCTACGCAAGAAACTCTCGGTCGGGCTTACGCTTTTCATCGCCGGACTTCTTGCAGCCCTGCTCTACCAGGTTCCACTTCAATCGGTCTTGGACGGCTACTGGGAACTGGTCAAATCGGAACGGTTCCTTTCGCTCACCGCCGTGATCGTCCTCATCACCATACTCGGCTCACTGCTGGCCGAACTGGGATTCCTGCATCGTTTGGCCGATGCCTGCCGCCATCTGCCCGGTGGGAACCGGACGGCCGTGGCGGTACTGCCATTCTTGGTGGGATTGATGCCGATGCCCGGAGGTGCGCTCTTGTCCGCGCCGCTTGTCGGAAATGTGCTGAAGGATGAGCGATACTCTCCAGAGTTCAGGACCGTTACCAACTACTGGTTTCGCCACATGGTCGAGTTCTTCTGGCCGGTCTATCCGGGCATCATCCTTACTGAAGGTATCACCGGGATGCCGATGTTCAAAGTAGCGCTGATGCAGTTGCCCATGACGATACTGATGGCCGCTATTGGCGCATTCTACTTTTCCCGAAAGATCAGCCTAGATCACGAAAACCATGTCAATGCATATGCCGCCCTCAAGGGTATTGCTGGTTCACTGTGGCCGATTGCTGGTGCAATCGCAGTTTACGCGATCTTCAAAGTCAATATGGCATGGGCTGTCCTCGCGGCTGCCGTCGCCTTGATCCTAGCGACAAGACCGTCAGCCTCGGTTCTCTGGCCTTCCTTGAAGAAGGGACTGTCCTATAAGTTGGTCTTTCTGGTTTTCGGTATCCTCTCCTTTCAAACGGTACTCGAACTCTCTGGGGCGATAACGCAAATCACATCGCTTGCCCAGCAGTACCACTTTCCGCCCGCTCTGCTCATTTTCCTTGTCTGTTTCGCTATTGGATTATTGACTGGTATGGTGGCGGCCTATGTCGGGATGGGATACGCCCTTCTAGCTGGGTTCCTCTATCAGCCGGTTTTGCAGCCCGGAAACATTCAACTATCCTATCTGGCCGGGTATATCGGGATGTTACTGGCACCCACTCACCTCTGCCTAGTCCTAACGAACGAGTATTATAAGAGTAACCTTATGTCAGTCTATAGGTTATTTGTTATCCCGTTGGCTATCCTGGGAGTTGTCGGATTTCTTCTAAGTCGGTCATTCTGGCCGGGCCTGTTCGCAATTAACTGATTGACATACAGGCCGTTACGTCGTATATTAGCTGAGTCTTCAACTTTTGCCGCTCCAAATCGTTCTAATGGGGGAGAATTGGACGATTCTCCGATTGCACTTGGTTGGCGGATTTTCGGGCAAAAACAGCAGTTTTTTGGTCCGACTCGGGAAAGATTTCCCGGTTGGCGGGTATTACTTTAAGAACCATAAAGACAAGGGCATCACAGCTATGGCCAAGGAAACCGAAAAGGACATTGACTTCGCGTTAATGCGTTCGATCCAGAAGGGAGACATGGTAGCGTTTAACGCCATGGTCGACCGCTACAAGGATCGTCTCATGAACGTGATCAGCCGCATGTTGTCCTCAACGGAGGAAGCGGAAGACATAGTCCAGGAGACCTTTGTCCGGGTATATCAGCACCGGCAGTCGTTCAATTTCCAGCACTGTTTTTCAACCTGGATATACACGATCTGCCTGAATCTCGCTAGAAATGAGCTGCGTAAGCGTAAGAAATTCAAATTCTACGAGATCACCGATATGCAGGGGCACGAGGCGGAATTCGCCGTGGAGGCCAAGATTCCAAGCCGGCTTCCGCAGGCGCTTGATTCCGCCATCAAAGAATTGCCGGAAAAATACCGCACCGCGTTTTTATTGCGCGATGTGCAGGAAATGCCGTACGAGGAAGTTGCCGATGTGCTCGGAGTGCCGCTGGGGACGGTCAAGTCCCGCGTCAACCGCGCGCGTCTGATCCTGCGTGACAAGTTACAGCCAAGACTGGAGGAATATAATGCGTTGTCAAAGAGTACGCTCTTGCCTGTCGGCCTATTGTAAAGAAGAGCTGACAGGACGGGAAGTACTGGCCGTGCGAGAGCATCTCTCCACCTGTGCCACTTGCCGCCAGGAGGAGTTGATGGTGCGCGGAATGGAAGCTGCCACGCACGAACTTCCCAAGGTGGCGCTGTCGGGTGATTTCAACACCCGGCTGCTTAATCGCATCGCGGAAGAACGGTTTGCGGAGACGCGCACCAAGGCATATCTGCCCCAGCACGCGCCGCGATTCGCCTGGCGGACCCTTGCACCGGTTCTGTCGAGCGCGCTGGTCATGGCGGTGGTTGCTATTGCGGTCCTTACCTCCCCTCAGCAAGGTCCGCAGATTGTTGGTGAACAGGCGCAACTGACAGATGAGTATCAGACGGTGCAGCCGACCAACAACCCAAACATGAATCCGCGCCTGAAGAAGAATTGGACCCTGCGTGGCGAATTGGCGCAGACCGAACGTTTGAGCAGATTGTCGGGGATGCTGACCAATGCCTCGAATTTCTCCGCCGTGTCATCGCAGTCGCCGCACGGATGGGCGGGGCAGAACCAGTACTTCTTGGAAATGCTGAAGATGCGGCCGGTTATCCGCGTTTATCAGCCGGCAAACAGCACCCAGGTATCGGAGGCACGAGCCATATACTAAAATGCTAACGTGTTACCGTATGACCGCCCGGATCCTGGCCCTTGTGGTCGTCTGGGCGGTCTTTTCTCCCGCTCATTCACACGCTGCTGATCGACCGCTGACATCCCTCGAAAGCGGCATGAATGACCTCATCTACAATCTCTCCCGGTCAATTGTCACTATCGAGAATTACCGGCCGGGGCAGTCGTCTGTCTTTGGCGGGAATGAATTGATGGAGAACCTCGTGACATCCGGGGTCATCTGCGATTCATTCGGTCATGTGTTGGTATCAGCGTCCGCTGTAGTTAATCACGAACGGCTGTTCGTAAATTTTGAGAACCATCGGTATCCAGCGACTCTCATTGCGGTCGATTACCTGACCGACCTTGCCTTATTGCTCCCAAGCCAACGGATCGGGACCCCGGTCATCATGTGCGAACGTCGTGTTTGTGCCGGCCAGATGGTGGTGGCCATGGGACATGCCTTTGGACTCCGCGCCACCCCGACCATAGGATTCTGTGCGGGATTGCGTCCCGACGGCAATTTGCAGTTCTCCGCGTCGTTGGCTCCTTCTGCCGTTGGAGGCGGGATATTTGACTTGCAGGGTCGGCTGCTCGGCATCGTCGTAGGATCTGTCGGCCAGTCACCTGATGTCACTCTTGCGGTACCGGCTTATCAACTTGCCGGCACTGTGAACCACCTCCTGACGCACGGTGACCGTCAGGCTGGATACATTGGGGTCTCCACTGCGGATATCGAAATCACGCCCGGGATAGAACTCGATGCATCCATCACCGCCATTGCGTCCTCAAATCAAAGTGGATTCGGAAATCTGATCGATCGGGGCGTGGTCATTACCTACATCTCTCCAGGCTCTCCCGCAGAACGCGCCGGGCTGATGCGGGGCGATCTTATTGTCGGATTCAGGGGCCAGCGCATAACTACTGCCGCGGACCTCGCCAAGATTGTGAAGCTCGCCAAGCCGGGCGCCATCGCCGAATTGAATTATCTCCGTTCCAATCAAGTCATGACCGCGCGAGTTCAAATCGGTCAGAAGACCCTATCCGGTCCGGCCATTGAGCCCACTGACTTTGTTCCCTCAGAGCCATCCGCCGACTCGCTCACGAAAATCCTGCAATATCTAAAGCAGGAAGTCTCCCGTCTTGAGCAGCGGCTGCGTCGGGCCCGCTAATTTCAACATTGCCCTAAATCACCATTCCTACATACCTTACCGGTATGTCGAACCTCTGTGACTGGACCGCTCTAAGAGCGGCTATTCTCGATTTTTCCCCAGAAACGTATGGGCAGGAACGCTGGCTGGCCCTATTTGCGGCGACAATAGCGACCAATGAGAGCGATATCTTGAATTCCGTCTTGATCCAAAATAAACAGCCGGAGGTCGAGCGAGCGCAGTTCTACGAAGTGGTACTCCAATCCTATCTCTTTCTTGGTTTTCCTCGAATGCTGACTGCCGCGGAAGCCGTTGACAAGGCGTTTCCAGCTTCGAAGGCAACTAACCATCGACATGAGGCACACGGCCACACGACCAATGAATGGTTCATAAGGGGACTTGAGCTGTGTAAAAAGGTATATGGAGCGAACTTTGAGCCCCTCCGTGCCCGGGTCGAACGGATGGCCCCGGAAGTCTTCCATTGGATGATCCTGGAAGGATATGGCAAAGTGCTGTCACGTCCGGAACTGGGACTCGTTGCCCGTGAATTGGCTAATGTGGCGATGCTCATAGCAGATGACCGTGAACAGCAGTTGCATTCGCATATGCGCGGAGCACTCAATGTCGGAGCTCCCCCCGAGCTGCTCAAGTTGGTCATTGATGACCTCTCCTGCTTTGATAGCGGGACTGCCACCGCTCGCCAACTCTTGGGAAGGATGAAGGTAGCATGATGCGTCGCTGGATGAAAATCACGCTGCTGATCATCGCCGTGATACTTCTTCTTGGCGCCGGACTCGGCTTCTACTTGTTTGAGATGCATGGTTTTGAGGCGATCGTGACTTCGAAGTTGAACTCAATGATCCCCCCAAACCTACCGTTTCAGGTAAGTATAGGCGAATTGGAGGGGAGCGTCTTTGATGACCTGACCGTCCGCGAACTCAAAGTTTCCTTTGATGATTCTCTCGGCGGCCAGGAGGTCTTTTATACTGGTCGCTTAGGCGCAAAGTACTCCTGGCGCAATTTGATCGACAATCGAATTATCTTCTCGTCGGTTCTGCTTGATTCCACTCGCATTACGCTGGTTCAAGATTCGCTGGGGCGGTTCGGCCTTCCCACGCGGCCTGACGCCAAAGCGACAGATTCGGCCGCCACTATCCCTGAGTTTATGATCGACAAGCTGTCGATCGAAAATCTGGCCGTGACCGTCATAAAGCCGAACGACACACTTAACTTCTTCGACATCAATTTGCATACATCGATCTCGAGCATTGATGAGACCGTTGCTTTGGACATAACGCAAGCGAATGTCAATTCCAATCGCGACAAGTACAAGTTGTCATCGCTGACCGGCCAGGTGACCTATTCACACCAGTTGGTCGCATTTCGTGATCTGACCATCAGCCGCGACAGCACGCATATCAAATTGAACGGGGCAGGGGGGATAAAACAAAAATCCGGCCAGATATCATTTAACGCGGACAATCTCGATCTGCGGGAGCTTGCGAATTGGACCGGAGTCAAGCTCACTGGCATGATCGATCTCTACGGGTCGGTCACCTTCAGCGATTCCATGCTCAACGGCTCACTCGGCCTGGGTGGGCGCTTTCTCATCGCTGACATCAACAACTTGTTCCTCAATTTCCATTTCCATTTTCCGGAGAAACTTCTGGAGCTGGACACGCTTTATGGCCTGATACTCGATCGCTGTGCGCTGGACGGCTCCGGAAAGATCGACTTCAGCAATAAACCCGAGAAGTATCAGGTCGATCTGGCGATCGAGCACTTCAATCTGGAGTCATTGATCAAGGGGACGCTTTCCTCAGATCTCAACGCTGACATACACCTCAATGGCTCGTCATTCAAGAATGACGACATGCTGTTGTCCGTCACCGGCGACTTTTATGACAGCTATTTTGCAGATTACCCGCTTCAATACGCCAGCGGTACGGTCAACATTACTACTAAGAAAGTGACCTTTCCTGAACCCTTCTTGGTCGAATACTTTGGCAACAAGTTTGAGGTGACAGGTGATGTCGAGTATAGCCGCGACATCAGCCTGCTGGTGAATGCCGATCTTCCCAATCTGGAGGCATACCAGGGCAAGCTTTTTATCAAAGAGCTGGCCGGACGGGCAACTGGTCAGGCTTCCATTACCGGCTCGACCAAGGACCCGGACCTGCAGGCCGCCTTTGAATCCGACTCCGCCTGGATATACGATGTCTTCACAGACAGTCTTGATCTGGGCGTCAATATAAGCCGCATGTTTTCCGAGCAGAGCGGGCAGGTGATCGCCTCAGCGTATGGAGGGGTGCTTTACGATATTCCTTATGATACCTTGTTTACGTTTTTGGATATCTACCATCAAGTCGTGAATGTCGACACCATGTTCCTCTACTCGCCGGATTTCCGGGCAATGGCGCACGGATACCTTCACCATCGTGAGACTCCACAGAAGGTCTATATCGACTCGCTGACTCTTCTCTTCAAAGACCAGCGCTTGTTTAATCGCGGTCAACTCGAATTGGCGGTTGATGACCGCGGCGTGACCATTGAGCGAGGCGCGATCGCCAGCGGCGGCTCAATGGCCATGGCGCTCGGCAGATACGATTATGATGGCGGACTCAAGTTCGCATTCTCCATAAATGATGTGCCGATTCGCGACTGGGCAAGTCTCTTCCGGCCGGACTTTCCTCTAAACGGCCGGGCTTCGCTGCAGGGGAAGCTCGGTGGCTCACTGCGTTCCCCGGTTTTTGACATGACGGGCGAAGTCGATTCCGTTGCATGGAAGGAAATGCATTTGGGCGACTTGCGTCTATCCGCGTCATATCGCGAACGTACTCTTATCGTCGACAGCAGTCTGCTGACCTCAGATACCGGTATCTATCGCGCGCGGGGGAGCTTCGATGTAGACTTGGATCTGACCGCGGACTCGATACAGATACTGGATCGTCCGTTTGATCTGACCATTCAGGCATCCGACCATAAGTTTGACCTCGTGGAGGCCTTTTTGCCGACTGTTGAGTATCTCGCCGGAGATATGCTGGCAAATGTGAGGCTCTTCGGAACTCCAAATGCTCCACACCTTGAAGGTTCGGTCACGTTGCAGCACGCCAAACTGAAGTACTACGACCTCGTCGATACCATCTTTGCCGATTCAGCGACCTTTGGGATGCGCGATAACCAAGTCATAGTCGACCAGATTGAAGCATACGTCCGGGACACCCGCGCCCCAAGCGGGAAGAGTATCGCGACCATCGAAGGCGACCTGACTTTCAAGCAGTTGAATAATATCATTTGGAATATCGATGTCTCATTGCCACGGGCGTTCCCAGTCTATTACGAACTGGATGACATTCACGCGGTGGTGGAGGGTGATCTTTCCGTCCAGGGAGAATCTCCGCCGGAAGTAACCGGCGATCTGGTCATTTTGTCGGCTCGCTATCGGGCGAACTTCGCGGAACCAGATGAAGGCTCACCGATCATGGTGGCCCTGGCCGGCGATCAGGCCTGGAACTTCAACCTGAATGTCGAGGTCCCCTCGAATTTCTGGATAGAAAACGATGATATTGATGCCGAATTTGCCGGGTTCCTGAATATCATCCGCGAGCGAGGTGAGTATCGATTCATTGGAGAGATGGAAATTCTCAGGGGACAGGCGCCGTTATTCGACCGGAGTTGGACGATTCAGCCCGGATCACGAGCTATCTATGATAACGTTGCCGAGCCGAATCCGACCCTCGATGTCACCGCCTGCACGATCATTCGCGGTGTGGCAACTGATGATGAGCCACGCAAAGATGAAGAGCTGTGCGTTGTCGTGACAGGTACTCTCGAAGAGCCGCAACTCGCCGTGTCGGGCGATGCCGGTTTCAGTCGCGAAGATCTGCTCCCGCTGTTGGTGACTAACTCGGCGACATCCGATGCGTCTGGTGCCTCGTTCACTGGGTTAGAGCAACGGTTGACCGGCTTGCTCGGAACGCAAGTTTCTCAGATCGGATCGCGCCAATTGAGTCGACTGGGCGTGGAGACCTTTGAGATCGATCCTCTGTATTCCGGCAAGTTTGATCCTTTGAAATCGCGTGTCACGCTCGGCTTCTACACCACGCCAAGTCTCTATGTCTATGGTCGTTCATCACTCTCGGGCGCGACCGGCCGGGAACTGGGGTTTGAATATCGTTTGAACAAATCATTCCTGGTCGAAGGCCGTCGCGATGAAGAGGATCTCTATCACCTCAACCTGAAACTTCACTGGGAGTTCAAATAGTCCGTGCGCCGGGTGTTCTTGCTGCTTCTCTTTATGTTCATGGCCTCGTCTGCGATAGCCGCGGATCGGGCAACCCAACGCTGGATGTTCCGCGAGCCGAAGATCACCAAGATCACTATTGTCGGCAACCAGTTCCTGTCGGACAAAGATATCAAGTCCAAACTGTATTCTCGCACAGCCAACTTCTGGCGGGGGCTGCGTGGGGAACGGCGCATGAAAGTGCAACGAGAGACGCCGCGCCGCGATTCTCTTGAGGTCACCTACCTGTATCTCACCGAAGGTTTTCTCGATGTTGCCGTGCGCACGGAGTATCTTCCGCGCACTACTGATTCGGCGAGTGAGGCTGAAGCTCGTATTACTATAGCCGAGGGGAGACGCTATTTCTACGGCTTCTCCCAAGTTGTGGGTGAGTTCCCATCGCAATTCAGGGGGGACTTTGTGAAGATCGCCGGCCGGATGCGGCCGGGTAGACCGATCAGCCCTGTGGTCCTTCGCCAGGCGGAGTTTGACATGAAAGCCATTCTGGCGAATAACGGGTATCCTTACTCTCAGGTAGTCACAAGCTTTGATCTTGTTGACTCACTTGGCAGGAGCCCCATGACGTTTACCATCAGTTCCGGGCCACTGGTCCACTTCGGAAAGGTCAAAATAGAGGGAATTGACGACTACCCGCAAAAGGTCGCGGAACGAGAATTGAAGGTCAAAACCGGCTCATTGTACAAGCGCGAGGATATTGTCAATTCACAGCAGCGGCTCTACGAGTCAGGGTACTTCAGCACACTCACCCTGGCGACCGACCCGAATTCACCGGACAGCCTCAATCCGGACTTTCTCCTGCGCGTAAGAGAACGAAAGCCGATGTACGCAACCTTTCAAACCGGTGCGGCCCAGTCAAAGGTTCGTGATCTACTCTGGGATTTCACTGCACTTTTCGGCAAACGAAATTTCCTCGGTTCCCGCAGACTTGAACTGTCGTCGAGCTATCAGTTCGCGGTTGGTTCAGACAGCCGTTTGCTTAACCACATTTACCGTGCTCGCTATACACAGCCGTGGTTCCTCGGTTTGCGTATGCCGCTTGACCTGACCGGCGAGGTTCGCCCGGAAGTAAAGTCTGCCACCCAGGAATACGATGTCAGCTCCTGGTCGGTCGCGGCTTCGACCACTCGAAAGTTCGGGCAGCTTGCCGCCATTCGATTCGGTTTTGAGTACCAGTCGGTCACAATCACCGGTGTACCTGAGGATCAAATCGATATCAAGGCCGAAGAGGAGGGGCTCTCGAACCGACGGAAGTTGATCTTCGATGTTCGCCGTGACAGTCGGGACAACGCATTCATTCCGACTCGTGGCGCCGTGCTGGACGGATCGCTTCAGTACTACGGCGGACTCCTTGGGGGAGATGAGGACTTTATGAAGGCCGAGCTGTCATTCTCCAGCTATCAGGTGGTTTGGCCGGGCTGGATATCAGCGACTCGGATCAAAGGGGGATGGGCTGATGCGTTTGGTGCGGGTACTGATGTTCCCCTTGAAGACAGGTTCTATCTTGGTGGCGCCAATACCATTCGCGGATTCCGGGAAAACTCCCTTGGCCCGCAGGTCGACGACAAACCTGCCGGAGCACTTGTTTATGCCGTCTTCAACCAGGAGTTCCGGTGGAAAACTCTCCAGATAACACGCTCCTGGCCTCTCTATCAATCGCTCTTCTTCGACATGGGGAACGGCTTTGAGGATTGGGACAAACTGCAATTCAACGACTTTGCCTTTGCCCTTGGGACGGGTGTTCAGATCGTTACTCCCGCCGGCCCGATACGAATCGACTATGCCCGAACCATCAAATCGCAACGTTATCCCTTGGCCGACCGCTGGCACTTTACTATCTTGTATGCGTTCTAGTTGAACGGTGAAATTTGCGGGGAATTGGCCCGGCAGAGTCCACCGTTGGAGGACCGAATTTACCATGCAACCCATCTACCTTGACCATAACGCGACCACCCCGGTGGAACCTGAAGTCGTCCAAGCGATGTTACCAATTCTTGTCGATGGATTCGGTAACGCAAGCTCTGTCCATCAGTTCGGACGAACAGCTAAAGTAGCACTCGAATCGTCCCGCGAGTCAATTGCCGCCTTCATCAATTGCCAGCCGGCAGAGCTGTTTTTCACTTCGGGTGGTACCGAGTCCGACAACATAGCCATTCTCGGCACCGCCTATCAGTTCCGCGGCAAGAAGAAACATCTGGCTGTCGCGGCCAATGAACATCACGCAGTCATCGAGTCCGCTGAGCACCTGCATCACAAGGAGGGGTTTGAGCTGTCGATCCTGCCAGTCGATAGCGCGGGTTTCGCAAATCCGGACGAATTGAGAACGGCTCTACGCGACGATACTTTCCTTGTCTCCATCATGCACGGCAATAACGAGACCGGCACCATTCAGGACCTTGCGTCTCTTTCAAACGTAGCGCACGAGCGGAATGTGCTCTTCCATACCGATGCCGTTCAATCAATCGGCAAAGTCAAAGTCGATGTCAAGGAACTTGGGGTCGATATGCTCTCCTTGACCGGCCACAAGATTTATGGTCCGAAAGGAACAGGAGCGCTTTTCATAAGACAGGGAATAAAGATATCTCCGATCATGTACGGTGGCTCGCACGAGAAGAAGCGCCGTCCTGGCACTGAGAATGTGGCTGGCGCGGTCGGATTGGCTAAGGCGCTGGAGATCGCTGATCGCAGAATGAATGATGACTTTGTAAAAATGCAGGAGCTGTCGGACTATTTTCTCTCCAGACTTGAATCACTGATCCCGGATATTAAGTTCAATGGCCCTCGGCGCAACCGCATTCCTCAGACCGTGAACGTTTCCTTTAAGGGCACGACCGGCGAACCGGTGATACTGGGGCTGGATATGGAGGGGATCGCGGTTGCTTCTGGTTCTGCCTGTACCTCTGGCGCGACTGAACCTTCCCATGTTCTTACCGCTATGGGGATCCCTGCGCATATCGCGAACGGGGCGATCCGTTTCTCGCTCGGCCGGTCCACCACCAAAGAGCAACTGGACCATGTACTGCAAGTTCTTCCGCCGATAGTTGAGCGCATACGTTCAATGTCTCCGGAGTACAACCGTTCGTAGGTTGGTTACTTGTCCATGAGCAAGCGTGTACTTGTCGCCATGTCGGGAGGGGTGGATTCCTCTGTGGCCGCATTCCTCCTTAAAGAACAAGGGTACGATGTTGTCGGCGCGCACATGAAGCTCTGGGACTACGTGGAAGTTGGCGGCGATATTTATAAGGATGGCCGCTGCTGTACGCTCGACTCAATTACGGACTGTCGGTTCGTGTGCGACGCCATTGGGGCGCCATTCTACGTGCTCAATCTGTCAGCACACTTCCGGGATACAGTGATCGAAAACTTCGTATCGGAGTACTGGGCGGGACGTACCCCGAATCCCTGCGTTCGATGCAACTCCGACGTCAAATGGAATGCCTTTTTGCAGAAGGCTCGCGAGGTGGGCTGCGACTATATCGCCACCGGCCACTACGCGTTCATAGAGCAAGGGACCAATGGACGTTTCTACGTGCGTAAGGGTGTCGACGCTACGCGCGATCAATCCTATGTGCTCTGGGGAGTGACTCAGGATGCGCTCGCCCATACTTTGATGCCTTTGGGAGGGCTGCTAAAAAGCCAGGTGCGCGAGATCGCTCATCGGCGCGGGCTCAAGACCGCCTCTAAACCGGAGTCCCGTGAGATCTGTTTTGTGACCGATAACAATTACCGCCGCTTTCTGTCAGAGTTTGAGCAGAAGCGGGGGAGACAGTTTGAGCGCGGTGAGATCCGTCATGAGAGCGGAGAACTGCTCGGCCACCATGAGGGAACCGCGTTTTTCACCATCGGCCAGCGCAAGGGGCTGGGCATTTCTCATCCCACGCCGCTCTATGTACAGCGCATCGAGATTGAATCCAATCGCGTGATCGTGGGGGATAACGACGGTCTCTTTAAACAGGAACTGGTGGCCGAAGGAATAAACTGGGTAGCGCGCGAAGTGGACGGCAGCCCTTTTGAAGCCGAAGTGAAGATCCGCTATTTACATCAGCCCGGCCGTGCGACGGTCACTCCCTTGACTGAGCGTTCGGCCAAAGTTATATTCCACGACAGTCAGCGTGCGATCTCGCCCGGGCAGTCGGTGGTATTCTATGATGGCGACATTCTGCTGGGCGGCGGGATAATCGCGTAGTCCGGACACCCCGCTTCGCTCGCAGTTCACGGAGGATACATGGTACAAGCTCGCTTTCTCGGTCACTCCTGTGTGACCCTCACTGATGGATATATCCGCCTCATTATCGATCCGTTTCTCACCGGCAATCCTCTCGCCGCATTGAAGGCCGATGAGGTAGAAGTAAACTATGTTCTGGTCAGCCACGGGCATGGCGACCATTTTGGGGATACACTCCAGATTTGCCAGAAGAACGACTGCCTCCTGATCGCCAATTATGAGATCTGTATGTATGCCGCCAAATTCGGCGTCAAAGTCCACCCTATGCATATTGGCGGCTCTCACAAGTTTGATTTCGGACGGGTAAAATTGACCATTGCCCACCACGGTTCTGGCGGCGGTGAAGATGCCTCTGTTTATATGGGTCCGGCGACCGGATTCCTCATCGAGATAGGTGAAAGGACCATCTATCATCCTGGAGATACGGGTCTGTTCTACGACATGAAGCTTATCGGCGACATGAATCAGATCGACCTGGCGTTCCTCCCGATCGGCGACAATTTCACTATGGGAATTGATGACGCAGTTAAGGCGGTGGAGTTCCTTCGACCCAAGACGGTCGTGCCGATTCACTATGACACGTTCCCGGTGATCGAGGCCGGACCGGAGATCTTTGCCCAAAAGGTGACTGGCCCGCGTGTCGTGATCCTCAAGCCAGGCGAAACCCTCGAGATCTGACGGGTTCAGCGACCAATTTTCGCGGCAGATTCTCTATGAGTCTGCCGTTTGTTCTGGCCGTCGATTAAAACTTGTCAGGCGGCGCTCCTTTGTCTACCATGCGTCGGGAGTTGGGGAAAGGTGTACAAACAGAGATGAAGAAAATCCTGAAAATACTTGCGTGGACAGCCGGCTCATTGGTTGCCCTTATACTCCTGGTGATCATCTTGCTGCAGTTGTTCTTTCCGGTGGACAAAGTACGGTCCCTGGCCGTCGAAAAGGCCAGCGCCGCATTAAAACGACCGATTAGCATTAAAGATGTCTCTCTGTCTCTTTGGGGTGGCCTCGGAGTCAAACTTGACAGCGTGACCATTGGCAATCCTTCCGGTTTCGAGGGGCCTACTTTTCTCACGACGGAAAATATCGACATCAAGCTCAGACTACTTCCGCTTATCTCGTCGGAGTTCCGTGTCAATCGCCTGATAATCAACAAGCCGGTTCTGAACATGATCAAGCTGGCAGACGGCACGAACAATTACACGTTGGCCAAACCGACCGACACCGGGTTGACTGGCGCGGCAGGATCGCTCCCACCCGAAGGTCAATCCGCGGCCGCCGCTGTCAGTTTCGACAAGCTCGAGATTCATGGAGGGATGCTCCACTTCTCCAACGACTCGGGCGGTTTCGCCATGCAGGCAGAGAATCTTGAGATATCGACAGATCTGGAAAATCCCTCTGAAGGGGTCTATTCTTCGACAGGGAAACTGCAGGTCGACAGCCTGCGTGTGACCTCGAAACAGCCCGTCCCGACCGTGCGCGCCGAACTGCTCTATGCCGCGACCTACAACATGAAGCAGCGGCATGTAGTCATCGATCGAGCCGATTTCAGATTTAACGAGATTGACCTTGATCTGGCCGGCGAATTCTTCCACACCGCCGGCGCCGAAAAGGGAAAGGCCACCCTCAAGGCGGAAGAAGTATCCATTGAACAGGTTCTCAGCCTGCTCCCTGCGCAGTCGGCCAAAGAACTGCAGAACTTCAGGGTCTCGGGCGACTTCGCGGTTGATATGGATGTTGACTACGATGCCAAGCGCTCCGGCAGCGCATTGGTGTACTCCGGTTCGGCGGTCTTTACCGATGTCAACCTGGCGCGACGCGACATGATCGGAGAACTGAAGTTTCGTCGCATCGTCGTTGACGCCAAACCGGACAACGCCCGCCTCAATGTACAGGATGGGACATTCGACGGGCGACCCATCAAGGCGAACATTCTGGTCACCAACTTTGCCGCGCCCGAAGTGAATGGGGAACTGTCGGGCTATCTGGATTTCATCTTCCTGCGACCATTCCTACCGACGCGGGGAGCGCACCAGCTTGAAGGAGTCGCACGGTTTGATTTCCAGTTCAACGGTCCGGTCAAAGACTATCGGAACATGAATTTCTCCGGTGACATCGCTGTCGAACGGGGAAAATACAGCGCGTCCTTCCTTCCGCAACCTATCGATAGCTTCACTCTTGATGCCTATTTTGACCAGAAGCTGGTCAATGTACGTGAATTCTACGGGCGCACAGCTTCCGCGCAATTGCAGTTTCAGGGGCGTGTCGAGAATCTTGTTCCCTACATTCTTGCCGACTCTGTCGCGGCACGTGAGATCGCTATGACGGCCGACGGTTCGATGAAGGGGGCGGTCGATCTGGTCATGCTCCAGCCCTTCCTCCCGGAGGCCCGCAAGCCGAAATTGACAGGCAAAATGAACATAGATCTGACACTGAGCGGATCGACGAAGGATCTTGAGAATATCCGCCCGCGAGGTAGAGTCTCCTTCGTGAATGCCACTTACGCGGACACGGCCCTTCCCGAACCGATCAAACTGTTTAACGCCGATCTGGTGCTCTCACGGGACACGATCACGGTCGAGAAGATGCAGGTCGATTTTGTATCCAGTAACGCGTCGTTCCAGGGGAAACTGAGCGAACCGTTCCCCTATTTCCTGCCGCTCAAGACCGTTGATCGATCCAAGCTGAAGAAACCGTTTTTCCAGTTTAGGCTCGCTTCAACGCGATTTGATTCGGACAAGCTGTTCCCCGAAGCAACCCCGGGGTCGGAGGGAGAGGCCGTACGCAAACCGACTGATACACTACCATCTCTGCTCCTTCCTGATGTAGATGGTGCCGGGACTCTTGCCATCGACACCTTGATCTACAGCAGAGTCGAGTTCACGATTATCAAGGGAAAGGCGAAAATTGAAAATCGCCGCATCAATATCTACGATATCACCGGCAATGCCTACACCGGTCAGGTTGCGGGTCAGACGACGATCGACTTGAATGATTTCAACGCCCCCAAGTACACGGGCCAGTACACGGCTACCAATATTGAGGCTAATGATTTCCTGACCCGCTTCTCAAAATTCGGGGGTGTGTTGTTTGGCAAAGTCAATGTGAACGGGACCTTCAACGCGACCGGCTGGGAGCCGGAGCAGTTCCTCAATTCTCTGACCATGGACGGAGACGGGGTGATGCAGGAAGGGAAACTGACCCTCGGCACAAATCTGCACCAGGGTCTGCAGACGTTGGGGGAAAAAGCCGGGCTGAATGTCGACAAGGAGCAGTTGCTACGCACCCTCCGCAGCAAGATCAAAGTGGAAGACGGAAAGGTCAAGGCGGAGAAATTGACCACCGCCATATCCGGGATGGGGGATGCTGAAATTGAGGGTTACTACACTTTCGACAATAAGATCAGCTTCAATGGCGCTATTGTCCTTACTAAAGAGCTCTCCCAGAATTATGCGGCGAAGAATGGCCTGGTAGGTGGTTTGCTGCTTGACTCCAAAACGCAGCGCCTTCGCATTCCGTTGGTGATCGGCGGTTCGGTCGAGAAACCGGAGATCAAGATCGACTTTGCGGCCTTAACCAGCAAGGTCAAGGAATCGATCAGAGAGGATACCAAGAAGGCTATCGAGGAAGGCACCAAGGGACTTCTCCAGAAACTTACCGGAGACAAGAAGAAGTAATCTTCGAACGGGCAAGGAGCGTTGGTGGACTGGATCCTTACTCACCTCAATATTCTCTGGCGGATCTTTTATTATCTCATCCAGACGGTCCACTGGACGATACTTATCTCCGTGCTGGCCTACGCCCTTGCGCTCTGCCTGGGGCTCTGTTTCGGGATCATGCGGCTCTCGCCCAATCGGCTCGTGCGTATCATAGCCGGCGCCTATGTGAATGTCCTCCGCGGCGTCCCGCTGCTCGTGCTGATCTTTTTTTTCTATTTTGGACTTGGCGCCGTCATCAACATGGATCGATTCGTGGCGGGAGTGCTCGCGGTAGGTATCTGTTACGGAGCATATCTTGCGGAAACCTTCCGCACTGGCATACAGGCGATCGATTACGGTCAGCATGAAGCGGCAATGTCTCTGGGCATGACCCGCTGGCAGACCCTGCGGCATATCATCCTTCCGCAATCGATTCGCATCGTTGTTCCTCCCGCCGCCAACGAGTTTATCGCGTGCCTTAAAGATTCTTCGCTGGTTTCGATCATAGGACTAAGAGAACTCACTCGCGCGGGGCGCGAATACTCCTCGCAGTATTTCCTTGATTTTCATACCTGGCTCATGGTCGCATTCATCTACTTGATACTGACGTTCTCGCTCACCCGGGTGGTCAAATGGATCGAAAAGCGGGTCGCCATCCATGGATACGGAGTCGAAAAGCGATGATCGTCAGAATAACCGACCTCATATGCCGCTTTGGCTCAATCACCGCGCTTGATGGCGTCAGCCTTGAAGTTGGCAAGGGGGATGTGGTCTGCATTATCGGACCGTCGGGCTCCGGCAAATCGACTCTGTTGCGATGCCTGAACGCGCTTGAGGATATTTCCTCTGGCGAGATTGAGATCGATGGCCTCCGCCTGGATCGTCACCACCAGCAGGTCCACCAGATCCGGCTAGAGGTTGGCATGGTGTTCCAGCATTTCAATCTCTTTCCACACCTGACGGTGCTAGGGAATGTCAATCTCGCGCAACAGATCGTCCGGAAACGAAGCAAGGAAGAAGCATCGAGAATTTCGCTCGAACTGCTGTCACAGGTTGGCATGGCGGACAAAGTGGATGCCTTCCCCGGGCAACTCTCCGGCGGACAGAAGCAGCGCGTCGCTATTGCCCGCGCGCTGGCCATGAATCCAAAGATCATGCTTTTTGATGAAGCTACTTCGGCTCTCGACCCGGAAATGATTGGGGAAGTGCTGGAAGTGATGCGGCAATTGGCAAAGGACGGCATGACCATGTTGGTAGTGACCCACGAGATCGGCTTCGCACGTGAAGTGGCAGATCGCATTGTATTCATCGATGCGGGAAAGATCGTAGAGCAAGGGACTCCCACGGAACTCCTCGGCAACCCGAAACATCAGCGAACCCGGGAGTTCCTGGCCAAGGTGCTTTGATGCAAAGAATGAGTATACTATTCGGAATCCTGCTGCTTGCACCCCTTGCGCTAAGGCAGCATGCAGCCCATGACCGCGATCTTCTGTCAAAATTTGACCAGGCTCCCGCACAATATGCCATGACCGCACGAGTCGATGCGGCGCAAGGAAAAGTGAGCGTCTGGGCGGATCTGGCGTTCACCAATCGATCGGACCACGACCAGCAGGACATTCTCTTTGCTATTCCTGACAAGGATCACTTCCGATTGGATAGCATCCTGCTGTTCGGGTCACCGCTCGATACGTCACGCATCAAGTACGACAAGAATTCGATGACCTTGTCGGTCCCTGTCAAAGCGGGCGAGATGGTGCCACTGCAGCTTTCCTTTACTACTCAACTGGTGGGGCTGAAGGAACTGAGCAAGAAGGACGGAGCGATACTCGTCGACGATTGGTATCCTCGCATTTCGACTCAGAACATCAGTGGCCAAATGCCTATTCCTGAGGTCGCCGATTTTCGACTGGAGTGCATCGCAGATACGCCGTTTCACTTGTCGGCTCCCGGCACATGGGTGAATGAGATTGAAGGAGTCGGGTCCATCCCGGACCGTGCAGACTCAATCTATGAAGACTTGCTCAACCAACCGACAGAGCAGGTTCAGGCAAAGAGATACTTCTACCGTTTGACCGGCGCAGAGCGAATGTCGTTCGCGGTTCTGCGCAACCCCTCGATGGCACGCATTCAATTCGACCAACAGCGGTTTGATCTATACGGGACTGAGAGCAAAGTATCAGCAGGAAGAGCAGAATTCCTGTCCAAGGCATCGAAGATCGCTCGTGAAGTGGTCAGAAGAATGGGGGCGCTACCTGACGGTCGTTTCGTTGTTCTCTTCGGTCGAGAGGGTCGCCCTGACGATGCACCTGACCGTTTCAGTTACGTGAGCCTCGCCTCGCGCAACCCAGAGCGAATGTTGACAGAGTTCACTTTCGAGCTTGCCTCACAGTACTTCAACCGTGCAGGGGAGATGTCCAGCGAATTGCCGTGGTCTGAAGGAGCGGCGGTCTTTCTGACAGCGGCAATACTCCATCATCTCTATCAAGACACCGGCTATAAGATGGTCCACGAGTGGCTGGAGGAGCGCCTTCCCCCTCGTGATATACGCCGTCCCTTGGGCAATAAACCTTTCGCCTGGATGGAGACCATGCGCCGCCCGAATCGACCCTTCAGTCCTGAGGATTCGATTCGTTTTCAGGAGCAGTTTGCCACGCCGTCCGCGCTGCAAATACTTGCAGCCGGAACATCGGATGACGCTGTTGGCTCGTTACTGAGAAGGTACTCGCTCGACGTGCGTCATCGCCACGCCAAACCGAACGAATTTGTCGACCTGATATCCGGAGAACTGGGCGAGCGATGGGTAGCTCGACTCGAGGAATTCCGGAAATCTCGCCGGACCTATGATTGGAGAATTCAAGCGGCAAGCTTTGACAGGACGGATGACGGTTTTGTGGTCAGGGTGGAGATAGGTGCTTCTGCGCTGAAAGACATGCCTGTCGAATTGGCACTCATCAACGCGGTCGACACGGTGATTGCTCTCTACTCCCCGACTGGCGATCAGAATGCTACCGAGCCGTTTCTGCAGGAGATTCCTTTCCGACCTGCCACGATCATTCTGGATCCTCTGCATAAACTACCGGATAACAACCGTCAGAATAATGTCTACATCTCTGGTAGGGCAGGTGGAAGGTATCAGTCAGATCGTGCTGAATTCCCGACGTACAAGAGGCTGACGCGTGGCGATTAGGGTCCTGTTCCTTGTATTGATTGCCCTACTTTCCTCGGTCCGTGCACAGGAGAGACCGACCTTTACACCAAGTGCGCAACAGGTGATGTTCGCGAGTTCGCCCACAAACGTTCGATCCTATTGGCTATTCCTGGATGCCTCGGCTACGACGGGTCAAGCTCTGCCATTGACCGAAAGAGCAGCCAAACGTCGCGCCAAAGCGGATAGCGTTGGTTTGTTAATAGACTCGCTCGACTGCTCCATCCCATCGACAATTCTGGATCAAACCTGGCTGACCGGTGCCAGAGTGCGAACTGTGTCCCGATGGTTCCGCGCTGTCTCTATCGACGCTACTCCGCAACAGGTTATGAATCTCGTTGCGACCCTGCCTGTGACAATGGTTGATATCGTGCACCAACTCGTGCGCCCTCCTGAACCTGAGTCTATTCTTATTGACCGGTATTCTCCACCGGCCGACGCTTCTGCTGTCGAACTAAGCTACGGGTCTTCGCTGATGCAGAATCAATTTGTGGCTTCGCAGAAGATGCACGCGGCGGGATATACCGGCGCTGGAGTACTCATTGCCATGTTTGACTCCGGCTTTAACACCGACCATCCTGCGTTTGACTCCACGAACATATTGGAGACCTGGGACTTCATCAATAACGACCCAGATGTTACCGGCGCCGATTGCTCCACCGTACCGCAGGATCGCCATGGCACGGGGACGTTTGGCGCGGTCGGGGGTTACGCTCCGGGAGTCCTGATCGGGACAGCATTCGGGGCAGACTTCATCCTGGCGAAGACCGAAATCAGTTGTGCCGGAACTGAGATCAAGATTGAGGAAGATAACTGGATCGCGGCCGCTGAATGGGCAGACTCGATAGGGGCGGATATAATTAGTTCATCGCTCGGTTACAATGTCTTTCAGGACAGTGGAAGCTACTCCATGTCTGATCTGGATGGCAATACCGCCCTGATCACAATCGCCGCTGATATTGCCGCTTCAAAGAACATCCTGGTCTGCAACTCCGCGGGTAATGAGCGTGGCGATTCCGAATGGCCTACCATTATCTTTCCGGCTGATGGTGACTCTGTTCTGGCAGTCGGCGCAACGCGGCCGGATTCGATCATCGCGTCATTCTCATCGCCCGGACCTTCCGCCGATGGCCGGATCAAGCCGGACATAGTTTCGGTTGGTCAGTCGGTCTTCACGGCAGCCGCGACTGGCGGGTATCAATTGATGTCGGGGACTTCACTTTCGACGCCATTGGTTGCCGGAGCCGCGGCGCTGGTTCTACAATCAGATAGCCAATTGACCGCGGTTGAACTGCTCCAACAGATACGGCAGACCGGTGATCGCGCTGACGCTCCGGATTATGATTATGGCTATGGATTGATGAACGCGGCGCGTGCCGCGAACATCCTCCGCGTGATCGTGCCTGACAGTCTTGCGCTCGACACATCTCTTGAAGCTGTTATTGAGATACAGTCTATCGGTCGTACCACGGAGAATCGAGTTCTCGGTGCAGTGGATCTACCTCCGGGCGCTCGGCTGATCGATTTTGGTGACGGCTCAGGGCGAATTGTCTTTGATTCTGCAACTGGCCTGCAGCACATCAATATCATCGGTGTTACCGCATCGATCTCCAATTTCTCAGACACTGCGTGGACGGCCGTTAGTTATTCCGCGCCAGCAGGTTACGAGGTGGCGGCAATCGCCTACCCAAATCCATTTTTCGACAAACTGACCATTGTTGCTGGGGGATATGAAGATACAATACGGTCTGTCGCAGTTCTGAACAGCGCATCGGAAAAGGTATGGGAGAGGGTCAACATTTCCGCAGGGACATCCGATATCATTTCTATTGAGTGGGATGGCCGGAATCATGCCGGTCAGCCTGTTGCTCCGGGTGTCTATCTTGTCTGTGTCGCGACACAGCGGGAAACGAAAATGTTGAAAGTGATGAAAGTTCAGTAAGCTGTGAATCAGACCATGACTACCGTGAGTGATCTCTCTGTCCGCCGATGCGCCGTATGTCGCATCAATATGAAAAGCCGATTTGTGTATGTCGATGACGGTGTCGAAAAACTGGTCGGCTTCACACGGGAAGAACTGTTCGGCAAATCATTCCTGGATTTCATCGACGAGCCGGATCGCCCGCTGTTCAACAGCATTTTGGAGCATAGAAACCATTTCGAAACGAACTTTGATATCACGGCGCTCCACATAGTGACCCGTGACCAGCAGCGGATTCCGGCCAACGTTGTGGTCTCGCTCAATTTCATCGCCGGCAATCCAGTCAATTTCCAGATCATTATCGATGCCGGCTGCTCCGATGGGACCGTTCAGCGGGTTCCGGCAGTGCGGCTTGATTATCGTCGCTTTATCGAAAAACTACTCACGGCGATCCCAGATTCGTATGCGGCCGACGCATTGGACGGCCTGTACGAGTATCTTGGAGATGAGCAATGCCTGTTGTATCAGGCGACCGAGAATAAGGTTGAGCCGATCCATTGGCGGTCCTCCGCTCCTGATACCGGTATACGCGCGGCAAAGTCACCCGATGCTTTACTGCAGTGGGTCGCGATGTCTGATGAGCCGTACAACTTTCTCGACCCTGACAATGCGCGGAGAGCCGTGGAGAAATGTGGCTTTGCGCCATCCGAATACATTGCCCGATTCCGTCTTGGTGGTGACAATTATCTCGTGAGAGTGTCTCTTGGCGAATTGACGAGTGCCGAGGAACAGCGTGAAGCGATCGAAGGCGTCAAGCAGGTGATAGAACTGACTCACCGCCTTGCCCCGGTTACGTCGACCGGCGAATCTGGCCTGCAACATGACGGCGGATCAGTGCTCAACGATCTGAAAGCATCTCTGGCATCGGCTATGCGGATCGCGGCCATGCTCTCGAAATCGAAGGCTGACGTACAGTAGGATAAACAGAATACGATCATGGATCTGACCTTTGCTCTACTTCTGGTCGAGCCGAGCAGATATCACGCGCGGCTGATCGAACGAACCTTGCACCAGCGTTGTCCGGACGGACGCATAGTGACTGTCCAGACCGCGCGACAGGCATTGTACGAATTGGCCGAACGACCCTACGATATCGCGGTGATAGATTTCGAGGTTGACGGATACGATGGGCTGGAACTACTCCAGTTGATCCGTCGCGAAGCCGCCGAACTCCCGGTCATTCTCCTTTCCACGCACAAGTGTGAACAGACCGCGACCGAAGCGATCAATTACGGCGCGTACGACTTTCTGGCGAAGGAAGACACGTATCACCTGATGCTCCCTCGAATCATTCAGGATTCACTCCGCCGTGCTTCGCTGGTTCGCAAGAACAGAGAGCTTGAGGAACGCTTGCGTTCACAGGATCAACTTGATGCAATTTCTCTGGCTTCTGCCACGTTGGAGCACGAGATCAACAACCCTCTTATGACGATCCTTGGCCTGACTGACCTTCTGAAGCAACAGCCGGCGTTCGCCGATAGGGCGTCCCACGACAAGCTGCGAGTTATTGAAGAATCGGCTAAACGAATCCGCCAAGCCGTCCGAAAACTTGCGCACAGCAACGAACCAACCGTTGTCAGCACCGCTGGTGGACTAATTCTTGAGACCTCGCGAAGTTCAACTCGTGATTGAACAAGCGTTTACGCGCTTTCCACTACAATAATCATTGACAACCATCTCTCAGCGGCTATTTTAGTGCCTTGCTTTCAAGAGGATACGCAATATGTATTCAATGACTGGCTTTGGCCGCGCAGAGATTTCGGGATCAGTCGGCAGCTTGACTGTCGAACTATCCAGCGTCAACAATCGATTCCTGGAGATGTCGGTGCGGATTCCGCGCCAGTTGTCGTTGCTGGAAGGGCAGATACGCGAATTGATCGCAACCCGCGTCAACCGCGGTCAGATCAATCTATCGGTGACTTTGGACGATACTGATGCCGCGGTCCAGCGCACCCTCATTAATAAGCGGCTGGCGGCAGCCTATACCAAGCAGCTCCGGATATTGGCTAAAGAGCTGAAACTGGATGGTGATGTGTCCCTGGAGGAACTGGTCCTCATACCTGACATCCTCAAGCCGGACAAAGAGAGAGTCGACCATGCCCAGGTCTGGAAACTGCTGGAGAAGGCTTTGAACAAGGCTCTCACTGACCTGATCGCAATGCGTAAAAAAGAGGGTCAGGCGATGTCGACCGACATGCAGCAGCGGCTCACTAGTATGAAGAAAGCGATCACCGAGATAGAAAAGCGCAGTACGGGTGCGACCGAGGTGTATCGTGAGAAGCTCCAGCAACGAATTGCTTCGCTGCTCGAATCCAGTCAGGTTGAAAAACTGAGGCTGGAAGAAGAGATTGCGCTCTTTGCGGAGCGAACGGACATTACCGAGGAATGCACACGACTGAAAAGCCATATCGAGCTGTATCAACAAGCGCTCAAAATGAAAGAGCCAGCTGGCAAACGGCTCAATTTCATTTTGCAGGAGATGAATCGCGAGGCCAACACAATCGGATCCAAATGCTCCGAATTCGCGATCTCATCGCTGGCGATCTCACTCAAAGAAGAGATCGAAAAACTTCGCGAGCTGGTGCAGAACGTTGAGTAGTACTACTATCTCCACACGTCCGAGACATCGAACGGGCCAAGGCAGGATTGTTATTATCTCGTCCCCATCGGGTGGCGGGAAGACCTCTATTTGCCACAAGATACTGACTCCCAAACGGCGACGGGAGGGATGGACTTTCTCCGTCTCCTGCACGACGCGGCAGCGTCGTCCCGGCGAAAAAGATGGCCGGGAGTATCATTTTGTCGACCAGGCAGAGTTCGATCGCATGGTGGCACACGGACATTTTGCGGAACACTTCCGCGTTCATCAGTATAACTACGGAACTCCACGGAAGCCGCTGGAACTGGTTAGAGAAAAGGGTGGAGTGATCATATTGGACGTCGATATTCAGGGCGCTTTTGCCCTGCAAAAGGAGTTCGCGGACGCCATTATGATCTTTGTGCTTCCGCCGTCTGTTGCAGAATTGAAGCGGCGTTTGAAGCTGCGCGGGACCGAAACGCCGGAACAGCGGCGCATTCGATTTGAGCGTGCGCTCCAGGAAATGCGCGCTTTCAATAAATTCGACTATGTCGTTGTCAATCAGGACCTTGATACCGCCACACGGCAGGTTCTGAGCATCATCGAAGCGCATCCGTGTCGCATCGATGGAGTAAATGTGGAACAAATACGCTCTATCATAGGTTTGACCTGACGCTACCGCAGGAGGTTTACATGCAGCCAGTCAATGTCGAAAATGTCGACAAAGTCACGCGAAACCGGTATGAGGCGGTCATTGTGGCGGCCCAACACGCCCGTCATTTGAATGCGCTTCGTCTCGCTAAGTTGAAACGGCTTAACGAGGAAGACACTGGCGCGGATATCGAATCCCGCAAGATCACAATGGTCGCGCTTAGAAATCTTGTCGAGGGGAAGGTTAAGTTTGAACGGAAAGATACGAAATAAGTAAAGTGTCTTCCGACGTTTCACACACGCAGGAGTTCAATGTCTAAGAACCTTCTCATAGTTGAGTCGCCGGCAAAATCCCGGACTCTTGGCCGCTTTTTGGGCAAGGATTTCGAGATACTGTCTACTATCGGACATGTGGTCGACCTCCCAAAATCAAAACTGGGTGTCGATCCCAAAAAGAAATTCGCCCCCGACTATCATGTTATCAAGGGGAAGGAAAAGGTCATTGCCGAACTGCGCAAGGCCGCAAAAAAGGCTGACAAGATATTCCTCGCTCCCGACCCTGACCGTGAGGGTGAAGCGATCGCCTGGCATGTCGCCAACGAACTGAAAGATTCCCGCAAGAAATGTGTGCGAGTCACCTTCAATGAGATCACGAAAAGTGCCGTCACGGATGCCATTAAGCACCCGCGCGAAATAGATCTGAATCTGGTCAATGCCCAGCAAGCCCGCCGGGTACTTGATCGCCTGGTGGGGTACATTGTCTCCCCATTCCTTTGGAAGACCGTCGCCCGGAATCTTTCCGCCGGCCGTGTGCAATCGGTAGCGCTGCGCCTGGTCTGTGAGCGGGAAGAGGAGATCCGGAATTTTGTCCAGCAGGAATACTGGCAGATCGCGGCTCAAATGGAGACGAAAAAGCACGAGTCTTTCACCGCGCAATTGGTGAAAATCGATGACCAGACTGTCTCCAAGCCGGATGAAGATGGCACGACCAGTGGCAAGCGGATCGTCATCCGCACTCAGCAGGAAGCCGATCAGTTCATAGCGGAAATGCGGAAACAGTCATTTGCGGTGAGTTCAGTAAAGGACACCGAGCGCATTCGCAAACCATCGCCGCCGTTTATTACCTCGACATTACAGCAGGAATCTGCCAAGGTCTACGGTTTCTCGCCCAAAGTCACGATGGGAATCGCTCAGGCCCTGTATGAGGGGATAGAGATCGGCAAGGAAGGCGCCACCGGGTTGATCACCTATATGCGTACCGACTCGACGCGTATCTCCAAAGAAGCGCTTGACGCGGTCCGCGCCCACATTAATAAGACCTACGGCGAGGACTATTGCCCGGACAAACCGAATTTCTATAGTCGGGCCAAAGAGTCTCAGGATGCACACGAAGCGATCCGCCCGACCCATCTCGATCTGTCGCCAGACAAGGTCAAAAAGCACCTCACCCCGCAGCAATTCAAGCTGTATAGCCTCATCTGGAATCGCTTTGTCGCTTCCCAGATGACCAATGCTGTGTACGATGTTCGGACTGTCGATATTGAGGGTGGAAAGTTTCTGCTCCGCGTTACCGCGCAGCATCTCAAGTTTGACGGTTTCCTCAAGCTCTATCATGAAGAGAAAGAGCCGGATGAAAACGGCAACGGCGACGGTATCGATGCCCAACTTCCGATCTTGAAAGCGAAAGATCCACTGACGCTTCAGGAAGTTACGCCGACTCAGTCGTTCACTCGGCCACCGGCCCGGTATTCGGAAGCCGCGCTCATTAAACGCATGGAAGCCGATGGTATCGGTCGCCCGTCGACGTACGCGACGATCGTCACGACCATCAAAGACCGCAAGTATGTCGAGCTAAAAGAGCGCAAGCTTATCCCGACTGAACTAGGTGAGGCGGTCAACAAGATGCTGGTGACCTATTTCCCGAATATCTTCAATATCGAGTTTACCGCCAATATGGAACAAGAACTCGACCTGGTTGAAGAGGGAACCGATGACTGGGTGAAGGTGGTCGGCGATTTCTATACACCTTTCATGGCAACTATCAAAAGTCTGGAAAAGAGCCATGATAAGATCAAGAAATCGATGACCGAGACCACCGACATCAAGTGTGAGAAGTGCGGTTCACCTATGATCATCAAGTGGGGACGGAATGGCCGCTTCCTTGCCTGTTCATCCTATCCGGAATGTAAGTCAACACGTCCGCTTCCGGGCGAAGAGGCGCAGACCAAAACGGATGAGAAGTGCGAAAAATGTGGCGCTGAAATGGTCATCAAGACCGGCCGCTTTGGTCGTTTCATGGCCTGCTCGCGTTACCCTGACTGCAAAACCACCAAGGCTCTGACTCTGGGCATCACGTGTCCAAAATCGGGATGTGGCGGTCAGATCATGGAGAAGACCACCAAAGGTCGCAAACTCTTCTACGGTTGCAGCAATTATCCCAAGTGCGATTTCGCCAGTTGGGATAAGCCAGTCAAAACTCCATGCCCGGTCTGCAATCATCCGTTCATGGTCCAAAAGACCTCCAAGGTCAAGGGAGACTATACCAAATGTCCGGAGTGCGGACACACGGTTAATGAGGAAGCGGCCGCGACTAAATCGATGGCCTGAATTTCGCCCCTCACCTCCGATATCTAAGCCCATGCCCTGCATGGGCTTTTTCGTTGGGGAAACCGATTGATTCCCATCCTCAATTTCGATATGTTCGGCACATGCAGAAGACTCTGGCGTCGTTTCTAAAGGATCTTGCCGAAACCAAACATCGGTCCGCCAAAACAATCGAGGCGTACCGCCGCGATCTCGAAGGTTGGTTGCAATTCCTTTTGTTTCAGCACGGCAAATTCCCATCATCCCCAAAGAATGATCCACTCTATTTGAGAATGTATCTCCAGCAAAGGGTGACTGATGGAGTCTCCAACCGCTCTATCGCCAGGTTTCTCTCCGCGCTTTCCGGGTACCAGAAGTTTCTTGCGCGGAGCGGACGCAAGGATGAGCTTTTCAAACTCCCGCTCATCAAGTACACCAGCAAGCTTCCGTCTTTTGTTCCACAGGTCGAAGCCTCGAGATTGTTTGAACATGGAAATACGCGCGAAGACAAGCAGACGTATGCCTATTGGCGCGACTACCTCATGGTCGCTCTATTGTATGTTACGGGCCTTCGCCGTGAAGAGCTCGCCTCACTGCGCGTCTCGGATATCGACCTACATCGCGGTCTGGCGACAGTGATAGGCAAGGGAAACAAAGAGCGTATTGTGCCGGTTGGTGAGGCGACGATTGAAGATGTAAAGCGCTTCCTCGATATCCGCCGCACGCACGCCGACAGCACGGAGTCACGATCTCCTCACTTGTTCCTGAACAAGAAGGGAGAGCCGCTGACTGTCCGGTCGGTCGATAGACTGGTGAAGGCGTTTGGCAAAGGGGAAGGGCTGGAATTCACTCCGCATACCTTGCGGCATTCATTCGCCACGCATTTGCTGGAAAATGGCGCCGACCTGCTGCTCATCAAGGAGATCCTCGGACATAGTTCGCTCTCGACCACTCAGAAATACACGCATGTTACAAGCGAGGTCATGAAGAAAGTCTACCACACAGCACATCCTCGCTCCGGTTCCCGCAAATAGAAAGATACAGTGATGAAACTTCACGCCACCACTATAATCGGGCTGGTCTACAAAGGGCAAGCGGCGATGGCCGGCGACGGCCAGGTCACGTTTGATGACCAGATACTGAAGACCAAGGCGGTTAAGATCCGCAAAATGTACAACGGCAAGATACTCGCTGGGTTTGCCGGAGCCGCCGCGGACGCGCTTGCGCTGTACGAACTCTTTGAAAAGAAGATCGAAGAATTCAACGGAAATCTCCCCAAAGCGTCGGTCGAATTGGCCAAAGAGTGGCGCACGGACAAGACTCTGCAGAAACTCGAGGCGGTCATCGCGGTCGCCAACAAAGAGCATATCTTCCTGATAAGCGGGAATGGCGATGTGGTTGAGCCGGATGATGGCATTGTCGCTATCGGTTCCGGCGGCGGATATGCGCTGGCTGCGGCCCGGGGACTGATCTTCGCCAACCCCAAAATGCCGGCTGACAAAGTCGCGGAGAAAGCGCTCGAACTGGCCGCTGAGATCTGTGTCTTCACCAACAAGAATATCAGTGTGGAATCAATTAAATGAAGCAGAACGGCTACTACACTCCACGCGAGATCGTGGAGCATCTCGATAAGTACATTATTGGTCAGGCCAATGCCAAGAAATCGGTCGCGATCGCGCTGCGTAATCGCTGGCGGCGCCAGAACGCGGCCGACGATATTCGCCAGGAGATCATGCCGAATAACATCATTATGATCGGCCCAACGGGCGTCGGCAAGACCGAGATCGCCCGCCGACTCGCGGATCTGGCCAAAGCCCCTTTCCTCAAGATCGAGGCATCGAAATTCACTGAGGTCGGATATGTCGGACGCGATGTCGAATCGATGGTGCGCGACCTGGTGGATATCGGGGTCAACATGGTCAAGACCGAAAAGTCCCGCGACTTGACCGAAAAAGCGAGTGCCAATACCATCGACCAGATACTGGAACTTCTATTCCCCAAACCAAAATCCCGGGCACACAAGGAAGGGGAGGAATCCCAAGAGGACGCCGCAGCCACTCGCCAGAAGTTCCGCAAGATGCTGATGGATGGAAAACTGGATGAACGCGAGGTGGAACTCGACACACCCCAGTCTCAGTATCCTGTGGTGGAGATCTTTTCGCCGATGGGTATGGAAGAACTGGGCGTCAACTTCCAGGAGATGTTCTCCGGACTCATGCCCAAGAAAACCAAGCGTCGGAAAATGACCATCAAAGAGGCTCGCAAATATATTTTCAATGAAGAGTTAAACAAGCTCCTCAACATGGACGAGATTATTCCGGAGGCGCTCGAACGAGTTCAGGAATCAGGCATCATTTTCGTCGATGAGATCGACAAAATAGCCGGTGAAGACAAAGGAGTTGGGCCCGATGTCAGCCGTGAGGGTGTGCAGAGGGACATTCTTCCCATCGTCGAAGGCTCCGCGGTTATGACCAAATACGGTATGGTGCGCACCGACCATGTGCTGTTTATCGCGGCGGGGGCTTTTCATTCTTCCAAGCCGTCGGATCTGATCCCTGAATTGCAGGGACGTTTCCCGATCAGAGTAGAACTTGACACACTTTCCGCGGGTGATTTCCAGCGCATCCTGACAGAGCCGAAGAACGCTCTCGTCAAGCAGTACAAAGCGCTCTTACAGGCGGAGTCGGTTGAACTGGAGTTCACTCCGGACGCGATCAAGAAGATCGCCGAGATAGCGGAGCGCGTGAACCGCGACACGGAGAATATCGGCGCGCGTCGCCTTCATACAGTGTTGACTACCCTTTTGGAGGACCTGCTCTTCGAGCCACCGACTCGCAAGAAAAAGGTCACGATTAATGCCAAACAGGTGGAAACTCGCCTTGCGGCGATAGTCGAGAATGAAGACCTCAGCAGGTACATTCTGTAAGGCAACCCTGCGCGGCCCTTCTCTCAGGCTGTTGACCATTAGCTACTTGTATCGTACATTACCGACAAATATGTCGCCGTGCCACTGAGCACTGATTGCGGCGACGTTAGAGGAGATAGAAGACGATGTCACATCTGAAGAAAGCTGATCCCGAGCTGTACGATATCATGCTCAAAGAGACGGAACGTCAGGCGACCAAGCTGGTCCTGATAGCGTCCGAAAATTATGTGTCCGAAGCCGTTCTCGAAGCCAACGGCGGTGTGATGACCAACAAGTACGCCGAGGGTTACCCCGGCAAACGCTATTACGGCGGTTGCGAATTCGTCGACCAGGCCGAGAATCTCGCCCGCGACCGCGCCAAGCAGATATTTGGCTGCGAGCATGTGAATGTCCAGCCGCATTCCGGCTCTCAGGCCAACATGGCGGTCTATTTCACTGCGCTCAAGCCGGGGGACAAGGTGCTCGGGCTTGCGCTTTCGCATGGCGGGCATCTCACCCACGGACACCCGATCAATTTTTCCGGTATCCTCTACAATTTCATCGGATACGAGGTAGACAAAGAGACCGAGGTTATCGACTACGACAAACTCATCCAGCAGGCGAAGGATGAACAGCCGAAGATGATCGTCTCTGGTGCTTCCGCCTACCCGAGATTCCTTGATTTCGCTAAGATCCGCGAGGCTTGTGACGCGGTCGGCGCCTACATGATGGTTGATATCGCCCACATCGCCGGACTCGTGGCCGCAGGTCTGCATCCATCTCCAGTTCCGTTCGCCGACTTTGTGACGACCACAACTCACAAGACTCTTCGCGGTCCTCGTGGTGGAATGGTCCTCTGCAAAGAGAAGTATGCCGCTGACCTTGATCGTACTGTGATGCCCGGAATACAGGGTGGCCCGCTGATGCATGTCATCGCCGCCAAGGCGGTTGCCTTCAAGGAAGCGCTACAGCCGGAGTTCAAGGCGTATCAGAAGCGCATTGTCGACAATGCCGCGGCGCTCGCGGATGCCCTTAAAAAGCGCGGCTATCGACTGGTCACCGGCGGCACCGATACGCACTTGATGCTGGTCTCCTTCGTGGGCGAGCCCGGCATGACCGGCAAGAAGGCCGAACAAGCCCTCGATAAGGCCGGAATCGTCGTGAATAAAAACACAGTGCCTTTCGATCCGGAAAAGCCGTTCGTGACATCCGGCATCCGACTCGGGACGCCATCGGTCACCACACGCGGCATGGGAATCAAGGAGATGGAGACGATCGCCGATTTTATCGACCGCGCTCTTAAAAATCGCAAGTCAGAGGAGATTCTTGCCGATATCGCTCGTGAGGTCGCCCATTTCTCTGAGCAATATCCACTCTACACCGAGCGCTTGCAGGAGACGGTCTGATGCTTTTTCAGCTCACCATGTTCCCAACCGATAAGCGCGGCGACTCCGTCTCGGCCGATGTCGCCAAAGTCATCGACCTGATCGATCGTTCCGGCCTTTCGTATCGGCTGACGGCCATGTCGACCATTATCGAAGGTGAATGGGAGCCGGTGATGCGGCTGATCAATCGTGCCCGATTGATGCTTCGGCGGAACCACAGTCGTGTTTACATCAGTATAACTATCGATGACCGCAAAGGGGCCAAAGGGAGACTGACTGGCAAAATTGCGTCTGTGCAGAAACGTCTGGGGAGAGAAGTGAGGAGCTGATGGAGTCCATACGCGTTGTCTATATCTCTATCCCACAGGATGAAGCCGACCGGATGGCCCGCTCGCTGGTCGAAGAACGGCTCGCGGCGTGCGTGAATATCGTCCCGAAAATATCGTCCTATTTCTGGTGGGATGACAAGGTGCAACATGACGATGAGTCCTTGCTGGTTGTCAAAACCACGAAAGAGAAGTTTCCCAAATTGATGGAATTCGTACTGGAGAATCATCCGTACGAATTGCCGGAGATAATTGGTCTGCCTCTCGTATCTGCATTCCCTGACTATGTCGCTTGGGTCAAGGCGGAAACGAACAGAGAGCCGTAGTCCCATTTCATGCGTTGCCCCCAGTGCGGATATGAAGAAGACAAGGTGGTCGACAGCCGACCATCGCAGGACAATCGCGCCATCCGTCGTCGCCGGGAGTGCCTTTCCTGCGGCACCCGCTTTACTACATATGAGTATGTCGAGCAGTCAGTCCTGATAGTCCTCAAATCGGATGGCCGACGCGAGCCCTTTGACCGGAACAAACTACTCCATGGTATCAAGCTGGCTTGCAACAAGCGCCCGGTAACTTCGGCCCAGATCGATCTTGTCGTACAGGATATCGAAGCCTCGATTCACGACATCGGTAAGGGGGAGATAGAATCCAAGCAGATCGGGGAATTGGTCATTGCCAAGCTCCGTGAAGTCGACGAGGTTGCCTACATCCGCTTTGCGTCCGTTTACCGTGATTTTCAGGACATGAACGAGTTCCTGGATGAGCTGAATCGCCTCCGCCGCCACAAGGGGAAACGTTCGACCGGCCAAGCGCCGGCCGAATAGCCGACACATTGAGTTTGACTTTCGGCCGATTCAATCTCAGATTCTCTCCATGTCGCCTTTAGACCAGCCCACTGAAGACAGCCAACCGGCCCGCAAGCCAGGGGAGATGCCGTTTCTTGAGCACCTCGAGGAACTTCGCAAGCGGCTGGTTCGATCAGTGTTGATTGTCATTGTCTTCACCGTGATCGCATTCTTCTTCTCGGATGAACTGGTCGCTTGGTTTATCGCCCCGCTCGGGGGGATCAAGTTGCATGTGACAGAAGTGACCGGATCATTCTCAGCCTATCTGAAGATCTGCCTCTTTGCGGGACTTGGAGCTTCGCTGCCGTTCATCTTCTACCAGTTCTGGGCCTTTGTCGCCCCGGGGCTCTACCCTAAAGAGCGCAAGATGGTCCTTCCGTTTATCTTCGTGGCGACTCTGTTATTCGCCGCTGGCGCCGGATTCTGCTATAAGTACGTCTTGCCTTTCGCCCTGCAATTCATGATCGGCTTTTCAGGTGACCTGCTCAGTCCGATCATCACGGTCTCCAGCTATATCTCGTTTTCCGGCATGCTGCTTATCGCGTTTGGCCTCAGTTTTGAACTGCCTGTCATCGCGTACCTGCTTGGCAAACTGGGTGTGATCACGTCGTCGTTTCTCGCTCGCGGAAGGCGCGTTGCCATTGTTGTCATCCTTTTGGTTGCCGCCATTCTAACCCCCACACCGGACATTATCACGCAGCTTCTGCTGGCCGTTCCGATGTATGTCTTGTATGAAGCCTCGATCATCGTCGTGCGTTTGACCGGCCGACGCGGTTAGGTCGGGCCGACAATCGTGTCTATTCGAGTCAACTTTTAGCTTGCATCACCTTTGAAATTAACTATCTTACTCGTAGCAGTTGGGGAGCATCTACGGCTCTCTTCCAATGCCCGGCGATCAATTCAACGCCACTGGCTGTGCGGTCAGTGGTTTTCTTATGCCTGATCGGTAGTCGATTCGAGTTGAATTCAAGCGGACCGGATCACGCAGGATGTGTCCCATCCGAGACGCTGTTCACATAGAGGGTTTCCAGAGTACGCGGGTGGACTGACAATTACGTCGGTTCGCTCATGATCACCATCATTCGGGCAGGAGGAGAAGGTATGACGCTCAGTTTACGGCTGGCGTGCATCCTCACAGTCTCAGTCGTGGCCCTCACCGCGACAACGGTATTAGCAACGAACCGCCCAGACAACCCCAACCTCAAGAAGAACCCAGACACTAAACTTACTGCCACGCTCGACCGGGGAGACACAGAGGCGACGTCTGCTCGCACACGTTCACTGGCATCAGCCGGAGCCGCTGTCGATTCCCGTGGCGCCTTGGTGGCGCAAACCTGGCGGGACTGGCAGAACAACAGTTCAATTGGCAGAACTGTCGATTTCAACCCTCCAGCCAGTCTCTTGCCGGGTGTTCAATTCAGTTTCATGAGCAAGCTCTCCTCGGCTACCTCAGACCGGACACACTGGGGTTGGGCCGCATTTGAAGCGGTCACTCCCGGCGGCTCCTTCGTCCCACCCGGTGGTCTCGATGTTCAGTGCGGCTCCTCACTTGTTCCATTACCACCAGGATCCTGCACAAATATGGCAGGGTCGTATCCGAAGATCGCGGTCGACCAGTCCGGCACGGCATATCTCGGAGGGCAGGAGTACCCGGATTTGGGGCTTGACCCAGACCTTTCCCAACTAAGGGTCACACGTGATGCCGGCCCTATTGTCGGCGACTTCGGTGGGATCCTCGATGGCTCTGTCATGGCCGAGTCAGTTCGTGATGCAGGTGGCATAGAAGGAGCAGAGACCTTCTGGCCAGCCATGGATATCTCCGAAGTCGGAGGCGTGACGACCATCTACCTCGCGGCTTATGAGAATGTCGAAGGCGATTTTGGCGCAATGAAGGTCTTTCGCAAAGTCGGTTGGTCAGAAGCCAATCCCGACAACAGCTGGGAACTGGTTTTGGTCGATACCACTTTTTTCCCGTGCCAGGATATCTCCTGCGATCGTACTTCATCAAAAGTCGCTGTCGCTTGGATAAAGATGACCGAGCAGGGGAAAGTGCTTCCGGAATCCGCGGACTCAGATGTTTGGTACGCCGAGTCGCTTACTGGTGCATCCGGCACTTGGACCCGGACAAACGTCACCAATTATGTTGGGGCCGGGTATCGAGCCCGGCTGGAAGTGGCGACTCTCTTTGATACCCAAGGTCGACTTCATATTATCTGGAATGGCACGCAAACCGATGGCGCCGATTTCTATAGCCGTCGTTGTCGCCTTTTTCATTGGTCGCAGTGGTTGCCTTCGAGCATTCGGACTGTCTATTCTGCCGAATGGGATCCGACTATCACTGATTGTGTTGGTGGCAGCAATGTCATGAATGTCGGCAAGTTCTCAATTGCCGAATGCGATAGTCGACTCTTTGTCGTGTTTACCAGTTTTAACGATCCAATGACTGGATACACCGATGATTGTTGTGCGAGCGCACCCATTAACCAAGGAGCCAATGGAGAGATATTCGTTTCAGTCTCAAGTGGGCTGGATGGCATCGCCTGGGACTTCCCGCGCAACATCTCCTCCAGCTATTCGCCCGGTTGCGATACTGGTACCTGTGCTGACGATCGCCTAATGGGCATGAGCCGCTATGGCATGGATGAATCCAATTACATCGATAACGAATGGTCAAACGCCTACACCTATGCGATGGACGGAGGAGTGCCGGGCGACAAGTTCATCCAAGTCTGGTACATGACCGACCGCTACCCGGGGGGTGGGATTCTAGGTACACCCGAGGGACCGCTGACACTCAACGACATGCGATGGATTCGTCTTGCCTGCAACCCGGTACCGAATTGTCGCCTGACTGCGACACCGACCTACTTCTCACCGTACCCGTATCCTACGCCTGGAACCGCTCTCAATCTACCGCTTATCCTCTTTAATCAGTGTACGGTACCTACCGGTATCAATTCGGTTTCTGAGATCATTGAGAATGGCCCAAGCGGCTGGCTGGCGACCTCCAATGTGCCATCCTCGGTCAATGGTGGCGATTCAGCCACTATGACAGTTCATCTTAATCACAACGGCATTATCACCTCAGAGGGGGTATTCTACGGTCGGATAATTATCCGCTTTGGCACACCTATTGACTCAATCGTCGTCCCTGTCGATCTGCGAATTTTTAATCCGCTTCCGCCGGATTGGGTCCGTGACACGGTCTCAACGGAGTGCGGTATCGGGTTGATTGTCAACGTCGACGGAAACATGGGGTACAACTATTTGGGAGGCGTAAATCTGAATTTCCCTCAGCCGAATCCGGAATGCGATACAGGAAGCAATTCGAGAGGTTTCTCCGACATCTATCTTGGGGATGCTTCACCGGTGATCCTTCGTAAACCGGCGGAGAATACCTATATCGCCTCCTGGGCTATTTTCCAGGACGGGTTTGCTTCCCAGTGGGGTTTCAAACCGCTGGAGGCCTCTTCGCCACGCGGCTCGTTCGCTGGTGCCGGATGGGACGGCTATAACACCGGCACGTTTTGCACCTCCGACTCTCTGGTCAAGATCGAGAAAACATACTTTGCGCCGACCGGTGTCTCAAACGCCGATAGTTGCACTTTCATAATCCAGCGAATGAGGATATTCCCATACAATATCGGTCAGTCCGTCTCCAACCTGGCAATAGGGGAGGCGTTTGACTGGGATATCCCGAGTGACTCCGGCACCAGCAGCGATGTCGGTGGTACCGATGCGAGCCGTCGCCTGGTCTATATGCGTGGATTCAATTCCGCCGACGCTGTCGCTGACTGCTACAACAATTCGCTTCGCTATGGCGGCGCGGCGTTGATCAGGATGCACACGAAAAACTGCACATCAGACTACAATCTGTTTGCGGGGTACAATGCGCCAAATGACACTTTTGTCTATCCGGCTGGTGGATTTGTACCCGAACAGCAATGGAACTTGATGAAGAGCCCAGGATATTGGAATGAACCGCGCGTCACTGACCTTCATTCGATGTTGGTCTACAAGAACGTCACGTCAACCGGTTGGACGCTGCCGGCCAACGACACCCTGACCATCTGGACAGCGATGGTAGTGACACGACCTTCTGGAGGAACACATATTCAGGCCCTTGATTCTCTGAGAAAGACGGTCGACAAAGCGGTCGCCTGGTCTCGTAATGTGCAAACGGACTGTCTTAATTGCTGTGTAGGCACGACAGGAGATATCAATGGGGATGGGAGAGTGGACGTTGGTGACCTGTCGTGGTTGATTCTCTATTTGACGACTACTCCCAAGCCTACACCGCGGTGTTTTGGTGAGGCGGACGTAAACGCTTCCGGAGGGATTGATCTGTCTGACCTTTCACTCCTGATCAGCTACCTGACGGTTATGCCTCGACCGACCTTGCCATTGTGTCGACTATAGGCTATTAACTGGCTGTTTAGCAATACATTAGGCTCCCGACCCGAAGTTTAGCTGTTGACTTTCGAGCCGGGAGCCTTTACTTTACCAGCCCAATATAAGCGGGCGTAATTCAGTGGTAGAATGTCAGCTTCCCAAGCTGGACGTCGTGGGTTCGAACCCCATCGCCCGCTTTTTTTATTGGTACTCGAAACGACATGAAGATACTCGATATCGACCCCTCATCGCCGCTTTTCGGCTATATCCGCCCCGGTTACTCAATTCTCTCGGTCAACGGCCAGAGAATTCAGGATGCCATCGACTTTCGCTATAAGATAGCGGATGAACGTGTGAAGATCATCTTTGCCGATGACAAGGGGAAGGAGATCGATTTCAAGTTTCATGATGTCGCGGCAGGGGATCTCGGCATCACCCTCGATGACCACAAAGTTCGCGTCTGCAAGAATGATTGCATCTTCTGCTTTATCCGCCAGCAACCACAGGGAATGCGGCGCGTCTTGTACGTAAAGGACGAGGACTATCGTCTCTCTTTCACGCACGGGAACTTTGTCACGCTCTCCAATACGACCGATGAAGATATCGAGCGGATCATTGAACAACGTCTTTCGCCGCTCTATGTTTCGGTACATGCTACCGACGACAAACTGCGTCGTTGTATGCTGAAGAATGAAAAGCTGGCGCCGATCATCCCGCGTCTGCGCCAACTCGGAGAGGGCGGCATTACGGTACATACGCAGGTCGTATTGTGCCCCGGCATCAACGACGGCCCCCAGTTGGAGCGGACCATCAACGAACTGGTTGACTTGTACCCGGCAGTGGAGACACTGGCTGTTGTTCCGGTCGGTCTGACCAAATATCGCGACAATCTCCCCAATCTTCGCACCTATCACGCGGATGAGGCTGCCACTATCATCGATTATGTCGAATTGCGGCAGAAAGAGATCCGCAAGGCATCCGGCACCCGATTTGTCTGGGCGGCTGATGAGTTCTACGTGCAGGCTCACCGCCCTTTTCCCAAGCGGTCACTCTACGAAGAGATGAATCAATTCGAGAACGGGATCGGCATGGTTCGCGAATTCCTGACGGTATTCAACAGGAAGAAAGCTCGCCTCAAAAAACAGAAATTCAGTGATAAGCGCGCGCTTTTCCTGACCGGTCACTCGGCATTTCCGTTTCTCTCAACAGAAGTGCTTCCGTTTCTTCGCGAGGAGCTTGGACTCGATATAAGCATTCACCCGGTCAAGAATCGTTTCTGGGGAGAGATGGTGACCGTCTCAGGTCTTCTCACCGGACAGGATCTATTGCGTGACGCGCGCATGCTACTCGAGCAATACGATGTCCTCGTTCTGCCGCCAAATTGTCTGAATGCCGATGATCTTTTCCTCGACAACTTATCCCTGACCCAATTTCAGACTGTGTTGCAGAAGCCGGTCTTTATCGGCCAGTATGATCTGGCCGCGACCATCCAAGACGTGTTTATATGAGCCTTCCCATAGTGGCGATAGTCGGGCGTCCCAATGTTGGGAAGTCGTCGCTCTTCAACCGACTCCTCAGAAAGAAGCTGGCCGTCGTCGACCCTACTCCGGGCGTCACACGCGACCGGAATTACGCGGTCTGCGATTGGAATGGTCGACCATTCCGTCTCATTGATACAGGCGGCATGGTTCCGGACACAAAGGACGAAATGGAACGGCTGATCATGGATCAGTCGGAATTTGCCATTCACGAAGCCGATCTGGTCATACTTGTGGTCGATACGCGGACCGGTATCGACACCACCGACCAGCGCATCGCCAGGACGCTCTCCAAGGCCGGCAAACCTCATTTGCTGGTAGCGAACAAGGCGGACAATGAATCGCTCGACCTGAATGTATACGAGTTCATGAAGCTCGGATTGGGCGAACCGTTTCCTGTGTCAGCATCGCTCGGCTTGGGCGTCGGCGAACTACTTGACGAACTCGTTACACGCCTCCCGGAAGAAGAGGTTGGTCCGAGCGAAGAAGAAGGGGCGATCAAGGTTGCCGTGGTAGGGAGACCTAACGTTGGAAAGTCGTCGTTCATTAACAAACTGACCGGCGAAGATAGACTCATCGTTTCACCTATTGCTGGGACGACGCGCGATTCCGTCAATACACTGTTGGAAGTGGACGGCAAGAAGTATGTCCTTATCGATACGGCGGGTCTTCGCCGACGCTACAAAGTGCAGGAGAATATCGAGTTCTATACTACTCTGCGAACGGCGCGAGCTATTGACGAATGCGATATTGCCGTGGTGCTGATGGATGCCACAGATGGACTCACCGCCGGTGACATGCGAGTTCTGGGTGATGTGATCGAGGCGCGTCGAGGAGTGATCCTTGCGGTCAACAAGTGGGATCTGATTGAAAAGGATGACAAAACGGCTGACACCTATACCGCCCAACTGCGCGAGTTGCTCGGCCCAATGGCTTTTGTCCCGATAATGTTCATCTCCGCCAAGACCGGTCAACGGGTCTCCAAAGTCCTGTCGAGCATTGACACTGTCCATGAGCGATTCCATTCGCGCATAGCTACCTCTGAACTGAACACCTTTCTTCAGGAAGTGTACGGTCGCCGCAAGCCACCGGCCAAACAGGGGAAGTTCATTCAGTTCAAGTACATGACCCAGTCGGAGACGTCTCCACCAACCTTCGTCTTCTTCGTCAATCAACCGGAACTGATAGATAAGGGATATATCGCCTATCTCTCCAATCAGCTTCGGTCGAAATATGGGTTCGAAGGTGTTCCGATCCGACTCAAGTTTCGTCGCAAATAGGCTCCTCTTTTCCGCTTATCTCCCCATCCGACCTTAACTTCCACGCGTCGATGCCGATACAGCATCTATGCTGTCCGAAACCAACCTGACTACCCAGATCGAAGATCTGGAAGCACGTCTTGAGTATCGCAAAGCACAACTTCGCGATCTTGCCACCATGGGGGCGGTCATCACATCTATTCATGAGACAGGGGCAGTATTGTCTGTCGTCATGGATATGGCGATGGGGCTGGTCGGGGGAGAGGTCGGCATGATAATGCTGACCGAATCAGGCAAGGTCACCAACAAAGTCTGCTGGGGAGTCAGCGAAGAGTTCGTTCGTGCGCTGATGTATCAGGACGGCAAAGATCTCGCCACCTACTGTCTGGAGCATCGCGAGACTATCGTTCTCGCTGACCTGGGGATTAAGTCTGAAGAAGGGATCACCCTTAATACCGTCGTCGCATTACCCATTCAGACATCGGAGCGCTGCCATGGTCTGTTGGTCATGTTCAACAAGACTGATGGCGGCAATTTCTCAAACGATGACCAGGAAGTTCTGGAGATGCTTCTGCGGTTTGTCGCCGTCGCCATCGACAACACGCTCCTGATGAAGGAACGGCTGCAGCGGCAGAAGATCCAGCAGGAGATCGCCATCGCCAAACAGGTGCAGGAAACGATACTTCCGCAGACGCTGGATGAAACTCCCGGTGTCGAAATCGGGGCGGCTTATTTCCCGGCGCGAGATGTCAGCGGCGATTTCTACGATGTACTCAAAGTATCTGACCATACGTTTTATGTTCTGATAGGAGACGTTTCCAACAAAGGCGTTCCTGCCGCGTTGGTAATGTCCGCCTGCTCAGGTATTGTCAAAACGATCATTGAGTCCGATCCCCAGATATCTGTTTCGTCCCTTGCCGGGCGCGTCAACGATCTGCTGGGACAGGGGATCATCAAGGACCGCGAAATGTTCGTGACCCTCTTCTTCTGCAAATTCGATCTCGTCGGCATGCGTTTGAGCTACTGCAACGCAGGCCACTTACCGGGATTGTTCTGGAATGAAGAAACTCAATCGATAGAATCACTCTCGGCCGGTGGACCGATCATTGGCCAATTTCCGGGCATACGATTCAAAGAAGAAGATCGCCCGCTCCACAAGGACGATCGCCTGTTTCTCTTCACCGATGGTCTGACCGAAGCAGAGGACGCTTCAGGTCAATTGTTTGGTCGCGAGCGCGCCGAACAGGTGTTGACCGCGGAGATCGATCTTCCCCCAAAGGAGTTCTGTCTGCGTGTAAAGGAATGGGTCGATCGGTTCTCTGAAGGAACGCTGGAAGATTCTCACGACGATTTCACGCTGTTGCAGGTGAAGGTGAACTGACCTATGCCCCACTATTCTTATCGTTATCCAACCCGCCTCGAATCAGAAGAGCGGATGCTCGACGACTTTGAAGCGGCGCTCAAAGAAAGCGGGGTCCCCCTGGCCGAATGCCGAGGGTTCTTACTTGCAGTCTCAGAAGCGTTTAACAACGCTATGGTCCACGGCAACCAGAGCGACCCATCGAAACAAGTTGTAGTCGGACTTGACGTTAAGGAAACCTCGATCTGTGCCGATATCCTCGACGAAGGACAAGGCGGCTTGGATAAACTCCGGGCTCGGAAACCAAGAGGTCTGCTGGCTGAAGGCGGTCGAGGGGTCGATCTGATCGGGCACTTTGCCGATTCCGTCGAATACTCGCAGCATACCACTGGGGGGCTCAGGGTGACCATTACGATTGCGCGACATAAAGTGCAGACAACTTCATAAATACATGCGGAGGACAGCATGGAGATGATAGTACGTGAAAAAGGCCCGGTGACGGTCGTTCAGTTGACCGGGCGTCTCGACCTCGCCAGCGGCAGTTCGCTCAAAGAGCAGGTCAAAAAGCTTCTGGCCAAGAATGAAACGACCATCCACCTGAATCTTGCCCAGGTCGAGTTCATCAACAGCTCCGGTCTCGGTGCGTTGGTTTCGATCATGAAAGAAGTCAGACTAACTAAGGGACGTTTAACCCTGTCCAATCTGGCCAGCTACGTCCAGGAGATCTTCGACATCACCCAATTGTCGCACATCTTCGAGATCTACCAGACCGAAGACGAGGCGCTGGCATCGTTCCAGGCCGTCGGCACTCGCTAATTGTCAGGTCAGATAACTCAAGGGGTAGCGACATGAGTCACGTGGTTGAAACAATTGGGGAACTGCTGTCTCGACTTCAGTCGCCCGACTTCTTTGAACGGGAAGCCGCTGTCAAGGAATTGGGTCGGTATCGCGAAGATGAGGCGGTGGCTGGATTGGTGCTGGCAATCGAGGATGCCGATCTCGGCATCCGCGAACTGGCCGCTGATTTCCTGATCGAGATCAAGGGGAGGACCGCGTCTGAACTGCTCTGTCGGTTCCTGGCCCATCCTGATATTGGAACGCGCAACCTCGCCTCCGAGATACTTGTACGGATCGGCTCAGAGGCCGTTCCTTCGTTGATCGATCATCTCGATGACGAAGACGCCGATGTCCGCAAATTCGTTGTCGATATCCTCGGACTTATCAAGGACGAGCAGGCAGTCGAGCCGCTCTGCCGCAAGCTCTGGGATGAGTGTAACAATGTCGTGTGTTCCTCCGCCGAGGCACTGGGAGAGATCGGCTCGCCCAAAGCCGTGCCACACCTGATCGCCGCGGGAGACAAGATCGACGATGTGCGCCTGCAATCGATCGAAGCACTGGGTAAGATCGGCGACCCATCCGCGCTCCAATACCTCTATCAGTCACTAAAGGCCGATGACCCGGTTGTCCTGTACTCGGCGATGGAAGCAATCGGCGCAATCGGCAGACCAGAGTCGGTTCAGCAATTACAGCCGTATCTTTCCCAACCGGACCCGACCATCGCTGAAACTTGCCTAAACGCTATCATCACGATAAGCGTGCGCAATGATGGCTGCATCGGCTGCGACCTCCCTCTGGACCGCTTCACAACGTTTCTATTCGATGGGATCAAGCGCGGCAACCGCGACCTTACCGAATTCACTCTCAAGCGCCTTTCCCACTGGTATGGCTCTGATGTCATACGCAGTCTACTTAACGTCATCGAATACGTTGATGACGATAAATTCCGACGCGTCTCCGATGTTCTCTCCGAGATTGGTGCGCCCGCAGTACCGCTCATAGTCGAAAAATTGCTGTCGGCTGAAAAAGAAACCAAGATCAGGCTGTTGGATCTGCTCAAGCAATGTCCTACGGCCGAAGTCACCGCGGATCTGCTGCGAGTTGTGGAAGATCAGGACCCGGAAGTACGCCAGAAGGTCGCCCACTTGCTCGGCATCTCCGGCAACAACTCCGCGCTACCCGCGCTAAAGCGCCTGACCCACGATGCTAACGGTCACGTTCGCGCGGCCGGCTATGCCGCGATCGGTTGGCTCGCCGGTGAGTCCGATGTCGAGTTCATCATGAGCGGCCTGGAAGACAAGTATAACGATGTCCGTGAGGCCGCTGTCGGCGCGCTTATCATCATTGGTGGAGCCAAAGTGGTCGCCAAATTTACGGCCGACCTCTATCATCCCGATATCGACAGACAGCGCCTTGCGGTGACCGCTCTCGGATGGATCGGCGAGGCTGAAGTCGTCGAACCGCTGTTGCGCGCTTCGAACCACCCTGACCCAATGATCCGCAAGTCCGCGATCTCTTCGCTCTCGCGCATCGGCCAGATAGGAAGTGTAGAACCGATCGTACTGGCGCTCAACGATGAGAATTCTGCCGTTCGCAAGGCGGCGGTCACCGCGCTCATCGCACTGGAGCAGGAGCGCGCAATAAACCATATCAAATTCCTATTGGATGATCCAGATGTTTGGGTGCGTTACCACACTATCACTGCCATCGCCGATCTTGGTGTCGCGGCCAACGCCGACTACCTCCTGCCTTTTCTTGATGATCCGCAGGATATCATCAAAATAGCGACGGCCAAAGCGCTTGCCCTTTTGGGTGAGACGCGGGCTCTGCCGGCGCTCGAGCGTCTGCGCAAAGAACGTAACCAGGATCTGGTGGCCGCGGTCAATCAGGCTGTCACTACTCTGGGGGGAAGGAAATGAGCCATCAGCCTTCACTATTGGTCGTCGACGATGAATTGTTGATCCGTGACTTGCTGTACGACTTCTTCACTGGTCAAGGCTGGTCCATCGCCGTTGCCGAAAATGGCGAGAAGGCACTGCAAGTGATGAAGAACAGACCTATCGATATCGTCCTGACCGATGTTCGCATGCCCGAAATGGATGGCATGACACTGGTCGGCGAACTGAGACAGCATCATCCGGACATCCCTGTCGTTATCATGACTGGATTTCCATCCGTGGATAGCGCGGTGGGAGCACTGCGCAGCAGGGTGTTTGACTACATAATCAAACCGTTCAATATCAACCAGCTGTACAAAACGCTAGAGGCTGCGGTGAAAGAGACGCAGAAATAAGATGATAAAAAGGGGCTGCGCGCGAGGTATCTATGCTGGTAAGCAATGACGTCGAACTGGAGATGACGACGGATGAGTTCGTAATGATCCGCGACTTCATCCTTGAGAAAAGCGGCATTTACTTCGCTGAAAATAAGATGTATTTGGTTCGCAATCGTCTGGCCAAACGGATGGCCGAGTTGCAGATCAAAACTGTTCGCGACTATTTTTACCACGTCAAATACGACCTCTCTCTGCGAGAGTTTAATAAGCTCATGGATCTGGTCACTACCAACGAGACCAGTTTCTTCCGGAACGAACCTCAATTACTCTCTTTCTCCGACGAAGTTTTGCCATTGCTGGTCGAGGAAAAGTTGAAAGAGCGTGGGCCGAAATCGCTGCGCATTTGGTCGGCCGGATGTTCGACGGGAGAAGAACCATATACGCTTGCGGTGATCGTGCTCGAGTGTCTCAAATCGCTCGCGGGCTGGAATGTCGAGATCGTCGCCAACGATATCTCCGAACAGGTCCTGCAGAAGGCACGCCAGGGCGAATACAGCGGCATTACCCTGCGCAATATCAAACCTGAACTCCTGGCCAGATACTTCACCAAGGATGGCGATTCGTATCGTGTCAAGCCCGAGGTTCAGGCGCTGGTGAAGTTCTCACACATGAATCTCAACGATCCGCGGAAAATATCGGTGGTCTCCAATATGGACGCGATCTTTTGCCGGAACGTGATGATCTACTTCACTGAAGAAGTAAAAAAACAACTGGTCCGCGGCTTTTACAACGCGCTTAGACCGGGCGGCTACTTCTATATAGGTCACGCCGAAACGCTGCACGGCGTTTCAAAGGCTTTCAAGCTAGTGTATTTCAAGAATGCGCTGGTTTACCAGAAGGAAGCGACAATCACGCCAGTCCGTCTGGAGACAGTAACGCCTCAGTCGGCAACGAATACTAGTTCGGCAGCTTCAGGAGCCGTCAGGGCGATGGATCTGCTGAGTAAGATAAAACCGATAGCGGTCAAGAAATAAGAGGGATTGAGGGCAGGATCATGAACCAGACAATTCTGGTGGTCGATGACTCTCCGACGATCGTGAAGTTCGTCAGCTTCTCCCTGCGCAACGGCGGCTACAATGTCATAACCGCCTGCGACGGGATGGATGCTCTTGAGAAGATTTCGCGGTTGACCGAGGAAGTGCATCTGGTCATTACCGACCTGAATATGCCAAACCTGGATGGATACAGCCTGATCGCGACATTGCGCCAGAATCCGCAGTATCGCCAGACTCCGATCATCATTCTATCTTCGGAAGGAGGCGATGATGACCGTGAGCGTGGGCTTACCGTAGGGGCGACAGCCTATCTGGTCAAGCCATTCAAATCATCGATTCTCCTGAACGAAGTGAGCAAAGTACTACAGACGCGTGCGGGGGCACCCGCCTAAGAGGAGCGAGTATGTCTGACCTAAAGATCATTGCGGTCGATGATAGTCCGACCATGCGCCGGATCATCATCAATACCCTGAAGCGGGCTGGCTTTGAAAACGTCATTGAGGCTTCCGACGGCAAGGACGCTCTTGCCAAGATGAAAGTCGAGCAGGTCAATTTCGTCATCACCGACTGGAATATGCCGGAAATGGACGGCCTGACGTTTGTCACGCAGATACGGTCGACGGATGAATTCAAAAACCTTCCAGTCCTTATGGTAACCACGCGATCCGTCAAAGAGGATATCGTGGAAGCTATGAAAGCCGGGGTGAACAACTACATCGTGAAGCCGTTCACACCGGAAACCCTCAAAGCCAAGATCGACCAGATCCTGGCCGGTTGACACAACGGAAGGCAGGCAACAAGCAATGACGAACTCAAACGACCTTCAATTTCGCATTCAGGAAGAACTCCAGGAACTGACCCTGTCGGTCTGCGGATTGATAGAGAACTTTCATCGCCTCAAAAACCCTCTGGTTGAATCGCGGGATAAGGTCCCCCAGGCAACCGACCAACTGGATAAGATCACCGAACAGACCGAGGCCGCCGCGCATCGGATGCTTGACATGATCGAGCAGATCACCCAGCGCGAGGAACAGGTTATTGCGGGTCTTGGCCAAATAAGCCAACTCGCGGCCACCGGCGACCATGCACCTATTTCGGGCCTGGCTAAGGATCTGAGCGGCAAGGCCAATACTACTCTGAACGACGCGTTCACCATCATGAACACGCTGCAGTTCCAGGATATCACTTCTCAGCAGATGGACCACGCCGCGGCGCTGCTCGAGGACATCGAAACCAAGCTACAAACTATCCTGCAGATCATCGGTGGGGAGGAGTTCCGGGGGACCATGGCGCCACCGCGGGCTCACAAGGAACGTGCGTACGATCCCCACGCCGAAATGAAGGACAACCACGCCAAACAGTCGGATATCGACAATCTGTTCTTGGCGACCAAGAAGAAATAGGAACCGGGCTATGGCGAACGACATTGACCTCGACGAGATGAAGGAGATCATCGACGACTTTTTGGTCGAAGCTGATGAACTGCTGCACTCGCTCGACACCAATCTGGTAAAGCTGGAAGCAACGCCGAACGATCTCGACTTGCTCAACGAGATATTTCGGGCCGCACATACCATTAAAGGAACTTCGAGTTTCCTCGGATTCGAGCAGGTTACCAGCCTGACTCACAAGATGGAAGACGTGCTGAACAAGCTCCGCAAGGCGGAGATGGTCGTCACTCCTTCCATAATGGATCTCCTTCTGGAATCTCTGGACATGCTCAAAGTACTCATCGCCAATGTCCACGAGTCAAATTTCGAAGAGGTCGAGATCGAAGGATTGATCGCCAAATTGGTTGCGGCCCAGGAAGGTCAGGCCCGTACTTCCGAAGTTGCAGTCGAGACGCCTGTGGTTATCCAACCGGCGCCGCTTGCCGATCTGGCGCGGGAACCGATCACCGTGACCGAAGCGTTGCAGTCGACTCCGCAGGTTCCGCCTACGCCGTTAGCGACTGCCTCCGCGGCTGTTGCCGATGGAGCGAATGCGAAGACGACCGTGAAGAAGCCATCGGCAGATGGCAAGAAGACCGCGGGTGATCAGACCATTCGCGTGGATGTCGATCGACTTGACTCTCTGATGAACCTGATGGGAGAACTGGTCCTTGGCCGTAATGCTCTGGTCCAGACTGTAGGCAAAGTGGCCGCCGAGGATAGCAACTCGCAGCATGCTGAGCAATTAAATCAGGCGGCGGCTTCGCTCAACTACATCACAACCGAATTGCAGATGGCCGTAATGAAAATGCGCATGCAGCCGGTTGGCAAGGTCTTCAGCAAGTTCCCCCGGTTGGTTCGCGACCTGACACGTGACAATGGCAAGCAGATCGAATTGCTCATGTCCGGTGAAGAGACCGAACTCGACAAATCGGTCATTGAAGAGATTGGCGATCCGCTGGTTCACATTATCCGCAACTCGTGCGACCACGGCATAGAAATGCCGGATGTCCGTGTTGCCAAGGGTAAACCAGCCAAAGGAACAGTCTCGCTGGCGGCCTGTCAGGAAGGCTCGAATATCGTCATCCGCATTAAAGACGACGGCAAGGGGCTTGATGTCGTCGCCATTCGCGACAAAGCTGTTGAGCGTGGTCTGGCCACACGCGCCGAAGTTGACAAACTCCCCGACAAAGAAGTCTTCCGGTACATATTCGAGGCGGGACTTTCGACCGCCAAAGTTGTGTCGGATGTTTCCGGACGCGGCGTCGGGATGGATGTGGTACGCACCAATATCGAGAAACTCAATGGCATGATCGAGCTGGATTCAAAGCTCGACCAGGGTACTACGATCACTATCAAGCTTCCGCTGACCCTGGCGATCTTACAGGGTTTGCTGATCGAGTCGGACAAAGAGATCTACATTTTGCCGCTGTCCTCCGTCGTCGAAACGGTCAAGACCGCGCAGTCCGATGTCAGCTATATCAACCGCCGACCGGTACTCCGGCTTCGCGACGAGATAATTCCGATCGTCAATCTCGGACAGACACTTGGACGAGCAAAGGGCAATCTGGTGTTGGCCGAAAAACCCTACATAGTGGTGGTTGGATTAGCGGACCAGAAGCTCGGCATCAACATGGATCGTTTCCTCGGTCAGGAAGAGGTGGTCATCAAGTCTCTCGGTTCTTATCTCGGAACGACTGAAGGTGTCGCCGGCGCAACCATTCTGGGAGATGGGCGTATCCGGCTGATCATTGACCTGATCGGCTTGTTCAGTCTGGCAAAGAAGAACGCTTAGGTAGGGCTCCCATGGCGACCGAGGCGCTCAGCCCCTGCATTCGAATCCTGGTAGTGGATGATTCCGCGTTCATGCGGAAAGCCATTACCATGATGCTTGAATCAGACCCCCTACTCAAAGTCATTGGGACCGCTCGCGACGGGGAAGAAGGGGTCGAGAAAGTCCGGCTGCTCAAGCCCGACCTGGTCACCATGGATATCGAAATGCCGCGGATGGATGGTCTCGCCGCGCTGCGCGAGATCATGCTGAAGAATCCCGTCCCGGTTATGATGGTTTCCTCACTGACGACCGCGGGAGCGCAAGCAACGCTGGAAGCGTTGGATCTTGGTGCGGTAGATTTCATCCCTAAGCAAATGTCCTACGTCAGTCTTGATATTGTAAAGATCAAGGAAGACCTTATCGCGAAGATCAAGGATATTGCAAGGCGCAAACATATCCTTATTTCGCGCTATCGTCAGCGCCAGTTCTCACAGATTGGGAAAGGCGGGGTAGAAGCTAATCCAACCTCTAAAGTCATCACTTCTACGCCAATCCAAGTTCCCATCAAAAAGCGCCAGCACCAGATCGGCCTCGTGGCGATCGGTTCATCTACTGGCGGGCCACCTGCGCTCCAGTCTGTTATAGCAAAACTGCCCAGAAACCTGCCAGTCGGTGTGGTGGTCGCGCAGCATATGCCGCCAATGTTCACCAAATCACTGGCCGAACGATTGAACACCGTATCCACTCTGAGTGTCCGGGAGGCACAAGATGGAGATCGGATCGAAGCCGGAGTGGTACTCATCGCGCCCGGCGGACGGCACCTGACGGTAAGGCGTCGGGGTGGACAGGTTTTTGCCAGTGTCTCTGACGAGCCAGCCACTACTCTCTACAAGCCGTGCGTGGATGTCATGCTAAACTCGGTTGCCGAGACATACGGCGCCCAGACAATGGGCGTTATCCTGACCGGCATGGGAAATAACGGCATTCAGGGCGTTCGACTGATCAAGTCCAAAGGCGGGGTGGTTATCGCCCAGAACGAGCAGACTTGCGTTGTCTATGGTATGCCTAGGGCGGTCATCGAGGCCGGCGTCGCGGACCATATCGCCCCTATCGAATCGGTTGCCGCCGAGATCACCAGCTACTTCTAAGTTAAAGTTTTTGTTGAATCTACGGGCATCCACGGCTACCCTTCCGGCTAGCTTGAAGGAACGCATGCTCATGGACGAGATCAGAGACGCAGCCTCACCTGTGACGCTCGAATCGGATGAACTGCATCGGTTTACCGAATCGTATGCGTCGTTTACCCGTATCATTAACAGCCTGCAGCGTCAGTATCTCGAACTCAAAGACGAGTTCACCAACCAGAATGCCGAACTGACCGCCACAAATCAAAAGCTGGCTGCGATGACCCAGCAGAACCTGGCCGTCTCAGAATTCTTGCATAGGATCCTGACTTCTGTTTCGGTCGGCATAATCGCAGTCGACCAGCATGGACGCATCACACAGTTCAACCCGGCCGCGTCGCACCTGTTGGGTATTTCCGCAAAACAGGCGATGGGCAAACCATATCGCGAGGTACTGCCACCTGGCACTCCCGTAAACGCCAATGCGCTCCGTGCGGCCGAAAGCGGTAAAACGGTTGACTCGGTCGAAAAACATGTCGAGTTGCCAGGTGGAACCAAGCTTTCGGTCTCGGTTTCTACTGCCTTGCTCAAAGATGACTCAGGAAGGTCGGTCGGCGCCGTCGAGGTCTTTCAGGATTTGACGCGGGTTAAGCGGATCGAACAGGAACTTAATCGCTTGACTACTTTGGCCGCTTTGGGCGAGATGGCTGCGACCATAGCGCACGAGGTTCGCAACCCGCTGGCCGGCATTGGCGGATTTGCGGCGCTTCTCAAGCGTGACCTGAATATTGATGATCCCAAGCAGAAGCTTGCTGACAAAATCATCGCGGGTGTCGAGAGCCTAAACCGCACCGTGACCACATTGCTGAATTATACGCGATTCGAAGAGGTCAACAAAGAGGACGTCACCTTCACCGAGTTCGTCCAGCGGTCGCTTGACCAGTTCCGGTTCGATAATGGCGAGCGGCTCCGTCAAGTCACACTCGATCTGACTCCTGATGCCAGCAGCTATGCCGCCAAGGCGCATATTGATCCAATGCTGGTGCGGCAACTCCTCTTCAACTTGCTGACCAATGCGTTGGAAGCTTGTGGCGAAAAGGGAACCATCTCCATTACCACCCGCCGCCTGTCGATCAAAGACTCAGCCGAAAAATACGCTGACAAGCTGCTGTTAGGACACACTGAATCAGTCATCGAGACCATCGTACAGGATTCCGGTCCCGGCATTAATCCACAAGTCGTTGACAAGATATTCTCCCCTTTCTTCACCACCAAGAGCACCGGCACCGGGCTCGGATTGGCGGTGAGTTGGAAAATAGCCAAGGCGCACGGGGGCGAGATCATCGCTGATAATCACCCCTCCGGAGGCGCTCGCTTTACGTTCGTTATTCCCGCGAAGATTGACCACGTTGACATGGAGCACTCAGAATGAAGTATTCTGTACTGATCGTGGATGATGATAAATTGGTGAATGAGTTCTTAACCGAAACATTGACCCGCGCCGGCTACAACTGCGTCTCCGCCTTTTCCGGCGAAGAAGCGATCAATCGGTTCAAAGCACAGACGTTTGATATCGTGCTGACCGACCTCAAGATGCGGGAGATGGACGGCCTCACCTTGCTTCACCAGATCAAAACGATCTCACCCGACACGACTGCCATCATGATGACCGCTTACGGCACTGTGGAGACAGCAGTCAAAGCGATCAAGCTTGGAGCGTATGACTTCCTGCTCAAGCCGGTCTCGCCCGAAGCACTTGAACACATCTTGTCGCGAGTGACCGAGGTGCTGGAACTCCGCTCCCAGAATAAGATCATGCAGGCGGATCTGGCTCACAAATTCCAGAACATCATCGGCAAATCAAAGATCATGAAAGAGATCTTCGACCTCATCCAGTCGGTCGCCAATGCGCGCTCGACCGTCATGATCACCGGTGCCTCGGGTACGGGTAAGGAGATGGTGGCACGGGCCATTCACTACGCGTCGAATCGGGCGCAAAACCCGTTCATCAAGCTGAATTGTGCCGCCTTGCCAGAAAACCTGGTCGAAGCGGAACTGTTTGGATACGAAAAGGGAGCATTTACTGACGCCAAAAAGACCAATCGTGGCCGTTTTGAACTGGCCGATGGCGGCACTCTGTTGCTGGATGAAATATCCGAGATGCCGTTGAATCTGCAGAGCAAGCTGCTTCGCGTCATCCAGGAGCGCGAATTTGAACGAGTTGGTTCGAGCCAGACGATCTCTGTCGATGTCCGGATCATTGCCACCTCGAACCGCAATCTCAAAGAGTATATCTCGCAGGGTCTTTTCCGCGAAGATCTGTTCTATCGCCTGAACGTTATTCCGATCTATCTGCCGCCACTGGCCGACCGCAAAGAGGATATCCCGGCGTTGACCCAGCATTTCATTGAGAAATACAATGACGAGAATGGCCGAGGCATAACTAGGATAGATGAATCGGTGATGCGGATGTTCCTCCGGTACCACTGGCCCGGCAACGTCCGCGAACTGGAAAACATGTTGGAGCGCGCGGTGGTGACGTGTAAGTCGGACATTCTGACCGACGACGATTTCCCGACTGAACTTGCCCTTGGTCCCGTGGCCGACGACCTCCCTCCGTTAAAAGTCCCGATGAAGCTGGAGGAGGGGAGCAAATACCTGATTCTCAAGACCCTGGAGAAGTTCAACGGGAACAAGACCAAGGCCGCTGAGGCACTTGGTATAACCACCCGTACTATCCGCAACAAGTTGGCCGAGTACCAGATGGAGCAAACCAACTGACCCAAAACTGCTAATGGACATACAGGGCTCGCCTTCGCGGGCCCTTTTTCTTTGGGGCGGAACCATTTGCCTGATAAACATTTGAGCAGATTCTGCCGATAGTGTAAGAGACCGGTGTTCGACGGGCAATTCCGCCCGCCAATCCCGTTCGGTAAACGACTACTATGGATCTCGCTACAATAATTGGGCTCGTTCTGGCCTTTGGCGCAGTTGTCGGTTCATTCGTTATGGAAGGTGGGCATCTTGATGCCATCTTTCTGTTTCCGCCCATGCTAATCGTTATTGGCGGAACTCTCGGCGCGACAATTGTCACCACTTCTTTCGGTACGGTTGTTCAGGTTCCGAATTACCTGAAACTCGCGTTTTCCGGCCGAACGCATCGTCTGACTGACTCTATAGACACCATCGTCCGTCTTGCGGAGAAGGCTCGTCGCGAGGGGATACTTGGCCTCGATGCCCATATCAAAGATTTCTCCGACCCGTTCTTCCGCAAAGCTCTGCAGCTGGTGGTTGATGGTACCGAGGTAACTGCGTTGCGCGAGATACTGGAAACCGAGATCGCCTACATGGAAGAGCGACACAAAAAGGGGATCGCGTTTTTCCAGAAAGCGGGTGGATTCGCTCCGACCTTGGGTATCTTGGGTACAGTTCTCGGCCTTATCCATACACTCGGTAATACCTCCGATGCTTCGAAGATGGCAACCTCGATTGCGGCCGCCTTCATCGCCACTCTCTGGGGAGTCGGCTTGGCCAACCTCTTTTTCCTGCCCGTCTCCGATAAACTAAGACTCCGGCACGAAGAGGAGATGGTCCATCTGGAACTGGTAGTGGAAGGTATGGCCGCGATACAATCCGGTGAGAATCCCCGCAATATCCGCACGCGCCTGCTTGCTTTCATCTCTCCCAAACATCGCGATCTGGAGGAGTAGTCGTGCCGAAACGTCGACGCTCCAGCGGCGATCACGAGAACCTCGAGCGGTGGCTCCTGACCTATGCCGACCTGATCACGCTCCTGCTGGCGTTTTTTGTCGTCATGTATTCAATGTCGCGGGTCGACGCGAAGAAATTCGGTAAGATGGCTGAGGCATTGAATGGCGTGCTCAAGGGCGGTGACCAGATCATCAAGAACGAAACCGAGTCGCGCAAGACCGGACACGGTCTGCTGCAACTTGGCAATCTGAAGATGATCCAGCAGCAGATCGAAGAACGGTTCAAAGAGATCAATCGCCAGGGGGAAATAAAATCAGAACTGACCGAACGCGGCCTGGTCGTGCATATTATGGAATCGGCGCTGTTTGGCGAGGCTTCCGCCGATCTAAAGCCACGGGCGCTGGAAATACTTGACCTGATCGCTGACAAGGTCCGTCCGCTGCCTAACCATGTTCGGATAGAAGGTCATACCGATGACCGGCCGATCAACACTATTGTTTACCCATCCAACTGGGAGCTATCTTCGGCGCGAGCCACGGCGGTCGTACGCTATTTGACCGGACTCCACGGTATCGCGCCAGATCGCATCTCCGCGCTTGGCTATGGCGAGTACCGTCCGATCAGCCCCAACAACTCTATCGAAAACCGGGCGCAAAACCGGCGCGTTGATATTGTCATTTTGACGATGGAACTGACCATCCAGGAGCCATCTTCAGAATACTACTATGGCGAGAAGCCAAAGACCGACACCCTTACCACCGCCCAGCAAGTAATTCCCGCTCCAGCCGGAAACGATTTCCCTCAAGCCCCGCTCAATTGGCAACAACTCGACAGCATTCGCACCGCAACTCCTTAGTAATCAACGCACATAACCATTTTTGGCGCTTTTGGCACCGGCCTTGCAATTGACAACGTCGGAAACATACGGCTATGAGTGCATAATGGAAAACGGATTGTCAAAATTCCTCTTCACCAAGATGGGCGTGCCCAACTTCGCGAAGTATCTGGATCTGGGGTCATTTCGCCAGAAGCTGATTTCCGGCAATATGGCAAATGCCGCCACCCCCGGTTACGAAGCACAGGGTATGGACTTCGAGCGCGAATACCAGCGCCTGACTGGCCAGACCAACCATTTGTCCGGTACACTCACTAACCAGTATCACATTCCGCTTGGCGAGCACAAAGCCAAGCCGCCACGGATCGGAATGGAAAAGATCCAGGATGGCGAGGTCAATTCAGTTGATATCGATGAAGAGGTCGCCAACCTGGCACAGAATGAATTGCAGTTCACGATCGGAGCTGAACTGCTGAAGAGAAAATTCGACTCAATGCGTAACGCGATAACCAGCAAGTAAGGATAGAGCAATGGCCGGAATACTGCACGCGATCCAGTTATCAGCCAAAGGGCTGACTATCCAGCGCAAGAAGATGAACATCGTCGCCGAGAATCTGGCGAACGCTGAAACGACCAAGACCGCCGATGGCGGCCCGTATCAGCGGAAACGACTCCTGGTCAGGGAAGCCAAAGAGCCGGGGAACTTCGATTCTTTCTTGCGACAGGCGGATACGCCTCTGGCTCGAACTCATCCGGAACACAAGCTCGGAAAATCGATAAAGACGAAACAAGAGACCGAACTCGCCTCTGTGGAGGGGAGACAGGTCGAGCAGAAAGATGCCTTCAAGCTGATCTATGATCCTACCCATCCGGAAGCGGATGAAGAGGGATATGTCAAATTGCCGGATATCGACATCATCACCGAGATGGTCGATATGATGGTGGCGAGCCGCGCGTACGAAGCCAACACGACGGCTATCGCGGCGTCCAAAAAAATGGTCAAAGATGCTTTGGATATATAGAGGTGTGAGGTAAACAAGGATGAAGATCAATCCAGTCGGGATCCAATCGTATCAACAGGTGCCCAAGCGGGATGAGAATACCGCCGGAGTGCCATACCGCGATGAAGCGGCCTCGGTCTCGATCGAACCAAAGAATGCGTCGCTCGCGTCGACCGTCTCGGTTAAAGCCAAATCCGGCGACTACGCTGAAACGCTGTCGACCGAAGAACGTCGCGCCCTTGAACTGGTCTTCGCGCGCTTCAAGGAAACCGGCCGCTTCGGCCGGGTGGATGGCGAAAAAGTAGAGAGCGGCCTCGGCCAACTTATCGATGTGAAAGTCTGATATGAGTTCAATTATCTCCAACTCCAGTCGTGTTGTTCCTGGCCTGATCGAACCGCCGGGCGGCCGTGTGATCCTTGAACAGGTCACGCCGCCCGACGGTCAGGCAAATCCGCTTGGATCACCCCTGGGCAATTCGACGGTCGAGCAGCCGAATTTCGGCGACCTCCTGTCCAATGCGATCAATTCTGTGAATGATCTGCAGCGACAGGCGGGAGCCGCGCAGGAAGCGCTTTTGGCTGGCGAACCGGTTGAATTGCACGATGTGATGATCAAGGCGGAGCAGGCCGGACTTGCCCTCGACTTGACCCTGGAGATTCGAAATAAGCTGATCAACGCATATAACGAGATCATGCGAATGCCAATGTAAGGCCAGGAACCTTCGGCCCGGCTATGGATGGCCGGCCATGATCGACACATAGGATTGAGTATGGGAAGCTTTAAGGACATTTTTAAGAACTTCTCCGGCGTGGTCGGACGGATGACTCCGAGCCAGGTGATGATGCTGTTCGGCATCGTCGCCGGGACCATTGTCGGAGCTGTCCTCCTGATCGGATGGGTGAACAACGTCACCTACTCCCGATTGTATTCCAACCTCGAAGAGAGCGAAGCCGGCGAGGTGATCAATTATCTCAATGATAATAAGATCCCCTACAAGTTGGCCGATGGCGGGAAATCAATCGAGATCCCTGCTGACGATGTCTACAAGACTCGTATTTCGCTGGCCGCCGAGGGACTCCCGCGCGCCGGGTCGATAGGTTATTCCATCTTTGACAAAAACAACCTCGGGATGACCGACTTCCTCCAGAATCTCAATTTCCGACGAGCTTTGGAAGGGGAGCTGACTCGGACGATCATGCAATTGTCTGAGGTCCAGGCCGCCCGCGTACATATCGTTATTCCCAAAGACCGCCTGTTCAGAGAAGATAAGAAAGAGGCAACAGCCTCAGTGCTCCTCAAGCTCAAAGGGCACTCGCAGTTGGCTCGGCCCCAGATCGCTGGGATCTCCCACCTCGTCGCGTCCTCTGTGGAGGGACTTAGCCCGGAAAACATCACGATAGTTGACTACGAAGGAAACCTGATGTCTGGCGGCCGTAAGTCTGACCCGTTGGCGGGGCTTTCCACATCTCAACTTGAGGTGCGACAGAGTGTCGAGTCGTATCTGCAAGACAAAGCGCAGTCTATGTTGGACGGCGTTTTGGGCAACGGCAAAGCTATCGTCCGCGTCACGGCCGATCTGAATTTCCAGCAGGTTGAAAAGACCGCGGAAACCTACGACCCGAACGCGCCGGTGATCCGGAGCGAAGAACGGACCAAAAACACCAATGCTTCGACTGACAAAGCGGAACCACCCAACGAAAGCAATCAGCAGGAAAACTCGGAGACCATCGTCACCAATTATGAGATAAACAAGACGGTCGAGCATATCATCAACGCGGTCGGAACGATCGACCGCCTCTCGGTCGCCGTCATGGTGGACGGCACCTACCAGGTGCCCGAAGGTGGCACTGGTGAAGGCGCACCGGTCTATCAACCGCGCTCCCAGGATGAACTCGACAAGCTGGCGGCCGTTGTCCGCAACGCGGTCGGTTTCCAGCAGCAACGTAGCGACCAGATCGAGATGTTCAACATTCCATTCGACCGTCAGGAATTCCAGATGGAGCAGGAACAGCTTGATACTATGTACCAGCGCGACTTCTACTGGGATATTGGCAAGAAGGTTGGCCTGGTTCTGCTCGCGATCTTCGCCTTCTTCTACTTGAAAGGGAAGATCAAGCGCCTCTTCAGTGGATTGGGGAACATGATGGCTCCGCACCCGGCAAACCGGCCCCGCCAGTCACCCGGAGTGGAAGGGATCGCGGATGAAGAAGAACCCTCTCCGATTGTGCTGGAGAAACGAAAACCACGACTTGTTGACCATATGCAGCAAACGGCCAAGGAACGGCCCGATGAAGTGGCCAAAGTTATCAAGACCTTGATGATCGAGTAGGATGATGAATATGCAGTTCGAAGAAATGTCACCTACCAGAAAGGCGGCGGTCGCCCTGGTTGCATTTGGCCCCGAGGTATCTGCTTTGGTCCTCAAGGGGATGAATGAAGCCGACCTCGAGAAATTGACGATCGAGATCGCCAACTTGCGCGACGTACCGCCTGAAGTTGAAGAGAAAGTCATCGAGGAATGCCAGCAGATCTTTATGGCCCGGCAGTATATCTCCCAAGGTGGTATCGATTTCGCCTCCCAGATATTGGAGAAGGCGGTTGGTTCACACAAGGCACGTGAGATCATGCACCGCCTGGAGTCATCCTTCAAGTCTCGTGGTTTTTCATTGCTCAAAGATATCGACCCAAAACAACTGTCAGGCTTCTTCCAGAACGAGCATCCCCAGACTATTGCGCTGGTGATGACACAGCTTTCCTCCCAGCAGGCGGCGGCTGTTCTTTCCGAATTGACGCCCGAATTGCAGGCGGAGGTGGCCCTCCGTATAGCGACCATGGAAAAGATCTCGCCTGAGATCCTGAAAGAGATCGAGGCGACTCTGGAAGCCCATTTCGGCTCAGCCAGCACCCGCGACTTGAGTGTCTCCGGTGGCGCCAAAGCTATTGCTGAGATCCTGAATCTGATAGACACAACCGCAGAGAAGAATATTCTCCAGTCGCTTGAGGCGGAAGACGCCGATCTGGCGGCTGAGATAAAGAATATGATGTTCGTCTTCGACGACCTGATCCTCCTCGATGACCGCTCCATTCAGCGAGTCCTCAAAGAGGTGGAAACGAAAGATCTGTCAATCGCCCTCAAAGCGACCAGCGAAGAGGTCAAAAACAAGATCTTCAGTAATGTCTCCGAGCGCGTCGCCGTCATGATCCGAGAAGAAATGGAATTCATGGGACCGACCCGACTTTCGGATGTCGAAGCTGCCCAGGGACGAATCGTCGAAACAGTGCGCCGCCTTGAGGAAGAAGGCCAGGTCATTATCTCCGGTCGCGGCGGCAAGGAAGAAATCATTGTCTAAGATCATCCGCTTCTCAACTGAAGCGCCGGCGATCTTCATCGGCGAGAAACAGCTCGACCTGCAATCCGAATCTCGCGCCGAACAGAAGCTGGCCGCGCTGTTCCCAAAGGTCAGCTTTATCACGGACCCGGACGGCGCCAGACTTATTCCTATCAACGAAGTCTACAAGCTTGAGCAGGTTGTCGAGCGCATTCAGGACGAATCTTACCAGGCCGGACAGAAACTGGGCTACTCGCAGGGACTCGAAAAGGGAAGAGATGAGGCCCGTAAGGTTCTCTCGCAACTCGATCTGGCGATCAAAGATGCCGTACAACAGCGCGAGGTATTGCTGGAAGAAGCGCGTGAGAAGGTCCTCGATCTGGTTATGAAGATCAGTCGCAAGGTGACGTTCGACGCGATCGAGGTCGATCGGGAAGCCACCGTAACCATGATCTCACGTATAATCGATACGCTCGTTGACCGCTCGCGACTCATCATCAAGGTACACCCGGATCATCTCCCGATCCTCGAACAGAATATTGATCGATTCCTGCAGAACTCGACAGCTATCAAAGAACTGCGGTTTGAGCCGGATCCGCGCGTCAAGTTTGGCGGATGTTTCATCGAAACCCCGACCGGAGACATTGATGCCCGACTCGAATCGCAATTTGAGGTCATTTCCGATGCTGTTCTCGGAGTCCAACAAACATGAGCTACGTCGCCTACGACATGTATGCCGACAGGGTAGCCCGCGCCAGCACTGTCAAGCATTTCGGCAAGGTTACCCAGGTTGTCGGGCTCGTCATTGAGTCTGCCGGTCCAGCCGTTTCAATCGGACGACTCTGCAATATCGAGAATCGTGAGAGTGGCAGTACCGTGCAGGCGGAAGTTGTTGGATTTCGCGACAACCGCATCCTGTTAATGCCGTACGGTCCGATCAGCGGCATTACTCCAGGCGCGATTGTAACTTCGACCTCCGATCAGCTACGTATACCAGTTGGGCCAGAACTTGTCGGAAGGGTCCTTGGTGGACTGGGCCAACCGATCGACGATAAGGGTCCTCTGGCTTGCCGATCAACCCGATCAATCGTCGCTAAAATTCTCCCAGCGATGCAGCGTCGTCGCATCGCCGATCCACTCTATACGGGCATCAAAGTTGTCGACCTGATGACCACCATTGGCAAAGGTCAACGTATGGGCGTCTTTGCCGGATCTGGTGTCGGAAAATCAGTTACTCTTGGTATGATGGCGCGTGCCTCAAACGCTGACATAAATGTCATTGCCCTGGTAGGCGAACGCGGCCGTGAAGTACGAGAGTTCATCGAACGAGACCTCGGTGCGGAAGGGATGAAGCGCTCGATCGTGGTCGCAGTTACTTCAGACCAGCCTGCGCTCATTCGCATCAAGGGCGCCATGGTCGCCAGCGCGATCGCCGAATATTTCCGTGATCAAGGTAAAGATGTCATGCTGCTGATGGACTCGGTCACCCGATTGGCCATGGCCCAGCGCGAGATCGGTCTTGCGGTGGGCGAACCGCCGGCCACCAAAGGATACACGCCTTCCGTCTTTGCCATGCTCCCGACATTGCTCGAACGTGCCGGCAACGCCGAGAGGGGCTCTATAACCGGATTTTATACCGTTCTGGTAGAAGGCGACGACTTCAACGAACCTATCTCGGATGCGGTCCGCTCAATTCTGGATGGCCACGTCGCTCTCTCTCGCCGCCTTGCGGCGCTTAATCAGTATCCAGCGGTCGACGTACTCGACTCAATCAGTCGATTGATGAAAGATGTATCCCCCGCAGAGGACGTTCAACTAGCCGCCAAGGTCCGCAAGACACTGGCGACCTATCGTGAGGCCGAAGACCTGATTAATATTGGCGCCTATGTCAAAGGCTCCAACCCAAATATCGATTTCGCTATCTCCAAGATGGAGAAGCTCAACGCCTTCTTCCGCCAGGGTATCTACGAGCTGGTCCCGCATACGGATGCTGTCGCGCAGTTGCGCGCGATCATGGAAGGGTAATGCGCGGTGAAGAAGTATCGTTATCGGCTCGAACCGGTTCTCAAAATGAAAGAACATGTGGAGAAACAGCGCCAAAAGGAACACGCTGTCGCGCTTCAGCAAGTTTATATCCAGCAGGATAAACTGACTTCCATTTCGGCCGAAAAGCAGCAGACAATGGACGCCCAGCGAGAGCGCATGACCGGACCGCTTCGACCTCACCAGTTGCTCATCGCCTCTCGCTATCTGGTCAAACTGAAACGAGACACAATTACTGGATCTGAGCTTCTGCGCGCCTTGGAGCGTGAGGCAGAGGTGCGCCGAACCCGACTTGTTGAAGCGACCAAACAGAAGAAGATTCACGAAAAGCTCAAGGAAAAGCTCCAGCAACGCTTCGTCACTGAGATCGAGACACACGAGAAGAAAGAGCTCGACGAGATCGCCGTGAACGGGTACAGATTTAAACACCGGCAGTAATAACTGCCATCACCTCCACCAACACAAAAGCCTCCTGAACGGGAGGCTTTTGGTCTTATGGAGAGTATGTCTGGCTGCGGAGTTACTTCATCAGCAGCATTTTCTTTGTCGCAACAAAACTGTCAGCTTGCAGGCGATAGAAATAGACTCCCGTCGCGAGCTGGTTCCCCGAAGACGACCGACCATCAAAGGTCACACTGTAAGTCCCCGCGGCCATCGGTCCGTCGGCGAGCGTTCTCACCAGCCGACCGGTAATATCAAAGAGCTCAATTCGCACATCCGAAGCACGGGGGAGAGCAAATTCGATCACCGTGGTCGGGTTGAATGGATTTGGATAGTTTTGACTTAGAGCGAAATAGCGCGGGAGTTGTGATCCATCCGTATCGTCCACATCGGTCCCGACAGAGACCTGCACCGTACCGGCGTGATAGATCGGATCAACCTGGCGGTTTCCGTCTACCGATGTCAGCACCAGGAATGTCCCCTGTAGCCCCGCAAACGAAGCAGTATCGATGGTAATCAACGTATCCGGTGTCGCCGGATCGATCGTGAACCATGCCTGCATGAAGCGCCCGGTACCGGCAGGGAGAGGGTCTGCTTCGCCAAATGTGATCTGACCCAAGCACTGATGCAGCACGTTGGAGTACTGTGTGAACTTGGTTTGAGCCGGCTCCGCTCGCATTCCCGCGAATGAGATTGAGTCGAAAGTCATTCGGCCCGTTTCCCATGTCAGGGCGATTGATACATCGCGCGTATCCCGCTCATTGTAGAGATAGATATCGATGGCGACCGGCCGACCGGCGATGCCGTCGGTATCTGCCACCCAGACTGAATCGAAAGAAGGCGGGTTCTCAGCGATATGTAATTTCCCAGCGTCAAAAACTGGCGCGAAGGATGACAGTGAAGGGAGAATGAAACTCGTTCCGAACGTGACATCCGGGCTCCAGGTCACTGTATCGATAGTGGCGGTTTGCGGCAAAACGGTTGGTTGCCACGAGAAATAGATCTGTCCAAGTAGTCCGGCTCCAGGCGCTATGACATTCGCACCTGTTTCAAGTACTGAGACGGTCAGGATGCTTCCATCGGGACTTATACGCCTGTTTAAAATAGCACCTGCTGCCCTGCTACCCACAAAGGAAAAAGAATCGATTACAATTCCGACTCCGCCATGCTCGACTGTCATTTCAAGTCCAATGAGATTCTCATCGTTGGTGAAATAGACCGGAACGACTCCGATCCCGGACACAAATGCCGCGACAGAGTCGATTCGCAGAGTATCCCTGACGCCCGGATCAGTTTGACCCTTGGAGTCAAGACTGGCGATCAGTATAAGTGCCAGAAGCAGGACAAGTATTCGGATATTCTTTCGCATATTCAATCCCCGATGTTCACCCATCAGAGCAAAATCCGTGCTGGGGGCGGTTTTTCAGGAGGCCTGCAGGGGGGCGCCGAGTCCCGGTGCAGAATCATTATCTAAGTAGCTGTCCGCGAACGAACTCGCTATCTCTACTAATATAGGGGTGGGCGTCGCATATTGCAACGCCGTTTTAGGTATGCACCAGACTGCCTAACCTGCTGATCCCAAACGAAAGCGCGACGAAAATCGACTTCTCAATTCGGATGACTCTGTGCCGATGTTACTTGTATGGCAGCCGTTCGTACCTACCGCCAAGCCGAGAGATGCAGTTATACCAAGGTCTGCTATCTGGCCGATGCCTTGAAATGCTTTGGCTTCAAAACCGACTGCGCCCTCTACATGCGCTGCAATGGCGAGCCTTGCGACGAGTCCCGTTTTCACGAGGCCATGGATAAGCTGATAGACAAGACTCGAGCGAAGCACCAAAAAATCTCCATCGATTAGTCGATTGGGAATTCCTTTCCCAACCGGTCACGTCAAGTCTTCCCAGAATCCCAATAAACAGCCAAAACGAGCCTTCACGAATGGCTCGTAAGTCATTGTTATACAGCATGTTGAGTGGTGGGGTGCGCGACTGGCACACCCGATGCTTAACAGGCATCGGAGAAATCTATGATTAAAGGCATGTATACATCCGCGTCCGGCATGATTCCGCGGGTCCAGCAGCAAGAGGCGATAGCCAACAACATCGCCAATGCGGCCACCGCCGGTTTCAAGAAGGACGACATCTTCGTTCGCGAACTGTCCAAGGCCGAACGCAAAACCACCAAGACCTCAGCCGACTGGATGCAGCCAATGGTGACTAAGGCGTTCACCGAGCACACTCACGGCAGTCTCGATCGAACCAACAATCCGTTGGATTTGGCCATCGATGGTGAGGGGTTCTTCAGATTGCAGTCACCCGATGGCGTCGTTGCACTGACCCGCTCCGGCACCTTTCAGGTCTCCAGCAGCGGATTTCTCACCTATCCCGGTGGCTATCAGTTGATGGGTGAATCAGGTCCTCTCCAGGTCGGAACCAATGGCGGCACCGCCACGGTCACGCAATCCGGTGAAGTTGAGGTTGAAGGAACCGTCGTCGGACGAATCGTCCCGTACACTGTCGCCGATCTCAAGAAACTCGAGAAAGTCGGTGAAACGCTATTCGTCGCTCCCGAGGGAGTCGAATTGACCGCGGTTCCCACACCGTCAGTGCAACAGGGATATCTTGAATCCTCGAATGTCGATGTCATCTCCGAGATGGTCGACATGATCGTGTCGTATCGCATTTACGAAGCCAATGCCAAATCTCTGCAGACCCAGGATGCATCGCTGGACAATCTCTTCAACCGGGTAGCAGGCTCAAAATAGTAACGGAGAAAAGGGAAGAGGAGTAAACAGATGATCAAAGCAATGCGCACAGCGGCATCGGGCATGTCTGCTCAGCAGATGAATGTTGACAACATCGCCAACAACCTGGCCAACGTGAACACCACTGGCTTCAAGAAAGCCAAGCTCGAATTTCAGGACGTTTTGTATCAGAACGTTCGTCGCGCCGGCGTAGCCTCGGCAGTCGGCGCCCAGGTGCCGACTGGTCTCGCGATCGGTTACGGTACCAGACCATCGGCGACTGTCCGAGAGTTCACCACCGGTGACCTGTCACAGACTGGAAACCCGCTCGACCTCGCCATTTCCGGCGATGGCTTCTTCCAGGTACAGCGACCGGATGGGACCACCGCCTACACGCGCGATGGCGCGTTTAAGATCTCAGCCGATGGTCGCGTAGTCACCTCCGATGGCTACTTCCTGCTCCCCGAGATCACGATCCCCGAGGATGCCGTTTCAGTCGCTGTCGGTCAAGATGGCATTGTCGAGGTGATTCAGTTCGGTCAGGACACACCGACTCAGATCGGTCAACTTGAATTGGCACGCTTCATCAATCCCGCCGGGCTCACCGGTATCGGCAAGAACCTCATGACACCAACTTCGGCCTCCGGCACGGCCACCACTAATACCCCCGGACTGGGCGGCAATGGCACGATCGATCAAGGGTATCTCGAAATGTCCAACGTCTCGGTGGTCGACGAAATGGTCAACATGATCGTAGCACAGCGCGCGTATGAGATAAACTCAAAAGCGATCCAGACCGCCGATGACATGGCATCCATCGCCAACAACTTGAAGAGATAGTCATGAAGTCACGCGCCGCCACAATTCTACTTGAGCTTTTCCTGGTCATCCTCCTGACCTCTCAGGTCGGTTGGGCCATTGATCCGGATGAAGCGATCCGTCAGGTGGCCGTGCGGACCTTCTCGCTCGATACGGCAGTAAATAAGGTCGAAGTGCTCTCCAGTCAGATAAAGGCATCTGATGTCGCGCTGACTGAGCTCACTCTTCGCCCCATTTCGCAGAAAGATCCGCTAGGTCTGTTCACGGTCATTGCCACCGTCACCCGCGATGGTCGCATTCTTGAATCCGGACAGGTCAGCTTGCGGATACACAGATTTGCCGAGGTTCTGGTCGCGCAGGCATCTTTGCGCCGTCATGACCTCCCTTCGGAAACACAGTTCTCCCTTCAGCGGATGGACATTACCTCCCTGCTTGAGCAGCCGGTGTCAGCGTTCGAGACCATAGAGGGTCTTCGGATGCGGCGAAATCTCGCCAAAGGTCAGATTCTTACCACCAGTGCAGTTGAGCCGGTGCCTGACATTGAAGTCGGGCGGGAGGTCTCCATCCAATGCTCGAACGACCTGTTCACCATCGCCACCACCGGGACCGCGCAGCAGAGCGGACGGGTCGGCGATGTGATACGGGTGAAAAACCGCACTTCAGGAAAGCTGGTGCAGGCTCGCATACTCGATAACTCGACGGTCGCTATCGCGCCGTAATTGCATAGGACGCAAGGAGTCGTTTCATGAAACTGACACGCTTTATCATTCTGCTCATCATCCTGCTGCTTCTGCCGTTTGCGCTGAAGACCAACGGCCAGGATTTTGGACGAGCTACCTCATTGTACTCCGATGTCAAGGCGTACAATACAGGGGACATTCTAACTGTCCTGATCTATGAGCAGAACACCGCCTCAAATCAGGTTGAAACCAAAACCGAGAAATCAACCAGTACCTCTACATCCGGTGGACCGGGCACGGGACCACTCCTTCGCTTGATCCCCAGGTTCGGGCTCGATGCCGACAATAAGGCGGACTTCAACGGAAAAGGCGAAAACCTTCGTTCCGGCGTCCTCCGCGGCAAAATATCGGTGACCGTAGTCGGAAAGAAAGACAACGGTGACCTCCTCATTGAAGGTTCTCGCGTTATCGGTATTTCGGGCGACCGCGAAACCCTGACACTGACAGGTATCGTCCGCCAAAAGGATATCAGCTCGGACAATACCATCGACTCCTACCAGATAGCCGATGCCGAGATTCATTACACCGGCAAAGGGAACGCCGACACCGCGTCGCGTCCCGGCTTCTTCACCCGCATCCTGAACTGGATATTCTAAAGGAGTCGACCATGCTTGAAAACCTCCACGCTCGACTTCTCACGCCGTGCGGCCTGATCATCATGTTGATGATCTTCGCGCTGTTCTGTCCCCAAGTAGACGCCGCCCAGGTGCGTATCAAGGATCTTTGCAGTTTTCAGAACAAGCAGGAAACAGACCTCATTGGATATGGATTGGTCATCGGCCTTGATGGTACCGGCGATGGCAACGGCACGCAGTTCACCATGCAATCCCTCTCCAACATGATGGAGCGAATGGGGCTGCAGGTGGAACCGAACAAACTGAAAGTGAAGAACATTGCGGCTGTGATGGTCACGTCACGCATCTCTTCCGACCTGGCTGAAGGTACCTATTTTGACATCACCGTTTCGTCCATAGGCGATGCCAGCTCGCTGCAGGGAGGGATTCTCCTCATCACGCAGTTGGCTGGACCGGACGGAGTCGTCCGAGCCGTCGCCCAAGGTTCAGTCTCCATCGGTGGATTTAACGTCCAGGTTGATGAGGGGAATAAGATCGTCAACAACTACACGCTGGTTGGACGGGTCCCCAATGGCGGCAAGATATCTAAGCCGTTGAATCCGGTTCCGGGCTCGGATAAGACTGTTCTGCTCACGTTGACTCAACCCGACATCACCACCGCCCAGCGAGTGGCATCACGAATCAATATCGAGTATGGCGACTACGCCAAGCCGGTTGATGCCGGTACCATTCAGATAAGTATCCATGACACTATCGCGGAACCAACTCGCCGTATGCGCTTTCTTTCGGACCTTGGACAACTGACGGTCGAACCTGACCAGGTCGCTAAGGTCGTCATCAATGAACGAACCGGCACAATTGTCGCCGGACAGAATGTCATAATTGAACCGGTCGCGATCGCTCATGGGACTATAACAGTCAGCATCGACTCGCGTCCCGTCATTTCCCAGCCGGAGCCATTCGGCAAGGGAGAGACAGTCGTCACCCGGGATCCTGAGATCACAGTCAATGAAGAGAAAGCCCGCGTCGTGGAACTACCTGCATCGGTGAAGCTCTCGGATGTTGCGGCCGCTTTGAACAAGATCGGGGCAACTCCGCGTGATATCGTCGCCATCTTCCAGGCCCTCAAACAGGCGGGCGCATTGCGCTCCGAACTGGTCATCATGTAATGCGATCCCTCGCGCCGACATCCGCACCGACCTCCCTTGATCAGCTCAAGGGACAGGCAACCAGTTCACTGGAGCAGGAGAAGGCGCGGCTCAAAAAAGCCACGCAGGAATTCGAAGCCTTCTTCCGTTATCAAATGATGAAAGCAATGCGGAAGACGGTACCGGAGAATCCGCTCTCCGAGGGTCTACCGATGAGTAGCTCGCAGGGGAAAGATACCTTTCTCGACCTGATGGATATGGAGATCTCGCGGGCTGGGGCCGGAGGACATGGATCTATCGCGGATATCCTCTATCGCTCGACCGTCAAATTGATCGAAGCCAAGTATGCCAAGACCGATGGGGTAGACCAAAGTGCAGTCTCTCAGTTGCCAACTAGAACGGTGAGACACATTCCGGTCAAAGAAAAGCCTCAGCCAGTCGCTCTCCCCAAGAAAGTCACGCCGGTTCAGATTGAAACAAAGCCGGAGATCGCTCCGCTGAAACCGCGCACCGCAACCTCGCATGACAAGATCATGGAGAAGTATGGCCCGCTCATCGAAGCGGCCGCCGCCGAAACCAAACTTGATTCAACGCTGATCGCGTCCGTCATCCATGCGGAATCGCGTGGTAACCCCAAAGCCGTCTCGCAAGCCGGAGCCAAAGGGCTCATGCAGCTTATGGATGCGACGGCCGAGGATCTCGGCGTCAAAGACTCGCTCGACCCCGAGCAGAACATCATGGGAGGGAGCCGTTTTCTCAAAAAGATGGTAGACCGTTACCAGGATATCAAGCTCGCCCTGGCCGCATACAATGCCGGACCGGGGAATGTTGACAAATATGGCGGACTGCCGCCCTTTGAAGAAACGCAGAATTACGTCGATAAGGTGATGGCCTTGTTCGAAGGCTCGACCGAGTCGCCTAAAGTTCCCTAAGAATCAACCGATAACGGACTTACAGGAAAGTGCATTGACCATAGGATATGATCAACCAATTGATTGACATCATCAGCAAGGAAGCTGCTCTATTTGAATCCTTCCTCGAGTTGCTTCAGCGCCAGAAAGAGATGTTGGTGACCAACGATCTCGTCGGGCTGCAGGAAGTCACCGAGCGACAGCATGAGAAACTCACCGAGAGCCGCATCCTCAACAAGCAGCGCGAAACACTGGTCGCGCAGATCAAAGCCGCGCGGGCGATCGATGGCGATCTGACAGTCAGCCGCCTGCTCGAATTGGTTGACCAGAACGAGGCCCAGCAACTTCGCCAGCTTCGCGACATCATTGTCGAACTCAATCAGAAGATCAATGACTCTCGCAATACCAACGCCATGCTGCTAAATCAGTCACGCGAATTCGTAGCCAAAACCATGGCGATGCTGTCCAAGATGAACAATCCGGAGCCAACCTATAGCTCCAAAATGAACGACCAAGACCCGGCGCGTCCCATCGCCATGGATAGGAGAGCCTAATGCCAGGTCTGTTCCAGGGATTGGAGATCGGGAAGCGTGCGCTCTTAACGCACCAGCTGAATTTGCAGACGATCGGCCATAACATCTCCAACGTCAACACGCCGGGGTACAGTCGCCAGCGGGTCAATATAACGTCGACCCGCCCTGAACAACAAGCCTACGGCTCAATAGGTACGGGTGTCACTGCTCAGGATATTCGCCACGCGCGCGACTACTTCCTCAGCCAGCAATACCGTCAGGCGACCAAGTCGCTTGGCCAATGGTCATACAAGCACAAGACTATGACTCAAGTCGAATCAGTATTCAATGAGCCACAGTCTGATTCAGTTTCTGATCTACTGGACGGTTTCTGGAATGCCTGGTCCGACCTTTCCACTCAGGCCTCCAGTACCAACGCCGCGACCGCTCGCACCAACGTGCTCGGTGAAGCGACCAAACTGGTCAACGGCCTGCATGAACTCGCCGGACGACTCCAGAACCTGCGCGATTCTGTAGACCAGGATCTGCAGAACTATACCAACGAGATTAACAAGTACACCGCTGAAATAGCTCAGCTCAACCAGCAGATAGCCGGCGCAGAATTGGGTGGCCAGCCCGCCAACGACCTCCGTGATCAGCGCGATCTGCTGACCGATCAACTTGCGTCGATGATAGATGTTCGCGTGACCGAAAAGCCGAATGGAACGACGCTCGTCTCCATGGGCGCCATGGTCCTGGTTGATTCCTCAGACAATTTCCCGATTGGCTCCAACGTCGTCAACCAGGAAGGCCACCCGATACACGAATTGGTCTGGAAGGGGACGCAGGTCAAGCTCACCAATCTAAACGGCGAACTGCACGGACTTATTGAATCGCGGGACAAGATCCTCCCGCGATATATCGATGAACTCAACACCTTGACCAAAACGATCATCGACCAAGTCAACTCGATTCATATGTCAGGATACGGTGCCGCCGACAGCACCGATATCCCGTTCTTTGACCCCAATTTCACTGAAGCCGCGACCATTCGTATCAATCAGGTGATTCTGCAGGATGCGAACAAGATCGCCGCTTCCTCGACTCCGTCGCCGGCATTCGACAATGCTATCGCGCTTGCGATTTCCGAGCTACGAAATATGCAGGTGATGGAGCGGAATACGATCACCATGGGTGATTACTACACCAGCTTGGTCGGAAAACTTGGGATCGAGACCAGCGAAGCGTCGGCTTTCAGTCAGAACTATGAATTACTCGTTCAACAGGTGGATAATTCGCGGCAATCGGTACAGGGCGTCTCTCTGGATGAGGAGATGGCCAACATGATCAAGTACCAGCATGCGTACGACGCGGCCGCGCGCGTGATCACCACCATGGACGAGGCACTGGATACCGTTATCCATGGAATGGGAACGGTAGGCCGATAAATCATGGCCGCGTGTGAACGCCGCCATCCACGGAGGGTAACGTGCTTATTCTAACAAGGAAGTTAGGAGAGTCGATCACGATCGGAGACGAAATTCGCGTCTCCGTACTCGGGATCAGAGGTCGCCAGGTCCGCCTGGGGATCGAGGCTCCCGCCAAAGTGGTCGTCCATCGCGAGGAGATCTACGTCAAGATCCAGGAGGAGAACCGCAAGGCCTCTAAGGGTTCGAAGAATGATCTGCTCGGTATGGTCAACATGATCAAAGGGAAGATCAAGGGCGATGCGTCGACCGACAAACAGGCGACCATCGATTACAAGGACAACCCGCACCCGGATCGCCGTAAAGAGCGGCCCGACGCGGAATAGTCTCGGAGTAGTTCAGGAAACGGTCAAGGGATACCAGGATGCGTGTCACGAACCAAATGATGTCCAGCCGGGTGGTGTTCAACCTGCAGCGCTCAATGCAGCGGTATATCACCCTACAGACCAATATGTCAACCGGCCGACGCATTAATGCGCCATCGGATGACCCGGTCGGGACCGTGCGCGATCTCAACTACCGGACCGAGTTGAACGAACTCAGTCAATGGCAGAAGAATATCGGCCAGGCCCAGAACTGGACGAATAACTATGACACTATCCTTGGAGACACCAAAGATTTCGTCTCCAGCGCCCGTGAGATAGCGGTCGCGATGGCCGATGGCACCTATGACGCGGCTTCGCGTCAGGCCTCAGCTAGTGAGGTGGACTCGATCATCGACCAGATCCTGCAGATGGCCAACAGCGAGTTGGAAGGCCGTCGGGTCTTCGGTGGCAATATCACGCAACGCGCCCCCTTCCAGCGTTCGTCTGCGGGTGTAATGTATCGGGGCGATGACGGCAAGATCGAGTTCGAGATCGAATCCGGACAGCGCGCCCAGGTCAATTTTAGCGGCCAGGAGATATTTCTCAAGCAGTTGACCACTCTCGGTGAAACTTCCGACCTGAATGTCGGCGTGAGCGCGACTACGCAATTGGCAAACCTGCACAATGGCGACGGCATAGATATGACTGCCGCGGGGTTTGTGGTTACCGATGCCAACACGGGATTGTCGGCAACAATAGACCTTTCCGCCCTTCCGGGTAATGCAACGGTGGCGGATATGCTTACCGCGATCAACACCCAATTGACTGCGGCTGGGATAACCAACTTAACTGCACAGATCAACAGCTCCAAGACGGGGATAGGCTTCGATACTACGCCCAATGGTCTGGTGAGCGGAGGAACCAATCTCGGCGACCTGCGTCAGGGATTGGGAATCGATTTGACTCCGGGAACGATCCGCGTCACCGATGGCGCGCTTCTGGATATGACAGTTGATCTTTCCGGCTCTGTGACCCTCAACGATGTCATTACGAAATTCAATACGCAGATCGCGGGGCAGGGAATATCCAACGTTACTATGTCGATCAACCCGGCAGGGACCGGGCTTCAGATAGTTGACAGCAACGGCACTCCGTTGGGTCTGCAAATACTTGACACCTCCGACATGGAACAGACCGCAACCGGGCTGGGCATAAACGGCACAGTCGGATCGCAGTTGATCGGCGCCGATCTGGAGCCGCGCGTCCGATTCTCCATCACCGAGACCACTGGCACAACAGCGGCGGATCTCGGGATACGAGCCGAATTCACCACGGATCATCACGGCGATGACATCGATGCCCGCCTCATCGCGACGTCATTACTATCCGAGCTCGATTCCGGTCTCGGATACACACAAGGTTCTGTCAAGCTGACACAAGGGGATATGGTCCTGACCGTAGACCTCGCCGATCCAACCATCATGACCATCCAGGATCTGCTTGATCGGATCAATACCTCGATGCTTGATGTGACCGCCAGTCTCAACCCATCAGGCCGCGGGATTCAAATTGTCAATAATGACCCGACCCGAAGCTTCGCGATCGAAGAAGTGGGAACTGGACGCGCGGCCAGAGACTTCGGGCTCTATGGATCCTCCGACATGATGGGAATACTGAATCTCCTGTCTCAGGCGCTCAAGGTGAATGACCAGGAAGGTACTGGGATTCTGATCGGGAGTCTCGACAAGTCGATAGAGCACCTGTTGACCAGCCGCGCCACTACCGGAGCGCGCGGTATTCGTTTCGAGACAACCGCGTCGCGCCTGACCAACCAGGAGCTCGATTTCACCGAGTTGCTCGCCGATGTCGAGGATGTTGACTTGCCGACCGCGGTCACCCAGCTGGCGACATATGAGAATGGATATCAAGCCGCTTTAATGGCGGCCAGCAGAATAATTCAGCCAAGTTTGATGGATTTCCTGAAGTAATAGGAGCCTCCCAAGGATAGCATTATGAGCGTAGTAGAAAGCCTCCGATTCGGGACACTGGACGTTCCGGAAGACAAGATCATTTACATGGAACGACCAATTCTCGGTTTCGAGCACCTCAAGACCTTCTGTCTGGTTGAGCTCGCCGAGTTGGCTCCGTTCCTTTGTATGCAGTCGACCGAGGATCCCGCAATATCGTTCCTGGTCGTCAATCCGCTCGTGTTCTATCCACGGTATCGCATTGAAGTCAATCCGAAGGAGATAGCGGAGCTTCGCATCGCCAAAACAGAGTCGGTTGAGACGTACGTCATCGTCACCGTCCCACCCGATCCGCGCCAGATCTCGATCAACTTGCAAGGCCCGGTCCTGATCAACACCGAGAATAACCTGGCCAAGCAGTTGGTGCTGGTGAACTCTCAATATCAGGTGCGTCACCTTCTTCTGGAAACGCTCGACGCGCCGCAAAGACGCGTGGAACAGGGCAGTTTGGTGACTGCCTGAGTGCGTTCATTACGCGAAAAGTACCGTAAGACATTACGAACGTGTAATGTCTTTCTATTTAGTGAAAAGTTGCAGACGACCAGGTTCTCGGGATCGCATAGGAGTGCACCATGAGCTCGAAAAGACAACATCGCCGACCACATTCGCACACCGCCTCCCGTAAACAAACAGTCGATACTCTTTCCGGAGCATCGGGCCTTGCCAGGATAGCGGCCGAGCAAAGCATCCGGGATTTCGCGGAAGCTCTTGAGCTTGCCGAGAAATTCAACAATGCAGGACGCGAGAAAGAGATCGTCAACCTGCTCAGCCCGTATGAGATTCGATACCCATTTGAAGACAAACTGACCTGCGGCCAGTTCGACCGACTCCTTGGGTTTGGTTATGCCCACGAACGCCGCTGGTCCGAAGCGGAACATCATCTTGACCGCGGTCACAAGCTCTTTCCTGAGGCACTGGATTTCCACTATGGCTTGACCTACGTTCGTATGTCATTACGAAGCTTCCAGGCCGCCTGCGATTCCGCAGACGAGTACTTCAGGATATTGAACACTACAGACCCTGAACAACTTGCCAACCGGCCGTTCAATGGCACCCAGCGACAAAAAGCCCTCCTGCTCAATTTCAGGGGACTTTGCTTGATCGAACTACAGAGGATGGAGGACGCTACCCAGGCGCTTTCCGCATCCATTGAAGCGGATCCGAAGGCGCACCACGCATATCTCAATCTCGCCAACCTCCACATTCGACAGAATGAAACAGAGAAGGCGCGTGAGATCATTGACGCCGGTATTAGGAACTGCGCGCAGGTGCAGGAGCTTCGTATGTTGGCAGGCGCACTGGCCAACAAGGCAACTATCTCGGCTTGCTTGATCGTGAAGAACGAAGAAGAGCTTTTGCCCGGCTGTCTCGACTCCATACGCTCCTGGGTTGATGAGCTGATCGTCGTCGATACCGGCTCAACCGATCGGACTATGGAGATCGCCAGGTCTTATGGTGCCAAAGTGTACGAACACCCCTGGGAAGGAAGCTTCTCCAAGGCCCGCAATCAATCCCTGCAGTATGCTACCAAGGACTGGCTGTTCATTATCGATGCTGACGAACGCGTTTACGCCGAAGATATTCCACAGATCATCGCAGCAGTCAATCAGCCCGATGGCGATGTCGTCACCACGAATGTCTACAACGTCTATGAAGAGTTCAAGGATGTCGTCGTTTTTCTCCCTTCGCACCGGTTCTTCCGTCGTTCGCTGAATGTCCATTATGAAGGGATAGTGCATAACCAACTGTGCGTCCCGGAGACAGCCCGCTACATTAGGACGGGAGTCCGCATCAAGCATCTCGGCTATGGACTATCTCGTGAGAAGATGAAGGCGAAGACTATCAGGACCAAAACCCTACTTGAGAAGCAACTGGCTGAGAATCCGGACAACGCGTTTGCGCTGTTTAACTACGCCCAACTCTTGCGCTCCACCCCGGATGGATTTCAGAAGGAATATGCCCCTCTCATACTGAACGCGGCAAGTCGCGCGGTCGAATTGACGCAGGCCGATAACGCAACCAACCGGCACATTCACCTCATGTGCCTCGACCAGTTGGCCTGGACGCACTACTACCTGGGAAACTATGATCAGGCACTCGAGTACAGCCAGCGTGCGCTTGATGCCAAACCCGATTATCTCGATCCTATCCTGCTGAGAGGGTACCTTTACTTCAAGAGAAACGATCTTTCCAAGGCGACTTTTTATTTCGAGAAATATCTGACGACGCAGGCCGCGTATGATCCATCCAAAGAACTCGAGAATATCATTCTCGTGCACCTGAATGCCCGCACTGATGCCCTCTTCAACCTCGGGGCCATGGCCGAAATGCGCGGGGATATAGACACAGCCAAACGTTACTATCGTCAGGTCCTGTCAATTAATGTGGAATATGCCGGTGCCAATCTGAATCTTGGTCGTTTGCTCCTCGCCGAAGGTCACCACAGCGAAGCGGAGGACTGCTTGCAAAGAGTGGTTGAACATGGCCAGGCTTCTCCCGACATCTGCACGCGACTCGCTCAACTCTATGTAGAGAGGGGAGAGGCGCAGAAGGCGGAGTCTACACTACGGCGTGGCCTCAAAATCTCGCCGTCTAACTCCCAACTACTCGAGGCGCTCGCGGATCTGTATTCGGCCTCAGGACGATTCGACGAAGTAGTGACCGTTCTGGAAAAGGGGTATTCTGCCAATCGCGATTCAATAGGGCTCACTGCCAAACTGGCCACGGCCCTCATACAGGCGGGCCAGGTGCCGCGGGCAATTGAGGTCTATACAGATTTCGCCTCACGTCATTCGCTTACCGCGGAAATGCAGAACGACTTGGGGAATTGCTATTACCGTCTCCAGAAGTTTGCTGAGGCGGAGACCGCCTACCGCAAGGCGCTCGATTTGCATCCTCGGATGGCCCCAGCGACGCGAAATTTCGGCCTCACTCTGGCCATTCAAGAGAAGACCGATGAGTCGATTGTAATCTTGCAGCGATGCTTGGAGTTTGACCCGCAACAGATTGAACTGTATCATGTTATCGGCGACCTTCTGGTTGCCTCAGGCAGGCACAAGGATGCTCTGAGCAGTTATGAAATGTACCTCCAGAAATATCCGACCGATGTTACGGCACTGTGTCGACTCTCTGACTGTTATCTTGCTCTGGGACATAAAGATTCCGCTATTCTCGGTTACCGACGCATTCTGCAGTTAGACCCTGGTTTCGCTCCCGCGGAAAAGAGACTGGCTGACATCTCCAGCTCCTCCAAAATGCCCGAAATCTCAAATGCCAAAAGTAAAGTTTAGTAAGGATTTGCCGATGCTGAGGGTATGAGAAAGGGCTTTAACCCCATTGTAACCATGAGGGACACATTAAAAGGAGGGCCTACCACCACGTGCGTACCGGGCGCAAATCGGATCGATTGCCCCATTGTTGAATACATCGGAAGTGACAGATTCACTCGACAACTGAATGAACCTAAGGTAAGGAAACCTTAATATTTTCAAGGAGGAGTCGACAAATGTCACTTCGCATTAACCACAACCTTGCGGCCCTGAATGGCAACCGCAACTTGAAACTGACTAACGAGTCGTTGACCAAGTCGATGCAGAAACTGTCTTCCGGTTTCCGCATCAACGCCGCGTCCGACGACCCGGCCGGCCTGGTGATCAGTGAGCAGTTCCGCGCTCAGATCGCCGGCCTCAATCGTGCGATCCAGAACTCTGAAGGTTCGATCAGCATGATCCAGACGGCTGAAGGCGCTCTGACCGAGATCAACAACCTGCTGATCTCGATGAGAGAACTGGCCATTCACGCCGCCAACGAAGGCTTCAACGATGCCGACCAGCTTGCTGCCGACCAGGCCGAAATCGCCAATGCGATCAAGACCATCGACCGTATCGCTGCCAATACCCAGTTCGGTACGAAGAAGCTGCTTGATGGCACGAAAGACAACATCGCGACCATCACCACGGCCAACACCTCCGGTTTGACTGTGAAGCAGTCCAACCTGCGGACCGGCCTCCATTCCGTCAGCGCGACCAAGACCGCTGACTCCACCGCGACCCTGAACACCACGTCGCTGGGCCTCAGCCTGAAGAACACCGATGGCGATCCGTACAATCTCACCGAGAAGATCCATCAGATCGACGTCGTCCAGGCTTCAGACGTTGCCAAGAAGACCTCGAGTTCAGTCAGTCTGGCCGATGCATTCGGTAACAACCTGAGCATCGCCACCACGGCCGCCGTGGCCCGCATCAACAACAGCGCCACTGTCAACGGCGCGGCTCTCGCCGCCCATGCCGGCAGCTACACCGTCGTCCTGAACTATCAGGAGAACGGTGAGTCCCCGACCGGTAACCAGACGTTGACCTTTGACGTTGCCGCCGGCGCCACCCGGGCCGACGTCGCCACCTCCCTGCAGACGCAGATCAACTTGAACTCTGCGCTCGCCGGCAAGGTGACCGTCCGCGCGTCCTCCAACAACCTGATCATCGAATCCGCCAACGCTGGCGCCCAGTATTCGGTGAAGGTTGAGGATTCGACCACGAACGCGACTACCGCTTACTTTGATTTTACGACTGGCCAGTCCTCCCGCGGCGAATCCAACGATTCGATCAGTTTCACGGTCAACACCGAGAAGAACTCGAACGTGACTGCCACGGCGACTATCCACGAAGGCAGCTACAGCAGCTTGAGCGCATTGGTTGCGGCCATCAACGGCGACGCGACCACCGGTCTCACCGCTGCGTTCGGCACCGTGAAGAACGGCGCCCCGTCTGACATCGTGGCTTCGCTGGTCAACAGCAACTATATCCAGTTCGCGACTCAGGACGAAGGCTCTGCTTATTCGATCAAGTTGAATGACGCGACCCCGGCTGCCGGTAACATCCTCAACGTGTTGAAGCTCACCGCTGACACGCTGGCCAACACCGGTACCGACGCTCTGGTGAACTTTGACGGCTACACCAACGCGATCAACAAGGTCAAGTATGGCAACACCAGCGACATCGCTTTGAAGAACAAGGCCGATGGTTCTGCTGGCCAGGGCACTCTCCAGATGACCGTCAACACCGCGCTCAACGGCGTGAAGCTGGGCAACCTGCTTCTCGACGTCAAGGCCGCGAAGTATGACGTCCGTCTCGATGGTGGCGCGGCGACCTCCGTCTCCGCCGGTGTGAACACGACCGTGTTCAACGCTGACCGTTCGCAGTCCCTCATCGTGAACTACGCGCTGACCTCCCAGGGCGGCACGGAAACGATCAACAACACCGACGAATCGCTGGTCTTCCAGATCGGCGCCAACGTTGGTCAGACCGCGGCTATCGCCATCCGCAATATGGCCGCCGGTTCAATGGGCAAGGGTCTTCCGGGCAACATGTTCGCGTCGCTGTCGACCATCGACGTGACGACCGTCCAGGGCGCCCAGGATGCCCAGTCGATCATTGATGCCGCTATCAATGAGGTCTCCACGACTCGTGGTACGCTCGGTAGCTTCCAGAAAAACACTCTGGAATCCAACCTGCGCAACCTTCGTATCGCCGCTCAGAACCTGACGGCGTCCGAGTCGCAGATCCGTGATACGGATATGGCTGAAGAAATGTCAGAATTCACCAAGAATCAGATTCTGGTTCAGGCCGGTACCGCCATGCTGGCGCAGGCCAACCAGATGCCGCAGGTGGTTCTGTCGCTCTTTCAGTAATAGTCGATTCACTCCGAGGGAGGATCCGTCCTCCCTCGGGGACTTTAATCGAGGTGAAGAACAGACAGTGAAGTCTCACCGCGTACAGGAGTAACATGGCAGGCCTTTCATCCATCGACGGCATCGTCTCCGGACTAAAAACTACCGAGATCGTCGATTCCATTATGGCGGTCGAACGCCGCCCGGTCACGTTGCTGCAAGTCCAGCAACAGGAGACTACCAATATCATCACGACATTCAAAGCGTTTCAGGCAAAACTGCTCGCTTTGAATTCGTCGTCTCTGAAAATGGCTCAAAAGGCCGCCTTCCAGAAATACTCAGTAAATGTCTCCGATGAAGATTACCTGACTGCCGCGGCCAATGGACGGGTCTCTGAAGGCTCGTACGATATCCGCGTTCTCGCGGTTGCCCGCAACCACCAGATCGCCAGCCAGGGATTCTCCGATCAGTCTATCGCCTCGCTGGGGACCGGTACCATAACCATCGCGGTTGGCGACGGCTCCAGCAAAACGATCACGATCGATTCAAGCAATAACTCACTTACCGGAATTAAAAAAGCTATCAATGACGCCGCGGTTGGTGTCACCGCGACCATTGTTAACGACGGTTCAAAATCGAACCCCTACCGTCTGGTCCTGACCGGCAATAACACCGGCGCGGTAAATCGCATAAATATTTCTTCGAACCTTACCGGTTCGCGAAACCTGAATTTCTCCAGCGCCACGATAGACGCAGTAGAGCAGGTCAGCCGCAATACGGCCTCGACCTCGGCGATCGCGCTTGGCCCATCCACAGCCTATACGGGAACTCAGAACAAGACCTATACTTTTACGGTCGCGGGTTCCGGAGCCCAGACAGTCGGTAATGACAATATTACGCTCAACTGGACAGATGGCACCAACAGCGGAACCATCATTGTGTCGGAAGCCGACGCCGAAGTATCCCTCGTCGGGACTGGCGCGGACGGCATGAAGCTTACGCTTTCCGGCGGTGTCATTCATGGCGGCGACAAATTCCAGGTCCAAACCTTCGCGCCGCTTCTTCAAGAAGCCTCCGATGCTCAGATCTCTGTCGGTTCGACCGGCGGGACCGGCTCACCGATCACGGTGACCTCGTCCACCAATACTTTCACGGAGGTGATAGGAGGTCTCTCAATAAATGTCAAAAAGGCCACTCCAGTCGACAGCAGTGTGAACATCGATGCGAAAGTAGATATAGATGCCATCAAGTCAGCCATCGGTGATTTCATTGAGGCATACAATGACGTCAATGACTTCATAAACGACCAGGGGACCTACAACACCGAAACCAAAGAGTCTGGTGTACTCTTCACTGAATATTCGCTCCAATCGATCCAGGCGTCGATGCGTGGGTTGCTTTCCCAACGTCTGGCCGGATTGTCCGGACAATACAGTCAGCTCCTGTCTATTGGCGTTCGCACCGGATCTGACGGCCAACTGTATATCAAGGACTCCGCGAAACTCGAAGCGGCTCTGCGTGAGAACATTGATAATGTGATCAACGTCTTCACCAGTTCCGGTACTACCTCTACCGACAAGTTTGAGTTTGTCTCCTCAGGCTCGAAGTCCAAGGTGGGCGAGAAGTTTGATATCGATATCACCCAGGCGGCAACTCAGGGGCGGTTCCAGGCGGGTCTGATTACCGAACCCGGAGTCACACCGCTCACCCTGACCTCCGCCAATAATCGGATAAAACTCTCAGTGGACGGTTTGGAGTCCAACGAAATAGTTCTAAGCGAGAAGACTTATCAATCTTCCGAGGAACTGGTCGCCGAACTGCAGGCCCGAATCGATGCCGACGCCAAGATCGGCAGTCGCGGTCTGTCCGTTTCATGGGTCAGTGCTGCTCCCGGCACAGGTTATCTGCAGTTCCATAGTTCGACCTACGGCTCTACCTCCAAGGTAAATGTCATCCCTGCGGTCGCCAGCCCCGCCACCTCCATACTTGGACTCGCCAACGGCTTCTCGCAAAACGGGCTTGATGTCGCCGGTACCATCAATGGCGAACTGGCCACCGGTTCGGGCCAGATCCTTACAGGCAAAGAAGGAAATAAGTCCACTGACGGCTTGAAGATCCGCGTTACGCTTGGCGAACGGGAACTGCTTTCAGGGGCGGAGGGAAGCATCACGCTTGCCAAGGGCGTGGCCGCCAAAATGAATGACCTGATCGATGGCCTGACCGCGTCCGGAACCGGATTGGTCGACCGTCGCATCAAAGGATACGAATCGCAGCTCAAAAATCTTGAGGATCGTATCAGCGACTACGAGGACCGCCTGACGACACGTCGGGATTCCCTCCTCGCGAAATTCTATGCGATGGAAGATGTCCTTGCCTCGCTCAATGCTGACAGCACGTATTTGCAGGGCCAGCTTGAGTCATTGAACGCGAATTGGATGATCGGCAAATAGAAACACGATAGGATCGACACAGTGAAAGAACAGATCAATACCTACCGCCAGGTTGATACCACCGGCAAATCCCAGCTTGATTTGATACTCCAGGTTTACTCGGGAGCGATCCAGGGCCTGAAATCGGGCCGCGAGTGCTATGCCTCCGGCAAACTGAATGAAGGGTACGAGCAGATGGAAAGATCTCGCAAGTGCATTGTCCATCTGTACACGACCCTGGACTTCGAGCAGGGCGGAGATATTGCGCGAAACCTCGGCCAACTTTACACCTTTGTCATGGGCGAGATGGATGTCATCGAAGCCACCAAAGACGTGGCCAAGCTTGATTCGTGTATCCTTGTTATGGAGAATCTGCGCCAGGGATGGGAACAGCTCAAGCAGGAGCGCCGCACATCTCCTGGGCCGTCAACCGCGGCTGCCTCTGTTGAAAACCTGCTGGTAACCGCGTAGGAGGTTGGTGTGACAGAGAACGCGATCAGCCAGCTCGAAAGGGACCTGATAAAGATATTGAACGACGAATATTCGTTCTACCAGTCGCTGTACATCCTGCTGGACAAACAGCGTGACCTGATCAAGTACGATAAGGAAGAGCATCTGTTGGACCTGTTCACCGAGATCGAACGCTGCCATGTGCGGATCCGTGAATCCGAACAGAAGGTCGCCGCGATAAGGGATCGTCAACCGGCCGCTTTCCGCGTCGCCGCCGTGCACCCGGAGGTCAAAAAACTGGTGAACTGCATTGTTACGCTGGTCAAAAAGAATATAGCACTGGTCCAGGAAAACGAAGGTTACGCCAGGGAACGGCACGACCGGATCAAACAGGAACTTGAGAATCTAAAGAACAGCGGCAAGATCCTGAACTACTTGCAGGAAACCGAACCGCTGCCGCACTTCGTGAACGGCAAACGATAAGCAGTTGTGGACGTGGAAAGTGATTTTCCCCGTTCCGTACTAAAGCTATCTCTATTCACCGACGATAGGAACTGTAGAGGTGAGAAAGATGAAGATAGGACCTGAAAAGCCGGATCGTTCCGGCGAAAAAGCAGCCCAAAAGGGGGAAGCTCGGGCGGATCAAAAGGTGGCTCGCTCCAGTGCATCGGCCGGCAAATCGACCGACCCTTCCATGCATCGGCTTAGCGAACTCGCCGACAAGACGCGCCGTGAGTTGGTGGACAAGGCTGGCCTTCAGCAGTCGATGAAAGACAAACTGCTGATCAGTCGGAATCGAACCGCTGAGATCCGTCAGCGCATTCAGGCCGGTTACTACGGCCGTCCTGACGTGGTTCGCTCAATAGTTGACCGGATCGCGGATTACATGGAGCCTTAAGCAAACGCTGGATCGAGGATATGAGCACAGCCGTTGTTGACAACAAGGTACGACAGGTCGTTTCGAACATTCGTAACCTGCCGACGCCGCCGATCGTATTTCACCAGATCCAGAAAGTGATCAGCGATCCCAAGGTAAATGCCGGTCAGATCGCCGCGATCCTTGCCGAGGACCCGGCTATGTCTGTGAAGGTCCTCAAATTGACCAACTCGGCGTTTTATGGTCTGGCCCGCGAAATTGATTCCGTTAAACAGGCGGTGGTTATTGTCGGTATGGAAGCGATCAAGAACCTCGTTCTATCGGCTTCTGTCCTCGATATGTTCAAGGGAAAAGATGTTGATACCGACTTCCAGGAGAAATTCTGGCGTCACTCGCTGGCGACAGCGTTCTGCAGCCGCATTCTAGCCAAGCGTGTTCGAAAAAGCGGTATCGTCGATCCCGACTCAGCCTTTTCCGCCGGTTTGCTGCACGACATAGGCAAAATGGTGATCGCTTGCTTCCTGCCTGCTGAATACAAGTCTATCAAGGAAGCCCGTATTACTGATAGAGCATCGGGATCATTCGAAATCGAAGATAAAGTTCTTGGGTATACGCACGCTCAGATAGGCGCTTTGCTTGCCGTTCAGTGGAAATTACCACAAAAACTCGGCGAATCTATAACTTTTCATCATCAGCCATCAGTTGCTGTCCTGAAGGACCCGATAATCTATGTTGTCCACATGGCCAATTACCTCGCCAAGCGGACCTTTTACGACGCAGAAGAGCAGTATTTGGTCGGCAATCTTGAGACCGGCGTGATGGAATTCACCGGCGTGACTGAAGCAGATCTTGATACATATGCTGAAGAATTACGTCAGGAGTATATGAAGGCCGAGACCTTTATGCAGATGGTAGGGATCGGGAGCCACTAAAGGTGGCTTCCGACTGCCTCACGCCGCTTCAACAATCCACTCTCATTCGCTCTGCGCCAGTCGATCAAATTCTGTAAACCCTCACGAAGACCGATCTTCCACTCAAATCCCAGATCCTGCTTCGCCAGGTCGGGTGACCCTATCCGGTTGGTTACGAATGTCCGTCCCTGCGGCTCATATTTGATTCCCAGTGACTGACTGCCCGTGAGGTCGAGGAGTATCTCCGTGACTTCCTTTATCGAAGTACCAATTCCTCGGCCGACATTGTAGCACTGGTCTGTCGAGTCAGCCCGCATGGCGCAGATATTGGCCCGGGCAACGTCGGTTACCTCGACAAAATCGTAGCTCTGAATTCCGTCGCCATACACCAGTGGGGGAAGACCTTGCTCGATCCTGTCGAGCACTTTATGTACCACCGCGGTGTAGGTTCCCTTGTAGTCTTGACGAGGTCCATAGACGTTCATATATCGAAGTCCGACCCAGGGGAGAGCGTAGCGCTTGCCCAGGCTATGGAACATCTGTTCACCGGCTATTTTGGTGGCACCGTAAAAGGTCTCGTTATTGAAGGGGTGATTCTCGGTCATCGGGATCTCCAGCGCGTCTCCATACACTGACGCGCTGGAAGAATAGACCACTCGCTTCACTCCGGCGGCAACGGCCGCTTCGATGACATTAAAGGTTCCGCGGATGTTCACATCAAATGCGGAGCGGGGATAGTCGTAGCATTGCAGCAACCAGAGAGCGGCAAGATGAAAAACGCCATCCACCCCTTTCATTGCTTCAGCCAGAATGTCTGTCTGGAGAATGTCACCGCCCAAAGGAAAAATTGACACCCGGCGGTCACGCAGGGCATCGGCAATATTCTCGCGAGTACCTCGGCAGAAATTGTCGTAGATGATTATCTCAGCGGCATCCGACGCGACCAGTGCGTCGACAACATGCGAGCCGATAAACCCGGCTCCGCCTATGACCAGAAATCGCTTGCCTGATAATTGCATGAATCTGCCTTTCTTCCGATGGCTATCCTCGTATGCGAGCCACACGCGGCTCTTCACACTGTATCGGCACCCCACTGTAATCCTTTAGTCCACAACCGGATGGCATGGCGGGCTGCGTGTGTGTGACCCTCAAGCTTTCTCCGTATCTGCCGATAAATCAGAAACAGGATGAACCCTTCCAGGCAAGGAGTGCCGAACCGCATGTCGATCATCACTCAGGGTGAGACTCTCATCGAACTGGGAAGACTCGAACAGGCAGCCGACCTGTTTGTTCGAGAACTCGAGACCCACCCCACTGACCCCGCGATTCTGAACGGACTGGGTGTGATTGCCTTTAAACAAGGTAAGCCTGAGACGGCCGTCACCTGCTTCGAGAAGGCACTGACAATTGATCCAATGTATGAGGATGCGGCTGCCAACCTCTGCGAACTCCTAAACGATGTTCCTCAGGAACACCTGCAGTCAAATCCTCTGTATGCCTGGCCGTACCTGTTGGTGCGGGCATCTTCAGAGAACTGGGCAGAACAGGACTCGCTCTTTTTGGCGAACGCATCCGCTACGCTGAATGACCAACAACGCGAAATTCTGATCAGACTTTTCGCACAGTCGCGTCTCGCGTTCCATGAACGTGATATTGCGCTTCTTCTGGAGCGAATGAAAACAGTATCGGATGATTTGGTCGTTGAACTCGCTGGTTGGATGAACGACACACCGCTTGGCAGATTCTACCGGGACCGGATCGAGGACGCCATCTGCCTCAAATGCGACGACGATCAGCTCGTTCGTTCCGTTGCTATGCGTGACGGGAAACATCGCCCTGATCCTCAAACCTTGCCGGTCTTTCAGTTCCTGCCGCGGCGGCTCACCGAATCTGTCGCCATGGACGACCCCTTTCTGAAGCTAGTCCCCAAAGACGCACCAAAGAAGGACGGCCTTCGCGTTCTGGTCATCGCTGATTACAACATAGCCGGCCAGTTGACCGGACTCATGCGGGCACTGAATAAATACACCAATCACATGGCGCGCTGCGTCATTCTGCAGGACGATTACCTCGCCTACGACAAAGATGTCCTGATCACCGACCAGGATGGCAGCGTATCATCTGTCGCGCAGACGGAAGCAGCCGAGCTTATCAAAAAAGCAGACTTCTTCCACGTTGGGCGGCAACTGCTGGAGATCCCGGGTATCGACTGGAATCGCTACATCTCCCCTCGCAATGCGGTCTTTCAATATTACGGCTCGGAACTGCGCAATAATGGTCCGGCATTAGCCAAGTTTCATGCGCAGACCGGCTTCACCGCGCTGACTGCCTGCGACTACACGATGTACCGACTCCTGCCAAATAGCTTCTGCCACATGCAGCCGTACATCCTTGATATGGATGAACTGCCGCAGGCCAAGATGAACCTATCGAAGAAGCTGCGGGTTTGCCACGCTCCGTCAGGGCAGAACTACAGGAATATAAAGCGAAGCGACATCATCATGGAAGTAATGCAACGATTGGTATCAGAGGATAAGAAGGTTGAGGCAGTCGAGATAGCCGGACTATCCAACAGTGAGTGCCTCGCTCTCAAGGCGACCTGCCATCTGCATATTGTGTCGCTCCTTTTCACCTTTGGCCTCAATACAATAGAGTCCGCAGCCCAGGGTCTGGTGCCGATTACGCCTTTGGACAATTTCACGATGTTGCTCTATCCCGATACACCGGTGGTACATGCCACACCGAATACACTTTATGATGTCTCTAAGAAACTGCTTTCAGATCCCAAGCGAATGAAAGAGATAGGCGAACAGTGTAGCCAGTGGGCCCGCCGCGAGTTTGATGCCAAAACGTTGGTGCAGAAATACTGGTACCTATACGACCTGGTGTATCACGGGTTCTCGCTCGACTACCCTGACCACTTCAGCTCGCGCGCAGGGAGGCTTTCGTGATATATCGCTTGCGCCCCATAGACGATCCAACTCCGGTCAGTCTCTTTCTTCAGAGACATGAATCGTCGCACTATTCGATGATCAGCCGGGGGAAACCGGTACTTAAGGGCGAGGGGTATTTCGCGACCTTCGCGGAGGCGGAGTGTGGCGAAGTGTCATATTACTATAGTGCTGACCTATCCAACTGGGAATCGATCGCGGCCAAACTCGCCGGTTCACGCGCATCCTTGCTTATCCTGAACAGCGAACTAAGTCTTTTCGTGCGTCCGCAGATGAATCAGGCTCTGCTCTTTTGCGCACAACCGAAGAAGCTTTTCGCCGATCTGGTCTCCCGTTCTATTGTAAGTACAACACCTGAACCGTTGACCAACTTTGATCCCTCCTGCAGAATCGGCCGCAATACATCGATTCACACCGGTGCTGTGCTCGGCCAGAAAGTAATTATCGGCGACAACTGCACAATTCATGGCAATGTCACGCTTGGCGACGATGTCGTCATCAAATCGGGAGCGGTTATCGGCGGCTCCGGGTTCGAATTCTACAAGGATGACGAGGGCCATTCCTGCCACTTTCCACACACTGGCCGCGTGGTAATCGAAAATGATGTCTATATCGGCTCCAACGTGGTGATCGATACCGCCGTCTTCAAAGCGACGGTTATCCGTCGCGGCACCAAGATCGACAATCTTGCCTCGATCGCGCACAACGCAGATATCGGTGAAAACTGCCTCATCATGGCGAATACGTCTATCGCCGGTTCCGTCAAGATCGGACCACGCACGAGAGTCTGTCTGGCCGCCTCCATTCGGGATGGCATCAAAGTCGGGTCCGACTGTGTCGTTGGTATGAACGCCTGCGTGACAAGTGATATCCCGGATGGCGTCACCGCATACGGTGTTCCTGCAAAGATTGTCAGCCACCCGAAGAAGCTGGTAACGAAGTCAACATCTGGGACACAGCGTGACAATTCTCGCACGCTTCGCCTGATTCGCGAAACCACCAAACGTCTGCAACTAGATCTCACTGGATTCACAGTCGTCACAGAAGCCGCGACAGGGCACTTCGCGGTGACTGCGCCATTGGCTGCCCTTGCGGGGGCGAAGGTGCAAGCAATCGCCGCCGATTCACCGTATGGCTCTGCCGCGGATGCCGCAAAATCCACTCTGAGTCTCGCGACCAGCCTTGGAGTCGATTCTCGTATCGAGATCGTCGCGCGAGACCAGGCAGACTTTGTCACTGCCGATATTGTGACCAACTTGGGATTCGTTCGACCGCTTAATGGTGAAGTGGTTTCAGGGCTGAAAGCAGGAGCAGTCATTCCGGTGATGTACGATGCCCGTGAACTTCGCCCCAGCGAGATTGATCTCGACCAGTGCCGCGAACGGGGAGTTCATGTCGTCAGTACGTGCGAAGAGCATCCGCACGCGCAAATCCTCAAATACTGCGGGCCGTTGGCCGTTCGCCTACTCATGGAGCAGGATATCGAGATCCAGAGCGCTCACATTGCGTTAGCAGGCGAAAACTTCTTCACGACTCCAATTGTAACGGCACTCGAGAAACTAGGTGCTGAAGTAACCGTCCTCACGGCATGGAGCCAGTTGAATGCCGACATTATCGAATCACTCGACGCTCTTGTCTACATTGACTACTGGAACCAACTCGGCGATATATCTTCCATTCGGAAAAGCCTTGAGAAGTTGGAAGCCCACGGCGCCGTGCTCATTCAGTTCATTGGCGGTCTGGATATCGCCTCCTTCAAGGACGCCCATTGGCGGGTGATCCCGGAGATACCGATTCAACCCCACAGAATGTGGCGCACACTCGCCTATCTCGGACCAAAGCCGGTAATTGAGCTTCATGCGGCGGGTCTGAAAGCAGCCGAGCTTGAGCTGCGAGGAGTGCCACACGACAGTGGCAGTCAATTCGACAGCCTCCGCCAGCCTATAGTGGCCTTCCGGTCCGCCGAAGTGCTGGTCACCCCGTAGACTGTTAACTTTTTGAACAGTCTGCCGATACTATAACCGAAGGGCAGGGATTGCCCGAAAGGCATATAGTATGTGCGGCATAGCCGGAATCTACCATCTCACACAGCAGCCAATTCCCGCGCATTGTCTTAAAGCAATGTGCGACGCGATGGAACATCGCGGCCCCGACGACGAGGGTGCCGTCTTCTTCCAGGTGCGCAATGAGCCTTTCAAGTCCGAAGGGTATTGGGTAGAGAAATCGGCCGAACGTCGCTCCTCACGAAATCAGCAAGAGTGGGCGCAGATCCTTCACGGCGATCACCAGTTCAATCTGGCGCTGGGTCACCGCCGACTCTCCATCATTGATCTGACCTCTGCCGGCCACCAGCCGATGTCCAACCGCGCAAACGGCATCTGGGTCACCTTCAACGGCGAGATCTACAATTTCCGCGAGCTTCGCGGTGAACTTGAAGCGCTGGGGCACCGCTTCTTCTCTCAGTCAGACACCGAAGTCATCATCCACCTCTACGAGCAGTACGGCGACCGCGCGGTCTCGATGCTCAATGGGATCTTCGCCTTTGCGCTCTGGGATGGGCGATCCAATAAGCTAATGCTGGCCCGCGATCGCTATGGCGCGAAGCCGCTCTATTACACGATCCAGGATAACATGCTGGTATTCGCGTCCGAAGTGAAGGCGTTGCTTCAAGTGGACGGCATCCGTGCCAAGATGAATCCTCAGGCGCTCAGCGATTACTTCACTTTCCAGAACACGTATGGTGAGACAACCCTGTTTGACAGAATACAGCTCCTGTCGCCGGGCACGATCCTGATCTTCAAGAATGAAAATGTCACTCGCCATCAATACTGGGACTTTGAATTCGAAGAGGGCACAGACAAGGGAGAGGCGCACTACGTCGACGAACTCCGCTCCATTCTGGAACGAACAGTCAAGCGTCAGCTTGTCGCTGATGTTCCAATCGGCAGTTATTTGTCAGGTGGTCTCGATTCCGGCACGCTGACAGCTTTAGCCGCGCGCGAGATTCCACGATTGATGACCTTCACCGGCGGTTTTGATGTCGCCACCGCTACCAGTATTGAGAACTTCTTTGACGAACGCGCCAAAGCCGAACTAGTTTCGCGTGAGTTGGGGACCGAACACTACCAGATGGTGATTCATGCTGGTGATCTCGAGTGGGCGCTCCCCCGGGTCATCTGGCATGCTGAAGATCTTCGAGTGGGTATGTCCTATCCGCATTACTACCTGTCCCAATTGGCCGGCAAGTTCGTCAAGGTCGTGCTGGCCGGACCGGGTGGAGATGAACTATTCGCCGGTTATCCCTGGCGCTATAACCTGCTGACACAGGTTGACTCACCAGCCGCCTTCGATGCCGCTGCCTATACGTATTGGTCCCGGCTGGTTCAGGATCGTCAAAAGCCACACTTCTTCGACAGCGATCTGCTCCGCCAGATCGGCGACTACTCGCCCCGACAGTCATTCGACCAAGTGCTCGCGGGCAAGGCGCATGATTCTCTTTTGAAGCGAGCGCTGTATGTCGACGCCAAGACCTTCCTGCACGGCATCCTTGTGATCGAGGACAAGCTGAGCATGGCGCACTCGCTGGAATCCCGTGTGCCATTCCTCGACAACGAGCTGGTTGATTTCGCGATGCGGCTTCCGTCGAAATATCTGCTCAACACCGAGTGGAGTGAGGCGGTCAAGAACGACGCGAACCTGAGTGGCAAGTACATCCTGCGCCGCGCCATGTCTGGCATACTTCCGAACGATATCATCGAGAATCGCAAACAAGGTTTCAGCGCGCCCGACCAATCCTGGTACATGAAGCAACTGGTCACTTATGTCAAATCGGTAATACTCTCGCCCCAGGCACTGGATCGCGGATACTTCCGAAAAGAATATCTTGAGAAGGTCATCGATGACCACGTCAGCGGGCGGGTCAACCATCGTTTGCTCATCTGGTCGCTGCTCAGTTTCGAATTCTGGAATCGGCTTTTTATCGACGGCGAAAACTCTCCTTCAGCCGAGCCGAGCCCTTCTCATCGCCAGAAACCGATAGTCACATCGCAAAAATTGGAACCTGTGCTCAGGTATCGTTGAAAATCGGAGTCGCCAATGTTAGTGAAAGCGCATTCAAATGTTGCCGAAAAAGCCAAACTTCCGATCACCAAGCCAGTGATCGACTCCGCCGAACTTCAGGCTGTCGCCGAGGTACTCGAGTCCGGATGGCTGGTGCAGGGGCCGCGAGTAGCACGATTCGAAAAACTGTTCGCCGAGTTCGTTCAGGTTGAGCACGCTATCGCAACCACATCCTGCACCACCGCGCTGCACCTTGCCCTGCTCGCTGCCGGGATCGGCAGGGGAGACGAAGTCCTGCTCCCATCGTTTACCTTTGTCGCCACTGCCAATGCTGTCGAGTATACCGGCGCCCGTCCCATCTTTGTTGACATAGATCTAGACACGCTGACCATTGATACAAACCATCTCCGGCACTATCTTGAAGAAAACTCCCGACGAGGGATAAGCTGGCCACGCTGTATCATCCCCGTATCACTCTTCGGACTTTGCGCCAACATGGATGAGATCAATCGGCTGGCCGAAGAGTTCGACTTGATTATCATCGAAGACGCCGCCTGCGCCCTCGGTGCGCAGCGCCAGGGATGTCATGCCGGCACCGAAGCGCTCGCTGGCTGTTTCTCACTCCATCCTCGTAAAGCAATTACGACCGGCGAGGGGGGGATGATCGTCACCAATGATGCCGAGTTCGCCGCAACCGCCAGAATGCTGAGAGACCATGGAGCCTCCAAAACCGATCTGGAGCGTCACCTCTCCAACGGCGGCTCACTCCTTCCGAATTACGACCTGCTCGGATTTAACTATCGCATGACCGACCTCCAGGGAGCCGTGGGGGTCGCTCAAATGGGGAAGCTCGGTTCTATTCTCGCGGGACGAGTCAGCGCCGCCAAGCGGTATAGTGAACTGCTCGCTGAAACCGACTACTTGAAACCTCAGTCAGTCCCCTCCAGCTATCGGCATGCCTATCAGTCATATGTTTGCATCTTTGCGCCATCAGGATCAGAAGAGCTCAGGCGCGCCATTCGCCATGGCAACTGGAATCAGATTGATGAGTGGAATCGGATGAGAAATAGACTGATGGCGAACCTGGAGAACGACGGTATCTCTGTCCGCCAGGGAACCCACGCAGTGCATACCCTTGGGTACTATCGACGCAAATACGCGCTTCGCGCCACTGATTATCCGAACTCCTTTGTGGCCGATCGGCTGACTCTTACTTTGCCACTCTATGCCGACATGACTGAAACCGAACAGATCAGAGTTGTCGAGACAATCCGGTCAATGCTCCAATAACCGAAGACTGTCGCCGAAAACAGTCTCTCGGAGATGGTAACCTGTTATTTGCTAACAGTTTCTTGGTCACTTAGGGCCAAAAAATCTATTGACAGACCTGAGGGAGGGCTATATTTTACGGTCTGTCCTGAATTCGTGAATTCCGGATAAGTTAATAGACGATGGGCGATTAGCTCAGATGGTTAGAGTACTTGCTTGACATGCAAGGGGTCACTGGTTCAATTCCAGTATCGCCCACCATTTGATTCTGCGGGGATGCCGCTGAGAGCCGACTCTCCCTGGTACCCCGCGTTTATCTATTAGAGGAAAATGTCCGCCGTTCAGATCACATTTCCCGATGGCTCCGTGAAGGGGTATGAGGCCGGCACTACCGGGCTCAAGATCGCCGAAGCGATATCGCCGCGTCTGGCCAAAGAGGCTATTGCCGTCAAGGTCAATGGAGTGGTGCGCGATCTTTCCTACCCGATTCCGTCCGATGCAAAAATCGAGATACTGACGTTTGAGCAGGCCGAAGGGAAGCAGGTCTTTTGGCATTCCTCTTCACACATCATGGCGCAGGCGGTGCTTACGCTCTTCCCGAACGCCAAGCTCGCTATCGGCCCGCCTATTGACGACGGCTGGTACTACGACTTTGAGGTCGAGAAACCCTTCTCTACCGATGATCTGGCCAAGATAGAAGAGCAGATGGCCAAGATCGTCGCCGAGGATTCGACCTTCCGTTGTGAAGTGAAGAATCGCAGGGAGGCGATCGATTACTACAAGAATCGCGAAGCTGTCTACAAAGTTGAATTGCTTGAGGGGATTGCCGATGACACGGTAACGTTCTATTACCAGTCTTCATTTGAAGACCTCTGCCGTGGGCCGCATATTCCACGGACCGGTATCGTCAAAGCCTTCAAGTTGACCGCAACTTCGGGAGCGTATTGGCGTGGAGATGAAAAGAACAAGATGCTTCAGCGTATCTACGGCATCTCCTTCCCCAAGAAGCAGCTCCTGGATGAATATCTGCAACGCTTGGAAGAAGCCAAAAAGCGCGACCATCGCGTGCTTGGTAAACAACTCGAGTTGTATGCGACCACCGATGAAGTTGGCCCGGGATTAATCCTCTGGCTCCCCAAGGGTGCTCGTGTTCGAAACGAGATCGAAAACTTCTGGCGGTCCGAGCACTTGAATAACGGCTACGAGTTGGTCTTTTCGCCGCACATAGCGAATTTGGATCTTTGGAATCGTTCCGGCCATACCGGGTTCTATTCCGAGTCGATGTTCAGCCCACTGGAAGCCGAAGAACGGCTCTTCCAATTGAAGCCGATGAACTGCCCGTTCCATATTCAGATGTACAAGAACCGGCTCTGGTCGTATCGCGACCTGCCGCTTCGCTGGGCGGAACTCGGTACGGTGTATAGGTTTGAGCGCGCCGGGACGTTGCACGGGCTGATGCGCGTGCGCGGCTTTACACAGGATGATGCCCATCATTTCGTATCGCATGAGGGTATGGAAGCGGAGCTGGATTGGCTCATCAATTTCTGCCTGCATATCCTGAAATCGTTTGGCTTTAGCGACTTCGAAGTGTATCTTTCGACCCGCCCGGAAAAGGCGGTCGGTGACCCCGCGGATTGGGTGCGGGCCCAGGAAGGGTTGCGCAAAACTCTAGATAGCGCGGGCTTAAAGTATCAGGTCGACGAGGGCGGGGGAGCGTTTTACGGTCCCAAGATCGATATTAAGATCAAAGACGCGCTCGGCCGAAGCTGGCAGTGTTCGACTATCCAGTTCGACTTCAATCTGCCGGAGCGGTTTGACCTGACCTATGTTGGCCCGGATGGTCAACATAAGCGTCCGTTCATGATCCACAGGGCTCTGCTTGGGTCGATCGAGCGGTTTTTCGGTGTGTTGATAGAACATCACGCCGGCAATTTCCCGCTCTGGTTGGCGCCGATGCAGGTGAAAGTATTGCCCATCACGGATGCCCATAATGACTATGGGAGAACGGTGGTGGAACGATTGAAAAATGCCGGGATAAGGGCTTCGCTGGATGACCGCTCCGAAAAAATCGGAGCCAAGATCCGCGATGCCGAAATGTATAAGATACCGTACATGTTCGTCATCGGCGGCCGTGAAGCTGAGGCCGGCCAGGTGGCGATACGCAAACATGGCTCCGGCGACCAGGGTTCGCAACCGGTCGATGCCGCGATCGCCATGTTGACGCATGAAGTTGCGACCAAAGGACTGGAGCGATCCGGTGAACTGTAACCGAGGAGGATTCTATCGCCAGTAAGGACGTACGGGTCAATGACCGTATCCGTGTTTCTCCCATCCGCCTGATCGGCGCCAATGGGGAACAAGTTGGGATCATCCCAACCCGCGAGGCACTTGATCGCGCCCGCGAACTCGGTCTTGATCTGGTTGAGGTTGCGCCGATGAGTCGGCCGCCGGTCTGCCGTATCATGGATTTTGGAAAGTACAAGTACGAACTTTCCAAGAAGGAAAAGGTCGCCAAGAAAAAGCAGCACTCTTTCCAATTGAAAGAGATGCGCTATCGGCCGAAGATCGATGATCATGATTACGACTTCAAGACCAAACATGTCCGTGAGTTTCTGGAAACCGGAAATAAGGTGAAGGTGTTTGTCCAGTTCCGTGGGCGCGAGATGGCTCACCAGGAATTCGGCCATGTCATCATCCAGAAGATCATTCAGGAACTGGCTGATGTTTCACTGCTCGATGTTCCTCCGAAAATGGAAGGGAACACGTTGAGCATGGTGATGAGTCCCAAGCCGGAAGTGTTGAAGAAAATGCAGGCCCAACGCGCGTCGCAGCCCAAAGAGAAGGGTGAGCAAAGGCAGGGGACCAAGCCCAGAACGTCGACGGTCGCCACGAACGACGTTGATGAGGCCGACGATGGTGACGACGAAGAATAGGTTCGCCCGGTCAGTGTGAAGTTAGAGAAATAGAGATAGAGGAAGACGATGCCGAAGATCAAAACCAACAAGGGCGCCGCGAAGCGATTCAAAAAGACCGCCTCCGGCAAGATCAAACACAAAAAGGCGTATCGGTCGCACATTCAGACCAAGATGAGCCCGAAACGTGTCCGCCAGTTGCGCAAGCATGGTATGGTCCACAAGACCGATATGCAGCGCGTCGAGCGGATGTTGCCGAACGACTAAGCAGGACTAGTGAAAAAGGAGAATAGAGATGCCTCGCGCAAAAAATAACGTCGCCGCCCATCGGCGACACAAAAAGGTCCTGCAGAAGGCCAAAGGAAATTTCAGCGGACGCTCGCGCTTGTATCGTACCGCGATCGAAACGGTGCATCGCGGCATGCGCTACGCCTATCGCGACCGCCGTGCGCGGAAGCGTGAATTCCGCGCCCTCTGGATCACTCGCATCGGTGCGGCTGCCCAGCTCTGCGGCACTAATTACTCGAAATTCATCGATGGCCTGAAAAAGGCTGGAGTTACTCTCGACCGGAAAGCACTGGCCGATATCGCCGCCCGCGATATGGCGACCTTTGCCAATCTCGTCAATATCGCCACCGGCAAGTAACCGAACAGGGTCCTCGCTATGTCTATTCTTGACGAGGTCTCTCAAATCGAACGTGACGCGATCGAGCGAATCGGAAATGCCGATTCGCTCGATCTGTTACGGGACCTGCAGGTTCAATTCCTCGGACGCAAGGGGAGTCTGACCGCGGTTCTCAAGTCTCTCGGCGCGCTCTCAGTCGACGAAAAGAAATCAGTCGGCGCTGCGGCCAATCAGGCGCGCCAGCGTATCGAGCAATCCATCGAAGAAGCGACCGCGCGACTTTCTGCGTCCCGACGATCTTCTGGATTCGACCCCACCCTGCCCGGCACCGGTCAGTATCAGGGGACAGTTCACATCATCAATCAAACCATGAACGATATCTGCGGCATCTTCGAGCGCATGGGCTTCCAGATAGCGCGCGGGCCGCACGTCGAGACCGATCATTACAACTTTGAAGCGCTTAACTTCGCGCCGGATCACCCCGCCCGCGATGAACACGATACCTTTTTCGTGGAGGGTGGACGGCTGCTGCGCACGCACACGACGCCCGTACAAGCACGCGAACTTGAGAAGCGCAAGAACGACCTCCCAATTAAGCTGATCATGCCGGGCCGGACGTTCCGTCATGAAGATATTTCAACCCGCGCGCATATCTCCTTCCATCAGGTTGATGGCTTTCTCGTTGATGAAGGCATTTCGATTGCGGATCTGAAGGGATGTATCAACGCGTTTGCCAATGCCTATTTCGGCGAAGGGCTCAAGCTCCGCTTCCGGCCGTCGTACTTTCCATTCACGGAACCGTCGGCCGAGGTTGATGTCGCCTGCTATCTCTGTCGCGGTAAAGGCTGCCAGCTGTGCAAGCAGACCGGGTGGCTCGAGATCCTCGGTTGTGGGATGATTCATCCCAACGTCCTTGAGATTGCCGGAATAGATTCTGAGAAATATACCGGTTTTGCCTTTGGCACCGGCGTTGAGCGTCCCGCGATGCTCAAATACGGTATCAACGATATCCGTCTCTTTTTCAACAGCAACCTACGATTCCTGAGACAGTTCAGTTAGACCATGCAGATATCCTATCTTTGGCTCAAGGAACTAACCGGCTTGAATTGGTCGCCGGAAGAAATGGCCGACCGCCTCACGCTGTGCGGTATTGCCAACGAGGAGATCACACCAACGGCCCAATATCTTGATAAGGTCGTGGTGGGTGAGGTCTTGGAGGTGCATCCAGTCGAAGGAGCTTCCAAGATACGGCGCACACTCGTCAATGTTGGCCAAGAAAAACTGCAGATCATATGCGGCGCGCCAAATGTCGCGGTCGGCCAGAAAGTCCCGGTCGCGCTGGTCGGAGCAAAGGTCAATGGCGGGCTTGAGATCAAGCAGGCCAAGATTCGCGGTGTCGAGTCGTTCGGCATGATCTGCGCCGAAGATGAATTGGGTATCTCCAATGACCATGCCGGTATTATGGTTCTCGATCCGGACGCGCCTGTGGGTACTTCGCTCAAGGAGTACCTCGACTATGATGACTATATACTGGGATTCGAATTGACGCCTAATCGCGGCGACGCTTGGTCCGCGTTCGGAATTGCGCGGGATCTGGCCGCCCTTGGCGGGGTGAAACTGCGCAGACCGGAGATCAGGCTCAAAGAGATCTCAGAGAAGGCGTCATCGGTTATAAAAGTCACCAGCGAGGATCTGGTCGGTTGCCCGCGCTATGCCGCGCGAGTGATTCGGAACGTCAAAGTTGGACCATCTCCCTGGTGGATAAAGAAGAAACTACTGACCGCGGGTATTAGACCTATATCCAATGTCGTCGATATCACCAATCTGGTGATGTTGGAATGTGGCAATCCACTCCACGCGTTCGACCTCGATCAGTTCGGTTCACATGAAGTGGTTGTTCGTCGCGCTAAAGATAAAGAGAAGTTTGTGACGCTTGATGGGCAGGAGCGCACGCTATCGTCGCAGGTACTGATGATCACCAATGGGAAGGATCCTGTGGCGGTGGCCGGGGTCATGGGCGGCCTGCACTCGGAAGTGACTGAAAAAACGACCACTCTGTTGCTGGAAGCGGCTCACTTCAACGCGGTCATTACACGCCGAGGTCGGAAAGAACTCGGCATGGTGACTGATGCATCCGCACGGTTCGAACGTGGCGTCGATCCTAATATCGTGCCGTACGCGATTGACCGGGCGTCCGCGCTTTTCCAGGATGTCTGCGGCGGCCAGGTTTTGTCTGGAATAGTTGACTGTTATCCCCTGCAGATCGAACCGAAAAAGATCAGTCTCCGGCCATCGCGATGCTGCGCAATCATGGGGAAGGAGATGTCGACTTCCCGCATGAAAGAGATTCTGAGCGGACTTGAATTTGATGCGACCGGTGAAAATCCGATAGAAGTGTCTGTGCCGACCTTCCGTTCCGACATCGACCGAGAGATCGACTTGATTGAAGAAGTTGCCCGAATCGAGGGCTGGGGAAACATACCCGATGCCATCGAGAATAAGGGGCCGCTGTACAGTCCGTCGAATCGCGAAGACGTCTACGAAAATGAAATTCGTCGACTTCTTACAGGCATCGGTTTCGACGAGATACTCGGGCACGGATTGGCGGACGGTCGTTTGTGTGAGCAACTTTTGCCCGGAATGCCGCAGGTGAAGATCTCAAACCCGGTCTCGGATGACCTGTCGATCATGCGGAATACCCTTCTGCCGAGTATGCTCGGCATTGCCTCGCACAATATTTCGCATCGCCTTACCGACCTTCGGCTCTTCGAACTCGGTCGTGCCTATTTCCCACCCTCGGAAAGTTCCGACTGGCGAGAGGAAGAACGGCTGTCGCTTGCGGTGTCCGGCAACTCGCCGGCAAATTGGCGAGACAAAGCCCGCCCGGTCGATTTCTACGATCTGAAGGCGGCGATCGAGCGATTGGCGGCACATTTCCATTTCCCTGCTATCAGTTTTTCGGCGGTATCTATGCCTTACTATGAGGGGGACATCTCCTTCGAGGTCGTGGCCAATGGTCATACTATCGGGACGTGCGGAAAGCTGACGGATGCGTTGGGGAAGAGGTTCGACATTCGCCAGGAGTTCTTTGTGGGCGAGTTCTCATTGTCGGCCATGATGGGATTCAGCCGGGCACTGGGTAAATTCTCGCCGTTGCCGATCTATCCCGCCGCTCCGCGTGATCTGGCCATCGTTGTAGAACAGGCTGTACGGGTGGGAGATATGGTTGACAGGATCAAAGCGATTGCTGGCGGCATCGCGGAGTCAGTCACTGTTTTCGATGTCTACGCCGGGAAACAGATAGAATCGGGTAAGAAGTCGGTTGGTATATCTATCGTTTATCGTTCGCTCGAAGGGTCTTTGTCGAGTGAAGAAGTTGATAAGGTACAACAGGCTATCATCAGCGCTTTGAAGGACGAGTTTAGGGCCGATATTCGGGAGAAGTAACATGGCGGACAAACTTGAACAACTGACAACCAAGTTTGAGAAGCTACTTGAACTGGTTGAGAAACTGAAAACCGACAATCATGAGCAAAGCCGGGAAAACACGCGGTTGCGCGCCGAATTGACCCGCCTGCAGACCGAGGTTTCACGGCTCAGGGCACAGCAAAACGACCAGTCCGACCAGATCAAGAGCCGGCTGACCGCGGTTTTGGCCCATGTGGAAGAGCTGGAAGGGCTTACACGCTAACTTTTTTATTGACATTCCTGGTCCTGTTTGGTATAACAATCTGCAGGATAGTCGGATAGGACAGGAAATACAACCATCGTAAGTGCGTACACTGCATGTCTGACGCTATAGCTGAAAATAAGGTTACAGTCAAAATATTTGGCGAAGAATATCCTATTACGGGTAGCGGCGATCCAGCTCACATTACGCGGGTCGCCGAATTCGTTGATACGATGATGAAGGAAGTCGCGCGAGTGAGCCGTTCCAAGGCTAAAGACAAGGTCGCGATCTTGACCGCTCTAACACTCGCGTCCGAACTTCTGGAAATGCGTGATCAATTGAAGGACCTGAAGGATGACCAGACCAGCTACGTCGACACGCTGATGAACCGGTTGGATATGGCTCTCGATGAGAGCGGCAAACCCACCCGGTGATCGGCTGCGCACTTTCTTTCAGACATTCCCCGTCCTACTCCTTTTCTATTAGACATAGAGTTCATCCGTCGTGACGGCGGGTGGGAGGTTCACGTGAACATTTCAGTCGTAACTATCGTGGTCGCCCTGGTGGTCGGCGCGGTGGCTTTTGTGGTGGCCTGGTTTCTGGCCCACCGTATCGGCGAGAAGAGCGTCAGCTCATCACGCTCGCAAGCCGCCCGTATCATCGCCGAGGCCGAAAAAGAAGCGCAGATAAAGAAAAAGGAAGCCACCCTCGAGGCGCGCGAAGAGTGGTTGAAGGTCAAAGGGACCTACGAAAAAGAGATCGAGGAGCGCCGCCGGGAGGTCGAGAAACAGGAAAAACGGCTCGATGACCGGGATTTCCAACTGCAGAAAAAAGTCGAGTCGGCCGAAGCTCGCGACCGCGACCTGGCCAACCGCGACAAGAACCTGCAGGGGCGTGAGCGCGGCATTACGTTGCGCGAATCAGAACTCGAACAGATCATCACCCAGCAGAATGAACGTCTCCAGAAGATCGCCCAGATGTCGCCCGAAGAAGCCAAACGGCAACTCATGGATAACATGATTGGCGAGGCAAAACTGGAAGCCGCCGCGATGATCAAAGAGATCCGCGAACAAGCTGAGCAGAACGCCGAGAAAGACGCCAAAGAGATCATCCTCTCATCCATCTACCGTTGCGCGGCCGACCACACGGTCGAATCGACGGTATCGGTGGTTAATCTCCCGACTGATGAGATGAAGGGGCGCATCATCGGTCGCGAAGGGCGCAATATACGGGCCTTCGAGACCTGCACTGGTGTTGATGTTATCGTCGATGACACCCCTGAAGCAGTCATCCTTTCAGGTTATGACCCCGTCCGCCGCGAGATCGCCCGTATGTCGCTGGAAAAACTGGTGACCGACGGCCGTATCCACCCGACCCGAATCGAAGAGGTCGTGGAAAAAACCAAGAAAGAGATGGAGGTGATCGTCCGCGAGGCCGGCGAGCAGGCCTGTTTCGAGTTGGGCGTTCACGGGCTTCATCCGGATATCATTCGTCAGCTAGGTAAACTGAATTACCGTACGTCGTATGGGCAGAATGTCCTTGCGCACTCAAAGGAAGTCGCCATGATCTGCGGACTGATGGCAGCGGAACTTGAGTTGGACGCGCCTTTGGCAAAACGATGTGGACTACTGCATGACGTCGGCAAAGCGATCGACCGCGAGACCGAAGGTACTCATACTCAGATCGGTGCTGATTTCGTCCGTCGTTATAAAGAGAACGAGGCGGTGATCAACGCGATTGAGTCGCATCACGGCGATGTGCCAATGCTTGGGCCATATCCGGTATTGGTGCAGGCCGCTGACGCCATCTCCGGCGCACGTCCGGGAGCGCGGCGCGAACCACTCGAAGCTTACGTCAAACGTCTGCAGCAGCTTGAAGCGTTGGCCGACAGCTTCCGCGGCGTACAGAAAGCGTATGCGATTCAGGCAGGTCGTGAGATCCGTGTTATCGTTGAGCATGGGCAGATCGATGATCTGGCGAGTCAGGTGCTTGCTTCGGATATCGCGTCCAAGATCGAGTCAGAGATGCAGTATCCCGGCCAGATCAAGGTGACGGTTATTCGCGAGACGCGTTCGACGGAGTACGCGAAATAGATTGATTTAGATGGCAGTTCCGCGAAGGCGGCAGATAGTATAAGGCAGGGTCAATCGTTGGACGACTCGATTGACACCTGCCTTTGTTTATTTACGTTAGATGGTTCGTCAAACGAGCTTATTGTCCCGCTCTATCATGACACTGATCGCATCCCTCGCCGTTGATCCCTGACACAACCGATGGCGACCAGGTGAGGCCATAAGCGCGATTGCCACCGTGAGCCTTGTGGCAAGACAAACAGAAGACGCCATTGGTCGCGGGATCAACTTGGGTGCACGTCAAAAAGTCTGTGCCGCCATCCTGCACGAAACGCAGTCGATTGGTCATCTGGAATCCAGCGCCGGTGCCTGCTGTCCAATGATCTGGCGCGGTTGTCTCTTCATCCACACCCTGCGCGATATTGTTGCGCGAATTGCGCTCGGAATCATAGGTGGGGTGAAGCGAGTGGACAGAATTGCCATCCGGGTTTGTATATGATGTTCCACTGAAGACATGATGGCAATCTATGCACATGTTCGAGACTTCTCGAAGCGTGGACGAGTTATCCGTGCCATAAGCAACATTGGCGGCTTCATACCTTGCCATTTCCGACGCCCCTGGACTTTCAAATAGACCGAACTGCGGCTCTCCGCCGGGATACGACGCCCACTGCAGATTACGGGGACGCCCGTTGCCGTGCGGATTGTGGCAATCAAGGCAGGTAACACTCGCGGTCGCAAACGTACCACCAAAATGACAACGCATGCAAAGCTCCCAGTCGTCCGTCTTCAGCCCGTAATCCAACTTGTGACCGCGCGGGTTGTTTTCTCCGGGACCCGCAAAATGGCCTGCTGAACGGTCTACCAATCCATTGACGTCCGTGCCGACTACGTCTGGTATGCCTGCTTTATTGTCGTGGCAGATCAGACAGAGAGCGACCGGATCGGTCGCCTTGAGCAGTCTCCATGCCGGAGTGAAGGTCTGCGGAAATCCACCAAATGGGTCAGGCTCCGTTCCATTCTCCTGTGGGTGCTGCGCGCTGGCATGCATGACGTGGCAATAAGAGCAGAGCAGATTGTTGCCGTTGTGGAAAGTCTCACCGGCCATGGGCGCTTGAATAGCGGCCGCTGCACGAGGAAGATTTACCCCGCCGGAGGGATGGATGTAGCTTCTGCCGGTGCCGAGATCCTCTGGATCTCCAGCTATTGCGCGCGACGCGGGAAAAATGGAAATCGCCATCAAAGCCAGGACAAGTAGACGATTGGACATATTATTACTCCGGTTTCAATTGCGATGCACATACCCCGCGAAGGTGTGCAACACCCTGCTAATTATTCTCTTTCGCTTTTTTTGTAAACCCTTGCAGCATCAACTCAAGAGAGCGAAATGCATCAGGGTATGAGGTGGCGGGTAATTCCGTTTTCCAGCCGTCACGATCTTATTGGACTAAAATAGCAATGTTTCTGCCAAAGTCAAGACTATTCAGTCCATGATTGGTGTTGTTTTCTGATATTGAGGACAGTGAACAAGACAAAAAATGTATTGTTCTTCTAATCATGAAGAAGACGCAAACCATAGATCCGGGCACGACCATTGGCCATGTTCACTTGAAAGTGGCCGACCTTGATCGAGCCATCAAATTCTATACAGAGACTCTTGGGTTCGAAGTAGTCGCCCGCATGGGGAACTCCGCCGCATTCCTCTCAGCCGGCGGATACCATCACCATATCGGGCTCAATGTCTGGGAATCTAAGAACGGCTCACCACCTCCGCGTGGGACCACTGGACTGTATCATTTCGCAATTCTCCTCCCCTCGCGCAAGGCTCTGGCCAAATCGCTTCTTCGATTACTGGAGTCCGGCTGGCCGATTGATGGCGCAGCGGACCATGGCGTCAGCGAAGCGATCTATTTCCATGACCCGGACCACAACGGCATCGAGATATACCGGGACCGGCCACGCGATGAATGGCCGACCAACCCCGATGGCAGTTATGCGATGGTCACTGATGTATTGGATCTGGATGACCTGCTGAAAGAAGCGGACTAGTTCCGCGTCACTTCATCCGCTTCTGGCAGAGAATACTCTCGTACTCGTTGAATATTAGCCCCTGTGGCTGCGACTGGAACGGCCCCAGCTTGTAGTCCGTCTGCTGTCCAGCGATCGCTTTGCGAGCGAAGATCGCTCCCTCAGGAACTATGATCCTGAAGAGCACCGGGAACGCCGCATCCGGCGGCACGCCGGCTGTTTCAACCTTCAGGTTAATGTAGTGACCATCCGGCTCGGACGCGATCGTGTAGGCGCTAGTGAACACCGGGAGTCCACGCCCATAGAGCCATTGATTGAAAAACCAATCCAGCTTGATACCGGTGTGGGATTCAGCCAGCGCGCAAAAATCGTAGTTGCTGAATTTGCGATGGTTCACCTGCATAATGATATCGCGGAGGAACCCCAGGAACAGATCATCGCTACCGTGCTCCAGGTCGCGCATCAGAATGCGCAACATGTGTAGCATCCAGACGCCTTTTCCGACTGCGCGTCCCGCGTCACCGCGTATGCCGGAAGACAAAGGAATATCCTCATCCCGTTCGATGGCTTCCTCGATCTCTATCTTCCATTGCTTCAGATTCGTATACATCGCGTTTGTGCCGGTATTCTTCTCCACATACATCAGGCCAAGATAGACCGAGATTGCCGTCGGCATCCAGTATTCCCGATATGAGGCAGGCTGCGCTGTCGGGCCGACCCACTGACTGGCCACGCGCTCGCTGGCGATTCGCTGAAATCCTCCCATTTCAAGGTTACCCTTGACTGGAGGAATATTCAGCAGGCCCGGATCCGATGCATCCCCTCCAGGGAATATGTACACTTCCGTCAGGTCGGATGGATTTCCGAACATATCCATAAAGAAGCGGAAGCAGTTCGTCACTTTATCCTGATACGGCTTCTCTTTGACGATATCCCCGTAGTCGTTGGAGATGAACTTCAGCAGCAGCAAAGAATCGATATCCACAATGGTCGTATCGTAATTGGCCACCATAGGGCGGAATCCCAGATCGCTCCCGTAGAATCTTCCGGCCGTGCATTGATGGCGCCCATCCCCGCAGTCCTCAATTGCTCCAGCCATTGGTAGCGCGTAGTTGTAACCCGGAGGGAAGACCAGACGGAGCGAACGATCCAGAGGTTCGTCGCCTTCCAGCCAGGGGAGTAGCGAATAGTAGTCGGATCCACCATTGGAGTACCAGATCGCGACATTGAGCGTGTCGCCCTTGTGGACATAGTCCGGGGTCAGCAGGAGGAGATGGTAGAAATCCTTCCGGCGAAACCACTCGGTCCTGACGCCATTCACGAAGATCGAATCCGGGTCAAACCGGCGATCCATAAAAAGTCCGGGGAAACGGACCGAATCGCGATTGACCTTCAGTGTCGTGGATATTTCTGCTCTGTCGATTCGCCAGCCATCGGCGCCGGACAACTCCAGCGTGGCATCTACGCGTCTCATTTGCAGAGGGAAATCGATCTGTGAGATCTGCCGCAAGCCGTACCGGTTCCGCTCTTGGCGCTGAAAGGACACCAGCGCGTCGGTCATCGCGATATCAGGATTGCGGGCATGTCCGATCGAGATCTCTTCCGGACAATTCGGGTCAAAGGAAAAGAAAGTGTGATCGAAACTCGCCCAGAAATACCCGTCGGCATTGCGCTCGTATGCGGACGTGAGCAATTGGACCAGATTATCCCACGCATGGTAGCGCGTCGGTTTGAAATAGTATTCAGCCTTCACATTACGGACCTTTTCAAAATCAGCCACCGCCATCTGTCCTCTGGTCGGCTTGAAACGTTCTTTGAGGCGAAGGTCCAGATCATCGGCCATCCGGATAAAGCAGACAGTGACATCCTTATCGATCACGGTGTCGCGGTACATGGCGTAGAGGTTGTGCCGCTCTGGAGCGACAGGGATATCTATATGGACATGGGCCGTCCCGACAAATACAGCGACGGTTGGCCGGTTGTTGACGGGACGTTGCAGGAGAAATGTGCCGGGGCCGAAGCGAAACGTCGCGACATCCTTGGTATAGGTAAAGCTGTCGACCTCGACAAGGTCACCCGAGCGGTCATTGACCAGTTTGGTTAGCGACGCATAATCCTCGCGGAATTGTTTGCTCGTCAGTGGAGCGGCCGAGGAGACGGGGATGAGGCAGAGAATGCCGAGCACGCAGAACAGTGAACGAAACATCGATTCCTTCTCCTGTCTGGCGGAGGGGAACTCCGCGATGTTGGTCCCGCTATCGACTCGGCGGTGAGCCGGGGATAGTGGGCAAAGTTGTCCTCTACCACAAGGATAGGCGAATTGTAACAACCTGGCAACAATAATTGATGTGATGGTTATAATCGCCGGCGCAGTCCGCGGCCACGCGTCGAAAAAATTGCGCCATTCATCCATTTTGCAGTATATTGCCTGCTCATGTTCTGTAAGGAGAAGGCAACTTTCATGACGACGCGATTTATTCGGTTCTCCCGTTATTCTCTGATGGTCGTGGTTCTGGGCCTGACAACTTATCTGGCTTTCGGATACGGTTCACGGTCTTTTGAAGCGTTTTGTCCCTTTGGCGGGGCTGAATCGCTTTGGGGGCTGTTTACCGATGGTTCTTTCAGTTGTGCCTTGGGACCGCTTAATCTGTCCTTGATGATCTCCATCATTGGTCTGGTGATCATCTCCAAGAAGTCCTTCTGCGGCTGGAGCTGCCCGATCGGATTCCTCAGCGAACTGGGAGGGAAACTGGGCGGATGGCTCTGGAAACGCCGGCCGAAAGTCAATCCAACCGCCAACCGATACGCCAAATTGCTCCGCTATGTGGTCTTGATCGTAGCGCTGTTCTTTACCTACAAAACCGGCGAACTGGTTCTGCGCGGGTATGACCCGTTCTATCTGATCTTCTCTGGCATCGGCCACGGGAGCGCCGGTTTCATTTCTGTGGTCGTGCTGGTCCTTCTCGGTATTGGCGCGCTTCTGATCCCGATGTTCTTCTGCCGCTATCTCTGTCCGCTGACCGCGGTCTTTGATCCGTTCGGCCGTCTGGGAGTGATCAAGCTGGTGCGGAATGAGTCAACCTGTACTTCGTGCGGTAAGTGCACGACCGCCTGCCCTCATGATATCTCGGTACACCAACTGCCGGTCGTGAGACATCGGGACTGCACCAATTGCCTTGAGTGCATGGTCAATTGTCCCGAAAAAAACGTACTGGAATTGAAAGCGAAATTGTAGGTACCCCATGAAAATCACTCCACTTTTACTTCCAATACTGGTCATTCTGGCGCTCTTTGGCGGCTACGGCCTGCGCGCGGTTTTTACACAGCCGACAACCACCAGTGTCACCGGCGACGTTTCTGGGGCCAAACTGACAACCATAGTGGATGGCCTGAAGTGCAAAGGGACGGCAAACTACTTCGTTTCTCTGTACGACAGCACTGCCGGGATCAAAGCGATCGAGACTTTCGCCTCAGATCATAAAGCCATCTTTACGTACGACCCGGATGCCATCACGCCCGACAGCATCAAGTCGATCATGGAGCAGGTGATCAAGTTCGAGGACGGAACTGAAGCGCGGATCTACGAATGCTTGTCGATGGAGTGATTGCAATACACACCAGATTCTCTCAAGTGACGATACTTCGTGATTGACCGCAGGATGCCTGGCGCTGTATACTAATCCATCACAGGCAACCGGGAGAAGACCTGAAGAAGTTCCTTAGCCGGCATACATTTCTGCGGTACACGGTCAAGAGGGGATTGGCCTTGGCGGCGCAATCGCTCACTCTTTGCTTTCTTATTGCCGCTTCATTGCAATCGCAATCGATCAGACTCGACTACGATCCGTCAGTCGACACCTCCCTCTTGCCGTATTCGGTGATTGTCCGAGATGCGGCTACCGAGCCTTGTGTCCGCCCGCCGATCCGTCATTCGCTGAGAGTGGCTACCGTGGCAAACCGCCCGGAAGAGATAGCTACATATGTGATGGCACTCAACCCGTTACCCAATGATCCTCCCGAAGCGCACCTGAATTGGAACCCCTTCGGTAATAGAACTGCATTGAGCGAACGGCCGCTTATGGGGGCGAAGATCGAAGATATTGCCGTAGTGCCGAGGGGAGATTCTGTATGGATATTCGGTTCGGCCCTGCGCGGCGACTCTCTCCATCTGTTCAAATCCGTATTGCCGGATGGAAAGGAGGAGTGGCTGACAATCGCACCGGTGGTCGACCGCGATGGAGATGGGAAATGGACAGGGACCTCTTTTCACTTGCTGACCGCAGACTACGATTTTGACGGTCGGACCGAACTGATCTTCTATTTTAACGCGGTCAGGGATATTCAGCCGCGAGAGCTTTTCTGTGTCGAGGCTGATTCATTCCATTTAGAGTGGCGACTCAAGGTCGCCCCTATGGTGCATCAGGCCATTGTCTGCGGCGACTCTACCGATCCGGGGGTCATGTTTGTTACGGGAGCTCCCGGCCAGGGCGCCAGTGATTCCATGTTCAATGATAATTTCGGGTACATCTCGCGAGTAGATCGGAACGGCAATGTGGTGTTCGCCCATCAGAAATCGACCTTTCCGAATTATGCACACATCGAGGCCGGCAGTGATAGAACAACGTACTACGTGCTTGGGAATATCCTGCAACGCACGGTCGATGATTCTGTGATAAGTTTAGGGGTATTGGAAAAAGTGTCAGCCGGTGGGGAGGTTATTACCAAGGTAGTTGATTCAGCATTCAGTACCTCGACCTGGACCATCGATTTGGATGATGACGGAGTCAAGGAAGTTCTGGTCTTCAACAAGGACAGGTCAATAACGGTTTTTTCGGACAACCTCGCGAAGCTCTACTGCTCCGGGCCGGGGTTTCCAAACGGGGACGCGGGCTTTATCGAGCGCTTTGACGGTAAAAATGACGCTCGCGTGATTTCGTTTGGTGCTGACGGTTGCGGGATATACGACGCTCACTTCAATTTACAGGCGCTCGTGCCGGCGGCGACCCATTGCGAGGTACTGACCAGATACACTACCGGCCAGGTGAACACGTTGATACTTAACCATCATTCCGGGCATCACTATTTTGTCTCGCTGTCCAAACGGAGCAGATGGGACCTGGCGCTTATTTTCTATCGCAAGCACCACGTCTATTTTCTATCTGGAACTTTTGCGCTATTGGCGGCGCTGTGTGTGACAGCCATATATCAGAGAAGGACCAAAGCGAACCTTCGGACGATCGACAGTCAGCGCAGGGACCTCGCAGAGGCGCACCAGAAACTTCGGGATGCCCAGCCGGCGATCATCGCTAGGGAGAAATATCTTCAGGCAAAAGATATCGCAGGAGGGTTCGCGCATGAGATCCGCAACGCGTTGTTCCCCGCCGACACCGCGCTGATAAAACTGAATGAACATTTGCAGAAAAGTGATCTCAGTATCGAGCGGCGGGAGAAGCTTATTGCCGCAATTGGCGGGTCTGTCGGACGTGCTGTGGACATCACGCGACATATTCTTGAGTACACCAGGCTCGATGCTGAACTTAAACCAGAGCAGGTGAATCTGTCGCAGGTCGTGCACGATACCATCAATGTGAACAACTCGCTTATCGAGGCTCAGTCTGTTCAAGTGATCATCGAGGGAGACAAATCGCTGACTGTGTCCGGAAATGCGGCGCAATTTCAGTCAGTCCTGACCAACCTGCTGCTGAACAGCCTGTATGCGCTCAAAGAGCGACCCGACCCAACCGTCGAGATACGGTGGCGAAAGGAATCAGACTGGTGCGAGTTGACCTTTACGGACAATGGGACGGGGATCGCCGACGATGACCTACCGCGGATATTCGATGCTTTCTTTTCGACCAAGCCGAATCAGGGGACAGGGCTTGGATTGGCGACCGTCAAGAAAATCGTCGAAATGTACGGTGGGAAAATCAGCGCAGCGAGCGCTCTTCGAGTAGGAACGACCATGAAGTTGCAGCTACCTGCCTAAAGAACAAACCTGAATTGTTGGTGAAGTACAAGTCACTTGCGCTTTCTTCCCCTTTTCACTACCATCCGGCTACCTTTTTTGAACCTCGGCCGGGCTGGCAGGCGGACCACCCGGACCCTCCACTGACTCCGCCTTAGAAAGCGTTTTTCATGTCTCTGTTCACCATCATGTTCATCGCCGATATCTGCGGCCGTCCCGGTCGTCAGGCGGCAGCCCACATGATCAAACCCCTCAAAGAAAAATACGGTGTCGACTACGTCATCGCCAATGTCGAGAACGCCGCGGGCGGATTCGGCGTGACCCCCGAAATGTCGCGCAAGATGTTCTCGTACGGGATCGATATGCAGACCTCCGGCAACCATATCTGGGACCGGGTCGATATCATCGAATATTTCGAGAACCAATCCCCCAAACTGATCCGTCCGGCGAACTACCCACCCGGCACCCCCGGAGTAGGGTCGTATCTCGACACGGTTGGGGAGGTCAAGATCGGGATTGTCAATCTGATGGGACGGACCTACATGGCGCCGCTGGATGATCCCTTCCGCGTGGCCAAGCGCGAGGTCGGCCACCTTGCCGACCAAACCAACATCATCTTTGTCGATTTCCATGCAGAGGCGACCTCTGAGAAGCAGGCGATGTGCTTCTTCCTCGATGGCCGCATCTCCGCCTTGGTCGGCACCCACACGCATGTCCAGACCGCCGATGAGCAGATCTCCGCGCGCGGCACAGCCTATCTCACCGATGCCGGCATGACCGGCCCGCATGATTCGATCATCGGCATGGAGAAGGGGCCATCGCTCGGACGGTTCCTGACCGGGATGCCGAAGCGGTTCTCGACCGCGTCAGGCGACGTACGGATCTCGGGTGTAGTGATAAAGGTTGAAGTTGAGTCCGGTAGGGCGGAGCATATCGAGCGATTCTGTTTGCCGTTTGATATCAACAACGCGCAGCAGGATGTATTCAACGAGGCAGAATGATATGTCAGCGCAGATCATTGATGGAAAGATAGTCGCGGCGGCGATCAAAGAGTCGCTGAAACCGAGGATCGAAGCGCTCAAGGCAAAGGGCGTGATACCGGGCCTTGCGGCAGTGCTGGTAGGAGATGACCCTGCCTCGGCAACCTATGTATCGTCGAAAGCGAAAGCATGCGATGAACTGGGGATGTACTCCGAAGTTATCCGCCAGCCGAAAGAGCTGATGC
>CAZCZL010000002.1:0-143744 GCA_964503315.1 uncultured Ignavibacteriales bacterium | reverse complement strand
CCCGAAGCATTGGAATCGATCATTCTCGGGCTGAATGCGAACAAGAAGATACACGGTATCCTCGTACAGTCGCCGTTACCGAAGCATTTTGACGAAGAAGCAATGACCCTCCTGATCGACCCGGCGAAGGATGTCGACGGGTTCCACCCGCATAATGTCGGCCTCATGCTGATCGGTCGGCCGGGACTACTGCCATGTACACCGTACGGCATTATCAAACTGCTCGAGCACTATCAGATCGATCCGGATGGGAAAGAGGTCGTGGTGGTAGGGCGGTCGAATATCGTCGGCAAGCCGATAGCGGCGATGCTCCTTCAAAAAGGGAAAATGGCCAACGCGACAGTCACCGTCGCGCACTCTCGTTCCAGGAACCTGGCGGAAATAACACGACGCGCGGATATTCTGATTGCGGCCATCGGGCGCCCCAAAATGATCACCGGGGACATGGTCAAGGATGGCGTGGTGGTGATTGATGTCGGCATCAACCGGATAGACAATCCTGCCGCCAAAAAGGGGTATTCGCTGGTCGGAGATGTTGATTTCGACAGCTGCGCGGCCAAGGCATCATATATCACCCCGGTACCAGGGGGAGTAGGGCTGATGACTATCGCGATGTTGATGTCCAACACCGTCGCGGCGGCCGAGCGAATCGACGGCCTTACATAGCTTTTAGGGCTGTTCAAATTCTGCACGATTCTTGCAATAAGCTGCATTTGGCGTAGAGAGGGAAAATCCCTCCCACTGCCGAATCAGCGGTTCTCTCTATTTTTACTCTGAACGTCGCCGCGTGGTAGGTGTACAAGATTGGGCAACAATCGCTTACGTTAGACGCCCCGATATGTCCGATGGTTGGTTAGCGAAAATCGCAAATCCCGCCGCATCGACCTCTCAAGGCACAAAGTTTGCTCTACCCAAAGGGTTACGAGGGTGAATGTGGAAATCCTGCGGGGGATTAGTTGGAAAACGATGTCTTGTAAACAGGGTTCGCTGTTATATGTCTGCCTGCTCGCGCTGTTGATCTTGTCGCCGGCGATGGCCGGGGCACAGGCATCCTTGGGGGTCGAGCGAATTTTCCTGGATATCTCGCCACAGCAGGTGGTCGGCCGCACCCTCATTGCTCCATCCAACATTTTCATCTACGAGGTAGGCGATTCCCTCCGCATCGACTACAGCCTCTTCATCAATCCAATTCGCTTGTCCGCAACCAATGGCGGGATGCTGCCATCTTTTCTTGGCGACCCGAACTGGTGTGATAGTGGGATCGTCGACCTTTCCGCCATCAATGTGCGATATATCGGTCCGACCGGGGTGAACAGTGTTGTTGCCGAGAATGATTCGGGCGTGGTCTCAAATTTCGCTGAAGTGTCCTTCAATGGGTATGACATACTGAAGGTATTCGATTTCAAGGGGGATACACTAACGCATCTCTTTTCCGGTTATCCGGTGACCGCGCGGGTAGCGGTGACCAATGGCGGAACTCTCCGCGCGGATTCCAATCCGTCGCTGAGAACCTCGTTCCTGTCGGGCGGCGGTTCAGTTCGCGTCTTCTTCTCACCGGATGACAGCGGAGCGGTGGATACCATCCCGGTAAGCATCAACACTGTAGGGCTGGCGGCGGGCATCGATACGCTCATCGTGGATCTGGAGTCCAGTTACCGCATCAACGGCATTCTCTATACGACACAGTTCCGCGACAGCATCCCGATAGAGATCAAACCGCTGGCCTCAGTTGAACTGCAGAACGGCGCGTACACGCCGGATTCGGTTTACGCGGGCGCGAATTTCCCCTTCGGCTTTGCGATAAATGCTCCCGGCTTTGAAGGTCCTATCGACAGCAGTCACCTCAAGGTAGAATTGTTGTACGGACCGGGTGACGCGCAGTCGACTACGCTGTGCGATCTGCCAGTGACTCAATCGAACTTCGTGGCCAATGTGATCCAATACGCCAACGTACCCGCGCAGATCAGCCTCGCGGCAGGGCTGCTCCCGGGATGGTATCATCTTCGAACCAACTACAGTCTGATATCAGGTGCATCGGTTTTTAGCGTAACCGATTTTGTCTCGGACTCCCTTTACATTCTTCCGTTCACGTCACCTCAATATGTGCCGGAGACTTTCAAGCCAGTCACCGCCGCAGCTGGCGGTTTGACTGCGTTCAGTTTCGACCTGACCGTAACCGATGTTGATTCCCTGCTGGTTGACTCAACTCCAGGACGGGCGAGTCTGACGATCTCCGATGTCAACACCAGCTTTACCTCGACCGCGCCGCTCGTCGTCCCCGGGAGAGTGCTGAGACCGGGCCGCAATACAGTTACTTCGGACCCGATATTCATCCCGGCCAACGAACTTGGGCGTGATCTGACCGTCAGCGCGACCCTGCATTACCGCGAGTCCGGATCGGGAAGTTTTCTTCCCTTTACTACTGACTGCGACAGCCAGCTCATCCGGGTGCAGCCCCTGCCGATCGCGCAGGTGGTACTGACACGCTCGGTTGCGCCCAACGCGCCGAATGTGAATGTCAATCAGCCGTTCCTTATTCGTACGCGCGTCGCCAACGTCTCCAATTCTCCGTTGGACAGTGTAATGCTGCGTATGACCTGTGACGGCGTCAATATCGCCACACAATTCGACACTATTCCTCTTATCAGCGTCGGTGACACAGCCACGGTCGACTTCCCAGTGATATCAAATACGCCTGCGACAGACGTTGTTTTTCGCATCGATATTGTATCCACGCATCATGGACAGGCAGTGCCGTTCGACAATATTGCCACGGTGCGCATTGAGTCACCCGCGGATCTTCGACTGGTGAATGAACTCAAACTGACCGTCGGTTCGCAGAATTATGTGGAGACCGGGGCGTCGTTCATCCTGACCGTATCGATGATCAAGTTCGGGCAATCGGGTGTTACCGAAGGGACCTATCATCTGTCGACTCAGGGACTGGATCTCGGTTTCCCGGACCCCGGTACCGGACGCGATACTCTCGGTGATATCATGGCCGATCAGCAGATCGATTTTGAAATGACCGCGCCGGATTTTGACACCACGTTTACATTGACCTTCACACTCACCAGCAAACCGACCGATATCAATACAGGTAGTACTGCCAGATTCACCGGCGATACAACATTCTCTTATACGATCAACGTAGCTTCGACTTTCGCCGCGATGTTTGTGTCGCCAGTGCAGTCTCCACCCGTTCCAGTATTCAAGAATGTCCCTAGCGAATTCTTCCAACTGCGATTCGACAATCTGGCGATCTCCTCGGTAAACCTTCTGTGTTTGGATTCTATCCGGCTCCGGGTTACCGACATTAAAGGGAGTGCCGTAGACGTAACAGACGTCTTTGATACTTCTTCCGTCGGGTTCTTCCTGGATGACACCGAACTGACCTCTGTCCTGGCACAGGCTGATACACTGACGCTGATCTTTGATGAGTTCCAAGTACCCGCGGGTGAATCACGGATGCTGGCACTGCGTTCGAATATCCTGGCGGATATCGGTTCCGCGTTCAGTCTCATTCTGGATACGTCGGGTGTGATGGCGCGCTATCTGGACGGTCCGGCGCAGGGAGAGAAGGCGCCGGTGACCGCGCCACCCAATGGCGGGAGCATCCTGAAGCGGTCATTCGCGGTGGCTGGTCCCACGCTTGAGCAGTCATTCATCGTCGAAGATAATCCGTGGCACCCGGGTAATGGAAACGCTCGGTTTGCGTACACCCTGGTCGAAGAATCGGTGCTCGAATTCAGGATCTTCACGCTTGGCGGAGAACTGGTGTTGAACCGCCGCATCGAAGTTTCATCTCCGCTTGCCTCGCCCGGCCCGCATATCCTTGAATGGGATGGGCGAAACGGCAGGGGCGTAATGGTGCATGACGGTGTATACATCGTTTGCTTACAGGTCCTCCGGACTGGGGAAGAAGCCCGGTTGAAAGTGGCGGTGCTCAAATGAAGCGGTTTCTCTGGCTGCTCTTGAGTGTCCTGTTGTTCGGGACTGCTGCGCTGGCGGCCGACGATGCCGGCGTCGAATCGCCCTTTGTTCTGGGTGCTGGCGCTCGCTCGCTGGGGATGGGCGGAGCGACGCTTGGTCTGCCCCTGGACGCGAATACGATCTACTACAATCCCGCCGGACTGCCACGCCTCGAGTATCAAGAGATCTCGCTTATGCACATGAGCCTGTTTGAGGGGACGATCTACGATGTTGCCACATGGGGCTCGCCCGTCAATGGAGTCGGTGGTTTTGGCGCAGGCTTTATGCGCATCGGCACAGATGACCTGATCCGTCGTGAAGATTTCATCGAACAGGGGACTTTCAACTACTCCTCGTGGCAGTTTTTGCTGGCCTATGGACGAAAATTCGGCTCGCATGTCTCGACAGGATTGACGTTTAAGGTACTCAATAGTTCGATCGACGAGTTGTCCGACTACGGTATCGGGCTGGACGCCGGTATGCAGATCGATCTTTACAAGAGAGTGTCGCTTGGACTGATGGCTCGCGATGTGGTCCCGCCGCAACTGACACTTGATTCTCTGGCTGAGGACGCTCCCACCACATTGGCCGCTGGAATTGCGCTGAACCGCGTGCCATTGTCCAGCTCCATTGCCCTCACCATGGCATTGGATATCGAGAAGATTGAAGAGCGTGACGCGTTGGTCCACACAGGAGCGGAACTGCTGATCGCTGAGAAATACGCGCTCCGAGGTGGATATGACCGTGACAACTTCACGTTCGGAGGCGGGCTGGCATACGGTCGATTGAGGATTGACTACGCGTACAAGCTGATGGACTACATCGAAGATAGTCATAGATTCTCCCTCTCGCTACTGATCGGTCCTTCGGTTGCGGAGCAGGAGCGTCGCCGCAAGGATGAAGAGGCTCAGCGGGGCGATCTGATGTTGAAGGGCGAGCGGGACCGTCAGTTCCAGTTCTTCCGCGCCAAAGCGGATACTTTCTATCAGCGTCTGGAACTGGACTCCGCACTCAGCTATTACCAGCGAGCCCTCGCCTTTGATGAACGGAATAAGGAGATACTCGGAACGATTGCGGCCATCCAGCGGGTCCAGAAGATCCAGGAACAGGAGATGCGCCGCATTCAAGAGGCGCAAAAGGAGCAGGCGCAATTCTCCAATACCTACTACGAGCAGGCGCGGCTGTTCTACAACAAGAAGTATTATCCCGCTGCTCTCGACCTGATCAACCTGATCCTGGACACCGAGCCGAACAATGAACGGGCGCTGGAACTGCGCAATGACATTGTTGGCGCTCGAAAAGCTGAAGTCGCCGATGCCCGCGCTGCCGCTGCTCAAGCGGAAAAAGATGGTCACCTGGTGGTGGCGATCGAAGCATACAATCGCATTCTGGAATTAGCTCCGGATGACGCCGAGGCCCGCGCCGGCAAGCAACGATTGGTGGACCGTCTCGACGTGACTCAACAGCTTAAACTCGGTATCGATCTCTTTAATAGCGGTCGTTTGTCCGAGGCAAAACGCCAGTTTGAGGCCGTCCTTCGCGTCAATCCGCAGGATCCCGTCGCGCTGGATTACATGTCCAAACTGGGCGCCGTAACGCCGCTACCGGCCACGCTCGAGGATCTCCAGAAGGACAAAGAGATCTGGCCGCTGTATCTTGAAGGGCTGAGGCACATGCGCAACAAAGACTATCAGAATGCTATCGATGCGTGGGAACGGGTGCTTAAAGTGTATCCGAACAACGCCAGCACGATCGAGAATATACGCCAGGCCAGATTAAGGCTGCAACAGAAGTAGTCCCCGCGGTCTTACCAGTTTTTTTGTAGCTCGGCCGGTCATCTGTACCTACGTTTACGCCTATGTTCCGTCGCCCGGTAAAAGAGATCGATGCAGAATTTCTCGCGGAAGAGAAGTATCTTGACTCCATTCGTCGAGTGATCAAGGAATCATGTGCGGCGGCGGGGATGGCCCGCAAGGATACCGCCGCGGTGCTCCTCGCCATCGAAGAGGGCGCCACGAATATCATCCGACATGCCTATCTGTATGAACGCGGCGTACTCCGCCTCCGGGTCGTCATTTACCAGAAAATGATGGCTTTCTCACTGATCGACACCGGTCGTTCATTCCAGCCGCAGGGGAGCGGTAAGATTGACCTTGAACGATTGGTCGAATCAGGTCGCAAAGGCGGGCTCGGGTTCTACATGATCCAAAAGATCATGGATTCGGTCGAGTACATCTCGTCGGCCGAATACAATGAACTCCGTATGTTCAAGCGGATCTCGTCTCCCTCCAGAGTGGGAACGTCGCCACTTCTCAGCCGCATGACCACTTTGCGTGCCAAATTCTCCTTTTGGACGCTCTTTATTGTCTTTGTGATTGTTGGCACGGCCTTCTATTTCATTAATGATCGGACAACCCGCGAGGTCTACCAGCATCTCGATGGAACGGTTTCCGCACTGGGCAACACGATATCCCAGCAGGCCGCGGCCTATGTCCTCAATTCCCGAAGCGATGTCGAATTCGACGAATTGATCGTCTCGTATGTCCAGTCCAACGAGATGCTGACCCAGGTCGTACTGGTGGATACCACTGATGTCATTGTAGCGCACTCCGATGATATCCGCAAGATTCGAGGAGTGTACCAGTACCCCGGCGGAATTGACCAGAATGTTCAGGGAAGTCCGCAACGTTTTGAGGTCGGCGGTGAGTCGATGAACTATCTGGTGCTACCGATCCGCACCGGCGAACGACCATTGGGTAAGGTCCTTATTACCTATTCTTCCGGGCCGATCCTTGAGATGTTGGCTGACGCCCGCCAGAAGATCCTGTGGCTGACCGGCGCATTGCTCTTGATCGGAATAGTCGGCATTTATCTGCTTTCCAACTATTTTGTGACCCCGATCTTGAAGATCACCGAGCGCGTTCGTCGCTTCTCTCAGGGAGATCTGGAAACGGAACTCCCTCTCGAGGGCGCGGATGAGTTCTTTGAGATATCACGTGCCCTGAATGATATGACCACCCGGCTCAGCCGCGATCGTAAAAACATAATCGAACGGGAACGAATGGCCAAGGAGATCGAGGTTGCGTCTCAGATCCAGAAGACTCTGCTCCCGCGCGAAATACCCGCAATTCCAGGATTGGAAGTCGGGATATTCTATCGCGCCGCCTCAGTTGTCGGCGGAGATCTGTATGACATATTCCCGGTCGGTGATGACCAGTATTGTCTTGTGGTAGCCGATGTCTCCGGCAAAGGTGTGCCGGCGTCGCTGGTCATGTCTATGCTTCGCACAGTCATCCGCATCTATGCGGAGCGCGACCGCACGGCGCGCGAAACGCTGATGAAAGTGAATGAGTACCTGGTCAAAAACATGCCGGCGGGGATGTTCATCACAGTGCAGCTCGCAATCTACCGTGCCGACCAACGGCAGTTGCAGGTAGTTTCCGCCGGTCACAATCCGATGCTCTTTTTTGAGGCGACACGAGGACAGGTCGGGCGGATAAATCCATCGGGGATGCCGGTTGGCGTTGACGCAACTCTCAAGCGGACTTTCGCGGATTCACTCGAAGAACGGGTGATCGAACTCAAACCGAACGACGTGTTCTTCCTCTTCACCGATGGTCTCAGCGAAGCCACTGACCGGACGCGCAAGCAGTATGGGATGGACCGCCTGAGTGACTACTTCCAGCAGTGGCAATTGAAGCGGGGGAAAGAGCCGGTAGCTGAGTTCGCGCGGTCAGTCGTCGACGAAATCGACAATTTCTCCGGCCTGACCAAGCAAAGCGATGACATCACGTTCATCGTCTGCCGAGTCCAGAGTAGTGCAGAACGGGCGGCGATCCCGACCGAAACTGTCCAAACGGCCAATCTTCCCGCCTCTGACCCCGAACCGAACGCCTGATATTTCCCCTTGCCAGACTGACCGTTTTTCCGTTCATTGTAGGGTCTGGAAGGTCCCGCTGGGAAACGACATCAGAATATGGAAAATATCAGCATATCATTATCAGAATCGGGTCAGGACAGGTCTGTCTCTGAGATCCGGGTCGACGGGGTCATCGATACACTGACCGCCGGCGAGCTGGAAGAGGTGATCGACTCACTTCTGAAGCGCGGCCGTTACAAGATCGTCTTCGACTTGGCCGGAGTTGATTACATCTCCTCGGCCGGGTGGGGCATTTTCATCTCGCACATCAAAGAAGTGCGGGGGCGCGGGGGGGATATTAAACTCGCCAACATGATTCCCAACGTCTACGAGATCTATTTGCTGCTGGAGTTCGACAACGTCCTGCAGTCTTTCGAGTCGGTAGACGACGCTCGCGACCGGTTTGATTCGACACCCGCAGATAGCGGGTTAAAAAAAAAAGACCGGCAAGTAACCCACCTGACGGTCGTCGATGAATTCGCCTCCGGGCGCGAGCAGTTCGGTTCCACCGCTACATTGGTCGATGACCCCAGGGTCGCCGTCGCACCTGAGAACCCGGTCACACGCGTCCTGCAGGCAGTCAAGAACGACCCTTTCGCGACGATAGGGGAGTTGAAGCGTGAGGTGAATCGACGGCCGGGGACCGAGATTCTGGGCTGGTGGAAAGTTTTCTCGATCCTGCGGTCGCATGGCTTGCTCACACGCCGGGCCCGCTTTCAATTTGTGCGCCGGCATTACTAGCGGCACAGCACGATTTCTGTTGACAAAATCTCCCATTCACACATTATATTATAGTATCACAACACGTTAATGTCTGGAACGGCACTAACTATGACACTGGAAACAGCCCTGCTGATCATCCTGGGCCTGCTTTGCGCGCTCCTGTCGGTATTGCTTGTTGTCCGCATTCGGAGAGAAAAGCATCAGGGGACCAGTATCCAGGGGATGTCACTCCAGGAGTTCTCTGACTTTCTCCTCTCAAATTCTGTCGACGGTAAGATTCTGACCATTGCGGGAAAGGTCTCTGAAGTTCTCAAGACCACCTGCCAATGTGAGCGCATCATCTTTCTGCGCAAGCAGCGCGGTATGCTCGAGATGAATTACTACTACGGGCTGTCCGCCTTCAGCCGGACCGAGTTCCGCGCCAAATTCACTCCCGAACTCGCGGCTATTCTGCGCCGATCATTTTTGCCGCAGAAAATCGAGGCGCTGGCCACTGCCTTGCCTAAGGATATCTTCGAACGATTCCGCGAGTTTGGCATCGATAGATTCTTCCCGATCTTCTGGCGTGACAATCTTTATGGTGTCTATTTCCTCAAGAGCAACCCAGAGACCAGTGAGGTTTCATTCGGCATGATGGTCGCCGGACTGGCCCACTCGTTGTCGGCCGCCTACCACGTTCGCTGGCAGGAAACGCGCCTGGAGAAATTGCAGCAGCGCCAAATGCCATCAGAGGCCGCGCGACCTGCTCCCAAGGTCGTCACTCAGCAGTCGCACATTCTGAAACTGGTTCGTCATCGAAACACGGAAACGCTGGTTCCACGCATTGTCGACGCTGTCCAGCGCGACCTTGGCATGGAACGGTCCGCTTATTTCACTGAGTCCCGCGACAATACTACTCATGCCGTGGCGATTCGAAATGGCATGAGTGAACGGACGGAAGTGCCACCACGCGCTGTTTTCCGCAATATTGTCCAGTCTATAAACCCGGGCGGAATGAAGTCACTAGAGACATTGGCATCGGAACAGCCGGACGCCAAACCATGGATAGACGCTCTCAGGGAGTGTGGATTCGGGCATCTCGCCAATTTCCCTCTGCATTCGCACAAACCGGGTCTTCTCGCATTGGATAAGGAACGCCCCGTGGCGGAAATGGCCCGACGACTTCACTCGTTGCTGGGACATGCCCAGGAGATGTTCGAGAATGCGCAATCATTTGAGCAACTGGAGGAGCTTTCGTTTACCGACGGTCTTACCGGTTTGGCGAATCAACGGTACTTTAGAAAGAGACTGGCCGAAGAGGTCCATCGCGCCAAGCGATACCAGCGCAATCTTGCCCTCATCATGTTTGACCTGGATGACCTGAAGGGGATAAACGACACGCACGGGCATCTGGCCGGTGACGCGGTGATTCGACGATTCGGGCCGATCCTGAAAAACTCCATTCGTACCATCGATATTGTCGCTCGCTACGGAGGCGACGAGTTCTGCGTTATCATGCCCGAAGCTGACAGCCCCACCTGCCTGCAGTTCATGCAGCGCCTTCGGACGAAATTGGACGAAACCATATTCTCGCTCGACGATCCCCCGGCCGAAATTCGATGCACCATTTCACTGGGGGGAGCGATCTTCCCATTACACGCCGATTCTGACCAAAAACTGATTTTTGCCGCCGATATGGCCCTTCTGACAGCCAAAGCCAAGGGCCGAAACCAATACCTTCTTTACTCTCCCGAGACAATGATTGGAACCTCGCGGGAGTAGTCCGGTTTTAAAGCTTTACAACCACTTTTGGCACGGTCTATATTCCGCAGTTAATGTATTCTCATCAAGTGCCGATTTAGAGAACTAGTTGCAGGGAATTGAGTTAGAAATGAAAACATCCTCACTTTGCGCGCTCGGTCTGACCCTCGGTCTGACCCTCGGTCTGGTCCTCTTTGGAGGGCTTGCTCTGCTCGCGCAGACATCAGAATATCAGATCGGACCTGAAGATGTGCTGGATATCCGGTTCTGGCAGGATGAAAGTCTCAATACACAGGTACGGGTCGGACAGGATGGCCGCATCACTCTGGATATTATTGGCCAGATAGATGCCGCTGGAAAAACGACCGAAGAGTTGCAGAATGATATCGTCCGTCTGATATCCCGCCTCAACAAGAATATCTCCCAGGCCGTGGTCCGCGTTACTCAGTACAATTTCAATTTCCTCTACCTGACCGGCCAGGTGTTATCGCCGGGAAAACGCACGTATGAGACAATACCCGGTCTCTGGGACATTATCAGCGAATCGGGCGGCGTCACTCCTTTGGGCGATCTGACCCGCGTGACTATTATTCGTGGCGGGGAAGAAGCCGGGAAAGTCGAAGTGGTCAATGTCTCGAAAGCGGTCTCCGAGGGCCAGGTCGACCGGCTCCCGCGCATACGCCGGCAGGACACAATTGAGATTCCGGCGCTTCCGAGCGGTATTCCACAGGCTCCAATAGGCGAATTTTCGACCGAGGCCAAGAACACGGTCTATGTCCTCGGCGCAGTAACCCGTCCGGGGCCGGTGCAGTTCGAAGAGAATGCTGATTTATTGCAGATTCTGGCCGCGGCGGGTGGACCATCTCCAACCGCTGACCTGAAAAAGGTGAAAATCATATCCCGGGATGGCGCCTATTCGCAGACGTACCAGATAAATCTTGAAAAGTACTCTAAAACCGGTGAGCCGATCCGGTATGTTGTCCGCAAGGAAGACACCTTTGTAGTGCCACAGCGAACCACGAGTTTTCTTAACTTCGGGACTATTGCCACGATCGTCGGTACCGCGAGCACCGCATGGCTGCTGATCGATCGTATTTCCAATAGTGGTAACTGAGGAGTGAGGGGAGCGCCTTCGCGCGACCGAGGAGAGTGGAATGGAAACCTACCGGATGAGCAGCAAGCTTCGCGAGCAAGAACGCGAATACCTCATTCAGACGGCTAACGATGTCGCCCGCGGAGCCATTGCGACGACCATTTACGTCGATGGATCCCCTGCCGAGACCATCCAGTGCCCCCATCCTCAAGAGATCAAGCCGGAAGAGGTGCTCAGCTTAGTCAAGTCCACGCACTACGAAAAGAAGCAGGAAGTCGAACTCCTTCTGCAGTCATACCGTCGAGTACTGCAAGATGGCCATCCCCTGACCATGCATCAACTCGCCGTCATGCTGTATCACAAGGGGTTCCTGTTCGAAGCACTGGATCTGTTGCATCAGGCGACACATCTTAATCCGGAACTTCATCAATCGTTCAATCAGCTCGCCATGGTGGAACTGGCAATGGGAAGGATGAAGCCGGCGGTTGCCGCGGCTGAACGCGCCGTAGCCATGCGACCGAATTTCGCCGACTATCGTAATAACCTGGGAGAAGCGTTGCTTGGAACAGGCGAGTCGTTGCGGGCAATCGCCCAATTCGAGCAGGCTGTGACCGTGAACTTATATTATGCCGATGCGTACTTTAATATGGGACTCGGGTGGTTGCATCAGGCGATGTCATCGCCACAGCCGGCGGTCCTGATCGCCAGAGTGGCGGATGCCATGCGCAAGGCCTGTCTGATCTACCCCGAGTATTCTGGTCAGATGCTGGATTCGGCCATGGCCGCGCTCAAAGAGCACGACCTGTCGCGCAGCTACGAGATATTTATATCGATTAGGGAGGCGCGCCGGGAAGTACGCCGCCACGAACTTGCTGCTACATTCGTGCACACGAATCTGGTGCCGGAGCAGCTGGCGGAACGGTCGCTTCAGGAGCGCATTTCGGTCTTGACAGGTCAGGTTGCCCGCTACCCGATCTATCCTGACTTGCAGTCAGAATTGGGGCAGGCGTATCTGGAGACGGCGCGGCTGGCGTGCGAACGGTCGATTCAACATTTCCGGAAGGCGAGCGAATTGAATCCCTCGCTAACCCATAATTTAAGCGCAATGGAACGAGCAGAGGATATACTCGATCATCTGGATTCACTTCTGGGCAAAGTATCACAGAAAGGCTGACTATCAGCATGGCGTCACAGCATTCTATCATAGATTTCTTCAGTTTGGAGAGCGGCCCGGCCACCGAGTTTCGCCGCCTGCTGCACAATCTTCAGTACCACAACAAGGATCGCGAGCTGAAAGCGATCATGGTGACCTCGTCCATGCTGTCGGAGGGGAAATCGACCGTCGCCTCGTTGCTCGCCCTTACTGCGGCAAAAAAAGGACTGAAGACACTGATGATCGACGCAGACGTTCGTCGCCCCACCATTCATAAGCTGTTCAAGCTGCAGCGCCAGAAAGGGCTTTTGGATGTCCTGGTCGACGGTCTTCCGGTGAAGGAGTCAGTCAAAAAATCCTCGCTGGAGAAGCTCGATTTTATCACCGCGGGACGAGTGCATGAGTCGCCCGCAGATGTCTTCGATTCTGTAGCCATCGGCCGAGTGATTCAGGAGATGAAGTTCTATTACGATATGATCATCATCGACTGCGCTCCGGTCATTCCAGTTTCCGACCCGATGTTACTTTCGCAGGAAGTCGACGGGATCCTGTTTGTGGTCAAGGCGGGAGCGACCCAGCGGGACATCGCGCAGCGCGCCGCAAGTATCCTGGGCTCATCCACCAACAAGTTGCTGGGCGTGATCCTGAACAATGCCGAAGGTACTCTGCCGTACTACTATAATCACGACTATTACGGTTACGACTATTCGCAGAAACCGGCCGACACCAAGGAAGCAAAGTCCGGAAAAGACAAGTCCGCGAATGGTAAGACCAATGGCGGCGGTGATCCGAAACCAAAGAACAGCCTTTCCCGATAAGTTTATCAGATAGCTCTATGACGAAGCAGGTGAACTTGCTGACAGTTGACCTCGAGGAATGGTATGTCGTCGAGGTCCTGCAGAGCCGATTCAAACCGGACGACTGGCCCTACCTCAAATCGACCGTTGTCGAGAATGTAAGGCGACTTCTACATCTGTTTGAGCGCAAACGGGTGACCGCGACGTGGTTTGTCCTCGGGTGGGTGGCGGCCAAACATCCTCACCTTATCGCCGAGATAGCCGACCATGGCCACGAGATAGGATGCCACAGCTATCAGCATCGCAGAGTGGACCGTCTGGACGCCGAGACCTTCCGCGAAGATACCCAGAGAGCCGTTGACGCGATTCTCCAAGCGTCCGGATGCAAATGCCTCGGATACCGTGCGCCAAGTTGGTCGCTGAACGCTTCCTGCAAATGGGCATTCAAGACGCTGGCCGATCTGGGGTTCATGTACGACAGTTCGATCTTTCCCATCAAGCATGACCTGTACGGCATGCCCGATGGCCCAAGACATCTGTTCAAAATGCATTTTGAAGATGGTGGGTCGCTCTGGGAAATGCCCTCATCCACGTTTCGCATTTTTGGACTCAACCTCCCAATGGCCGGGGGAGGTTACCTGCGCCATTCGCCGTATTGGTACACCAAGGCGATGGTGAACCGTCTAAATGCCCGCCAGCATCCAGCGATGGTCTATATCCATCCCTGGGAGCTTGATCCCAACCCGCCGGAAATCGAAGGACTGACCGCCATGCAGCGTTTTCGGACCTACGGGTCGACTGCGCTCTTCCTGACCAAGCTGGAAAGATTGCTTGACGACTTTGAATTCACGACAATTTCCGACTACATTCAGAGTCAGACCAAGAAGCCGATCGGGTTCGAACGTCGCGAGCGTTGAACCCACCCATTCCCGTGTCATCCAAACAGTTCTGTCGAGTGTATAAAATCTACTTGACGCCCCAACCGTTCTGTGTAGGTTTGGACTACATTGGAAGTCGATACGCTCGTGAAGGAGTTTCTATGAAACGTCTACTGATCATGCTTCTGGCATTTCTGCTCTTTGTCAACGTGGCTGATGCCCGCAGGAAGAAGGAAGTCGCCGGGACCATAACCGATGGCGTGTATCAGGATAATCGCTTTGGCTTCAAGTTCAAGGTCCATCCGAACTGGCAGACCCGCCTGAAAAAAGACGAGGACAATTTCCGGCTGGTGCTCACCCAGAAGAACTACGGTATTCCGCCGGATTATCAATCTGCGCCCGACTATACCTATATCCCACGCATGATCATCTTTGCGGATACTTCCAGCATGAGCCCGAACGATATGCTTGATTCGCTTCGCAGCAACTCCTTTAAGTCAAAGCAGAAGAAGGAGATGTTGAGCGAGTTTGATCTGCTGAACCAGCAGGATATCATCCCCAAAGATAAAAAGATGCCACAGATCGCCGGCGAAAGCGGAATTATTTGGGAAGGCGAGGCCAAGTATACCAAAGAGGTCCAGAGCTCCCAATCCTCCAACGCTGGTATGCGCGTCTACGGCGCCTATTCCGGGAATATCATCATCGTCAAATCTGATGCCGGCAACATGCTGGTGATTCACCTCATGTGCGAGCGGAATTTCCATGACGCTGTCTATGCGGAGGTCGCCGAGATGCTCGGGTCCTTGACCTTCACCCCGATAACCAAAGACGACTCTGAGTGAGTTTCAAGGCCCCGGGTGACCGGGGCCTTTTTCTGTTGACCGTCTTCCTGCCTGCCACTATGTTACGTAACCGGTTAGGAGAACCGGGCTGGAGGTCGTATGTGGATTATTCGTGCCATCCTGATCGCTGTCATGCTCATCCTGGTGATAGCGTTCGCGTACAACAATTTCGGGCCGGAACAGAAGGTTGATGTCTACCTGCGCCCGGTACTGCCTAATTATCTGGATGTACCGCTGGTGACGGTCGTCTTCTGGTCGATCGTGGCCGGGATGGTCATGTCGCTGCTCATTTTCATTTCGATCTATATCAAGCAAACCGTTGATATGCATGCCGCCAAGAGGCGGATCAAGGCGTTGGAAGGCGAGGTCGGCATTCTGAGAAATCGACCGATCGAAGAGTCGGCTGAACTTCTCAAGGGAGCGGACAGCCGCATCAGGGACAGCAAGTCGCCGTTTAGCGAAGGATAAGCTCATGCTTGAAGCGCTCTTATTATTATTGGTCTTTGTTTTCGGTGCGCTCGCGTTTTATCTGATGTACGAGCGCTTCTACCGTAAAACCCAGCAGATCGAACCATCGATGTATGTCGAGGCTCTGCGCAATTTGCTCGATGGCAAGCAGGAATCTGCCTTTACCAAATTGCGGCAGGTCGTGGCCGAAGATGCAGGGAACATCGACGCGTACCTTCGCCTCGGTCAACTCCTGCGCGAGCACAACCGCCCGGATCGCGCACTTCAGGTGCACAAGGATCTTACGTTGCGCTATGGTCTGACGAAAACCGACAAGGTCGCCATCCTTCGCGAACTGGCCTCGGATTATCTCGCGCTTAACGATTTCACCACCGCCGATGCCGCACTAAAGGAGCTCTCGTCACTTGAGCCTGACAACCATTGGGCGTTTGTCACCCGCCTCAGGCTGCAGGAAAAAGCGGGGCAGTGGGAAGATGCCTACGAGACTGCGGTTCAGTTGCTCAAGCTCGAAGCGAACAAATCGCGCACACCGTTGGCGCGATTCAAATTCCAGCAGGGTGAACAGCTCTACAAAACACGCGAATACCACAAGGCGCGCATTGCCTACAAAGAGGCTATTTCCATTGACCCGACCTTCGTTCCGGCCTATATCGCGGTCGGGGATTCATATCGTGAAGAAGAGCGTTTTGAGGACGCCGTCAACTTCTGGACCAAACTTATCGAAGCGGTTCCGGAGCAGGCTCACCTGGTCATTGACCGGTTGAAAAACGTGCTCTTCACCTTGGGACGGTTCGGCGAGATCGTCGAGATATGTCGGCAAATACTGGAGCATTCTCCCAAGAATCTCGAGGCGCGGCGTGCCCTCGCTGAGTTCTACGTGAAGAAGGGGGATCTTGAGGCCGCCGAGGAAATGCTGGAAGCGATCCTCGATGAACAGCCGGAAGACGCATTTGCCATCGTCGAACTGGTCCGCATCTATCTTGAGCAGGGGGACCACAAGCGGCTGCAGGAACTTCGACGGACCCTGGAATATCGTCGCGACCGGAAACGGGCACCCGCTAAACCAACGAGTCCCGCGGCTATTCGCAGTTAATGTCCGGGCCGGCAGCGGAATCACATGCCATGAAAGTTATTCTATTGATCTGTGCGCTGGCCTTTCTCCTGCCGTCGTTCGGCCAGGCGAGTGACAGCGACGACATCTACCAGGCGATCCAGCGCGGCAAGTGGCGCGAAGCGGAGGATCGTTTATCCCAACTCAAGGATGTCAATTCCGACGGTGACCTGCTTTTCTTAAGCGGGCTACTGGAACGGTCAGCCGACCGGGCCGCCAAGTTCTTTGAACGGGCGCTGGACCGATCCGTGGCGGTCAAATATCAGGAAGAGATTTACTTTCGGCTGGCTCACTATTACTTGCAGCTGGACAAAATGTCTCGCGTATCAGACATAACAAATGATTACCGGACCCGGTTTGAGAAAGGAAAATACCGCGTGGCCATGGCCCGCATCCGTATCCTGGCCGAAGAACTGAACGGTGACAGAAGCGCCGCCCTGGGACTCAACGAACGGTACTTGAAGCAATTCTCAAAAGGGGAAGCGGCCGAGTGGGGAAAGGTTGACCTCGCCCGAATTCTGTTGGGTGCACGTGGTGATCAAACCGGCGTCGATGAATTTCTGGATCTCTCCTCTGGTCGCTCGGCCATCGCCGTACCCCAGGCAATGGTCGTTTTGGGGCAGTACCATCTGGAAAAGGGAGAGATCGAAGACGCCATGCGTTGCTATGAGCTGCTGAGAGAAGAGTACCCGTCAGCAATCGGCCTAGATCACCTAGCCCTTCAGCTTGGTCAATCCGACCGTGGGCAGGCGACCGCCTCCAAGAGCAAAGCCGAACGAGTCGTTCCTAATGCTGAAAAGTACGCGATTCAGGCGGGGGCGTTCTCATCAGAGAAGTTCGCCAAAGAACAGGTCGAGCGACTAAAACGTGAACGACTCGTCACGCGAATCGAGAAGAAAGTAGTCGATGAGAAGACCCTCTGGGTCGTGCTGGTGGGTGAATACAAAGACCTGCGGAGCGCCGATGAGGCGCGCCTGAAGCTGCAGAAACGGTACGGTGAGACGTACGAAGTTGTCCCATACTGATGCAGACCAATGATTCTTCGCTTACGCCGCTGATGCGGCAATATCACGCTATCAAAGCCCAACATCCCGACAAAATTCTCTTCTTTCGAATGGGGGATTTCTATGAAATGTTCGGCGATGACGCGGTCAAAGCCGCGCCTATGCTTGGTATCGCCTTGACCTCCCGCTCGCACGGCAACTCCGAGCGCGTCCCTTTGGCCGGAGTGCCGTATCATGCGATGGATCGTTACCTCTCACGCCTCGCCGCGCGAGGAGAGAAGGTTGTCATCGTTGAGCAGGTCGAAGATCCCAAAACCGCCAAAGGGCTTGTCAAGCGAGAGATCGTGGAGATCGTCACGCCGGGAACCGCCACAATCGAATCGCCTGATGAACCTACCCGCATCGCTTGTCTTGCCGCGCTATTCCAGAAAGATTCACACCGTATGGGGATCGCGACTCTTTACCTGGCGACGGGGGAGTTTCAGGTGGACGAGGGTGACCCGCAAGTGATGATCGAGCGACTGCGCGTGGTGGAACCATCCGAATTGCTCTTCTCGTCCGTGATCGAAAAGAACGCGATCGCAGAGCTGCTGGGGTATAGTCGCACAGCGGCCCAATTGACCCCGTACGAAGAGTATAATTTCGATCTCGCGACCTCGCGCCGCGAACTCAACCAGCATTTTGGGACAGTGACTCTCGAATCGTTCGGGGTCGACCACGCGCCGCTGGCCATCACGGCCGCAGGGGCGATCTTCCGCTATCTGCGAGAAAACCATCGAGAGCAACTCTCCCACATCACGCGGCTGATCCGCTACGATAATTCGGAGTTTATGCCGCTCGACTACAGCACCGTCCGCAATCTGGAACTGGTCAAAAATACCGCCACGTCGACCGACGAGAATTCGCTTCTTTCGGTGATGGATCTGTGTCACACGGATGCCGGAAGACGGCGTCTTCGAGCAAACTTGCTACGCCCGTTCCGCTCCAAAGAGCGCATCGAGCGTCGTCAATCCGGCGTTACCGAACTCGTCAAGAACCGCGACCTCTGCTATCAGATTCGTGAACAGACGAAGCAACTGCCGGATCTGGAGCGGCTGGCCGGAAGACTCGGAATAGGCAAGCTCAATCCACGCCAGATGGCCGCGGTCGGGCAGGCACTTTCGACCGGACAGCATTTGAAAGCGATGTTAGCAGGTGCGCATTCGGCACTTCTCAGAGAGATCAGCGAACGGCTCCCCGACAGCACACCATTTAGCGAGCGCATCGGTCGTGCACTTGTGGATGAACCGCCACTCTCCTCGCAAAAAGGAGGGATATTCCGCCACGGCTACGCCGAGGCCCTGGATCATCTGAATGATTCGATCAAAGAAGCGCGGTTCTATATTGGATCACTGCAAAAGGTTGAGCGCGAACGGACCGGTATCGCGACCCTCAAGGTCGGTTTCAACCAGGTCTTTGGTTACTATATCGAGATCACTCGCGCCAATGCTTCGATGGTACCGCAGGAGTATATCCGCAAACAGACGCTGGTCAATGCCGAACGGTATATCACACCGGAATTGAAGGAAAAGGAAGAACTCATCCTTGCCGCGGAGGAGAAGATCAACAAGCTGGAACTTGAACTTTACCAGCAGTTGATCGATCATCTCAACGGCTCCATCTCTCTTATTCTCACCACCGCCGAATTGCTGGCCGAGATCGATCTGGTCTCTGCACTGGCTGATCTGGCTGTAAAGAGGGGCTACTGTCGTCCGGAGATACACGACGACGACCAGTTGGTCATCACCAATGGCCGCCATCCCGTGATCGAGGCGGTCCTCCCGCCCGGCTCGTTTGTCGCCAATGACCTGCACAGCTCGATTGAAACGAATCGCATTCTCATTCTGACCGGCCCCAATATGTCTGGTAAATCGACCTATCTTCGTCAAATAGGTTTGATAGTCATCATGGCGCAGATCGGCTCCTGGGTTCCGGCCGACAAAGTACATCTTGGACTGGTCGACCGGGTCTTCACTCGTGTCGGCGCGTTGGATAATCTCGCCCGGGGTCAGTCGACTTTTTTGGTCGAGATGATTGAGACTGCAAATATCGTGCATAACGCGACTGACCGCTCGCTGGTGCTTTTGGATGAAGTCGGGAGAGGAACTTCGACCTTCGACGGCCTTTCCGTTGCCTGGTCGGTGGTCGAATATCTGAATGACCAGAAGCGTTCCCGCACGGTCTTCGCCACTCATTACCACGAATTAACCGGCATGGCCGAGATATATCCAACCGTCCACAATTTCCAGGTTGCGGTCAAGAAATGGGAAGACCGCGTCGTCTTCCTGCACAAGATCATTCCCGGCGGATGCGATGACTCGTATGGCATCGAGGTCGCTAAGCTGGCGGGATTACCTCGGCAGACCATCCAGCGCGCAAAGTCGGTTCTAAGATTGCTTGAGTCCGGGAAATTCACTCAATCCGAATTGGGAAGATCGCTCTATAAGGAAAAGGTGCAGCCGTCGCTATTTGACCCACAACCGTCAGCGCTTGAGACCAAGTTGAAAGAGGTCGACCTCAACACGCTCTCGCCGGTGCAGGCGTTTGACTTGTTGCGCAAACTAAAAGAGGAGTTGTCATGAGCGCGACTCCAGCCACTCGTCCAATCATCCGTCCGCTTCCCGAACGTCTGATAAATAAGATCGCGGCTGGCGAAGTTGTCGAGCGTCCCGCGGCTGTCGTTAAAGAACTTGTCGAGAACGCCCTCGATGCCGGCTCGACTCGCATCGATATCATTGTCGAGCAATCCGGCTCAAAGCTGATCAAGATCGTCGACAATGGCTGGGGGATACCGGAGGATCAGATCGAGATAGCCTTCTCCCGGCACGCGACCTCAAAACTGTCGGGGCTCTCTGATCTGGAACGGATTCTTTCCTACGGTTTTCGGGGCGAAGCACTACCATCAATCGCTTCTGTCTCACGAACCCGGATGGTCTCACGGGTGGCTGAATCACAGGTGGCGACTGAGATCATCTACGAAGGGGGCGTGCTTCAATCGAAACGTCCTATCGCCGGTGGGGTTGGAACCACGATCGAGGTCGGCGATTTGTTCTTTAACACCCCGGCGCGACGCAAATTCCTTAAAGCGGAATCGACCGAATCCCGCCATTTGTCGCGCACCGCGACTGCGCTAGCGTTAGCGCGATACGATGTCGCCTTCTCCTACACCCTGAATGGGCGCCAGATATTTTCGGTCGCGGCTGGATCACTCCGCGACCGTGTCGCCGCTCTTCTCGGCTACGGCAAGCAGTTGCTGGAACTGTCCGCCGAGACCGGCGCCGTCCGGCTTCAGGGCTTCATCGGCAAACCCGACCAGGCGACCAACAATCGCTGGGGTCACTATATCTTCATCAATGGCCGGTATATCCACTCGACCACATTCTCTCACGCGCTCTCCGCGGGATTCGGTGAAATGCTGCCAAAAGGATTGTACCCGGTCGGCGCGATTCTCCTGCAGGTGGAACCGACCGAAGTTGATGTCAATGTGCATCCCGCCAAGACCGAAGTCCGCCTCTCGAAAGAGCGTGATATCTATGACGCCATTTATCACGCGGTGAAAGCCGCTTCCCGACAGGATGGTGTGATTCCGGTTTTTCTCACGCCGCCAGCACAATCCGCAGGCGGCCAGCAGACATTCGCGCCGCAGACCCCACTTGCTCGGCAAGGCTATATCCCCGGCATCTCCGGAAGTCAGATCATCAACCATGAGATGTTGAGCGATCTTTACCGCCCCATGTCGTCTCCTGGTTCGCAATCCTCCGGTATTATAAAAGTAGACAGCGCGACGGGAGAGATCATCGAGTCCGAGCCGCCATCCGCGGCACCCGTCTCACCAGACACCGGCCCTTCGGCCGGGATCAGACTGGTTGGCCGATTCTCCGACCTCTATCTGATACTGCAGGCAGGGGAGGATCTCTACATTGTCGATCAGCATACCGCTCACGAGCGCGTGTTGTACGAAGAGACCATGCGTCGATTGGAACGACAGTCAATTGTCGGCCAGCAACTACTCCTGCCGGTTCAACTCGAACTGACCCCGGAGAGGTTTTCACTGTTCGTTGAAGCCGAGGATCTGGTCAACAAGTCAGGTTTCTCCGTCGCACCCTTTGGTGGGAGGATGATTTCGATTGAAGCCGTCCCGATGATCCTTTCGCGCAAGTCGCCGGAAAAGATATTCACCAAAGTCCTCGATGACATCGGCTCGCTGACCAAAGGGGGATACGACTTGAAAAAGGCGATGGCCCAATCTATCGCCTGCCGCGCCGCTGTGATGTCGGGAGATCGCTTGACCGATGACGAGGCGATAGGCCTGCTTCAACAACTCCTCCAATGCGAGAACAAATACTCTTGTCCGCACGGACGCCCCACGTTCATTAAGATCAATCGAGGCGACCTTGACCGCCAATTTGGACGATGCTAGGTCACAGCCGATCCCGATAATCTGTGGGCCGACCGGCTCCGGCAAATCGGAGACCGCTATGGAGCTTGCACTATCGGGGCCGTACGAGATCATCTCAGCCGATTCCCGCCAACTCGTCCGTTACCTCGATATTGGCACGGCCAAACCATCTTCTGAAGACCGTGCACGCGTACCGCATCACCTTATTGATATCATTGAACCGGGTGAACGGTACAGCGCGTTTCGCTTTATCGGTGATGCCACACGGGTTATTGGAGAGATTCTGAAACGGGGGAATTCCCCGCTCATCGTGGGAGGCACTGGGCTTTACCTGAGAGCACTCACCGATGGCGTCGTCGAAATTCAGCAAGCCGACATGGATTTGCGTCTTAAGCTCGAAGCGGAGATGGTGACTCTCGGTCCGGAAACGATGCATGAGCGATTGAAACAGATCGATCCTTTGGAAGCGGCCAAGATACATCCAAATAATCGTGTGCGACTTTTGCGAGCTTTGGAGATCTTTGAACTGACTGGAAAAACCAAATCCGAGGTGACCGCCACCGGGAATCACCGTAAGGCGAACTACTTGTTTCAGTACTATTGTCTCAACCCGGAACGAGCATGGCTGTATGAGCGTATCAACTTGCGGGTGGAGAGAATGCTGGAATCCGGGTGGCTGGCGGAAATCGAGCGGCTGGTTAATCAGGGGATGGCGGACCAGATTCGTCGGTCAGCTATCATCGGGTATGGTGAACTTTTGGACGTTCTGGAAGGAGAGATGGATCTGGAGCAGGCGACCAGTGAGATCAAGCAGGAGACACGCCGGTATGCCAAAAGGCAGGTGACTTGGTTTGCCCGTCAGGCTGGGTGTCGCTATTTTCCTACTGCAGAAGAGCTTAGAAAGGCCCTAACTGAGGGGTAAGTTTTTTGTTGCCCTGACCTCCGTTCTGGTTTTTCTTCCGTATCAGTTATATGGCAATGGGTTAGCGTTCATGGCAACCTTAAGTACAGCGGGTCGTCAGCCGATAATAGGAGGTAGGCACCTGAAACCCAACATAGCTACAGGATAGTCTCTGATGTTTGACAAGAAGCCAAGTGTTCAATCGTGTCTGATATGGCTATTGCCAGCCTGCATGCTGTTGCTGGTTCTGTTCGCCGGCTGCTCGAGCGGTCGTGCCGGGTCCGAGAATTCCCGCTTCCGCGGCGAGACTCGTAAACAGACTCCATCTTCACCAGACCAATCCAGAAAGACCGGCACAGTCGCGGATAACCAACCGATCAATGCCGAAGACACCCTCCTCGCCGAAGAAAATGGCTACGAGATCAATGGTTTCACTGCACCGGTCCCCGGCCCATACCAGCCGTCTGAAAGTGAAACGAATGATTATGGCCCGGAGTCCGATGACTTCTGGGCGGCCATCCAGCGCGCGGAAGAATACCACACCATGGGTGTTCTGGCGAACCGCGAAGGAAGCTGGGAGGAAGCGCAGTATTACTTCGAGCGCGGCCTCGGCACGCTCGCGGATCTCGACTTTGTGACCGACTCGCAACTCACTCCGGAAGCGGTCAAGTACTCTACGTTGGTCGATAACATCATTACCGACTATCGGATATCCCTTCGCTCATTAGGACGTCTCGATGATGACGCGGCGCCGTCCGCTATCATCGAACGCTTTGGAGATATCGAAGAGAATATCCGACAGGACTCGATGAAGGTCTTCGACGGTGAACTTCCGCCGGTTACCTATGACCTGCCGTTGGAAATGAATAATCGAGTCAAGAAGTCCATTGTCTATTTCCAAACAGTCGCCAAGGACGCGTTCACACGGTATTTGACGCGCTCCAAAAAATACGAGTCTTTGTTCAAGACCACACTCTCCAAACATGGATTGCCGCATGATCTGGTCTATCTCTGTCTGGTTGAATCCGGATATAATCCCCACGCCTATTCCTGGGCGCGCGCGATGGGGCTCTGGCAATTCATCGCCTCGACCGGTAAGATCTACGGGCTGGAGCGGAACTGGTGGATCGATGAGCGCAAGGACCCGGTCAAGGCTACCGATGCTGCCGCCCGTTTCCTGAAAGAACTTTATGAGAAGTTCGGTCAGTGGGATTTGGCGATGGCTGCCTATAACGGCGGGCCGGGCCGTGTGGACCGAACGATCAAGGCGCAGAAGACCAAGGATTTCTGGAAACTTCGTCTGCGTCAGCAAACCATGGACTACGTGCCGCTTATCTACGCGGCTACCTATATTGCGAAAGAGCCGGAGAAGTACGGTTTTACCAATATCCAGTACGAACCCGAACTCAAGTGGGATGAGGTCACCATCGACCGTCCACTGGAGCTTTCGACTGTCGCCAGCGCGCTTGGATGTTCTTCTGAGGAGTTGAAAACACTCAATCCGGAATTGTTGCGCAGCGTCACTCCGCCCAACACTAAGGATTATGTGCTCAAAGTCCCGGCGGGCCTGCGCTCGAAATTCCTGGCCGCGTATGATTCAATGGAGTCAGCCAAGACCTCGACCTGGGCACGGCACAAAGTCAAAAAGAAAGAAACATTGGCGAAGATCGCCAACCGTTACGGTGTCAGCCAGTACGCGATTCTCGAGGCCAACAACCTGTCCAAAGGAACCAAGCTGAAAGCCGGAACGGAACTGATCATCCCGGTGCCGGCCGGACAGTCATCCTCCGGTTCTGGAACCGCGTCGCGACGCGAATACAAATCGTCAGGTGGAGTGTACACGGTACGCTCTGGTGACACGATGTGGGATATCGCCAAGGCGTTTGGTGTCTCGACTGACGAACTGCGCCGCCTTAATTATCTTGGTGCCAATGCGCATCTCAAGATCGGTCAGAAACTGAAACTGCCGTCGTACGCCGACGCCGGTACCGAGAAGCAGAGCGCACCAATATCGACTCCGAAGGCCGAGAAGCCGAAGAGTGCGACCACGGCCAAAAAGAGCGCAAATCCCAAAGTGTACGTGGTGAAGTCGGGAGATACCATCTCAGAGATTGCCAAGCGTTTCGGGACCTCCACCAGCAAGATCCGCAAGATCAACAAGATGGGGAAGAGCTCCCGCATCTTCGTGGGTCAGCAGCTGGTGGTGAGTGAAGGGGCGACCGCAGCGGAGACAGAGTACGTTGTGTATCAGGTTCGACGCGGCGATACCCTTGGTGAAATAGCGGCGAAATACAGAACGACAGTCTCAAAGATCCTGGCAGACAATAACTCGCTTGACCCGCTCTCTTTGCGGATCGGCGAACAGATAAGAATATATACGGACTAACGGGCAAGTATTACAATGGCACGACGTCGCGATGTGATCATCGGAGTGATCATTGCCGTGGGGGGACTCATGGCAATCGGTATGTTTGCGCTGATGATGTTCGGCATGGCAGCTTCATCAGGTGGTTTTGAATTCGGTTCCATGGGCGGGAATGGTATCGGCGTTGTCGAGGTCTCTGGGCCGATCGATGACGAGATGGCGCGGCAGGTGATCCGCCAGCTCGAACGTTTCACTGACAACAGCTCGGTCGAGGCGATCGTCGTCCATGTGAACTCTCCGGGCGGCGGTGTGGCCCCCTCACAGGAGATCTACGACGCTATACTGCGTGCCCGCGATGAAAAACCCGTTGTGATCTCGATGGCCTCTGTGGCCGCTTCCGGTGGCTATTACATAGCGTGCGCGGGGGACCGGATCATAGCAAATCCCGGAACGCTCACCGGGTCGATCGGCGTCATTTTCCAGTTTCACACCTTCCAGGACCTGATGGGGAAAGTCGGCATCGGAACCGAGACCATTAAGTCCGGAGAGCTCAAGGATGTCGGCTCCTACTCCCGTCCCATGACCGATAAAGAGCGGGAAATGCTCAATTCGGTCGTGCAGTCGACCTACGAGCAGTTTGTCGAGGTGGTCGCCAGCAGTCGCGAGAAAGATAAGATGGAGATCTATCCGCTGGCGGATGGCTCTGTCTATACTGGATTGCAGGCCTATAACTTAGGCCTGATTGACACGCTCGGTGGCTTGCACGAAGCAGTCAACTTGGCGGCTGATTTGGCTGAGATTACGGGCGAGCCGACGGTCATTCGGCCGACTTATCGGGAAAAGGTTTCCATCTTTGACCTGCTGGGGGAGACCCTATCTAAGGTCAATGAGGCGGTTGACCAACGGGTGTCGGGCCCAAGTCTGCTCTATCTGTACCAGTGAGTTAGCGGCCATTTTTCTGGCTGTTGGCGTAAAAAAAGATAGACAAATCACGAATTTTCTCTTTTTTTCCCGTTATCGTTTATTATCTTCCAGCGCCCCAAACGTTTATGGATTTCGCGGGCTGGGCACGGCTGGAGGCCATGAGGAGAGCATCAGGAGATGAATAACAGACACTCTACACATAACCGTCGAGGGAGGACGCTGTGACAAAAGCGGACCTAGTCGAGAAAGTGGCTGAAAAGACCGGCCTTACGCGCACGGACGTAGCCGTAGTTGTTGACTCGTTTCTTGATACGGTGAAGAAATCGGTCGAGAATGGTCACAACATCGAGATTCGAGGGTTTGGTACCTTCAAGATCAAACTGCGCAAAGCACGCAAGGCGCGCAACCCGCGCACTGGCGATGTCGTGCCGGTTCCGGATCGGAAAGTACCGGTCTTCAAACCGTCGAACGAATTTAAAAACATGATCACTAAACTGTCACTGTAACCTATTGCAACGCTGTATGGAGGATGAATGCCCTGCGGACGAAAGCGGAAACGGCATAAAATCAATACGCATAAGCGCAAAAAACGTAGACGCGCTGATCGCCACAAAAAGAAACTTCGCTAATTGATATGCCGGAAGAACTTCCCTAGCGAAAAGGGAAGTGGTTTCCCGTTGGAGCTTTCTTCAGCGGATGCAGCCGGTGACTCACCCAGGCTCGCATTCGTGCAAGGGTAATAGCCACAACAGCTTCTCGGTAAGATTCGAAGTCATAATGCCCACTCGCATGAGTGGGCATTTTTCTTGCCATTACTATAGTGATGAAACAGAACTACTTCCCTCGCGTTCTCTGCTTCGCGCTCTGCCTGACCGTGTCAATGGCGCGTGCGGATATTATTGATCTGCTCGTAAACGACGATAACCTGCTGACCACGCATGAGCGCCCGCGTGTGGCGGCCGCGCCGTCGGGAAGTTTCGTCATTGTCTGGGCCGACCAGCGTTCCGGTCAAAGCGATATCTACCTCCAACGCATTTCGGCCTCGGGCACACGTATCAACTCAAATCAACTCGTCAATCTTGATACTCTTGGCGCATGGCAGGCGTATCCTGCGCTTGGCGTCGCCTCAACCGGCGATTACTCGATCGTCTGGCAGGACTTCAGACTCAGCAGCTATCCGTATGATCCCGATATTTTCCTCCAGCGGACCGACTCGTCACTCACACCCGTCGGCGAAAATACCCCCATCACGATAGAGACACCGGATTCACTTAAGGAAGCCCCAGATGTTGCTATTGCTCCCGGTGGATCCGGTATGGTCGTCTGGGCGGATTACCGCAACCGCAATTGGGATATCTATGGCCAGATGCTGGCAGCCAATGGCTCGCGGGTCGGCAACAATTTCAAGATAAACGATGATGTCAATTTGGCGCAGCAGCATGGCGCGCGAGTCTCCGTCGCGCCAGATGGCTGGTATGCCGTGACGTGGTATGATAATCGACAGGGTACCGACGACATTTTTGTTCAACTCTTCTCGCCATCCGGCGTGAAGAAGGCCGGCAATATCCGGGTCAACTCCGACATAAGCTCCACTCGTCAGGCCTTTCCCGATATCGCGTGTGATGGGCGTGGAAGATTCCATGTTGTCTGGACCGATTGGCGCAATGGCACTTATCCCGTCAATCCCGATGTCTACTATCGTCGCTTCGACACTCTTTTCCAGGCACAGACGATTGACACCCGTTTGAATACCGATGGCTCGACCCGGCCCCAACGTGACCCCGCTGTCGCCGCGGATAGGATGGGGAATGTCGGAATGGTTTGGGCTGACTCGACGGCATCCTCCTGGGATATTATGGGCCAGATTCTTGACGCTGATGGCAGTGTGCGCGTTGCATCAACCCGCATGCACCTTCCTTCTGACAGCGCGCAATTGCAGCCCGACATTGCGGTCGATGGACGCTATCGCTACGTCACCTGGTCTGACAAACGACAGGGGAGATTTGATATTTATACATCTGTCGCGAAATACAACGACCCGCATCTGGCGGCGACACCGTCAGCATTAACATTCTCAATGAACCCCGGTGGGCCGTTTCCAGCCGCGCAGTCAGTGGTGCTCGAACATGCCGGCCTGAACGGATTGCATTATTCAGCCATCTCCTCACAGGCATGGCTGCAGGTAACCCCCGCATCGGGGACAACCATCGATACGCTATCCTTTGCCGTTACCTCACTACTCGCTGAAGGGATACACACGGCTCAGGTCCGCTTAATTGACACCGATAACGCTGATTCATCGTTGGTAGTAACTGTATCTGTCACTTCGACTATTGATTCGATCACGGACTCAGTTATCTGTGGAGCGGTGAATTGTCTTCCGCTCGATTCTACTGATTTGCCAATCGAGGTATATCTCGAGAACGGAGCGCAGGAATTAGTGGTCCCTCTCGTCTGGGACAGCAACTATTTCTATTGTAGTGGTGTGACAGTCGGCGGAACTCTCGTCGGGAGAGCCACCGCACAGCTGGTGTCAAATGCTTCTGACCATGTTGCCATAATAGTAACCGCGGAACCCGGTGATAGTCTGCCGTCCGGGAAATACGAGTTGGCAAACCTACGAATTGTCACCCATGCCGTCGAAGGATTCAGCCCTGTCGACAGCCTGACGATTGGTGTTTACAGTCTGCGAGTCGAAGCGACCAGTGGCAGTTGGGGACGACCTGCGTTTGTGCCGGGGGAGGTGACCGTCAGTACGATCACCGAATCTGATGAGCCCAACCACCCAGCGTTGCCGGAATTCACTCTTCGTCAGAATTATCCCAATCCCTTCAATGGCTCGACGGTGGTCGAATTCGTGCTGTCGGAGCGCGCTGACGTGGTTCTGGAGATCTTCAATGTGCTCGGACAAACAATCCATCAGGTAGAGATCAGGGGAATGTCCGCAGGTGAACATTCACTGACCTGGGACGGACAGACCGCCGATGGCCGCGATGCTCCATCCGGGATCTTTTTCTATCGCCTTCGCGCGGGTGACCGGACAGAGGTCCGTAAGATGATTCTGCTCAAGTGATTTCGGGCAGGATTTCTGCCCGGAACAGGCAAAAATCACCATCTGGAGTGAACCCCAAACGCTCCCCGTCTCGTATTACTAACCAGTGAGACAATGAACCTGAACGAGATGGAGGCGACATGTTCCGAGCCCGACTTCTGCTAACCGCCCTGACGGTAGGACTCGCTGCGTCCGCGTTGGCTGCCGACAACAGCGGGCGGATCTATGGCAAGATCACAAACGTCGATGGTGACACCTATGAAGGGCTGATCCGCTGGGACAAGAATGAAGCGAGCTGGGTGGACTTGCTGAACGGCACCAAAGAACTCGACGACGACAACGCTGACAAGTCCTCTCAATCCTCCCGTCGCAAATCAAAGAAAGTACAAGTTTTCGGAATGGATATCGCCCAATGGGACTTCGATGAAAATGGCTGGCCCGGTTCGGCTGAATCAGGGATCCGCTTCGGGCATATCAAGTCGATCGAACCACGGGGCGACGATGAAGCTCGCATCACCCTGAAATCCGGCGAGACACTGGTTCTTACTGGCGGCTCAACCGACATTGGCTCCAATATGCGCGAGTTGATCATCGAGGATAACGGCGAAGGCGAAACCGAATTATCCTGGGAAGATATCGAGCTGGTCGATCTGATGCCGGGACGAGCGGGACTCGAATCATCTTTCGGTGAACGGCTCTACGGCACTCTGACAACGCGACGCGGCGACACCTATACGGGGTTCATTGCGTGGGACGTGGACGAAGTATTCACCTCGGATCTGCTCGAGGGCGAATCTAAGGATCGCAGCCGCAAAGTGAAGTTCGAAAAGATAGCGTCGCTCGAGCGCTACTCCTCAAGCGGGACCACTGTTCATCTCAAGGGTGGGGAGGAAATGATCCTCAAAGGTTCGAATGATGTAGATGAAAGCAATAATGGCATCATCGTCTCTGACCCGGCCTTTGGACAGGTGACGGTTACCTGGGATCAGTTTGAGACACTTGAATTCAAGCCCGCGCCGTCGCAGCCGTCCTACGATAAGTTCGACGGTGGCCGTCCGCTTAAGGGAACCGTCTACACTGAAGACGGCGACACTTATACCGGGACTATCCGCTGGGATAATGACGAAGAATTCACGTGGGAGATCCTTGATGGTGAGTATCGGGATCTTCAGTTCGATATCGAATTCGGGCTCGTCAAACAGATAGAGCGGACCACTTCACGGAGTTGCGAAGTGACGGTCTCGGATGGTCGCACTTTCCGCCTCCGCGGTTCCAATGATATTGACTCGGGGAACAAGGGCATCTTTATCGACACCGGTAAAGGGAAAGAAACGCGGGTCGACTGGGAAGACTTCAGCAAAGTAGAATTCACGAAATAGAAACGTACGCCGCTTCGCGAGTATATGACAACAGAATGGCCGCCATCCATGGCGGCTTTCTGTTTTGTAGGAGAGTCTTCTTCGGCCAGGCAATTGGGCATAGGTATGAGCCTAACGTCTGATGACCCTCCATAGTCTTGTCGCGTGATAGAATAAAATTGCAGCATCTTCGCGGGTTTGTCAAGGAGAAAGAGCGAAGGCGGACAACGACCTTAAACCAAAGAAAAGCCCTCGCGTGCGAGGGCTTTTCTCAAATGTGTTGTGAAGCGTGAACTTAGTTGCCGGCCTTGGCTGTCTTAGCGGCTTCCAACTCTTTCACATGCTGGGTCGCCACCGCAACATCATCCTTGGCTTTCGGCTGGTTCTTGGCCAGTCGAATATACTCCTGCCAATTGGCCAGGTTAGCATCGATATTGTTCGGGTCGAGTTGTTCGGCCGAGATAGCGTAATTGTACGCGGCACGAAACGCTTTCGGGTCATCTTCAAGTGCGGCCTTGTACTGCTTCGATGCATTGGCGTAATCTTCTGACTGCAGATAGATGTTCCCCAGCGCGAAGTGAGCCGGGTAATTGACTTCTTTCGCGGCGATCGACTTTTCGTATGCGGCAATCGCGTCCTTGGTCTTTTGCTGTCCCTGATACGCTTTTCCCATCAGCATCCAGGTCTCGTCGGTAGCGGCATTGAGAGCATGCACCTTCTCAAGGGTCGCAATAACCGCGGCGTGCTCGTTGGTTTTGCTCTGGATCTTGGCGATCTCAGTCATATTCGCCGCGGTGTCGGCCAATGTGGTCGAGTTCTTCACCGCGCTCTCGAACGAAGTGATCGCCTCCGGATAGCGCTTCATGGTCGACTGCACTTTGGCCAGATTGATGAACGCTTTGGTATTTTCAGGCTTTTTCTCGCAGGCTGTCGTGAAGTTCGCGATCGCCTCGTCGTACTTCTCGGTAGCGTAGTAGCAGACGCCCAGGTTCAGATACGCGTCGTAATACTGGGGATCCGCCTGGATCGCCTTTTGGTAGGCGGTGATGGCGGCCTCGTAGTTCTTCGCCTGCATGGCGGTTTGGCCCTCGTTATACGCGGCCTTGGCTTCATCCGTCTGCGCGTAAAGTGAGGTGGTGGCAGCCAGGACGCAGAGGCAGAGGATCAGAACTCGTGCGACGCTGGCAATTTGATTTCGTGTGACCATGCATTCTCCTTCAGTTTAAATGATCATATGGTTGTTGTACAATTGGACAGGACCCATGTTCCCGTGGTCAAATGTCGCTGTATTAGAGCGACTTGCGGTGAGCCACGAGCGCGGACTTTACCTCGGGATACTTGAGTGCGAGAATCCGGCCAGCGAGGATCGCCGCGTTTTTCGCGCCCGGACTGCCGATCGCGACTCCGGCGACCGGAATCCCCGGAGGCATCTGTGTCACGGAAAGTAGAGCATCGAGGCCGTTGAGCGCGGCCGGGAGCGGTACGCCTATCACCGGCAGGAGCGAGTGAGCGGCCGCTACACCCGGCAATGCCGCCGAAAGCCCCGCCATCGCCACGATAACTTCAAAGCCGCGCTCAGCGGCACGTGAGGTCAGGTCTGAAGTGCGTTCCGGGTTGCGATGTGCCGAAGAGACCTCGATCGTCCCTTCTATGGCGAGCTTGCCCAGTTCTGTTTTGCAGGTTTCCGCGAATTCGAGATCCGATTTGGACCCGACTACGATCAATACTTTTGGCATAATTACTTTGAAGTCTCCGCTTTTTGAGGGAAGGCTTTTGCGCCGATATCTCGACGAAACATGGCGCCGTCGAATCGTATCTTCTTCACTGTACCATAGGCGCGGTCAATCGCGCTTCGCAGGTCGGCATCGATCCCGGTGACCCCCAGGACTCTACCGCCAGTCGTAAAATATCGTCCGTTCTCACGCTTTGTTCCGGCGTGAAAAACCGGCGAATTGTTATCTTTGATGCTGTCCAGTCCGTTGATCGGGATTCCCTTTCGGTAATTCCCGGGGTATCCTTTCGAAGCCATGATCACGCACGCGGCGGCTCCCTTTCGCCACTCAAGCTTCGCCAGGTTCCCCACTTTCCCATCTACTACGGCCATCATGACATCCACGAGATCCGATTTCATCATCGGTAATACTACCTGCGTCTCAGGGTCGCCGAAACGACAGTTGAATTCAAGCACCTTGGGTCCGGCCTCGGTCAACATCAGTCCGGCGTACAAAACGCCGGTGTACGTGATACCCTCACTTCTCAGACCATTAATCGTCGGAAGGAGGATATGTTCCATTACCTGTTCCAGGATGTCCGGCGTGATGAAGTCGACCGGGCAATATGCCCCCATGCCACCGGTGTTGGGGCCGCGGTCATTGTCAAATGCACGCTTGTGGTCTTGGCTTGGCAATAGCGGAATGATCACCTTGCCGTCGGTGACCGCCATGATGGAGACCTCGGTTCCGGCGAGGAAGGATTCGATAACGATCCGTTCGCCCGCTTTTCCAAAGATCTTCTTCATCATCATTTCTTCAAGAGCGGCAGTCGCTTGGGCGATATCCTTGACAACCGCGACACCCTTTCCCGCGGCAAGGCCATCGGCCTTGATCACCAGCGGGAATTCAGCGGAATTGCAGAACCCAACAGCTTCCGCGAAGGAGGTGAAAACCCTGAATGGCGCGGTCGGAATATGATATTGCCGCATGAACTCTTTGGAGAAGACCTTGGAGCTTTCCAACTGAGCAGCCTTCTTGTCTGGGCCGAATATCCGGAGCTTTCTGCGCTGGAAGTCGTCTACTACCCCAACCGAAAGCGGCTGTTCGGGGCCTACAACCGTCAGGTCGATCTTATTGCGTTGGGCGAACTCGATCAGACTGCGGGTAGCATCGGCCTTGATATTGACGCACTTCGCTATCTGCGAGATGCCGCCGTTGCCGGGAGCGCAGAAGATCTTGTCAACCTTCTTGGATTGCTTGAGTTTCCAGATGAGCGCGTGCTCGCGCCCGCCTGAGCCTATCACCAGTACATTCATATGCTTAGTCCATATCTCCGAGAAACCGCTAATCTACACTCCGCCCGCCGGTATGGGCAACCGGTTTTTTGAACGGACTAATGCATAACCTGCCGCAAAAAGCGGTTGCCCAAATCAGGGAATCCATTATCTTATAAGAAGATACTTACCATCGGCCATCTCCTTTCCCTCACATGGCCGGCGGAACCTGTACTGCGCTGGCAAAGCGACTTTCCACATGAAGGAGTTGGCATGTATCGCTCGATTGCTATCTGTCTGATCGCACTTTTCGTCGTCGCGGGAGCCAATGCCGCTTCCCAAGCCCCTGTCGCGAAGATCATCGTCGACAACATCACCAAAGCACAATACCTCGATATGGTCAGTCTGGGGCTCGACATTATCGAGGTCGAGGGAGTCCGCTTCGCGATTTTGGCACATGGTGATGACCGCGCCAAACTCCAGCACCTGGGGATTCCATACCAGGTGGAACAGGAGGATATGGCCGAATTTTATGCCACCCGTGCCGCGGTCCCTAACGGAGGATTCAGGACTTTCGCCCAGATCGTGGCGCTCCTGGATTCACTCTCTGCCGCCAACCCGAACATCATGACCGCCAAGTTCTCGGTGGGGCAAACATATGAAGGGGAAGATATCTGGGTAGTCAAAGTCTCAGACAATCCCAATGTAGATGAAGATGAACCGGAGGTTTTCTACAACAGCTATATCCACGCGCGTGAACCTGCCGGCGCCGCGGCCCTCCTCACTGTCCTCAAATACTTGGTCGCCAATTATGGCACGGATCAGGAAGCGACGGATATTGTCAACAATCGCGAGTTATTCTTCATGCCGGTGGTAAATCCAGATGGAGTCATTTACAATGAATTGACCAATCTGGACGGCGGCGGTCTCTGGCGTAAGAACCGTCGCCCGACAGGTGCCAATATAGGCATTGACCTCAACCGCAATTTTGGGTTCAAGTGGGGATATGATGACATTGGATCATCGCCGAGCACCGGCAGCGATGTCTATCGCGGCCCCTCCGCGTTCTCTGAGGTCGAGACTCAGGTCCTTCGCGATTTTGTAATATCGCGCGATTTTTCCGTCTGCAACAACATCCACTCGTATTCGAATCTGTTCATCTGGCCATACGGGTATGACCGAGTATTCACGCACCAGGAAGATTTCTTCGCGAACTTGGGCGACTCACTGGCGCAGTATAATGGCTACGCTCCCGATGTCAGTTGGACTCTCTACCCGACCAACGGCGCCGCCGATGACTGGATGTGGGGCGACACGATTTCCAAACCGAGATTCGTTTCCTTGACGACGGAGATCGGCGGGAGTATCGATGGTTTCTGGCCGGCTCCAACGCGCATTCCAGTACTCGAAGCGGAAAACCTTCAGCCGAATCTCTTCCTGGCAAAGATCGCGGATAACCCGCTGCGGCTCGGACCGCCTGCGCGTTCGTTGCTCTCGGTACCGGACTCAGTGGGCCAGGATTTCACCGTAAGCTGGCATACCGATGACTCCATCAACCAGCCGGTCAGTTACAAATTGTTTGAATTGACCAACAAACAGACGGTTACGGATATTGCGACGTCGGATAACGGGTATTGGGCGAAGGAGAAGATGGCGCTTTCGGCCATCCGGGCGCATACGCCGCCAAATTCATGGCATTCCCAGAACCAGAACAAAGCTCACCATTGGCTGCTGTCGCAGACTCCCTACAAAGTACCGGCGAACGATTCCCTTGTTTTTTGGATCTGGTACAATCTCGAAACCGACTGGGACTACTTTTATGCTCAGATCTCCATCGATGGCGGCTTCGACTTCATAAATCTGCCTTGTAGTCGGACAACAAACAGCGACCCGAACAATCTGAATCTGGGGAACGGCATCACCGGTTCCTCCGGCGGATGGGTGCGCGTGGCGTATGACTTATCACCGTATGTGAACAAAGAGATTTTTATTCGTCTGACGCAATTTACCGATTCGTACACCCTGAACGAAGGCGTATACATCGACGACATTGAGAATGTCGATATGTTCGGGAGCGAAACGATGGTCGCCGCTGGAATAGCGGATACTTCGTACACCTTCAGTTCTCACCCCACCGGCTCACATTGGTATCGGGTGATCGGCAAGGATGTGGACAACCAGGAGAGCCGAATCTCCACCTACGTCATGACCACTGTCTATCAGCAGATGGTGATCGGCGATCTGAATGGCGATACGCATATCGATCTCTCTGACCTGAGCATCATGATCTCGTATATTCTCGGTCTCATTCCGCTGCCGGAACCGGCGGCCGCGGGCAATCTGAATTGTACGGGGCAAGTGGATCTCAGTGATCTCTCGCTCATGATATCACACATTCTTGGACAGGTCCCAGCCCCCACCTGCCCGTGACGGTATTCGAGCTTTTTGAGGCGCCCAACCAAGTGGTTCGGCGCCTTTTTCTTGCCCATTTCGCACTGCACAAACCCAGTTGACAGCCGTCTGGTGGTAACGTATCTTTGACGCTCGTTTTTAGTGCCCTCGAAGGCAGCATACTGAACGTGAATTGTATTGATTAGTCATAGTATTTGAGGATGTTGCGATGAAACGATCTCTCTTGGTTCTGGCCCTTGCCTCACTGCTGTTGGTCCCTGCCGCGCTGTTCGCACAGGACGAGGCGGAAGAAGAGAAGGACAATCTTGAACTGAACTTTTATGGCGGCCTGTCAATTCCGACCGGCGGCATCAAAGACTACAGTGACACTCTGGGCGCCAAGACCGGGCTGACCGGCGCTGTTGATTTTGGTGTCTTTCTGAGCCCGCAGATCACCCTGGGTGTTGGATTCTCATACGGCCAGTATGATATCGATACGGACAATGAGCTTATTACGCTCACCCACAAAGTCTATCGTCCCAATGTTTACCTGCGGTATTATTTCCCCAGCAACAGCAATCTGGTCCCATATGCGCACGTCCGCGCCGGTCTGGATTTCCCGAATCTGGCAACCGAGGTCACCGACAATGCCTCGCTCAAGCTGACCGAGCTTGAATTCGACCCGTCATTCTCTGCCGGACTGGGTGCTGGGCTGTTCTACTACACGTCCGATTACAGCGGTTTCTTCCTGCAGGCCGACTACCACCAGGCGTTCGCTTCAGGCTCAAAAGGCGATTTCGGCGGTAATGAATATGAACTGAAGGATGGCTATGGTACTATCGACCTTCGCGTTGGTATCCACCTCCTGTTCGGCTCCGGTGAGTGATCTCGCCGACCATAGACCTGTCAAAACCCGCCACCTGGCGGGTTTTTTTTCTGGTTGAGAATGTACTGCGCTGATGGTACCATTACCAAATGAAGCCGACCAGGATACTCGTCGTCGATGACGAAGCACAGCAGCGAGAACTACTCTCCGGATTCCTGAGCCGGCGAAATTTCGAGGTCTCCACAGCCGCCGGGGGAGAAGAAGCGCTCGAGAAATACGCCGGTATCTTTGCGCCACTTGCCATCATTGATATGAAGATGCCCGGGATGTCCGGTTTAGAACTGCTCGGCAAACTCAAAGAACTCAATCCGTTCATTCAGGTGATGGTCCTGACCGCGTTCGGATCGGTCGAAACCGCGGTCGCCGCGATGCGGGCTGGCGCCTACGATTACCTGACCAAGCCGGTCGAAGATCTCGAAGAATTGCTCGTCAAACTCGAAAAGGCGGCGGCGCAGAATCAACTGATCGTCGAACATGCCGTCATGACCGAGCGCATAGCGGAAGCATTTCCGAATTCAGAACTGATCGGTGAATCCCCCGCTATCCGGAAAGTCAAAGAGCTGATCGCATTGGTCGCTCCGCGTGATGCTACCGTGCTTGTCACTGGCGCATCAGGCACCGGCAAAGAACTGGTCGCGCGCGAAATACATGCCCTCTCCGGCAGAGCCGAAAAACGCCTGGTCGCCATCAATTGCGCCGCGTTCCCCGAGACACTCTTAGAGGCCGAGCTGTTTGGATACGAAAGAGGGGCCTTCACCGGCGCGGACAAACCCAAACAGGGGCGAATGGAGTTGGCCGATGGCGGCACTCTCTTTCTCGACGAGATAGGCGAGATGCCTCTCGCCATGCAGGTGAAACTTCTGCGCGTGCTGGAAGACCGCAGGATCCAGCGCCTCGGCGCGGTCAAGGAAATATCGCTCGACTTCAGATTGATTGCGGCGACCAATCGCGACCTTGAAGGAATGGTGAAAGAAGGAAAGTTCCGCGAGGATCTCTTCTACAGGCTCAATGTCATTCGCGTGACTATCCCCCCGCTTCGAGAACGAGGTGGAGATATACTGATTCTTGCAAAGACCTTTCTCCAGCGGTCTTCACGACGTCTTGGCAAAGAGGTGACAACCTTCAGTCCCGAAGCCGCAACCATGTTGTCGCGATATGCCTGGCCGGGCAATGTTCGCGAGTTGGAAAATATCATAGAGCGGGCGGTAGTCGTAGCATCAGGAAGAACCATCTCGGCCGCCGACTTGACTGGATTGACAGCCTCTCAGCCGGAACCTCATTCAGGTGCTCCGCGCACTTTGGAAGAGGTCGAACGCGACCACATTTTGCGGACCCTGGAAACGACTGCTTGGAATATTGCCCAGGCGGCCGAACTCCTCGGAGTCCATAGAAATACGCTCCATAACAAGATCAAAGAGTACAAGCTCGAACGGACCTGACGCCCAATTCTTGGGCTGTAACTCCTTTACCGCACAAAATTTGTGCACATCTCCATCTCTAAGAAGTCCAAGCGCGCCATTTATATTGTTGCGGCCCAATATGTTATGTTGTTCGGCACGCCCCTTGATTACTACTTGGTCAAAGGAAAGGAAATACGGAGTCACTTATGCGAAAACTGATGCTGACACTCCTTTTGGTCGCTGTCGTCCCGTTCGTGATCGGGGGATGCGACGATGATGATAACCCCACGACTGTGATCTATGAGCCAGCCCCTCCGCAAGGGGTCTATTCGGTCACTGGTGATGGCCAGGTGACGATCTGGTGGAATGGGCCGTACGAAAGCAATATCGCTGAATATGTGGTCTATCGTTCGTTGAACGAAACGACCGGGTTTGTCGAGATCGGTTCGGTCGAAGCAGAACCGAACCCGAATCTCGACCTGCTCATCTATAGCTTTGTCGACAACAATGTAGCCAACGGCGTGACCTACTATTACGCGGTGACATCAGTCAATACCGCCGGCTATGAGTCTGAACTGTCGGCTGAGAATGTATTCGACACCCCTCGCCCGGATGGCCAGGGGATGGTACTCTTCCCGATCGAGATCGACACCAGTCTGGCCGGATTCAGTTTCGCGGCGCAGGCGCGCGTGTCGATGAACAATCCGCTCGCGGATATCGTCGTCGATCGCCCGGGCAGCATCAGCTATCTGAACGCGGCCAACGACCAGACGGATATTCAGGATATGGGATACACCGATGGCTTTGACGACATCACCTACGCGCCGCAGAATGGCTGGTCGCAGCTTGGGTATGTCGAGTCGATCGTCGGCCATACTTATGTCGTTTGGACCGCGGATGACAACTACGCGAAAGTTCGTATCACCGCCATTGCCGGCAACGGCGCGGTGACCTTCGACTGGGGTTACCAGACCGATACTGGCAATCCTGAATTGATCGCACCGCTCAACGCGAAACGTCCGGTGCACAACGCAAACTACTTGAAGAAGCAGTCAATTTCGACTCGCAGCTCTGAATAAGGATGGTGTCTATGTGGCGCAAAGGTGCAACCATACTGACCGTCGTGCTGGCGATGCTGATGACCGGGAGTACGCTCCTGGCTCAGCAGCAGGTCCAGCGTGACCGCTCCGACGATCGTGGCGATGACTACTACGAATCGGAGTACGATAACCGTAGTCGCGACGATGATAGCCGCTACGAATCCGGCTATGTCCGGGTCGACCGGTATCTCGATGCCGACATCTGGGTGAACCGGAGCGACAACGAGTACTTTATCGGCGACAATATCAAGATGCACTATCGTCTGAACCAGGACGCGTACGTGGCGGTGGTGTCAATTGATTCGCGCGGCCGGGTCAACCTGCTCTACCCGTCTCAGCCGGGCGACAATCCGTGGCGCCGTGGCGGTGTGACCTACACGCTGCCGGGTGCTGACGACGACTTCGATCTGGTTGTCGACGGTCCCGAAGGCTCTGAGACCATACAGATCATCGCCTCGCGCGAACGATTCCCCATCCCTGATTGGTTTAACGGTTCGGGGATCCGGTGCGACGATGGCGAGGATCGCGATGAGTTCATGGATTACCTCGTGAGCCGTTATTTTGACCGGTATCCGGATCAGCGCTTTGCGGTCGATCGCGAAGTGATCTGGGTAAACGAATGGGAGCAGGACTATTTCCGCCCCGTCTATTACCCGACCTATCCGAGCTGGTCTGTTTGCGGTAATGTCTACTTCGACTATCCGTGGGGCGCCAGCATCTATATCGACGGCATCTACTGGGGCTGCGCGCCGCTCTATATCCCGCGCGTCCTGGTCGGATGGCGCACTATTACGGTATACGACCACTACGGCTATTGCTGGGAGGACTACGTGCATGTCAGCCACTATAACACGATAGTGCTGAACCAGACGGTGATCCGTCCGCGCGCTGGAGTCCATTCTAAATACAAAGAAGTGCGCGTGGTTGGCTACCGCGACCCGGTCAAGGCCGGCTATACCAACTACAACGAAGTCGTGAAGAAGCGTACCACAGTCGTCAGCCGCACGACCGCCGACCCGAAGAACGGCATTACGCGCAGTAAGCCGACTGAACCGGATGGCAGCAATTTTGCCGCTCTCCCCAAAAAGCATCTGCGCGGCAGTGGCGCTGTGATCAAGACTGATCGCGGCTACGAGTCGTCGGCGATCGGAAGTTCAGCGGAACGCCGCAAGTCTGAACGTACCGCCAGCAACTCCCGCTTTGACGGCGAGAAGAGCAGTGTCGACAGAGGCAGCTATCGCTCCGGCAACACTGGTTCCGGCAGTGATCGTGGAAACTACGGTACCGCCACCAAGCGGAGTTCGTCCGGAAATTCTGGTAGCAGCGGATCGACCGTCGATAAGCAACGTTCCAAGGAGTCCAGCCCCAGCGGGTCGTCCGACTACTATCGTAAAAAAAGTGGGTCGGTAGATAACCGCAAAGAAGGCGAGCGGAAATCCAAAGGCGAGGCCACCAAGGTCGAGCAGCAGCGGCAGGAAAACCGTGAAAGCGGGAATCGCGGTGGTGAGCAGCGAAGCGGCGGAGATCGCGGTAGCGGAGAGGTGAAGCAGAAATCATCCGGATCGAACAACTCGGGCGGTGGCTCCAAGTCCTCAGCTCCGCGCTCGAGTAGCGGTAGCCGTGAGTCCGGCAAGGGGAAGAAGTAGGATTGTTGTTGCTTCACCGGGCAGGCAATCCGATCCTTGCAAAGGATGTGACGCTATGAAGAAACTGATGCCATACATACTGAGCCTGACACTCCTGGTAACAGGAGTGTCGGCCGCGTTTGCGGTCGAGAAGAAACAGAAGTCAAATCCTCCACCCAAGAAAACAGAACAGGCGGCCAAGGATTCTTCCGCCAAACCGACCAAACCCGCCGACAAGAAGTCCGATCCGAAAGCTACGCCACAGGCCAAGGATGACAAGGGAAAGGCGGACAAGAAGTACGACAACTTTGTTGATAAGAATAACAACGGGGTCGATGACCGCCGGGAGAATCTGAAGAAGAAAGACAGTAAATAGTCAGTCCTAACATTCTCGACCAAAGGCTGTTGTCCAACGGGACAGCAGCCTTTTTTCATAGGCGGAGTTGCGCGGCGGACCTGAACCAAATCGCTTGACTGCCGTTATAAGAAGTCGTAAATTGTTAGCGCTCTGGCAGATAGGCTGCCAAAATGGCAGTCTAGTCCGGAAGTCCTTGAGGAGTATATGGCATCGGGTTTTGAAAACCTCACTGACCGTGAGAAACAGATCCTCTTCAACTTGATCAATTACTACATCCAATCGGCCGACCCGGTTGGATCGCGAGTGATTGCCAACAAGTTCAAGATGGGGCTTTCTTCAGCGACCATCCGAAATACCCTCCAGGATCTCGAAGAACTCGGCTTGGTCGAACAGCCGCATACCTCGGCCGGTCGAATCCCCACCGATACCGGTTATCGCGTTTATGTCGATTACCTGCTCAAACCAGACCGACTGTCAAAGTCCGAGGAACAGATGATTCGCGCGGCCATCCTCAAAGAGGGCCGCGGCATCAATGAAATACTAGGCCAGACCGCGCGTGTGCTTGGCGAGATAACTCAGCAACTTGGCGTCACTGTCGCCCCTCGTTTCGAAGAAGGAGTCCTTCGATCGGTTCGACTGATTCCTGTCGCCGATGGCAAGGTGATGGTGGTCGTGATCCTTGGCTCCGGTTTGGCCCGTTCGGTCATCCTTGAGATCGAGGCCAGCTTGGCTGATCGGGCGCTCATAGAAGTCGAAGCGCTCTTGAACGAGCGTCTATCCGGGTTGACTCTGGCGACCATTCGCGACACGATTTCAAAGCGCATGGCCGATGTCTCCGGACATGGGAGATTGATCAACCTGGTGATCGATTCGAAAGAAAAGATCTGGACCGAGGATCGACGCCCGGAGGATCTGCATATCGCAGGAGCAGGAAGTCTTCTTGAGAAGCCGGAATTCTCCGACCGGGATCGCCTCTCCAAGCTGATACGCCTTTTGGAAGATGGCAAGATCCTTTCCGAGTTTCTGATGCAGGCGCATGACGAGGGATTGTTCATCACTATCGGCCGCGAAAACCGCATCCGCGAGATCATCAACTGCTCGGTCGTTTCTTCAACTTACAAAGTGGGGAATATCACCGGTGCGATCGGCGTGATCGGCCCGACCCGCATGCCGTACAGCAAACTTGTATCTGTAGTCGAGTACACGGCGCGTTCGATCACCGAAGTACTCGCGGGGATCGATGAGAGGAAAGGTGCCTAGAGATATGGCTGAAGAAAAAGATACCGACCTGACCGATGATTTCTCGTCGTCAGCCGAATTCACACCCAAACAGCGTGTTCTGGGAGACCCGGCCGAAATGGTCGAGAAGGGTGAGGATTTCTCAAGCGAATCCGAGCACGTCGAAGAGACTGCTCCTTCGAATGAAACGCCCGAGGAACTAAGAGCGAAGATCGCCGATCTGGAAGACCGGATGCTGCGTGTCGCCGCCGAGTATGAGAATTATCGCAAGCGGATGGCCCGTCAACAGGACGAACTCGTTCGCGCGGCCAACGACCGCATCTTCGCGGAATTGCTGGAGATTGTGGATAATTTCGAACGCGCGCTTCAGCACGCCAAGGAAGACACGAGCGCTCAGGCGATCCTGACCGGCACAGAGATGATCTACAGCCAGTTGACCAATCTTCTGGCCAAGCATGGCATCACACCTATCGATGCCCTCGGCAAACCGTTCGATCCGCAATTTCATGAAGCGATGATGCAGACCACCTCGGACGAGTATCCGGACGGTGTTGTAGCGCTGGAGATGGGAAAGGGGTACCAGCAGGGGAATCGCGTTCTCCGACACAGCAAGGTTGGAGTTAGCAAAGGGAAAGGGTGAGCCGCGATACGGCTGACCACCACATTCGTCAAGTAGTCCAAATAGGAGTATACAATGGCTAAGATCATTGGTATCGATCTCGGTACCACCAACTCATGCGTAGCGGTCCTCGAAGGGAAAGACCCGGTGGTGATCCCCAATCTCGAGGGTGCCCGAACCACGCCTTCGGTAGTCGCGTTCGCCAAAGACGGCGAGCGTCTTGTCGGTGCCGCGGCCAAACGTCAGGCGGTCACCAATTCCGAGAACACGGTTTTCTCGATAAAGCGCTTCATGGGACGCCGGCACAATGAGGTCAGCACCGAGGAAAAACTCGTCCCCTACAAAATAGCCGAGGATTCCTCCGGCAATGTGCTGGTCGATGTACAGGGCAAAAAGTTGACTCCGCCCGAGGTGTCGGCCATGATTCTCCAGTATCTCAAGAAGTGCGCGGAGAATTATCTCGGCGAGGAAGTCAAACAGGCCGTCATCACCGTCCCCGCCTACTTTAACGATTCACAGCGCCAGGCAACTAAAGACGCCGGCCGCATCGCCGGTCTCGAAGTCCTGCGTATTATCAATGAACCAACTGCCGCATCTCTTGCGTACGGTCTCGACAAAAAGAAGAACGAAAAGATCGCAGTGTACGACCTCGGTGGCGGCACGTTTGACATTTCGATCCTTGAGATCGGTGACGGTGTATTTGAGGTCCGCTCGACCAATGGCGACACGCATCTTGGCGGCGATGATTTCGATCAGGTGATCATCGACTGGATGGCTGAAGAATTCCTCAAGAGCAACGGTATCGACCTTCGCAAAGATAGAATGGCCTTGCAACGTCTCAAAGAGGCCGCGGAGAAGGCCAAGATTGAGCTTTCGTCCACCATGCAGACCAATATCAATCTGCCGTTCATCACGGCAGATCAGTCCGGCCCGAAGCACCTTGATCTGATGCTGACTCGCGCAAAACTTGAGCAGTTGGCGGATAGTCTGGTACAACGGACGATTGGCCCCTGCAAGTCTGCGATCGCGGACGCCAAGCTGTCCATCAATGAGATCGACGAAGTTGTTCTGGTCGGCGGCATGACGCGCATGCCCAAGATCATCGATACCGTTCGTCAGTTGTTCGGTCGCGAACCGCACAAGGGGGTCAACCCTGACGAAGTAGTGGCAGTCGGCGCGGCTATACAGGGCGGCGTGCTCTCCGGCGACATGAAAGATATCGTCCTACTCGACGTGACCCCGCTGTCGCTAGGCATTGAGACGCTAGGCGGCGTTATGACCACGCTGATAGAGCGGAACACCACTATTCCGACGAAGAAGTCGCAGATATTCTCGACTGCGTCGGACAATCAGCCCGCGGTCTCAATTGTCGTCCTTCAGGGCGAGCGCAAGATGGCTGTTGATAACCGACTGCTCGGCAAATTCGACTTGGTCGGCCTCCCGCCGGCGCCGCGAGGGATTCCGCAGATCGAAGTGACGTTCAACATTGATGCCAATGGCATCGTGCACGTCAGCGCCAAGGATATGGCGACCGGCAAGGAGCAGTCGATCCGCATCGAGGCGTCTTCCGGTTTGTCCGAGGCCGAGATCAAGCGGATGGTCAACGACGCGCAGACATTCTCCGAGGATGACAAAAAGAAAAGCGACCTGATACAGGCGCGTAATGAGTCCGATGCCCTCATCTACAGCACCGAGAAAACGCTCCGCGAGCACGGCGATAAGGTCAGCGGTGACGAGAAGAAAAACATCGAAGATGCTGTTACCGCGCTGCGCACGGCCATGGGCGGCGAAGACCTGGCAGCGATCAGTTCCGCGAAAGAACGGCTGATGCAGGCTTCGCACAAGCTAGCTGAAGAGATGTACAAGTCCGCGCAACAGCAAGCGCAAGGCGCAGGACCGTCGCCATCCCCTGAGCAAACCGGTCAGACCGGAGGCAAGAAGGATGGCGCAGTCGATGCGGACTTTGAAGTGGTCGACGAGGATAAGAACAAGAACTGATGACGACCAAGCGCGACTATTACGAAGTTCTGGGCGTTGACAAGGCGGCTGACGAAGCGACCATCAAATCCGCCTATCGCAAGAAAGCGATGCAGTATCACCCTGACCGGAATCAGGGGAATGCCGAAGCCGAGGAGCGTTTCAAAGAAGCGACCGAAGCCTACGAAGTTCTCAAGGATGCCGACAAACGGCGCATGTACGATCAGTTCGGCCACGCCGGGATGCAGGGCGGGGGATTCAACTACGGCGGTGGCGGATTCCAGGGATTCGATCTGTCGGACGCCCTGCGCGCCTTCATGCGCGATTTCGGCGGCGGTGGTGGATCGATCTTTGATGATATCTTTGACACCGGTCGTCGCGGCCAGCGTTCGAACCAAGGCGAGGATCTGCGCGTCCGCTTCGCCGTGACCCTCGAAGAAGTCGCCAGCGGTATCGAGAAAACCATCAAGATCAATCGACTGCTTCGGTGTGATACCTGCGCCGGTTCTGGTGTGGCGGCGGGTTCTTCCAAGAAACAGTGCCCTCAATGCAAAGGACATGGACAGGTTCGCACGATCCAGCGCACCTTCCTGGGAACTATCCAACAGGTCAGCACCTGCAATGTCTGCCGGGGCACCGGTGAGATTATCGCCGACCCCTGTCGCAGTTGTGGGGGAGAGGGGCGCGTAAGAGGGTCATCAAACGTAAAAGTCAAAGCGCCCGCCGGTGTCGCCTCCGGTAACTACATGTCGATCGAGGGAATGGGAAACGCTGGCCCACATGGCGGACATCCGGGCGACCTGATAGTCGTCTTCGAAGAACTCGAACACGAGCGCTTCTCCCGTCAAGGCGATAATATCCTGCTCGAATTGCCGATTTCGTTCACAACGGCGGCGCTGGGTGGCGAAGTCACCGTTCCGACCATTAATGGCAGCGAGACTATCTCTGTCCCTGCGGGCACACAGTCAGGCAAGATTCTGAAACTAAAAGGCAAGGGGATTCCGCATCTGCATCACAGCGGCCGAGGGGATCAGTTAGTCCAAGTCACCGTTTGGGTGCCGACCAAGCTCTCCTCTGAGGACAAAAAGCTCCTGCAGAAGCTGGCGTCATCGGAATCATTCAACGCTCCCAAGGGTGACAAGTCGTTCTTCGAGAAACTTCGTTCAACCCTTGGAGTCTAAGAATGCAGGCTGAAATGCCGGAAAGCTATATCGAAGCGCGGATCGCTGTCGCGCGATCGATGGCCGACGCTGTTTGCAATTTCATCATCGACAATATCACCAGCGGCCTGGTGCTTGAAGAAGAGGATGACTCTCCGGATACCGTGATCACTTTCTATGTCTCGCCCGACAAAGAGAAAGCTTTTCGTCAGGAACTGCCGGTATACTTAGCTGATATCTATGCGTCGATCGGCCAGTCGATCCCGGCCGTCACCGAGAAACAGATCAAGAATGTCGAGTGGGTGGAGGAATACAAGGCCTCTATCCAGCCGGTCCGCATCGCTGTGGATATCGTGGTCCGCCCGAAATGGCATGACCGTCAGCCTGACACCAAATATGACATTCTCATCGAACCGAAAATGGCCTTTGGCACCGGAACGCATGAAACGACCCGCACCTGTCTCGCGGTGATCCGGAAGCACTTCAAGCCCGGACTGCGGTTCCTGGATATGGGGACGGGCTCCGGGATCCTGTCCATACTTGCGTCGCAGATGGGCGCGAGTTTCATCAAGGCGATCGACTACGATGTCACCGCCGTGCAGAATTGTCAGGAGAACTTTCAGATCAATGGGATTACGACGCCGAACGAAGTTCTCTTCGGTTCTATTGAAAAGGCGATCAACGATCAGCCATATGAGTTTGTCTGCGCTAATATCATCAAGAGCACGATTCTCCCCATGCTTCACCGACTGATCACTCTGACTTCCACCGGCGGCACACTCGTTCTCTCCGGGTTGCTGACACAGGATGAGGAAGAGGTCACGCAAGCACTGCGTGATTTCGGTCAGCCCAGGTTTGAGATCGTCGTCGACAACAAATGGATCACCTACGTGGTTGCAAAGCAGTAACCAATGGAACCACCGATCTTTTATGCCTCACCTGAACATCTGGCGGAAGATGTCGTCATCCTACCGGCGGCAGAATCCCACCATGCTATCGATGTCCTTCGTATGCAGGCAGGGAATCTCGCAATAGTCGTCGATGGATTGGGGAACGGCGCCCGCGGTGAGATTCGCGTTACGAAAAAGAAACAGGTTGAACTAGTCGTCCATTCAAGATTGCGCCAATTCGGCGAGCCGTCGATCAAGGTAACCTTGGCCGCTGGATTGTCCGTTGGCTACAAGTTTGATGAGATCGTCGACAAAGGCACGCAACTCGGTGTCAGCCGGTTTGTTCCGCTGATGACAGAGAAGTCGAAGATCAAGCTCGACGATCCGAAGCGCCTGCGCGCCAAAACAGACCGACTCGAAAAGGTCGCTCTCGCGGCCATGAAGCAATGCCGACGGTCATATCGCCCGGAGATCGCGTTACCGCTCTCGTTCCGGCAATTTATGTCCGAGTCTGATGAGGGACTCAATCTGATATTTCACCCGTCCTCAGACAGCCTATTTGTCACCGACATCAACATTACGGAAACCCCGCAGCGGATTACTTTGCTGATCGGTCCCGAGTCAGGTTTCTCGTCCACCGAGGTTGCCGCGGCTCGCGACAAGGGTTTTCTTCCGGTCGGAATGGGGAAGAGGGTCTTGCGCACTGAAAATGCCGGCCCAATCGCGGTGGCCCTGGTAATGGCCAAATTCGGCGAGTTCAACTAATCCGGTCATTTGCCGATATCCAACAGTAATGGATGGACTTCTCTACACCTATGTGGCCCTGATCGGGCTGGCGATCGGTTCGTTCGCCAATGTCCTTATCTACCGACTTCCACGCGAGAAAAACGTCGTGCTCAGCCGGTCGGCCTGCCCCAAATGCGGAACCAAGCTGAAATGGTATCACAACATTCCCTTGCTCAGCTATATCGCGCTTCGGGGGAAGTGCGGATTCTGCAAGAGCCCGATCTCCTTCCGGTATCCATTGGTCGAATCGGTCAATGCGCTCTTGTATATCTACTTCCTCTGGCGATTCGGACTCTCTGTCGAGTTCCTGATCTTCTGCTATTTGGGAACAGTCCTGCTCGCGATTTTCTTCATCGATCTTGATTTTCAGATTATTCCGGATCTGCTGACTTATTCAGGCATGGTTCTGGGTTTGATGGTTGCTTTGCTTCCCGGCGGGATCAGTATCGTATCTTCCGCCATTGGCCTGTTGGTCGGAGGTGGAGCGCTTTACCTGATCGCGCTTCTGGGCGATGCGCTTTTCAAAAAAGAATCCATGGGTGGCGGAGATATCAAGCTTGCCGCTATGCTTGGCGCGTTCCTCGGCTGGCAGAAAGTACTGCTGATATTCCTCTCGTCTGCTGTCATAGGTCTTGTGATCTCAGTCGCGATCATGGCCTTTTCGGCCAAACTTCGTCAGGAGCGGGTTATCCCCTTTGGACCGTTTATCGCCCTCGCGGCGGTGGTCACCATGCTCTATGGTGACCAGATCATTGCGTACTATTTGCACAACATTCTGGGCCTGAACTAGCCTTTTCTTTTTCCCCCTCCTTCTCCCGCCGATATTAGAGCTATGCCTTTGGGTAAAGCTAAATATCGCTTTGAGTCCGAGGTTCACCTCGGTCTGCTGAGTATTGTTCTGGTGCTGCTGCTGTTGAGCGTAGCTTCCAACCTGGTGCTTTACAACGCCCGGATGCGCTTACAGGAGGAAACCACCGATCGTCTCCGGACCGCGGTAGTTGCCGCTACACGGACCATTCAGGAAAATGACTATGTCCAACTTCCCGACTCGGCGCGTCGTCAACTGGTACGCCAGTACGAGTTGAGCGGGCTGACAATTGTTCCCAATCAACCGGTAGACTCAACCCCTGCTGCCCAGGTCCTCTGGCTCCGTTCGATTCTGACTCAGTTGCCCGTTACTCAGGCGCCGGATATCATTGACCGGCTCCTTCGCGCCGAACCAAACAAGCTGATGCGTGGCGATGACCAGGAGTTCTTCATGGTGACCGGTCTGCCTGGTGCCGCTCAGACCAGGCTTGCGGTAGTTTCGATATATCATCCTGAACTTGCGTATTTGCAGGACGGCAGCCGCGTCGTTCTGTGGGTTGGGGCCGGAGTCACTTTCCTTGCCGCGCTGGGCTATGTCGTGCTTTCACGGTTCATCTTCCGCCCCTTCCGTCGAATTCGTGAGCAGGCTCAGTTGGCTGGACGAGAGGTAAACGGACTTGACCACGAGGCAGATGCTGTGGTTGAAGAGTATCGCGAAGTTATCCGGGAATTGCGCGACAAAGAAGCCGAGCTGACCAGACTGAACGCCGCGATTCAGCAGCGGGCCGACTCACTTGAACAATTCAATGAATATCTGATGTCGTCAATTGATTCCGGCATCATCTCACTGGACATCTCGGGCAATGTCAAGGCGGTCAATTCGTCGGCAGTCCGGCTCTTGGATTTTGCCGATGTCTCCGTCGACAGGCACTATTCCGCTATGATCGGTCAGAGGACCGTACTGGCTCAGGCAGTTGAATCTGCACTCAACAAGAGATCCGGGATCGGTTATCGGGAGATATCACATCTCCTCCCCAGCGGCCGGGAACTTGTTCTCGGGACATCTATCTCCGTGGTCCGGAACTCCGAAGGAAAGATACTCGGACTGTCGGTCACGCTGAACGATTTGACCGAGTTGACGCATCTGCGCAAGCAGGTGGAGCAGAACAGCCGCCTTGCCGCCCTCGGTGAAATGGCGGCTGGATTAGCGCACCAAATTCGTAACTCACTTGGGGCGATTGGTGGCTTCGGGAATCTGCTGAAACGCCGCCTCCTCAAGCTGGATCAGACCGTCGAAATGGCCGAATCGCTGCTCAAGGAAGCCCGCGAAGCCGAAGACTTGGTCTCCAAATTCCTGGCCTTCGCCCGCCCCCTCAACCCGCAGCCGCAAAGATTCTCCTTACGTGAGATGCTCAATGAGATCGCGGCATCATATCGCGCGCGCGAGGATCTTCGCCATATTCGAATAGAGATGGATGGTCCCGAAATCTCGGTCGAGGCCGACCCGTTGTTGATCAAGCAGGTGATCGGAAATCTGATCGACAACGCCGTCCAGTCATACGACGGTCGCGAGGGAATAGTAACCGTATCTGTACGATCAGAAAAAGGGACTGTGGCAGTCCGCATTACTGACTATGGCTGTGGCATAGCGGAAGACAAGCTCGACAAAATCTTTACGCCCTTCTATTCTTCCAGGCCAAGTGGAACCGGCTTGGGCCTGCCGTTGGCGAGCCGCATAGTCAGTTTGCACGGGGGAAGCCTGACCGTCGAATCTGTCGAAGGGCGAGGGACAACCATTCTTATCCAACTTCCTGAATCATCGGGGGTCCTCGAACCTACCTGCTGACGCCTGCAGAAAGTGCTTGGGAAATCGGCCGGAATCGTTATATTGGCCGCACTTTTGCAGGAGGATGCATGTACACGGTTTCTGATTTTAGACGGGGATTGCCTATTATCGTAGACGATCAGCCGTACTATGTGGTTGAGTATCAACACTTCAAGATGGGTCGCGGCAAAGCGAACATCCGCACCAAACTTAAACATATCAAGACCGGCTCGGTTATCGAGAAGGTCTTTTCATCGAACGATGTTTTCAAGCCTCCAGATCTCGAAAACCGCCGCATGCAGTACCTGTACGAATCAGTCGGCGAGTGCACGTTTATGGATGTTCAGAACTTTGAACAGATCACAGTGCCGATCGAGAAGCTCGGCGATGCCAAATGGTATCTCATCGAAAACTCCGAGTATCAGGTTCTGTTCCTCGATAACGCTCCCATCTCGGTTGAACTCCCCGCGGCTGTCACGCTTCAGGTGACCGAAACCGAGCCGGTTGTCCGCGGAGACACAGTGAGCAACGTGACCAAGCCTGCCAAGCTGAGTACCGGCCTGCAGGTCAGAGTCCCCCCGTTTGTCAAGGAAGGGGATATGGTTCGCGTCGACACCCGCAGCGGCGAGTATCTCGAAAGAGCATAGGGGGCGATCTCTTGCCGATCATAATCGGAGTCGATGAATCGGGAAAAGGTGATTTCTTTGGGCCGCTGGTCATAGCGGCCCTTTTGGCGTCCGATGATGACCTCGCGCGTCTCAGGTCGCTCGGCGTGCGCGACTCCAAGCAGATCGCCGACAAAAAGCTTCTGTCCATCGACGAACAACTTCGCAGCAATTTTCCTTACGCGGTGCGCGTCATTCTCCCCTCAGAATACAACCCGCTTTATCGCCGTATCAGGAATCTGAACATCCTCCTGGCCCAGGGGCACGCTGAGGTCATACAACATCTGCTTGCGCAGCGACCGGCTGACAAAGCTATTTCAGACCAGTTCGGTAAACCTGAACTGATTGAGAGAGCTCTTTTGGAACGTGGCTGTCACGTAGAGCTTGAACAGACAGTTCGCGCTGAATCGATTCCGCAGGTTGGTGCGGCATCGATCTGTGCCAGGGCTGAATTCGTTCGCCAGATGGAAATCCTTTCGCAGCAGGCAGGGATGACACTCCCTAAGGGAGCGGGTCCACAAGTAGACACAGCTGGGGGAGAGTTGGTGCGAAGATTAGGGGTACCGGCGCTCGAGCAATTCGCCAAGCACCACTTCAAAAACTACGTCCGCGCGACCGCCCGCGCGGCTTCACTGAAATGAAAGAGCCGGGAGTACCCGGCTCTAATATCTCCAGACTCTGCTTGGTGTGATCTATCGCGAAAAGCTGACCAATTCGCCATACTGGCGGCCATTCGGATAGGTGGCTGTGGAGCCGATCACATAGCGGACCAGGCCATACCCCGGTGCAAACCAATACTGGTTGGTCGACCCATCCGAGAGTTCGTTCACAATTCTTGCCGAACCAGCGTACGTATCCCCATTACTCAACACTATCGTTTCCACTGCGGCCACGCGAAGTTCGTTGCTGCCGGTGATGGGGAAGACCTTGGTCGCGGCGCCGCCGTTCCCGCCGTCATCCTCAGTCAGAATGTCACCAAGATCAGTTTCGCCGGTCACAATCGAAACCGTATCGGTTACGTCGTTGGACGGATAGCGGGTCCATTTGGCACCGGGATTGATCGGCCCTTGCAGGATCCGCTCGCCCGCAGAGTTGACCCCTTCGTACAGGTAGAGGCTCGAGCCATTCACCACTATGTAACTCGTGTCGTAGCCGCTGGCTGTTTCATAGAACCACAGGGTAGCCGTGGCTTGCGAGAACGGCACGTTCTCACCGACTCGGAAGGTTGTTGAAGTGATCCGTCCGTCTGAATCACGTACCTCATACCTGCTAGTGTATCCCGGATCAACCGGGAAGTAGAAGGTGATGGCGCTGCGATCAACGGATTGGTCGGAGGCGGGCGCCATAATATCATTATCTGAACAACTGGTGAAACAAAGCCCTAGTAGGGTCACGAAAAGCAATAAGAGACGGTTCTTCATGGGACTGCTCCTCCTTGGTCGGATGAAGAGTTAGAAACATGTTCGCGAGCAGGAGATAGGCAAGTTCGGTGCCGCTATCGGACCGGCCGGCTAAGTCGTTATCCTCTCTACTTGCGCCCGAATACCATCGAAATGCTCGTCGAAAAAACGCGCCCAAAAGTATGGGGAGCTCCCCATAGTCGGGGGAGTTGCCAAGTTCGCCCCAGCCCCTAAGCAGATTCGCCGGGTTGCCGATAATTTCACAGATGGTAATGGCTTACGAAGGGACGAGCAATGCTGGGTAGCCTCATTCTGGACTGGATTCTTCCACTTGGACTAGTTGCGGGATTAGTAATTGTCGTTCGCTTACGACAGACGTTTTTCAAAGTGAATGATCACGCATATCACTTCGTCAGTTCTGGTCTTGGATTCCTCGCATTGGCCGTTGTCCTTCGCCTCTACCACAATGGCGGATTGCTCTCGAATCTGCCGTTTGTCTCTGACCACATTTTTTATCGCTTGATCTTCTGGTCGGCTATTACTGCCGGTTGTGGACTTATTGTCAGCGGCCTCTCGACTCTCACTGTCGATGCCGTCGCCGCTCGCAGATCGCGTAATACCAGGATAGTTGGGCTTGAACTCATTCGCACTGTGGAGCGGCTGCTTGCTGTCGAACCACGACTCAACATTCTTCTGTCGACCTCTGCCGATCACCTCGCGTCAACCTACGGAGCGACCTGTCGCGCGGCTTATCGGCGATTCCCCGGAACCGAAACTTTCGCAAGGTTAGACTCATCTACCAATACGGTTGACACGCTCTTTCCGTCAGATATGCAGGCGGACGAAGTCGCCAGGATGATAAGTCACTCCGAACCGCACAACTCTCTGGTTCTTCCAATTCGCTACAATGGATCGTTAGAAGCCGTCATCGCCTTGCAGCTTGAACAGCCTTTATCCCCCAATGACCGCACGAACATTGCGGTCGTAGGCGAGATACTCGCCCACCGTCTGGAGATGGAGATGCTGAACGATCGTATTGATGCATATCAGGCAAATGGCCGATTGGAGCGGGAACTGCGTCTCGAATCACGCAGGGCCGACAGTGCGGCCAGACTTTCGGCGTTGATCATGAACAAGGTCAGGAGTCGCTTCGACATAGATCTCGTGTCCCTCTGCTTCATTCAGCGCCACACGAACCGCATGACTCGCCAATCCATCGGGGCCACCGGCGCTATGCTCACGGAGAAGGGGCTCCCGATCCCTTCCGGCCTGGCAGAGCAACTGGTTGATGCCGATCGGACCGCCATTCGTGTCGCGAATCCGATTGAAGATACGTCCGCCTTCGGCCTTCCCGGGAACATGCTGTCAGCCGTGGCAGTGACCTGCCGCCGAACATCCCGCGGCGCGATGATCCTCATGCTCGCGTCAGCACATCGACACCCAATGATGGAAGATCTATCCGGCCTGGAGTTCCTTGCTCCGTTGACGAGCGACCTCTTCTCCGAACTCTGGGGACGTCAGTCTCGATTGCGTCTGGACCGGCGGATAGGAAGGATCCAGAGAATCCTCAATAGGGAATTGACCAATCATGATCTTGAGGCGGTCGGCAGCGCCATCGCGCGTCTGCTTCAGCACGAACTCAAGGTCGATGTTGTACGACTCATTTCGGCGGACCAAAGTCCGACATTCTTCAAGACAGTCGGGGTAGCGTATGCCAAAGATGTCCTGCCGATAGCAGAAGAACTAACCGTGTTGCGCAGTCATCTTCGCATACACGAGGAAGTCATCGCGAGCGGCATTCCTAAATGGCTCAATGCATCGCGCGCTGACCTGATGATCTCTGTCGCTGAAGCACAGGCCGTTCTGACATCGCCGCTGGGAGCGGTCGCTATCGTGCCTATTCCTTCTGAGAAAGGTGTGATCGGAACGGTCAGTATCGCCTCGGGGACCGGCCACGGTCGCCTCAGATACAGTCGTGAAGAGCGTCAGTTTGTCACCCTGGTAGCCCAGTTGGTGGGGATGGTCTTGTCCCTCGACCGTCAATCCCAAAACTGGAGCGGGTGGAGTATCACGCGGAACAGCGATCGGCAACTCCGCAGCCGCATGAAATCTTCGCTGTCGGGCATACTCGGTTCGCTTGAATTGATCCGCAAAGGGGAGACTTCCGGTAGCCAGGTTGAGCACTATCTCGGCATCATCGACAGCTCCGCGCGGCGCATCAACGATTACCTGACCAACGGTTCAACAGATACATCGGTGCGGGAACGTGAGGAAGAGAATGTTCTCGACGACTGAACAGAGCGAGATCCGGAAGACTGACTGGTTGGCGGAGATTCTCTCCCGCCACGGCCGCGTGTTGTACGCCGGAACCGGATTCCCCCAGCTCTTCGAACGTGTCGAGCGATCAGGCGAGCATCACTTCAACGCCACCTGGCTGTACATCCCCTCGCACTACCTTCAAGTTATCACCGACCAGAGCGATCCGCGCGCCGACCGTGTCGGCATCGTCTGGGCGGAACCACTTTTGTGCGATGACCGGCCGGTCTTCCCGCTCATCTACAGAGGAGAGGTCGTCGCAGTGATATCCTCGGAGACGGCACAACTACCTGAATTCGATGCTTCTGAACTCGGCACAATCCAGTCCTGGTGTGCGGAACAACTGGCAGATTCGGCTGACCTTGTCAGAGAACGGTGCGGCACTTTTGTACGTGAACTCTTCCGAGGAGGTGACTCTCCTCAGCTTTTCATGAAGCGCGCGTTGTCTCTCTTGACCAACAATTGGTCGCGGAGTTGCGCCGGGCTTTACACCGAATGTCAAGGAACCTATTGGCTGAACCTTGCTATTGGCGATGTTAGCCGCTGGTTCCGTCTGCAGCGTCAATTCTATCCTGAGGCCGCGATGCGGATGTTGGAGTCAGTCTACCGACAGGAGAATTTCCTTCCGGCGGATACGCTGGGTGACTATCCGACCTTTTTGGACGTTATGCCCGACTTCCTGTTTGTCCACGAGGGGATGCTGTCACCGCGCAACAAGCAGTTCATATTGATGTCCGGACCGGGGGCGATCAGCCGCTCTCAAGCGATCAAATTGAAAGAGTATGCTCGGTTGGTCAGTGGACTGCAGGAATATCAATTCGCGTCCGGCGGCGAATTGATACGAAGTTTTACCCGGCTTGCCCGCACGGGAATAACTGATCTCTCACTTGAACAGCTTCTTACCGAAACGTGGGGATGGCTCTCGCAGCAGATATCTCTTTCTCGACTGGCTGTGCTCTGCCGTGTCGATTCGCAGGCAGATCCATGCGGCCTGATGATCCAGCGAAAGCAGGATGGCGAAACCGAGATCGCGAGGCTCGAGTTAACTATACCTGCGTCCATTCGAGAACAATTGCTTAACGGCAAGCCGTATGTGGTTGAAGATGTCCGCAGCGGACTTCTGTCGGACAGCATCGCCAAAGAGCGGTATATCCATCACATTCTATCAGAGTACTACGCCCCGATTACTACACCCAACGGGGTGGCTGGTATCGCCGTTTTCAGTGCGCCGAGCGCCGGAGATTATCTCGCGGCCGAATCGGAACTGCTCGAATCGGTAGCCTCGTACATCAGCTTATGGATGCAGATGGACAAAGCCCGTAAGTACTTTGAGGCGAATCCTGAAAAGGTCGATGCTCATGCCTGAGAATGCCGACAGGAGAGGACTCTCCGGTCATTTGTGTATTCTCGTGGTCGATGACGACCCACGCGTGCTTGGCGCGGTCAGCGATATTCTCCAGCTCGATGACCATGAAGTCTCTACCGCGGACGATGGTTTTGAAGCATTTGAACGCATCAAGGCTCGCCATTATGACCTGCTGATTACCGATCTTGGCATGCCCGGAATGTCAGGAATTGAACTGGCTGTCGAAGCACATAAGATTCAGCCGGGCCTTCCGGTTATAGTTGTCACAGGTTATGGAGCGAGGATAACGCAGACCGAGCGCGATTCGGCCGAGATCGTTGGTGTCATCGATAAACCGTTTAGAATCAGCGAATTACAGCGACTATGTAGAGTAACACACTAGCTACGTTGTCCCCCAAGTTTTCCCAAAATACAATTCAATTGCCTTTGCCCGCGAAGTCGATATATTGGTAACAACTATTCTTCAGGGCGAGGTGAAATTCCTCGATCGGCGGTAAAGCCCGCGACCTGGGAGAAATCCCGGCTGAACCTGTGAGATTCAGGTGCCGACGGTACAGTCCGGATGGAAGAAGATGAGTCGATGAACGCAGCCCGGCTGGTACGCCGTGGTGGCTGCGGTCGTGTCGCTAATCGCCCTGAAGCTACTTTGCTTGGGGTTTTTTTATGGCCGATTCGGCTGACATGAGATTCATGCTGCGGGCTTTGGAGCTTGCGACTAACGGACGTGGGTTGACCTATCCCAATCCGCTGGTCGGCGCTCTATTGGTCAAGCGTGGACGAGTCATCGCCGAAGGGTACCATCGCAAAGTCGGGGGAGATCACGCTGAAATCGTCGCCCTGAAAGCCGCCAGAAGCTCCGCCAAAGGCGCGACACTTTTTGTTACCCTGGAACCCTGTTGCCATACTGGCCGTACCGGACCCTGCACCGATGCCATCATCAAAGCAGGAATATCGACAGTCGTTGTCGCTACTCTTGACCCCGATATTCGCGTGAACGGTCGCGGTGTCAAGCAACTGCGCAAAGCGGGAATCAACGTGCGAATTGGCGTCTGCAAGCGGGAAGCGCTTGAACTCAACGAAGCGTACCACCATCACCAGCGCACAGGCCTCCCGTTTGTCATCCTCAAACTGGCGCAATCCCTCGATGGCCGTATCGCCACCAGGTCAGGCGATTCGAAATGGATCTCCGGCAAGCAATCACGGACATATGTCCATCGCCTCCGCAGCGAGGTTGGGGCGGTGGTTGTGGGTGGTGAGACCGCCCGAAAGGACAACCCTGAGCTTACAGTTCGACTGGTCAAAGGACTCGACCCGCATCGTATCGTAGTTTCGCGTTCGTTGAACCTTCCTTCTGACCTGAGGCTATTGACTAATAACAGCGATAAGAAAACAATTGTCGCATCTACCGAATCGGCCATAGACTCGTTCATTGCCGAACCGCATCACCCGGACCTCATCTACTGGTCTGTCAGAGAGGACAGGAGTCCCGGTTTGGATCTTGCTGACCTGATCACAAAAGCAGGCAAGTTCGGATTCAGGTCACTTTTGGTCGAAGGCGGCAGTCGATTGGCGACCTCATTCATAAAGCAAAATCTGGTCGACAAAGTGGTCTGTGTGATAGCTCCCAAACTGATCGGTGATGGTCTCAACACAATCGGCCAACTCGGCGTTCAGGAGATCAAGGACGCGATCCAGTTCGATCGCGCGGGCTTCTTTGCCAGTGGCAAAGACCTGATATTTGTCGGGTACCCGAAAGGGAAGCGCTGATGTTTACTGGAATCATCGAAGATATCGGCACTCTCGAGCGACTGGAAGGTCGCGGCAACTATAGAGTGTTGACGATCGGAGCCAGGTTCTGTGCTGAATTGACCGATGGCGAATCGGTCTGTTGCGATGGCGCTTGCTTGACAGTGGTAAAGTTCGACCAGAAGTCCTTCGTCGTTGAAGCGTCTCAGGAGACCGCGGCGCGGACGATCCTTGGCAGCTATCGAGTCGGTTCCAGGATAAATCTGGAGCGATCCTTGAAAGTAAATGGTCGACTTGGCGGGCACCTTGTCTCCGGCCATATCGACACGCGCGGAACGGTCGAGTACATGAAACCGGTCGGCGAATCACTTGAACTGATGATCGGCTACGACAGTCGCTATGACGCTCTGGTAATCGAGAAGGGCTCGATCGCCATCAACGGCGTTTCCCTGACCGTGAATACCGTTCGTTCAGGCGCCTGTTCGGTTAACATCATTCCATTCACCGTCAAGGAAACTAGCCTGGGGAGACTTCAGTCGGGCGGTCAGGTGAATCTGGAGTTCGATATGATCGGAAAATATGTCGCTCGAATGAGCGGCCTTACCCATAAGTCGGGAGTGACACTCGACAAACTTCATGAAAGCGGATGGTAGTATGAGCGGCGAGTTCAGATTTAATACGATCGAGGAAGCGATCGAGGATATCCGGGCCGGGAAATTCATTATTGTCGTCGATGACGAGGATCGCGAGAACGAAGGCGACCTGGTCATGGCGGCGGAACTGGTCACTCCCGAGGCGGTCAACTTCATGGCCAAGCATGGCCGCGGACTAATCTGCGTCCTGATGCCGAGTGAGCGACTTGAGAAACTGAAACTTCACCCGATGGTGGAGGTCAATACCGCCAAACTGGGGACACGTTTCACCGTCTCGGTTGACGCCATTCATGGCACCACTACCGGAATCTCGGCAAGCGATCGAGCTATCACGATCAAGGCTCTGGCTAGCGAAAGTACGAAGCCTGAAGATCTGGGACGTCCGGGGCATGTCTTCCCGATCCAGGCGGTGCAGGGAGGAGTTCTCTCACGAGCCGGACATACCGAGGCCTCGGTTGATCTGGCCCGACTGGCCAAGCTCAATCCTGTTGGTGTGCTGTGCGAGATCATGAATGACGATGGCACGATGGCTCGCGTACCTCAGCTCTTCCCGTTGGCCAAGCAATTCGGCCTGAAGATCATCACGATTCGCGACCTGATCGCCTATCGCCATAAAACCGAGAAGCTGGTCACGCATATGACCACGGTGACCTTTCCAACCGAGTTCGGCACTTTCAACCTGCATCTCTATAAATCCGAGATTGACGATCACCACCATCTGGCGCTTGTCAAAGGGGATGTTGCCGGCAAGGAGAATGTCCTGGTGCGTGTGCACTCAAGTTGCCTGACCGGCGATGTCTTCCATTCGCATCGCTGCGATTGCGGCGCGCAACTTCACAAAGCGATGCAGTTGGTGGATCAGGAAGGCGCTGGAGTTGTTCTTTACATGCGTCAGGAGGGGAGAGGGATCGGTCTGGCCAATAAGATACTGGCCTATAAACTGCAGGATATGGGACGCGATACGGTCGAGGCGAACGAGGAGTTGGGATTCAGCGCCGACTTGAGAGATTACGGTATCGGCGCGCAAATCCTCTCGGACCTCGGTCTGACCTCGATCCGACTCCTGACCAATAACCCCAAAAAGGTCATCGGGCTGCAGGGGTATGGCCTCGAGATCACTCAGCGGATTCCGCTGCAGATCGATCCGACCAGCCATAGCGCGCGGTATCTCGAGACCAAGCGAGACAAACTCGGACATCTCTTGAATTTCTGATAGACTGGAGATAGACTATGAACGTGAAAGAATTCGAAGGAAAACTCGATGCTGCCGGGCTGCGGTTCGGCATCGTGGTCAGCCGCTTCAACAGCTTCTTTACCGATCAGCTGTTGAATGGCGCGCTTGACTGTATCATGCGTCACAACGGCGCACAAGAGAAAGTCGCGGTAGCCTATGTCCCCGGGTCATTCGAGGTCCCCTTTGCGGCAGCTCGGATGGCTAAGTCCGGCAAGTATGACGCGGTTATCTGCCTGGGTGCAGTTATTCGCGGCGATACACCACATTTTGACTATATTGCCGCGGAATCATCCAAGGGGATAGCCAAGCTCGGCATGGAAATGGACATCCCGGTGGTATACGGCGTTATCACGACCGACACCATTGAGCAGGCGATTGAACGTGCCGGTACCAAGGCCGGCAACAAAGGGTGGGATGCCGCCCAAACCGCGATTGAGATGGTGAATCTTTATAAAGCGATGGAAAAATGACCACAGACGAACGAGAACTAAGCGATTCACCCCGGCGCCGTGCCCGTGAATTGGTGTTGCATGGACTGTATGCCTGTGAGGTAACTGAAAATGATCCGCGCGATGTCATTGCGCAGATAATCAAGGATGAGACCCTGTCCGGGAAAAACCAGGACTACGCCAAAGCGCTGTTTACGAAAGTACGCGACCTTCGCGAATGGAGTGACCAGCAGATCAGCTTGCTGGCTGTAAACTGGAAGATCGAGCGATTTGCCGAGATCGACCGCATCATCCTGCGCATGGCCATGACCGAGCTCCGGGAAATGCCGGACATACCTGTGCGTGTGGTCATTAACGAAGCGATTGAACTGGCCAAGAAGTACTCGACCGCGGAATCAGCCAGCTTCATAAATGGTATCCTGGACAGCTACGTCAAGAAGACGGAGCCACAGCCGGGTGCCTGATGGCGCCCATAATGAAATAGCGCCCGGAAAGCCGTTTCCGGGCGCTTTCTTATTGCCTCCCGCCGTTCGATTCAGGGTATAACTACAAATCAGAACGAGCTTTACAAGCGAAAATCAGGCCGTATATTATCGGCTTTGACGCGGGACCCTTCGAATAATGAGAGACTGGATAAAAGGTATCGATAGAACCAATGCTTTGGTGGCATTGGGCGTCTGGTTGGTGGGCATCGTGGTTTATCTCAAGACCATGGCCCCGACTGTCACTTTCTGGGATTGCGGTGAGTTTATCGCGGTCTCCTACATTCTCGGCATTCCCCATCCGCCGGGGACACCGCTGTACGTTCTCGTAGGTAAGTTCTTCACCTTTAATCCGTTCATCAGTGAGCCTTCCGCGAGGATCAATTTCCTCTCAGTCTTCAGCTCCTCATTCACCACGCTGTTCACTTATCTCTGCGGCGTCCGTTTGCTGCGCTATTGGGTTGCTGACCGACAAGACCTCTACTCGAAGATCACTCTGTACGCAGGCGCGGCCGCTGGCGCGCTTTTCTTTGCCTGGAGCAAAACGCACTGGAACAACTCGACCGAAGCCGAGGTCTATGGCTTGTCGATGCTGATGTTTATGGCCGCGGTCTGGCTTGCTTTCAAATACTACGAAACATCGGATCAATCTGCCGCCGACCGTATCATGCTGGCGATCGTCTATATCGCGTTTCTCGGTATCGGCGTCCACATGACGACATTCCTTGTATTGCCGATCCTGGCGCTGTTCTTCATCCTTAAGAAGGGGACGCCCGTCAGGTTCTGGTTTATCGCCGCGACGCTCCTGATATTCGAACTGTTTCTCATATTCGCGTTATCATCGCGACCGAATGAGGTCTCAATATTTCTTCCTCTCTTTGTGGTCTTCATTGTTTACCTGATGTACTTGATGTCCGTGCCATCGATGCCGAGACTCCTTCTGTACATCGCCGGAGCCTGGCTGGTCGCATCGGTACCCATCCTCGGTTCGATATCCACACTCATCCGGTCTGGCGGTGGAAGCGCGACCACTCCCGCCTCGACACTATTGAACGTAATCGGGGGAGTCGGTTTCGCCGGGCTGTTCATTCTCGGCTTGGTCGCCTTGTTTACCTACTTGAAACAGCGTAACTCAAGCCAGGAAGTACCCGAACCGGAACTTGCGACCGCCGCGGCATTCGTGCTCGTAGCCTCAGTCATGGCCGGACTCTTGCTGGCAGGTATGCGCGGTTACAACGCGTTTCTCATGCTTTCGGTCTTTCTGATGGGCGGGACAGGACTCCTGCTCTGGAAATATATCCGCTGGCCCGTGCTCATCGCGATCGCCGGTGTCTCTCTCGTCATGATCGGCATCTATCCTTTCATCTGGGGAACGATCGCCGCCGCTGTGGTAGTTCTGGTGATGGGTCTGCTTTTCAATGTTGCCGGCTGGCGTGCGGCTCTGCTCGTGTTGATCATGGCAGTTGCCGGCTTCTCAGTCCAGTACTTCATCTGGGTCCGTTCGGCACAGAAACCGTATATCAACGAAAATAACCCATCCCAGAGTTGGGCGCAGATGCGCGGATTCCTCGAACGCAAACAGTACGGCAATCAGTCGATGACCGAACGGATGTTCGTTCGCCGCGCTTCATGGGAGAATCAGTTCGGCACCTGGCGACGCATGGGGTATTGGGGATTCTTTCAGGATCAGTACGGCATCTCAGGGAGAGCGTTTTTCTCCGTCTTCATTCTAGGCATTCTCGGTTTGTGGGAGGCTATCCGAAGGCGCTCGGAATTGGGCCTCGCGCTGGCCCTCCTTATCATAGTCTCTTCCGTCGGATTAGTCTTATACATGAACTTCGCCGATGGTACCCGGCAGGATCCGGTGACAGGGGAGGACTATCTCGAAGTCCGCGACCGCGATTACTTCTTTACGCCCGCCTATGTCCTCTTCGGATTGGCGATTGGATTGGGCATTACGGCGCTGATCCAGTTCATTCGCGATGGTCTGGCGCACTTCAGTGGAATGCCGCGCAAAGTCATTCTCGGATCGCTGCTGGTACTTTTCCTCCTGCCAACCTTCGCGCTGGCAGGGAACTACTTTGAATGTGACCGAAGTAAGAACTGGATTGCCTACGACTACGCCAGGTCGCTCCTATCGTCAGCCGACCAGAATGCGGCCTTCTTCACCTATGGCGATAACGACACCTTCCCGCTCTGGTGCCTGCAGGAAGCATATGGCTTCCGCAAAGATGTCAGGATAGTCAACCTGTCGCTGGCCAATACGAAATGGTACATCAAACAGGTTCAGGAGTACATGAACCTGGATCTAGGGAAGACCGAAAAACAGATCGACGATATGCGGCCATTCCGGACACAGGATGGTCTGACCTTCTACCTGAACAATCAAGTTGTCGATGGCGTGATCACGCACAATCGCCATCGCGTCCCTATCAACTTCTCGATCACCGTCGCCAACGATGCTCGCAAATATCTTGGTCGCCCGGTTGATCCCGCGCTAACTCTGACTGGCCTTAGTTGGCGGTTGCGCGACAGCGCCGATGGCCAGCAGGTCGCCGTCGATGAAGCGCTGGCGTTTTTCTCAGATCGCTCCCGCTTTCAGATGCGCGGCATTTTCGACACCACGATTTTCAAAGATGACAATCAACTTCGGTTACCGCGTAATTTCTCGAACGCCATGCTGATGGTCGCGGATTCGTTGCGCAAAGCGCGTCGTCACGCCGAGGCGATCAAGTTGCTGGAATACGGCTACGAATCCCTCCCGCTCGATAATGAACTGGTGAACTACCTCGCTGGGATGTACACCGATGTTGGCCGGGAGGATGGCTTGCGGAAGTTGATAGAAAAGCGTGGGGCGGGCGATCCCAAATGGCTCTCCGTCCTCCTCGGTCGACAGCTGCGCGTCGCCAAAAAGTACCAGCAGGCCGAGGCCACGCTCAATCAGGTCTTTTTGTCTGACCCGAAATATCGCGCCGCCTATGAAGAACTGCTCATGCTCTACAATGAGCAGGAGAATTACAGTTCTTTGCGCACTACTTTTGAGATCTGGCTGAAGGCGAATCCCGATGATAAGGAGACGGCCAATTTGATTCGCCAGCTCGATCAGTTCATTCTCACGAACCGGAAAGCTGACACGGGCAAATGAATCTCCTTGCGCTCAACTGGAACGATCTGAAGAATCCATTCGCCGGTGGGGCAGAGGTGCACCTCGAAGAACTTCTTCGACGGCTCGTGACCTACGGTCACCAGGTGACCCTGTTCTGTTCAGGTTGGGATGACTGTGTCCCGGAAGAGACAATCGAGGGTGTGCGCATCATTCGCCGCGGAAATCGCTACAATTTCAATCTCATCGCGCCGCTCCATCTCCGCCGACTGGTCAAGGAGAATCGCTTCGACCTCCTGATCGAGGATATCAATAAGATCCCGTTCTACACTCCGCTTTATCTTGATATCAAGACGATGGTCGTGATCCCGCACCTCTTCGCCACCACCGTCTTTCAGGAGATCAATGCTGTCCTTGGCACATATATCTATCTCGCCGAAAAGCCGCTGATCTCCGTATACAAGGGACGGCACTACAACGTGATCTCAGAATCCACCGCGGCTGAGATCGAAGCGCGCGGAGTACCGCACAACGATATCTCGGTCATCCACTGCGGGATCGATCGAAACCTTTATTCCTATCGCCCCGACATCCAGAAATATGATCGCCCGACCGTCCTCTATCTGGGGCGACTGAAAAAATACAAATCGATTCAGCACCTCGTCGTGGCATTCAGTCAGGTTAAGAAACAGTTGCCGGATGCTCGACTGATGGTCGTAGGAACCGGTGACTATCTCCCCGAACTCCAGAAGCTCACGCTCATCCTGGGATTGCATGACTCTGTCGAGTTTCCCGGGTTCGTCAGTTCAGAGGACAAGGTTGACCGGATGAGACGCGCTCAAGTTTCCGTTCTCCCCAGCCTGAAAGAAGGATGGGGGCTGACCAATATCGAAGCGAACTCTGTTGGCACGGCGGTAGTAGCCGCCAACACTCCGGGCCTTCGAGATTCCGTCCGCCACAATGAAACCGGTCTGCTTTATGAACATGGCGATACCAACCAGTTGGCGTCCCATCTACTGTCAATTCTGACGGATAATCAGTTGCGAGAGCGACTGCAGCAGGGCGCATTGGCTTGGGCCGCGAAATTCAGCTGGGATGACGCCGCCAGAAAGTTTGACAGCCTGATAACCGATTACGTCGCGGGGCGTCGATGACCAACTCACAGAAGCGAACCCTGTTTATCATCCTGGGCATCATCATCTCGGTAGGGTTGCTGGTCCTACTCTTCCGCAATATCAATTTCAAAGAATTGGGTCAGGCACTTGCTCAGGCGAATTACTGGTGGCTTCTGCCCAACATCGCTTTGGTGGTGTTCACCATGTATCAGCGCGCCTACCGCTGGCGCTTCATGCTGGCACCAATTAAGCAGGTCAAATACCCGAATCTTCTGGCAGCGACCACGATTGGGTTCATGGCCAACAATGTTCTGCCGCTTCGCCTCGGCGAATTTGTCAGAGCCTATTCGCTCTCCTTTCAGGATACCGAGATAACCAAGTCAGCCTCCCTTGCTACGATCTTCGTTGAGCGCATGGTGTTCGATCTGGTCGCGCTGCTGGTCATCTTTGGCGCGGTTCTTCCATATACTCACCTGGCCATTCCGCAGGAGATGCGGCTCGGCCTCGGGATCGCCATTGTGATCGCTCTGCTTGGAGTAGCCTTCATGCTTCTCATGGCGCACCGACCCGCGAAAGCAGGGGGGATGCTAACGAGATACTTGTTTTTCGCTCCCGACAGCGTCAAAGAACGACTTCAGCAGATAGTTCTTCGGTTCGCGCGCGGACTTGAGTTCATCACCGACCCGAAAGCGCTCATATCCGTCACGGCACAGACTGTTCTGATCTGGGTCGTCATGGGCCTCTCCAACTACTTCGTTTTCATTGCGTTTGGATTCGACCTTCCGCTCGCGGCTTCTTATGTCCTTTTGGTGGTTGTTTCTGTTTCGATCCTGATCCCCTCGTCGCCCGGTTTTGTTGGCGTTTACCATGCCGGAACCGTTTGGACCCTGATGCAATACAGTGTCAGCAAAGAGCAAGCGCTCTCATTTGCTATCGTCTTGCATGCCGCCCAGTATATCCCAATAACGGTCATGGGGTTCTATTTCCTGCGAAAGGAGCATCTTTCCCTCAAGAGGCTCGAGGCCGAAGCCGTCGCCAACGACTCGAACTGACATTTCGGGCGCTCGCCAAGTTCAAACTTGACACTTTCTCCCGGTTTCCGGAAACTCCGGCAGTAGAGAAAAGTACTGCCATGAAAAAGCTCGCCCTCGCCTTTGTCCTGTTGATCCTGCTCGTCGGCATAAGCTATGTCTCCTCAATGAGGTCGCACGCGAAACTCCAGCAGCGCTACGACTCTGGATATGAGAAGGGGAGCAAGGAGTCTGTCGAGGCTACCAAACGCGCCGACTCCGTCTCCGGCGCGATGAACGATGCGATTCAGCGCTACCGCGATTCTCTCGAGGCGACCCGTTCCTATTATGGCGAGCAGTCAGACTCACTCGAAGGTCTGTTGGCCCAAAAGGACTCCGAGATCACCACGCTGAAGCAGAAGGCCCGTTCGACCAAGTCCACCAAGACCGCAACCAAGCCTGCGTCGACGCAGGCAAAATTGAATCATACCCAGATACTTGATTACTACAAACGACGATTGAATGATCTGCCGAAAGACCTCTCCGACTATGAGCGCAAAGTGGCGCTTAATGAACTCCGCGACGAAACCGCGAAGAGATTCTCGATCACGTTGGCGGAGCTGGACAAGATCAGGCAGAGTGATAGCGTGAAGCAATAGCCCAACTCGCGAGGCTGGAACGTGCCAAGCAGGAAGATTCCCGAAGCTCTGGTTGAGCGACTGTTCGTCGAATCCAAGGCGAACGAGGACTCTATCTATGCCAATGGCTACTATGTGGCGATGGACGAAAAGCGCCGGGCGGAGCTCCTCGCCAAATTCACCTGGCATGTGAATCACTCACTTTCTCCGCGCCAGAAACAAGTCCTGAAACTTCATCTTATAGGATGCACCGAGCGCGAAATCGCTGCCCAACTGGGGGTCACCCAGCAGGTTGTGCACATTTATAAGACAAGGGCATTCAATAAATTACACGAAAAACTGCGATAGGGTGCTGTATGTCAAAACGCCCCCTATTAATAGAGACACTACGTTGCTAAAATAGACTTTGGTGGCCTATAGAGTTTGCAATCCGAAGGAGGTGGTAACAGTCAGTAGACGGCATCCCTTACTTTCACTGCAATCTACTGTCCTATTTGGGTAACTACTTCAAAGTAGAGGGGACGAAAGAATAGGGAGTTGCACATGCCAAAGAGAAAAGAAGCCGAAGTGTTTGCCGCCGTCGGCAAAAAGGATTGCTGGCATTCCTACAGCTTGCAGGTACTTGCCCCTGGCAAGTTCGCGCGGGTCGTGGGAAACATTCTTAAAGGGAATTATGTCTTGGTCAACTCGAGAATGGAGGACAGAGCATCCGCCTGATCGGGAAGACCCGAGTGGTTCAGTACCTGAGCTGCCAGTAGCACAGAGCTGACCTTCATGGTCGACAAAGTTATGGGCCGGTCTATTGCCGGCCCTTTTGTTTTGCTAACCCTTTGATTTTCACTTGACTATGCTGAATTCGGCGCCTTGATTGGCGACCGTGAACAACACGCTCGTACTCTATTCTGCTATTCTCTTCGTCGCCGCGTTTCTCTTCGGCGCCCTCACATTGGTGAGGAAGTGGTCCGATGAATGGCTCCATCTTTTCATTTCATTTGGTGCGGGAGTCTTCTTGGGAGCCGTCTTCTTCGAGCTGCTACCCGAAGCGATGGAAGTTGACCACCGGGAGACTGTGGGTATCGCCATACTGGCAGGGTACCTACTGATCCTTTTCGTCGAAAAGTTTCTCTTTAGTCGGGGTGGAACCGGAGAGGTACACAGCCACAAAGTCATCTCGATTGCCGCCTTCATCGGGTTGTCTGTCCATTCGTTGATCGATGGTTTGGGTATGAGCGTGACCTCGGTGGACCCGCACCTTGGACGGACCGTTTTCTACTCGATACTGGCTCATCATCTGCCGGCGGCCTTCTCAGTTGGATCGTTGCTCTCCCTGGCGAGGATAAAGAAGAGCTCGGTGCTCGGTTTACTCGCCCTTTTTGCGGCGATGCCCCCCATTGGGGCGCTGCTTTTTGCTCCCCTGGTCGAGCACAGCTCTGAGCAGACTTACTCGATAATTGTCGGATGTATGACCGGAACATTCCTGTACGTAGCTACGGCAGACCTCCTGCCGGAAGTCTTCCACTCCAAATCGAAGCGGTGGCAGAATCTAGCCTTGCTGGTGATCGGGCTCTTGGTCATGGCACTTATTGGCTTTGGATTCGAGCATGTCCATTAAATCGGGCCGAACCAGATACTGAAGACCGGGTATAATCTCCAAACCAAACGGAGCAAATAATCTTGAAATCCTTTCGCCAAGTCATAGTTCTGCTGCTCATCTCAGGAGTGGTCAGTATCGGTGTGAACGCAATCTCGCCGAATGGAGTCGACCTGATAGGCAAATATCGGGATCTCTCGAATTCCGAGGGTCCCATCGTCCCGCCGACCGCCGAACCGAATGACCCGCCGTTTATCGACATCAATGTCGCGCAAATGGAGCACGCGGCCGGACAAGCGCTGTTTGTCGATGCCCGCAATCCGGGGGATTTCGAATGCGGCACCATTCCCGGATCCGTCAACCTGCCGTTTGAGATGATCCCAGAAGGAGATGTCGGCAAGTATTTCGATTCCGTACTGGCTGTCTCCAAGGACAAAATGCTGATCGTTTTCTGCTCGGGAGAAGAGTGTGATCTTTCGCTCCACCTGGGCCGCAATTTCCAGATGCAGGGGTACACCAATATCGCGATCTTTTTCGGCGGGGCGAGAGAGTGGGAGAAGTTTGGACTTGAGGTCGAGCGGAGGAAGCAATGCGAATAGTACACAATGACTATCTGACCATGCTCTCGAGGCTGGTCATCGGCGTCATGCTGATATACGCTTCTTTCTACAAGATCATCGAGCCGGCGTCGTTCGCCAAATCGATCTGGTACTACCACCTCGTGCCAGGCTACTTGATCAACCTGATTGCGATCATACTGCCGTGGCTGGAGCTGTTCTGCGGGCTTGCCTTGATTCTGGGTATCTTCTACGAAGGGGCCAAAGTCTGGTCGGCGATCATGATGGTGGTCTTCATAATCGCGTTGGCCTCAACCATCGTGCGCGGGATCGATATTGACTGCGGATGCTTTAAGGCGTCTCAGGGAGCGACCGGTTCCGCCTGGAAATCGCTGATATTTGATCTCTTCGCGATGCTGTTCATCATTCAGATGATGATCAGCAAGTCTAAACGCTGGCATGTCTGCCCAGACTAGTTCACTTGAGCAGTCTGGGCGTGATGAGAATGATCAGGTCCGTGGTCGACTTCTCGTGAGATTTGTTCGTGAAGAGCGCTTTTCCCAATAGCGGAATATGTCCCAGGAAGGGGACCCGCTGTGTCGACTCGATCACGTCTTCTTTTAGTAATCCACCCAACGCGGCCGTTTCTCCCTCTTTGACCGTTATGCGTGTCTTGATTGACCGAGTTGCGGTGATCGGCTTCTGATTGCCAGTCGGGCCACTGTAGCCGATGATATCTTCCACGATTGGTTCGACATCCAGTGTGATATTCCCATCCCCGTTGATCCGCGGCGTAACTTTCAGCGAGATTCCGACTTCGAAATCCTGAAAGGTCACTATATCCTGCGTAGCCGCTGCCTCGGTGAAGCGGTTGATCGTCTGGATTGGGATGACCGTCGCTATCTTTATCTCCGCCTCATGATTCTCGACCGTCGTGATGCGAGGATCGGACAACAACTTGCTGTTGCCATTCTGGTCCAGCATATCGAGCACCGCTGACAACTGGTTCACCGAGAGCGTTCCCCAGGTCCATTGACCGTCTTCCAGACTCATCGAGCCGAGAGCGCTGGTCGATGTTGTTGCTTCATCCGTGCCGGTGCTGGTCCCATCGCTGGCTCCTGCGATCTTTGCGGACATTGAAGTCGGCCACGAGAACCCAAGCCGCGTCTCATCGCTCAATTTGGTCTCAACAATGCGGGCTTCTATCTGCACAATACGCTCCGGGATATCTATCTCGGCCACCAATGCGGCCAGATCCTCAATAACCGACGGATAGTCCGTGATTAAAATCCGATTGGGCCGATACGTTGACGAGCCGCCACCGGAGGAGGAACTGGTATTATCGGTCAAAACCTTGTCGAGAATAATGACCTGCCCTTTGGATGACTTGCGCGAATCGAGTGCCGCCTTTACCGTCACCGGATCGACATAATTGAGCCGGATAACTCGCGAAGCAAGTATATCCGCCGAGGCTTTCTCGGCTGAGGTCACTACCACGACATTTTCCCGTACGACGTAGGCAAACCCATTCGAGGTCAATATAGCGTCAAGAGCTGTCTTGAGGTCGACATCCTCAAGCTGCAGCGATATTTCGCCCTCAATATCATCGCTCATGACCAGGTTGAGCTTGTTCTGCGCCGCGATCATACTGAGTACTTTCGCCAACGGCACAGACTCGAGCGACAGAGTGAGTCGCTGACCCGAATCAAGCGGAGCGGCCATAGATGTGCAGCCAACGGCCAGCACCAATGCGAGGATCACGAACGTCTTCATATACTCAACCTTTGTTAACTTTCAGGGCGAATTGGCTCCCGTTCAAGGACAGCGTCACTTTCTGTTTCTCTATACTGACTACGCGAGCCTGATCTATCAGATCTCCGACTTTAACCATCTTTCCATTGATGAACGCAAACGGCATCGTCCCATTATCAATTATGCCCGTCAACGACCACCCTTTGCCCGAGCGCGCACTATTCTCACTCATGCGAGCAGATGCGCTGTTCGATTCGCGCGGGGAAGAGGGTCTGGCGGCCTTTCCGGTAAACGGGTCACGCCCCCACGGCTCGCTCCGTTTCGCCGCCATGTCGATACTTGGCAAAGCCTCTACGGTCGGTTCCTGTACCGTGACCTCCTGCGAAACCGGCTGCGTCTCAACCGGACGTGGTGTTCGCCGTGGCTGCGAAAGATTCCATGCTCCCCAGATCACCGCCACGACCAGGATGCCGTACATCATCTGCTTGCGTTTAGCTTCGGTCATGACACTCCCTCCACTGTCATGCCAAGCAAGGCCTTGAATCCGAGCGAATACGTCACCTGATCGCTCCCGTCCTGAATACGCGTGATAATGCAACTCTGGGTTGTCCTGAAATAGGGCGCATTCTCCAGCGCCTCTACGAATCGCCCGAAATCTATGTAGTTCCCTTTGAGCACGATATTTAGACTGAGTACTTGTGGCTCACCATCACTTGGAACGGAGTTATTGAGCTGGAGCAGCTCTTCCACCGGCGGCGTTATCTCAACCGTGCGAAGTGAGAACGCGCCGGCCTTCCGCTCCAGTTCGTCAAACAGCTCGACCAGATCTTCCTTTGCGTAAAGGCTCGAGTTGACGGATTGCAGCTTCTTGCGGAGTTCGGATCGGGCAGCCATGAAGACCGGCACCTGCGCCAAAGTTGATTCATAGTCACGCAGCTGGGCTTCAGCCGACCTCAACTCAGTTCGTACTTTCGCTTGTTTCCCCGAAGCCGGCAGATACAGAAAAGCAAACCACCCGGCGATCAGGAGAACCGCTACCGCGATCAGAATGGAAGTCCTTCGCGTCACTTCACACCCCGCATCGCTACGCTGAAATTCAGTATCGCGCGGCCATTTTCCATTCGCTTGGTGTAGCGAAGCACGCTGACAGAATCAAAGAGCGGCGAACGCTGCAGTGTCTCAACAAACTCGGCCAATGTCACCTCGGGAGGCAACGATGATTGGACGATAATTCCGTCCATGGTCAGGTTTTGCGTTGGCTCAGTGGCCTGGAAATTGAAATTGCTCAACTGCATCGAACTGGGGACCGCGTTGGAAAGCTCCTTGAGTAATAGGCTGAAATAGGACGGCGCCGCCTTGACCTTTTCCAAATACCCGTTTCCCGCGGCGATCTCGCGCTTGAGATCATTGTAAGTAGCAAAGAGAGAAGATTGTTCAAATCCAGTTATTTCGCTGTTTATTTGCGCCAGGCGCGAGGCAGACGCGGAGGCCTGCATGGTCACAGTCGCCCAGAGTAGCAAAAGGATAGCCGCCAATCCAGCGGCTCCAAGAAACGCATAGCGCTCGATTTGTCGCGACCGGGCTTGCGCCAGCAATTCGGCCGGGATCAGATTGGCCAGCTCAACCGAACAGCAGGCTGATGCCACCACCGGCAAGCAGGCCGCCAGGTCCTCAAGCCGCCCGCGGTCACCCGAGACCTGCACAGAGAGCGTTTCTGTTGGGAATCGCCGGAACTCGTAGCCAAACCGATTGTGGAGCATCTCGAGCAATTCATCCGTATAGGCCAGGTCACCATGGATGTATATCCGCGTCGTGAAGAGCCCGGAGTATTGACCGGTGTAGAAGTCCAAAGAATTCTGGATCTCGCCTGCCAGTGATTCAGCGAAATACTCGTACACTGTCGGGTCCGAGCGGCGGGCCAGGAAAGATGAACCAATTGAGCAGTTATGGTAAAACTCGAGATTACTGCCGTGGTAGTAGGATATCTCCGTCCGCGTCTTCTCAATATTTATCAAGGTATAGTGCTGGTCATCTGCGAAGTTCGGAAGGTACCGCAGCAGTTGGCCGATAACGTCGTGCGTATGGTAAATATGTTCGACGTTGTAACCCAAGTGCCGGAATGGGGCCAGTCGTTCCTCGATCGCGCGATTGGTGGCGGCGTGAAGGGCGACCTTCAGAGATTTTCGCGAACCGCTCTGTATCTTGCTGACCGGTCGAAAATCGAAATAGCATTCGTTGGGCGGAAATGGGACCTGCCGTTTGGCTTCATATTGCACCGCGGAAGCGAGCGCGCGTGGAGCCAGAACAGGGATGTTAAAGACGCGAAACGCGGTCTCCGGTCCCGAAACCGTGAGCGCTATCTCCGCGCGACGTCCTCCATGCTCATTCACATAATGTGAGAGCGAGTCGGACACAAACGCAACGCGCGAAGACTCTGACTCATCTTTTGAGGAAAAGTACAGCTTGCGGGCATCCAGCAGCTTGACCGTCTTACCACGCTGGACGCTGCAACCAAACTGAATACCGGTCTGATCGATATGAACACTGATCTTGCGTTTGAGGCCAAAACTTGGTTTTGGTGAGATCGCCGTCTCGACATAGGTCGGCTTCGAGTGCTGATCATCGGGGATCTGCGCCGCTGCCGGAGTCTTCTTTTTGAATAGGTCGAGACTGATCATGGTACAAAGCTCACTAGAACTTGACGATCAGGCTGTCGGGGCCACCGGTTGAGACAATACGTCGCCCTGCCCGGTCGTACGCGTAATTTGCGCCCCAGGCATCGGTGAGGTAGACCCCACCTGAACTGTCGATATAGGGACCATTCCAACCAAGCCGGCTGAGTTGGTTGTAGCTTGAGATACTATCTGGCTTGGCGGAAAGATCCTGCAATCGCGACGGCGCAAATCCGACATCCCCCTCGAACCCGCGATCGATATATTCGCCTCCCGCGACCGCCGATGGATTGCCAATGATAGCCTTCTTGAGGCCGTTCATTTCATCCAAGGTTGCGGTTCGCTTGGAACTCGTAGTCATGTCGGCGAAACGTGGCACGGCAAAACCTGCCAGGATCCCTAATACGACTATAATGATGACCAGCTCGATCAGCGTGAATCCACGCCGACCGAGCTGTCGATCTTTGTCCGCAACTGGTAAGTGCATAGAGCTTACCAGGCATTCTCCCCGGCAACGTTGGTATTCGGCCAGACTTCGCCGGTGCTCGGCTTGTAGGCCCATCCACCGCGAGCTCCCACTACGACACCCTTGGTAACGCCAGTGACGATTGAATCAGGCGCGTTGGTGTCAGACTGGTAAGGGTTCTTCGGAATCGCCTGCGCCATGACCGTGTCAACCGCGGCGATCTGTGCCAGCGTTGGCCAGGTAGCCGTACCGGTGGTGACCGCCTTATTGGCGTAGAAGATGGTGATACCGGAACGTAAAGCGCCGAGCGCGGCGCGAGCCGAAGCTTCTTTCGCTTCAGACGTGATGTCCTGGTACCGCGGAATTGCCACGGCGGCCAGGATGCCGAGCACCACAATGATGATCACCAGTTCGATCAACGTGAAGCCCTTCTGATTCAGTACGTTTGTCAGACGCATGGTCTCTCCTTTAGTGAGCAAATCGTGTATCGAGTTGTCTTGTATCTGTTTGTCGGCAAATCTGTTTAAATCTTGAGCAGCCCTACCCCTTGAACACCTTGATGAGATTCCACATCGGGAGGAACATCGCCAACGCCAGGATGAGGACAAATACGCCCAGAACAACAGTCAGGATCGGTTCGATGATGGCCGTCATCTGACGGCTGCGGTACATGACTTCTTTAGAATAATGATTGCCGACCTCTTCCAGCGTCCGGTCAAGCGACCCGGATTCCACGCCGATAGCGATGAGCTGCAGGGCCATCTCGGGAAAGTACTTGAACTTGTCAAGCGATGTCCCGATCTCCTGTCCTTTGCGGAACAGATCCTGCAGGATTATCAGCTCTGCCGCTATGGCGGTATTCTTGATAGCGCCGATCAGCAGATCGATCGATTTGATAATTGGGAGCCCTGACCGGAATAGGATTCGGAACATCAGGGTAAATCGGGCGACATTACTCTTGATGATCAGGTCACCAAAGATGGGAAGTGAAACCAATTTCCTGTCAAACCAGGCTCGCCCAGTTGGATTACTGAGCAGGTGGCGAAAGGCAAATCCTGTTGCCACAAAGAATCCAAGAGTGTACGGCCAATAGTTAGTGACGAAGCCGGACGCGCCGATCAGAATTCGTGTCGGAAGAGGCAACTCAGCCGAGAACGCACTGTAGAAACCAACGAACTTGGGAATGACATAGACCATCATCACCGTGGCAGCCGCCAAGAGCACACCGATTACGATCAAGGGATAGCGGGTCGCAGTTTTGAGCTGACGTGCGATCTCCATCTCCCGCTCGAGCATCACTGAAAGCTCATCCAGCGTTACGTCGAGTTTGCCCGATTCTTCACCCGCGGCAACCCCTGCCACATAGACTTTTGAGAAGAGGTCGGGGTAGTCAGTCATTATCTCGGAGAGTTGACGCCCTGATTCTATGCCGACGCGCAGTTGGTGGATCACATAATTGAAGCGGCCGGTCGGTTTTCCGATCTTGATGAGCGTCAAGGAGCGCAGAAGAGGAATGCCGGCCCGGTAAAGAGTCGCCAACTGGTTGGTGAATGTGATCAGATCCTCATAAGTATTCCCTTTGAGCATCCCGAACAGGGTCAGCGGCCTGCGCTCCTGGACTGGCGCTATCGTGATCGGCAACAGCTTCTGCTGGGTGAGATAGTCTTCAACATGCTGGGCATTGACCGCCGCGATCACGCCCTCATGGGTCGAACCATCGACTGCCACTGCCTGATATCTAAACTGTGCCGGCATGGCTGGATCCTATCGGTCGACGTTCCGTATGGTCGAAGTAGTCTTCGATATTCGAGGTCTCTTTCAGTAGTTCTTCAAGACATATCTGTCCGTTGGTCAGCTTTTCCAATCCGGATTCGAAGAGCGGGATGTATCCGAATCGCCGAGCTTCTGTCCGAAGACGATGGAGTGAGGCCCCGGAGAGCATTTGGTCGGCCAATTGGGGAGTCACCTCCATATATTCAAAGATACCGGTCAACTTGTGGTAGCCGGTGCCGCGACATTGACTGCAGCCAGTGCCGTGCTTGAATTCGATTGCCTCTGCGAGGTCAAGAAGTCCGGCTCGTTTGAGGAGAGCATCTGGCGGACGGTATGTCTCCAGGCAGTTTTTGCAGTTGAGGCGAATGAGCCGCTGCGCCAGTACCCCTTTGATTGCGGCAACCACCAGGTAGTTCTCCACGCCTATGTCGATCAAACGAGTGATGGCGGAGGGAGCGTCATTGGTGTGGATCGTCGAGAAGACCAAGTGCCCGGTCAGCGCAGAGCGTACGGCCATCTGAGCGGTCTCGCGATCACGGATCTCACCGATCATGATGATATCCGGATTCTGCCGGAGGATCGACCGCAGTGAGGCGGGGAAGGTCAATCCCGCCTTTTCGTTTATCTGTATCTGGTTGATGACCGGCATCGAGTACTCCACCGGATCTTCAACCGTGATGATATTCTTCTCGATCGAGTTGATCTCCTGCAACGTCGCATAGAGCGTCGAGGTCTTGCCGCTCGAGGTCGGGCCGGAGATCAACACTAGTCCTTCGGGCTTATGGATGATATTCGTCCAGGCCTCTTGCAGGGTTTCACGGAATCCAAGTTGCCGGAAGGAGAGGAGCAGATTGCGCCGGTCAAGAATTCGTATCACGATCTTCTCTCCGTGTATGGTCGGGAGAGTGGAGACGCGTAAGTCGATCGGCATATTGTCGACGAGCATCATGAAGCGGCCATCCTGCGGCAGGCGCTTCTCCGAGACATCGAGATCCGCGGCTACTTTGATTCGCGAAATGACCTCGTTCTGCATCGTTTTGGAAGGCGATGCCTCCTCGCGCATCACACCGCTGACCCGGTAGCGAATACGAAGGGTCGTTTCGTCCGGCTCAATATGAATGTCGCTGGCCCCCTCATTCACCGCCTTCGTGATGATGAGGTTGACCAATTTGACAATGGGGGACTCAGCCTCGCCGCGGTCTGTAGTCAGGACCGAGGTAATCCGTCGTTCAACGTCATCGGCCCGCTTGGCGCCCATGATTTCATGCAGCGAGTCGGCAACCGAGTAATATTGGTCAATTGCCTGCTTGATCTCAGAGGACTTCGCCACCGCCCGCTTTATCTCGTACCCCGACTGATACTTGATCTCGTCGAGGGCGATGATATTAAGCGGGTCCGCCATCGCCAGCGTCATAGTGGTGCCTATGACGAAAATGGGTATTACGGTATATCGACGGGCCGTCTCCACCGAAATGAGCTGAGTAACGTCGGGTGAGAGGACCATTGATGAGAGGGAGACTTGCGGAATGCCGAGACGTTCCGATATGGTATCTATGAGTTGGTCTTCAGTGATATTGCCGTTTTCGACCAGGATCGCGCCAATACGTTTGCCGGTGGTTGCCTGCTCGCGCAGCGCTTCCTCCAGCAGGGCGGGGGTGATATATCCCTTGTCGACCAGCAGGTCGCCGATTTTCTTGCGTGTAGTAACCATGTTGAGTACGTGTTCTTCCCCAAGTTTATCGGCAAGTCGGCGTAAAATTTTACGCGACAAACTGTTGCTCCAAGGGCCGGTTTCCCGCTATGTTTGCCGGGAAAGGATGACCCACCCACTGACCCAACTACTCGCGCTCTCCTGTTTTCTGCTGATCTGCTTGTCCAGCCCCGCCTTTGCCGGTCCGACTATCACCGTGTATGGAAGCGAGCCAGCTGAAGGTTTCTCGGTCATCGAAGAGGACACCATCTCGGCAGACGATGGGGTGATCATCGATAGCCTGGTGATTGACAATCGCGAGATTTACGATACCTCCGACCCCCGCTTCGACAATTTCCTTTTCCGTACAGCCAATCGACTGCACATCATGACGAAAGAAACGGTAGTTCGCCGCGAGCTCTTACTGGCGGTAGGAGAGCCATTTTCAGCGGCCCGCGCGGAAGAAACCGCCAGAAACCTCCGTCTTAACTGTCGATTGGTCGATGCCTGGGTAGAAACAGAACGGCTCCCCAACGGCCACCTTCTGGTCCGAGTCGTGACTATCGACCAATGGAGTCTGTTAGGGGGCGTGGAATTCTCGCGCGACGGCAACCGTTCCAGACTGAAACTGGGATTCGAAGAACGAAATCTTCTCGGGTATAATCAGCTCCTGGGATTTGATTGGGTCATTCAAGAGGAGGATGAAGACTACATCCATAGCCGTTTTCGCGACTACCGCTTTCTGGGGAAACCGGTCATGCTGGTGCTCGAGCACAATACTGATCCACGCGGAGAAGTAACCCAGTTCAGCTTATTGCGGCCGTTTTACAGTCTCGACCAGCGGACCTACCTGAGCGGTACGATCGCGAAAACTGGTGGACGGCGTGATGTCTACGGCCTTGACTCCAACGGCTTGGCGGTACGCACCGGATCCTGGAAGAGCAAAGGTGATCAGCTTGATCTGATCGGGGAGTACAGGGTGGGAAGTCGCAACACCAAGGTCGGGGCAGGGTTCTGGTATACCTACCACTCGGACAAGGTAACCGAAGTTGACGGACACGGGTTTACCATTCCCTCCGACTCGATTTACCATACGCCTTCACTTCTAGTGAAAGCGCAGCATACACACTATCTGAGGCTACGCAGGATCAGCAATTTCCAGATATTGGAAGATGTCTCGGTAGTGACCGGGATAGAGGCCCTTGCCGGCAGAGCCTTTTATACTGATTTCAAGAGCCATTACTACGATGTGCTTGATATCACCACCCGATTCGGCAATCAGTTCGGACATAACCTGGTCACCACATCGCACCAGCAGACCTGGTGGCTCGATCGAGGGAAGCAACTCCGCAGTCGTGGGATATCAAGTTTCCGCTACTACAATAATTCGCTCTCGTTTCTCACTGTCGCCGCCAGAGTTCAGTACCAGTCTGATCATTACGATGCTCTAGATTCACCACTTCGCCTCGGCGGAACCAGTGGGCTTCGCGGTTACGACGAATTCGCCTTGGCCGGTGACCGGACAGCGACGGCAAACCTGGAGACTCGTTGGTTTCCTGGCTTGGATATCCTGTCCGCCCTCATTGGCGGCGTTATCTTTGCTGACGTCGGCCGTGCCTGGACCAAAGGTGAACCCTTCACTTTGAACGACTTACACTACTCAGTCGGCGCGGGACTGCGAATCTCGCTGGAACGCGCTACCCGGTCCGAGATCATCCGAATAGATTGCGCGGTCCTGGAGGATGGCACCGTCCAGTTTGCCTTCGGGACCGGGCAATACTTCTGAGCCGTTTCCTCTTGACAAAATCTTGAATCACAATACATTAGGGTAAGAGGTCGCGGATACATAACCTCAGCATGTCTTCTCGAAATCACCTTCCGCCGGGAAAGGCGGGAGAAATACCTTACGACTGCCGAACATAGAATGGTACACAGGTGCCAATGGACTGTACGATTCTATGACGGTGCAAACTGGAGAACACAGGGACGCCTTATGAAGGGATCCATTCGACTCGCCATTGCTATCATGTTGCTGTCTGCCGCTACCGCGCTGGCCACAACTGGACATTCGCATTTATCAGACAAGGACCCGATCGGCGCCATTGAACGAGACTTCGCTGCCGGCGAACTGACCTACAGTCAGAAGGCACTGCTCCAGATCAAGGCGATCAAACGCCCAACCGAACTTCCGGCCAAGTACCAACTTTTTGACCTCGCTACGGGCGTGAGTCATGCGCGATGCGCTACCGACGCGATCGTCGATATCAAGCAGAATTGGGCACAGTTGGATGGCCCCACTCAACAAGAGATAACGACTCTCCTTCAGCGGTGGTCAACCGCGTTTACGTACAACTCGCCGGGCGGATTTTTTAAACTCCATTACGATGTGACCGGCACAAACGCGGTACCATCCGCGGATGGCAACGGCAACACGATCCCCGATTACGTGGAAAAATGCGCCGCGTATATGGATTCATCGCTGGCCAAACATCAGGCGATGGGCTACCTCAATCCCCCGTCAGACGGCTCCCTCGGTGGAGACGCTCTGTTCGATGTTTATTTTGAGGAGATGGGGTATTACGGGTATGCCGTGCCTGAGGGCGCGGGACCGAACCCGTGGCCGGATTACTACAGTCACTTGGTTTTGCATCGTGATTTTCTCGGCTTTCCGCCCAATGATGACCCGGAAGGGAATCAGGCTGGCGCCGCCAAAGCCACGGCCGCGCATGAGTTCCACCACTGCATTCAGTTCGCGTATGACGCGACCGAGTCAAGCTGGTTCATGGAACTCGATGCCACCTACATGGAAGATATCGTTTTCGATCAGGTCAACGACAACTACAATTACCTGGATAGCTACATGAATGATCCTCAGATAAGCCTGATGGATCAGACCATACATATGTACTCGTCCTTTATCTGGGGGATGTACCTCGCCGAACGATTCGATACGACGCTCATGCGTGCCTGCTGGAACGGTGCCCGGTATAAATCCGTCTATGACGCCATGTCCGACTCGCTTTTGGCAACGACCGGCTATACGCAGGATTCGGCCTTCGCGGAATTCGCGGTCTGGAACTACTTCACGGGCTTCCGTGACCTTGGACAGCATTACGGTGAGGGGGACTTTTATCCGGCAATGACCGTCGACCGCCAGCACACGACGTACCCGACCAACAATCAAGTGAGCCCGGTCAACCCCCAGGGATATGGATCCTGTTACATCGAGTTCATTCCGACTGTCGCCAATAATAAACTTCGATTGACTTTTGATGGAGGGGATGCCGCGCAGTGGGCGGCTTATCTGATAAAATTCACTACCCCGACAACTTACTCGCTTGAAAAGTTGGTTTTGCCCGCGTCGCCATGGATCGACACCACCGAAGTACTCAATTTCAATACCTACACCAAGGTGGTACTTGTCGCGGTGAACATCAATCAGTTCGGCGGCGGTACCAGCTTCAACTACTCCGCTTCGCTCGCCCAGCCGTTGGAGATGAGCAGCGCCATCAGCGGCGGTTCACCGGTCTACTCGGGGAATCAGCGAACGTGCAGTGTCCTGGTGAAGAACATTGGCACAATCAACAACTCCATCAAAGTCACCTATTCTGACGCTCTTGGCTGGGTCACGCCGGGTGAGCAATCGCGATTTCTTACGCCGGGAGATAGTTCCTTCGTCACTTTCCTGGTGAAACCGCCGGTGGGTACGCCATTGGGTTCAAATTCGTACATCACGGCCAACATTGTGTCAATCCTCGACACGACACTCCAGCAGACCAGAAATACCAACGCGACTACCGTGGTCTATCGCGGAGATGTCAATTTTTCGGGTAATGTTGATATAAGCGACCTCTCTGCCCTTATCGCCTATGTACTGGGTCTGGGTGGCCAGCCGCAGCCGACGATGGATGCCGGGAATGTTGATTGTGCTGGCGGGGTTGATCTGAGCGACCTCTCATACATGATCTCGCACTTTATCTCTGGTACGCCCGCCAGTCTCTGTAATCCCTATTAGGGAGATACCGGGACATTTTTGTTGACTTTGTCCGGCCCCCAAAATATCCTGTCATCAACAGGTAACAACACATTTGCTGACATCACACGGACTGTGATGGTCATGAGAGGGGGAACCCGATGGAAAATCATTTCCAGAACAGGGTTCTTATTTGCAGCGAATGTCGTGAGGAGTTTGTTTTTACTGTACAGGCTCAGCAATATTTTGCTGAACGGGGCTATACGGAGGATCCCAAACGCTGTAAAGCCTGCCACATGCAGTATAAAAGGACGCAACGCGGCCAACATCACCACGACACGGAGCATCAGGAAATCCAGTTTCCTGAATGAAGTCGACTGACGGAGAAAAAATAACCCCGGCCACGCGCCGGGGTTGATGAGAGAGGGGGGAAAGGGGACATTCTTCATGTCCCGACGGATTGCTATTGTCTGCTCAGCGCATCAAAACCATCTTCCGCGTCAATTGCTGACCATCCGAGGTAAGGCGGTAAAGGTAAACGCCGGAAGCAACTGGCTGGCCATCATCGGTGGTCGCGTCCCATGTCAACGACGTTTCACCCGCGGTCGCGCGATCATCGTACAGACGTCGCACTTTCTGCCCTGTCAGGTTGTAGATGTCGAGTGTGACATCCTGCGCGGACGTCAGGTTGAACGATATCACAGTGCCCGGATTGAACGGGTTTGGATAGTTCTGGTTCAGGAGCGCGGATGACGGCAAGGAAGTAGGTGGGTCATCTTCCGTCCCTGAGGCCAGAGTCACTATCAGATTGGCCTGAATGACCTGACCGATCGTGGTAATGGAAGAGACCTGAACGTTGGTCGGCGCGCCGGCATAAGTGGTTGCCGCGGGGGTCGACGAATCTGAGAACGTTGTATTGTTGGTATTGCCGGGAAATGGATCGCCGCCATCGCCGGCATCGGTCTTATGTTCCAATTCATACAATCCATCAGCCTGCTCCAGCGCGACGCCATAATGGTTAGCGGCTGGCTGCCCCGGGTACCATTCCTGCGAATTGGGCGTTCCGCCGACATTCTTGGCATCATCGATATGCCAGATCAACAGACCGGTCGACGGCAAATACGCGTCGTAACCGATATTCTGACGGTTCTCTACCAGGAAATAATCATTCCCAATAAGTCCGCCCGTCCACATGCGGTAGATGGTGCCGCCCTGCTCGACATTGGTTATCTGCTGGTTGGACAGTGGCGTTGTCACATTGGTAGGCGCTGCGAAGCCGAGTTCAACCCGACACCAGGCGGAGGGGTGCGACGGCGAGCCGCCACGACCACCAGGGCCGTTCCAGCTACCGTAGGACATGATGCACCAGCGTCCGATACCATTGGAGCTATTGTCAGTGTCGTAGAGGTCAGGCAGGCCGAAGCCGTGGAGCAACTCGTGCGTGTAGACGCCGATCGTCATATCACCGGGGTTTGTCCAGTATTCCGGCTGAACGGTGTAATCAAATATGCGTACGCCATCTTTGAGGCGCGGTGAGATCGCCCATTTGTGCGACCAGATATCGGCATTGGAGCCGGTGAACTCGGCGCCACGACCGGAATGGACCACCATCAGAACATCCACATACCCATCACTGTCATTATCATACTGAGTGAAATCAACGAGGGGGTCGATCTGGTCGACCAGATCTTCGACCATTTTCTGCGAGTTGTTCGGATATGACCCCAGGCCCTGAGCGTTGTTGACATAATACGCGTAGGTCTGCGGAGCGGTCCGCCAGCCCAGCGATGACGGCATATTGACCGTCACCAGGTCAATCTGAGCGTACGAGATCTCATCAAAGTAATCGCGCACGGTATTCCCCGAAGTGCTGAACACCAGCGAATCGAAGAACGTCGCGTTGACCTGGCTGGCGTGGTCGGAGAATTGCACCAATACCGCCAGGATACGGAACGGCGTGCCGGCCGTCGGGGAGAGGGAGGCCTCGGCCCGATGTTTGGCGGCCTCGAGGGCGCGCTTCAGCGACCCATCCGGCTCGCACAAGCCAAGCGCCCGCAATTCATCATAATGTTCGATATAGTAACTGGGAGCCTGTTTGCCCGCGGCTACATTATCGAGCACGTCGGGGTGCGGCGGCATCGCCGGCACGGAGACAACACCACTGAACAAGATGATCAGGGCGATAGAAAGGCTGCGAAGAGTGGTCTTCATCTCTATCCTCATCTTCCTTTAAAATTGTAACCCTGTGGAGACGGCTAGATGCATGCCTTTTGCGGAATACCCCGAACCGGAGGTACCGGTCACGGCAGCAGCATCGAGATAGAAAGCGAGCAGATGCAGTCCGCTGCCGAACGAAAACGCGGCGTTACGGTCGCCGCCGGTCGCGTATCCAGCGCGAAGCGGAAGTATGCCTAATGGCGACCACTCTACACCCGCCGCGATACGCGGCTTGGTCGAAGTCCCATTCTCGGAGCGGAATTTCTGCTGGTAATCGATCGCCCAGACCAGACTTCCTGAGGTATTGGCGATTCCGATGGTCATGACCGACGGGATCGACGTCTCAAATGATTCGATGGCGCGCGTGTAATCATCGGAGACGACATAGTCATCTTCCATGTTATCCACGGTCATCGTATCGAAATTGAAAATGTAGCCGTGTTCTTCGGTCTCTTTGTCCCAGGTGAGCTTGGAGACGAAGTTTTCGATCTTGATACCGGCAGTGTAGCTGTTGTTCAGCTTGAGAGCCGCGCCAAGGTCCAGGCCGTACCCGGATCCACCAGTCGCGGTTTGGGCGATAAGATGCCCCTGACCGGCGTAACCGGTCGCATAGGTGGCGACCATACCTTCAAGTTCAACGACCTGCTCAATAGCGAGGCCGTGGAGATATTTGGCGGTCACGCCGACCGAAAGCTGACGGCTGCCGCTCGTGTAGATAGGCATACCATACGACAATCCGGCGGAGGCGTAACTGAGAGCGTCGGAGTAGGAACCATCCACGCTAATAGTGTCAGCGTAGGTGTTACCATTCAGCACGAGTTCAAAGATGTCGCGGTTGAGATTCACATCGGCGACACCAACGCCCAGAACGGTGAAAGCAAACGATCCGGCGGAGATGGCCATGGCGGTCGCTTCAACATCGGCGGCGAGGCGCAATCCGTCATCCGGGATCTTGCTCAGAATGTCCGCTTTGTCCTCGGTCGTCAGAAAAGCGCCAGTGTACTTATTGTAATCCGACAGCGTAAAGCTGTTATTCGAAATGTTCGCCCCCACACCGACGAACTCTATCGCCGTATTGCGGTGCGAGGTCAAACCGAGATTGGCCGGGTTGTAGCGTGCGGCATCAACGCCGGACGCCAGTCCGATATGCGCGCCGCCCATCGCCACCGATCGGGCCGAGGACTGCCCACTCGCCAGGGCGTTGGACGCAAGGAGCATCGCTACCAGCGAGAGACAGATCACCACGAGCACCCATCCAAAGAGGTATGGCCGCTCAACTGCTTTTTCAGAGGTCTGTGTGCGTTTCATGGCGGCCTCCCTTAAAATTCGCCGTCAAAGCGGTACTCAACTTCGATCCGCCCGACGACCGTGATAAAGTCATCTTTGGTTAGTTTCACCGGCTGGCCGTTCGAGCTATGCAGGAACATCACCTGGCCGATGTAGAGCTTCGCGTTCTTAAGTATCTGGATATCCGCGCTGTCCAGAATGATCGACTGTTCGCCGGTGGAGAGGGTATCCACCACGATGCTGGCGACAACCGGCGCGGCATTGACCGAGATGCTGTCGATGACGAGCATCGGGTTCGCATACAGGGTTGCCGAATCGGGTGAGAAAAGAAGCGACACGGTCGCGCCGACCGGCAGGTGATTGGTCACGTTGTAGATCAACCGTGCTTCGATAACGTGGTCGGTTATCTTGTCGATATCCTGCTGGTCGATCTCTTCGGATTCAATATCTGTCTCAATCGGTGTCTGCGGGATTATCATCTCCACCGGAGCATCGATACGGACTGTCCCGGTGATATAGTCACCGTCTCGGATCGTCCCACTCGTGCCGTCCCCAAAGCTGGCTGAGCCAGAGATAGAGACCTGCGAGGGGAGCGGGGAGAGGAAACTGGCGACATCGTTTTCAACAAAGGTGGTAGTAGCTGAGGTCGCAAGAACGCGCGCATTAACGAGACCACTAATGTTAAGGGTCTTGCCATTGTTCCCCACCAGATTGATGTCCAACGAGCCGGGAAGTCCGACTGAATTCTCAAGTTCGATCGTCAGGACCGCATTTACCAACTGGATAGAGTCGAAACCGGTCGGGATATCGATATCCTGCAGGATCGGGTCGATCGTCATGTTGGTGCTGCTGAAATTGCCAGTGACGGCGGAGAAAGTCAGTCCGCTGATGGACGCTTGCACGCCAAAGCTGTTTATCGAGCTGACAGTCACCTGGTTGGGAGCGGTACCTGCGATAGTGGCGCTGATCTCAATAGGCAGCAGCTGCGGCAGTACGATGTCCGCCGGACCGAGGATATACCCGGCCAATGGTATCGAGACATTGGTGGTGCCGGACGACGTCACTTGTCGGGAGACTTGTAGCGGCACGTTATTCAATTTGAGGTCAGGAATGGTGATATCCAGGGTCGCCGGGAGTGGCGAGTTGTTGTTAATGGTCAGCGACACCTGGCCGCCGGAAAGAATAGCGCTCGTAATGACATCAGATTCAGCCAGTGAGACCGCGTCGCTGAAGTCGCGCGAGATCGCGGGTATTTCTGCCGTGGCGCCATCGACAGTCAGGTCGCTGACGAAGTGGATCTCAACCGCAAACTCGCGGCCATCGGCGGATGGTATAGAGCCGCCCGGCGTGTGACACATGGCGGTCGCGGAAAAACTATTGGAGATGGTCTGGCCATCGAGAACATAAAGAACCGAGTCCGTTTCGCCATTGGCGATGCCGCCGGCAAACGTCTGAGTCCCCACGGTTAGAGCCCGGCCTTCATCGAATAGTGTGACCGAGACCGTATTGAGATCAACACCAAGGCGGTTAGTGGCGACTAGATAAAGACTGCCGTCCGCAATGGTGGCCGACGTCAGGCCAGAGAGGGCCGGGAACGAAGCCGGAATATCAAACGACATATCCGGCACGGTAGCCGGGAAGATCTGCGGAATAGCGGCGATGTCGCCTATCGGAACCGTAACCGGCGTGACATTTGGCGCGGCTATCGTGAATTGGCCGAGTTGCCGGCTGACATTGTAACTCAACGTCGCCGTCGAGAGATTGGCGGCATCGAGTTCGACCGTATCAAGCGCTTTCTCAACAGAGAAAACGACATTGCTGTCGTCATCCATCGAGATCGCGTCCTGGTCGATCCGGCTGATAATTTCAGGCATATCATACGTGCGATTGACCAGTGGGACAGTCAACTGGGTGTTCCAGGTTGGAGCTTCCGGTTTCTTCACTGTGCACTGAACCAGGCTGAGCACCACCACGACGATGAGACTCAGAAAGATCAGTCTCGCTCCCCAGTGGAGCAGGAAATTACCCAGGCTGATCTGAGAGTCATCAGACGGCCTGGAGCGTCGGTTGCGTGACATACTTTCCCCTTTCCTCCTGTTTCGAAATAGACACGACCTTGAAGTGCAAAGCCGGTGCCAATCCGGAAGAGGCCGGTAACGCGCAAGAGCACAAAGGGATAGGAGAGAGGCGTGAGACGCCACCACCGGATTTCTGAGGGGTGACAGCCACCCTATGGGGGAATCCCTATACTCGTCCCGCAGTTGACCAAAGCTGCTCAACTGGTTACTTTGAAAGAGAGGGAGATTAGTCGATGACTATGTCCAAATACGACCGGATGCTTCACATACTGAACCTCATCCGGTCACGACGAAACATGAACGCGGCCACTCTGGCCAAAGAGTGCGGCTGCACTGAGCGGTCGATCTACCGCGATATCATATCGCTCTCCGAAGCGAATGTCCCAATCTACTATGATAATGGGTATAAATTGGCGACAGACAATTTCCTCCCGCCGCTCAATTTCGACTTTGAGGAATACAGCGCGCTCCGGCTTGCTCTTGAATCCACGCCGCTCAATTTGACCGGGAAATACAGCGAAATACTTCGACAGATCCGCGCCAAGGTCGAATCGAACCTGCCCGCTCCAGTTCGCGAACAGAAGAAGACCGCTGTCCGGGCAACAGCGATCGCTATCGACAGCACACAATCAACGAAAGCAGAGAAATGGTTTGGCGACATCGAGGCCGCGGCGCAAGACTCGTATTGCCTCGAGCTCAAGTACAGCTCCGTTGAATCAGGAACGACCAGCCGCGTGGTAGAACCATATTTCGTGGTCTTTCGCGGCAGGGCGTTTTACCTGGTTGCCTTCTGTCGATTGCGGAAGGATTTCAGGACATTCCGACTCGACCAGATCCAGTCTCTGAAGAAGCTGGAAGAGCAATTTCAGCCGGAACCAGGCATCACCGCCGAGAAGTACTTCGATGGGAGCTGGCAGGTCTACAGCGGCGAACCGGTGGAGGTGGTGATTCGATTTACTGGCAAAGCCGCCAAGATCGTCTCGACCCGGACCCACAATCCGAACGAGCAGAAGGAGGCTGCCAGGGACGGTTCTGTGCAGTACCGCGTTACCGTCCGTGGCATCGAGGAGATCCAGCGCTGGGTGCTCGGTTTTGGAGGAGAGGCGGAGGTTATTGAACCAGACCAACTTCGGATGAATATCGCGAGACTTGCCGGCGACCTTGACCGGCTCTATCGGGGGAAGCCCGGTCAACCAAAGTAATCGAAACTCCGATCCATCAATCGTTCGGTTTTCCGCATTTTTCTGAAAATTGTTGACGAGCCACTGCCGGATTTTGGCAGTGGCTTTTTCGATATTGGGAGTGGAACCCAATTCCAGCAGAGGCGCCGGGGGGGACGCCTCACTAAGTTCCCTTCATTGACTCGGGCTTAGTGAGAGGCGACACACCGGCGACCAGGTTTTCGAATCCAGAAAAAGAAATTGACCCTGACCGACGATTGAGCTACATCATGGGGCAATGGCTCGACCGATCTCACAATTGACCTTCGCAGGCGTGGTAGCGGCGCTTTATGCGGTGCTGACGTTGGCACTCGCGCCGATCTCTTTCGGCGTCTACCAACTACGGATTGCCGAGGCGCTGACCGTTCTCCCGTTCATCAGCCGCGGAGCGATAGCCGGACTGTATGTTGGTTGTCTCGTTGCGAACTACTTTGGTGGGCAAGGAATCCTGGACATACTCATTGGGCCACTGCTGACCGCGGCGGCGGCCGGCGTGACATACTGGATACGAAATTGGGGGATTGGATCGCTCAAAACGCGCATGTGGCTCGCTCCGATGCCCGCCGTGTTGTTCAATGCCTTTGGTGTGGCGGCTTATCTGGCGCCGCTCATCGATGTCAATTACTGGTTCTCAGTGCAGATGATCGGGCTGGCGGAGTTAGCGGCTTGCTATCTGTTGGGGCTGCCGTTCCTGATGATCATGGAAAAGCGTTTGGGGGCGACGCTCAGGGGAGAGCAACCATCCGGTCAAGTTCGGACTTAATGTCAGAGTTGTCCAGGCGCTGCACGACGATCTCCGCGCGGGCGCCGCGTTTGGCGCGCTTGCTCGCGACGTAATGCGAGTCCGCCAATCGCGCTATCTGGTGAAGGTGGGTCACCACCAGAACCTGAGTATCTTCGGACAGCTTCTTCAATTTCTTGGCGACCTCAAAGGCGGTCTGGCCGCCGATACCGACATCAACTTCGTCAAAGACCAGAAGCGACCGTTGCAGGTTGTTGTTCTTTTTCTCAGCGGCTTTGAGAGCCAACAGCACGCGGGATATTTCGCCGCCCGATGCCGTCTTGACCAGCGACTTGAGCGGTTCGCCACGGTTGGCGGAGAAGAGGAAGCGGCCGTTCTCCAAGCCCAGTTCGGTTGGCTTGACGGATTTGCCATTTATCTCAATTCCGTCGGCATCCGATTCAGTGACAAACTCAAACTCGAAATTAGCACCATCGATCGCCAATTCGGCAAGTTCTTTGACCACGAGCTTATGCAGATAATCCGCGGCCTTGCGGCGTAGTGTCGACAGCTCTTTGGCTTTACCCGTGTAGTCGGCCAGAAATTGCGCCTGTTCTTTTTCAAGTCGAGAGATCAACGAATCAATATCCGGTCGTTGTTTGAGTCGGTCGTTGATGCCGCTTAGCGAGTCCAGAACTGATTCAACTGTACCGCCGAATTTCCGCTTCAGTTTGTATATCTCGTCAAGACGTTCGTTTATCTCGTCGATGCGATTGGGGTCATCCTGGATCGACCCGCCGTATCGTTCGATAAACCGGCGCATCTCCTCGATGCGGTAATCCAGGTCGGTCAATTCACCGACCTGCGCGGCCAGACTTGGGTCGACCGCGGCCATCTTCTCCAATTCTTTTCGAGCGGCACGGAGCTGATGGACAGTCCCCGATTCATTCGCACCCAGAATCTGCTCAACAGCCGCCGCCGAAGACATAAGGGCACGCGACGAATCAAGGATCTTCCGTTCTTGCTGCAATTCCTCTTCTTCGCCTACCCGGAGTCCTGCCTTCTCGATCTCATTCTTCTGATACAGCAACAGCTCGCGCTCTTCGATCAACTGCTGACGTCGCGAGACGGTCTTTTTGTATTCCGAGGCCGCCTTGTCCCAGGCGTGATACAGTTCGCCTACCTGATCGCGCAGATTTTCGAGTGATGCAAAGCGGTCGAGGAATCCGAGGTGGTTCTGCTCGTCCATCAACATCTGGTTTGCGTGCTGGCCGAGGATCTCCGCGAGAGGCGCGACGATATCGCGGAGTTTCGTCAGGGTGGAAGGAGCATCGTTGATGCGGACTCGCGAATTGCCATCGCGAGAGATCTCGCGCAGGATCGTGACACTGTTGTCGACTATGCAATCAGCAAACTGCTTCCGATAGGAGGCCGGCATCTGGGAGACATTGAAGGTGGCGGAGACCACCGCTTTCTCCTCGCCATGCCGGATATATTCACGCTCGGCACGACTTCCCAGCGCGAGCGCGAGGGCGGTCACGATGATCGATTTCCCCGCGCCGGTCTCGCCGGTCAGTACTGCCATGCCCTTGTCAAAGTACAGGTCGGCCGACTCGAGGAGGGCGATATTCTCAATGTGAAGCTGCTTGAGCATCAGAGTCCAAAACTTTTGATCTGTTCTAAGAGCGCGCTGGCCCGTTCCTGGTCGCCATCAGCCTCGGCTTTGGCCAGTTCCTTCTGAAGGTCAGCGCGGATCCGTTTCCGCTTCCGTTCCGCCATCAACTGAATATACTTCCGGGTTTCGCCTTCCACCACTTCAGGTTCCCACTCAATGGAGGCAACCTCGGTGGCCAGCGAGATGGCGGTGTCATCGACGAAGTTCTCTATCAGCTTATCGGCCTGAATGATGCCAATCTTTTGATATTGTTGGATCATGGCCGAATAGAGCCGCGAAAGCTGTTTGGAGTCAAGGTCCTCGGCGGAAATCGACTCCATGGCTTCATCCAGACAGCCCGGATTGCAGAAAAGGAGGGAGAGGAACTCCATTTCGATCTTCTGCCGCTTGGCATGACGAAATGCCTGATTCTGCTGTTCAACCCGGGCGGTCGGAACCGCTTTCTGGAAGATTGCCTGATCAATGGACAGCGAGCTTGACGCTTCGGCGTAGAATAGCGCTCTCCGGGTCGGATCGGTGATTTTCTCCGCCAAGGCGCTCAGTTCCTTGACCAGCTTTTCCTTGGCTATGATTCCCGACTCTTCGAGATTCACTTTCTGAACTCTAAAGGGAATGAAGCCGACCGCATCGTACGCCAGTTCATCAATCTTATCGCGCCCGAATTTGCGCGCGACTGAATCGGGGTCTTCGCCAGCGGGAGGGATCATGACCTTCACTTCAAGGCCGGCATCGTAAAGGGAGTCGACTGACCGAAGGGCCGCGTTCTGTCCGGCGGAGTCCGCGTCGAAAAAGAGGTAGACCTCTTCGCAGAATCGCGCCAGAAGTCTCGCCTGTTGGGGAGTGAAGGCTGTTCCCGACGATGCCACGACATTTTTCACTCCGGCCTGCCAGAGCGAAATGAAATCGAAATATCCTTCGACGATATAGGCCCGGTTGGCGTCGCGCACGAAGTCTCGCGAGAAATTGAGGCCGTACAAAACATTTCCCTTTGAATAGAGCGGAGTCTCAGGTGAATTGACATACTTGGCGGGCTCGCCCTTTTTCAGTGTCCGTCCGCCGAACGCGATCGGCTTCTGACTAAGATTGAAAATGGGGATCATCAGCCGTTGGCGGAAGCGATCGAAGTAGCTCTTCTTGGTATCAGAAAAGACGGCCAGTCCGGCCGTGTGCAGGTCTTCGCCCGATAATCCTTTGGTCGCGGCATGTTTGATAAGGCCATCCCAGGATTCCCCGGTCAATCCAAACTTGAAGAACTGGATTGTTTCATCGTCGATCTGGCGTCGCTGTTTGAGGTAGCCGTCGAGCACAACCTTGTATTGCGGTTGAAAGAGCACCGACTGAAAATACTCCAACGCGACTTGCTGCGCGTAATTCAGTTTCTCGAATTGCTCACGGCGGGCATCCGAGACCTGTTCCTCGCGGATGGTGATATTAGCTTTCCTCGCGAGATGTTTGACGGCCTCGATAAACGACATCTTGTCATGTTCGATAAGGAAGGTGAAGACATTGCCGCCTTTGCCACAGCCGAAACAGTGATAGATCTGCTTCTCGGTATTAACCTTGAATGATGGAGTCTTCTCGGTGTGAAACGGGCAGCAGGCTTCCCATGTCTTGCCTCGTTTTTTTAGGCGGACATATTCACCGATGATCAGCGCGATATCGGTCGCCTGACGGATCTGCTCTATCGTTTCCTGCGGGATCATTGCTTTAGCTTGACGATCGTGACACCGGCGCCGCCCTCGTTCCAGTCGCCCAGACGAATGGAGTCGACATCGCGATGTTTCTTCAGATACTCGGTCAACGTCCGACGGAGCGCGCCGGTTCCTTTGCCATGCACCACGTATACCTGCGACAGACCCGCGACGATTGCGCGATCGAGATACCGGTCGAGTGCTTCCTGCGCCTCTTCGCCGGTCATGCCCCGAAGATGTATCTCGGGGGATATCTGTTCATCAGGATGCACGGACGAGACAGGCTTCAGTTCGAATTCTTTCGTCGGTTGGTCGATTCGACGGAGTCCGCGAAGTTCTACGATGGTGCGGACATTGCCGATACGGACCTTGGCGCGGTCATCACCGACCAGATCCTCGATCACCCCTTCTTTGTTCAAGGCCGCGATGCGGACCGCGTCCCCCTTCATGAAGCGGATCGCCTCGATCCCTTTCTGTTTGGCCTCGGAGGTTCTGTTTCGAATCGCGGCAAGGTCGGACTCGGCTGACTTGAGGGTCTTGTGCATCTGCTTGACCGAGTCTTTGTCGGCTTGCGATTTGCGGATCTCGGCGACCAGTCGCTCAGTTTCTTTGCGGGCATTGGTCAGGAGCGTTTCGGTTTCGGCCAGTGCGCGTTCGCGCTCGGTCTTCATCTCCTGATCGAACTTCTCAGTCAGGTTTTTGTATCGATCCTCGAGTTCTTTCGCCTGTTCAAGACGTTCAGAAAGTGAGGCGCGGTCCTCTTTCACCTTGATAAGTTCAGCCTCCATCGCAGCGATGAGGTCCGCGAGACTTCGTTCGCCGCTTCCGAGCAAGGAGGAGGCATGGGCAGTGATGCGCTCCGGCATGCCGAGCCGTCCGGCGATCTCCACAGCGTAAGATGATCCGGGGATGCCCAGTCTGAGGCGGTAGGTCGGGGCGAGTGTCTCGCGGTCAAATTCTAAAGACGCATTCTCAATCGCCGGATGTTGCAGTGGCAGAGATTTGAGCTGCGAGTAGTGTGTCGTTGCGACGAGTCGCGCGCCGCGTTCAACCAGATTCAGGATGATCGACTCAGCCAGTGCCGAGCCTTCTTTCGGGTCGGTCCCAGCGCCTATCTCATCGAAAAGGATAAGCGTGCGTTCATCGCAGTTTTTTACGGCGTGGATGATGTTGCTGATGTGCGATGAGAAGGTCGAGAGTGACAGCTCAATTGATTGTTCATCGCCTATGTCCGCGAAGACCTTCTCAAAAATACCAATCTCCGAATGTTCATCCGCGGGTACCAGAAGGCCGGTCTGGGCCATGAGCTGAAGCAGGCCGATAGTTTTGAGGACGATCGTTTTGCCACCCGTGTTTGGGCCAGTGACGACCACGGCTTGGCGGTCGGCATCGAGGCCAAGGGTCATCGGCACCACTTTTTCCGGTGTTCCAAACTGGGCGAGAAGCAGTGGATGGCGGGCGTCGATCAGTTTGAAACGTGCCTCGGTATACATCCGCGGTTGATTTGCCTTGATCGCGGCAGCGAAAGTCGCGGCGGCGTAAAAGGAATCGAGCTTGCCGATGAGGAAGATGTTTTTCTTCAGCGATTCGACTCGCTCGGCAATGGACGCGGTCAACGCGCGGAGGATGCGATCCATCTCGACCCGCTCTTCCTGAAAAAGCAGATTGAGGCGGTTATTAAGCTCGACTGTCTCTTTCGGTTCGACATAGAGCGTCGCGCCGGATTGGCTCCGGTCGTGCAGAATTCCGAGGTCGTGGCGGAAGCCATCGGCCGGCACCGGGATAACGTACCGTCCATTGCGTTGGGTGACGACATCATCCTGCCACCCCGGTTTCTTCGACTGGGCGCCAAGAATGGAGTCGAGACTTCGAATGATCTTCCGCTTGGACTCAATCAGGTCGTAGCGAATCTGGCGGAGTTTGGGGGAGGCGTCATCCTTGATCTCTCCCTTTTCATCAATTGCTTTTTTGATATCGCGGACTATCTCGGGGAAGGCGCGGATCCCTTCGATGTATTCTATCAGCGCGGGATATTTAGAGCGACCATCCTTGTCGAAACTGTGCAGGTCGATAGAGACCTCAAGGAGTTCCAAGACGGAGAATATCTCTTTCGGGTCGAGGAATATACCAAGGATCTGAGCCTTATCGAGCAGGTCGCGGCAGTCCTCAAGACGAGACATGGGGAAGGGGTCGCCAAAGAGGACGATATCCTTCATCTGGGAAACCTCGGTCTGACGCTGGACGATCAGGCGAAGTTCGGTTTCCGGCTCCCAAGCGGCGACCTCTTCTTTGCCAAATGGCGTGAGGGTCTTGCCCGATATCAGGGCTTTGACCTTTGGGTATTCCAGAGTCTCAAGTGTGTGGTGTTCTATCATCTTCCTTGCCCATAAAAGAACCGGCCTTGCGGCCGGTTCCAATATAGGGAAACTAATGCTAAGGCAAAAAGGGATTTACGTGCCTGAACTCACATTGAAAAAGCGGTCGATCTGATACATCACGCGATATGCCTGCTCGCGATCCTCGGTCGGCATAGTCTTGCCGCTTTTGCCGGTGCCGGGAGCGCCGATGAGCGTGTTCTCCATTTTATCGATAAACGACGGGCTGGAGGGGTGGACCATCTTGGTTGACTCAAAAATCAACGGCACAGTCTTGGCGACCGCTTTGCCGAGGAAAGAGCCGTCAAAGGCCGTGTAGAAGGACTCGGGGAGAGGGAGCATAAAGGTGACCAGCACCACAAAGCTGACCGAAACCCAGCCGCGGACCAGTCCGACGATAGCGCCGCCCACCTGGTCTGGTTTCCCCTGCGATTTGACCGAGGCGACCTTGTAGAAGATGTACCCGGCCAGCTTGAAGATCCCATAGGAGATCGCCAGCAGGAAGAGGAATGAGACAAAGGCCGAGACCATCGGCGAGCCCCCGAGCTTGCTGTAGACCCAGACGGCGAACGAATCGATATAGGTGATGGTCAGGATGATCGCCGCGAAGAATATGACGAAGGCGGACAATTCCCGGACCAGCCCCTTTTTCGCCCCAACCACCAGGCCGGTCAACAGCAGAGCTATAAGGACGAAATCAATCCAATTCATCTTGGACTCCCTAAGTTGACGCTAATATTGGCGAGGGAAAGAGTAGGAAAGTTTTTAGTCAGTTCGCAAGCAATTCTGTGACGAGCTGACTGACCAGCTTCCCATCGGCCATCCCTTTGACTTTGGGGAGTAAGGCTTTCATGACGACGCCCATCATTTTGGGAGAATTGGCGCCGGTCTCGGCAATGGTTTCTTTGATGATCTGGCGGAGCTTGTCTTCGCTAAGTTGTTCGGGGAGATACGCTTGGATGATCGTGAATTCGGCTTCTTCTTTGGCCACAAGGTCCATGCGACCGCCAGCCTTGAACTGCTCGATGGATTCTTTCCGCTTTTTGGAGGCGGATGTGAGGACGCCGATGATGTCGGCATCGGACATCTCATGCCCGAGTTCGATCTGCTTGTACTTGATATCAGATTTGAGGCCCCGAAGAACGGACAGACGTTCTTTCTGTCCGGCTTTCAGGGCCTCTTTCAAATCGTTGTCGATTTGCTGAAGAAGAGACATGCTCTATTCTTCCATCCGCGAATTCCGACGCTGTTTGCGACGAGCTGCGGCTAGTTTGCGCTTTTTCGTTTCCGAAGGTTTTTCGTAGTGCTGGTGCTTTTTGAAATCAGACAGAATGCCGGATTTCTCACAGAACTTGTTAAAACGTCGGAGAGCTTTCTCAAAGGACTCATCGTCCCGAACTCTCACTCCTGTCAACGAATTCACCTCCTTCAGACGGTTATAACGTGCTATATCACAACTATATATCGCCAATTTCGGGACTTTCCGCGCATTTGTCAACGAAAATTGGAAAAATAACGCAAAACAGACGGGATTGGCGTTGATATGGGGCTTCGACTACGCTCAGCCCAATACGCGGAGCTGCGGCGAGCTAAAGGGGCTTCGGACCTGAATCGAGTTCAGGGCTGGCTCCGCTCAGCCCAATTGATAGTCGGGCGCCGATTAGGATCGGGCTTCGAGTGCGCTCAGCCCTATTGGTGGGGAGACGGTACTGGTGCTCAGCCCAATTACGGGAGGAATGTCAGTTTGTCCTCGCCGCGGTTGGAAAGGATGTGGTAGTGAATATGGTCGACTTCCTGGCCGTACCCGTTGTTGATCACCAGCCGGAAATGGTCGGCGATCCCCAGCTTTTCAACCACCGTTTTGACCGTCTGGTTCAGCATGGCAAGAACATCGGGAGGGGACTTGTAGAAGTTTTGGTGGTCGACTTTCGGGAAGACCAACAGATGGACCCGGTCTTTGGGGCGGTGGTCGGCGATGACGATTACAGTATCGGTTTCGTAGAATATTTTAGCCGGAATCTCCCGGTTGATAATGCGGCAGAAGACGCAGGACATGGGGGCGAATATACGCGGGATAGGTTCGAACGCAACATGGATTTAGGTCATATCTGCCCACTTGCCAACATGGAGATGATGTATTAGATTCTCCATTCGGCATTCTGCCGCGATTTGGTAATATGTGATTGTTAATAGAGTTAGAGGAGGTTGGCCCCATGTCTGGTCACTCAAAATGGGCAACAATTAAGCGGAAAAAAGGGAAACTTGATCAGGAGCGCGGGAAGATCTTCACGCAGCATATCAAGGAGATCACTGTCGCGGCGCGTGAGGGTGGTGGCGATCCGGTCAACAATGCCCGACTCCGCACCGCAATTGCCGCCGCCAAGGGGGTCAATATGCCGGCGGATAATATCAAGCGCGCGATCCTGAAAGGGACCGGCCAACTTCCCGGTGTGGTGTATGAATCAATCACGTACGAAGGATATGGTCCGGCCGGTGTGGCGATCATGCTCGAAGTGATGACCGACAACAAGAACCGAGTGGTTGCCGAGATCCGTCATATGCTGACGAAGCATGGCGGCAACCTGGGCGCCGCCGGATGTGTTGCCTGGATGTTCGAAAAGCGGGGGATCATCACGGTCGACCCGACGCAGGCGGACGAAGCGATGGTGACCGAGACCGCGATCGAGGCGGGGGCCGAGGATATCAATACCGACACAGGTTCAATCGAAATAATCGTTCAGCCATCCGACCTGGAAACCGTCAAAGAAGCGCTCGAGGCGAAGAAGGTTCCGGTCGTGTCGGCCGAGATCACGATGAACGCAAAGAACTCGGTGAAGATCACGAGCGAAACGGAAGCATCGTCGATGATGAAGTTGTACGAAGCGCTGGAAGAGCATGACGATGTGCAGAAGGTCTATTCGAATTTCGATATCGACGAGAAGCTGATGGAGAAGCTGGCGTAGGGGTTTCCTCGTTCGCATAGCAGATGTAAAGGCAGGTGTGAGCCTGCCTTTTTTGTTGGGGATCTTTTCAAGTGGATGACACAGTACACGTCATCGCGGGCCATGCCGACTCCCACATGAGGCCAGTTAATTCTCTTGAGAATCTTCCCCCAAATTCCTATTATTCGGCAGATTGATTTCGCGACTGAATCGACATCTTCCGTGCTAAGAACAGCCTCATTGAGAGGAAGGATCATATGAAATTCGCTCGAGTTCTCGTGTTGGCGCTGCTGTGCGCGGCGCTGGGGATAGCATTGCCACAGACCGGACACGCGCAGTTCGGTAAGCTCAAGGATAAAGCCAAAAAGGCAGTCGAAAAGAAGATCGAGGGGGACAAGACCAAGCCTGAGGAGCAGAAAGAGGCGAAAGAAGAGACCGAGGAAGCGGGGAAGGATTCCGCCAAGGCCGACTCTATTGGCGCGCCGGCGGATGAGTTCCAGCTTTACACCAAGTTCGATTTTGTCCCCGGGCAGACAGTCCTCTATTACGATGACCTGGCGCAGGAAGAGATCGCGGAGTTCCCGTCGCGGTGGTCGCTGGATGAAGGGGTGTTTGAGATCGCCAAAGTGGGGAAGGAGCCGTGGATAATGGCATCGGCGCGAGGGGAGATACGTCCGAAGATCGGCGTCAGCCAGATGCCGGAGAAGTACACTGTTGAATACGAGTTTCTCAACAGGACATCAGTGTACAATGGAAGCTACTTCATTAAGTTCGCATTCATGAAAGAGGATGGTTACCCGGCCGCACGCCTCGAAATATGGAATAACAACCATGCCTATTTTTACATGTGCGATGATGCCGGGCATGACCAGCGAGTGTCCGATAAGTCGATTCCTGAGACATTCGCGAAAGGGGTCCATACGATCCGGTTCATGGTGACCAAATCGACGGTCAAGGGGTATATCGACAACGAGAGAGTAGTGAATGCGCCCCGCACGGCAGGGTTCATTCCGACCAATTTTATGCTCGGATTCCACGCCAATGATGATGACCTGGAGCGCGAGAAGCTGTTTGTGCGGAATTTCCGCTTCGCCGAAGGCGGCAAAACGATGCGGGAGCAGCTTGACGAAAGCGGGAAGATCATCACGCACGGCATCTATTTCGATGTCAACTCCGATCAGATCAAAGGGGAGTCGTATAAAACGCTCGCGGATATCGGCACGATGCTGACCGATGACCCGGCCTTAAAGCTCTCGATCGAGGGACATACGGACAGCGACGGAGATGACGCGTCGAATCTTGACCTATCGAAACGTCGGGCGGAATCAGTCAAGGCGTACCTGGCGGCGAATGCGAAAGTGGACGCCGGGCGATTGGAGGCGAAGGGGCATGGGGAGACAAAGCCGATCGACGTGAATACGACCTCGGAAGGGAAGGCGAATAATCGGCGGGTAGAGTTGGTGAAGATATAGTACGATCGGGCAGACGGGGACGTCTGCGCTACGCAGGCTATCCAAGAGAAATCACGACGCTTTGCTTTGTCAAATGGATGAGGCAAAGCTCGTGATGACGGGAAATCGATCAACGGACATTAGACCGTCGGGTTTCATGCTTGATACTGTGATGGAGATGAAAGATCGCAGTTGAGATGGCGCATTCAACCCGACCTACCAGACGGCGGAGCCATTAATCGGGCTTCGACTACGCTCAGCCCAATTGAGTTGAGATCACGACGCTTTGCCGTCGAGACTCTTTGATTGAGAACGAGTGCAGGGAATGGCAAAGCTCGTGATGACAACATTTGAATCATGATTGACTTCAGTACCGTTCGAGCGTTTCTGTTTGATCTCGATGGAGTTTTCTTTGTTGGGAAGGAGCCAATTCGCGGCGGAAGAGAAACAATCGAGTACCTGCATGCGCGCACAATTTCGTGTCGATTTACCACCAACACCACGACTCGGTCGCTTGATACCATGTTTGGGGAACTGGTCGAGATGGGGTTGCCGATAGAAAAGTCTGAGGTGTTTACCGCGCCACGCGCGGCGGTAAGATTTTTGCGCGAACAGGGGAGTCCTTCGATTCATCTGGTGCTCAATGATAACACATCGCGTGATTTTGCGGAGTTTCCGAAAGATGACCGGAAGCCGACGTTTATTGTGATCGGGGATATAGGCGACGGCTGGGATTACCCGCTGATGAACCGGTTGTTCGCGATGATCATGGATGGCGCGACAATCCTGGCGCTGCACAAGGGGAGATATTGGCAGACGAAGGACGGGCTGCGCATGGATATTGGGGCATTTATCACGGGGCTGGAATATGTAACAAACAAGCCGGCGGTGGTAGTGGGGAAGCCGTCGGAATCGTTTTTCAGATTGACGTTAAATGATCTTGGACTGAGGCCAAGCGATGTGGTGATGGTCGGGGATGATCTGTACAACGATATCGAGGGGGCGCAGAAGGCGGGGATGCGCGCGATGTTGGTCAGGACGGGGAAATATCGAGAGACGGTGACGGTGGAGTCATCAGTCAAGCCGGAGATGATAATCGATTCTATTGCGGATCTTCCGCGGTTGTTGGCACGCTGACGATCGATTCAATGGGTTGTTCGTAACCCAAATAATCCCGAAATGCTTTGGAGAGTGAAACAGCCAGTGAAATGGCGGTGGCGCAGAGTCCGCATCCGATAAAGATGGCCGGGATGTTCTGATTCACCAAGTCCGCGACGATGCCGGAGAGGCCCATCGCAATGGGAGTCAGTCCGGAACTGAGGGTGATGAGGAAGCCGAAGACGCGACCGCGAATCTCTGAGGGGGTGGTGGATTGCAGAATGGTGGCGATGTTGATATTGATATAGCCATTCAAGATTCCCAGGAAGAAGAGGATGATCGTCCCCTGAACGGGGTTCTGCGCCAAGCCGGTGACACCGACAAGTGCGGACATGGCGATGATAGAGAGGATCATCATGCGTGAGCGCATTCTCGACCCGAATTTCACCCAGCCGGCCAGACCATAACCGATCAATGAGCCAACCCCCATGCCAGCCATCATGTACCCCAACCAGTCGGACGTTGAATGGAGCGTATCTTCGACGAAAAATGGCAGAAGCACGGCCAGGGGCGTAAAGAAGAAATTGAGGGCGGCGGCGAAAAGAAAGAGCGAGCGCATGCCGGGTTGTTTCCAGACGTATTTGAAGCCATCGACGACATCGATGCGGACCTGCCTGAGCGACTCGCGGGCAGTGATTTTCTTGTCAGGAAGAGTCTGCGGGATGGTGGCGAAGGAGGAGAAAAGCGCGCCTGCAATGTAGGAGAGACCGTCGAAGAGGAAAAGCAGGGGAGCGCCAATAATACGGTAGAGCACGCCACCGGCACCGAGGCCGATAAAGCTTGAGATCTGGTTGGAGGCGGCGTTGGCGGAGTTGGCTGCGGCGAGTTTCTCTTTGGGGACGATGTCAGGTATGGCGGCAGAAAAGGCCGGGCCAAAGAATGAACTGACAGTGGCTACCAGCGCGGTGACAATGAACATCCACCAGAGGATGAGGTCGGTAGCATCGGGCAGGATAAAAAGTAGTGCGGCCAGACTGACCACGGAGAGCCCACAGATAAAATCGGCGACGATGATGATGCCGCGTCGGGAGTGGCGGTCGGTGAAGGCGCCAGCGAAGGGGCCAAGGATGACGCGGGGGATAGTCGCGGCCATCATAAACGCTCCCATCAGGGTAGCGGAGCCGGTAGCATGTTTCACCCAAAACGCCAGCGCGACATAATGGGCTTCATTCCCGATCCGACTGATCAGTTGTCCCTGCCAGAGGAGCAGGAAGTTGCGGTTGAAGAGGCGGGTGGGGGAGGTCATGCGCTGATTCTGGTCTTGAATTCCCTGATGCTTCGAATAACTGAATATAGTGGTTCAGGCGGTTCGCACAAGTTGGAATCGCACAATCACATATGGAGAAAGGGCGGATATTTTAATTGATATTTGCGGGGGAAGCGGGTACTTTTTGCCACATGCGTGTACTTGGAATCGATCCCGGGTTGAATATCACCGGATATGGGCTGTTGGATGCCAACCATGACTCCCCGATAGTGGTGGAGGCAGGGGTGGTGCGGTCGAATGATAAAGACCAGTTCTCGGTGCGGCTTTGTGAGATTGCCCGTGAGATTACCGGGATAATCGATCAGTTTCGGCCGGATGTGATCGTGGTCGAGGAGTTGTACTCGCATTATAGTCATCCCATCACGGCAATCATCATGGGGCATGTGAGGGGAGTGATATATCTTAAGGCCGCGGAGGCGAATGTGCCGGTGGTGTCGTACGCGGCGACGCGTATCAAGAAGGCACTGACCGGGAATGGGCGGGCGACCAAGGCTCAGATGCAGCGGATGGTCAGTTCATCATTGCGACTTCCGACCATTCCGGAACCACCCGACGCCGCGGATGCATTGGCGGTAGCGCTCTGTCATTGCCGGGCGAAAGCGCACCATGAGGTAGTGACGGTATGATAAGCCGGATACGGGGAGAATTGATCTCGGTCGGGGACGCGTCCGCGCTGGTGGAGGTGTCCGGACTATCGTATGAGGTGATGATACCGTCGGCGCTGGCCGAACGGTTGAAAGATACCGCGATCGGCAAAGAGGTGTCATTCGAGACGATCTACTTCATTGAGGCGGGAGATAAGAAATCGAACGAATATCCGCGATTGGTTGGGTTCACAGATCCGCTAGACCGGGAGTTCTTCTCGCTCCTGACGCAAGTGTCCGGTCTCGGGGTAAGGAAGGCGTTGAAATCGCTGATCCTCCCGATACGGGATATCGCGTCGGCAATCGAGATGAAAGATACGTCGGCGCTGTCGCGTTTGCCTGGAGTAGGGAAGAGGCTGTCGGAGAAGATAATCGCTGAATTGCATGGGAAAACCACCAAGTTCGCGCTGTCACGGACGGAAGAACCGTTGGCACGACCGGAGCCATCGACGACGCCGTTCATGGATGAAGCGATGGAGATACTGACGCAGTTGCAGTATTCGCGAGTTGAAGCGCAGGCGATGATCCAGGCGGCGATTAAAGCGAATCCAAAGATCGACCGCGTGGAGGATCTGATTACCATCATGTTCCGCAATGAGCGTGAAGTGAAAGCAGGCTCGTAATGGCCAGAGAGCGAATTGTCTCCGGCGCGCCGATAACGCCGGAAGAAGATATACTCCAGTTCACCCTTCGTCCGCGAACGCTTAATGAGTATATCGGGCAGCGAGAGTTGAAGGAGAAACTCCAGGTACTGCTGCATGCCGCCAAGATGCGGAATGAGCCGGTGGAGCATGTTCTGCTGTATGGTCCGCCCGGACTGGGAAAGACAACGCTAGCGCACATCATCGCGAATGAGATGGGGTCGAAGTTGATATCGACCTCGGGGCCGGCGCTTCAGCGAACCGGCGATCTGATGGGGATACTGACCAACCTCAATCCGGGGGATATCCTGTTTATCGATGAGATTCATCGACTGTCTCCAGTGATCGAGGAATTCATCTATCCAGCGATGGAGGATTTCAAGGTTGATTTCGTCGTGGACAAAGGAGCATTCGCCAAGGTGATCAATGTCCCGCTGAAGAAATTCACGCTGGTTGGCGCGACGACGAGAGCGGGGATGCTGTCTGCGCCGCTGAGGGATAGGTTTGGTCTGTATTACCACATTGATTTCTATGAGCCGGATGATCTGCAGACGATCGTGCTGCGGTCGGCCTCGCTGCTGGATACGCCAATCGATAAGGAATCGGCGCGGACGATCGCGCAACGTTCGCGTGGGACGCCGCGTATCGCCAACAGGCTGTTGCGTCGTGTGCGCGACTATGTCGCAGTAAAAGGGAATGGGAACGGATCACCCGAGCTTGCAGCGAAGGCGCTTGATACCGAGGGGATCGATCTGATGGGGCTGGATGACCTCGACCGGAAACTGATACGGATCATTGTCGAGTATTACAAAGGGGGTCCGGTCGGGATTGAAGCGTTGGCGGCGACTCTGAATGAAGAGGTCGATACGCTGGTGGATATGGTGGAACCGTATCTGCTCAAGATAGGATTCATTCAGCGCACGAAACGGGGCCGGATGGCCTCGAACGAGGCGGCCAAGCACCTGGGATTAAAGCTCTCGGGGACCGCCCAGGAATCACTGTTCGAGCAGTGAGCATAGACAGACAACGAAAGCCGCAATAGATGCCGAATTCAGATGATGCCTTCGCCCTGTTGATGAAATCGCTCGGGGAACAGATGTTCGACCGGGAGAATGATCCGACCGGAGTGGTAGGAATGCTGCTGACGGAGACGATCAGGTTTCGGGACAAATTGAAAAATGACGCGGGTATCACACTCACTGTTGAAGATACACGGAACGCGCTGGAGGCGCTGGATGGATACCTCAAGGGTGAACCCTTGCCGGTATCACTGACTTCCGAGCAGACATCGCTGACCCAGATCTGGATCGACCGCCTGACGACCTTTAAGTCCCGGTAGGCATTGCAAAGCCACACGGGCAGACTCAATGGAAACTTCGCTCTTCGACTATCACCTTCCGCCGCATTTGATCGCACAGGAGCCGCCATCCAAAAGAGGGATGTCCCGCTTGATGGTAGTAGACAGGAATTCCGGCGCCATAAGCCACCACAAGTTCAGTGAGATAACCGACTATATCGCGCTGGGTGATGGGTTGGTGGTGAACAACACGAAGGTGTTTAAAGCGAGACTGTGGGGGAATCGCGCGACCGGGGCGCGGGTGGAGGTCTTTCTAGTCAGGACATTGCCGGAGAGCGAAGGTAGGGTATGGGACGCGCTGGTGTCGCCCTCGAGGAAGGTTAAGGTTGGAGAGAAGATTCTGTTTGGGGAGGCGGGCTCGGTTGAGCTGCTGGAAGAGTTCGGGGATGGGAAGTGGCGGGTCGGTTTTTCAAGTCGCTCGGCTTGTCGCAAGGTGATCGCCGAGGCTGGGCATATTCCGCTTCCGCACTATATCGATCGGGAGGATACGGATGCGGATGTGCGGCGGTACCAGACGATCTTTGCGGATGCCGAGAAAGAGGGGGCAGTCGCGGCGCCGACGGCTGGGTTCCACTTCTCGCAGGGGATAACCGACAGCCTGATTGAGCGCGGGGTCAAGCTGATCCAGTTGACGTTGCATGTTGGGCCGGGGACGTTTAAGCCGGTGAAGGCAGAAAAGATCGAAGATCATTCGGTTGACCCGGAGTATGCGGAGCTGACGGCGGAGGCATCCGCACAGCTTCAGCAGATATGGAACGCGGGGAAGAAAGTTTGGGTGGTGGGGACCACATCGGTCCGGACGCTGGAGTCGGCTGGACGCACAGAAGCGGGGATCAAGCCGTTTGCGGGCCAAGTGTCGTTATATATTCGGCCGGGGTTCAGGTTTACCGTGACCGACCATCTGCTGACCAATTTCCATCTGCCTAAATCGTCGCTGTTGATACTGGTGTCAGCCTTCGCGGGACGTGAACTTATTCTCAAGGCATACCGGGAAGCAATCGCCAATGAGTATCGATTCTACAGCTATGGCGATGCCATGCTGATCCTATAATCCTCTTTTGTGGCAGTTTTGAGACAGCTATATTCGACGCCATGAGTACCGCCGCCTTGATCGTAGCCGCAGGACAATCGACCCGATTCGGGGGAGAGATACCCAAGCAGTTTGTCACAGTGTGCGGACGTCCGCTCCTGGCCTGGACTATCAGTCGATTTGAGGAGGCGGCCAATATCGACCGGATCGTGGTCGTGGTGTCGGCGGACTACCTGATGTTCACCGGCGACAATGTGGTCGATCCATTTCATTTTGAAAAAGTGTATAAGATCGTGTCGGGGGGCGAGACGCGGCAGGAATCAGTGCTAATGGGTCTGCAGGCGCTGCCATCGAATACAGAATTGGTGGCTATCCACGATGGCGCGCGTCCGCTTGTTCTACCGACCGACATCGATTGTGTCGTCGACTGCGCCCGCGAGCATGAAGCGGCGATGTTGGCGGTTCCGATCACGGACACCGTCAAACGGGTTGAGGATGCGGTAGTGGTGGCGACATTGGATCGTCGGAAACTGTATCTCGCGCAGACTCCCCAGGTGTTCAAGTATGAGACGATACTGTCGGCGCACCAGGAGCATCAGAGTTCGGTCACAGACGACGCGTCGCTGGTGGAGATGCGCGGTATCGGAGTGCATGTGGTAACCCCCACCGGACCGAATATTAAAGTGACGACGCCGGATGATCTGCTGATGGTGGAAGTCATGCTGGAGCAGGAGATGTATGAGCAGGATTAGGATCGGTCAAGGATTTGACATACATCGGTTCGCGGAGGGACGTCGACTGGTGATCGGCGGAGTGACCATAGAGCACGAACGCGGATTGTTGGGCCACTCGGATGCTGATGTGCTGTTGCACGCGATCTGTGACGCGTTGTTGGGGGCGGCGGGGCTGGCGGATATCGGGCACCACTTCCCGCCCTCGGAGCCGAAATTCAAGGATGCCGATTCGCTGGCGTTGCTGGCGGAAGTGAAGCGTCTTATTGCGAAGGCTGGATATTCGCAAATTATCAATATCGACTCAGTGGTGATGGCGGAGAAGCCGAAGATCGCGTCGTATATACCGGCGATGAAAGCGCGAATAGCGGATGTACTGGGGATTCCGCCCGATCGGATTGGAATAAAGGCGACGACATGCGAAGGGCTGGGGGCGATCGGACGAGAGGAAGGGATCGCCGCATCGGCGGTCTGCCTGATAGCTGACCATGAATGAAAGCCTCGCCGGACTTAACGACTTTCTCGACCAGATCTTTGTGTATGGCCCTGTCTGGGTATATGCGGTGCTTTTCGCCGCCTGCTTTATTGAGAATATCGTGCCGCCATTTCCGGGAGATACGTTCATCTTAGCGGCGGGGGGGCTGGTAGCGCTGCATAGACTTGACCTGACGATTACAGTCGCGGTAGTGCTGACGGGGGGGATGTCCTCGGTGATGCTCTTGTACTATGTTGGGCGACATTATGGGCGGGAGTTTGTTATCCGGAAAAATTATCGGTGGTTTGGGATAGACGACGTCACCCGGATGGAGCATCGACTGGAAAATTACGGGGGGCTGATACTGGTATCATCGAGGTTTATTCTGGGGCTTCGGTCGGCGCTTGCGATCGCGGCGGGGATAGCTCATTACTATCCGGTCAGAATGTTCTTTTATTCGCTGGTTTCCTACATAATTTTCACAGGTTTGTTGGTCACGCTGGCGATAAAACTGGTAGAGAACTTTAGCTTGATTGAGCAGTATGTCCGGACGTATAACATCATTGTCTGGCCGATAGTCGGGCTGTTGATAGGGTTGTTCGTCTGGCGTCGAATAAAACGGTACAGGGCAAGGAAACACTAATGCGGGTATTGTTGCTGGCGGGGGGGAACTCTTCGGAGAATCAGGTCTCGCTCAATTCGGGGAAAGCGATCTATGAGGCGCTAGTACGGCTTGGGCATACGGTGACGGCGATAGACCCGTCAGGTGGGCGGCTGCTGGTCGGCGCCAATGGGGAATTCAACGACCTGCTGCCTGATAACCAGCCGCATGTGCCGGTGGCGGATCCGAACAAAACTTTGGCGGTAGCGCTGGCCACTCCCGAAGTCGCGAAGATCGACATGGTTGTGCTGGGGCTGCATGGCGGGGCAGGTGAGAATGGGACGATCCAATCGTTGTTGGATCTGGCAGGTGTGAAATACACAGGGTCGGATATGGCGGCTTCGGCGATCGCCATGAACAAGGCGATCTCCAAACGTCTGTTTGAGAGCGAGCAGATACCGACACCGGAGTGGTTGTTGGTCAAATACACGGGCGAGGCATGTGAAGAAAGAGCCGCCGCGGCTATCAGAGAAAGATTCCGTTTCCCTGTCATTATTAAGCCAAATGATGGCGGCTCGACAGTCGGGCTGACTAAAGTACACAAGGAAGAGCAGATCATTCCGGCGCTTCGCGCGGCGGCCAAGGAGGGGAAGCGGATACTGGTCGAGCAGTTTATCGAAGGACGGGAGTTGACGGTCTCGGTTTTAGATGGCGAAGCGCTTCCGGTTGTGGAAATCAGGCCGAAAAACGAACTCTACGATTATCATGCGAAGTACACCAAAGGGATGTCGGAGTATATTGCACCGGCGGAGATAGATGAGTCGATCGCGAGGAAGATACAGCAGGACGCGGTGAAGGCGTTTGAGGTAGTGGGGGCATCGGGACTGGCGAGAGTTGATTTCATTTTGGCGCCGGACAACAGGTACTACTGCCTTGAGATAAATACGCTGCCGGGGATGACCAACCTCTCTTTGGCTCCAATGGCGGCGAAATGTGTCGGGCTCAGTTTTGACCAGTTGATAGAGAGAATCATTCAGTCGGCGACGCGAAAGTAGTGAAATGGAGAAGTTGAATCCCAAGGCGATCATTTTCGACCTCGGCTCGACCCTTATCGAGTATGAGGCGGTATCGTGGGATGAGTTGAACGTTTTGTGCGCGCATAACGCGCATGGTTTTTTGCTGGAGCATGGGTATCGGATACCCGACCCGGTCGAGTTTCACCGGATGTTCGAGGAGGCGAAAACTTCGTACCGGAAGCGTGCCACCGAGACGCTGGTGGAGTGGGATGTTCCGGAGGTGGCGGCGGAGATGCTTCGGGCGTATACGGATTATGTGACGCCCGATTTTGTCGATCGGTTTTTCGATGCGTATTACAAGCCGGTCGATACGTTGCTGTTCATCTATGACGACACGCTGGAGACGCTGGAAAAACTTCGCCAGACCTACTCCAAGATCGGGCTGATATCGAATACGGTCTTTCCGGAGAGGGTACATCGGTATGAGCTGGCGAAATTCGGGATAGAGCCGTTTCTGGATTTTGCGATTTTCAGTTCGACCTTCCGCCTGCGGAAACCGCATCCGGATATCTTCCGCAAGGCCGCTGAGATGGCCGGATTCAGGCCGGAGGAGTGTGTGTATATCGGGGATCGGTATATTGAAGATATCACCGGTCCGAACGGAATCGGGATGCCGGCGATATTGAAGCGTAAAGAGGGGAGAGAGTATCCTGCCACCATGCCTGCCGACTCGAGGGTGGTCAATAGCCTTTCCGAGCTATTCGAGCACCTTCAAAATTAGGTAGACGACAAGGACTTAGAGTTCTATATTAGCGTTTCCCGGCCTCGGGCCGGCCTTTTTGGTACGTAATCAGAACAACTGTTGAGGTAGAACCGTGGATTCATCAGAACTGCTGCTCAAAGAGCTAACCGAAGCGAACGGCGTCTCGGGGTACGAGAACGAAGTCCGCAAGATCATGGCGCGAGAACTGAAAGCGACCTCCAAAGAGATCCAATACGACAAGATGGGGTCGATCATGGGGGTACAACCGGGGAGCGCCGCCAACCCGCGGGTGATGGTGGTCGGTCATATGGATGAGATCGGCTTCATGGTGAAAGAGATCACGGACGACGGGTATATCAAGTTTCTCCCGCTGGGTGGATGGTGGGGGCATGTGGCGCTCGGCCAGCGGATGCGGATCATCACGTCCAAGGGACCGGTGATCGGCGTGGTCGGTTCCCGACCGCCGCATATTCTGGAGCAGAGCCAGCGCGAAAAGGTCCTTGAGATCAAGGATATGTTCATCGATGTCGGCGTCGTGCAGAAGTTCGATGTAAAGAAGAAGCTGGGGATCAAGCTGGGTGACCCGATCATCCCGGATTCGCAGTTCACGATCCTGGGGAATCAGAAAGTTTATATGGCGAAGGCGTTCGACAATCGGGTCGCATGCGCGATCGTGATCGAAGTGGCCCGCCGCTTGAAGAAGATAAAACATCCGAACACTTACCTTGGCGCCGGATCGGTGCAGGAAGAGGTCGGGTGTCGCGGCGCCCATACGCTGGCGCATCTGGCGGAACCGGATGTCTGTATTGTGGTCGACACTGGTATCGCGCTCGATGTTCCGCCGGAGTCGACCAAAAAGGCGGAGCGGCTGGGCGGTGGCGCGGCGGTACTGCTGTACGACGCACTGATGATCCCGAACCTGAAACTGCGGGATATGGTGATCGATACCGCGGCAAAAGCCAAACTGCCGATCCATCTGACCACTATGGAGAGAGGGGCAACCGATGGCTCGCGGATACATATCAGCAGGCTCGGTGTCCCGGCAATCGTAATCGGACCGCCGGTACGATATATCCACAGCCACAACGCGATGCTTCATCGCGATGACTACGAGACCACCATCAAGCTGGTGGTCGAGTTGATCAAGAAGCTGGATAGCCGGACGGTCAAGTCACTGACCGAAGGATAAGCAATGGCGTTACGTTTTAAGAATAGCCTGACGCGTCGCACGGAGGATTTTAAATCGCTCGAACCAGGACATGTTCGCATGTATACCTGCGGCCCGACAGTCTATAATTTCGCGCATATCGGGAATTTTCGGACCTACATGTTCGAGGATCTGCTTCGTCGGTATCTCAAATACAAGGGGTACCAGGTGACGCAGGTGATGAACCTGACGGATATCGACGACAAGATCATCCGGGAGTCGAACGCGAAAGGGATCACTACCAAGGAATTCACTAAGCCATTCATTGACGCGTTTTTCGCGGATATGAAGACGCTGGGGATCGAGGCGGCGGAATATTATCCCGCGGCGACTGATCATATTCCTGAGATGGTCCAGATCGTGAAGGAACTCGAGGCCAAGGGGCATGCGTACCAGATCAACGGGAACTATTATTTCAAGATAGGTTCATTTCCGGAATACGGGAAGCTGGCGAATCTGGATATGCAGGGGTTGAAGCCGGGGGCGCGTATCGCGGCGGATGAGTACGAGAAGGATTCCGTGTCGGACTTCGCTCTCTGGAAGGCCTGGGATGAAGCGGATGGCCGCGCGTTCTGGGAGACCGAGATAGGGAAAGGTCGACCGGGATGGCATCTTGAGTGCTCCGCGATGTCGATGAAGTATCTCGGCAGAACGTTCGATATTCACACGGGCGGGGTCGACAACATGTTCCCGCACCATGAGAATGAGATCGCCCAGTCGGAGGGGGCGACCGGCGAGAAGTTCGTCTCATACTGGCTACATTCGGAGCATTTGATAGTCGAGGGGAAGAAGATGTCGAAATCGCTCGGCAATTTCTTCACCCTGCGGGATATCATTGACAAAGGATATCCGGGGCTGGCGGTGCGATATCTGCTCATTTCGACGCACTATCGTCAGCAGTTGAACTTCACGTTCGACGGGCTGGATGCAGCGCGGAGCGCGCTTGACCGGTACAACGATTTTGTCGACAATCTCAAGTTGTATGCGGGGGGAGAGTCGGATGGGACCGCGCAGGCGGCGATAGAAAAGGCGAAGACCGGATTCGAAGAGAGTCTGGATGACGACCTGAATATCTCCGGCGCGCTGGGAGTGGTGTTTGACTTTGTCCGGGATATCAACAAACTGAAAGCGGAGAACAAGCTGTCGGCATCGGAGCGGGATAACGCTCTGGCGCTGGTGGATCGGCTCGAGACGGTGCTTGGGTTCCGCAAGCAGGAGGAGATGCTGGATGCCGATATCGAGGCGCTGATCCAGCAACGTCAGGATGCCCGAAAAGCGAAGGATTTCGCCAAGTCCGACCAGATCCGCAATGACCTGCTGGCTAAGGGGATAATACTGGAGGATACGCCGCAAGGGGTGAAGTGGAAGCGGAAAGTCTGAACATTGAAAACAAGCCGTGGTTATAAGGGCTGAAAAGCACTTGAATCACGGCTTCTGATTCCTTACCATAGTCGACCAGGCCGGCGTAACTCAGTTGGTAGAGTACCTGATTTGTAATCAGGCTGTCGGGGGTTCGAATCCCTTCGCCGGCTTTAGTTTTTAGCCCCCGAACCCACCACTCGGGTGTCAAGTCAACCTCACTCAGTTTTTGTTGAAGAGACGCGATCGATGTGCCATATTGCCGCAAAGGTGAGGGAAGGCTGCAGGTAACCTGATGAAAATCACTGAGCATACACGTCGCATCGCGGTGACGGGAGGGGCGGGGTTTATCGGCTCCAACCTGCTGTTGCGCATGGTGCCGAAATATCAGGACTACCTGTTTGTCAATTTGGACTGTCTGACTTACGCCGGTAATCTCTCGAATCTGAAATCGCTCGAAGACGCATCGAACTACCGGTTTGAGAAAGTCAATATCTGCGATATCCAGACGCTGCAAGCACTTTTTGAAAAGTATCGTTTCGATGGCCTTATCCATTTGGCGGCGGAGTCACATGTAGACCGATCCATTTCCGGGCCATCGGACTTCATTACGACTAATATCATCGGGACATTCAATTTGCTGGAGTTGGCACGGGAGATGTCAAAAACGGAGCCATTCCGGTTTTATCATGTCTCGACTGACGAGGTATACGGGTCGCTGGGTGAGAGTGGATTTTTTGTCGAGGAGAGTCCATACCGCCCGAACTCGCCATATTCGGCATCGAAAGCGTCGGCGGATCATCTGGTGCGGGCGTACCATAAGACTTATGGTCTTGATATCGTGACGACCAACTGCTCGAACAATTACGGGCCGTATCAATTCCCGGAAAAACTGATTCCGCTGATGATTCGAAACGCGGTGGCGGGATTGCCGTTGCCGGTCTACGGCGATGGCGGGAATGTGCGGGACTGGCTGTATGTCGAGGATCATTGCGCCGCGCTTGAACTGGTGTTTCATAAAGGGGAGAAGGGGAGGACGTACGCTATCGGTGGGCATAATGAGATCAGCAATATCGCGCTGGTGCGACTGCTTTGTACAACGCTGGATGAGTTTCTTGGCGGCGGCCCGCGTGAATCCCTGATCACATTCGTTGAGGATAGGCCGGGGCATGACCGTCGGTACGCGATCGACGCTTCGCGAATAAAGCGTGAGCTTGGTTGGGAGCCATCGTGCACATTCGAGGACGGGCTTCGGCGCACAGTTCGGTGGTATCTGGATAACGCGGAATGGCTTGAGAACTGTATCAGTGGCGAGTATCTTCAGTATTATGAGCGGATGTACCATCAACGGAAGTCGGTTTGAGCATGAGCGGTAGAGTGACCAAGGGGATAATATTGGCGGGTGGGAGCGGAACGCGGCTTTATCCGGTGACGCAGGTAGTCTGTAAGCAGTTGCTCCCGGTGTATGACAAGCCGATGATCTACTATCCGTTGTCAACTTTGATGCTGTTCGGGATTCAGGATATACTGATCATCTCCACGCCAAGCGATATCCCGAAGTTCGAGGCGTTGTTCGGGGACGGGCATAATCTGGGGTTGAATATCTCGTACGCGATCCAGCCGAAGCCGGAAGGGATCGCGCAGGCGTTTATCATTGGCGAGAAATTTATCGGGGATGACTCGGTTGCCCTCATTCTCGGAGATAACATATTTTACGGGGTGTTTGATTTTCTGCCGGAGGCGGCGACCTTCCGCGATGGCGCGCTGGTATTCGGCTATTGGGTGAAAGATCCTGAGCGGTATGGAGTGGCGGAGTTCGACGCGACGGGGAAGGCGATATCAATCGAAGAGAAGCCGACGCACCCGAAATCAAATTACGCCATTACCGGCCTCTACCTGTACGACAATGAGGTTGTGAAAATATCGAAACAACTCAAGCCATCGAAGCGGGGAGAGCTTGAGATAACCGATGTCAACCGCGCCTATTTGGAGCGGGGGAATCTCAAGGTTGTGAAACTCGGGCGGGGGATCGCCTGGCTGGATACGGGAACACATGAGTCGATGCTGGACGCCGGAGAGTTTATCGCGACGATCGAAAAAAGGCAGGGGCTGAAGATCGCCTGTATTGAAGAGATCGCGTACCGTCAGCGATTTATCAATCGACAGCAGATGGACAGGGTAATCGGGGAGATGGGGAATAACGAATATCGCCGGTATCTTGAAGATATTATGAATGAAGTCAATGGCGATCACTGGTAAGATACTGGTCACCGGCTGTCAGGGACAACTGGGCATGGATCTGATGGCGTACCTGTCGGAGCATGCGACAGTCGTAGGAATCGACCGGGACGATGTCGATATCTGCAATTTCACCGGGCTACTTGAAACCTTTCGCGCGATCAAGCCGCAGTGGGTGATACATACGGCGGCGTACACGGATGTTGACGGGTGTGAGGCAAACCCCGGATTGGCGCAGGCGATCAACGCCGATGGCACGGAAAATGTCGCGCGGGCGACAGCCAAGATAGGCGCAAACATGCTGTACTATTCGACCGATTATGTGTTCGACGGGACAACAACGAGGCCATATCTGGAGACCGACGAGGTCAATCCGCAGACGGTGTATGGACGTTCAAAGGCGGATGGAGAAGAGCGCGTCAAGGCCTGGGTAGACAATTACGTCGTCATGCGAATCAGTTGGGTGTATGGTCAGTACGGGAAGAACTTCGTGAAGACGATGTATCGATTGGCCACAGAACAACGGACGGCGAAGCAAAATGGTGGGCCCGTTAAACCCCTTAAGGTGGTTAGCGACCAGATTGGTAACCCTACGTGGACAAATGAGATAGCGAGACAAACAAAAGTAGTACTTGAAGAAGGAATGTTTGGTCTGCTGCATGCGACATCGGAGGGGGAGACGTCGTGGTATGGATTCGCGAAATCGATTTTCGATGAACTGAACATGGATGTAGATGTGGTTCCGTGCACGACCGAAGAGTTCCCGCGGCCTGCTCGTCGGCCGAAATACTCAGCACTGGAGAATCGACGATTGAACGAGGCAGGGTTGAATGTGATGCGTCCGTACGATGTCGCCCTGCGGAATTTCCTGGCTGAGTGTGGAGGGAAGTTGAGATGAAGGATTGCCCGATAGAGGGTGTGCTCATCACGCGCATAAAGAAGTTCACAGATGACCGCGGCTGGCTGATGGAGCTATTTCGACATGACGAACTAGCGGAAGAATATCATCCTGTCATGAGCTATGTATCGATGACCAAGCCCGGTGTGGCGCGCGGTCCGCACGAACATCGGGAGCAGGCGGATCTGTTCGCCTTTATCGGGCCATCGACCTTCAGGTTGTATCTCTGGGACATGAGACGGGAATCAGCAAGCTACCGGCAGTCATTCAAGATCGATGTCGGGGAGGGAAATCCGGTGCGAGTTATCGTCCCGCCGGGGGTGGTGCATGCCTATAAGAATATTGGCACGGTGGATGGAATCGTGTATAATGCGCCGAACAGGTTATATGCCGGACCGGGGAGGAGAGAAGAAGTTGACGAAATCCGGCATGAGAATAACATAGACTCACCCTTTGTGTTGGACTAATGAACGACTCAATACGAAAATCAATCGCTGACCATCTGACAGTCGCGCAGGCGGTGCAGGAAACGATGGTCGACCAGATAGCCGCGGTCGGCAAAAAGCTTATCGATGTTCTTGAGTCGGGGAACAAGATTCTCCTGTGTGGGAATGGTGGGTCGGCGGCCGATGCCCAGCACATTGCGGCAGAGTTGACGGGGAGATATCTGGCGAAAAACCGTCGACCGCTCCCGGCGATCGCGCTGACCACAGATACTTCGGCGTTAACGGCGATAGGGAATGATTTCGGGATCGAGCAGATCTTCTCGCGACAGGTGGAAGCGCTGGGAGTGAAGGGTGATCTGCTGATGGCGATATCGACCTCCGGCAATTCACCGAATATTCTCAGAGCGGTCGAATCGGCGCACGCGCGCGGGTTGAAAGTAGTCGGCGTAACGGGAGGGACTGGGGGGAAGTTGAAAGATGCGTGTGATCTGGCGTTGGTTGTGCCGTCATCGCATACGCCGCATATTCAGGAGATGCATATCCTGATTGCGCATATTCTGTGTGATATGATCGACCGACATTTTGCCGGACGGTAAGTCGGCCCCGGAATCTTTTTCCGGCTAAAAATAGCAAGTCTTTCCTTGAATCCTCATCTACATCAATCACTCGTATAGAAACATTCCGCTAAGTGCGCGTGTGATAACGGCATTGGCGCGGATGAGCGGTTCGGCATCCTTCTTGTATATATAATGTACGGGTAGATATGGATATCTGCCCGGACTGACAATTCGACCCGGTGAGTCAGCGATGTAGGTTCGAATTGTCCTGTTTTGGTTGAATCAGGAAGGGATCCGGCATACGTTGCCTGTTCATCAAGGATGATGAAAGTGACCGAGAGTACGAAATCGATTTCTGAACCGATAGCAAAGTCGACAGCCGCATCGTCGCAAGAGTTCTCCGGGCGTCAGTTAGCCCGCAATTCATTGTACAACTACATCGGACTGGCCGCGCCACTGGTGGTCGGATTTGTCTCGATACCGGTGCTGGTAGCGCATCTTGGAACGGACCGTTTTGGGCTGTTGTCCCTGGCCTGGATGGTGGTGGGTTATTTCAACATTTTCGATATGGGGATCGGTCGTGCGACAACCAAGTTTGTCGCGGAGTATCTCGCGCAGGGGAGACGGTCGGAACTAGCGCCGTTGGTGGTGAGCGCGCTGACGCTTTCGGTGGGCGGTGGGTTGTTCGGAACGGTGCTGGTGTCGTTGCTGGCGCCAACTGTGGTGACATCGTGGCTGAATGTGCCCGAAGCGCTGCATGCTGAATCGATCGCCGCGATGTATGTGATTGCGATTTCGATCCCGATCCTGCTGACCAATGCCTGCTCTCGAGGAGTGCTGGAGGCCCATCAGAAATTCGCGCTCACCAATTCGATCCGTGTGCCGAGCAGTATTTCTGCATTCCTCATGCCGTTGCTGGTTCTTCCGTTCTCCCGAAGTCTGTTCTATATCGTCCTGGCGATGACTCTGGCGAAATTCGTCGTGATGTTGGTATATGTACGATTTGCCTTGCGCGATCTGCAGGTGTTCCGATTCGGTCGCATCGACCGGAGAATCTTGGTGCAGCTTCTGAGTTATGGGAAGTGGGTGACGATCAGCAATGTGATTGCGCCGATGATGGGCCAAATGGACAGGCTGCTTGTCGGCGGATTGCTGACGTTGACGGCGGTCGCGTATTACGCCACGCCGTTCGACCTGATGGCCAAGTTGTTCATCATTCCGATGGGTCTGGTAACCGTGCTGTTTCCTGTTTTCAGCGCGTACACGGCGAACCGTCGTGCGGAAGTGATACGACTGCATCAGAAGGCAGTGAGGTATATCCTGTTGGTGATGCTTCCGATCGCGGTTGGGGCATTAACACTGGCCGAGCCGTTTCTGAGTTTGTGGCTCAACGCAGATTTCGCTCATCACAGTGCGCTCGTACTCCAGATAATGGCGGTCGGTGTGGTACTGAACTCAATGGCGCGAGTGCCGCTCTCAGCGATCGAGGCGCTGGGGCGACCCGATCTGACCGCGATCATGTACCTGATCGAACTTCCGATCTATGTCGCCGCTCTTTGGCTGGCGACCGATCGATTTGGCATAAGCGGCGCGGCGGCTGTTTGGACGGGTCGACTACTTTTGGAATCGGCGGTGCTGTTCTTCATGTCTGCGCGCGTCGTGGGTACGACCTGGTCGGTGATAATTCCGAAACCGGAGGTACTCGTCTTTGGGTTGTTGTCGCTGCTGATTGCGTGCGGAATAGCGTTCATTCCGGCAACAGGATTGAGGGTTTTACTGGGGATCGCTCTTTTGGCGTTGGTCGTGCTTTTCGCGTGGCGCTTTGCCCTGAGCGAAAACGAGCGGGGTGAGGTAAAACGCATTCTGGCGGTTCGCCTTGGAAGGAGTGGCGCATGACCAGAGGGCGTAAGAAGATCCTCATGCTGACGCATGAGTTTGCTCCCGCGCATGGAGGAATCGCCCGGTATGCCACTGAGTTGGCAGTCGCCGCGGCCGGATCGGGGCATGAAGTGACTGTCGTCGCTCCGGACTATGGTCAGGACCAAACGTTATTCGATGATCAATTGCCCTTTCGATTGGCCAGATACCGGGCGGCGAATTACGGGCCGAAGGAGTTGCCGTCGCTCTTCTGGCGAGTAGCGCGGTTGAATTCGACAGGATATGATCTGGTGCATGCGGTGGATCCATCCTTTGTGATGGCACTGGCGTTTGCGCGACGTTTTCGAGCAATCGATTATCAGGCGACAGTCTACGGAACAGATATACTGGGGCTACGGACCTCGGTACAGGCGACTATGACTGGGACGCGCCGAATGTTTGAGTATCCATCGCGGTTGGTCGCGATATCCCAATTCACCAAGGGATTGCTGCTCGAGAAGTGTCCGCGCATACCGAGTGACCGGATAGAGATTTCACCATTGGGGGTCAGCCAGTATTGGTTTGAGTTGGCGACACCGATCGTCGCAATTCCGCAATTAGCTGAAATCGGCAACAAGATACTCCTGGCAACAGTTGCCCGCCTGGATAGTCGCAAGGGGCACCGGACAATGCTGCGTGGTTTGGCCGGGCTCCCCGAACATCTCAAACGAGACATCGTCTACGCGATCGTTGGTACCGCGCGTGAGGCTGAATATCAGCAGGAGTTACAGAGACTCGCGGCGCAATCAGGATGCGATGTGCGGTTTTTGGGCAATCTGAACGATGAGCAGGTACGCTGGCTGTACGCGCGGGCTTCGCTCTTCTGTATGCCGGGTGAGCCCGACCGACAGAAGGTCGAAGGATTTGGACTGGTTTATCTTGAGGCCGCGGCGCAGGGGTTGCCATCGCTGGCCAGTTCTGTAGGAGCCGTGCCTGAGGTTGTATTGAATGAGCAGACGGGATGGCTGGTGGAGCCATCGAAGCCGGAGGCGATTGCCGCGAAGCTTCGTGAACTGCTGACCAATCGGGAAAGACTACAAGTAGCGGGTGAACACGCGAGGGAATTCGCCAAGCAATTCACCTGGAAGCGGTGCGCGGAGATAACGTACGGGGAGGCGGCATGAGCATCGCATTAACGGGAAGAGGGGAAAGTCCGAGCGGACTGGCTCGCGCGATCGGACTGCTGTTTGCAGTGGGACTGTATGTCAATATCACCAAGGTCGTGGCCGGGACAAAGCTGTTCCTGTTTACTACCGATCTGGCGGTGGCGGGAATCTGCGCAGTTGCCTGCCTGCATTGGTTGTCCGGGCGAAACCGGACCGGCGCGGTTGAATTGCTGGTCCTGGCGTTTGGCTTGGTGGGAGCGATTGAGCTGTTTCATCCGAATGTGCCATCGATGGCCGTCGGACTTGAAAGCTACCGTCGGCTGGTCTTCCAAATGCTGGGATTGATAGTCGGTCTGCTGGCGGTGCGGGATCGTCGCGATATCCAATTCCTCTGGAAAGTTCTGGCGATTTGCTCCGTGCCGATCCTGCTCTACGCGATAAAGCAGTTTTTTGTGATATCGGATTTTGACAGGGCGATGATCGAGAATACCGCCGCGAATATGGATACCTGGCAGTTGTTCGGCAAGATCCGCTCGTTCGGACTGTTTTCCGGACCATTCCATCTGGGGTTGTTCGCCGGGATCATTTTCTGGATAGCTGTGGCGCTGCGATCGCAAAGCGGGAAGTGGTATTATTCCGCGTTGGCGACATTGGCCGTGACAGCGGCAATTGCGTCGCTCACTCGGTCAAGCGTGATTGCGCTGGTAGGGTCTGTCCCTGTCGTTCTATTTCTAGTCATGCGTGGAGCACGGCTGCGAGTAGCGGCGGTGACGCTGACCTCGGTTGTCGTCCTGCTAGCGACATTCTATTTGCTCAGAAGCAGCTCCGACTCGTTTGCCTCGATAGTCGAGGGGTATTCCGTTCTGGAGTCGCTTCAGGAGGACGGACGACTGCAGGGTCGGTTCGAGGATTATCGACATGGTGCTCGAATGTTCGCGGAGTATCCTCTGGGAGCAGGGATGGGAAGCGCATCCGACGCCATGGGGAGTCAGTTCAGTTCCGCGAACAAGCAACATCTGACGAGTCACAATCTACTGTTGTGGGTCGGGATAGAGACTGGTGCGGTGGGGCTGCTGCTATTCGTGGGCATACTCATCTCTGTCGGATTGGCAATCCGCAAGTTGATCCTGATCGGCGATACTCCGATGGCCATGGCGGCCTGTGGGGCACTCGTGGTGGTGCTGATAACCGGAATGACGGGATCGACGCTTTCGGCTTACCCGGTCAATCTGATATTCTGGACGCTCTCGGGCTGCTACATCGGCTATCTCCGTTCTCTGGAGAACGGTAATTCGAACTGGGGGCGGAGATGAATCTGGTCGTCATACCTTTCCATGACTGGCGCAAAGTGCAGCGAGAGGGAGGACGCACTCGGGATGCGCATATGATTCGGGAACTGGCGAAGTCTGAACAAGTCGACTCAGTTTTGGTGGTCAATAGGCCTATTAGCTGGGCAGAGATGCTGTATCGTCGCACCTGGTGGAAATCAGAGGGAGAGGTGGTATCAGCCGACTCACGCGGTCACCTGGTACACGTCGCGCCCAAAACATACGTGCTCGATACCCTCGACAAATCTATTGTTGCTCCGTTGATAAACGGAAAGCTGCACTTCTTCGACGCGTACGGAAAGGATTCGTTGTTGGCCTCGGTCAATTGGCATCGGCTGGTGCTGGGGATGAATGATTTCGCCTGCATCAGTTTTAACATCTATGCCGCGTCGCTTTTCGAGAGACTAGAGTGTGAACGGAAGCATTTTGACGGATGGGACAATTTCCTTCGATTCCCATCCAATCAGCGTATGCAAACGGACCTGAAATCCGCTTATGAGACATATTCTCGGACTGCGAGTTCATGGTCGACCAATTCTGATGAGAATAGAGCGTACTACGATGTGATGTTCGGGCTGGATGATTGCGCAGTAATCAAGAACGGTGTGTCGCCGGAACTTTTCTCTGAAGAGTGTGAGGTGCCGGAAGATATGATGGATATTCCTCGTCCGATTGTTGGCATGGGGCTCAAGGTGACCCATTTGCTGGACGCGGACCTTCTCAATCAGGTTGTGTGGAGCAATCCATCGGTTTCGTTTGTGCTGATAGGCCAGATACTGGATCACGCGGTGTTTGAGCGGATCCGTCGCGTTTCGAATTTCCATTACCTTGGGGATAAACATTACCGTGACTATCCGGCGTATGTGAAGAACTTTGATGTCTGCCTCGTGCCGTACTGCGTCGGCGACAAGCAACACGGTGGGGATGCAATCAAATTTTACGAGTATTTGGCGGCGGGGAAGCCGATTGTCGCTACACCGGGGAACGGGGTCAGCGATGAGTATGAAGGAGTCTTGGTGACATCATCGCCAAGAGATTTTGCTGAGGCCGTTAAGTCCGCAGTTGCGATGGGTACTATATCGCGGAGACTTCCGGAAGATATCAGATGGTCGTACAAGGCAAATCAACTGCTGGACGCGGTGAATCGGCGCGAAGCGCGAAAGGAAGCGTATGTCCTCTAAGCCGAATCGCGTAGCATTCTGCGGCACGCGGGGGATTCCGGCCAATTATGGCGGGTTTGAGACGGCTGTCGATGAGATAACAAAGCGGTTTGTCGATTCCGGGGTAGAGTGCGATGTGGTTTGTCGTGGATCATCCGGCCCGGACAGGCCGGTCAGCCTCGCGGGGCGGAATCTCGTCTATGTCAAGGGGTCGCGGTCGCGTACGCTGGATACATTTGTGTCGGCCATTCAGACCGGGTGGTTTCTGCTGAAGAATCGCCGACGGCACGCCCATGTCTTCTGGTTCAACAACGCGAATTTTCCAGGGATATTGATGACCTGGCTGGCGATGATACCGATGTCGGTCAATACCGATGGATTAGAGTGGCGGCGCGCCAAATGGTCCTGGCCGTTCAAGGCATATTACGTCATTTCATCCTTTGTCATCAGCCTGATCTGTAAACGCCTCATTTCCGACTCGTATGCTATTCAACGTTACTACCGGAAACACTTCTTTGCGCGGAGCACGATGATCCCGTATGGCGCGCCGAATCCACCGGAAGTGCGGGCGGCGGATGAGAGTTCGATACTGAATCGATTTGGGCTGCAGGCAGGGAAGTACTTTCTGCAGATCACACGATTCGAGCCGGACAATCTGCCGGCGGAGACGGTCAAGGCGTTTGTCGAGTCGAAACTGGCGGCCAAAGGATTCAAAATGATCGTCGTCGGGTTCAAGGATGAGACAGATTACGCGCTCAAAGTGAAGTCGCTGGAGCGATGTGATGGTGTGATAATCTCGGCTGCGATCTACGACGCGAAGGTGCTGGCGGTACTTCGAGCGAACTGCTACTGCTACGTGCATGGGAATTCGGTCGGTGGAACCAACCCGGCGCTGTTGGAGGCGATGAGCGGATCTCCGCGGATCATGGCGATAGATTGCGAATTCAGCCGTGAAGTGCTCGGGCCACTCGGGCTCTACTTCGACCCCAAGAATATTGCGCCGACCTTTTATGAGTCGCTCGGAAGACCGGCACAGGGGTCGGAATTGGCGCATCGGGTGTACGGACAATACCAATGGAGCGCGGTGGCCGAGGCGTATATGCAGATGGCGACAAAGGGGAAAGCAGTTTACCGACCAGCCAATGTCATTGTGGCTTCACGGACTCTGGTCGGAACGAAATGACCGGTCGACTGATAGTTTTATTCCGCTTATAAGTGGCCTTCCAAACTGCTTCCAAGAAGGCTCGGTATCACACTCATTCACAACAAGATAAAGGGGCGATTTGCGTGCGCGATTGGCACGCGAATTGAGTGTCTGTCAGAGGATAGATACGAGGAAATATGACCAAGCGAATTACCTTTACGGAATCTGACAACACACAGGCATCGGCCGAGAAGAACGCAACCACGGATGGTGGTAGTTCAGGGCGTGCTCTTCCGCCAACCTATACCGCGATAGATCTTGTTCGTCTCATGCTGAAACGTCGACGGACCATCATAGGCGTTACCCTCGCGGTCTGTATTGTCGCCGCCGGACTGCTATTACTGATTCCGAACAAGTATCTGTCAGAGGCATCGCTGCTGCCATCCGGTTCGCAGGATAAGATGGCGGATTTGAAACGGCTGGCCGGATTCGGTTCCATGTCGCTCACGGATGAGAACTCCTCGGAACTATTTCCAGAGATATTGCGCTCACGTTCCATCCAAGATAGTGTTCTGTCGAAAAGGTATCATTTTGCTCACAACGCCAAGCCAATGACGGTGCGACTGGCGGAGTATTTCGATCAGGAAAGTCCGGACAAACTGCGCGACGCACTGAATGACGTGACCTACATTTCGCTCGACAAAAAGACCGGGGTGATCGATATCGCAGTAGAGACAAAGTATCCTGACCTATCGCGGCAGATACTGTCCGCGTATCTCTCCGAACTCGAATCATTCAACCTCATTGCCCGACGTTCCGCGGCGCGGGACAACGCCCAGTATTTGGGACGTCAAATCGACCGGACGAAGATCGAAATGGCGGCGGCGGAGGATTCACTGGAGTCCTATCAGGCTTCCAACCGGAACTGGCTGGAGGGGTCCAGCCCGGACCTGCTCAAGACGATCGCACGACTCCAGCGGGAAGTGGAGATCCAGAACAAGAAGTATCTTTACCTGACCCAGGAATATGAAATTGCCAAGTTGGACGCGCAAAAAGATGTACCGATCATGCGAATTCTGGATGAGCCGTCGCTACCAGTCGAGAAGAGCAGTCCCAAACGAGGGCTCCTGCTGTTGACGATCGGGCTGGTGACCTTGCTCGGCACCATATTCTGGATGGTGGCGGTCGATATCTGGCGTAAGCGTATGTCAGAGCATCGGGACCAGGAGATCGAAGACCTGACCGCCGACTTGAGCCAGGCGTTTCCCTCGGTTGGCCGAGTACTGGGTCGTACTGACAAAGTAGCTGAGCCGGAAAAAGTTAGCGTCTAAAACCGGAAAATCACTCATCCGTATACATTTCGGTTGATTTTTCCAGTATCCCTCCATATTTTCACTCCCTCTGCTGGCAAGCCATAGGCAATCCAGCACTTATGTAGCAAAGCGAGGTGGGGTTCCCGAGTGGTTAAAGGGAGCAGACTGTAAATCTGCCGGCGATGCCTTCGAAGGTTCGAATCCTTCCCCCACCACCATATAAACCAATGAGCACTAAGTAATTAGTGCTCATTTGGCGTATCGCGACATCAGCTCAGTGCATCATTATATGAATGTAGGAAAGGAGTCGTGAATGGGTGAAACCCAATTACTGGCCCTGATTCTTGGAATCAGCGTGTTGGGCTTAGTGGCTGCGTGGATGTTGGCTCGCTGGGTACTCTCTCGGGGAACCGGCACACCGGCTATGCAGACCATCTCGAATGCGATCAAGGAAGGCGCGGAGTCTTTCATGCGTCGCCAGAACCGAACCATCATCATGCTCGCGCTGTTGGTGGCGGTTGGGCTCTTTATCGGATACGGCGTAATCCGCGGACATCATGATTTCGACCCGGTCCCGTCGGCCATGCAGTTGGCGTTCTGGGTGACCCTGTCATTCGTGTTTGGCGCGGTTTGCTCGGTCATCGCCGGCTATGTCGGGATGTGGGTATCGATCCGCTCGAATATCCGCACCGCGGCCGCGGCGTTGACCTCGTTGAATGACGCGCTTCGCGTCTCTCTTCGTGGCGGCGCGGTTTCCGGTCTGCTCGTGGTAGCGATGTCGCTATTAGGTGTGGCCGGGTTGTACGCCTGCGTGACGTTCCTTACCGATGTCCCCAAAGTCCAGATTCCGCTGTTGATCGTCGGGTACGGCTTCGGCGCGTCGTTTGTCGCGCTCTTCGCCCAGGTAGGCGGAGGTATCTATACCAAAGCCGCCGATGTTGGCGCTGACCTGGTTGGTAAGGTAGAGGCTGGTATTCCGGAAGATGATCCGCGCAACCCTGCCGTGGTGGCCGACCTCGTCGGCGACAACGTGGGTGACTGCGCCGGTCGTGGCGCTGACCTTTTCGAGTCGACCGCTGCTGAGAATATCGGCGCGATGATCCTTGGCGCGACCTTGGCCCATGCCGCCGAGAAGGCCGGGGTCAATTTCTCCGCCGGAATCATCGGCGTGATGATGTTCCCGCTGGTCGCTCGCGCATTTGGTATTATCGCGTCGATCATCGGTATCTACTCCGTGAAGCTGAAAAATGAGCAGGAAGATCCGATGACCGCGTTGAACCGCGGATATTTTATTTCCGCGGTATTGGCGATGATCGGTTTTGGTTTCTGCACGTACTGGTTGTTGAACGCGGAAGGCGCCCCAGATGCCTGGTGGCACTTCTTCCTCTGCGGCCTGGTCGGTGTGGTGACCTCGATCCTGTTTGTCTATATCACTCAGTATTACACCGAATACAAATATCGTCCGGTGAAAGAGATCGCCGAGGCATCGACCACCGGCCCGGCCACTAACATCATCTCTGGTGTGGCGGTTGGGTTCGAGTGCACGGCGCTTCCGGTGCTGACGATGTCCGGCGCGCTTTTGATCTCGTATTATCTCGGCAAGACCGCGTTCCCGCATGTTGCCGGGGGCGAAGCGATCAATGGCGGGTTGTTTGGTACCGCTGTTGCCACAATGGGTATGCTCGCGACCGCGGCGTACATTCTGGCGATGGATACTTTTGGTCCGATCACTGACAATGCCGGCGGTATTGTTGAGATGTCTCGTCAGCCGGAAGAGATTCGCGTCCGCACAGACAGACTTGATTCCGTGGGTAACACGACCAAGGCGTTGACCAAGGGATACGCTATCGGTTCGGCCGGACTTGCGGCGTTCCTTCTGTTCCAGGCGTACATGGACGAAGTGTTACACTACGCTGGTCTGTATGGTCAGATCGGTCCGGATGGATTGCCGGTCGAGTTCACGGTCAACCTGGCCAAGCCGGTCGTCTTTGTTGGCGCGTTGCTTGGCTGTATGTTGGTGTTCCTGTTCTCCGCCCTCTGCATCCGCGCGGTAGGTTCGGCGGCCCAGGCGATCATCAACGAGGTCCGTCGTCAGTATGCCAAACTCCCGCGTGTGAACGATATCATCCAGTTCCCGGCCGATTTCAAGCCGGATTATGGTACGTCGGTTGATATCGTGACCAAAGCGGCGCTGCGCCAGATGGTCCTTCCAGGCCTTCTGGTGGTGCTCGCTCCGGTGGCGGTTGGACTGACCTTCAAGCTCTTCATCGGCCCTGGCGATGAGTTGATCTCAGCGGAATCTGTCGCCGCCTTCCTGATGGTAGGCACGGTCGGCGGTATTCTGACAGCGCTGTTCCTCAATAACGCAGGTGGAGCCTGGGACAACGCCAAGAAGTATATCGAAACCGGCGCCCATGGCGGCAAGTATATTACGATGCCGGATGGGACAAAGGCGAAGAACCCGACGCATGGCGCGGCGGTAGTGGGTGACACGGTCGGTGATCCATTCAAGGATACGGCCGGTCCGTCGCTGCACGTCTTGATCAAGCTGCTGTCGACGATCACGCTGGTGTTGGCGCCGCTGTTTATCTAAGAGAAGAGAATTCGTGTATTAGAGGGCTCTGGAGTGATTCGGAGCCCTTTTTCTTTGGGTGAAGAACGGGCGGGTCACACCTCGCAGCGGCCTGCGGTTATCGGTGTATGAAATGAGGAGGGTGGCAGAGTGCTGCGAGTCAAGACCCGCCCGAACGGACAGGGGAATCTCGTCGAAATTCAACTTTGTTTGATTGCGTGGCGGGCGGTTCACACCTCGCAGCGGTTTGCGGTTATCGATGTATGAAACGAGGAGGCTGGCAGAGGGCTGCGAGGCAAGACCCGCCCGAACATCCAAAACCTGCACAATCGAACGGGGGCAGATTGCGGATTCAGTTACCTGCAGGGGTGTTGCCTATTTCCGCTAAATCCGTATCTTGCAGGCTATGGCTGACCAGTCGGTCGTCGGTGAGAAGACGGATTATACCGAAGGCTCTATTCTTGGGTCTATCCTCAAGATGGGGCTGCCGTCGATGTTCGGGTTTCTGGCCCAGAATATCTACGGGCTCATCAATACCTATTGGGTCTCACGGCTCCCGGCCGCGGAGAACGCGGTCGCCGGAATCACCTTTTTCAACAATCTGCTCTGGTTTCTCTTTGCGTTCAATCATCTGATAGGCCCCGGATCGGTGGCAATCATTTCGCGCCGGTACGGAGAAAAAGAGTACGACAAGGCGGAGAAGGCGATCAAGGAGACGATCGTCCTCAAGCTCTTTTTCGGGGTGATATTCGGGATAGTCGGATTCCTGATGATCCGCAAGTTCCTGGAGCTGCTTGGCGCGACCGGTGAGGCGCTCGAACTGGGGGTGCAGTACGGCCAGATAATCATGGTCGGGCTCCCCATCAACTACTCGATCTATTCGATCTTCACGGCATTGCGCGGCGTGGCGAATCCGCACAAGGCGATGGCGCTGATGTTCGGGATGACCGTTCTCAATATTGTACTCGACCCGCTCCTGATGTTCGGATGGTTCGGGCTGCCGGCGCTTGGGATGCGCGGGGCGGCGATCGCCTCGGTCATTACGTTCACGATAATCTTCAGTATCGGCGTCATCATCTTTTTCGGCCCCTGGACCAATGTCCGGCTGCACATGAAGGGGAAGGAGCGGATGTCGCTCGATTCGATGTGGATCCTGATAAAAATCGGTATCCCGGCCTGGATAGGGGATATGTCGTTCTCGCTGTCGCGATTGCTCATAACCCCGATGATCGCCGGATTCGGGACCGCGGTGGTGGCGGCGTATGGAGTCGGTATGCAGGTGACGTCGTTTGGGATCATGTCGCTGGTTGGCATCGGGCTGGGGTTGTCCTCACTGATCGGGCATAATGTGGGTTCGGGGAAACATGAGCGGGCAAAAAAGACGGCCGACAAGGCGATCGGGATGGGGGTGGTCTGGATGACCTTGATAGGGGTGGTCGTCTATTTCATGGCCGAGCCGATCATGACGATCTTCTTCCAACATGAAGAGACGGTCTCGCACGGGACGATGCTGCTCAAAATATTTGCGTTCGGGTTTCCGTTTCTGGGCGGGTGGCTGATGACCGAATCGATCTTTGGCGGGGTGGGGCATAATACGCCGAATATGGTGATCAATATCATCCACTCGTGGGGATTCCAGGTGATCCCGATCCTGATCGCGACGCAGTTTCTGGGCGGGGGAGAGCTGACTGTCTGGTGGATACTGAACTGCGCATCGGTGCTCAGCTTCTTTGCCTATTTCGCCTACTACCAGAAGGGGACCTGGTTGAAGGTGAAGGTGTAGACTCGCATATTCCGGTAGCGTCACAGTCATTTCCTGTTGCAATTATCTACAAAATCACCTACGATTGCGGTGGACGTTTAGTCCGAGGTAACGCAACATCTAACCGGGAGTATTTTATGCCGTGCTGTGGTAAAAAGGCTGGGGCGAAGACGACCAAGACCGTGAAGAAGGCGAAACCGGCGAAGAAGAAATAGTCGGGACGCAGAAGTGATAGGACCCGCTGGAAGGCGGGTCTTTTTTTGTTGGGCTCGGGCAGACCGGGAGGTCTGCCGCGCAAATACATTGAGCGGCGGGTCACACTTCGAAGCGGCTCGCGGCTATCGCATGCAGGGAGGTATATTTCCAACAGTGGGCTTCGAAGCAAGACCCGCCGCAACGGTGGAGGTCAGACCGGGATCGGACACGGGAATCAGCGCTTCTTTGTCTTTTCTAATTCTCGAACCAGCATTGAATCCAGTGACCGCAGATCGACAATCGCGGAGCTGTCATGATAGGCATTTGGGATCGGGACTGCCTGCGGTTTGGTGGAGTCGCTCAGTGCCACCAACGGCCCGGCCGGATGGATCGAATCGGTCGAGTCGGGAGTGGCGACCAGGATGACGCCGCTGTCGATAATCGGCAAGGTGACATTCCGAAGCACGGAATCAAGCGGCGGAATGATCTCGGTTTCCTGTTCTGACCCGCTACTGCAATTGAGAGCACTTGCGGCAATGATTATCACCGATCCGGGAATCAATCGTCGCGATGTGGATAACTTTGCGTGTGACGACATCTCAAATCCCTCCGTTTGAATCGTTGCTCGATCATCATCGCGTCCGTTGATCGGATGTGACGTGATTAATTTGCGAAAGAGATTGACTTTTTTCAAATTTTTATTTGACAAAACTTTGAGTATCTGTTACGATAGCGTTTGGACAATAGTGTCCAAAAAAGCAACACTTAAAGCAGGGAGTTTTACCCATGGCAGCAAAGAAGAAAGCCGCGAAGAAGAAAACGGCGACCAAGAAAGCCAAAGGCGGCAAGAAGAAATAAGGTCGAAGCAATTCGATTCTTTGAACCCACCGCCGACGGTGGGTTTATTTTTGGATTCAGTCTCATCTCACAGCAGCTCCTTCCGATCCGCAAAACGTCTCAATTCAGATGTCATCATTGCCGGCAATGTGTCCAGGATCGCACCGCCATCAAGGTTCTGCCCCTCAAGCAATAAAGTCGGGAGGTGGAACTGTCGCTTTAATCCGCGGAGAGGTTGTTTGTGCAGCGGATGAGCGACCGATTAATCCAGGATAGGAACTTCGCGGTCTAATTGGTGTAGAACTGGTATCTCTGGAGAAACTCAATTGACCCGAATAATCAGTATTCTCTGTGTCACCGCCATCCTGTCTGCCGTCGGGCAGAACCGTGGGGATATCTGGGTCATGGCCGTGGCCGACTGCCCGATCGCGCCAAGTATACTACTACTCCATTGCTCCAGTGCGATCCCTGCCTGCCCGGAGGAATCCGCAACAAAGACGAATGAGCCTGGCTGTTGCTCCAGCGGCTGTCCATCTGAGGAACCGGAGCCAACCGATCTTTGCGGCGGCGAGCATTTTGGAGGCACCGGTCCACTTGCCTGCCCGAAACCGGATGAGGAGCAGAAATGCTGCAAACTGATCCATCCGTTGTGGGCGGATATACCGACCAAGGCGGTTGCGCCGACACCGGATATTGAGTCTGTAGCGGTGTTCAGGTCGGCGATTCCTTGCGATGTTGGCAGGCTCGCGGAGATCGACCATACAAACAGACCCTGGGGGATACATCCTTCGATCGCCTCAACCGTGCTTCGGATCTGAGCCGGGGCGGAGCCATGCTTTCTGCATGGCAGATATGACAACCAGTAACAGTTGAAATCAAATTGAAGGAGTTTCTTATGAAGAAATATTCGATTCTCTTTGTTATGGCACTGGCTTTTCTCCTGATGGTCGGCTTTGGTAATGGCGCGATCGCGGGCGAGAAGTGCTGCAAGGCCGATACCAAGGCCTGCGCGAATGCCAAGGCTGATTGCGCTAAGCATGCCGACTGCGCCAAAAAGGCGGAGTGCACCAAGAACGGCGCCACCTGTGACCCGTCGAAGTGTGACAAGTCGCAGTGCAAGGCGGGGAAGTGCGACATGAGCAAGTGCAAAGCGGGGAAGTGCGATATGTCGAAGTGCAAGCCGGCGGGGACTCCTGAGGCTCCGAAGGCGGAGACGAAGAAGTAGAGTTGTAGAACAGTCCTCAGGGAAAGGCCGCCCGATTGGGTGGCCTTTTTTTGTGGCCTGTATCACATTTACGGGAATCACCCGGCCTATACTATTGACAACTGAACAAATGGGCAGTAAGGTATAGCGTGCAATGCAATGGCAACGGCCGCATCAGGGAAACGAGCGGCAACCAGAGGAGTGATCGGTGAAACTACCACTGACCGCGAAGCAGCGTCAGATCTTTGATTATATCGAGGGGGAGATTCTTGAGCGTGGACATGCGCCGACCATTCGTGAAATCGGCACGAGGTTTGGGATAACATCGACCAATGGTGTCCGGACGCATCTGACCGCCCTGATCCGCAAAGGGTATGTCAAAAAGCAGCAGTTCATCTCGCGTGGGATAGAGTTGTCGCGGCCTATCGCGACGCAGATCGGGCGGATGCCGTTGGTCGGGCGAGTCGCCGCGGGTTCGCCGATCGATGCTATCGAAAATGTCGAGAAGGACCTGGCGCTGGATCTGTCGTTTGTGCCAAAGGGAGAGTCATTCGCCTTGCGGGTGAACGGGGACTCGATGAAGAACGCCGGGATATTCGATGGGGACATTGTCCTGGTGAAAAAGCAGGCGGTGGCGCAGCGCGGGGAGATCATTGTCGCGCGGATAAACAATGAAGCAACGGTTAAGCGATACCAGCCGGAGGGGGACAAGGTGCTGTTACTTCCGGAGAACGAGGATTTCGAGCCGATCGTGGTGAGCAAGCGGTCTGGGGAGTTTCGGATCGAGGGGAAGGTGGTCGGATTGGTGCGGCGGCTAGGGTGAAAAGAGTAGGGCTGGTCCGTCCTCGAACCCGCCATTCGATCGGTTCAACTTCTTGTCTATCTTACCGATACAATTCCAGTTGACATTATGGGGTGAGGCTATAGATTGGGGCTTCACGGCGGCGCCAGCCGCCGGTTTGTTGTCTGCAGGCCGCAGTAGCTCAGCTGGTAGAGCAGCTGATTCGTAATCAGCAGGTCAGCGGTTCGATTCCGCTCTGCGGCTCTTTTTCATTCAGGGAGGTGTCACAGCGTGATCAATGTAGAACTTCACCGTTACGCGACGGCAATTCAAGCAATCTCACTACGAGTTGGGCAGTTGGCCGAAGACCGGCTATCAGAAGACGAATTCGACATAGATTCTCTCAGTATTGACTGGCGAATTGCCACCGATGAGCAACTCTTCGAGAGTATGTCCGCTTGCGTATTTTTCGCCGGCATGAAGACTCGCGTCGTAGCCTTGAAGTGGCTTGCAATACGCAAGTGTTTTTGTGATTTCGAAATTGAACGTACTTCTCGGTTGGAGCTAAGTGCTGTAATCAGCTATCCCGGAATAATCAGGCATTCGAAGAAATGTCAGGCCATTATCGATAACGCTAAACGAATCATTGAGATTAGAAAACAGTATGGCTCATTTGTATCCTATTTGCGCAGATTTCATGAGGAAGGCATTGATCGACTCTTGGCGGTTATACAAAGTGACTTTTCACACATGGGTCCTGCCACCAGCCGGGATTGGGTCAAAGAAATCGGTCTTGACACATTCAAGCCTGACGTGCACCTAACGAGGATACTCAAAAGGCTCGGTCTGCAGTTCAATGGCATGGAGGAATTGAAGACCATAGTCGAGCAGCTTGCAACCGCAACTGGTTATACACAGAAGCAAATCGACAGAATACTCTTTCAATACGGCTCCGGACATAAGCTACGCTACGCTGTCTGCGGCACGACGCCTCTATGTGGCGATTGCCTAGTAAGGCAATGCGCCCATGCAAATCGAGATTGATTTCCCCCTCTACACCGGCATTAGCGCCAGCATATACTCCAGTAATCTCAATGTCCCCGCTTTGCCGCCGTCGCCGACCTCCATCGGTGGGCCGACACAGGTCGGACAGCCGGAATAACATTCGCATCGATTAATATGGTCGCGGCAGGCATCAAAGAGACGTTCCGATTCACTGTATAGCTTTTCGGCTAGCCCCACGCCGCCTGGGATATTCTCATAAATGTATACAGTCGGGCGTTCGGTGAATGGCGCTTTCACCTGCGAAATTGAGCGGAGGTCGCGGGCATCACACATCACCCACAATGGCGCGATCTTCCCAAGCATATTCGCCAATCCCCGCAATGACCCGCCGAACTGGTCGAGCTTGATACCGAGTTTCTCGGCAATATCCTCAGGGAAAGAATACCAGAACGAATTGGTGTGCATTTCGAGTTCAGGCAAAACCAGATTCCCCGACCCGATATTCTCATGCGTCTGGAATTTGATCTTTTTGAAAAGCACAGTCGTGCAGGTGACAGCGACCTCGCCGGAATGGAGTCGCGCCTCGCCGATCTCTTTCTCCTGATTGACGGCCAGCACTTTGAGGTCGGTTTTGGTCTCGGCATCGGTATAGTAGTCAACCTGGACTTCCTTGACATACGCTTTTTTGCCGTCCCAATCGAGATTAGTCACCTGATATTGGTTGGCCGAGTGGAGATAGATGGCCTCCGGATGCAGAAAGACCGGGGCGGAGAAATAGTCAACCTCACCGATCACCCGGGCGTTGTCCGATTCGTTCAAAATCACAAAGTTGTCCGGCGAAGCTGACCGGAGGGAGACACCTTCGGCGGGATATATCTCCGATGACCAGTGGTAGCGGTCGTTGGATTTTCGGAGGATATTCTGGTCGGCGAGATACTCGAGGATCTGGCGGGTGTCCGCGTCATCGCCATATTCTTCTACGCCAAATGGCAGTTCAAACGCCGCGCATTTGAGATGGCTGGTCCGGATGATCAGGTTGTCCGGGTCGATGATGCCCGACTCCGGCGTCTTGTCGAAAATATATTTTGGCTCGGAGCAGAGGAATTGGTTGATGGCACTTGAGTTGGCGATCATGACGGTGACGGAAGTACCGGAGCGTCGCCCGGCGCGCCCGGCCTGCTGCCAGAGTGAGGCGATGGAGCCGGGGTAGCCGACAATGATCGAGACATCGAGAGAGCCGATGTCGACCCCAAGTTCCAGGGCGTTGGTTGAGACCACACCGGTGATATTGCCATTCCGGAGGCCGGATTCTATCTGACGACGTTCATTTGGAAGGTAGCCGCCGCGGTAGCCAGCGATGCTGATACCCTTGCCGAAATCCCCCTTCAGTTCGCGCTGGAGATAGGTCAGCAACACCTCGACATACAGCCGGTAGTGCGCAAAGACAATCGTTTGGACTTTGTTGCGCAGGAATAGGGCGGCGAGGCGGGCGGCCTCGTTTATGGATGACCGTCGAATCCCCAGTTGTTTATTCACTACCGGCGGGTTGTAAATCAGGAAATGCTTTTCGCCGGTCGGGGCGCCATTGTTGTCAATCAGGGTCGGGCGACGGCCGATAATGCGGGCGGTCAGTTCATCCGGGTTGGCAATAGTCGCCGAGCAGCAGATAAACTGCGGATTGGAGCCGTAGAAGGCACAGATTCGTTTGAGCCGCTTGATGACATTGGCGAGATGGGAGCCAAAAATGCCTCGATAGTTGTGAATCTCGTCGATTACGACATACTTGAGATTCTCAAACAGCTTGATCCATTTGGTGTGGTGGGGGAGAATGCCGGCATGAAGCATATCCGGATTAGTCACGACGATATGTCCGGCCGAGCGGATGAGGCGACGGGCGGTCTGCGGCGTGTCGCCATCGAAGGTGTAGGTCTTGATGTCGACATCGAGCTTCTGGATCAGCTCATACAACTCGGAGAGTTGGTCCTGCGACAGTGCTTTGGTCGGGAAGAGGTACAGCGCGCGGGAGTTCGGTTCCCGCATGATCTGGTTCAGGACCGGGAGATTGTAGCAGAGCGTTTTGCCGGATGCGGTCGGGGTGACAACGACAACATCTTCGCCGCCGATCACCGCCTTGACCGCATCCGCCTGATGCGAATAAAGCTGGCGAATATTGCGCGCCTTAAGGGTGGCGACCAGCCGCTCATTCAGTTCGGCCGGGAAATCCGCATAGACAGCCGGTTTGGGGGAGAAGGATTTCCAGTGGCTGATATTATCGCTGACCTCTCGGTCATTCCGAAGCAGGTCGATGATCTGTTCTAAGTTCATGTACTCTACTGATCGTCAGACCACACTGGTCAGGTTCCGTTTGCAGATATCGCAGAACTTGTCGGACTTGTTATCAATATCGAGCATCACCTGGCTGTAGTAGTTCACGCATTTCGGGTTGCGGCATTCGGTAAGGTCAAAGAGGTGTGCGATACGGTGGACAGCCTCTTTAAAGAGACGAGGGTAGACCTTGCTTTCGTCTTCGGGAAGTCCGTAAAACTCCTGGCGAATGCGAAAGAGTGAGAGGACAGATGTACCGGAGAGGCGGTCGACATATCCCATGATATAGTTTTCGTCGGGGAGATATAGATCCTCTTCACAGATCGCCAGCACCTTCTCGCGACTGTTGGCTTTGGTCCGTTCAAGCTTGGCGAGAATGACCTGGGCGTAGTATTGATTGCGGATGACGTTAAATGCCTCGGAGGGCATCTTCATCCCTTTGAGGATATCGACCGAACGGCTGAAGACTGGGCCGAGGTTGGAGGCCAGCTTGTTGACCATCATGAAATCGACATCCCCCATCGGGACGACGACGATCTTTGATTTCAACAATGACACGTAATCAGGCTCCTGTTAGTCGGTCGTGAAAAATGGAGTACTCGACCCTGACTCTGAGACTTTGATCTCTGCCTTGCGGGCACACTTGGGACACCACCCGACAAACGCGGTCCCCGAATTATTCAAGTAGATGCGCGCGTAAACTTTGCAACATCGGAAATGGATGCCGACAAAGGGTCGCTTGCGGACCTGGCTGTCATCGGGTTTGTCCACAAATCAAATATACGACCCTGTAGGAGTAAAAAAAAGCGTAAATGGGGGGCTGAGTATCACCTCTTGGTGCGGTGGAATTAGTCTGATAACTGCTTGAGTTGACGCAGAATGGCGGGTCCGGAGGAGGTGCCGATGCGGCTGGCCCCAGCGGCCAACATGGCGCGGCAATCATCGACTGATTTTATGCCTCCGGATGCTTTGACTTGTATCTGACCTTCGGCCGCTTCAGCCAGTCGTTTGACCTGCTCGGCAGTCGCGCCGCCAAAGAAGCCTGTGCCGGTTTTTACGAATTGCGCGCCGCCGTTGATAACCGCGTGGGTTGCATCGGTCTGTTGTGCGGGAGTCAGCTTGTTGGCTTCGATAATGACCTTGAGAATAATTTCGGTTGAGAGTTGCCGACGCACTTTCCGGACCTCGGCCTCAGTTTCGCCGTACATGCCAGAGACGATCCAGCCGATGTTGGCGACCATATCGATTTCGTGCGCGCCATCTTCGACAGCTTCGACCGATTCGGCAACCTTCATATCGGTGCGATTGGCGCCAAGGGGGAATCCGGCGACCGAAACTATCCGCGTCCGTTCGCCAGTCAGCAGACCGGAGGCGAGTTTGACCCAGAATGGGTTTATGACCACAGCATAGATATCAAAGGTCATGGCATCGGCGCAGAGCTGTCTGATGGCCTGCTCATTTACTTCGGAGTGAAGCGCGGCTTGCTCGATCTTTCGATGCAAATCTATGAGGAGCGGATCGAGTGGAGCCATGGTCACCGTTTCTCGATCTGGGCGCGGAAGGAGCGACCTGCGGAAGTCGGGGGGACTTCCAACAGATCGCAGACGGTTGCGCCGAGATCCGCAAACGTATCGCGAGTGCCGAGGTCGATACCCGGTCGTACTGAATCACCGAACACTAGCAGTGGGACATATTCGCGCGTATGGTCTGTCGAGTGCTTTTGCGTCGGGTCACAGCCGTGGTCAGCGGTGATGACCAGCAAGTCGGTTGGTCGCAGATGAGGGATCAGCGCACCGAGGTCGGTATCGAATTCTTCCAGCGCCCTGGCGAACATGACTTCATCATTGCGGTGCCCCCAGAGTTGATCGAAATCAACACAGTTGGCGAAAATCAATTTGTGTTCGCGGTCGGATCGAATCGCATCGGAAACTGCCTGCATCACTTCGCGGTTGTTGGCGGTCTTGATCGCTTTACTGATGCCCTGGCCGGCGAAGAGGTCATAGATCTTGCCAATAGAGAGTACCGACTTACCGGCCACATTCAAAATGTCGAGCATGGTCGGTTCAAGCGGAAGGCGCGAGAAATCTCTGCGTCGCGAGGTGCGTTCGAACGCGCCGGGCTTGCCGACAAAGGGGCGGGCGATGACACGGCCGACATCGAACGGGCCGGTCAGGATTCTCCGGGCAATTTCGCAGATACGATACAGCTCGGGGACGGGGATGATCTCTTCATGCGCAGCAAGCTGGAAGACGGAATCGGTCGACGTGTAGAGAATCGCCGCGCCCGTGCGCATATGCTCATCGCCGAGTCGTTCGATTATTTCGGTTCCACTCGCGGCGAAATTGCCAATCGTCCTGACCCCGGCCAGCTTCTCGAATTGCTCGACGATCTCACGAGGGAACCCGTCGGGAAAAACGGGGAAAGGAGCATTGAGGATAATCCCGGCTATTTCCCAATGACCGGTCGTGGAGTCTTTGCCGGGGGATTGTTCGGCCATTTTACCGAACGCGCCTAGAGGGGATTGCAGAGGATCAACGCCTTTGATAGCCGCAATATTCCCGAGTCCCATTCTCTGAAGGTGGGGGAGATTGAGTCCGCCAACTGCCCTGGCGACGTTGGAAATAGTCGCGGCTCCCTGATCGCCGTAGGCCGACGCATCGGGGAGCTCACCGATACCACAGGCATCGGCGACTATGATTATCACGCGCTCGACTGGCATGCGGGAAATGTATCTCATTCTTTATTTGAGACAATTGAAAAGTGAGGCAACGGGGAAACGAAAAGCGCATCCGTCAGGATGCGCTTTTGAAAAACTTTTGACTTTGAACCGCTATTCTTTAGCCGGACTGACCAATTCGTAATTTGCGTCCATGTCGCCGAGGACCTTGAAGTCGGACCACTTCCCATCTTTCCAGCGACGACGGTCACCGTCGACCTGCCACCGCTCATTCATATTAATCACCATACCTTCGTTGTGCGCGAAATTGAGGGTGCCGGTGATCCTGATCCGGTCAATACCCGAGCGCTTCAGTGTATCTTCCGGGTTCGCGTTCACGGGAATCACCAGGTTGCCATCGTATCCTATGCGGGTGACCTCATATCCCTGTTCGATGCCAAAATCCAGGATAGTGAAGGTCGTCGCGGCGGTAGCGGTGGTCTCAGGGAGGACAACTTCGGCAGTCTGCGTCCAGGCCGAGCCTTTGCGGACCGCTTCAACCGGGAAGACCATGAATCCCTGTTCGTAATACTCACGAAGGTACTGCTTCTCGGCAGAATCGGTCGGAGTGACGAACTCCAGGTCGACCGCTTTGCCGCGGTTAGACATGTAGATGATCATTTCGCGGCGGTCATGCAGGGTGTCGATCTTGTTCTTGTCTTCTTTGCTTGGCGCGATAACATCCCACGTTGAAGATTCAATTACTTCGGCCGTCGAATCCTCGAGAGTCCGACGGACCACCTGGAGGACTTTGACGGAGACATTGGATGTCATCTCCTGAAGAGTGGAGTCCCCCTCGGTGACTTTCCATCTGCGGACCGCGTTCTGGTCGTATTCGAAGGATTTTCCGGGGAGGTACTTGAAGCGGAGGACGACCGACTTTTCAGTCGGTCCGCATCCTGCGGCGAGGATGACCACTCCGAGAATCAGTGACATGGCGGTTATGAGGTATTTCATTTTCAGTCCTTGATTGTCAGCCGGGTACCTAGTATGAGCCCAGGAGGTCGGCTATTGTCGTATATCGGCCGACCGGGCCGGGAGCTCCAAGGGCAAACATGCCGCGTACCAGTGAATTCTTCTCCTCTTTGGTCAGGATCAGTCCGTTGTCCTCACCAAATGTTCCGGTGGCGGAGGCCACAATCAGCACCGGGCTATGTTCGCTGATGGTCACGCGCGCCAGTTCGTGACGTTGCGACCCGACATAGATAGCGCCGATCATGAGGACCAGCGACGCCGCGAACAACATGAGGGAACGCACCAGCGGACCGGTCGGTTGATCACCGGAGACTCGGGTGATAATGGTCCGCTCGGTCGCGGCGGCGGAAGCTTCTACCGTGCGGGCGAGGATCAGTGACTCCGCCTCGGTCCAGTAATCCGGACGCGGTTCGGGTGGCGCGGAGGTTTCGCGCGACTGTTTGAGCAGTTCGCGAAGCTTCTTCGCGGATTCAAGTTCTATGGTGCAGGCTGGACAGCTTGCCAGATGTCGCTCCAATTCGACCGAGGACGGGGGAGTGAGTTCCCCGTCGAGGTAGATATCGAGAAGCGACACGGCTTGGTGGCACGTCATTTTTACTCCTTTGCGCTCAGCCGTTTCTTCAAGATCTTCTTCAGCTTTGTCCTGGCGATGTGGAGGTTGGACCTGACGGTTGCCTCCGGACACTCGAGTATTCCCGCAACTTCGGCTTTGGTGTATCCTTCGACATCATGCAGCACCACGGTGATGCGCTGGCGCGGCGGGAGTCGATCGAGTGCCTTTTGTATCTCCTCCATCACCACCTTGTCTTTGAGCAGTTCTTCCGGTGTCCGCACCCGGCGGGAGAGGTCGATCTGCATCTCACCCGGCAGCGCGGTCAGGTCATCTGAAACCGCCCCGCGTCCCCGCTTTTTGCGCAGCAGGTCGATCGCGTAATTGGTCGCGATCCGGGTCAAAAACGAGGTGAAGCTGTTTACATTCGCTATCTCTTTCTGGCGCCGGTAGACCCTCACAAAGGTCTCCTGTACTACATCGTCGGCATCCAGATGATTCCCCAGAAGCCGGTACGCCAGATAGTAGATATTCTTCTGGTATCTCTTGACCAGTTCGGCAAAGGCGGAATCATCGCCTTTGACGAAACTGTCAACCAGTTCGGGTACGGATTTGGTCATACTTGCCCTACCGCACCCTCGCTTTTACAGACGAATTCCTGCCCGAATTGTGCAAGAAAAGAAAAACCGATTGACGAACCATTAGGCAAACAGTATGCTTACCGCCTGTCTTTGTCAATTGTTTTTTGTACAATGACTTAGCGGGATAAGCTGATGCAGGAAAACGTCGTTCAGGCCAACAAATGGAAGTTCTTCACTGTCGGGGCAGTGGGGACATTCATGGCCACGTTTGATGGTTCAATATTAAACGTTGCCCTCCCGACCATCACCGCCGATTTCCAGACCGATGTCTCCACAGTCGCCTGGACAGTGCTCGCCTATTCGCTTACCCTCATTTCGCTAATGATGATTTTCGGGGCCTGGACGGAAGTCAAGGGGTACTCATTTTCGTACAAATTCGGGTACTACTTTTTCTTGATCGGATCCTTGCTCTGCGCGGTTTCTAACTCAATCGAAATGCTGATCTTCGCGCGCGTGGTGCAGGCGATCGGGACCGCCATGTTTGCCGCGATAGGGCCGGGGATGGTGTCGCAGGTCTTTCCGCCGAATGAACGAGGGAAGGGGCTGGGCCTGCATGTCATGATGGTGGCAGGCGGGTTCATGTTCGGCGCGCCGACAGGCGGGCTATTGCTCAGCTTTCTCTCGTGGCACTGGATATTCCTGATAAATATCCCGATCGGGGTATTTGGTCTTTGGCTCGTCTACAAGTATTTCAAAATACTCCCGCCGCACGAGTCGACACGGAGACTTCATTTCCCCGGGGCGCTGGCTATTTCGATAAGCCTGGTCACCGGTGTGTTCATGCTGACGCAACTGAAGGAACATCCGGTCACAGATATCACCGTCTGGGGGTTGGCGATCATCTCGGTGGTGGCGTTTCTGTTCTGGCTGAAGTCCGAGTCAAACCCGTCGACCGCGTTGATCGGGCTGGAGATTTTCAAGCAGAATCGGACGTACACCTATTCGCTGGCGGCGGCTTCGGCGCATTTTACGGGGACGTCAGGGATATTCGTCCTGATCCCGTTTTATCTAGAGAATATCCGGGGCTTCGAGCCAAAACAGGTTGGGATGTTTCTGATAATTCTACCGGTGTTGATGTTTATCTTCTCGCCGCTCTCCGGGAAACTATCCGACAAGATCGGGTACCGATTCCTGACGACAGTCGGGATGCTGATAACCTGTGTCGGGTTGTACATGCTGACCTGGCTTCAACCGGACTCGACGACGATGTATATCATCTCCTCGATCGTGGTAATCGGGGTCGGTATTGGGTTGTTCGGGACGCCGAATTCGTCGGCGATGATGGGGGCGGTGTCGGAGCGCCAGCGGGCGGTAGCATCGGGGATATTAGCGACGAATCGAAATATCGGGATGTCGGTCGGGATAGCGTTGTCGACCTCGATCTTTACCTATCTTCAGCGGGTCAATGCCGGGGCGGGGTCGGAGGAGTCGATTTTCCTGCTGAGTTACCGTCCGGTGATCTATGTCGGGATAGGGCTATGCCTCTTGGGGACAATCTTTTGCCTGTTTCGGGGAAATCGGGCGACCGCATAAAGGGGTGTTGACAAGATTTGAGCCGGGGTATATACTTGGGGCTCTAATAAAGACGGGGCCATAGCTCAGCTGGGAGAGCGCTTGAATGGCATTCAAGAGGTCGGGAGTTCGATCCTCCCTGGCTCCAGAAAATTTCAACCTCGCTTCGGCGGGGTTTTTTGTTTGGGGGAACCGCACGGCGCCATGCGGCGTTCTTCTGCCCGAAGGCCGGTTCGAAGAGGGAAACCTTCGGAAAACCGGACGACAACGAAGTCAATTCAATCAAACCAATATATAGTAAACGGAGAAGTCATGAAGCGAATTGGTTCGGCGGTCTGGAAAGGCGGCCTCAAGGATGGAAAAGGGACGGTCTCAACACAAAGCGGCGTCCTGAAAGATACTCAGTATTCATTCGGCTCGCGCTTTGAGTCGGGGATCGGGACCAACCCGGAAGAACTGATCGGCGCGGCCCATGCCGGCTGTTTTTCGATGGCACTCTCCGGCCAACTGGGCGAGGCCGGTATGACCGCTGAGTCGATCCGGACCACTGCCACTGTCACCCTGGAAAAGACCGATTCCGGTTTTGGCATCACCGAGATTCATCTCGACCTGACCGCCAAGATCCCCGGTGCGGACCACGCGAAATTCATGACGGCGGCGAACAACGCGAAAGCCGGCTGCCCGATTTCCAAGCTGTTGAACACGAAGATCACGCTGGACGCAAAACTGGAAGCGTAGTTTTCAGAAGATATTGTGATGTGATGAAAAGCCCCGCCTGAGCGGGGCTTTTTTTGTGCAATGCACGATAAACCACTTTGCGCGGCAGACGTCCTCGTCTGCCCGTCGTCGGCAAGGCATGGCGCTCCCGCCCTCACACGCCCTCACAAGAAACATCTGGTTGCCAACAGCGCCCTGAACGTCTATATTTGACTCAGACCAGAACGGGGAGTTCATGCGGTTATATCGAATCTTCTTACTACTTTTGCTGTTGACGATCTCCGCGGAATCACGCGAGGTCAAGCGACCCACGGTACAAGCATCCACCACTGCCGCCCCGCTCTATTGCACAGCTACCCATGATATCGGACAACTCTCCCTACTGATGACAAATGGGGGAGTCATTGGTACAGCTTATTACACATTTCTTGACACGCCTTATGACACTTGGCTGCGCGCTTGCCATCTCGGTAGCGCTCCACGTCAGGCCTATTTGTTTTCCGGCGAATATCCGCTTGGCTCAGAAAACAAGTGTTTGCAGGTAGGTGCGCTCTGGATTGGGGCAGTGACAGAAACTGGGGACACCCTGGTTTCTGTGAGTTATGATCGAGAGGATGATATGGAGTTTCACCCTGCTGGTGACCCCGAAGGCGAATTCCAACACTTCTCATTGCTTGATGAAACCAAGACCTTGGCGAGGTCTGATCAAGACTATGTGGCTGTATTCTGTGATACGTTTCGGTCTGGAGTACGAGGGTTGAATCCTGATAGGATGTCTCTTCATCCGCATCGCCCTTTGGGCCTACAGGTGACCCAATCGAGTTTCGCATGGTCTAACACTCTTGTCGATGATTTTATTCTCATTGAATACAAAATTGCGAATATAGGTATGGTCGATTTGAGTGATATGTATGTGGGGCTGTACTTAGCGCCGAATGTCGGACATGCTCACGACATCCTCGTCCATATTGCGGATGACTACTCCGGATTTCTCGAATCATTTCCCTCCTCACAAGGGTGCGGCTTTATGGATACCCTTCAGATGGCGTGGATGGCAGACTCAGACGGTGATCCCGGGGGAAACGCGACTGAGTGGGTGATGACAGGAGCATGGGCTTCAGTTCGAGACATTACTGGAGTGAAACTCCTATCAGCACCTCTAGAGGCAGACAAGCTAAGCTACAATTGGTGGGTTTCTTCTACCGATCCTGAAAGGGATTACGGGCCCCGACGTCGCCCGCAGCAAGGCGAGATCAGTCGCAATTTTGGTATAGGGACAGGTTCGCCGCTCGGAGACGGGAATAAATATTTCATTCTGAAGAATGGTGAAATAGATTTTGACCAACCATACGTACAGGAGATTGACATTAGCGACCCGATTTGGGAGTACCCAAGTGATGCGGCTCGTAATATTTGGAATCTCGGGTCAGCGACAAGATGTCTCCTGTCTGTCGGGCCATTCTCGCTTGCTCGTGGCGAAGAAAAGTCTGTTGTCTTTGCGTATGTAGGTGGACGAAACTTCCACATTGATCCCGGAAATCTTGCGTATGTGAAGAGTCATCAAGTGGAAGAATGGTTCAAACATGTCGATTTTTCTGATTTGGCCAAGAACTGCAAACAAGCAGAGTATACATTCGACAATCCAGGCTTTGACACTGATGGTGATGGATACTTGGGGAAGTACCGGGTCTGTATCCTGGACTCGGTGTATTCGGACAGTGTATGGATACCATCGGTTGCCGAGACAACGTACTACGCAGGCGATGGTGTCCCGGATTGGCGTGCGGTCGGCCCGCCACCCGCTCCCAAATTCTGGCTCTACCCATACGACCGAGGGATTCGCGTTCGATTCAATGGCCTCCTGAGTGAGACGACAAAGGATCTGATTTCCAACCGAATTGATTTCGAGGGATACCGCATCTATCTCGGACGGGATGACCGCGAAGCATCTCTCGCTGTCGCTGCCGGATATGACCAGAAGAACTATGACAAGTTCGTGTACAATCAGAAGATCTATCCTTCGGGTGGATACGAGGTCCAGGAGACGCCGTTCACACTCGACCAGCTCCGCTGCCTCTACGGCCTCAGTGATGACCCGTGCCATGATTCGCTCTTTGATCCGCTAGCCTATACAGCGGGTGCGCCATATCGTTTGCCGGGATATTTGGGTGATTCGATCTTCTACTTTGTGCAGCATGGGCACAATGCCGGAAGACTCGGGATTGACACGCCGATCAGAAAACTCTACCCCAATTCCCTAAGGCCGATTCCCGGAGAACCGATACCGGACTCTGCCTACACCGAAGATGGCTACCTGAAGCACTACGAGTACGAGTGCATCATCGATGGCCTACTTCCGACTGTCCCGTACTATGTGAATGTCACTGCTTTCGATTTTGGTGACCCGGCAGGTGGAGTCGAAGCACTGGAATCAAGCAAGCTGCTTGGACTTCAAGACTGCTACGCTTTAGAAAATGCCAATCAGACCGGCGCGAATAACA
>CAZCZL010000001.1:375714-539614 GCA_964503315.1 uncultured Ignavibacteriales bacterium | reverse complement strand
CGGATAAATCCGGTCACGAATATTGACCTGCAGTCGGAACGGCTGATTACACGCGCTATCGCGAAGAAATATCCTACCCATACGATCCTTGCCGAAGAAGGGGCCAACAGCCGCGGGAGCGCGGGAGTGCGTTGGGTGATCGATCCACTGGATGGGACGGTCAACTTCGCGCACGGCTTTCCGGTTTACTGTGTTTCTATCGGAATCGAGATGGATGGCGAACTGCTCGGTGGCGCGGTATTTGATCCGGAACGAGATGAGATGTTCTGGGCGGTTCGCGGCGAGGGAGCGTTTCTTAATAAGAAGAAGATCAAGGTAACTTCGGAGTCGAGGCTTGAGCGATGCCTGATGGCTACCGGCTTCGCGTACGATATAGGCACCGCAAGGCGGAACAATCTCGGACTTTTCGCTCGCGTCGCCAGAAAGGTCCAGGGAGTACGTCGGCCCGGTTCCGCCGCGATCGATCTCTGCTGGCTGGCGGCCGGACGGCTCGACGGTTTCTGGGAGCTTAAGCTCGCGCCGTGGGATACTGCCGCCGCCAAAGTCGTGGTTGAGGAAGCCGGGGGAATGACCAGCCGGGTGGACGGGCGACCACATTCCATCTTTTCTGCCGATCTGTTGGCAACCAACGGCAAAATTCATCGTTCCATGATAAACTTGTTGAATCGTCGGTAGGCGGAGTCGACATTCGTCTGGCAACTGACATGTCTCTTTCAACCGGGAATGGAAAGTTCAGTTTATGAGTTCACAGAATTTGGTCAGGTCAACATCGGGGGTACGAGGGATAGTCGGCGCATCGGATGGTCTGGAGCCGATGCTGATCGCGCAGTACGCGATGGCTTTCGGCACCCTCTTGGGGAAGGGAAAGATCGTGCTGGGGCGCGACAGCCGCGTCTCGGGAGATATGGTTTCGCACGCGGTCATTTCCGGGCTGATCGCGACCGGTCTCGATGTGATCGATATCGGCATAGTCCCGACTCCAACAGTAGAGATCGCCGTAACCGGACTCAAGGCGGTTGGCGGAATATGTGTGACAGCATCGCACAATCCATCAGATTGGAACGCGCTGAAGTTTTTCAATAAACAGGGGGAGTTCATCACCCCTGCGCAATACGCCGAACTGAGCAAGATCTATGAATCGAAGCAATTTGCGCTCAAACCGTTTGGCAAACTCGGCAAGGTTTCGCGCCAGGAGAACTGGATCGACAAACATATCGCTCAGGTGCTCGCGCTCAAGACAGTTAATAAGCCGGGTATCAAGAAGCGGAAATTCAAAGTGGTGGTAGACGCCATCAATGGCGCGGGGTCTGTCGCCCTACCAAAGCTTCTCGATAAACTAGGCTGCAAAGTGATTTGCATCAACTGCAAAGGGAATGGCGACTTTGTCCATATGCCGGAGCCGATCCCGAAACATCTCACAGAACTGGCGAAGAAAGTAAAGGCACTCAAGGCTGACCTAGGTATGGCCTGCGATCCGGATGCCGACCGCCTGGTGCTGGTCGATGAGAACGGCAAGGCGATAAACGAAGAGTTGACGCTGACCATCGCGGTGCAACAGGTACTTCGTTCGAAAAAGGGGAAGGTTGTGCTCAATCTCTCCACCTCAAAAACCACCGAGATGGTGGCGCGGAGATCTGGCGCCGAAGTATTCTACTCCAAAGTCGGCGAGGCGAATGTTGTTGAGATGATGCACCAGGTAAAATCGGTGATCGGCGGCGAAGGAAATGGCGGCGTGATCTACCCGGCGTGCCATGCCGGACGAGACGCGTTAGTCGGCGCCGCGCTGGTTTTGAGCTGCCTGGTCGAGGAAAAGTGCAAATTGAGCGCACTTGTGGAAACTTTCCCTCCGTACTATATTATAAAGTCGAAAGCTTCCCTCCCGAGCGATTTCTTAACCAGACTGCAGCGATTTGAAGCTGAGGCAGAGAAGCTGCTGGGGCCGTCGACGGTGGACCGTCGCGACGGAATGAGGTTTGACTTTGACCGTGGGTGGGTCCAGTTGCGTACCTCAAACACTGAGCCAATTTACCGATTAATAGTGGAGACGAACGACCGCCGCCTGAGCGAGTCGTTGACCGAACAGGTTATTGCGTTCTTCAAGTAACAGCAAGGCAGGAAACAGGTTATGTGCGGTATTGTAGGATATGTCGGCAGTAAGCAGTGTCTCCCGATTCTTCTCTCCGGGCTCAAGCGCCTGGAGTATAGGGGGTATGATTCAGCCGGTATCGCGTTAATGACCGATTCCGGCCTGATGGTCTCCAAAGCGGTCGGCAAGATCAAGATGCTCGAAGAAGCGGTCACGCATGCCGAGTTGCAGAACATCAACTGCTCGCGCGGTATCGCGCATACGCGTTGGGCGACTCATGGCGAGCCGAATGAACTGAACGCCCATCCGCACACAGATAACTTCGGCGAGTTCGCCCTCGTACACAACGGCATCATCGAAAACTATCGTTCGCTTAAAGAGTATCTCATCCGCAAGGGTGTCGTGGTCAAGACCGAGACCGACACAGAGATACTTGTCCATATGATCCGTCAGAACTACCACGGTGATTTCACCGCCGCGGTGCGCGACGCGCTCTCGCGAGTAGAAGGAACTTACGGTATCGCGGTCATCTCATCGCTACATCCGGATACGATTGTCGCGGCCCGCAACGGTTCGCCGCTGGTGCTGGGACACGGCGACGGCGAGAACTTCGTCGCCTCCGACGTCTCCGCAATGCTGGAGCACACCAATCGAGTGGTCTACCTGCAGGATGGTGAAGTGGCGACTGTCACGCCGACAAGCTATTCCATCACGACCATTCAGAATGTCCATATCACTCCGACTGTCGAAGAGATCAGCTGGTCGCTCGACATGATCGAAAAGGAGGGGTATGACCATTTCATGCTCAAGGAGATCTACGAGCAGCCGAGCACTCTGCGGAACGCGATGCGCGGGCGCATCAACTTCGAGGAAGGGATCGCGCGACTCAATGGCCTAAACCTGCAGTACGATGAACTCCGCCGCATCAAGCGCGTGGTCATCACCGCCTGCGGTACCAGTTGGCATTCCGGCCTGATAGGCGAGTACCTGATCGAAGAGATGGCCCGTATCCCCGTCGAAGTGGAATACGCGTCGGAGTTCCGCTATCGCTCGCCGATCCTTGATGAAAATACGGTACTGCTGGCGATCAGCCAGTCGGGCGAAACGGCGGATACACTCGCGGCTTTGCGCGAGGGAAAAAAGCATGGCGCGACCGCGCTCGGTATTGTGAACGTCGTTGGTTCGACCATCGCCCGTGAATCCGATGGCGGTGTGTATATCCATGCCGGCCCCGAGATAGGTGTCGCCTCGACCAAAGCGTTTACATCGCAGTGTATGGTATTGACGCTCATCGCCAATCTACTCGGGCGGATGCGCTCAATGTCGTCTTCCTCCGGCCAGGAACTGATGACTCAGATCCAGCAGATTCCGGAACAGATCGAGCAGATCCTCAAGAATGAGAAGGCGGTTCGAGAGATCGCCCAGACCTACTACAACCATGACAACTTCCTGTATCTTGGCCGTGGCATAAACTTCCCGGTCGCGCTTGAAGGCGCTCTGAAGTTAAAGGAAATCTCTTACATCCATGCCGAAGGGTATCCGGCAGCCGAGATGAAGCATGGCCCGATCGCGCTCATCGATGAGAACATGCCGGTCGTGGTTATCGCGCTGAAAGACCCGGTTTATGACAAGGTGATGTCCAATATCGCCGAGATCAAGGCGCGTCGGGGCCGCGTGATCGCCATCGCAACCGAGGGAGACCGCGAGATCGCCGAAAAGGTCGATCACGTGCTGTTTGTCCCGCACACGCACCATATGTTGACGCCGCTGTTATCGGTGGTACCGCTGCAGTTGCTCGCCTACCACATGGCCGTGATGCGTGGATGTCCGGTCGATCAGCCACGCAATCTGGCAAAGTCGGTGACAGTCGAATAGATGATTAACTGGTTTGAAAGAAGGGCCGCTCATGTGAGCGGCCCTTTTGCTTTGCGGCTTGTTTACGCGTCGGGACTCTTTCGCTTTCTCCAGAGCCTGATCTCGGACACGCAGGAATAACCCGCACGGGAGAAAGCGGCCATAGAAGGGAGATTTTCTTCATCAATCAGTCCCGCGAGAACGATAGCTCCCTGACTCTCCAGAAATTGCTCGGCGGCTTCGATCAACTGGCCCGCATACCGCTTTCCGCGATAGTCCGGATCGATCGCCAGACGATTGAGCCAACCACGGCGGCCATCCCAATTGGCGATGATCACGCCAATTAGTCGGCCGTCAACCTCAAGCCCAAGGAACTGGCAGAACGGCTGCGCCATCTCTTTAGCCAGCATGTCGCGCCGCTCCCGGCCGTTCGGTTTGTACGGCAGTCCGGCATCTGACCAGACACGGATAATATCATCGTAGTCGGCGATGGTCAGCCGACGGATCTCAAGTTCCATATTTCTCCTCAAGGATCATTTGAAGGCGGGAGAATGTAAAGGCTGAGGCAAAAGGCTCATCGTTCCAGTGCTCACACCCGCAGTAGTTGAGCGGTATACCCCGCACCGGAATCCCCAGTTTCATCGCGCTTCGCATCCCCTCGGCCAGCATTAAGAGGCATGCGATACCGATAACGCCGAGGCTCTTGCTCTGTTTATCGAAATGCTCAAGTTGTTCTGAGAGCTTCCGTTTAGAGAAAACAACGCGGGCATTGTACCTGGAGGCGAGTTGGACCGCCCGATCCGCCTGACAGTCAGGGGTGCAGCCGCGGCAAACATCCCCCCATTGGCCATCGAGCTTGGAGCAATCCGGGTTATGCAATGACAAACAGTCCGGCAATATGATCAGCGTTTCTTTGGTGCGATTGAACGCGTCGCGGTTGGCCTGATCATACATCTTACAGGCAATAGCTTCCAACAGGTAGAACTCGGCGGGAGTGCGTCGCAAAAGATGGTCATCCCGTTCGCGCTCATCGGCATTGGCCATGGCCACGAATTCCCCGATTTGTCCGAATTCGGACGAAAAGACTTCAGTTGAGGCCGACTGTATGGCGTTGACGAAACCGGTGAGCTTGGCGTCAAAATCATCCCCCAGATGGTAGGTCGGCGGGCGCATATCTGAATATAGGGGGAGAGGAATCCCGATTCAACCATAGAACTGGCTCAACAGCCGAAGGCAGGGTGCCTTTCAAAAAACTTATTGAATAATCTGACGTAAACGACGTAGATTGAACAAAGAAATCCATTGCAGGAGATGACCATGCAACAACCATCACCGCCGGTCTATTACAAGAATCCTGGCCTGGCCGCCGTGCTTTCGTTCTTCTGGACGGGGCTCGGACAGATCTACAATGGCCAGCTCGGCAAAGGGATACTCTTCATGATCGCGTATGGTATCTCGCTGATCATGATAATTGTGCTGATCGGCATAATCACCTCGCCCATCATCTGGATATACGGGATGTGGGACGCGTACAAGTCGGCCGAGAAGATCAACTACTGGACAGCCCAGCAGCACGGCAACCAGACACCCGGCTACAGTTGAGCCGAACTGACCGGGGTTGACTTCCCCAGCCACCCCGGTATATTCTCCCCATGCTTCTGGCCATCGATATCGGCAACACCAACACCGTCGTAGGGGTCTATAAAGGGACCACCCTCAAGGACCATTTTCGCGTTGCCTCGAACCGTTCGCTAACCGCCGATGAGGCGGGGTTCTTTTGCACCGGCCTGTTGGAGCGGATGAAGATCGCCAACGAAGAGGTCGACAAGGTCGTGATCGCTTCAGTTGTCCCTCCACTGACGCCGACTTTCGAGACGATGGCGAAGAAGTACTTTGGCTGTGTGCCGGTGGTGGTTTCTTCGCATATCAAACTTCCCATTACCATCCAAATTGACCAGCCCGACCAAGTCGGCGCGGACCGAATAGCCAATGCGGTCGCCGGATACACTCGGTTTGGCGGACCGATCATTATTGTCGATTTTGGGACCGCCACGACCTTTGACATTGTCAACGCGAACGGCGCCTATATCGGCGGCGTGATCATCCCGGGGCCGGAGACCTCGATGGCTGAACTGGCTCGACGGGCCGCGCGTCTTTTTGAAGTTCGTATCGAACCACCCACGACCGTGGTCGGCAAATCAACCGCCGGAGCGCTGAAGTCTGGCCTTTTCTACGGGACCGTCGGACAGGTCGACTACATCATCGAGAAGATAATCGAAGAGACCGGTTTCGAACGTGCCGCCGTCGTTGCCACTGGTGGGTTGGCCTGTAATATGGAAAAATACTCGAAACATGTCCGGATGGTCGACCCGACCCTGACGCTCGAGGGCCTTCGCCTCATCGGCGATCTCAACTGAACAAATCTGCACTGGAGAATACTATGTCAGTCTCACGCGACGCTCTCCGTTCACATCTTGTCACTATGCATGGGGCGATTCGGCGTCTGGTGGAGGATATCTCCGAAGAAGAATCGATGCACACGATTCCAGGCTACGGCAACCATATCAAGTGGCTGACCGGGCATATCCTGACCACGACCGTGCTGTCCGGCAAGTTGCTGGGCGGCCATATCTCGCTCCCTGAGGGATGGCATGAGCTGTTCCGTCGCGGCGCGGAGATGCACCCCGATCCGAAAGCGTTCCCTTCCATTGAGTCTGTCCGCGAACGGTTATTCGACTATCAGCGGATGGTGGTAGAGTTTCTCGACTTGCTGGATGAAGGCGAACTGAGCGTGGAGATCGAGATTGCGCCCGGCTGGAGTGACACCCGCCTCGGAGCAGTATTATTCCTTAAAGCGCACGACTTCTATCATGCCGGACAGATCGCGGTGCTTCGACGGACCCTCGGCCGCGAACGGAGCTTTGGATGAGTGCGGCCGAGACAGTAGTCTCGATATGCTGCATATGGACAAAAACAAAAAACGGCGCCCGAGGGCGCCGTTTCTTGTTCTCGCTCCAAGACAAGAATTAGAATCTTCCGACTATGCCTACATGGAGGCGGAGCATATCGGTCTTCGACTCGCTCAAATCGTAGGTGACAGTGCCGCCCTCACGGCGGATGGAACCCTCTTTAAGATACTGCGCTTCGCCACCAATCACATAGCGCATGCCGGCATCCAGCAGAATCTGGAATGGCTTTTTCCCTTCGCGCTTCCCGCCATCATAGATTTGAACCATCAGACCGCCACCCGCACCGTATGCGAAAACCGCGTCATCCTGATTGGTCGACTTGGCAACCTCGTCACCATCGCTGGCGTCGGAGATCTTGGTCTCGGTGAACAGATAATTGAATCCAACCAGACCATCGACATACGGACGAATCGGCCCGCTCGGGACATGCGCCCGGAAGATCAGGAAGCCATCCACCATATTGTTTGATGTCTCGACCTTCACGGTGACATCCGGGATAGTAGTTGAAAACGGCTCTCTCCGGCTTTCGTTACCGTAATTTTTCACACCCAGTTCCACACCGATCGCAAATGGCGAACGGCTCGGGGCAAAGAAAAACTGCCCGCCCGCGCCAAAAGCATTGCGGTCGAGATTATCCTTGAAATCACCTTGGGGGAAGCCGGCATTAAAATGCAAACCACCCATAAAATTAGTTTGGGCCGACACGCTGGATATCAGCAAAGCCATTGTCAGAAATGCCAGAGTCAGCATCTTGGTAAGAACGTTCCGCTTCATGATCACCTCATCCTCAGACTGTAGAAATCGATTGTTTTGTCCTGATACGGCGGCCGGGTGGAAATGTTGTATAAATTTCGCGGGAATAGCTATTTAGCCGCACTTTTGTCTGTCCCGTAAGTTATTATTTCAGGCCAAGATAGACCACAGCCCCCAATAGGCGAAAAAAATCACAAATTCAGGCGAAACCATATTGACAGAATCGGCGTTTAATCGGTATCCTACGGATTGTTAGCACTCGCCAATAGTGAGTGCTAACAACGACGAAGGTATAGAGAGAGTAAGGCAACCCGGTTTGGTGGGGACGCTGGAAAGCTACCCACCCTCCAGGTCCAGAGGTCAAAACCAGATTTTCTAATAACTCATTGAGGAGGTTCAATTATGCAGATCAAGCCGCTTGCTGACCGTGTTGTGGTCAGACCGTTCCAGGAGCAGGAAGTGAAGCGCGGTGGTATCATCATCCCCGATACCGCGAAAGAGAAACCGATGGAAGGGGAGATCATCGAAGTGGGTCCGGGGCGCACCTCTGATGAAGGAAAGCGTACGCCGCTCGAAGTGAAGAAGGGTGATCGCGTTCTGTACGGGAAGTATTCCGGGACCGAAGTGACGGTCAACGGTGAAGAGTACCTGATCATGCGCGAATCCGACATTTTCGCGGTCATTCAGAAAGCCTAACCGAGTCGGGAAACAATTAAGGAGTTAATGATACCATGGCAAAGTTGATTGAATACGATACGACTGCCCGCACCCGCCTCAAACAGGGCGTGGATAAGCTGGCTGATGCCGTCAAGGTGACCCTGGGTCCCCGCGGCCGCAATGTGGCGATAGAGAAGAAGTTCGGTTCCCCGACCATCACCAAAGACGGTGTGACCGTGGCGAAAGAGATCGAGCTCGAAGATCATTTTGAGAATATGGGCGCCCAGATGGTGCGCGAGGTTGCTTCCAAGACCTCCGATGTCGCCGGTGACGGTACGACCACCGCGACCCTGATCGCTCAGGCTATTTTCCGTGAGGGTCTCAAGTCCGTGACCGCCGGGTACAACCCGATGTCCATCAAGCGCGGTATCGACCTCGCCGTCGGCGCTGTGACCAACGAGATCAAGAAGATGTCCAAGCCGGTTTCCGGCCGCCAGGAGATCTCCAACGTCGGCACCATTTCCGCCAACAACGACCGTCATATCGGCGACCTGATCGCCGAAGCGATGGAAAAAGTCGGCAAGGATGGCGTCATCACGGTTGAAGAATCCAAGTCCGCCGAGACAAAGCTCGAAGTGGTCGAAGGAATGCAGTTCGATCGCGGCTATGTCTCCCCGTATTTCGTGACCGATCCCGATTCAATGGAGACGGTGCTCGAAGACGCGCTGATCCTGATCCATGACAAGAAGATCGCCTCGATGAAGGATCTTCTCCCGGTGCTGGAGAAAGTCGCCCAGTCCGGCCGTCAGTTGCTGATCATCGCCGAAGATATCGAGGGCGAGGCTCTCGCTACCCTGGTGGTCAACAAACTGCGTGGTACGCTGAAGGTCGCCGCCGTCAAGGCGCCGGGCTTCGGTGATCGCCGCAAAGCGATGCTCGAAGATATCGCTACCCTGACCGGTGGCCGGGTCATCTCCGAAGAACTCGGCTTCAAGCTCGAGAACGCCGTGATGACCGACCTTGGCCGCGCCAAGAAGATCTCGATCGACAAGGATAACACCACGATCGTCGAAGGGAACGGCAAGAAGGAAGATATCAAGGCTCGTATCGGTCAGATCCGCAAGCAGATCGAGGATACCACCTCTGATTACGACCGTGAGAAACTGCAGGAACGTCTGGCCAAGCTGGCCGGCGGTGTGGCGGTGATCAATGTCGGCGCCGCGACCGAGACCGAAATGAAAGAGAAAAAGGCTCGTGTCGAGGACGCGCTCCACGCGACCCGCGCCGCGGTCGAAGAAGGTATCGTGCCGGGTGGCGGCGTGGCCCTGCTCCGCACTATCAAGGCGCTCGATTCCGTCAAGGCCACCGATGAAGAGATGGTGGGTGTGAAGATCATCCGTCGCGCCATCGAAGAGCCGCTTCGCCAGATCGCTATCAACGCTGGTGTCGAGGGTTCAGTTGTGCTTAACCGCGTCATGTCCGAGAAGGATGCGTTCGGATACAATGCCGACACGGATTCGTTCGAAGACCTGATGAAGGCCGGCGTGATCGATCCGACCAAGGTGACTCGCACGGCGCTCGAAAACGCCGCGTCGATCGCCGGACTTCTTCTGACGACCGAAGCTGTCATCGCTGACAAGCCGGAAGAGAAGAAGGCGATGCCTCCGATGCCGGGCGGCGGCATGGGCGACATGTACTAAGTCGAATTAGTACTGGATACAATGAAGGCACCAATATGATTGGTGCCTTTTTTATTGCCGATAATCTCAGCCCCGCTCATAAGCCTCGGCCGAGATCACAATTGTCCTGTTTTCGTGCATTGCGAAAACCGATGCAAATGCCTATAATAGAAATGAACTAATACTATTCTTGATCAATTCTTCATAGCTCAAGAGGAGGGCTGAGTCCATGGCGAAAAGAAGACTACCCGCTACGAGACCGGTTCATAAGAAAGCCATCTCAATTAGGCAGCCGTATGCGGACCTAGTGCTTGCAGGTAAGAAAAAGATAGAGTACCGCCAAGTACGTTCAAAACACTCAGGACCACTTCTTATCCATGCCTCAAGTACGGTGTATTGGGATGACGTGGGGAGACACAGGCGTTTCTTGAAGACCGAACGTGATGGTACATATTCTCCCATTACAAAGTGCATCATTGGAGAGGTCTTCATGTACAAAGTCAAAGAGACACCGCGGAGCAGACGGCGGAACGGAAAGTTCAGTTATTTTCTACGGTCCCCAAAACGATATAAACGCCCCATCCCCTGCAATGGTTGGCTTGGGATTTGGCCGGTTACGCCGGAACGCCTCCGGAAGAAGAAAGTCTCCAAAGGCAAATAGTGCCTCATTCCGGCGAAAGCTGGAATCCAGAATGTAGAGAACAACCCCCGGTTCGCAAGAGCCGGGGGTTTTGTCTTCCTATCGGTGAGTGGATCTACCGTCAAAACCGCAGTGCCAAGCCCACACCCACCGTCTTCGTCATCGGAAAGTACATCGGGCCAGCGGTGAGTTGAGCTTTCGCCGCGAGCTTTTCATTTCGCTCTCTGATATCCCCCTTCACCGACGCGATATCAACAATCGCCGACACCACTGTTAAACCACCTCCAGCCAGAAAGACCGCCCAGGCGATATCGTAACCGCTGTCGCCCGGTCCGCAATCCCATCCGCAAATCGCAAACGATGAGACCATACCGCCCAATCCTGCCGTACGAAGGCCGATACCAAGCCAAGCACGCCCCGGCATGCCGCCATAAAAATACCCCAGCGACGGCCCGACGATTATCGCGGGGAGAGTCAGGACCAAAGTTGGGAGTGGAGCAATTGTCCCCCAGAGAGAATACTTGAATGCCGTCGAGGGAGACTTGAAAGGCGGTGGGACAGTATCAGCGGCCAGAGTGAACGTACTGCCGACCGGGATGGCCGCCCAAATCTGCCGCGACTGGCAGGGACAGAGAACAGACGACAATTGTTGAGCCGTGGATGGCGTGACCTGCATGATGACGGCGAGACTCAACACCAGGATGAAAGTAGAGCGAGGCATAGTGCCCTCCATATTCTCCGGCTGAGATGCATGAACGTGGACGATCGGTCCTACAAAACAATACGCTACCGGGAGCCACGACGCAAGGTGGATTCGATGCGGGCCCGCATTGGGGGACAAAGCACTTGCCAAAATAGACAAATGTGCTCTATCTTCGGCCTTAGGGGCTGGACCTGACAGAGGAGACCAGAATGGAACCGAATGTCACCACGATCGAACATCATTACGCGCACGGGGATATCCTCGCCCGCATTCTGCAGGCGCTCAAAGACCAGGGGAAAGATATGGATCACCTGACGCTCGATGACCTCGCACCGGTCGATGAGTTTCATCTGCGAGGCCGCGAGGGGACAGTCGAACTGGCCAACCGGATCGAGTGGCAGCCGGGATGGCGCGTGCTCGATGTCGGCTGTGGTATCGGCGGATCATCGCGCTTCCTCGCTCAGACGTTTGGTGCTCACGTAACCGGAATCGACCTCACGCACCAGTTCATAGATGCAGCGGAGAGCCTGACCAAGCTGGTCGGGATGGATAGCAGTATCGCGTTTCAGCACGGCAGCGCGCTGCAGATGCCGTTTTCGGACGGTTCATTTGATATCGTCTGGACTGAGCATGTGCAGATGAATATCGAGGCGAAGCGTCAATTCTATGCTGAGATTATTCGTGTCCTGAAACCCGGAGGGAAGTTTCTGTTCCACGATGTCTTTCGTCAGGGGGATGAGATGCCAACTTACCCGATGCCCTGGGCGGAGGATCCATCGTACAGTTTCCTCACCTATCCGGAGTATGTCAGCGCGATAATCGAGGGACAGGGGATGCGGATGATCGAGTGGGAGGACACCACTCTTCGAACGCTTGATTGGTTCGAACGGATGGCTGACAAGGCGCGTCAGGCAACTATGCCCCTTCTCAGTCCCATGATCGTGATGGGGGAGACCGCCAAGAAGAAGATGGAGAACTTGCGGCACTGTCTTGGAGATAGTCGGCTCTGCACGATCCAGGCGGTTGCGCGGAAAATGGCTTGAACCGGGCCATTTTAGGATTCAGATAATCCAGAGTAATAGATACCAGTATCGCCTGTTCAGGTGATGCACACGCTGTGGAGCGACTGCAGGTACAAGCGTCTTTCCTCTTGACTTTTCTCTGTTTCGCACCGACAACTTTCTCTAAACACGGCGCTTCGACGAACAAACAAGGAGTTGCATCTATGCCGTTCATTACGTGGAATGACAAGTTGTCGGTGAATGTAGCCGCGATGGATTTGCAGCATCAGCAGTTGGTCAATCTGGTCAACAAGTTGCACGAAGCAATGACGCACGGGCGGGCAAAAGACCAGATCAACGCGATCCTCGGGGAGTTGGTGAGCTACACAAAACGCCACTTCGCGGCGGAAGAGTCGTTCATGCTGTCGATCAAGTATCCGAATTACGACGCGCACAAACGTTTGCACGATGAACTGACCCGCAAGGTGGTTGAGTATCAGACCCGCATCGAAAAAGGTGAATTGGTCACGCCGAACACACTGCTCAATTTCCTCAATCTCTGGCTGATCAACCATATTCAGCAGGAAGATGTGGAGTATGCAGGATTTGCGACTGCGAACCGGCAGGCGGCCAAAGTCTGATCCTGTCTGAATATCACGGCAAAGAAAAAGCCCCGAGGATTTCGGGGCTTTTCTCTTGGGGGTCGGAATAGTACCGCGGCCCAAGCCCGGCTTCATCGGACTCGCGACCTAGGATTTCTTTTTAATGCTCACTCCGCCCAGGGATTGGCGATCATCGCCGCAGGTACGGCCGAGCGCGGGTAGAGCAGAGCATCGTTGGTGTACGTATCGTAGTCTGTAACCAGACCGGTACCTTCGCTGTAGTTCGGTCCAAAGACCTGGTCTTTCATCCAGGATGAATCGCACACTGTGGCGTCGACCGGATTGTACGACCGGTACTTCATGGCGAATTCGGTATCCTTACTCCCGCCGCCGAGATAGCAGTGGCGGAATGACCACGTGCCGCCTTCGGACGAGCAGGCCATCCGATACGCAAAATCGGAGTTGGCTTCTGACGTAATATTGTACGCCCAGCAGAAGCGGTCGCCATTGGGCCATTGATCATTTACCGGATGCTGGCAATAGCCCTGGCCCTTGAACGTGAAAGTCGAGTCGCGCAGGTCGAGTGAAGAATAGACGAGTCGAGTCTGCTCGTCGTCGTTGCTGGTCCCTTCATCCCACTGGGCGATCGTCTGCAGTGTGTCATTCAGCGTGAAACCGATACGGATGACTGCACCCGGCATCTCGGTCACCGTAACGCTGATGAGATAGTCAACATCCATCTCCGTACCGATCACTTCCTGCGAAGGGACCGGGACCGGAGTCGGTCCGCTCAGTGCCGAGGCGACGGCGGTGAAGTGCATCATGATAGTTTCACTCGGACCCATCTCTACCAGATGGGAATCGACATAGGTGCCGAGGACGATGTCGCCATTGGCATCCACCAGAAGGGTCGAGGAAATGATATCATAGGAGAGCTTGAATTCATTGATATTGGAATACAGGGCCTGTGGTTCATGGGAACCGAACACTGACTCAAGAAGCGGATAGTCTCCGTACAACCAGGCGGAATCGATCGTGGTCGGCGCACCGACCGGGGTGACGAATTCGGGCGGAGCGACCTGCTCGATGATGGCGGAGACATCGACCATTTCAATCGGGTTGCCGTTCGGCGTGGTCGGCTGGGTTGTTTTGTCTTTGCTGCAGGCGATCACTACGGTCAGAAGGCAGCAGACGCAGATAAGAATGCGAGATCTCTGATAGGTGAACATGTTAGTCCCCTTGGGTTGGTTAATAGTTCCGATGAGTCAGATATCGGGAGAGCAGATGGAATATTGAGTGCTTCGTCCACGACGAAACGAGATTGTCCGTTCAGATCGAGAAGTCTGTACATGGAGTGAACAGGATAAAATCAGGTGATATTACGAGGATTTTTGCGTGAGCGGGGGAAATCTCTTTTAGTTGACCATCCTGCACTCGGATGACTAGCTTACCCTCGGTTCTGATCCGGGCTGATCAGGTCGACGCAGGTCGATATCACGTTTCTCTTCAGGGAAGATCCGTCATGGAAGTAATTCTCACTCTCCTTGCGCTTGGGCTGGTGGTCGGAGTACCGCTAACCCTGTTTGTGTTTGTCGGGCGATTCCGGCAGATGGAATGGCGACTTCGGTACCTGGAGGAGGAACTGCAAAAACTTCGCACGAAGGAACCGGTTAAGTTAGCATCAGGACCGGTCGTCGAGCAGCCACTGGCAGAGACGATGGCGGAACCAGCCAGGGCGGCTACGGATTCGACTCCACCGCCGCCGCCACCGACAGGGTCGATTGCTCAACCACGGCCGGTGTACATCCCCAAAAGTCTTCGCGAGCCGGAACCACCCTCCCGAACCAAGCAGGAGTGGGAAGCGCTGGTCGGCGGGAAACTGCTCAATCGCATTGGTGCGCTGGCGCTGATAATCGGCGTTGGGTTCTTCCTCAAATACGCGTTCGATAATAATTGGATATCTGAATCTGTCCGTGTGCTCATGGGCGGAGCACTTGGCGCGGGACTGCTCGTGCTTGGAGGGCTCAGCCACAAGAAAGGGTTGGCAGTCTTTTCACAGGGGATATTGGGTGCGGGGATCGCGATCCTCTATCTTTCGGTGTACGCATCGTTCAATTTCTATCATCTAGTGTCGCAGCCGGTGGCGTTCGGGATGATGGCGGCCGTAACGGCGGTCGCATTCTGGCAAGGGATACGATACGATTCGCTGGCTATCGCACTTTTGGGATGGGCCGGAGGATTTCTGACACCGTTCCTCCTGCAGTCTGACCATCCCAACGCGGTAGGTTTGCTGTCGTATCTGACCGCACTGAATATAGGAGTGCTGGCGATCGTCGCTTTCAGGCGAAATTGGACGCTACTCCACGGAATGAGTCTGGTTGCGACATACCTCATCTATTTCACGTGGCACGACCAATACGGAGAGAGTCTCTCCTGGCCCATAACCGCGCTGTTCCTCTCACTCTGGCTGGTCGCGTTTCTCGCTTCGGAAATGTTCGCCCAACTCAAGCAGGTCAGACAGATCGATTTGCTGCGGGGCGCGTCGGCCGCAAATCTGATCTTCTACGCGCTATCCATTCATATTCAGGCTGACTTGCGCGTGCTGGATACGGAGTGCGGGATCATCAGTCTTGCGGTTGCGGCCCTTTACCTGGGAATTCATTTTGTCACGACCAATCGGCAATTGAGCAGCGAGCAGTTTCGCGTTCAATATGCCATATCTGCCGTGGCGATGCTGGCACTGGCGACGTTCGATTTCCTGGACGACTATTGGATGGTGATCGCGTGGTCAATCGAAGCACTGGTCGTTTTCTGGTGGGGAGTTCAGAAGCAGTCGCGCCAGCTCTGGGTTGCCGGACTCTGTTTTCTCTGTGTCAGCGCGATCGCACTTCTGCTCCAGGACAATACCATGCGGTGGGAGAATGCGTTGCAGTTCAGATTGCTGTTCCATGAGCGCGCATTGGCGATGGTGGTATACGCGCTCTGTTTGGCGACCGGCGCGTGGGTAGCATCAAAGAGGCTCACGGCGGAATCCGACAAGGTGGTCGTGCCGGCGCTGACAGTCGGGTGGACGGCGGTAATCTTCCTGCTGCTGACCGTCGAAACGACTGACTATTTCCGCAAACAGATCATGCTGACAACCGGTCAGGAATCGATCACGCCGGAGTACCTGCGTGCGCTCGTACTGGCATCGATCTGGGCCATCTACTCATTGCCCCTGGTCTGGTTCGGAGCCCAGAGAAAGAACCAGCCGCTAGTGGTGGTGGGAGTAGTATCGATAGCCCTGGCGGTAATGACCGCTCTCATGCTTGGGTTCGACTATAAACCGATCGCGCATTTCCAACTCTTCTTCAATGCGCGCTGCGCGACCCTGGTGCTGATAGTGGCATCTCTGGTCATAGGAGCGAGACTTCTCGGTAAGTGGCTACCTGCCACCGATTCCCTCAAGCAGCTATCCGCTGGGTTCTATCTGGCCGCGTTGGCGGTGCTGCTATTCCTTTTTACCGCGGAGACCTGGAATGAATATGACCGTCTCCAATACGCGGTGATGAATTCGACTACCGACCTCGACCAACTTGGTCGATTGGTCGACCTGCAGCAACTCACCCTTTCGGGAGTCTGGCTGGCCTTTTCCATCATCCTGATGGTCCTTGGCATCTGGAAGCGGGCGAGACTCCTGCGCATTGTCGCATTCGTGCTTTTCGGGATAACCATCCTCAAGATTTTCATCTATGACCTGTCGTTCCTGGAGACCTTGTACCGGATATTCTCGTTTATCGGGCTTGGAGTCATTCTGTTGGCGGTTTCGTACCTGTACCAGCGATACAAAGGGATCATTCTGGAAGGGTCCAAACCGGATGCGGCCGATAGCGGGGGGAATTGACATCGGCGCGAAATTCCATTTCCTTCGGACATGCCAGATATCGAGCGGTTTGTTGAGATAGTCCGATCCGAGTTTCCGGAGGATCGGCTGACCTACCAGAAGTCGATCCCGACTTTCCACCCGGAGTCGGCCGAAGAGGCGGCTCATTTCTTCCGTCTGCTGAATCAGCATGGCCAGAAAACCTTCATCACGAGTTTCGGCAACAATATCGATCCGGTCGGAGAGCGGTTTGCGGGGATGGTAACGATCCGGACCGACCGCCTCAATCAATTGATCGAAGTTGCGCCCGAAGATTTTTATGTCAAGGCCGGGGCAGGCTATCCACTCCGTGAGATCAATCTTCATCAGTCTGAGCGAGGTCTGTTTCTCCCGCATTCTTCATTGCCGTATGTCGGCTCAGTGGGAGGAGCGATCGCGGTCAATCTGAGCGCGGACCATCTGGGGCATGACCTTCCCATCAAGCGTTACCTGATCATGGCGACCATTGTGACGCCGGAAGGGGAGATCATTCGTCCGGGGTCGGTCTGTTTTAAATCGGTTTCGGGATATGATATCGTCAAGATCTTTGCCGGTTCCTGGGGGCTGTTAGGTCTGGTGGTGGATGCGACATTCCGGGTGATGCCGGTGAGCGCGGCTCATGAGTATGCGGGCCTGCGGCAAAAGGGGATCGATCGGGAGCCGACAATTCGCGGGCTTCGGACAGATAACTCGGCGACGGACGCGGTTTATTCTCGCAAGATCAAAGAACGGTTTGACCCGAACATGGTCCTTCCGGTGGTTTAGACCGGAACCTCCCCTCAATTACAGGTTGGTTGAATTCGGTAACCTGATGTTGGACAACAGGGAACCGGAGTGTTGGCGCATTGTTAGAAAAGTCACGGGTGAGGGCTTGACGTTACGGATAAGGGTTCGTATCATACAAGACTAAGTTACGAAGGGCCCTTAGCTCAGTCGGTTAGAGCAGCTGACTCATAATCAGCGGGTCGCAGGTTCGAGCCCTGCAGGGCCCATATGGCCCGAAAGGGTGATGAGGAAATACTGAGCGGGCAATTAGCTCAGCTGGTTAGAGCGTTCGGTTCACATCCGAGAGGTCACTGGTTCGAGTCCAGTATTGCCCAATTGAAATGATGAAGAGTGTGATTAATACAAAACGCGATCATGCCGGACCGCTGGGGATCATGCCCAAACACTCCGGCTTGCCCATAACGGAGCAGTTAAGAACGCATTCCTGACCACGTCAGCGAATGCGTTTTTTTATGCCGAAAGGCCAGGGTATGATGGATAGCGGAATGAAGGAGGTCTCGATGCAGAGCGATCTGGAGTTGCTACTCAAACTTCAGGTGATCGACTATGATCTCGGCGAACTGGAGCGTTCTAAAGAATACCTCCCCGACATGATGGAGAATCTGAATCGCGAGATCCGCGAGACCGAGCAGAAACTCACCGATGCCAGGCAGCGACTTGAAGACGCGCAATTGCGCCAGAAGCAGTTGGAGCTGGAGGTTAAATCGAAAGAGGCCGACCTCGCGCGTTACCAGCAGCAGATGATGACGATCAAAACGAACAAGGAATATGACGCGTTGATAGCCGAGATCGACAGCATCAAGAACTCCATCTCGCAACACGAGACCGAGTTGCTTGAGACGATCGAGGTCATCACCACCGCGCAAAAAGAGATCGCCGGGCTCGAAGAAAAGCAGGGGCAGGTCAAAGAGAATAATGCCAAGCAGCTTGGCATCCTGCAGGAGCGGATCGACTCTATCGGAGAGAAGATATCCCAGAAGGTCTCTTCGCGACAGGATGTGATAAACCTGATCTCCCGTCCGACGTTGAGCACGTATGAACGCGTCCGTCGCGGGAAGGGCGGCCAGGCGGTGGTGATGGTTCGCAAACGGGCCTGCGGTGCCTGCTACAAGGGCCTAACGCCCAAGAAGATCCAGGAGATCAAGCGGGCCGATCGCATCTGCACGTGTGACAATTGCGGCAGCATGTTGTACTGGGACGAAGGAGAATCGCAGTAACCGGCCAGGGAATGACCGGCTGAGCTACGGGATGGAAGTATGGCGAAGATCATTGAAAAACCAGCGTTGACCTACGATGACGTGCTGTTGGTTCCGGCACTCTCTCAGGTTCTGCCCAAAGATGTAAGCCTGGTCACCACCATCGCCAAGGGGATAACGCTGAATATCCCGCTGATCTCGGCTGCCATGGATACAGTCACTGAATCAAAACTGGCGATCGCGATCGCCCGAGAAGGCGGCATCGGGGTCATTCACAAAAACCTGACCGCGGAACGCCAGGCGCTCGAAGTCGACAAGGTCAAACGCTCCGAGTCGGGGATGATCTCCGATCCGTATACGCTCCGCCCTGACCAAACCGTCGCCGATGCCCTGCGAGTTATGCGCCACTATTCCATTTCAGGCGTGCCGATCACCGAGCCGGATGGCCGATTGGTCGGAATACTGACGAACCGCGACCTTCGCTTCCTTAAAGATCACGGGGTGAAGATCGCCGATGTGATGACCAAAGAAGACAAGCTTGTGACGGTCACAGAAGGGGTTGATTTCGTCACGACGGGACATCACGAAAACGACAAACGGAAGCTCAACGAGCTGGCGATCGCCAAACTCCAGCAGCACAAGATAGAGAAGTTGCTTATTCGTGACCGCGACGGAAAACTTCGCGGCATGATAACGGTCAAAGATATCTCCAAGGAAGAGCAGTTTCCACTCGCCTGCAAGGATCAGCGCGGTCGGTTGCGTGTTGCGGCGGCGGTGGGAGTCTCTGAACGGGAATTGAAGGAGCGGGCGGAACGTCTGATAGCGGCCGGTGTTGATCTGCTGGTCGTTGACAGCTCGCACGGCCACAGCAAGGGTGTGCTGGATGCCGTTTCGTTCCTGAAGAAATCATACAGTAGTGTCCCGCTCATGGCGGGGAACGTAGCGACCGGCGATGGCGCAAAAGCGCTTATCGATGCCGGTGCCGATAGCGTGAAAGTCGGTATTGGACCAGGCTCAATCTGCACCACACGCGTTGTAACCGGCGCGGGAATGCCCCAGGTGACGGCCGTGATGAACGCGGTCGAGGCAGCGGATAAGGCAGGCATACCGTGTATCGCGGATGGCGGTATTCGCTACTCAGGCGATATCACCAAAGCGCTCGCCAGCGGCGGTGCGGCGGTGATGGTTGGCTCGTTATTGGCCGGAGTAGAAGAATCTCCGGGTGAGACCGTTCTCTTTGAGGGGCGGTCGTTCAAGGTATATCGCGGCATGGGCTCGCTGGGAGCGATGCAGCAAGGGTCGAAAGACCGTTACTTCCAGGAACATGAGGATGAAGCCTCCAAGTTGGTTCCGGAAGGGATTGAAGGGCGTGTGCCCTATAAAGGAAAGCTGACCGACCTGGTTTTCCAGTTGGTCGGGGGGCTTCGGGCCGGAATGGGGCTGGCGGGGGCCGGTTCGCTGAAAGAACTGCGCGAAAAGGCGCAAATGGTGGTGGTAACCTCGGCCGGTGTGGCCGAATCCCACCCGCATTCGGTGACAATCAGCAAAGAGTCACCGAACTATTCACGGCGCCAGTAAGTGGTTGCCTCAAATATTGAATGTTGTTTGTTTGTGATATAGTCTGATAACGAAGACGCGAAAAGCAGGAGAAACAGTCGCGCTTTAGAGTCAATTTAAAGTGAGGAAAGTCCGAGCTCCGGAGAATCGAGGCGCCTGATAACGTCAGGGCGGAGTGATCCGACGGAAAGTGCCACAGAAAACAGACCGCCCGCCGCAAGGCGGGTAAGGGTGAAAACGTGGTGTAAGAGACTACGACGGCACGCGGTAACGGGTGTCGTGGTAAACCCCGCCTGGAGCAAGGCCAAATAGGGGAAGAGGGGTTGATTCGCCCCGCTATCATTCCCGGGTAGGCCGCCTGAGTCGCATGGTGACATGCGATCGAGAGAAATGACTGTTGGTCCCCTCAGACGGGATTCACAGAACTCGGCTTATCTCCTGCTTTCCACGCCTTCATAGCACGTGGAGGCTTTTCATGACCTGGGCACAGAGGTCGCACGCCCTGAAATGGGTGCTCGCCTCGGAACCGGATTCCAACGCCGTGACCAGATTGGCCACCGAGGCCAATTTGCCCCTCAATGTCACCAAGATCCTGGTCAACCGCCAGATCAATACCGCCGAGACTATCCAGCGATTCCTGCATCCCAAGATGACGGATCTCAAAGATCCCTTTGAAATGGTTGGGATGGAAGCCGGGATCAATCGGGTCACCCAGGCGCTGTTCGCCAATGAAAAAGTGATGATCTACGGCGATTACGATGTTGACGGCATCACCGCCACCGCGCTGCTGTACATGGTCCTCAACAAGCTCGGCGCGCAGGTGACATTCTATCTGCCAAACCGTCTGGTCGAAGGCTACGGTCTTTCGCTGGAGGGGATTGACGAAGCTAAACAGCAAGGCGTCAGCCTGATCGTCACGGTCGATACCGGCATTACCGCGGTCGAAGAGATAGATTACGCGATCTCACAGGGGATCGATGTGGTGGTGACCGACCACCATGAGCCGGGGATGTCTATTCCCCGAGCCACCGCGATCATCAATCCCAAACAGCCTGGGTGTGAATACGGCGGCGAGTTATCGGGTGTAGGTGTTGCCTTCAAGTTCGCGCAGGCGCTGTATCACCGACTGAATCAGGATGAACGGGAGCTGGAAGAGCATCTAGATCTCGTAGCGCTGGGGACCTCGGCGGATATCGTGCCGCTAATCGGTGAAAACCGCATTCTCACCAAGTTTGGCATACGACAGATCGCGCGGACGACTAAGCCGGGCCTGAAATCACTGGCGTTCGTCTCCGGATTGATGGGGAAAGATATCAGCACCGGCCAGGTGGTCTTCATTCTCGCTCCGCGCATCAACGCATTGGGGCGGCTGGGCGATGCACGTCAGGCGATCAGATTATTGGCCACCCGCGATGAGCGCCAGGCGCAGGATATCGCCCGCAAACTTGACTCGGAAAACCGTCGACGGAAAGAGATCGACGAAAAAACTCTCAACGAAGCATTGGCGCAGATGCACGAAGTCTGTGACCTCGCCGCCGACAGGGCGATCGTTCTGGCCGCCGAAGGATGGCATCAGGGAGTGATCGGGATCGTCGCCAGCCGACTGGTCGAACGATACCACCTGCCGACCGTCATGATCGCGATCTCCGATGGCGAGGGGAAGGGGTCGGCGCGTTCAATACCCGGTTTCCACCTCTGCGAAGCATTAAAAGAGTGCGAACATCTCCTGATAAAGTACGGCGGTCACAAGTACGCGGCAGGGTTGTCGATAAAGCCGGAGAATATCCCCGAGTTCCGCGAGAAATTCCGCGAGGTCTCAAGTAAATTCCTCACTCCGGAAGATATCGTGCCGAAGCTTTTTATCGATCTGGAGATCGAACTGAGCGAGATCACCGATGAGTTCATGGACGCGATAGAGGCGTTCTCGCCGTTCGGCCCGATGAACATGCGCCCGATCTTTCTGACCCGCAATTGCGAAGTGGTCGGGACGCCGTATACGGTTGGAAATAACCATCTGAAACTGAAGATTCGCAAAGGGGACGCGCTTTTTGACGCGATCGGTTTCGGATTCGGTGATATGGCGCAGACGATCTCGGATAAGGGATGCCTGGTCGATATCGTCTACGCGGTGGAATACAACACGTACAACGACAACACGCAGATCCAGATCCGGCTGCGGGATATTAAACTGACAGTCGGAGATATGTCGCCGCGGTACGCATGAGCCTGCTCGATCTGTTCTTTCAGGGGGATATCCGATCTCTCTCGCGACTGGTTTCGCAGGTAGAGAACCGGACCGATGGATATCTGCAGACGCTGGAGCAGTTGTACCCGCGGGTCGGCAAGGCACTTCGCATCGGTGTCACCGGGCCGCCCGGCTCGGGGAAATCGACGATTGTCAATCAACTCACCCATGAATTCCTAAAAACTAAATATAAGGTGGGGATCATCGCGGTGGATCCTTCGTCGCCGTTCACCGGCGGCGCGCTTCTGGGCGACCGGGTCCGGATGAATGAGTTCCCGACCGATGGTTCTGTTTATTTCCGCTCGATGGCGACACGTGGCGCGACTGGCGGACTTGCCGCCGCAACAGACAACGTGACGGTCGTCTACGACGCCTTCGGGTTCGACATCACACTTATCGAGACCGTCGGTGTCGGTCAGGTGGAACTGGATATCATCGATACCTGTGATGTTGTCGTGGTCGTGATTGTGCCGGAATCAGGCGACGCGGTGCAGACGATGAAGGCCGGACTGATGGAGATCGCGGATATCTTCTGCGTCAACAAGTCGGATCGTCCGGGGGCGGAACGCATCGGCGCGGAACTACGCATGGCAATGGAAACCCGCAAACGGGTTGAGGGGAAATGGGCGCCAAGTGTCATCGCGACCGAAGCGGTCAACCGGAAAGGGATTGACAAGCTGCATGGGGAGATCCAGAAGTTTGTCGATTTCACCAAGGCGAATGGTCAATTCGCGAATCACCGTCGAAGACAGATCGAACGAAAGATACTGTCCATTCTCAAATGGCGTTTCCAGCAGGAATATCTTGACCAGTTGCGAGCCCATACTCAGTTTGAGTCGACGGTCAATGATATCCTGGCTGGCAAGACCAACCCATTCCGAGTCGGCGAAGAGCTGTATCAGCGATTCAAATCTGAACGCAACGGCTGATTCACCCGGTCAGCTTGTCAGCCGCTGACCACGGCCTGACCATCGTTTCTTCCCCCAATCATACATTGCCAACAACACGACTGAGACCAGAATCCCCCATGCCATCTGGGCGGGGTAGAAGATGCGAGAGGTCTGACTGTCGGAGAACCCGGAAACGAGCGCAAAGTAAGTGAAGATGAGTGAAAGCGCGAAGCAGAGTTGGTACTCCTTGCGTCTGAGCAGAATCAGTGCGCCTAGTATAGATAGCAGGAGCACTCGATAGTTGAGTCCCTTCTTTGCGCTCACGATACGAATCGTCTCGTAGGTAGAGGCGAAACTAGGTATCTGCACACTAAGTGTCCCAAATTCATTGGCAATATTGTCGCGTATATTGGTGACGATGGTCATAACCACGACTCCCGGCCGATCCGCCAAAAGATGCTGAAATCGGCGGGTGATCAGGAAACGCTCGGAACTATAGAAATCTCCCGTCGAATCATTTGCATGCTTGAGGCAATCGATGGCGAGCTTGGCCGTGGCCTGCTTGCGCGAAGTGCCGCTGTCTGATGCCTCGACAGCACGGACAATTCGTGCCATTGCGCTCGGGACAGCGCCGGTCACTCGCGCTGAGTCAGGCGAAAATGCGGTACTCCAGAATATCATTACGACGACAGCCGCGAGAACGGAAACCGCGCCTATCTTCAGTCGCGGGAACAACCGAGCTCTGCCGCCCAGCAGTGCCAGTGCCAACATGACAGCCGGCAGACCGACTCCCATTGAGCGAGTCAAGGTCGCCAGGCCAAACAACAGACCCGCCGTAACCGCCAACAAGTAGTGTGAACGCTTCATGGCAGATAGTAACAGCAGCGCACCACCGACTATGAGTGCCACAAAAAGTGTCTCGCTCAGAAAGATGTTGGCCAGGGAAATGGCCGTCAAGGAGAACGCGTTCAGCAACCCTGTGATCCAGGCGATTCTAAAGTCATGGGTCAACTGCAGTGCCCACCACGCGAACAAAACAGAAATGAAAGCACTCAGAAATATCTGCGCCAACATCATGACTATCGGAGAATGCGCGGTCAGTAGACGCAAGAGCGCAAGAAAGAGTGGATATCCCGGCCCGAAGGTCTGAACGCCAAGCGACGAGAAACTGCCCGAGTCATGTATCGCCGCCGCGGCCTCGATGTAGTGAGCGGTATCCGGAGTGAGGTACGGCCAACGTGTGCTATCGACCTCTGATCTCATCGCCAGCAGAAAGGCTATACGCAGAGCGAGCGCCAGAAAGAATATGCCTGCGATCAACCAATGGTGACTGCTCGCGACTTTTCGGATGTCGGACATGGAAGGCATTCTGCCAGACGACGCACTCGGTGTCAACCAGAAAGAGGTCCGGGGGTATTGACAAGTCCTCCGCCTGTCCGGTAAATAGATAGTAATCAGCAAGTTATAGGGCTGATGCGGCAAGTTTGGCGGCGCTCTTCCGCTTGCGTTTGGCCGGCAAACGTAGTATAGTTAAGACTTATTGCGAATTGGAGATTTGCCTGTATGTACAGTAAGAAGTTTTTGGAAAACCTCCGGGCCCGTTTAACCAGTTGGAGCTCCGTTGCCGAGCGATTTCGCAAGCAACGTTCACTCCCCCGCTTTTTCACTATTTCCGGTGTCGATATCGATGAATTGTATACGCCGGACAAGGTAAAAGGCGCCGATCGCGATGAGCACTATTTCGAGAAGATAGGGCTCCCCGGAGAGTATCCATATACCCGTGGTGTCCATCACACTCTCTACCGGACCAAACTCTGGACGATGCGCCAGTTTGCCGGAATGGGGACCCCAAAACAGACCAATGAACGGTTCAAATATATCCTTGCCCAGGGTGGTACCGGGCTCTCGACCGCGTTTGACCTTCCGACCCTGATGGGGTATGACTCGGATCATCCGCGCTCGCTTGGCGAAGTCGGCAAGTGCGGTGTGGCGGTGGATACGCTGGCGGATATGGAGATCATTTTCGGCGATATCGACCTGTCGCAGGTCTCAACCTCAATGACGATCAACTCGCCGGCCTCGATCCTGTTGGCCATGTATCTGGCGGTTGCCGAAAAGCAGAAAGTACCGTTTGATCAGGTGCGCGGCACACTGCAAAACGATATTCTCAAAGAGTATATCGCGCAGAAGGAATTCATCTTCCCGCCGCGGCCGTCCATTCGACTTATCACCGACATGATGGAGTACTGCACGAAACATGTGCCGCAGTACAATACCATCTCGATCTCCGGCTATCATATTCGCGAGGCCGGGGCGACCGCGGTGCAGGAGCTGGCTTTCACGCTGGCGGATGGTTTCTGTTATGTCGAGTCGGCGATCGCGGCCGGACAGAATGTTGACGATTTCGCTCCGCGCCTGTCGTACTTCTTCAACGCGCATTCCGACTTCTTTGAAGAGATAGCCAAGTACCGCGCGGCTCGCCGAATCTATGCGCGCTGGATGCGCGACAAGTTCGGCGCCAAGAATCCGAAAAGCTGGATGCTCCGTTTCCACACGCAGACCGCGGGCTGTTCTCTTACGGCGCAACAGCCGGAGAATAATATCGTCCGGACCGCTATTCAGGCGCTTTCGGGTGTGCTCGGTGGCACGCAGTCGCTCCATACCAATTCGATGGATGAAACGCTGGCGTTGCCATCTGAAAAGGCCGCGCTTATTGCCCTGCGTACGCAGCAGATCATCGCCTACGAAACCGGTGTGGCCAATACGGTCGACCCGCTGGGTGGGTCGTACTTCGTCGAAGCGTTGACCGACAAGATGGAAGCTGAGGCGGAAGAGTATTTCGCCGAAATTGAACGTCGCGGCGGCGTGCTGAATTGCATCGAAGAAGGATTTTTCCAGCGTGAGCTGGCCAAGGCGGCCTATCGCTTCCAGCAGGAACTGGAGAAGAAGGAGCGGATCATCGTCGGAGTAAACGACTTCACGATGGAGAACGAGAAGATCGATATCCCGGTGCTCAAGATCGACCGGACGGTCGAGCGGGATCAGGTAGCGTTCCTCAAAAAGATCAAAGCGCAGCGGGATGCCGGCAAAGTGCAGGCGACCTTGGAGAATCTCCGCAAGGTAGCGGCCGGTCGCGGGAATACGTTCGAGGCGATCCTCGATTGTTCGCGAGCATATGTGACGGTTGGCGAGATGTGCGATGTGCTGCGTGAGACCTGGGGCGAGTATGTGGAATCCGCGAGCGCGATGCAGGTGAGCTGAAGATAATCTGTTTTGCATAGAGACATTATGACCAAGAAAATACGCGTACTGTTGGCCAAGCCGGGCCTGGACGGACATGACCGCGGCATCAAAGTGATCGCCGCCGCTTTTCGCGACGCCGGAATGGAAGTGATCTATACTGGTCTGCGACAGACCCCCGAGATGATCGTCGAAGCCGCGATCCAAGAAGATGTCGACGCTATCGGGCTGTCGATACTGTCAGGCGCACACATGACGCTGTTCCCGGCCGTACTGGACGAGATGAAGCGTCGCGGCGCCGATGATATTCTGCTGTTCGGCGGAGGGATCATTCCGGATGACGACAAGGAAGAATTGGAGAAGCTGGGGGTGGCGAAGGTGTTCACGCCCGGCGCCCCGACTGAAGAAGCGATCGAGTATCTGAAACGGATGATCGAATCAAAGCAGTCCGATCAGCGCATCAAGTAAGTAGATTCTTAGAGATAACATTTTGGTAACGCACGTGACTTTTGAAGTTGGTTCTCGGAGGAACTATGCCGTACAACGTTGACCCGCGACAGCAGGCTGTCCGGGATGAAGTAAAAGCATTCGCAGAGAAATATATGTATCCGGTGTCAGAGGAACTGGACCGGATGCCCGAACCGCGGAAATTCCCGGTCGATCTGTATCGCAAGATCGGCGAAGCCGGTTTTATCGGCTATGTTATGCCGAAGGAATATGGTGGTCAGGGGAAGTCGAATCTTGAGTACATTACGCTGGTCGAGGAGATGTGCTACCACGATCCGGCGATCGCCCTGTTATGCGCGGTGGCCGAATTGGCAACGCACCCGATCATCCACTTCGCCAGCGAAGAGCACAAGAAGAAATATGTTCCGGACTGCGCCAGCGGGAAGCGGATCCCCGCGTTCGTCCTGACCGAGCCGGAAGCCGGCTCTGATGCCGCCAACCAGAAGACGGTGGCGGTGGAGAATGGCGACAGCTATATCGTGAACGGCGAGAAGATATTCATCATGCATGGCGATGTCGCCGATCTCGGTGTGCTCTTCTGCCGCATTGAAGGACAGCCGAAGATGTCGGCATTCATCGTCGATACGAATCAGCCGGGATGGGACAAGCGGACGCTCAAGCACAAAATGGGCATGCGCGCCGCAACGACCGGTGGGATCGTGCTGAAGGACGTCAAAGTCCCCAAGGCAAATTTGCTGGGTGAGGTAGGCAAGGGCTTCCGTTACGCCATGGCGACACTGGACTCCGCACGTATTGGTGTGGCGGCCCAGGGTGTCGGTATCGCGCAACGCGCGTTGGACGAATCGGTGAAGCGGGCCAAAGCGCGCCAGGCGTTCGGTCAGCCGATCGCCAAACTGCAGGCGATCCAGTGGATGATCGCTGACATGGCGACCCGCCTCGAGGCCGCTCGCTGCCTGACGTATAAGGCGGTACTGATGCAGGATCGCGGCGAGAAGTTCTCCCTCGAAGCATCGATGGCGAAACTGTACGCGTCGGAGACCGCGCGTTTCTGTATCGATCGCGCCATGCAGATCTGGGGCGGCTACGGATTTATCGGCGAGTTCTCCCCGATCGAGAAACTGTATCGCGACCAGCGCGTGCTGGAGATCTACGAGGGAACCTCGGAAGTTCAGCGTCTCGTGATCGCCGGCAACGTGATCGGACGGTAGGGTAGATCGCCTGATGAGATTCGGGCAGTTTGAAATAGAGACCTTCGTCGAGTCGCACTTCCGGCTCGACGGAGGTCTTATGTTTGGGGTCGTGCCGAAAAGCATGTGGAACAAGCTGCTTCCGGCGGATGAGAACAATCTTGTCCCCATGGCGGCGAATCTGTTTGTCCTGACGGCGCATGGCAAGAAGATGATTTTTGATGTCGGTCTCGGGGATACGCTGTCCGACCGCGAGAAGAAAGTGTACAGCACCTCGGGAGAGTCCAATCTTGAGAGCGGACTGGCTTCTCTTGGACTCACGCCCGCGGATATCGATTACGTCATTCTGTCGCATTTACACACGGATCATACGGGAGGTGCGGTGAGTCTGTTGAATGGGGCATACGTACCACGCTTCCCAAAAGCTACGTACATTATCGAGAAAAAGGAATGGGATGCGGCGTTTCACCCGAATGAACGGACCTCGGCGGTCTATATTCAGGATCGGTTGAGACCGCTGGAAGAGCACGGCCAGGTGCAGTTTATTGAAGGGACGACTGAGCTGTTCCCGGGAATCAAAGCGGTTTTCACCGGGGGACACTCGGAAGGGCATTACGCGATAGAAATGGAGTCGGAAGGGAGGAAAGTGTACTACTACGCGGATCTTCTTCCATCTCTGTCGTATGCAAGACTTCCGATCATCCCGGCGGCGGATATCTATCCTCTCGCTTCGCTCGAAGCCAAGCGGGTCGCGATACCCCGGATAGTCGATCAAGATGTCGTGGTCGCGTTCGATCACGCGGTACATCAGCCGCTCGGCCGGATCCGGTCGACCGAAAAGCAATTTGTTCTCGAGCCGGTCGTCTGACAACCCGGCATCACACGTTCGTAGCGTCAGAGGTAATATCGTGTCACTTGAAGAGAGATTGAATCATCTGGAGCAAATGCGCCAGCAGGCGCGTCTCGGCGGCGGACAGGAGCGCATTGATGCGCAACACCAGAAGGGGAAACTGACCGCCCGCGAACGGATCGAACTATTGGTGGACGAACGATCGTTCGAAGAGTTCGATATGTTCGTGACGCACCGTTCCTCTGATTTCGGACTGAGCGAGCAGAAAGTGCTTGGCGATGGCGTCATCACCGGTTGCGGCAAAATACATGGCCGTCCAGTTTTCATCTTCTCGCAGGATTTCACGGTCTTTGGCGGGTCGCTTTCGGAGGCGCATGCCGAAAAGGTCTGCAAGATCATGGAGATGGCTATGAAAGTCGGGGCGCCGGTGATCGGGCTCAATGATTCCGGCGGCGCGCGGATTCAGGAAGGGGTTGTTTCGCTGGGTGGCTACGCGGATATCTTTCTCCTGAATACACTCGCGTCGGGCGTGATCCCCCAGATATCGGTAATCCTGGGACCATGCGCGGGCGGAGCGGTATATTCTCCGGCCATCACGGATTTCGTCCTGATGACTAAGGGGAGTTCCTACATGTTCGTGACCGGTCCCAATGTCGTCAAGACCGTTACGCACGAACAGGTAACCTCGGAGGAACTCGGCGGCGCAATGGTGCACGCCGCCAAATCAGGAGTCGCGCATTACGCGTGCGACAATGAAGCCGACGCAATCGCCAAAGTGAAAAAACTGTTGTCGTATATGCCGCAGAACAACCTCGAAGAGACGCCGATCATCCAGTGCAGCGATCCGTTTGACCGCGAGGATAAAGAGCTGAATCGGATGGTGCCGGAGAATCCGAACCAGCCGTATGACATCAAGGACGTCATCACGCGCGTCGTGGATGTTGATTCGTTTTTTGAGGTGCATGAGGAGTTCGCGCAGAATATAGTGGTTGGATTCGGAAGATTGGGGGGACGTTCGATCGGTATCATTGCCAACCAGCCGGCGGTGATGGCCGGAGTGCTGGATATCAATTCGTCCATCAAAGGGGCGCGCTTTATCCGATTCTGCGATGCGTTCAATATTCCTATCCTGACCTTCGAAGATGTTCCCGGGTTTATGCCCGGTACCGATCAGGAACATGGCGGGATCATTCGTTCCGGCGCAAAACTGCTGTACGCGTATTGCGAGGCGACCGTACCAAAAGTCACGGTGATCACCCGCAAGGCGTATGGTGGGGCGTACGACGTCATGAACTCCAAGCATGTCCGTGGCGATATGAATTACGCCTGGCCGACCGCAGAGATCGCGGTGATGGGACCCAAGGGAGCGGTGGAGATCATCTTCAAGAAAGAGATAATGGCGTCCTCAAATCCGGAGCTTGAATTGAAGCGGAAGGAAGAGGAGTATCGCGAGAAATTCGCCAATCCATTTATCGCGGCGGCGCGCGGATATGTGGATGATATCATCGAACCGAAAACGACTCGTCCGCGATTGATTCGCGCATTTGAGATGCTGGCGACAAAGAAGGATTCAAATCCCGCGAAAAAGCACGGGAATATTCCGCTGTAAGACTCTGTGCGGGGGAGTTACTCTTCAACCGGCTGCGGCTGCAGCAGGTTGTACCCTTCGGATCGGGCGACATACGTGGCGGCGGTGATATCGCCAGCTACATTGAGTGTCGTGCGACACATATCCAGAACTCGATCTACCCCAAGAATTACGGCTATCAGCGCCGGGTTTACGTTGATTGTCGCCAGGACCAGAATAATGAACGGTATTGAGCCTGACGGTACACCAGCTGTCCCGATTCCACCCAGTATCGCCAGGTAGGCGACCATGATCTGCTGACCAAGGCTGAGATCGATCCCCGACAATTGCGCGAGAAACAGCACGGTGACGCCTTCGTACAGCGCTGTGCCGTTTTGATTCGCGGTGGCTCCAACAGTCAACACGAAGTTGGTGATATGACGCGGGACGCCGAGCTTCTTTTCGGTTTCAGCCAATGCGGTGGGGAGGGTCGCGTTGGATGAGGAAGTGGAAAACGCGGTCAACAACACCGTCTCAATCCGCTTGAAAAACACAACCGGGTTGATACGCGAGAGCCAGGCGATCGATATCGAGTAGACTCCAAACATATGAAGTGACAACCCTAGTAGCACAGTCAGGATGAACCACCCGAGCGCGCCCAGCAGTTCAATTCCAAATTGTGCGATATTATTAAAGAGCAAACAAGCGACCGCAAACGGCGCGGTGTACATGATGAGGTCGATCAGCTTTGCCGACAGCCGGAAAACTGACTCGAGAAATGTGACGTAGGGACGGGCGGCTTCACCAGGTATCAAAGTGGCGGCGATACCCAGCACCAGCGCGAAAAACATCAGGTGAAGCATGTTCGGTGTATCGGATGCAATTGCCGCGAAGGGATTGGTCGGGACGATCGTCTTCACGACCTGCATGAAAGGAGTATCTGCGCCGGTCTGCTTGACTGCCTCGACTCGTTTGGTTGCCTCGGTGCCGTAACGTTCCTGCAGGGCCGAGGCAGTTGTGGAATCAACTCTGTTGCCCGGCTTAATTGTGTTGGCGAGCGTGATACCTATGAGTACCGATATTGCCGAGATGACCAAAGTATATGCAAAGGACTTGATGCCGATCCTGCCAAGAGTCCGCAGATCCCCGATTCCCGCTACTCCAACCACCAACGATGAAAAGACCAGCGGCACGACGACCATTAAAAGCAGGCGGAGAAATAGCTGGCCGATCGGCTCGGTGACATGGGAGATGATCGCTTTGACGGTCGGGTCGGCGCCGCCCACCCAGATATTGACCGCCAGTCCGGCAAGGACTCCAACCGCCAACCCCCAGAATATTCTGACATGCAGGGGGCGTTTTTTGCGGGCTGAAGGCGTAGCGTGGCTGGTCATGTAACTGCTTGTTAGGGCTGATGTTGCCGCAATATCGGAAATCTCAATTCCAGGCGCAAGCGAGGAAGTTTCAAAAACAGGGAACTAATATATGCACACATGCGTATATATGTATGAATATGAAAAAATCAGAGACCACAGAAAAGCTCCCCGAAGGGATGAAGGCGATGTCCGACCCGACCCGGCTGAAGATCATGCTGATGCTGGAAGGGCAGGGGCGGTCGGTTGGCGAGATAGTATCATTTTTCAATCTCTCACAGCCGACCATTACGCGACATCTGCAGACATTACTGGCCGCCGGGATGGTTGTGCGCCGCCGTCAGGGGCAGCAAGTGTTGTATGAATTGAACGCCGAGAACCTGAAGGCCTTTTGCGTGCAGTTGATCGGCTGTTTCCCTTGTTGCTGCACTGACGTCCAGGTGGTTCAACTAAGCCAAGGTTCAATTGAGAAGAAAGCAAACAAACGTTCCGAGCATGCTCATAGAGAGAAAACGAAACCTATCAGGCATAAAGGAGAACGATCATGAAGCGTTATGCTACGCCGCGTGTCGCCCATTGTTGCGGCGGCTCGAGTTTCCGGTCCCGGGCAGGACGTTAAACGGCCCACCTGAATCGGCATGACGCCGCTCGGGTATAACAAAACGACGGGTGGTCCTCAGAAGCAGAGAGGATCACCCGTTTTCTTTTTTGGGGAATGGGGCTTGATCCGGTCGATCACTTGCGGCGTATCAGCACCACCGGGCGGGTGACATGGGCGGAGCCGTCGATCGGCTTCTCCAGATCCCAGTCATGCCACCATCCGACCAACTCAAAGTCTGTGCGACTTTCGAGAAAGAGCAAGAATTCCTGTGGGAAGATAGCCTTGTTTCGTTCCACCATGCGGAAGGTCTTGCGACGGCCATGGTCGTTGATATCGATCGTCCAAACTTCTTCGTATATCTGTTTGGCGGAATCCACCAGTTTGACGGCGAATCGCGACTCGATATTGACGCCATCTGCCTCATTTACCACCACATTGGACATCTCGCGGACCATCGGATCGGAGAACTGCACGCACCAGTCGAGAAAGTAGAGCCCCCCCGGCCGGAGCAGGCGCGCCATGGAATTGAAGTGGCTGGTCATTTCGGCGAGTGAGTTGAGATAGAGAGAGCCGAGCATGACGTAGGCGAAATCCGCTGTCTGAGGAAGAGAGAACGAGACCATGTTACCTTCGACAAATCGCGGGGCAGGTTTCAACCCGCGCCACTTGAAGGCGGCGTAGTCGAGCATGTTACGATTGATATCGAGACCCGTGTAATGGTACCCCAGGTTGGTCAACACGCCGGCATGGGGCGCGGGACCACAGGCGACCTCAAATACGTTGCGGGTATGAGTTTTGGCAAAGCGTCGAATGCACTCATCGAGAAACGACGCTTCGAACTCTATATCCCGAAACGAAAACGCGATCTCGTAGTACTGCGGATAGTCGTACAGCATCTACCTCTCTCTCACTTCTTCCTCCTGATATAAACGGCGCAATGGGTTAATGGCTAAACCCGCTCGCGGCTTTTTCCTTGGAGCGAAGACTCATTTTGTATAAAATTGGGCAGCCAAGATCCCCACCAATCGGATGTTCAGGAATTGAACAGAGGAGATGCCGCGATGGCGACCAAACCTAAGAAGTACGACTGGACGCAATTTACTGAGAAGATAGAGATACGGGCGACACCTGCCCGCGTCTTTAATGCGTGGACAAAAGAGAAAGAGATCGTTCGTTGGTTTGTTAGTGAAGCGATACTCCAGCCGGAGCGCGGGGGAAGATTCTACATGAAATTTCTGACCGGGGCGACGGGGGAAGAGTCGGTGCTGGCGGTCAGGAAGAACAGCTATTTCAAATTCAGTTTTGGGAGCGACGGGGAGACGGTCGAGGTGACTTTCAAGAAGACCGTTCGGGGGACAGACTGCATCCTGCGTCAGTTCGGCATGAAGGATACCCCCCAATCCCGGATCAACTGGCATATGGGGTGCCGGAATGGCTGGGTCTTCTTTCTGACCAATCTCAAAGCCTATCTGGAATACAAGATAGACCTGCGGAGCGGAGACCCTAAGAAGAGCTATCTGCAGGGGTATGTGAACAGTTGACGGCGGAAAAAGACTTTGCTAACCGCAAGTGGGGACTTATTTTATTCGCTTGATTGCAACAGGCTTCGAGCTAACCCGTACCTGAAGTAGGACTCGATTGCAGGACGAAGACAGCATCTGGATTGAAGAGGCACTGGCCGGAAATCAGCGGGCGTACACCCACCTGATGGAGAAGCACCGCCAGTCTATCTTCCATATTATCAATAAGATAGTCCGCAATGACGAGGTCGCCAACGATCTGGTGCAGGAAACCTTTATGAAGGCCTTTTCCGCCCTTGCGTCATACCGTTCGGAGTACCGGTTTTCGACCTGGCTGTACAAAATAGCGGCCAATTCCTCCATTGATTTCCTCCGCAAGAAGCGGATCCAGGCGCTTTCACTGGATCGACCGTTGGAGACTCGGGATGGGACGGTGGAGATCGAAGTGGCGGATTATTCCTATCATCCGGAACGGGATCTGGAACGGAAGGAACAGAGCTTTTCCATCGAGGAAGCGATCGATTCGCTGCCGAAGAACTATCGGGACGTGATAGTTTACCGGCACAAAGAAGATAAATCGTACGAGGAAATAGCCGATTTACTGGATATACCGGTCGGTACGGTCAAAGCCCGTATCTTCCGGGCCCGTGAGCTGCTGAAAAAGAAACTTCGGCACCTCTAAGCGAACCCCTATCGCCTGCCACGCAGGCATGAGGTCCAGGTGAATCGGTTTGTGCTATGGATGGTTTGCCTCGGGCTGGGCGCCGTTGGCGTTCAGGCTGGTGAGCATACTTTCCAGTATCAGCGGATAGTAGAGGTCGGTGACAAGGCGGAGATAACGCTGACCTGTCAGGACGGCGATATCGAGATCATCGGTCACGAGCAGCCGACCGTCATCATTGACGCGGTCAAGCATATCAAGATCGGCGATGATCGCGAAGCGGCCGAAATAGCCGACCATATCGAGATCCGTGTCGAGCAGAAAAAGCAGGCGGTGAAGATCGCCGCCAACTATCTCCCGATCCGGGAGCGCGGCCGTTCGTTCTGGCAGAAAGTACTCGGACGCGGCAAAGAAGATTCATTCGGCGAAGTCAGTTTTTCGATAAAGGTGCCGCGAAATTGTCGCGTGGTACTGGATAACGGCGAAGGAGATGTCAGGATAGCCGATATCGACGGCGACATCTCGATGAACACGTCGGCTCAGTCGATCGCGCTGACGACGATCCATGGAGCGGTTGATATCCGTTCGGCGGCGGCATCGGTGCTTCTGACAAGTATTGAAGGACCAGTCGAGGTGGCCAACAGCGCCGGAAGCACCAAAGGGGATATGCTCTTTGGACCGGTGACTGTTCGCCAACCGACCGGCGTGATCGATCTGCAGTTTGTGGATGGTGATGTGCGGGTGAAAACGACCTCGGCGGATGTGAATATCCGTCAGGAGCGTGGCGCGATCGATCTGGCGACCGTGACCGGGAGCGTGATAATCTCCACGCCGCTGGAGACCTCGCGCGATCTCTTTATCGAAACCGAGAGCGGTGATATTACGTTGATGGTACCACCAGAGGCATCGGGGACGCTTCGGCTGAAATCCGAAACGGGGACGATCAAAACCGAGCTTCCGGTGAAGATAGATAAGATGTCGACTCGCCAGTTAGTTGGAACAGTGGGAGTCGGCGGTATACAAGTTTCGCTGGCAACGATCTCGGGTGATGTGACAGTTGCCCAGTTCTAGACCGGCGGATCTACATTGGATGTAGCATGAAACGGTCTGTGGCCATTCCATTTGTATTGGTGTTTTTCGCCGCCCTGCTCGGGGCGGTCTCGGCGTTGTCACAGCAGGCCCCCGCACCCAGAGCTTCCGCAGGCTCTCCTTCCACAGACACAATTTTCAACGAAATTCAATTGACCAGTGAGGGCGTCGACGCGGTGGACACCGCCGGCAATCACTGGACCTACGATTTTGAGCAGCAGTCATTCGTTCCGGACAGATCGGTTGTAGTGCGATCTGGACGTCCCGGTGAAGGACGCGTAGTTGAGGCGCTCAAGCGGCCGGCGGAAGAGCGGTGCACGCAGGAAAAGATCGTTAAACCGCTGCAGGGTTCTGTGCTGGTCGGGTATGACGAATATGTCGCCGCCGGTTTTACCGCCTATGGTCGGGTCACCGTCAAGGGTTGGGTCAAGGGGGATATTCAGTCGATCTCGGGTCGTGTTCTGGTAACAGAATCCGGACGCGTCGATGGAGATATCAAAGCGCCGGAGATCGAGGTCAAAGAAGGAGCGATCATCGGCGGAAGACAGCAGATAACAGATCCGCTCGATTTTCCATCCGAGGTTTTACAGCGGTCATTCTCGGTCGATGGACTGGTGATCGTGCTTGGGTTCATCATGTTTCTATTGGTGATAGCGTTCCTTGTCACCACGCTTTTCCCGACGCAGTTGGCGACCCTGGCAAATTGCCTGTTTGACTACAAAGCGAGGACCGTTTTCATCGGCCTGTTGTTTGTTTTTCTGCTCCCGCTGATCTTGATACTAGTATCCATTACCATCATTGGAATCGCCCTGGTGCCGTTTATTCCGCTGGCCTACCTGCTGGCAATGGCGTGCGGTGTGGTCGCGTTGGGAGGGAGGATCGGCGCCGCGATATCCGGGAAAGTTCTTGGCGGAAGTCAGAACCGCGTAATTCACGCGCTCCTTGGCGTGCCGATCTTCATGTTGATTTGGGTGCTGGTCGCCCTCCTGCTCGGTTCATCTGGCGTTGCCTGGGGCTTTGGGATATTTTTCCTCATACTGTCGATCATCATTACCCTGTTCCCGCTGCTTGGAGGTATCGGCGCGGCTGTCTTGACTCGGTTCGGGTACAGAGAACACAAGGGGATTCGAGTGGATCGTCGGGGAAGCGCCTCGGAAGCACCCGCACCCGCACCGCCGCCCATACCGGACTTCCCGCGTCTCGTTACTCCGCCACCGCCCATTCCTCCAGTGCCACCACAGGGTCAAGGTGATGACAAGTTTGGACCGTACGGTCCGAATCCGCGCCCGCCGCAATCGTCCGGAAGCTGACACGCCTTCCAGCGAAACAATTCTCCGCCCCGCTCCGTAGATTCAATAGCAGTCCAATCATTCCCATGCGGAGGAGCTATGAAGATACAGAGAGTAGCGCTGGTCGCGACTCTAGTCGTGATCGTCTGCGCCGGACTTGCCCTGGCTGGTCGGGCCAAACATACGACCGAGGTGATCCCGGTCGATGGGGCGAAAGAGGCAATTGTCGATTTTGATTTCGCAGCCGGTACCATCATCATCAATCCTAAAGACATGACCGATATCGCACAGATGGATCTGTTCTACGATCCGGAGTTCATAGATGTGCGAGTCGAAAAAGAGATGCGCAATCAGACCATGTTCATTACGGCGGAAAGTGACTTCGAAAATCGCCGCAATCGACATGATGATCTGGATCATGACTGGGATGTGGCGTTTTCAACTCGCACTCCGATGGAACTGACCCTGGATATGGGGGCCTGCAAAGCGGAAGTTGACCTCGGCGGCGTGCCTGTCCGCGAGTTAAATATCGATGTCGGCGCCGCATCGGGCACTCTGGAGTTTTCAGCGCCGAATCCGGAGCGGATGAAGGAGTTCCAGATCGATGCCGGGGCGTCCTCGCTGGACATTATCTCAGTTGGGAACGCCAATTTCGAGCATTTCAAGTTTTCGGGTGGAGCGGGGTCATTCGACCTGGATCTTCGCGGCACCTACTCCGGGGAATCCGAAGTCGAGATAGAGGTTGGTTTGGGGAACGCGGATATCATTCTCCCCAAAGGGCTGCCGGTGCGTATTGAATCGGATAACAGCGAGTGGTTTTCCTCTGTAGACCTGCACGGCGGGGATGTGGAGGAGATCGAAAAAGGTGTCTATGAGTCGCCCGACTATGAGAACGCGAAGGTTCGTTTAACGATCACGCTGGATGTCGGCATGGGGTCGATAGACATTCGCTGGAAGAAATAGTCCTCCCTTTTCTATTTTTTTTCGACCTGAGCCGCCTTTATAGGCGGCTTTTTTATCTGGCATTTGGGCCAGGTTAGTCGCACTATCTCAGGGCCGCGGGAAGCCTTCGCCGGCGGACGGGCGCATGAGTGCTTTCTCCCGGAAAGTTCTGAACCAAAGGTGCAGAGCCGTGTTATAAACGGAATGCAGTCTCCAACCGAGGGAATCGAATGAAGTTATTGTCAGTTTTGGCCTTGTGCGCGGGATTCCTGCTCACGGGGAACAGCGGGTACAGCCAATCCCAACAGCAGACCCTGATCTATCAGGCTCGCGACAAGGTCCTTCCGGCGCTGGTTCATATTCAGCCGGTGGTGAAAGATTACAATACCGGCGAACTCAAGAAGCAGTCAGTGGTCGGCTCCGGAGTGATCTTCCATCCTGACGGTTACGTGGTGACCAACTACCATGTAGCGGGCAAGGCCGAACGGATCATCTGCACGCTCAATGATAAGGAGCAGGTGACCGCGGACTATATTGGCGGTGACCCGCCGACCGATATCGCCGTCCTCAAACTAAACCTCAGCGATTACATGGGGAAGCTGACCGTGGCCGATTTCGGTAACTCCGATTCGGTGCAGGTCGGGCAGTATGTGCTTGCCATGGGGTCGCCTTTGTCACTCTCGCGTACCGTTTCATCGGGCGTGGTCTCCACCAAAGATAGATACTTCTCGAGCGAAGTGAGACTTCCGACCGGAGAGCAGACAGGGAATTTCAATCTTTGGATACAGACCGATGCCGCGATCAACCCGGGGAATTCCGGTGGACCGCTGGTCGATTTAAATGGGCGTGTTATCGGCATCAACTCGCGAGCGACATTCTTCGCGAACAATATAGGGTTTGCCATTCCGGTCAATATCGTGAAAGAAGTGACCAAAGCGATCATGACGAATGGGAAGGTCACGCGGAGCTGGATCGGCGTACATGCGCAGGCGCTACAGGAGCTGGAAGGATATTTCGGCACCGATGGTACCTCGGGTGTATTGCTTGCCTCGATCGATGCTGGTTCCCCGGCGGCGCAAGCCGGATTGGAAGCGGGCGATATCATTCAAGCGTTGGATGGCGTATCCGTGTCGGCCCGGTTTGTGGAGGAGTTGCCGACTTTTTATCGCAACATTGCCAGTCACGCGCCGGGATCTCCGATAAAGATGACGATCAAGCGTGGTGAATCGACCGTTGACCTGACGGTGACCACCAAATTGCTGGGTGATCTGTTGGGTGAAGATTACGAGAGTTCGGATTGGGGATTCACGGTTAAGGGGATCACCCGCCAGATGCAGATAGAGAATCAGTTGAAAGATACTCTGGGCGTCTATGTGGTCGGCGTGAAGCGTACCGGCCCGGCGGATGAAGGGGGACTGCGGGGAGGGGATGTTGTGGTCAGTATCAATCGTCAGGCTGTCGGTTCGCTGGCGGAGTATACGAAGATGTATGTCTCGTTGAGTGACTCCAAGCAGGAGAAAGTTTTGCTGAGTATCAAACGCGGTGGTTCCAGCCGCCTGGTAGTCGTCAAACCAGGGGACAAAAACAAAATGTTGGAGCCGGACGCGTCCAAGGAGGTACCGAATTTCCATGAATGATCGACGCAATGTCATAGGTCGCGCGGTACTGCCGCTGTTGGTCGCATTCGTCCTGGCGACTTTCGCGCCGGTGGTCGGTTATGCACAAAACTTTGATTTTTCCCGCCTCGAGTCGGCCGCCAGGAATTTCACGGTGATCCTCGATATCAAGATCGAGGTTTCGTTCGGCATGCAATCGACCGAACAGGAGCAACGCTCGCTCGGCACAATTGTCAGCCCGGACGGGATGATCCTGTTCGACGGTGCCATGCTGGCCAATGAGCAGATGCTTTCTACAATGGCCGGTATGAATATCAAGACCACGCCATCGCGAATCGAAGTGCAGATGCTCGATGGCAAGAAGTATAAGGCGGAGTATGTCGGGGTCGACCGCTTCACCAAATTCGCGTTTTGCAGGATCACCGACGCCGGCTCCACCAAGTTCACGCCGGTGAAGTTCGTTTCCAACCCGAGTTTCCGCACCGGGAGTTGGTTGGCGTTGTATATGCTGTTGCCGGAATTTGTGACTCCGTCGATCGCGGCGGATATCGGGATGATATCCACCTCGCTGCAGAAACCGGAGAAATTTGCTTTGACGGTCGGCTTCAATACGATGGAAATGGCCTCGGTCCTCTATAATGAGCAACATCAGCCGGTCGGCGTGCTTGGGTCACTGCTGGATCCGATGTCCGCGAATACAGACCCATCAGGAATGGTGGAGTCCTTCAACCAGTTCGATATTCCGTTGCTTGGTGTCGTGACCGGCGATCGAATCGCGAAGTTGGTGGCCAGTCCGCCCAAGATGGGAGAACAGGATAGAAGCTGGCTTGGGATCACGCTCCAGGCGTTGACGCCGGATATCGCGGAATTCCTGCGCCTTCCGGAAGGCGGCGGGATCATCGTCAACGATGTCGTAAAAGATTCCCCCGCCGAGAAGGCGAATCTCGCGGTCGGGGATATCATCTATGAGATAAATGGTGATCCGGTTGAAGTTGATCGTGAAGAGGAAGTGCCGATCTTCCAGCGGCGTATCGCTGAGATGCCGAGCGGTACGCAGGTTGAATTCTCTGTACTGCGACCGGTGAATGATCAGGTGGATACCCTGAAAGTTCTGGCGAAGCTTGAGTCGGCTCCCATGACCGCGCTCAACGCGCCGAAGTACGAAAACAAAGCGCTTGAGTTTACTGTGCGCGATATCGTGTTCGGTGATTTCATCGGGCGCAATCTCGAGGTCGGCAGTCTGAGTGGCGTCGTACTTTCGGAGATGCGCGAAGGCGGCCTCGCTGAGGTCGGCGGACTGCAGATGGGTGACATCATCCAGCGAATCAGCTCCGATGTAATCACGTCGGTCGGGGATGTGGAAACGTCGATGAAGAAACTGGAAGAGCAGAAGCCGCGCGAAGTGATCTTTTTTGTCTGGCGTGATAACAAAACGATGTTCGTGAATGTAAAGACCGATTGGAAATAATCGGCTCAAGCCGTTTTCCTGACCCGCTGTCATCGACCTGACAGCGGGTTTTCTTTTTGTGCTCGACAGGCAGGATGGCAAGTCAACTAGTGCATCATCTTGCGCACCGGGCGGGGGAGTGCGTATATTGGAATGCAGATACTTCCGGGTTACGTGCATCTACTTCGCAATGTTCAGTCCTGCAACAGTGTCGTAAGGATTGGAATAACAGCAGGTTAAACAGATTAGTTCGCTGCCAGCGCTCCTGGCGGCAGGCCCAGATTTTTTGGTCATACTGGCATGCCCCTTGCGCAAAGGGGTATTGGACACCGGCCAGCGTGCCGGTCCAATACGCGGCAACATTCGCATTATATAGAGGAAAGGATGGGTCCTGATGCAGCCGAGAGTTAACGTGAGTTTGATCCTTCTGATGGTCCTGCTCTGTACGGCAGCCGTTCAGGCGCAGACGTACACCGGGATCGTAAAGGTGGATTCCATTGAGGCGGTGGCCGGGACCTCGTTCAGCGTGGCCGTTCGCCTGCAGAACAATAACATCCCATTCTCCATGATCACCGTTCCGCTCAAGTACAATCACCCTTATCTGACCCTTGATTCAGTGTCATTTGTCGGGTCGATGCTTCCAGGCAACTGGAGCGAAGCGGTCGACCACAATGCCTCGGACAAGACTGTGAAGATATCCTATGTACCGGAATTCGTCTCTCCGATCCCGACCATCAGTTCGACGAGCGGGATCATCGCGAAGTTGTTCTTCAAGGTATCCGCGTCGGCCAATCCGACCACGATAGTGGTAGATTCCATCAATAAGGATTCTCTATTGACCGGCAATCTACGTCTGATCACGCGGATCCAGATCGCGGACAATACGGGCCTTTCGTCAGGTCTGTATGAGCCGGATTTTGTCCCCGGCGCCATCAAAGTTCTCGTTCCGACTGGTGTCGATGATGATCCGAGCGGTCTGCCGTCGGTCTTTACACTCGAACAGAACTACCCGAACCCGTTCAACCCGGTCACGATGATCGAGTTTGCACTGCCGAAATCCAGCGAAGTCAAGCTTGAGGTCTTTAATGTCCTGGGTCAGCTCGTTGAAACCCTTGTGGATAAGTCGATGCCCGCCGGCAAGCACTCAATCGAGTTCGATGCCGGGGCTAAGCCGAGCGGTGTTTACTTCTACCGTCTGACCCACCAGTACGGTTCGCTGACCCGGAAGATGGTCCTCCTCAAATAAACCAATCGACCCTTCTTGCCGACATACAAAGGGATAGCCGGATTGACGGCTATCCCTTACTTGTTTATAGGACTTATGGCAAACATTACCGCACCGGCTAAAGAAGAAAAACAGGTCAAGATCGGCGAATATGTTCTGACCGGCAAGATAGGCCAGGGGGGGATCGCGGAGATCTTTCGCGGTCGCCAGGAATCGTTGTCGCGCGATGTCGCGATCAAGATCCTGTCGCCCAATCTGCTTTCGGATGCAGATATCGTCCGGCGGTTTGAACGGGAAGCGGTCGTTATTGCCAAACTGAGTCACCCGAACATTGTCCACGTCATCGACCGCGGTAAAGCTGGAAACCGGTACTACTTCGTGATGGAGTATGTCGATGGTACCTCGTTGCGCGAAGTGATAGATTCTAGCAAGATCCCGCTTGAGACCAAACTCGACATGCTGGTGCAGGTCTGCAAAGCGCTGGACTACGCGCACAAGAATGGCGTGATCCATCGTGATATCAAGCCAACTAATATCTTGATAGACAAGCAAGGGAATGCCCGCGTCGCGGATTTCGGCATCGCGCAGATAATCGGGCTCTCAGAGTCAGAGATGACCTCAAGCGATGTCGTGATGGGAACAGTGGCGTACATGTCGCCAGAGCAGAAAGTCAGCTCGACCAATGTCGACCAGACCACGGATATCTACGCGATCGGCATCATGTTGTATGAAATGTTGACCGGCAAGAAACCGCAGGGGCATTTCCGTCTGCCGTCAGAGTTTGACCCGTCACTGCGCGGGTTTGATGATATCATTCTCAAGACGCTGGCCCAGGAGCCACGAGATCGATATCAGTCGGCGGTTGAGCTCAAGGACGCCATCCTGAACCAGATCGGCGGCGGGAACAAGCAGAATACGACCGACTACAGTCTGATGGGGGCGGAATCATTCATGGGGAAGTGTCGTTATCTCGACACCATAAAGGAAACCAAATTCAGCTCGACCATTCTGGTGGAGAACCGCGCCAACAAGCGGCTCTATATCATCAAAAAGCACTCCAAAGGAGAGATCGGCCGCAAAGAAGCGAAACTGCTCTCAAGTCTCCGGCATGAGAATATCAACCCCATCTACGGCTCAGGGGGAGACAGCCGTTCGACCGTGGTTATCTCCGAATATGCGCCGGGTGGATCGCTGGCTGACCGGATGGTCCGCCGGTATGACTGGCAGGAGGCGATGAAGCTGGCAGTCCAGATCGCCGAAGGGCTGGGTTTCGCGCATAAGAACAATGTCGTACATGGGAATATTCGCCCCTCCAATGTGCTCTTTGATAATCAGGAAAAGGTCAAGATCGCAGACTTCGGCCTCCCGAGCCATTACGAGGGAAAAAAGAATTGGTACGCCCCGCCGGAATTCAAGCCGTCCAAGATCGGTGATATTTACGCGATGGGAGTGATCCTGCACCAGTTACTGTTGAATCGGACGCCTGAATACGATCATACCGACAAACTGAAGGCCGATGAGCTGTATATGCAGGTACCGCAGGATGTCGAGGCGATGCTGAACAAGATGCTCGCGGTGCGAGTGGTCAATCGCTACAAGAGCTGTGAAGAGTTCCTGGCGGACTGGAAAGCGTTTGATGACCGGTATCAGGATTCCGTACGCCGCCCGGTTGTCGAACAGCCGTCGCAAGTAGTCCACAAGCAATCGCTCCCACCGTGGGTTTGGTACGCGGCAGGAGCGATATGTCTGCTCGGAGTGATCATCGCACTGGCGATGAAATTCTTCTAATCTGTTCTACCAGATCTTGTAGGCCAGACCCAGGCCGAGCGTTTCTTTGAATCTTCCCTTCTTACTGACCTGCTTGTCATACAGAACCTGGGTGTACAGCTTGACCGTGATGATCTTGGTCATCTGTATATTGAACTGGTTCTCGAAATTGACATCAACCGCTTTCCAGTCATCCTCGAACTCAGTCCCTTCGACTTTGTCTTTCTCTGAGAAGAAAAGCGCCTTGAAAAGCGAGAGCTTGCCGACATAGCCAACCTGCTTGCTGAGCATCAGATTGAAATCAGTGACGGACTCAAGACCGCCATCGCTAAAGGTGCTGTTCACAACCGAGTCAGCTACAAGCTGAGTGTTAAGGACTTCTCGAATTGCCACACCAAGTCGAGTCGTGATATTCTCAGTGTTCTGACCTGCATACAGCCTTTTTGCAATACCCGCAGATTCGGTGAATTTAGTCGGTCGGAAAAGTACTCTCTCATAGACTGTTGAACTAACATGCTGCGTGAAAAACTGCGACTCGACACGGAACGCCGCATAGGGATCGACAAATCCGCCAAAGGTGAACCGGAACAGGTTGTCCCAGTCGATCAGGTCGGTCGATTTTTTCGCTTTCGACCAGTCCTTGGTCTCTTCATCCTGCGTGTAGGTCTGACCGAAAGATACCTTGCCTGTCGTTCCGTAGTTCAGTTTCGGACTGAGTTGCTTTTCGGCAGTCAGGTTGAGGTTGGATACCCAGTTGACCGAGCCGGCTTCGCCACCAACCCATGAATCTGAATAGGCGGTCTGCGTGGTGGTGAGATCGACCGCGAGGGATTTCTTCCACCCGACCACCTTTGTGGTATCCTGCGCCGCGATCGCTCCCGCGAAGAGTAGCGTGCACACAAGGAGCCCGAACCAGATGCGCTTGTTCATATGTCTCTCCATGAAGTCAAGAATATGTTATTTCTCTGGAAATAGTAGAAAGAAGAAAAGGCGGGAGCAAGTTGGAAGTTAGAAGGATTCGTCCTTTGACGGGTATTTCCCCGAGCGAACATCCTCAATGTACTTGCTGATGGCATCTGAAATAACCGGCGCAAGGTCGGCGTACTGGCGAAGGAATTTCGGTTTGAACTCAGGATCTTTCAATCCAAGCATATCATTGATCACCAGCACCTGACCGTCACAGTCCACCCCGGCGCCTATGCCAATGGTAGCGGTCGTCTCAAGCGACTCCGTGATCTCGGCGGCAAGTTGACTTTCCATCAGTTCGAGGACGATGGCAAAGCAGCCTGCATCCTGAAGCGCCAACGCGGACTCTCTGAGATAATTGCGTGAGCGTTCTTCGCGACCCTGCACTTTGGGGCCGCCAAACCGGTGGATAGACTGCGGAGTCAGGCCGATATGTCCCATCACCGGGATGCCCAGTTCAACCAGACGCTTGATCGTTGGAGCGATCTCAATGCCGCCCTCGATCTTCACTGCCTCAGCACCACCTTCTTTCAGAAAGCGACCAGCATTGGTGATCGCTACCTCGGTCGACGGTTGGAACGAGAGAAAAGGCATATCAGCGATCACCAGCGCACGCTGAGTGCCGCGCGAGACCGCGGCGGTGTGGGCAATCATCACATCCAGTGGGATAGGAATAGTTGAATCATACCCGTGCAAAACATTGGCGGCAGAGTCACCAACCAGAATCGCGTCAATCCCGGCCAGGTCAAGCAGTTTGGCGATGAAAGCGTCATACGCGGTCAGGACCGTGATCTTCTCGCCGTTCGCTTTCTTCGTGATGAATGTCTGGACGGTGCTTTTCTTGCGGGGACGATGGGTGGACATCAACTATCCTTTGGTCAGATTGCCGGCGGGAACATAGTACTTCTTACCAGCAACCGGTTTCTGGATCTGCCCGATCAGGTCATCGAAGTGCTCCGGCGTGTTGACGAAATCGATATCGTCAGTCTTGACCACCAGGAGCGGTGTTTCGGAGTAGTGAAAGAAATAATAGTCGTACGCTTTGTTCAGCATTTCGATATAGTCAAAGTCGATCGTGCGCTCGAACGCCAGGTTGCGCTTTTTGATCCGTTCGATCAGGACCTGCGTTTTTCCTTGCAGATATATAACAAGGTCGGGCCGCGGAATGTTCTGCGAGAGAGCCGGCGCGATCTTGTTGTACAGGGTCAATTCCCGCTCGGAAAGAGCGACTGAGGCGAAGATGGAATCCTTGGCGAACAGGTAATCGGCGACGATCTTTTGCGAAAAAAGATCCCGGACCATCAACTGCTGTTGCTGTTGAAAACGGGATATCAGGAAGTAGAGCTGACAGGAGAGAGCATAGCGCGACCGATTCTTATAGAAATCGACCAGGAAGGGATTTTCGAAGACCTCTTCCTGCACCAGGTCGGCGCCAATACGTTCAGCCAGCATTTTGGCGAAGGTTGTTTTCCCGACGCCAATGACTCCTTCGACCGCGATGTAGTTCGATTCAGTTTGTCCGTGCGACATGATCCTTATACAGCAGTACGGACTGGCTGCCCTTTTCGGTGAGGAACGACGCTATCGGCTTCTTATGCGCGGGATGAACCAGCGCGGCGTCGATCTCCAGCAATGGAACCAGCGCAAACGGACGCTGAGTCAGTTTGGCGTGCGGGACGGTCAGTTTCTCGCTCTTGATGATCTGGGTCCCGAAAAGCAAAATATCACAGTCAACCAGGCGAGGTTGCAGTTTCCCCTTGTCGGTTCTGCCGAGATCCAGTTCGATCTTTTCGAGCGCGTGCAATAGTTCCAGCGGCGGGTAGGCGTATTCTACCTTGAGCACCTGGTTAAGGAACGAGGGGGAATCGACCGGCATGTCGACCGCGTCGGAGACATAAAGAGAAGAACTGGCTATCAACTCGCACCCTTCAAGGGCGGAGATCCGTTCGCGGGCGTTCGCAAGATTCCGTTCGCGGTCGCCGAGATTGGAGCCAAGCAGGAGATAGACTATTTCTGGCATGGTCAGGTCATGATCCTTCCGTGCCGCGCGCAGTCAGTTTGGAAACGTCGGGCTGCAAACGCGTCACCACAATTTCAATGTATCGCAAGTGGCCGGGGATAGGTGGGCGCATCTTCCGGACATGCAAAGTTACCCGGTAGGCCGGAAATTTGTCAAGCAGAATGGTGGCGATCTGTTCGGCGAGCGCTTCGACAAGCGAGAATGATGTTTCTTCGACGGTCTCGCGGATCATCTGATAGACCTCGCCGTAGTCGATCGTATCTTTCAGGCGGTCCGAATGGCCGGCTTCGGCCACATCCACCTCAAGTTCACAGTCGACTTCGAAGATGCCTCCGACCTCGCGCTCGGAGGGAAGCACGCCATGATACCCGTAAAATGAGCAACCGACCAGGCGGATGAGGTCTTTCATTCGTCGAGCCCTCGCACGAGGCTGACGCGCTTTTTGACGCGTGTCACCGCTTCGTCGTACGCCTCAGGGCCGCACGTCAGCGAAAAGCGCAGGAATCCCTGGCCGTTTTCGCCGAATATTGTCCCTGGAAGGCTAATCACGCGAGTACGTCGATAGAGCATCCGTGCCAGCGTGGCGGCCGAGCGGCGTCGCTCGATCCGTGCCCAAAGATAAGGGACCGTGGCGTAACCGGAAACATCGAGAGACAGTAAGCTCATCAACGATGCCGCCTCGGCGCTGGTCTGTTGGATACGATTGCGTACGAACTTGAGCGACTCGGATGGATACTGCCGAATATTGCGGATCGCCAGATCAACGAAGTATTCGGGAATACTAGTCTTCATCAGACTGGAGGCGGCGACCAGGCCACTTATGGCGTCACGATTTCCGACCGCAAACCCAAAGGGGAGCGCAGGGAGGCCGAACGAATAGGAAAATGAATAGAGCTCGACACCGACCCGCTTTGCTCCTTCGACGGACAGAAGCGACAGAGGCATCCGCGACGGAATAGACTGGTAAGCGGCATCGTTGGCGATCAGCGTATTCTCTTTGCCGGCGAGCCAGACGAGGTTGGCCAGTTCTTTCTCAGACAGTTCCGCGCCGGTCGGGTTGTGCGGCGAATTGAGGAAGAGAAGTCGCGCGACCCGTCCCATGCGAGTGTTGATGCGTTCGAACTCCGGTCGCCAGTTGTTTTTGGGGGAGATAGTGTAGCCAACCGCCTCTGCACCGGACGCGACAACTACTTTTCGATAGAGTGGCATGCCGAGATCCGGGACAAACGCCAGATCACCATTGTCCAGATTGGCCAATGCCAGCGCAAAAGCCAGGGTCGAGATCGGGCCGCCGACAAAAATCTCTTTTTCCGGAACAAGTTTGACCTGATGCTTGGCAAGGAACCAGCTCGCCAGCTCCTCCTTCAAATTGTTCAGTTTCTCAGGGCTTGCCGGATTGAGTCCGGTCGGGTCAATCGCGAAATCGGCATTGAAGGAGAGAGGCCATTTGAATGAGGCCAAGTCGACCGAGTCGGGCCGGCGGATCAGTTTGTCGGTTCTGGATGGAATGTAGGCCGAGATATCCAGTGGCATCTGGTAGAGTCGGTCAGCTTTGTCGACCACGATCTTTTTTATCATTGTCTCCTGCCTTGACCCGCGAATTACGATTTGCCGAACAGCTTCTCTTTGAGCGCCTGGAGCCGGGTGACTTCAGTTTTGGGCAACGCCCTGACACCACCGATCTGGGATGCCAGGTGAAGGATCCGGGCGTAATGCTCGACAGTTTCGTGACGAGCCCAGGCTTCTTCTAATGTACGTCCGATAGTCAGCAAACCGTGGTTTCCCAGCATGAAAGCGTTATCACGCGCGATATAGGGAGCCAGCGCCCGCGGTACTTCATCGGTTCCGGTGGCGGCGTATTCAGTCAAAGGAATTTCCCCGACAACGAGTATCACTTCTGGTAGGATGTCTGTTGGGAGCGGTTTGCCGGCAACCGCGAACGCTGTGGTGTGGGGTGGGTGAGAATGGACGCACGCCTGGATATCCGGCCGTTGGGCGTAAACGAACAGGTGCATGAGTAGTTCGGAGGAGGCCCGACGCTCGCCCGACAGGTGTTTCCCGGCTGGGTCGACCATAACCAGATCGCCAAGGGCAAGCCGTCCTTTGGGGAGGCCGGAGGGGGTGACCATGATCTCGGAGGGGGAGATGCGGACCGAGATATTGCCATCCGCACCCGCGATAAACCCTTTTTGGGCAAGGCGCTGGCCGATTTCGATGATCTGCTGAGCGGTCCCCGAGAGAGGTTGCATAGAAATCAAATGTACGGGGTGGCCGGGCGTAAGTCAACTGTCCGGAGGGGCAGGAATCGCAGGGATTCGGCGGTTGGCCTAAAAGTCTGGCAGCCAAGCGATTAAAATCGGGAGGAAAGAAGAAATACTTGAATCAAATGGAGACCAGAAACGTTATAACATCTGATAATTGCGCTAACCCGCACATATAGGACTTGACAGAACGTCAAACGAGCCATATACTTCTCGGCTCAACCGGTTGGAGGAAATTCATTGGAAGAGAATCGCTTCCATTCCGTCAGTCATCGACTATCCGGACTAAGTCTCGCCACCATAATTCTGGTGGCAGTGGTTTGTCTGGTAGTTGGCTTGATCATTTCGGCCAATTTCAATTTCTCTGATCAGACGATCGCCCAGGTTCCGACAAATATCAGCCAGACTGGCGCTTTTCCCGTTGTTGAGCGGAATGGGGAGATCGAGTCTCCCTTTGTTTCCGTGGTCGAACGAGTGACCAACGCGGTCGTTAACGTCTCCGCTCGCTCCGAAAATCAGGAATGGCCGTGGTGGTACCATAGCGGGATGGGGATGTCTTCCGGCTCAGGGTTCTTTTTCCGCGAAGATGGCTATGTTCTGACCAATAACCATGTGGTCAAGGATGCCGCCCAATTGACGGTTCGGACTGCTTCGGGGTACGAATATCCGGCCAAGCTCGTGGGCAGCGACCCGCTGACCGACCTCGCGGTTATCAAGGTTGAACCGGAAGAGAAAGTGACCATAATTCCGTTCGGAAACTCGGACGAATTGAAAGTTGGCGATTGGGCTATTGCGATCGGCAATCCTTTCCCGCAGCAGGGTCTGGAGCGGACTGTGACGGTCGGCGTCATCTCGGCTAAGGGTCGCAGCAATCTGCGCTTTGGCGACGAGACGCCGCGCTTTCAGAACTACATACAAACCGATGCCTCCATCAACCCGGGAAACTCCGGCGGACCGCTAATCAATTTGCGGGGAGAATGTGTCGGCGTGAACGCGGCGATCTCCAGTCCGACCGGTTCTTCGGTCGGGATCGGCTTCGCCATTCCTATCAACATGGCACGCGCGGTGGTGCCGGATCTGATCGCGACAGGCAAGGTGAGTCGTGGTTGGCTTGGAGTCTGGTTGTCCGATCTGACAGTCCGTGACGCGAAGAGACTTGGATTGGCCGCAGTGCGCGGCGTCAAGATAGATTCTGTCTTCGGCGGCTCACCGGCTGAACGGGCTGGCATTCGCCGTGGCGATGTGATCGTCAAATTCAATGGCGAAGAAGTCGATAATAGCGACCAATTCTCGGTTCTGGTCTCAACCGTGAAGACGGGAAGCACTGTCCCGGTGAGGGTACTGCGCGACGGTGACGAGATCGGCCTGCAGGCGACCGTCGCCGACCAGGAACAGTTCCTGGCGTCTCAGGGTCGGCCGAGCCGGACCGGACGAACCGCCCCGGCGGGTGGCTCGGTCGATTGGCTGGGGATGCAGTTGGTCAATTTCACGCAAGACGTCGCCAGACAATTGGGGATTCCTCATGTCGATGGCGTTTATGTGGCGCGAGTATTCCCCAACACCCCGGCAGACCGGGCATCGATCACCGAGGGAACGATCATCATGCAAGTGAATAACGAGCCGGTCGGAAGTACGAATGATATCGTCACTGTAGACCAGGGTCTGTCGGATCGTTCTCGGGTGCCGTTGATCGTACAGGAGCCGGATGGATCGGTCGCGCGCAAAGTGGTGAGACCGTAAGTGAGTTTTGCCGTTTCATTCTCGCGGAGTGCGAGGATCCGGAATAGAATGGTGAGCATTTTGAAGAAGGAGAGAGTAGTAACACGTGGCTAAGCAATCCCTCAAATATCGCGACGAGGATCGGTCGCTCGATCTCTATCTTCGCGAGATAGGGGAAACGCCTCTTATTACGGCCGATGAGGAAGTGCGTCTGGCAAGAAGGATCAAGCAGGGCGACAAAAAGGCCCTGGAAAAACTAACCAAAGCCAACCTGCGCTTCGTCGTTTCGGTCGCCAAACAGTATCAGAATCAGGGCCTTTCGCTGGCTGACCTGATCAACGAGGGGAACATTGGTCTTATCAAAGCGGCAAAACGGTTTGACGAGACCCGTGGCTTCAAGTTCATCAGCTATGCGGTCTGGTGGATCCGTCAGGCGATCCTTCAGGCATTGGCCGAGCAGAGTCGTATCGTGCGACTCCCCTTGAATCGCGTGGGAACACTTCACAAGATCGGCAAGATCTCCAGCCGCCTCGAACAGGGGCTGGGGCGTGAACCTTCTCCAGAAGAGATCGCCAAGGAACTGGAATTGTCCGAGGGTGAAGTGTCCGACACGCTGAAGATCTCCAATTCGCATTTGTCGCTCGACGCGCCGTTTTCGGTGTCGGAGGACAACTCGCTCATCGATATTCTCGAAGACGAGTTTCAGCCGTCGCCGGATGAAGCGCTGTTGAGCCAGTCGCTGAGAGTGGAGATCGAGAAGGCGCTGGATACCCTGACCGCGCGCGAAGCGGAGGTGATCAACCTCTATTTCGGGCTGAATCACGAGAAGGCGCTGACTTTGGAAGAGATCGGCGCGCGCTTTTCGCTGACGCGGGAACGTGTCCGCCAGATCAAGGAGAAGGCGATCCGCAGGCTTCGGCATGCTTCGCGCAGCCGTTCCTTGCGCGCCTATCTGAACTGAGCACTGTCATACATCGCAAAAAAAGAGCCGCCCGGAGACGGGCGGTTTTTTTGTGGGTTGCCTACTCGACAATCCGTTGCTTTTGCCGCGTCGATCGGCTAGTATTCGGGGAGGGAACCCGAAATGTCACGAACAGGCAAGATACTCAGTATAGTGTTATTGCTGATCGCGTCCGTGATCCTGGTCCGCAACGCCTGGGTCTGCGATGATGCTTATATCTCGTTTCGTACCGTTGACAACGCCGTCAACGGATACGGACTGCGCTGGAATGTGGCAGAGCGCGTGCAAGCGTATACGCATCCGCTCTGGGTGCTTCTTCTGATCCCCGTCTATGCGTTGAGCGGTGAGATCTACTACACGAGCATATTACTCTCAGCCGTCGTTTCGTTGATAGCGATTGCCTGGGTGATGTACAAAGTCACACCCGACATTGCGGCTGGCGCATCCGCCGCTGGCCTTCTGATCCTCTCCAAGCCGTGGATTGATTTTTCCGTTTCCGGTTTGGAGAATCCTCTCAGCCACCTGACTATCGTTCTTTTTCTTTGGATTGTGTTGCGCGACAACCACGATCGAAGATCTCTTTTGTCCCTCGGTTGTTCCCTGGCGCTTGCGGCGATGACACGGCTAGACCTCCTGCTACTGCTGGGACCAGCAGTGGTTGGTGCCTGCATGGGAAGAGGGAGGTGGCAGAAGATCGGATGGCTTTTTGTCGGCGCGATGCCCCTGTGGTTGTGGGAGCTCTTCAGCTTATGGTACTACGGTTCATTGATACCAAATACCGCGTACGCAAAACTCTCCACGGGAATCGCCGCGGATAGGCTATTCGAGCAAGGGTATCATTATCTGGTCAACGGCACCACTCAAAGCACTCTCACGGCAGTCGTCATTGTTCTCGGTGTTCTCGGCCTGATCTGGCACTGGAAGTCCGGCACCTACAGATGGCTCGTGGTCGGAATGATCCTCCACCTGCTCTACATTTGCAAGGTAGGCGGTGATTTCATGAGCGGGAGGTTTCTCACCCCGGTGTTCACCGTGGCTGTCGTTCTACTTTTCGCCAAACCGATGCGACTCCCCCGATGGATGGCCGCAAGCGGTGTGATGGCACTCTTCGCGGTTGGACTAACCGCAGGGACATCGCCGCTTTGGTCGGGAAACGACTACGGGACGCATGCAGAGGAGATTTATTGGGATAGCTGCATCAACGATGAACGGGCCGGATATTACCAGACGACTGGATTGTTGGTCAATTTCGGCCAGGAGAACCCCCCGTTACATCCTTGGGCTGCTGAAGGACGATCGCTACGTCAGTCCGACAGCCTGGTCTTTGAACGACCGGGCACCGGATTCATCGGATTTTTTGCCGGCCCTAAGTTGTACATCGTTGATCGTCAGGGGCTGTCCGATCCGCTGATAGGCAAACTTCCCATCCCAACTCCAACCAAGTGGCGAATTGGCCACTTCAATCGCGTCATACCGGAAGGGTACATCGAGTCAGTGAGGAACAGTGACAACCGGATTGAGGATGTGAACCTCGCCAGATACTACGACGCGATTCGAACGGTGGCCAGAGGTGATCTTTTCTCCTGGGAACGCCTCAAGTCAATAATCTCGCTCAATACGGGTCAGTACGATAAATATCTGGCCGCCTACTGGCGGCGGCCGCTACACAACGTGGAGTATGAAGAGATAAACAAACGGCGGCGCGCCGGGACTCGATATAATGACCCGAAATGTCTGATCATGACCTCGACAGGAATCACCGTCACTTTTGATTCAACAATGCATGCACGTCGAATTGAGGTTAGTGTTGACGGAAATGACCGATATCAAGTGACCTTATTGTCTGGCGACACTGCTTTGCAGCATGTGCTCCTCAAGCCTCCACGTCCGGTGGTCAGTGGTCTAAGACTTGACACCGTGACTGTCGTAGACTCTGTCTCGGAAGTTGGGTATAGCGGACTGTACATCAGAGCTGGGTATGGCGATAGTGCATATGCGCTTGGTCACGTACTACTGCTTGATTGACTCTCTCGGTTCGGTCAGAAGGGGTCAGTCGCCCGGCTGTCTTCGTTGAATTGGCGCGCGATCATGACAAAGAACTCATCGCCACTGAGTCTCGCGAGTTCCCGGCACATACTGACGTGCAAGCGATGATATTCTTCGTTCGCTCCGTGATTGTGACCCAGGCAATAGTAGCTGGGCATGCCAGGGCGCCGATAGTCGGGGAGATAATGCCTGAGTGTCGTCAGGCAGGCATCCCACATCAGACGAGCCCTCGGGTCTCTGGTCAGCACATAGTAATCGTATACACCGTAAACCGCGGCGATGAAGCCGTTTAGGGTCTGGTCCATTCCTTCAGGGAAGGTGTACTCCTCGATCCAGAAGTAACCATCCTGATCAATCCGGGAGACCCACGGCGTATCGAGCGGCTGAACTCGCTCCAGAGAGAGAAATGTCTGACGAGCCCAGTCGAGATATTCGTTCTTTCCGGTCAGGCGGTGTAACCGGATCATAACACTCAGTATCTCGCCTTGCGCCATGCCGGAATAGAATGGTGCTTTAAGCAGCATATCCTGCTGCTGGTGGACTTTATGGTCGAACTCGTACGGGGCGAAGAGAGCGCCGTCGTACTCGTGGGACAGATCACGGAGCTTGGCGGCGTACTTCTCGGCTCGATGAAGGGCCAGGCTGTCGCCGGTCTTCACAAACGTGGCGATCAGTTGTAGTGCGCGATAGCACATCATGACCGGGTGGTAGACCCGCTGGCTGTCGCCGGTCACGTAGAGTTCAATACTATCGGCATCAATCGGCTGATTGAATCTCCGTGCGGCGACAGTGTCGACATTCATATTGGAAAAGCGGGGAAGCGGAACCTCGACTAAATTGTGTTGGTCAATTCTCGCATTGTCGAGGCGAACCGCCTGTCCGGGAAACGGCTGCTTTTCGCATGAGATGAGCACTAAGCCCACCACTAGAAGTAAAAGCGCTATTCGTTTCATCACCGCAAAGGTAATAGAATTTCGGCCGGCAGTCACGCGACTTGTGGCGGGTGGCAGTGTAACACGAGCCGGTCAGAGACCCGCCATGTCAGCTAAATCGGTCACTGCCAGCGTCCCCCAAAGGACCACCAGCCCGATCACAATTCTGACAGCGAGTGGAATAGTCACGCCGAACTTGCACCGTGTGAATTGGTGAGTTCTATGATAGTACAGGATGGATAATAGGAGGTAGAATACACCCGGCACCGGATGGACCAGAAACAAGTTTAGCAGGCCGACTACGACAAAGAGAAGCCCAAATGTCCAATCAACCGTTCGTGATAGCACTGACTCGCTCTGGAGAGAAGCTGTACCGCTCACTTGGCAGCCTCGTTCGCCACAAGTTCCGCGTTCCTGAAAAGTGACCCGGAGACAGCGAATAACACCACCCAGAACGCGTTGACTTTCAGAATTTCGGCCACGGAAGACTCCGGAAGATTCTGCATCCCTGTCGCCAGCGCGATGATTGCGACCAACGCCTGGGCGGCCGCGGTCGCGAACAGCGTAATAGCCATGCCGCGAGGCCGGAGTCGTGCGTTGATTGATCCAATGAGAAGTACCGCCAGGACTCCAAAGTACATCAGGTTTGCGGGTTCATTTTCGCTTCCAATAAGACCGACCGCGCCGTTAGCCCAAATGAGCAGAAGCGCCGCGCCGAGCGCTACACCGCACGCCGCTCGGTAGACGAGATTCCCCGACGTACGAGTGACCAACAAATACGTGAACCCGGTGCCGAACAGCAGTCCACCCATGAGTACGAAATCGAAGATGCTCCACTGTACTTCCTCCGTAAATTGCATGGCGACAAGCGGGATCATCAACAGCGCGGCGATGATGATCACGAGGATAGTTACCTTCCGGCGGAATTTCTGATCCATGACTATATCCTTTCTGATAATTGATTGACAGACGAGTATTCTCGGGAGATCAGGCCCAACGTGACCAGGAGTGCGGCGGGAGTTCCGAGAAATGTGATGACACAGCAGACCGTCAGCAACGGGACGAAGTGGAGTTGCATACAATCCCGCCGGATGCGTTCGATCCTGGGGCGGTCGTAGCCGAACAGAATTGAGATGCAGCAGAACTCTCGATACATGCCTATCTCTCCTCAACCGGAGCGACACCCTTGATGATCGCTTCGAGAGCGGTCAGGTGATCCTGAAACGCCTTGCGCCCCACTTTGGTGATCGAGTATGATGTATTGGCGGTCCTTTCGATGAACTGCTTCTTCACCTTCACATACCCGTACTGCTCAAGTGTCGAGATATTGCTCGAGAGATTGCCATCAGTCGACCCGAGCAGTTGCTTGAGTGCCTTAAAGTCAATGCTGTCGTTGACCATCAGGGCGGCCATGATCCCCAGACGAGTCCGGTTCTCGAAGCATTTATTGATGTGACTGATGATCTGTTTCATTATTCGTGCTTCAGGTACATCAGTATGCCATACCCTGCGGTAGCGATGCCAAAACCGGCTCCCCAGAGAATAAGTCCCGCTTCGGGCCAAAATGCCGCGATGATGCCGAGCACGACCTCAGTCGTACCGAGGACAACGATCTCGGTGAAGCTGTATTTTCCGGCATTTAGAAGTGCCAGCCCGAAAAAGATCAGCATGGCGGGACAGATCATCTCGTAGGAGTCGCGAAGTCCAAGTGCCACTATGAAAGCACCACCGGCAATAAGCGGCAGAGCGAGATGCACCGCGAAACGACGCGAGGCGATATTCCAGAGATCGATATGGTTGCGGCGTGAACGTCGCCAGGTGAAAAGAAACGCGAGACTGAGGGCTCCTATCAACGTCCAGAGGAATATGCCGGTCAGCGCGCGAACCTTGTCCGGTGAATCGCGTAGCATTGCGAAGACGTCGTCGGTAAGCCAGAGCGTATGGAGAAGTCGATGTATCTGCCAGACGGCGCCGAACGCGACCAGGCCTGCTGCCACGCCGGAGAGGCCGGAGAGGGAGACAAAGGTGGTCGATCGCGTCATCATGGCGTGGATCTGTTCTATCTGGTCGGCGGGACGGTCTGGATCGTGCATGGCGCTCCTTAATTTCAAAGTACTTTGAAATCCAAAGTAAGATACCCTATTGTACGGGGCTGTCAAGCGAAGGTTTCGGGGAATCTGTCAACTCGATCTGGTCCCGAGCCTGCAACGCCGCTCGACAAGTTACTTCTTTGGTATACAGGAAGTTACCCGCGAATCGTCGGGGTGACACTTTGCTCTTGCGCAGAATGGGTTGACGGTATAACTTGTTGCCCCACGTACGAATGCCGAAGTGGTGAAATTGGTAGACGCGCTGCGTTCAGGGCGCAGTTCTCGCAAGGGAGTGGGGGTTCGAGTCCCCCCTTCGGCATAGACTTAATTGACCCACGTTATCGCTACCGGACCATCAGAATTGGATCTTCATATTAATATTCGTTCTTTCCACTCCTGTCTGTGGCAGTGCGCGATGAGACTTCCAGAGAGACTGAAAAGGTTAAGGACTAAATGCCAAATGTGTCGGCGAGAATATTGGTAAGGTGCGGGTCGATTTTTAGTTCAGCTTCTGTCGGACCGGCGTGAGATTGAAGAGCACGTTTGCAGAATTTTCGAGTACTTTCTGTGTCATTGAGCAGTGCATATGCTCGCGCAATTGCATGAAGACCTTCTCCATCAAGATCGCTTCGGTTAGAGAGGTCGTCGAGTACCACCATTGCTTCTGACGGACTCCCATCTGCAGCCAATGCAAGTGCCTTATAGATCAAGATGTGCGCATTTGAAGTGCTGCGAGAGTCGTATTCTGCGCCGAATCTGACAGAATCCTGAAAGTACTTATGTGCGGTCTCTCTGTCGCCCTCCTGCATCGCCACATAACCGAGAAAGTAAGTGGCGACGAAGGGAAAGAACCCTTTCTTGACTGACAATTCGAAGTATTCTCGCGCACTTTTTATAGAACCCTTGATAATGCAAAGGTACCCTGCCTGTATATGCGAGTTAGGATCGCCTTCATAGCGGGACGCAAGTTCGTAATTGTGTAGCGCTTCCTCGAGTGAGCCAACTTTCAAGAAAACTGTGGCAAGCTCATGATATGCCCGGCCGTAGTCCGGCGCAAGTTCGACCGCACGTTGAAGAGTCGATAAAGCGGCGGTGTATTTCTGTGTATCCATATAGAGCAGTCCAATCAGCATGAGAGTCTCCAGATCCATCGGGGCAAGCTCCAGAGATTTCTTGGCCCACCGCATGGACTCTTCATGTTCTCCCTGAACTTCCTTGAGCCAGGCCATAGCTCGGTACGCCATCGCATATTTCGGATTGCAATCTATAGCTTTTCCCATGTTGCTCTCTGCTTTGGAGAATTCCCCTAGTACCTGGTAATATCGCCCAAGGGAACGATAACCTTCGGCAAGCTGCGGCGATATCTTCAGCGCCATCTCTGCTGCTTGTTTGGCGAGGGCTATCTTTTCGGCACTCCGATCGTAATAGAACATATACTGAAAGGTGTACAGATCAGACAGACCGGCATGAGCGAACGCACACTGCGGGTCAATCTCCAATGCTTTACGATACATCGTCTCTGCGAAAGCGAGGTCCTCAGGTTTATTGGTTTGATAGTATGCGCGGCCTTTTAGGTAGTATTCATAAGCTCCAATATTCATCTGCAACGGGTCACTCACCTCCATCACTTCGAACCCAGTTTCGGTTGCCAGCATGGTGGCCACATCCTTCGCGGCTTTTGAAAGCATGCTGAAGAGCTGTTCGCTACCACTTTCGAAGCTCTCTCCTCTGATCAGTTCAGCATCCCGGCTCCGATAGACGCTCAGGTTCATTTTGATCCGGCTTTGCCACTTCATGAGGCTACCTACGATTACAAAATCGGAGCGAGATCGACTGATCAACTTGGAAATGTCTCTGGTATAGGCTCCAGACGGTTGGGCCGAAACCACCAATTTCGTTCGACGGCCCAATTCTCGGATGAGTTCTTCTGTAAATCCTTCGCAAAAGTAATCCCAACTCGGATCATCGGAGAGATTCTTGAGATCAATGATGGTTACCGTTTGGCGAGATCGAATTCGAGCATAGGGGAGACTCTCTTCTTGAGCATGGGTGCGTGAGAGAGCCAGCAAAACCTCTTCGGCGCTCTGGAACCGGTCAGAGGGCCTTTTGGCGACACAGCGCAATACAATCTGTTCAAGCCAAACCGGAATGTCGTCACAGAGATCCCTCGGCGAAGCGGGGTCTTCATTGAGAATCGCATAAATAGTGCCGCCCGGATGGGCCGCCTGGAACGGACGAGTACCGGTTAGAAGTTCATACATGACAACGCCCGCCGAGAAGAGATCCGTACCAAATGATACTGGTTCTCCGCTCAATTGCTCCGGAGCGGCATATCCAATTGTCCCGACAAAGCCACGCTCCATATCGAGGCTAACAGTCCGGATGTGCGCGGCCAACTCCTTTGCCGGATCCGAGATCTGTTTTGCCAATCCAAAGTCCAAGATTTTGAGTAGGCCGTTCTTGGTGATTTTGATGTTCTCTGGTTTGAGATCACGATGCAGCAGGCCGACTTTGTGCGCGGCAGATATCCCGGAGTAAAGCTGGCCCGCAAATGTCAGCTTCTTGTCGAATGGCATAATAGCCGCCGCTTGGCGGAGATCGGGGCCATCAACCATCTCAAGAGCAATGTACAACTGCCCATCGATGTCCCCGTGTTCCCAAAGTCTGACCACATGGGGAGAGTCGACCTGGGCGACCGATTTGGCTTCGTTGACCAAAAGATCGCGGTACTTCTGAGAAACAGATAGTTGCTCATGGATCACTTTCAGAGCGCATTCGCGACTGATTCGCGTATCCAGTGCGCGATAGACCACTCCCATGCCGCCTTCGCCGATGCGGTTGAGGATCCTAAATGGGCCGAAAGTCGTGTTGGGCAACATTCTTATAACAGGTCTATGACAAAGATTTAGGCTCCGCGGGCGATATACCAGTCGAAGAATAAAGAGGATCAATCTCCAAGTGAGTACACGACCGAATTGACAATGAACTTAACATGGTCACCGGGGACCTCGTTTCTTCTGGTGTGACAAAGAACGGGATTGCTCCTCGACCAAACCCCATGGTTTGTGGTTGCATAAACATGACAAATATAGTATACTAATATAAACTCGCCAAAAGAATCACAGACATTTTATGCACAATTATGGGGGCTCCATGGGCCATCGTTACTTTTTCTGTCTGCTGCTCAGTATAGCGCTTGGGATGGTCCCGTTCACCACAGGCGAGAGCACCGACCTCTCGTATTCTGCCGAGCGGCTGGTGCCCGACCATGGAATCGTTGGTCCTGTACAGGCACTATCCGGCAGGCCGCTAGTGTTCACCCAAAACATGGGACAGTGGCCGGACAGCATACTTTACAATGCCATGGACGGCAAAACATCCTTCTGGTTCACGCGCGGCGGCTTCTACCAGTATGCCATTGAGACCCATCTAGAGCAGACAGACGGTTGCGGCACAATCGAACCGAAAGACCACCCGCTATCGGCACCAAAGTTCATGCTGGTAAAGACCTCGTTCGTAGGTTCTTCAGGGGCGCTGGCCGTGGACGGTTCAAATCGATGTGGTCATAGCACAAACTACTTCATCGGTAATGATCCGAGCAAGTGGTATAGGGATGTCCCGTCATTCTTTGAGATCTATTACACCGGCTTGTATGCGGGAATCGATGTACGCATGTATGGAAGTGGTGGCCGGCTTGAATACGATCTGATCGTCGCGCCGGGAGCTGACTATACGCAGATCGAGATGCAGATCGATGGTGCGAATGAGGTCCGTCTGGATGGATCCGGTCAATTACTGGCGATCACTGAGCTTGGGACGATCATTACGCGCAACCCGATCGTATATCAAGTCGAGAATGGAGGAAGACGGAGTATACGCGCGACCTTTGTCGAGACAGGGCCGAATCGATTCGCTTTTAGCGTGAGTGACCACAGTCCCCTGTTGGCGCTGGTCATTGACCCAATCGTGGATTACAGCACCTACTTGGGAGGGGATTCCGGAGATCAGATTGGAGCCATAGCGGTCAATGCGGCAAATGAGATCTTTGTCACTGGCTTCACGTCTTCAGCTGATTTCCCGGTTGCTGATCCCATTGAGTCGGACGAAAATGGATTTGATGTTTTTGTATCAAAGATATCGTCATCTGGAGGCTCTCTCGTTTACAGCACCTATCTCGGAGGTGACGCCGGAGATGTTGGCAATGCTATCAAAGTGAATGTAGCAGGGAACGCCTTTATCGCAGGCAATACCGGCTCGACTGACTGGCCACTGCTCAACCAGTATCAGACCGACCAGGCAGATGTGGATGCATTTGTGGCGAAACTGTCGCCGACGGGAAACAGTCTGGTGTACAGCACATACCTTGGAGGAAACGCGGCCGACGAAGGCAATGATCTTGCACTAGATTCAGCAGATAACGCGTTCGTCACAGGTAAGACGTCATCCACAGACTTCCCAACGGTCTCCCCGATCCAAACCGATTCTCCTGACTTTGATGTCTTTGTGACCAAAATATCGCCAACTGGGTCTACGTTACTCTATAGCACGTACCTTGGAGGAAGTTCGACTGACCAAGGCAACGGAATCGCCGTTGATAAGATGGGCTATGCCTATGTTACCGGCGTAACTGCATCGATCAATTTCCCGACGCTTAACCCCCTACAGACAAATCAGCCGCTTGCCGACGCATTTGTAACTCGGCTTGAACCCTCGGGGTCGACTCTGGCTTTCAGCACGTACATTGGCGGTTTGGGCGATGAAGGCGCACGGCGGATGGCCGTGGATAACTTGGGGAATGCGTACATTGTAGGAAGCTCCGGCTCTTCTAATTTCCCTTTACAGGATCCATGGCGGGCGATATCCGAAGGCGACGAAGGATTCGTCACCAAACTGTCAACCTCCGGCAGCGGGATCTTGTTCAGCACATTTCTGGGTGGCGATAGTGTGGATTCTCCTCAAGACGTCGTTGTTGACGCTATGGGTGATATTTATGTGGCCGGGTCAACCAGTTCGACTGACTTTCCGACACTATACGCCTATCAAGGCGATCAACCAGTGGGGGATGCCTTTATGACAAAATTCTCGGGTTCTGGTGATCTGCTGTTTAGCACCTATCTCGGTGGCAACAGTCAAGACGGTGCTGAAGCCATTGCCATTGACGACAGCGGCAACGCGTACATAGCCGGTGGAACGCTGTCTACCAATTTCCCGACCTTGAACCCGCTGTACACCAATCTGGCGACGGATGATGCTTTTATCACTAAAATGAGGTTGGGTGACCAGGACGGCGACGGAGTAGTGGACGGCGCGGATAACTGCCCTTTCACCTACAACCCCGGTCAACTTGATTCAGACTTTGACGGCACGGGAGATGCGTGCGATGTCGATTCTTTTCTCGTTCAGTTGATTGACACCGCCGCGGTGTATTCTCTGGTCCAGGCAGACATGGATGGAGACAACCGAGCTGATTTCGTCTTTACCGGCGCGGATGTCGGTGACAGCCTCATGATAGCCTATGGCCGCGCGGACGGAACGCTGGATGCGCCAATTGGCTATGCCGTTCTTCCACTCGCGGCTCTTAGTGTAGGCTTCCTAAACGGCGACACACTTCTTGACCTCGTCGCCCGCACCTCAACTCTGAGCACAGCGTATCTTAACCAGGGAGCCCGCTCTTTTACCGAGAGCTTCAGCGGATCACCGGCATATCGTTCGCCAAATGCAGGACCGGTGCCATCTGTATCCACAGGGTACTTCAATAGCGATGCCCAATTGGATTTTGCCGCCGTACCGGACCTTGTTTTTTTTGGTGATGGTCTGGGTGGCTTTCCATCAAGCACCCTGTTGCCGTTCTCGGTGGATGCGCTGGACGCGGTGGACCTCAATGATGACGCCAGTGACGACCTCGTCACGGTGGCCGGTGATTCCGTGAAGTTCCTGCTGAACAACAGCGGCGCCGTCTTCGCGCAATCCACCTCGTCATTCATCGCCTGGTTGCCTTTTGACGCGGCAACTGTCATTTCGAGTGCGGACTTCAATGCTGACCTACACTCGGACGCAGTGATCATTACAAGACAGCAGGACAGCCTGTCCTCGCCCAGTATGGTACTGAGCATTCTGGGAGATGGCGCGGGGAGCATACTCTCCCTGGATACCTTTACTGTTTCGGGACAAGTAGTGTCGGCGGTGTTGGCTGATGTGGATCGCGACAACGTCCTCGACCTCTCACTAGTGAACGGTCTGACCAATCGCCTTGAAATCTACTTTGGGGACGGATTGGGGATCTTCTCTGATTCCGTGTCAGTGGGATTGAGCGAGGATTCGCTTGGTCTGCTGGCGTTGGCGGCGGGTGACCTGAATCGCGACGGCAATCCAGATTTCGTCTCCGGCGGTGATTCGACGGCTATCGTGACAGCGACCAGCGAACTTCCACCTGTCAATGTCCTGACCGATGAAATGGTGGTCACCGGCTACAACGGATACGATCTGTCAGTGATCAACCCGACACAATACACAATTTCACGCTTGGAGCAGACCGTGGCCGGCGCCGCGTGGTGGTCGACGGACGTCGATGGCGACAATGTACGCGACGTACGGACCTACGACTACAATCTCCAGGATGGTGAGTATCAGTTCATTATCCGCCCGACTCCGCTGGTCCCACCGGGTTCGGCCTTCACTATGGATATCCGTGTGAACGGCAGTAGTCAAATCAAGTCATACTTGGATTACTCGGGGCCGTTTTCCGGCAGAGTGAATCCTGACGATGGGTCAGCAGATGACAGCATGACGTTTTACTATACGGTAGAGCCGACTCCCTCAATGAATCCGCCGAATGGGGAGAAGACAGTGTCTACTCGCCAGCCTGCCTTTGAATGGGCAAGGCTACTTGATTCGACAGCAGGTAGTTACCAATTTCAGTTGGATGATGACTACTATCTTACCACCCCGCTTACGGATTCAACGGTATCGACACCCAGACTTGTTTATCCGATTCCCCTTGATACCGGAAAAGTCTACTACTGGCGGGTGCGGACAGGATCGGGGAACTGGAGCCGGACGATGTCGGCGTATATTGGGGATGGTTGTTGCATTGGATACACTGGGAATGTGAACAAATCAACCGGAGAGAATCCCGACCTATCCGACCTGTCGCTCATGATCTCGTATCTCACAGTTACCCCGAAGCCGACGCTATCTTGCTTGCCCGAAGCTAACATCAATGGCTCTGGCGCGGCTCCGGACTTGTCCGATCTTTCGCTACTAATCGCGTACTTGACCGTTACGCCAAAGCCAGCTTTACCGAGCTGTCCGTGAAGGGATTGACGATAGCCGGATTTACTCAGGTTACGGGGCCGGAGGAATCCGGCTCGTGTGGCCGGGTACCACGCTAATCCATACACTAACGACTGTCTGTAAGTCGTTGGTGTTGCTATACAGGAGTGGGGGTTCGAGTCCCCCCTTCGGCATAAAATAACCGCCTGCCCCCAGGCGGTATATTCATGTCCAATTCTGTCATCCGGCTGGCGTCAGAAGCGTCAATATCCAGATCGTCGCTATAAACGTCAGCCAACTCAATCCCCAGACCAGCACATGCCGTCGAAAGAGATGATCTAGCGGAGCAACCGAGAACTTCGTGCTCTGCCAGACCACCAGATCGGGGCCGTCCACTTCTTCAGTGATCAGATAGGATTTGATCGGTACGATCGGTATATTAATCAGGCAGAACCATTTGGTGGCGATGCGCCCGCGGCCATCACTCGTTTTGGCACGACCGTACAGCGTAGTTCCACATCCAAAGAGCATAAACATGTTTTCGGCTCTCTCTTTCCTGACCATCACACACCATCTCGCCCTTGTACAGGGTAACGCCTTCGGCGCTGATCATCTCATTTCCACTTACCCAGAATGATAAATGCCCCCCAACTGAAGGGGTGATCCACGCCGCCTGACTTTTTGATCTCCCCAATTCGCGCAAGCTGGATCTGACGCAACAGATCCGGGAAATCGCCGTCTTGAGCGGCATATAATTGGCTCATCATGCTGGCCGTCTCTTTGTCAGGGACTGGCCAGAGACTGCTGATTACGGTACCGGCGCCAGCCAGCAAAAAGGCACGTCGCAAACCGTACACACCTTCGCCCGCCTTCACTTCGCCAAGACCTGTCTCGCAAGCTGAGAGGACAACCAATTGAGTTCCGGTCAACGAGAGACTGACCACTTCCTCGGCAGTCAAAATACCGTCATCGATCCCTGCGCTGTCTGCGCCGACGCCATGCAAGTTGGCGCCTGCCAGTAGGAGTCCGGACTGCAGTAGTGGGCTCTCTTTTACTCGTCCCGCGCTATTCTCGTCGCCACAGGATCCACTCAGGAAAAAGCCGTGAGTCGCGATATGGACAACCCTATGTCCCGGCGAGAAGCGTTTGATATTGTCTTCACTCGCCCGAGCGCCAAAGAACGGCGTGATCTCTTCCTTGCGACTCGCTTTCCAACTCGCCATGATCTGCTCGACCTCACGGCGGGTCGAGGGGAGTTGCGATACATTCATATCTGCCAGCGTGCCGCAACTCGAACGAACATTGCGGGAGACGAACTGTGCCGACGTGTCAGTTGGCGCTGCAATAAATGCTTCCTCTCCCTTGATCCGAGCCGCCGGAGTGGCGCTGTAGTCCGGATCACCCATCGTGAACAATCCACGCGATGTGGCTGGAGTTGCCTCCATCGTGAGCAGGTCGCGACCGGAGGAGAGATAGTGAATGGGATACTTCTCGATCAGATATTTGTCGGCACTGTCTTTCAGGGCAGAAAACGAAACCAGATTCAGGGCGGCATCCGGCGCGATCATCACCATTTTCGCCTTCCCCATGTGCCGCTCAATCGGTTTCCAGACAGACTCCCACAACGGTCGGCACTTCAGGGAATAGCTGGCCGCATCCAGCGGCATCAATGAATAACCCGGGGCAGAGGCTTTGGCCAAATGGCGGCGGTAACTGCTGACGTATTCATTGATGATCGACGCGGGACCGAGATCAACAATCTGTGGTTTGCGTCCGCGGTTGAGAACAATGGCCAGATATCGTTCGCGCGTGGAATCAATTGCATCGATCTGGTCGGTGAATCCAAAGTACTCGATCAGGCAGGCTCCATCGGGGAGATGATCGCCGACCTCCTTGGCGGAAACGCGGGCACTGGCGAGCATCTGGCGATATTCTGAACTGCGCAGGGCGAGTTCCGACTCCAGTTCAGCCGCGCGAGTATTCAAAGAGTCCAGAAGTGCCAGAGTCGCCTGATCCTGCGCCCCGGTGGTCAAGCGCCGAGTGCGCAAGAGTGAGATCTCGCGCAGTTCTTCGTTCATAGAGACGATGGTGGAGTCGTTCATAGCTCCGAGAGCGCGATGACGACTGAAGATCTCCTCTGAGACCTGCCCCTTGACCTGCAGAATAATGTCAACGGCTACGGAGACCCATTCGTCGGTTATCGTATCCGCCCTTAGGAAGGCAGTGAGATACATCTGTGCCGCGTCGGAGATCTGGCGCGAATAGCTGAGCGCGTCGGCTTCCGAAAGCGCCAGGGCGTTCTTGCGAAATGCCTCGTGTGCGGTCTCGAAGGCAAGTCGGCTCTTGCCAAGCGCGCGCGGCCAATCAGCCAGCGTGAGCGCGCATTTGCTTTCACCTATCATCGCAGGAACCATCTCAACCACCGAGCCGCCGAACGATCTCTGGTAAACTACCTGGGCGGCCATGAACATGGTATCCGCCGAATTTATCTTGCCGAGGGCCAAACTGACATTCCCCATCGCCACAAAGTTGGCGGCGACGGACGGATGGTCCTGTCCGAAAACTGTGGAGTTTATGGCGAACTCTTCTTCATACATGGTCTCGGCTTCGTCATAATGACGAAGCTTCATGTGCAAGTCGGCCAGGCCGTGCACCGAAGCTGCCATGTTGGCATGAGACGAGCCATAGATATGGCCGAAAGTCTGCAGCGCTTCGCGGAAGAGTGGCTCCGCGCTCTGGTAATCGCCATGATCGCGCAGCCATTCCGCCAATTGCAGAGTGCTCTTGGCGACCAGGGGATGAAGATCTCCGTACGAGGCTCTATAGATGGCGACGGTCTGTTTGCGGGCGCGCTCCGCCTCATCGAACCGATTCTGCTTCGCGTACAAGCTACCAAGCGCCGTGTAGCATTCACCCAATGAAGGAGCGTCGTTTCCGAGTACGCTCATTCGCTTGTTCAGTGCCCCCCGCAACATTCGCTCCGCGGTGGCGAAGTCACCACGCGCCATGGCCAGTCGACCCCGCACAAGCTGAACTCCAGTGGCTGTCAGGATACGCTGCCCCAATTCTTCATCCTTGATCGAATCAAAGAAACCGAGAGTGGTATCGACATAAAAGTAGAGCCCCATATCAAGCAGCACTTCGGCTCCCTGCAGAAAGGCCGAGACGACTTCTGAGTGGAATGGTCCCAGTTCCTCGAGGATCGGTCCGATGACATTGCCATAGCGGACCAGGGCGGTGTCGGGACGATATTGGCCGACAGCCAGCTCCGCCATGCGCTTCTGATACATGATATTCGCGTACCTGGTCTGGTCCTCGAACGCGGAGAGAATCCGGTTGCTTACGACAAACGAGGACTCAGCATCGACAAACCGCGCCTGCTGCGTGAAAAGCGACCCTTGAATGTCGTAGGCTTGAGCAAGCAGGGGATGCGCTTGACCCATGGTCCTCTCTATAGAGGAGATCGCTCGATCGATCTGGACGCCGGCCTCGGCAAATTGAGCCAACGAAGTTTTTACCTTTGCGGACCCAAGAACAGCCTCGGAATAAAGAGGGTGGCTCTCTCCCAGATAGCGATACAGAAAGCGAGTCGCTGCGGAGTAGAAACTGTCCGCCACACGGTAGTCCTGTCTTTCCAGGCCGAGCCGTCCCATGCCCATGAGCGCTTCCGCATAATTGGCGGCATAGCTTTTTTCGTGTCCCTTTAATACAGAGATGACCTGTTGGTAGAAGTGCTCCGCGTCATCAAGGCGGCCGATTTCTCTCTGCAGATGACCATACAGCACCACATGTTCAAAGGATTGTCGCGAAGAGGCAAGCTCGTTGCGGGTCAACTGCGAATCAACCGAGGGGAGAACTGAATCGGCCGACGCGTATTGTCGCAAATTGAAGTAGGCTCTCGCGCAACTGGTGCGCGCCTGGTAGATAGAAACCTTGTGTTCTTCCAGGGCAGGATCAAGCAGATCCAGAAGTTCGCGATACCTGGCGATAGCCGTGCGATAGTCACCTTTCTGCATAGCCAGTTCGGCGCGTCGCTGGGTCAGGATCGGCCGCCATGAGTTGGCCGCGGCGGTGTCATCCTGACACATCAGGTCAAATGTATCAATGGTCTGTTGCGCGAGGTCGAACCGACCCTGCAGAATGTATATACCGGCCAAGGCTGTGAGTTGGTGATTACCTACTCGTGGTATCTCTTTCCATTGCTCGCGTTCCTGGACCAGAAGGGAGGTGTACAAGGACTCGGCGGCGTTGAGTTTCCATTGCCTCAGATATAGGTCGCCAAGAATAGCCTGCGAGTTACCCAGAGTGGTGGCATCGAAGAACTCGGTATCCCGCTGATCATTGATGACGCGTCGAAGCAACTGCTCCGCCTCGATATAATTTCCCGCCCCGCGATGGCCGACCGCCAGAAGGATCATAGCATCCGCCAGATCGCTATTGCTCAGGTGGTTGATGCGCCGACGAGTCTCTACCACCTGACGGACCAGAGTCTGGCCTGCCTCGACTTGTCCGGTCATGACATCCAGCATCGCCTGCCGCGTCAGCACTGACAGGGCAATCGTGTCGTCCGGCGAATAGTAGCGCTCGGTAGTGGCCAACAGCCGATTCAAGATCGGTTCGGCATCAGAGAATCTGGCCTGTTGGACCAGAAAGTCGATCAATCGTATCTGCCAGGTGATCACATCAGAATGATTGGGCGGGAGGTGGTCGTGCGCGATGGAGAGCGCTTCCTGGAAGTAATCGAAGGCACGATCCTTTTCTTCAAGTTCAGCAGAGAGTCGTCCGAGATTAGTGCAGACTTCGGCAAGCGCGCGAGCTGCGGTTGTATCGGCCTTGTTGGCAGACAGCCTGTTGCTCCATTGCTCGTAGGCTGACTGAAGCAACTCGCCTGCCTGAGTGTAATTGCCGGCCAGAAGTTGACTCCAGCCCGCCAGACCGAGATTTCCGGCTATCCGAGCGGAATCGACCGGTTCCAGTCGCGAAAGTAGTTCATTGGACGCAAGATACCCTTGGGCCGCTGTTTCGTAGGCCTGCTGTCGAATATTGATGATGGCTCGTGACTCGATGAGAGATACCATGGAACTACTATCGTGCGGCGCGACCGCGGTAAATTCGCTGATGCGATCAATTACGACATCCTCGGCGCGGTCAATATCGTTTTGATCAACGATTGAGAAGATCTCCAGAACGGCGGTATTGCCGATGTTGTTCGATGCGGCTTTCCCTTGTGTCAAGCTGAACAGGTAAGCCTGGTGATAGAACGCCTCGGCTTCCGCATGAAGCCCGAATTGAGCTCGTATGCCTCCTTGCTCCACCAACATCTCAATTGCAACCGAAGAATCTACAGGGGTGGCGACGAACAGGCGCGCGAACGCAACCGCGTACAACGAGTCAGATTCGGCCAGGCGACCCTGTTTTCCGACGACATACGCGAGATTATGCCAATTCGCATGATTGTTCGGCTCACCCGGGAGAACGGTTTCACGCATCAATAGTGATCGCCGGAATAGCACTTCCGCATCCTCCAGCCTCCCCTGATTCAGCAGCATGAGCCCGTAATCATTAATGTTGTTGGCGATCGATGCTGTATCGGTGCCGAACTGTTCAGCCAGAGGGATGAGCCGGACATACACTGACTCCGCGGTCAGTGGATCAAGTCCGGATAGGGTGGAGGCGAGATTACCCAACACTGAGAGGAAAGTGGCGCTGGTAGTATCCCCCGATTGCGTCAAGAGGTCAATCGCCTTTTGATAATAGGGGACCGACTCGGCCGCTGTGCGGAACTCGAAGAGTATGTTGCCGATTCGGTTGTAGTTGAGACCGATCTGCACGATATCTTCATCCGCAAAATACCTCTCCCGTATATCGATCGCTTCCTCGAGCAGAGGGATGGCCTCCAGGTCGCGGTCCCCCTGATAGTAATCGTTCGCCAGATTTTCCAGCGCCACTGCGGTGGACGATATTGTAGTATCACCAACCGCGCGGTATCCTTGCAGCGCAATGTCATGATACACAGCCGCGGAGTCATACATTGATCGATTGGAGTAGATACCGGCGAGTCCATCAGCACTGGAGGTATAGACAGCTGAATCGGTCTGCGTGGTCAGATGAAAGTCGCGCAGTACCTTGGTGTACAATGATTCGGCGCGCGGTACCTGATCCGACCATTGCAGCGCCGAGGCCGCCCAATAGATCTGCAGGAGCGACCAACTGTTGTCCTGGCCAAGTTCCGCTGAGAAAAAACGTTCCCCGCTCAAGTGTGACCGAGCGGCCAGAGAGAGCTCATCGATGTCGTAGAGAAAACGCCCGAGGATGTACGTTATCCGTCCCAACAGAGTATCCGGATGTGTTGGAATGGACTCGAGGATATCTATCGCCTCGAGAGAGATAGAGACTGCTGCTGCCGTGTCCGCGAGTTCGATCAGGCAACTGATCAGATTGGTTCGGCAGTAGAATGCCATGGAATCCGCGGGGAGCGACGACGCCCTGTGCAAAAGCAGGGCGGTGCTGTCATACTGGACCGCTTCCGCCAACTTCTGCTGGCCATGCAAAGTGACTCCAATATCCATATGGAGCGCGACCATCCGAGCGTGATTGTCGCTATCCAAAGCTTTCGCCATGTCGAGCGCTTTTCGCAGAAGTGGCTCAGCCTCGTCCTGACGGCCGAGATTGAGGAGGATGAGCCCTTGTTTGCGGTGGAGTTCAATAAGCGCCGTATCTTTGGCTCCTGATTCCGCCTCAATTGTCGCGATTTGACCGGACAACAGGATAAGGGCGCTGTCGCTCATCCCGGCAACAACGAGTGAGTCGGTGGTCGCGAATACATCCGGCTGGGCTGCCGCGGCACCCGCGGCCGACAGAAGCATGAGGATGGCAAAACCCACATTAATGAGAGAGCGTTTTGGACGGTTCAGCATATATTTTTTCCATGAATTGTCGACAAATTCCACCAAACGGCAGATAGAATACTTAATCTAACCTAATTTCTTTCAAGGACAACCACAATTCGCTACGTAACTTGCAAAAGACGACCAAGTTTGTTTTCTTTGCCTTTTTATTGACTTGATGGAGCTTTTTTGCCTTACATTAGTATTCCGTGTAACCGATACGTAAACTCTTTCGCATACCAACAACACCAAAGGAGAATTTCTGTGAGAAAGACAATCTATGTCTTGGCCGCGGTGGTCCTGTGCTGGTGCCTGGCGATCGCCGGACCGGCCAAGGTCAACATCGGATCGATCAAGCCCACCACCGACCAAGCCAAGCCTCTTAGTGAGGCAGACCAGCAGCTGCTGGACGCTGCCGGATTCCTTGGCGCCACGCCAAAAGTAATGGCCAAAGTAGCCGGCATGAAATCATTCACCCCGACCGAAGGAGACGGTGGTACTCGTCAGCTGTCGGGCGCAAGCGAGCTCTTCAAGAAGTGTGCTCCGTCTGTAGTTGCACTGGTCACCCCCGATGGCAGCAGCCTTGGTTCTGGTACCCTGATTGACGATCAGGGGACCATCCTAACCAATTGGCACGTGGTCGAGGGTCAGACAGAAATGCATGTGTTGTTCTATGACCCGGATTTCGCGAGCTGGGCCGATGTAGCCGTGAACGACTTTGAGCGTGGCGACGTGATCGCCACTGACAGCCACCGTGACCTGGCACTAGTCAAGCTCCGCTATCCGACCAAGCAGCCGTTCGTCAAGCTGGGCAAAGAGACCGATCTGGCGGTGGCGCAGGATGTCTTCGCGATCGGCCACCCGCATGAACAGCTCTGGACATTCACCTACGGCGTGATCAGCGCGATCCGTCCGAAGTATGAGTGGTCCTACGGCGAAGGGACAGCCTTCAAAGCGCAGATCATTCAGACCCAGACCCCGATCAATCCGGGAAACTCAGGCGGACCGCTCTTCAATGAGAAGGGACAATTGATCGGCGTGAACAGCTTCGGCGACGCGCAGGGTCAGGGCCTGAACTATGCGGTGCATCTGGATGAGTTCCGGTCGTTCATCGATGACGGCAAGATGGGGAAATATCCGGTTGAGCCGGCTCGTCCGAAGCCGACCGCGACTCATGCTTCGGCGCAGGGTGGTGGGAATCAGGGTGGCGGCTCCGCTGGCTCCAATGTACCGTCCGGCGGAACCCCCGCCGACGCCAACGGCGACGGCAAGACCGATACCTGGTGCTATGACACCAGCGGCAATGGCGTATTTGACATGTACCTCGTCGACACCAATGGTGACGGCCAGCCGGATACTGTGATGACCGACCTGGATGAAAATCAGGTGCCAGAAGCGATGATGGTGGATGAAGACGCCAATGGCACATACGAGCATTGGTTCATCGACAAGGACGGCGACGGAACATATGAAACCGAAGCATGGGATGATAATGGCGACATGCAGCCGGATCGCTGAAATCGAATCGCAAAATGTCTGACGAGCATCGTTTCAGAATCACCGAGACTCATGTCTCGGTGATTTTTTTGAGGTGGCCGATGAGGAGAGCTCAATTCATACATGAGTGTCAAGATGGCGAACCACGAAATCACACCGGGCGAGCCTTGGCGGCGGCTTCTCCGTCATGCGCGACTGTAACCACATTGGTACGACAGGAACAGTGGATCTGCCTGACCTATCAATCTCGTACGCGTACCTCACTCAAACGCCGCGGTCGACTTCACCGAGTTGCTCGAGAGGGAAACCTGGGAATCGCGACGGTGCCAGGTCCGCTATTTTTCCGAGAACGGTCGCACTGTAACCGGACCGTATTTCTCGGCTTGTGTGCGGATTTCGTCAGCCTTCCCGACCAGAATTAAACGATAGTGGTCCTTGGCAAAGTACTTATTCGCGGCATCCATCGCCTGCTGTGGTGTGACTGCCTTGATCCGCTCCTGGAAGTCCTCGTAATACGACTTATTCAGGCCGTTGACCCACATGTCGGTAAATACACTGGCCAGGCTGCCGTTGGTCTCGAACTCAAGCGGGTAAGTACCGCCTCGGAAATTGGCACCATCCGTCAATTCCGAATCCGATACCATTTCAGTCTGCATCTTGAGGGCTTCCGCCAGAATGAGATCCACCACCTCGCCAACTGTGGCATTCTTGGTAAACGTCTGCACGTAAACCAGGCCACCTGGCTTGAAATGTTGACTCCGACAAGAAACGCCGTAGGTCAATCCGCGGTTGACCCGTATCTCGTCCATCAGGCGAGAGGCAAACGAGCCGCCGTAGATAGTGCGAACAACTTCCAGGGCAGGAAAGTCCGGGTGATTCAACGGCATCCCGCTCCCGCCGATTCGGATCTGGGTCTGCGACGCATCAGGTTTGTCGTAGATGACTACGTCCCGTCCGGTTACCGAAGGGAAAGCGACTTCCATCGGAAGCAGTACTGCCTTGCCGGCCCATTTCCCGAAATACTTTTTGGCCCACGTGCGGACGGATGCGGGCGAGATATCACCGCACACCACGAGGACGCAATTGTCAGGTGTGTAGTGAGATTGTACGAACCGAGCGACATCGTCCCGTGTGAGCGGCTCGACTGTCGCGGGTAGACCGCCGTTGAAATGGGCAAATCTGCTTGCGCCCAGAATCTCCTGACGAATGGCATCGTTGGCGACGGTGGTCGGGTTCTCCCGCCGACCCTGCAGATCGCCCAGAATCCGCGCCTTGGTTTTATCGAATTCGTCGGTCGCAAAGGTCGAGTGAAGGATCATATCGGCCAGAATCTCGAACGATTTTTCTCCCTGGGCGGACAGGAACTCGCCCTCGAACCCCGCCGATACATTCCCGCACGCATTATTTAATGTGCCGCCTCCGAACGCGATTTCATCCGCGATCTGCTTGGCCGTGCGAGTGGCGGTGCCACGCATCAGCATCTCGTTGGACAATGCCGCGAGACCTTCTTTGCCCGCAGGATCATAGATGGATCCTCCGCGGCAGGTCAGCATCAGCGAAAACAGCGGGAGTTGCGGCCGCTGTATGACCTGAACGGTCAGTCCATTGTTGAGCGTAAACTGCTCAGCGGTGGGCAGAGTGATTTTAGCGGACGCCGGAGTTGCCAGAGCAAACACCACCAGACATAGTACAAGGAGCTGTTTCACTGATTGCCTCCTTCCGGAACGAGCGTCACGGTCGTGGAATTTTTCGCGATGAAATACCGGGCCATCACCTCTTTGACCTGCTCGATAGTGACCGCGTTAATGCGATCGACGTACGAGTAGAGCGCTTTCCAGTCGCCGTAAAGCGTTTTGTATCTGGCCAGCTCGTGAGCGGTGCCGTTGTTGGTCTGGTACCCCTTGTAGAAGTTAGCCGTCAGGCTGTTTTTAGCTTTCTGCAACTCCTCGGCGGTCGGGCCGTTGACCGTCAGATCTGCGAGAACTGAATCGAAAGCAGTCTCGGCAACCTGGTACTTCACGCCGGGGGGTACCGCGATATAGAAGTAAAATAGCGAGGGATCAAATCCCCAGTCGAACCCGCCATATTGGTCAAGGGCCACCTGCAGATCATTGACCAGTGTCTGGTTCATGCGGCAGGATTCACCGGTGGTCAGAATGAACTGAATGACTTCAAGCGGATACAGGTCCGGGCTGTCCTTATCCCCGATATGGTAGCCGCGCATGATATGTTCATGCTCTGCTTCGCGCTCGAGAAACACTCGTTTGGCCCCGCGCTGTTCCGGCTCATAGCGCGGAACGACTGGCGGCGGCGGACCGCTCTGCAGGCCGGCCAAGTACTGTTTTACCAGCGCCAACGTTTTCTGAGTGTCAAAGTCGCCTACAATCGCCACCACCGCATTATTGGGTGCATAATACGTTCTGAAATACTCCAGGGCATCAGCTCGGTTGAAGTTCTTGATTGACTCCATCCAGCCGATCACCGGAGCTTCGTACGAATGGGCCATGAAGGCGGTAGCCCACATTTCTTCGTCCATAATGCCGAGATTGTCATTGTCTGACCCAACCAGCCGCTCTTCAGAAACTACTCCGGCCTCGGACTTCACCTGTTCTTCCAGAAGCGCCAAGTTGGCCATGCGATCAGATTCGAGATCCAGCACCAATTCCAGCGCTTCGACCGGGAAGTCCTCATAGTAGGCCGTGATATTCTGGCTGGTGTAAGCGTTGTTATTTCCGCCTTTGGATTCCAGTGCCTGGTCGAACATCTTGGGGCCGTATTTCTTGGCGCCGTTGAACATCATATGCTCGAAGAAATGACTGACGCCGGAGTTCTCCCGCCGTTCATTGCGCGAGCCAACCTTGTAGATGGTGTAGTAGGAAATGACCGGCGAAGTGTGGTTCTCCATCATCAGGATAGTCAGGCCGTTGTCGAGTTTGTGCTCAGTAACATTAAGTTGAAAACTCGCATGGGCGGAAACTACCCCGATAAGCAGCGCCAGCGCAGTCAGCATGACTGGTTTTCTGATCACGCGTGTCCTCCTGAGAGATATATCAAATGATGATTTAATGCGGGGATAATCAACATACGACAGCAGTTCATAGCAGGCAGCCTTCGGGCACTGGGCGAGCAATCCACTCCGTGGCGGTTTCCGGGCAAGTCCTTCCGCAGTGCTGAGCTTCAAAGTACGGTTTGCTTCAGGGTTTGGCAACTACCTTGAAGCATTCAATCCGAGTCAGGAGGATCTTGTCCTTGATGGACATGGCGACGCCTGCTGTTGTGTAGGCACGACAGGGAATGTCAATAGGGGGCTGAGCCAAACACCCGACCTTTCGGACCTGTCCTTGTTGATAGCCGACGCAACTCAGTTCCCTTGGCCGACGCCGCCGAGTTATCCGAAGGATATTGAACGAGATCGTGCTTTCTGGACTCAACGGGGCCGGAGAAATCCGGCTCCGCTGCATGAGAACTACACTGATTTATATGCTAACGGCCGTTCGTAAGTCGTTGTTATCGCAATAGAATCATGGGGTTTCGAATCCCCCCTTCGGCATAAAAATCCCAGCCGCCAGATTTGGCGGTCTTTTTGTTGGGGGCAAACAGCTACCACAACTGATCAAGTACATTTCCCTAAACCGTAACAAATATACCCTCATCATTTGCGCCCATCCGCTGACTCGTTCCCAGAAAAAGGTGGTAATGTCACTCTATCATCTTGACAAACGTCCGTTCCCCTGGTATGTTGGACATGAGTCGAGACTTACTCGCAATCCCGTACTCCCAAGCAAAGGTTCGCATTCTCATGGTTTACTGAACGCTCGCGGAGGAACGTCTACGCACATGTACCTGGTACACAGGGAAAGGGGGTGGCGCGGCACTCAATGATCCCGAATTAGATCCCAACGGAGGGGACACTTCTTCGCACCGATTGCATCTGCTTCTCTGATCGCGTGTCCATTCCGGTCCACAAAAACCATGACAGGTTTTTAAGTTCGACCGACGTCTACTCGCAACGTTGGCCTCACACTCTGTCTCTGAGGAGAATAGAAACAGTGAAGGTAATGTTGACCATTAGCGTGTGTTGCGTCCTGTTGGTCGGTAGCCTTGCTTTCGCAGCGGCGCCGCTCAGACCCACGGTCGCGAACGCACAAGAAGATGCCGGGCTTACGGCCGGCACATCAATCGTTCAATCACACAACGCGTCAACCGCAGTACCTCTTACTCGCGGAATTGCCAATGGACTTGGCGAGGTCAGTTTGAGCGCCGGCGTTCCCGCAATCCAACCAATTGTCGGAGCCAAAGGCGAACTTCGCGCATCAGCCGCGCTGGCCATCAATCACGGCACCTTCGGCGCGGCTCCCTATCACCGTGTCGATGCAGCGGCGGTAACAGCATACAAAAATGAGGCTGGACTGATCGGCGCGGGTGGGTACACCAGCGATGTCGCGTACCAGAGTCTCGACGCGACCCTCATTTCAGTGGACGGCCATGCCACTTACCTGACGACTGTCGGGGGATGTATCTACATCCAGACGGTTATCACCGGTCTTCAGGCAGGTGACATTGTCGAAATTGACAACAATTACTTCTATGATGACGGAACCGGTTACGCGTCGTATTGGGATCAAGCGCCATATTGGGTGCTGATCAATCCCTACACGCACAACACCACTGCTACCATCAACAACTGGCTCATTTATTTCGAGCCGGACGGATTGGGCGGTTACACCATGGTGATCGGTTCCGGCCAGTATAATCTGGCGCTTGGGACGGATGATCTGACGACGGTGCTCGGAGATCTGTTCCAATTGACCCGCTCAGTGAATGTATATCAGGGAGCGACCTTGGTGAGCCCACTGACCAGCAGCCGCGGCTACACCTATTCAACGGCCGGCATCACAGGCGGCACGGTCGCGGTGACCAGCGCGTTGACGACTGCTGACCTGGAACTTGTCGGCGCCAATCCGGTCTGGGTGGACGATTCGTACATCGGGAAGATCAATGGCGACATCGTCGATGGTCATACCTACGGCCAGGACGCGTTTGTAACCATTCCGCTTGGAATTTCCGGGGTAAATACCGGTGGAACGGTCAATGTACTTGAAGGCATTTACATCGATAATCTTACGATTGGCAAGCCTCTCAGCCTGGTCGGCGAGGGAGAAGCGCTCGTTACCATTCATCCGGCGTTATCCGCACCCAACCCGGGCGGAGCCGGATCTATCCCTCCCGGCTCAAGCAATATGGTGCTGGTGCAGGCGAATGACGTGACTATATCCGGCATCACCTTGGATGGCGATAACCCGGCGCTCACCAGCGGTGTCGTCGTCGGTGGTGCCGACCTCGATGCCCGCAACGGCATTATCACCAACCACGCGGCGGGGGTGTACCAGAATCTCACGGTCCAATATGTGACCGTCAAGAATATCTACCTGCGGGGCATTTATGCGTCGAGCGGTGGATCGTTCGACTTCCAGTATTGCACCGTAGACAATGTGCAGGCAACCACCTCGTCGATAGGTATGTTCAATTTCGGTGGTGGTGGACTGTTCGCTCACAATGCGGTGTCCAACTGCAATGATGCCATTTCCTCAAACTGGTCGACTGGCTGTCAGTTCCTGCACAATACGGTGACCGGTTCGGGAAGCGGTATTCACACCGATAACGCCGGGAATTATGCCGGCAGTGTCGCAGATCTGATACAGGACAACACCGTCAGCAACAGCGCGACCAACGGTTACGGTATCTTTGTCTTCGCGCCGTATATTGCGCCGGTGGTCGATGGCAATACGATCACCAATGTCGATGTTGGTCTGACCTGCGCCGGAGCGTACGTCGCGGTGACTCCGCAATTCACGAATAACGTGGTTGATGGCATGGTGCGGCCGTACGCTACAGGTATTTATGTCACTACCCAGATCTGGGGCTATGGCTCCGGTAATGTGACCGTCAATTTCGCCAACAACAGCATATCCAACTGCGCCGATGGGATGTACCTGGAGTCCGACGCCGGGTACACGAACGCGTTCACATTCTACGAGAACGCGATGTTCAACAACAGCAACGCAAACGTGATTCCTGCCGTTGGCGCGGCGGGGGCGTTCGCTCTTCAGTTCAGCGGCAATTGGTGGGGAAGTAATGTCGCGGCAACCGTCGCGGTCTCGATCCAGGCGACCGCGGACTATACGCCATGGTTGAACAGCGGGACCGACACGGATGGCGCAGTCGGATTCCAGCCGGATATGTCCGGCTTGTGGGTCGATGATGATTCGCCGCAGCTCAATGCGGTTAACCGCATACAGGAAGCGGTAGACATGGTCTCAGGCAGTACTATCTATCTTATGCCTGGTCTCTATGTCGGCCAAGTCACGATCGACAGCTTTGCGGATCTGAATCTGATCGGCGCCGGGATCGGTGCCACGATCATTCAGGCGCCGGCCGTCGCCATGACCAATTACTTTATCAGTAGCGGGACAACCCGCAACTATCCCGTGCTGATGATCACCAATTCCGCTTCCGTGAAAGTAGCGCAATTGACCGTCGATGGCGCGGGGAAGGGGAATCTGAATTATCGCTTTGTGGGCATCGGATACCGCAATTCAGGCGGATCCGTCGATACCTGCGCGATTTTGGATGTCCGTGACACGCCGTTCTCCGGCGCGCAACATGGCGTGGCGATCTACGCGCTCGACAACGACGGCAACGACCAAACGCTGGCGATCCGCGATGTCGCGGTGACCGGATTCCAGAAAACCGCTCTTGCCCTGATCGGTGTGGATCTGACCGCGACCGTTGACAACTGCACCATCACTGGTGCCGGGCCGACTACAGTGACCGCGCAAAACGGGATCCAATTCACCGACGTTGCGTCGGGTAACGCGTCCTATAACACTGTCTCGAACATCTCTTATACGGGCGCGAGTTGGTCCGCGTCAGGAATCTTGGCCAGCGGACCTGGCTCTATCCACGCGGATAATAACATCATCAACGAGTGTCAGGCTAGCGGCTACTGGTCGGAGTGCGGCGGTAGCTTCACCGATAATAGTATCACACAGACTCTGGCAGGTACCGGGCACCATGAGGTGTACGGATTCCTCGGCGTCTACGGAACCGCCGGTCCAGTGGCCAAATTCAAGCCAAGCGGTATCGACACCGATCTGCAGCGCTCGACGGCACTGGCCGCCGCGTCGCCCATGACTTATTCCGTGATCGTATCCGGGAACAGTATGGATGGTGGCGGAACGGATACGTCGTACGCTGTTTTCCCGTATGCCTATAATACCGGCAACGCCTCGCTGCAGATCTTTGATAACCGGATCACCAATTACTTGGTGGGGCTGGAGTTCTTTGAGGACACCGGGACACCCACACTGGTCGGTGATATTGACAACAACGTCCTGCTCTTTAATGACTACGGGCTGGATAACATTGGCGGAGCACTCTCGGTAGAGAACAATGTCTTTGCCAACGGAGTCAACGCCGGTGACAATAGCGCGGGGAACTACTACAATCAAAACTGCTGGAGCGATTATGGCGGCACGCCGCCGTACGCGATCGGCGGTGGCGGCGGAAACGTCGACGCCAACCCTCGCACTGACTGTGGCCTCGATCTCAGCCCTGACTCCATAACCTATCTGTGCGGAAGCGGCGTGACTGTGACCGTATCGATAGGAGACGCGGTAACCGCACTGGATGCCGCTGATATTCGATTGGAGTATCCGGCCGAATTGACCGTGGCCTCGGTCACGGCATCATCCGGCAACTTCTTCCTGACCTCGTCGCAGACCAATCATGGCGCGGGTCAGAAGGATACGTTGGTCGTCAATCTCGGCGTGCTGACCGGTGTGCAGGATGGTCCAGCTAACCTATTTAACGTGTCATTCACCGGAAGTGTCAGCCTGTGCGCGTGGAACGAGATCGCGATGTTCTATCGGGATTTGCGTGACAGCACGAACTCGCCGATCATTGTCCCAATGGCCTCGCCGGTCGCCTTCCGGTCGGATTGTGTCGACCCAAGCATCACGGTCCTGTCGCCTGGAGCCGGAGGTTTCTACAATGCAGCCCCGGTTCTGAGTTTGAGCGCAAGCGACGACTGCGATCTGGAAGCGGTCTATTACCAGGTCGACGGATGCACAACGACGTGGTTGCCGATCGCGACCGGACTGACCGGTACGTCCTACGCCAATGCGTCGTGGACACTTCCGGGGTTCGCCGCCCTCACGGAGGCTGTGCACTGCGTACGTTTCAAAGTGGTTGACGATGCCCAACGCGGCAACGCCGATAGCTGCACCTACACATGGTGTTTCACCAAGGATGTTACCGCGCCCGCGCCGCCTACCGACCTCGTCGCCAAGCCGGGACACAACCGGGTTCACCTGAGCTGGCAGAATTCCACCAGTTCCGATGTCGTCGGGGTGAAGTTGCAACGCGTCCCCTGGACCAACTATCCGAACTACAACACGGTTCCGGGAGCAACTCCTGCGCCTTCATACCCTGCCTCGCAGGTGGTCGGTCTCACTGTGTTTGACAGCGCCGCTTCAGTAGGAGTGAACGTCACGCATGACGACCTCTCCGGCCTGTCATTCGCAACACGCGACATTCAATACTATGGTGCTTTCGCGTATGACGCGGCCGGGAACTATTCTGTGGCGGCTCCGAGCGCCCAGGGTCGCGCAACTTCGTATTGGCTCGGCGATATCAGCAACGGTGCTGTGACACCGAACAGCTCCGATGGCTTCGTTTATCTCGAAGATCTGGCGCTGTTCTCGATTGCCTATGCGACCAAGCAAGGTGACCCGGCGTTCTACGACGACGCGGATTTCGGACCGACTTTCGGTGGAAGCCCTAAAGGCATTCCGAATCCGGATGACTCGATCCAATTCGAGGATCTGGTTATCTTCGCGATCAACTTCGACGCGGTGAACCCTACGATGAAAGCCGTACCGGTGTTCGCGGACAACTCAGTGAATGGCGAGCTGTCACTCAGCGTCAGCGGAGAGCAGGAGGGAGACGCGAACGTCTATCACCTGAACCTGCTGAACAACCGCGGCGATTTAAAGGCGCTTCGCGTGTCGCTGTCATTCGATCCGAAGGCCACGCTGTCCGGCGTGATACTCAATCCGGCATTGAGTGAATCATCTCAGCTGATCTTCACCAAGATCATCACCGGTGAAGGGATCGTGACCATCGATGCCGCGATACTGGGAACTGGTTCGACGCTCGGCGGATCCGGCGAGATCGCTGCCTTGCGCTTTACGTCGACAGAAGGTTCGCCGAATCTCGTATTGACGGAAGGGACACTGCGCGATCGCGACAATCAGTCGTTGACGGTTGCTCTGGTATCTCCGGAGGTCCGCGTACTCCCGGCGACCTACAGCCTGGCGCAAAATCATCCCAATCCATTCAATCCGGTGACGGAGATAGAGTACCAGATCCCGACCGATGGCCGGGTGCGTCTGGAAGTTTTCAACATGCTTGGTCAGTCGGTGAAAGTGCTGGTTGATCAACCGCAAGCGGCGGGAGTCTACACGATACCGTGGAACGGCACCGACGCGGGCGGCAATTCGGTCGCCAGCGGTATCTACCTGTATCGCCTGACTTCAAACGCATATTCCGCTACGCGCAAGATGATGCTTGTGAAGTAGCTTACACGAAGGGTGGGAGCGACGAGGGGTCGCTCCCGCCTCATTTAATGGAGAACTCCTCATGTTTCTGAGGTGTGTCGGATTTCTGACTCTCGCGGTGTGGCTGGTGGCCGGCGGGGCGACTAGCGCGCCAAAGAACCAGGTCAGATTCCTGGAGCCGGAGAATATCGTTCAGCATGTGGGAGACAGCCTCATCGTCAATCTATCGCTGGACAGCGCGGTACAGCTCGTGCACGGGTACCGGGTGCGTTTCAGTTTTGATACCACCATTCTGCGGCTCGACAACATCACGGCATTACCGGCCTGGAACGCCGGTGGGTTCAATTTTTTCTTCTACAAGGATACACTGATCATTGATAGCACGACGAACGACACTAGCTTGTATGATCTTGGATCATATTTCCTGGGCCGTTCGCTGTACATCAATGGATTCGCGGATATCGCCCGATTCAAGTTCACAGCTTTGCGGACCGGCGCGACCTTTCTCTGGTTTGATTACGTACTGGTCCAGGACACGCTGCTCAATCTGGTGACCAATCAGCGATCTGATGCCGTGATCTTTGTCTGTCCGTTTCCACCGGGCTTTGTCTTTTACGGCGACTTGACGCACGACCAGCGGATCGACCTATCAGATCTCAGCATGCTGATCGCCTATTTGGTCGCCGGTGGAGCAAAGCCTTCGCCCATCACCTTGGTCGCGGACTGGAACTGTTCGGGGATAGTTGACCTCAGCGATCTGTCGGCGATGATCAGCTATCTGATCACCTCCAGCCCCAAACCATGCAACCTCTGTCCACTCGCCGGAGGCGAAGAATGAAATATCTCCTCATTTTCATGGTCGCAATGGCCGCGGTGTCTGCAACCGCGCAGACCGGGACGATCACGGTCATACCGGATACCCAGTACTCACAACGCGACACGTTCGTAACGGTGCAGGTTCTGGCCGATGCCGACTTTGTCGAGATCAAGGCCCTTCGCCTCGATATCGATATTGATCCGTTGGTAGTCGAGCCGGATACATCTTTTGTTGAACTTGGCCCGCTTTTTCCGGCCAGCCCAGACTCGACATTCTTCTTCTATATTCTCTCGCCGGACAAGAGCAGACTGACTATCGATATCGCCATCCTGGGAGACGGACGTACCAGGAACGGCCCGGGTCAATTAGTGAGTATTCGCCTGAAAACCAAAGAATTCGGGATATCGGATATTCGGATCGCTGACAACAAAGTGCGCGATACGCTCAACCAACCGGTCCTGGTCAATGTCGTGGATTCTTGGGTTCGAGTCTGCCGCTTCGTGGGGGACTTGAATGCCGATGATCGGGTCGATCTCTCGGATCTCAGCGCCATGATCAGTTACCTGACTCAGCGATTTCCGGTGCCTTCGCCTATGGCCGTTGCCAATGTCAATTGCCAGGGCGCGGTCGATATCTCCGACTTGTCACTGATGATCGCGTATATGGTGCAGGGGGCACCATTGTGCAACCTGTGCCTGTGAACGGATGATCCTCGAGGCAGGCTCGGTTCGCATCGGGGACCGCCTTAGCTGATGTTCCTTTCCATCGGGAGGGAAGCTCGACACGAGACTCCCTCCTGATTCAACTCCACCCAGTTTGACGAATGACAGAAATCTGTTGCCCGGGAGCGGACAAAGCTCCATACTTCCAGTGGCTAATAAAGGAGTCCGAGCATGCACCGTCTTCTGTTCGTAGTGATCCTCGCCACACTGCTTACCCCATCTGTCTGGGCCGGTACCAATCAAGTGCCGCTGGCAACCGTGCTTGAGCACAATATTGCCCTTACGATCCACCCCTCGACCAAACAAGCTCTAATCAGTGATAGCGGGACAATAACGTGCGCGCGGGGGTGGTCATTGCTTTATCTGGCCGACCGTGCGGAGGTCTCCCGATTTTGGTTGAACGGAAAAGCTATTTCGACGCATATGGTAGCATCCAGCGATACCGCCGGACTCTCAGACGAGCTCAGGAAGTTGGTCTCTGGTGTCGAACTTGAACCGTCGGTTTCACTCCTGTTTTTCAAGTCCAAGACCGCTGGCACCTTCCCGTTTACGATCACGTTTTCTGCTACTTTTGATGACCCGGTGGAGAATGTCCAGTTCTCGCGCGAGAAGGTTGGCAATGAGGTGAGGGGGACGATTCTCGAGCAGGGAGCATATCTCAGCTCGGCGGCCTGTTTTTATCCCCGCGGGAAAGAAGAAATGGCTCGTTTCACCCTGACCTCGTCGATACCGGCTCACTGGACAGCTATTGCCGACGGCAATCCAGGTGAGAGTAAGATTGACGGCAGTCAGAGAGTGCAAAAGTTCGCCAATCCATATCTTTCAGACGGCTACGTTTTCATGGCCGCGCCCTATTTCGTCAAGTCCACGAAGGTAGATGATATCGTTGTCGCGACCTACTTCTTTCCTGAAGATAGTTCGCTCTGCGAAAAGTACCTGACCGCGACTGCCGACTACATCAGGATGTATCAGGAGCTGATCGGACCGTATCCGTTCACCCAATTTACGGTCGCGGAGAACTTCTTTCCGACCGGATACGGCATGCCGGGGTGGACATTACTCGGTCAATCAGTGCTCAAGCTCCCGTTCATTATTTCATCATCGCTCGGGCACGAGGTTTTGCACAATTGGTGGGGGAACTCGGTCTATGTCGATTACGAGCGCGGCAACTGGTGTGAAGCGGCAGCCGTCTACGGCGCGGATTATCGCTATAAGTTGATGGCTTCGGAGGCGGACGCCAAAGGATATCGCAAGGATATTCTCAAGGAGTATCTCAGTTACGTCAACTCAGGAAACGATTTTCCGCTTCGGGAGTTCAAGTCGCGATCGAGCGCGGAGACACGCACGATCGGCTACAACAAAGGGATGATGCTCTTTCATCTGATCGAACAAGCAATAGGTACCACAACTTTCTTTGATGCCTGGAAGCAGATATATCGGGATTACATCGGTAAGGCGATCTCGTGGGAGGAATGGATCGAGGCTTTCCAGAAATCGAGCGGAAAGGATCTGAGTTACATTATACCAGAGTGGATCGATCGTGCCGGCGCGCCGGAGATCGCGCTCGAGATTCTGTCCGACAAACCAAGCGTGTCGGGCGATAAGAAATCGCTCGGCCTGAAACTTACCCAGTCCGGCGCGACCCCTTATCATTTGTCGGTGCCGGTCGTAGTGGAAGGCGCCGGGACACGGGAAAGCACATTGGTTCTACTGTCAGGAGAATCGGCAACGGTTGAGTTCGAAGTTTCCGGCGGTGCCACCGTAGTCACGGTTGATCCCGAATTCCATCTCTTCCGCAAATTGTACCCCTCTGAAGTTGAGCCCATAGTCTCAGCCGTTCTGGGAGTGGAGAAGAAGGGGTTTGTGAGTTGCTCATCCGAGTCCGGATCAGGCGAAACATTTGCCGCGTTTGGTTCGGCCATCGCGGAAGACACAGTTACGGTTGTCGCAAGCGATCAAATGAGCAGCCTTCCCACGGATCATGCGCTGGTGCTTTTCGATCCGGTAACAATGCCTGACTATCTGGCCGGATTTGTCACTCTGGCCAAAGACTCGGTCATGATCGACGGCAAGAATTACCCACTGGCGGGACATACCTTCGTCATGGCGGGACAGAACTGGCAGGGCTTTGAGAATTATCTGGTCGTGCTGTCTGGCGACAACCAGTCACTCCCTCGCCTGGGTCAGCTGGTGCCGCATTACGGCAAGTACTCTTATCTCGTTTTTCAAGGGGCCAAAAATATCGCCAAAGGTCAATGGCCAGTGACTGAATCACCGCTTCGGCAGTTCCTCAAATAGCGCCACGAACGACCTTTTCAAATAGCAACGGCGGCTGTATCTGCTCCACAGCCGCCGTCGTTCTATAATGCGTTACCTCCTGTTGAAAGGTGTAACGGATCGTTTATCACAGCTTCGTAACATTCAGACAAACATTGATCGCGTGCCCTCGAGCGGGAGGGATATTAGTTGTGATGCGGATAGTGGTGCGGTCCGCCAGGGTCTGGTCAACAGTGAAGTCGGGATTCGCGTTCGGATCCCAGATGTACGACTGATCGCCTATCTCGACCGTCAAGGTCTGATTCGGCTGGGCCGATTCGACATCAGCCAGGAACTCAAGTCGATATGACCCGGCCGTATTCTTGAGTATCCAAACAATCTCCTTCTGGTTCTTGGACAATACTCCGCAGAGCGGTTCCTTGCTGGTGTCCGGTACCACCACGATCACAGTTTCAGTCTGTACGACGGTGTCGACGATGGTAATAGTGTCCGTCTGGATGAGCGTATCGACGATGATCACTGTGTCAACATCTGTGATGGTGTCGAGCAGAATGATCGTGTCTGTCTGCGTCAACGTGTCGATTTCGAGTACCGTATCAATGACCGTGATGGTGTCGATGTTTATGACCGTGTCAGTATCGATAATTGTATCGATGACTGTAAAAGTGTCGATGTAGGCGATCGTATCGGAATCGATAACCGTATCGATTATGGTTACAGTGTCGAGATGAATAATCGTATCGGCCTCGAGTAGCGTGTCGATCACGATTACTGTGTCAATGACGGTGATGGTGTCGCTGTTACAGGTTGAGTCGATGAGGATCACCGTATCGATATGGATAGTCGAATCAAGACGAATGAAGGTGTCAACATCGCGAATGGTGTCGACCACGTAAATCGGCTCGGTATTGTTTGGGCCGGTCGGCTCAAGCGGGTCGGCGCAGCCATACAGGATGACCATACCCGCGATAAGCGCGAGCGTGAAGAGTGTGATGATCCGTCTCATTAGCGGGCCCCTCCGATCGGAAGATGAACCTGAACAGTGATGCGCAAGTTGTCGTTGTCGGAGTTCGAGAACTCACGGCCGGAGACGCGCTGTTTGACGGGATTATACAGACCTGTGACCGAAAGGTTAGACAGTGGCATGAAGCGCAACCCGACCATGGGACCTTCCGACAGCTTCACGTATTCATAATGCTGTTGCGATATCTCTTCAACCCGCAACCAGCCGGCGACCGCGCCGAGTCGTATCGACTCGTACGGGAAGACTATTACCTGCCCGCCGATCATCCGCCGCTTGGTGTCGAGCATGTTGTCTTCCCATTGGAAGGAACCGTCCCAAAATGTATGTCCGGCGAGTCCCTCGACATAGACGACGCGTCCCCAGGTCAGGGCGGCCGAGACCATTGGTACACCACCGTATGGGGTAGAAGAGCCGCCCAGGCCGAAGAGGATGCCGAGATTTTCGAAGAGACTCGGTGCTGATTCCACCGTCTGGGTGAAATGGCGTTCTATCGGCGGGCGCTTCTCCAGTTCGCGCATGCGAGCATCGAGATCCGCCAGGGTTCTGTCAACACGGACCCCGACATACCGATATTGCCCGCCGGGGAGTGGGATATCTTCTGATTGCACAATTATCTGGGTCGAGTCGACACCCAATTTATCTATCAGGAGCAAACGCATGATGTGCGCTCTGCCCAGAGCGAGGCCGGGATTTTTGGCGTCGTGACTTTCACGATACTCGTTCCCATCGGCGCCGCCCGTGATAATGACCCGCGCAAGAGGGTACTTCTTGAGCGTGTCGGCGACCGCGCGGAGATCGGCTTTGTAAGGTTGAAAGATCTCCTGATCGATACTTCCGCCGACGCCCAACGGGAAGTCTTTGATAACCACTTCCTGGGCCGTGGCTATGCCTGCTAGGGCGAGGCAGCAGATTAGGGTGAGGATGAACTTAAACATCTGTTTATGTCCTTTGCCTGACAGGAGCGTACGCTGAACTCTCCGGTCCGGGACGCGGGGGAGAAGTCGGAAGTAGCCAGTCGGAAGGCACCGCAGAGTGCAGGGTGCTTTCATCGGGAATGCAGTCCGTTGCATGCAAGTTGATCTCGGATCCCTGAGGAGTTCCTATTTCTCCTCGCTTCAACCAGAGGTTCGGTTGCGAGCGCATTCCTGAAGTTATCTCTACAGGGTAGACAGGCAAAAATCATACCGAAGCGCAAAGTGGTTGAGCGGTCTCGAACTATGGGACTCTCCCCATACTTCATTTTCGCTCAATGGACGAAAGCAGTCCATAATTCATGCGCGGCACGAACTGTTGGAGTGCCGCGTTTGGCCGATACTACGAATACAGTAGAGCCGCGCGAGAACCGCATGTCAAAAGAGACGAAAAACAACGAGAGCCGGAAATACGCACGACGGAGAACCAGCGATTACCTCGTCGTAACTGACCGAGAATCCGGAACCCGTCTGGGAAGAGTGACCAATCTCAGTCCAAAAGGATTGATGATGCTCAGCGGCGATGCACTTACCGCCGAGCGCCCCTATAGTTTGAGCATTGCTTTGCCAAACGGAATATTCGATAGGTCGAGCCTTGAACTATCGGCGGTTTGCAGATGGAGCCGATATGAGAAACAATCCGACTTTTGGGGAAACGGATTGGAAATAGAGGCAATCTCAGATGCTGACCGGAAATTGCTTCAACAAGTTGTCGTCACACTAATGACCAATAACGGCGAATGCCGAGAACTGCCCGATCCGGGACAGAGACAAAAAGACCAGAAGATAGAGTGGCTGCGTCATCGGCCATATCGTCGGAAAGAAGGAGTCTAAACTCCTTTGACAATTGATAAAGGCCCGGAGCATGCCGGGCCTTTGTTCTTAGTGGATACACGGACTACGATTGCTTACTGCAACTGAGTCAGCATGCGGAAAAACGGCTGCCAGTCCTCGATAATGACCGGCTTCTGGTCAAGCAACGACGCGTCCTCTTTGGAGAGCAGCTTTTTGTCGACCATGACCAGCAGGACATTTTCATCAAACCAGGAATCGTACATGGTCCAATACCCGCCGCTTCCGGCGCTGCCGCCCCAGGAGTTCTCTACCTTCCACTTGCGCGGGACTCCCGCCGCAGTGGTATCGACCGCCAGGATCACCATAGCGTGGTTGGGGGTTTCATCCCGATAGGCGAGACGGTCCGCTTTGGTGGTGCTGAAGTCTATACCAAGGGTTGACGTGTAGTCCCAGACATTGGCGGCGAACATACCACTGTCACTGTAATTGTCACGGCCGACATCGCAGGCGAACCAGACGATCTGGCTGTCCTTGATCATCTTGTATGTATATTCCTTCAGTTTCTCTATCGGCATATTAAGGAAGCGGACATCTGGCTGCTCCTGAATGTTGCGGCTGCTTCTTAGTTCAAACAGTGTCCGATCTCTCTGCGCGGGATTGTGCACGATCGCGACGTATTCAGTCGACAGGTCGCCGTAGTACTCTTTGAAGAAGGACTGCGGGGTATAGGTCTTGTCGACCAATACCTTAATCTCAGTCGAGTCAGTTTTCTTGGTGGAATCGGCGGAAGCGGCAGCAACTGTATCCTTGCGGGTCTCTTCGTACCGGAAAACGAATTCCTTCGGCGGTTTGCCGTAGGCGCAGACCAGCAGGCGATAGATATCGCCAAGCATGCTGTCCTTATACTTGCGGATTGCGGGCTCTTTCTGGGAGGCGCGGTGCATCCGTCGGATCTCGGCGGCGGATTTTCGCAAGAGTGTATTGAGCAGATCATTGGTCCTCCCGGTCGCGGCAGACTGTTTGGTCTCCGGCATGGCAGAGGCAGGGACGACGCCATACTTGCGCATCAACCCTTCGAAATACTGCCACCAGCCGCCATCACCGATCGGGTTTTCGAGGTACATCTGAAGAGCACGATCATTGATATCCCGGTCGCGCAGGGCGATCATGGTCTCCAGGAAGAGGTTCGACTTCTCGAGGCGGTCATAGAACGACAGATACGCCTGCGAGAGATTGAAATCGCCCAGTTTGAGCTTGGTCATGACGCGGGGTGTCACCACGTTGGAGCCGGCGAACATCCAGCACCGGCCGCTGGACTTCTGGTCGATGATCTTGGTTCCTTTGAGCTCAAAATTGAATTTGCCGTCGAACGAGTTCACCAGATCCCGGTTGAGCGACAGACTTCGGATGTCGTTATTGGTGGCGGCATTAATGACGCTTTTCAGTTTGGGGTCATTGGCCACCTGTTTCTCAAAATCCGCCAGCATAGTAGGGGTGATGGCACCGGTCGGCTGGGCATAGGCAGCAGCAGCCAACAGTGATACCAAAAGAAGCAGACAGAGCGTTTTTGGCAAACGTGCCATTTTCCTTCTCCTTCAACGTCAATTTCAGTTTGAGGCCTAATATACCTTCCGGAGTCAGCAATAACAACGTCTTTGCCACGCACGCTGGGGCGCTCTTGGCCGACCTTATTCAGGATCCACGCTCCGGAATGGCGATCCACCATGGCGAATATTGCTAACGGAAAGAAGTGGCTGTTCGTATATTGTCTCAAAGGTTTTAGGACATTCATGCAGATACTCTACTCGGAAACCAGGTCGTTCATTCGCCGGCTCTTGCCCGTCTGGTGGCAGCGTTTGGCGGCAATTGCCGGTTTTTGGCTGATTGTCACCTTGTTTTCGACGGCTCACTGGCAACTGCTCCTGGCAAATGTAGACCCGTGGTCGGAAGGGGAACTCATCAGGGTTAAACTGCAGGTCTGGACGGTGTGGGCACTTCTTACGCCTATGATCCTGGCTGTCGGATACCGTCTGCGATTCGGCGGAACAGTCCGACCGGTAATAAATCTCGCGGGGTTGGTGGCGTTGAGTGTGGTCGTGACTGCCGGCTATGTCTTTGCCTATACCGGTATACTATATATCAACTTTTCTTATCCTCGAGAGGGAAGCTTTCAAAACCTTCTCCACTTTGTGCTGACCCGGCATTCCTCTTACTACTACCTGGCGTTTTGGGTGATCATCGGCGTAGAGCAGTTGTTGATCGCGTATCAGCGCTGGCATGAACGGGAAATGCAGGCCTCGCAGCTCCAGGCTCAACTTGCGCAGGCGCAATTACAAGCGCTCCGGTCACAGGTCAAGCCGCACTTCCTCTTTAATGTTCTCAATACGATCTCTTCTACCATCCTGGAAGGAGAACGAGAGAAGGCCCATCACCTCACGACCCGACTTTCTGAACTCCTGCGGAAAGTGCTCGACCGGGATCATCAGGAAATGGGAACCCTTGCAAGTGAGTTCGAGTTCAATCGACTGTATCTGGAATTGATGTCTGAACGTTTCGAGCCCCGATTGACCTTTGATATTCACGCGCCCGTCGATTGCCTGAACGCCAGTGTGCCGGAGCTCTTGCTCCAGCCGTTGGTGGAGAACGCGGTCATACATGGTGTGGCGAGCCATACAGGCGAGTCAAGTGTGGTGCTGATGGCAAGCAAAGATCACCAACGCCTGATTATTACTATCGAAGAGAGGGGGGAACGAACAGGTATGGCGGAGAGAGTCTCCAGCAATGGATTGGGCCACCGGATCACTGAAGAGCGGCTGAGGCAAATCTATGCCAGCAATTTCAAATTCATTGTCGAACCACGGTCCAACAGTGGAATGCGAGTCACGCTGGACCTCCCTTATCAACAAACTTCAGAGAGTTGAATCAACGTGGCACCAGAGCCATTTCGAGTTGTCATAGTTGACGATGAAGCCCCAGGGCGACGTCTACTTAGGCGATTGCTGGCAGATATGCCTGAGTTCAGTCCAGTAGCCGAGTGCAGTTCAGGTCAGGAGGCGATTGAGGTGATCGGATCGCTGTCCCCCGATCTCCTGTTGCTCGACATTCACATGCCCATAGCCGACGGATTTGAGGTCATGCGGCAGGTCGGAATCAACAAAATGCCGTACGTCATCTTCGTTACCGCGCATGACACATATGCCGTACGAGCCTTTGAAGTAAACGCGCTTGACTATCTTCTCAAACCAGTCGGGCGCGAGCGTTTCGCAGCGGCCATGGAACGCGCGCGGGTGGCACTGTCTCGACGTTCTACCCCGCAACGTCAGCGGCTGAGATCCTTGCTCAAAGCATGGCAGTCTGAGCCGTCGATGTCGGTGTCGGATCATTCCGGAGCTCTTCCCGGGATCCAGCGACTGATCGTCAAGGATCGTCAGGAGATCAAGTCGCTGCCGCTGAAGTCTATCATGTGGTTCGAGGCGGCGGACCACTATGTCACTATACATACTTCGACCGGAAAGTATCTTATCCAGGAATCGTTATCCGGATTGCAGGATCGACTCCCATCAAACTTTGTCCGGATACACCGCCGCATTCTGGTAAACACCGTGTTTGTCGCCAAAGTAACCCAGCTCAGGTTCGGCAACTTCGAGTTAGTGCTGCAATCGGGTGAAAAACTGCGAGTCAGTCGCACCCACCGTGAAGCCCTGCGCCGGTTCCTGAACCAGTGATCGACCACTGAATTGTGCAGGTCGCGAATTGCCGGTGCAACTCGCGAATCCTCTTCCTACTTCTTCCGCACTCAGACGTTTCTTGAGCATGGCTATCGGCCATGCCGAAACGCCCTATCAACCACCGATGAGGCATGCATCCTCTCGGGACAGCTTCGAAACCAGAATCCACTGCAATAGGACGACTAGCGAGGTTAGTATGAACCACCACGGAGTTTACAGAACTGCGAGCATCTGTCTTGCCGGAATGCTCGTTCTCATCCTGACAGTCTCAGGCCGCACACAGGATTTCACCCTGATGGATGGCCCCGGTTTTCCGTTCAATCTTGACCAGAACTTCGCGTCATATGTCGGGTGCGCCTGGGTCGATTTCGACGGCGATGGCTGGGAAGATCTGTTTGCCGCAACTCCGAACGGATGCGATCTATACCGCAATAACGGGGATGGCACCTTTGCGTCCATGTCGGACGCGTTCGATTCCGATCTTCTCAACTATCGAGGAACTGCCTGGGCGGATTATGACAACGATGGTGACCTCGACTGCTTTGTGGCAGGTGAATACGGAGCTTTGTACACCAATAATGGTGGAACATTCAGTGTACCCGTCACGGGAGATTTCGCCCGTAGCGTTCAATCCGCCGGGTGGAGCCCGGCGTGGGGGGATTTTAACGGCGATGGAAATCTCGACCTCTATATCGCGCTCCCCGCGGGCTTCATGTCACTCGGAACCTATCGTCCGAGCCGACTCTATCTGAATGATGGTCCGCCATCGTATAGTTTTACTCGTTTAGACACCGGGTTGATTGCGACACAGATAGCTCCTTTCACGTCTTCCAATTGGACGGATTTCGACCGGGATGGCGACCTTGACCTATTTGTTGGAACCGGACCAGCCAACAATGTCGGTGGCACAGACTACCTTTATCGCAATCTCCTTCGGGAGACCGGAGAAGCCGGATTTGAGCAGATCACGACCGGACCGATGGCGACAGACAATGCTGATGGTCAGGTTTGGAATATGGTGGACTACGACAATGACGGAGACCTCGACGGCTACCGCACCAACTGGGGTGGCGCCTTACCCTCCATCCGCCCCAACGACCTCTATCGCAATGATGGCGGCACTTTTGTTCCTGTGACGGGGGACGCTATCTGCACCGAGCCGTATATTTCATTGGGCCAGGTATGGGCCGATTATGACAATGATGGCGATCTGGATTGCTTCGTGACCAATGATCAAACCTGGGATAGTTACTATCGCAACAACGGCGATGGAACTTTCACCACAGTTCTCTCCGGGGATATTCGTAATGTCGCGTCTTCGACCTGGGGTGCGGGCGGGGCGGACTACGACAACGATGGTGACATTGATCTGTTCGTTCAAGGCGGCCCGGGCGAACGGTCGCTCCTGCGCAACGACAACGCCAACGGTTATCACTGGCTCAAGATCAAATTGCAGGGAGAGCGTTCGAACCGCTCAGGCGTTGGAGCGTCAATACGTGTTTTTGCGACCATCAATGGGATGCCGACATGGCAGCAGAGGGAGATATCCACGCAGAACAGCTTTCTTGGACACAGCAGTCTGATCGCTCATTTCGGTCTGCGCGATGCGACAGTGGTGGATTCACTGGTCGTGATCTGGCCCTCCGATGTCGCGACTTTGATCCTATCGGTGAATGCCGACCAGACCGTCATCATAGCAGAGTGTGGAACCACGGACTTGGACAGCGATGGCACCAGTGATGGATGCGACAACTGTCTGACCACCTCCAATCCGGACCAAATAGATAGTGACGGAGACGGAGTGGGCGACCTGTGTGATGCATTCCCGCTCGATCCACAGAATGATGTGGATGGAGACGGCGTCTCAGGACATGTAGACAATTGCCCGTCTCGGTCCAATAGCGGTCAGGAAGACGCGAACAACGATGGAATAGGCGACGCGTGCTGCTGTGTGACGATAACCGGCAATGTCAATGCTTCCAATTCCGAAACGCCGGATCTGTCGGACCTGTCGCTCCTGATATCATACCTGATACAAACTCCCCGACCGATTCTGCCATGCGCCGCCGAGGCCAACGTGAATACGGTTGGCAACGTTGACTTGAGCGATCTCTCACTGCTGATCTCCTACCTCACAGTAACCCCGCGTCCAGCACTGCCGAATTGTCTATAGCGCCACTGTATCCTTTGGCGTCAATACAGCGACGCGGCTCGGGCGAACCGGGCCGCGTTTTGCTGACAGCATAAGTCCTTGACAGTTCCGTCTTTGATGTGTACTTTAAAAACACGGGCCAATAATATCCATATTCGCGTCGTCGCGGCACTCTGTCACTAGATAGTCTTAACAGTACATACCGGGCATCTCTTTATCAATCGGACGATGGAGGTAACGATGCTTCAATTTCGCGGCCAAAAATCCTTGATTTTCAGAGGGTCAGGCGGGTCCTTTTGGTCATTTATGACAGCCACACTCTTTGTCCTGACAATCGGAGCTGCTGGCAGCGTGAACGCGCAGTTCGGCACGGGGGCTGATGGACCGGCTGTTATTGCCGGAAGTGTGACGCTGACCGGGCCACGTAATTACACCGATCTTACGGTGTCGCCTGGCGCGACTCTCAATACTGCTGGATACACTGTCTACGTCAACGGTACGCTCCTTAATCAGGGTACCATTACAGATCAGCAGAATGGCGGAGCCGGCGGCGGAGGTGGCAACGGGGGTAATCCAGGCACTGGGCACAGCCCATACATCAATGCCACTCAAGGCACCACTGGTACACCGGGATCTCCTGGTACGGCATTGGGCGCGGGAAATGGCGGTTCAGGAGGAACTGGCGGTTCCGGAGGCGGCGGAGCCTGGGATGGTTCCGCTAACGAAATGGCGGCTGGGGGACCGGGAGGCAAAGGCGGCAACGGTGGTAAAGGAGGCGGGGTTGTACGCCTTTATGTGGCGAACCTGGACAACCAGGGGACCATTCACGCCAATGGTGCGACAGGCGGTAACGGCTTCTTTGGTCAATTCGGTCAAGCCACAACCTATGACAAGACTATCTTCGAGGAACTTGATATGGTTGGTGGCGGTGGCGGCGGAGGCGGAGGTGGTAACGGCGGAAACGGTGGTCGCGTAGAAATATTCTATGGCACAATGATTGCGCCTGGAACGATTCAGGCGATTGGCGGCGGAGGTGGGTTTGGTGTCGCTGGCGGTTCAGGTTTGTCTCAGAGCATAGCCGCGCACGCGGACCAGATGGCAGGGCCCGGAGCGGCTCCGTTCGGCAACGGCGGCGGCGGCGGAGGTGGCGCCGTCGGAACCACGAATTCAGGTACCGGCACAACAGGAACTCCCGGGTCCTCAGGTGCGCCAGGATTAGTGACTGTAACGCCTGTCTCCTGTTGTGTGGGCCAGACCGGCAATGTCAACAAATCGATCAATGAGGTACCCGATATCTCAGACCTTTCGCTCCTGATCGCTTTTCTGACCACCGTTCCGGCTCCGTCACTTCCCTGCAAGCCGGAAGCGAATGTCAACGCGGCAGGAGGCGTAAATCCGGACCTTTCAGACCTTTCATTGCTGATCTCTTTCCTGACGACCGCACCGGCACCGGTATTACCGCTCTGTCCGTAGTCAGTCAGAGCAGTTCAAACGCGAGGTCGAGCGACCGAAAGCCGCTTTGTCGTGCACTTTCGGTCGCTCAAGCCTCCAGCCCGTCCGCCGATAATACCTACAAACGACTCTCTTTTAGTTTTCGACTCGTCACAAGCTTTATGGAACCAAACAAACGCAAACATGAACGCCACGCATCCGACGTACGCCTGTATGTCTATGATGCAAAATCCGGTCACTTGATCGGCAAGCTTGCCAACCTCTCCTCTCAAGGGGCGATGCTGGTGACGCCCGAAGCGATCAAGTCGGCGACCGTTTATTCCTGTCGAATGGAACTCCCCCAGGAGATACTCGGACACCATCATATTGAATTCACGGCGGAGTGCCGCTGGAGCCGAAAGAATATCGAGCTCGACCGTTGGGAGTCAGGCTACCAATTGAGTTTGTCCGGGATCAACGCCGAGATGGTCGAGTATCTCATCATTGGATTCAAGTTGTGCGGCTGGGCGGATCCGGGTCTCGAAGGAATACAAACTGTCGAATTGGAGAGCCGTCGACGTTCTGTCCGCTATGACTTCGAAAAGCCTCTTCCAGTGTTCGAGAAGAACACCTACCGCCAGATCGGGCTGTTGGCTGACCTCAGCGTTGAGGGAATGCGTCTTTTGACACAGAAACCGATCGAGCAGGATCAACTGATCGAATGCCGAGTGAAACTCCCCAAGCCGATCTTCCAGCAAGAGTACCTCATCCTCGAAGCGGTCTGCATGTGGTGCCGCAAAGGGACGCGAACCGCGGAGCATTCATCCGGATTCCGGCTGGTGAATGTCTCCAGAGAGAATGCAGCCATTGTCCTGCATTTGATCATTCATTACGCCCGCCCGCAGAGTACAAAGCCCCGCGTGCAGGTTATTGGATAGTTATCCATCGACAAGTGATCGCACGGATCACTCGAGTCATCCATCAAGTTCACTTTAGCTTCGCCCCTCCGCTGTAAGTCATTCGAAGACCCCACGTCGCAGCACTATCCGCCATTACTCACATGTGACACGCACGCATGCCGGCATGTGACTATTGGTGCAAGCGTCTACCCGAGGCGAAAAAAGTGCGGTAGCATCGGCTTTTTTTCTTGCAAGATTCGCCGTTGCGATTAATTTGTAAGGGATAACCGAATCACGTCGCGGACAATCAGACACAGTCCGGGGTACTAGCCTTGGCATCATCGAAAGCTTCTGCGTAAGAAAGCACTGACTTCGAGCGCAGTATGTTCTGTTGTACCGTGATAAATCTTGTCTCGCCATTGCTTCGTCGAGTTGCATCCGGGAACACCATGATTCAGACTGGGCTGTCTGCTTCACTCCCACCTGATTACGCCGAACCCGATTTCCACTCATATAAACATCTGAACTATGTAACCCTGTGTTCAGGAGGTCTTGAATGACTCGTTTCCTCACTCAACCTGGCCGCATTGCTTTGTTGGTGGCAGCGGTCGCTCTCGTAGCACTTGCGATCTGGGGATGCTCTGATTCTCCCCAGTCGCCGACATCTTCAAACAGTGATTTCGTGCCTGCCCTCAGCATGGCGAATCCCCGTTTGGCTCCAGTAAAGGCGATTCAGGAGCGGTATACCCGTGACCTGATGGCCGATCCGGAGGTTATTGGGACAGCCATTACACTGGACGAAGCCGGCGAGCCCGCGATCCTGTTGCTGGTCACTACTGATCGCGCTTTCCGCAATGCGCCCCGCATGCTGGATGGCGTGAAGACAAAGGTGGAAATGACTGACAAGATCGTCGCTCTCGGTAAGCCGGGTGGCGGCGGTGGCGGAGTTAGCCATACTGCCAAGCAGACTCCTCCGGTCAAAATGGGAACCTCGGGCGGCTGGCGCTATGACCTCGCCAATGGCTACTGCTGTGGCGGGACGATGGGCTCGCTGATTCAGGTCGGCAGCCAGAAGCGCATCCTCAGCAACTACCACGTGTTCGAGGCTGATATCGTTTCCGGTGGCAATAGCCGCACTGCGCAAACGGGCGACTTTGTCATTCAACCTTCGCTTATCGATGTCGGCTGCAACGCCGCGAACGCACAAAATGTCGCGACGCTCGTGAAGAGCGGGGCTCTTCCGAATGCCAATGTCGACGCGTCGACGGCGACCGTTATCTCGGGCATGGTTGATGAGACTGGAAACATCCTCGAGGTCGGTACCATCTCTTCGCAGACCGTCGCCGCTTCCGTTGGTCAGGCGGTGAAGAAGAGCGGACGGACCAGCGGTCTGACGCGTACGACCGTCTATGCGCTTAATGCCAGCATTAGCGTGGCCTATGAGAATGAATGCGCTGGCGGTTCGGCGTTCACCAAGACATTCACCGGTCAGATCGTGCTGAATGGTGGCAAATTCATCCAGAGTGGCGACTCCGGTTCGCTAATGGTTGAAGACGTGACCACCAACCCCCGTGCGGTCGGACTCTGTTTCGCCGGCAGCCGTACCTACGGATTTGCCAACCCTATCGGACAAGTGTTGAGCTATTTCAACGCGACGATGGTCGGCCAGTAAATCTTTGTAGACTGTCTATCAGTCGAATTCTTGTTGGCCTGTTCCCGACTATGGTCGGGAGCAGGCTTTTGTTTCCTGCAGATGACAATCGCGAAAAGGTGGTAAGGGCAATTCAATGTCGAGAAAAGACAGCTTTCGTGAAGCATTCGGTATAGCTATGCTTCTCTTTGTCCTGGGGCTGTCTGCTCTCGGATGTGGTCCAGATCAGCACGAGAAGAACGCAAGCGACTCACCGGAGAGATTAGAAGTGCCTGCACGAGATATCAACGCAATCCTGGCGGATAATGACGATGACCTTTTGAAGCTCGCTTCGGTGGTTGGCGTCGCGGTCGGTGAACTGGACGATCGTACCCCCTGCCTGCTGATCATGCTGAGCGAGGAGAATCCGACGACTCGCGCGAAGATCCCGGCCAGTATCGAAGGCCACCCGACCAAGATCGTGATCAGCGGAAAGATCGAGCCGCTTTAGTGCCGTGCCTTACCAGGCGACGTGACGGTCGGCGAGATACTCATGGAGTTTCCGCCGGGAGACCAGGTTGACGTTCTCCGACCAGACATCGACGGGATTCAGTTCATCTGTCAGCACTAATACTCCAGTCGTATCTACCACGAATCGATTATCCCACGCATGAACCCGATTATACTCCGGGCTGACGCGGTATTGCGGCTGCGGAAGATCAGACGCCAGGTCAAGTTTACGATCTGAGGCCAGGAGTATCAGGTTTCCGAGCTGGTCTGGCGGTTCGGCGATCGGCAGGGCGAGTACGTTCGCAAATACTTGATTGGCCGTGACAGCCAGGCTCTGGACAATCTGGTCGCGCCAACCAACACACTGAACATTCATTGCCAGAATGCCATCCGCGGTGAGGTGCCCCTTGGCGAGGGCGAATGCTTCTTTCGTCACCAGATGGAACGGTATGGAACTGCTTCCGAACGCATCCATAATGATGATCTGGTAGCTTTTCTGATTCTCCAGGAAGTACTGGCGGCCGTCCAGATGGTAAACCGTAGCCTCGGCATCCTGCAGTCCAAAGTGCGCCTTAGCCATTTTGGTAACGACAGGGTCGATCTCGACGGCATCGACTCGCCAATTGTCAGCGGCATAACTTCGGGCAACAGAACCACCCCCCAATCCGACAGTCAGCATGCTCCCCGGCTCATCGAAGAAGAGTTTTGGAATATCCAGCACATCGACATACTCGAAGAGCGGTAGTCCGTTCATGAGGTCTATTCCGGAGTGCAGGCTGCCATCAATGAACATGAATCGACCATCCTCCATATCCACAACCCTGATTTCGGAGTAAGCGGATTCTTCGACCGCGACAATCCCCTTTGACTCGTCCGCCAATTGATGCGGGGCGAATCCCGAGCCAAAAAAGGATCCCGCCAGAACGATCGGGACACCAGCCAGCATGACGATCTTCTGTCTTCCTAACCACCCCACCAGCGCAGTGCCAATGAGCAACAGCCCTATCAGCAGAAGCAGGCGCGAAACGCCAATGTGAGGGATAAGCCAGAACCCTGTTGCCACCGCGGCGACCACACTGGCAAGTGTGGAGATCGCATACAAGTTGCCCGCGGTGCGGCCGACAACATCAAGCGATTGCGCCTTGAGCCGAATGGCGTAGGGACTCACGATACCTAGCAGCGTCAGTGGCGGGAAAAAAAGCACAAACGCGGTCACCAGAACCGCCGAACGAAGTCCCAACGGCTCGGCCATCGCGAGAACCGGGATCCTCAGCCATGGGATAAGTGTCACCCAAACGCCGGCGAGTCCGATAACTAAACAGAAACGACTGAGTCGAGCATCACGGTCGGCCCATCGTCCACCGATCGCATAGCCGACACTCAGCGCGGCCAGCGTTACACTTATCAAGGCTGACCAGAGGTAAAGGCTGGCGCCGTAGAATGGAGCGATCACCCGGGTGCCGAGCAGTTCGATCGCCAGCACCGAGGCGCCGCAGATGATCACCGCAAAATAGACAAAGAATCGGAGCATTGAATTTTACTCCTGTTGAACGAATTCTCCTGGAATACAGAACGGAAGTGAGTGGCCGCGCTCCATTTCAACTCAAGGAGGAAGATAGGATTTAATACAGCCGCCGCCAAGCGCAATTATCGGACCGGATGGCGTGCTCGGCCATCTGCCGGACTCGGCGAAGAAACTTCTGGATATGCCGATACTATATTGGGAGTTCTGATTTTTGTCCACAACGGGAGAAGTGCAGTGAATGATCGCGGATTCACGCTCATAGAAATCGTCATCACCATCGTGGTGCTTGGAATCCTCGCGTCGGTCGCGGTTCCTGCCTACCGGGATCTATCCATCGAGGCCAAAAAAGGAGCCTGCAAAGAGTCATTGATGTCCATGCGGGAAGGGATCAGCCTCTGGCGTGCCAATCAGATCGTTCACTCCGGTAACTCCTCTTTTCCGAGTATTGACAGTCTACGCGCGCTCAATGTAGTGATGGCCCACGCCATCCCCAAAAACCCTTTTCAGTCGGACGGCAACGCGCCCGACTCCATCGTGACCGGCGTGACGAAAGGGGTGATCGTGGGAACCCGAGGTGGATGGGCCTATAAAGCATCGACCGGTGAGATCTGGGCCAATACTGGCACGACCATTGCAGGCTCAGGATGTTCCGGACCGGTAGCCATCGGCGAAAACTCCTGGTGAGTTGATCCCGTCTTTCTCAAATATCCAGAAGAAAATTTCGACGGCCCAGCGGTTCGCTAGAAACTGGGCCGTCTTTCCGGGGGGAACCAATGAGGTAATGTCCCACTTCCCTCACGGGCAGTTGGGTAAGGTTGGTCGCGGCGTGACCGTCAAATAGGCGATCATTAGCGACAGATCCGAAAGGTCCACCGACCCGCTATTATTCACGTTCGCTTCTTCAACACAGGGAAGAGTTGGCCGTGGAGTCACGGTCAAGTATCCGATCAAAAGACTGAGATCTGAGAGATCCACCGCCCCAGCCATATTGACATCGCCGGTCGTTCCCTGGCAGCAGCCGTCGCAGACGTCGCCAATACCGTCGCCATCACTGTCAAACTGAGTGGGATTGAAGACAGTGGGACAGTTGTCGCAGGCCGAGCCATACGAATCATTATCCGGGTCCGCCTGATCGGGATTGGCGACTGTCGGACAGTTGTCGCAGGCGTCGCCAAAAAGATCGCCATCGCCATTGGTCTGCGCGGTATTGGCGACTGTCGGGCAATTGTCACACAGATTGCCAACACCGTCATTGTCTGAATCGGCCTGATCAGTGTTGCCGACAAATCTGCAGTTATCGCAAACGTCTCCGACACCATCCGCGTCTACGTCTGATTGATCGGCGTTAGCCACTGTGGGGCAGTTGTCACAGGCATCTCCCTTTCCATCGCTATCCGTATCAGTCTGGAGCGGATTGCTGATGGTGGGGCAATTATCACAGGCGTCAGCCTTGGTGTCTCCGTCGGCATCCGGATAGCTCAAGTAGAACGAGTCGATAACAGGTGCCGACGGCCTGGTCAGACCATTGACAGTGCCAAGGGCAGTTACCTTCCAGTAGTATTTCCCCAACGGGAGAAGTTGTATGCGATATGTGGTGTCGACGATGGAGTTTACCGTCGTAATATTGGGCGCGGCCCACATCGGATCCTTGGTATACTGCAGAGTATATCTCACCTGTTCGCCCGTGTATACGGAGCTGGATCTTTGCCAGCGCAGAGTCACGCTATCCGTGCCGCAACCTACTCCTGATACAGCCACACCGTTGAGCGGGTAGAGTAGATTGAAGGGGGTAGGAGGATAGTCCAGGAACAGCAGAGCGCCTATGGCGGTACTCGCGAACGGGTCATTATTGACATCCCGCGTTTCGTGCGAGATGATCGCCAGATCAACCCGACCAGTATCCAATACTTTGAGATTTATGTAGGCCAATGTACCGGGGCCATCCGCTGACTTCAGATAACCAAGAATGAGTCCTTCAAGTACCAACACCGAATCATTGTTTTCAAGTCGTTTGTTGAACACCGTCTGGCCCTGCGCCTGGAAGAGAGGGCCTTCGGTGATGCCGAGCGTATCGATCTTGCCCGGAGCAAGCTGGATACGCACTGTGAAGAGCTTCAGATCCTGAGTGGCGGCATCGACGCGTAGTTCAAGATGGACCGTGTCGCCGACTGGGTAAATCAGCCGAACAGAGTCGGGATGCAGAAAGATCGTCGCTCCAGAGGCGGAGGAAAATGCCACGCAGAGGAGCAGTGCCGCGACATACAACGGGAAAGCTTTGGGACGATTACACATGGTTCCTCCAAAACAGATTTCTTGCGATACCTAATTCGAGCGGAGAGGGGAGATCATCCCCTCTCCGTAGTTTCCCTTAACCCGGGACGGGATAGATCACTTGATGAGGACCATCTTCTTGGTATCCTCAAAGCGTCCGGCAACCACCTTGTAGAGGTAGATGCCCGAGCTCTGATCCGTCGCGTTCCAGTCAACCGTGACGTATCCGGCCTCTGCAAAGCCCTGGAACGTCTTTACCGCCTGACCAAGGACGTTGTAGATGGTCAGCGTGTACTCGCTGGCCGTCGGCAGCGCCAACTCGATCGTGGTGGTCGGGTTGAACGGGTTCGGGTAGTTCTGCGACAGAGCGTAAGCGCTCGGCAGGCTGCCATTAGCCACACGATTGAAGCTGAGGCTCGCCTCGAAGTTCTTATTCTCTCTGTCACGGAAGGTCAATTCGACTTCCTCAAGATTCACGTCACCCGTCTTGCGGGCCTTCAGTGTCACCGTGAAGAACTCGTCATTGGTGTAGGTCACGTCACGACCAAAGACCACGCCGCTGACATCGATTCGGGTCGATTTCGGGTCGCTGTAGAAGAACGACTCCTTGATGCCGTTGAACGCGGTACCTGCGTTGATACCGACAACGTCGAACATCTCAGTGTTCAGCCCGAGGATGACATGGAAGGCCTTGACCGCTTCATAACCATCGATTCTGACCGGTACGACAAACTCGTCACCGGCTCTGACGCGATCCGGAATGTCGGCCTCGACAGCCAGCGGACCAGCTTTGAGCTTGCCCGTCTCGCGAATCTCGGTCGGCTGCGGAGCCGCTCCGCCAGTGCAGAAGTACTGGTCGTAGTTCAGAGCGAAGATCACCAGATCCTCGAAATCAACCGCCAGGTCAGGCATCGGATAGCCGGTCGGCGACATGTCGCTGGTCGGCGCGATATCCAAATACATGTTGAAGTTCGGGTCGGTCGAGATCGAGTTGTACGCAACCGCCAGTTCACCGAATTCGTCGCCGAAATCGATGCAGCCATCCGGGGTCGGCTCGAAATCGCCCAGGAGGTAGTTGGTGGCGGTCACGTCGACGTTCGGCGACGCGGAGTAGAGACCGTGTTTGCTCAACGTCCAGATCGAGAACGAATAGATATCCGGCTGAGGACCTTCAAACATGTACTGGAGACCAGTCACGCTGTCGGTCTCGAAAATACCTTCCAGCAGACGATCCATCGGATGCGGTGGGATCGGATCCGGGTAGGTCGGGTACTGGTTCTGGAAGTTGTACTTGATGATGTACTTCTGCGCGTCGGTCACGGCACCCCACTCCAGCAGGCAACTCGCCATCGGCGTGCCAGTAGCAGTACCGGCCGCAGGCGGCGGAGGGGCGACGTTGGAGTAGTTGATTGTGGCGTAATACGCTGGGCTCCAGTTAAGAGCCGCATCCTGGAAGTAATAAGTCACCGTCTTTACTCCAGGTCCGGCAGGTACATTGGGAATTGCCAGTGTAAACGGCGTTACTACTGGAATCGTGCCAGTATTCGAGCCATCAGCATACTGTATCCACATGTTGACGACATCGCCGTCCCAGGCGATGTTGGCGACATTGCCCACCAGTGTGCTGGTGTAGCCCGGGGCAGCCAACGGGTTCGGCGACACGATCACGAAGGAGCCGGCGCTTGGCACCGTGGCATCCAACATGATGGTCACCGCGCCGCTGACGATATTGCCGCCATGGTCCGCGATCTCAAGATTGACGACGTGGTTGCCGTCGCCCGCCGCCAGCGTAAAGCTCGGAGCAGGATTGAACGCTACCCACGGTACGCCAACCAACGAACCCTCACCCAGTCGCATCCGATACAATCCGCAGTTGTCGGTAGCCGCAATGGCTAGCGACACGAGCTGCGTGTTGGTAAGGGCTGGTCCAGTGAAGGATGTCAGCACCGGCGCGGTCAGGTCGAAGCGGAAGACATCTGAATCAAAGACGGACTCATTGCCTGCGCAATCGAGTGCTTTGATCCACATGGTCTTCGCGACGCACTCTGTCGCGGCCGCGACATACGTGTAACTCAGCGTATATGGATTGGCCGAGAGGATCGGGAAGTCCGTATACGTCGTGAAGTTATCCTCTGACACGCGCAGTACTGTTACATCAGCGCTCAGTCCGGTGATGTCCATGTTGAACGTGATGGAATTAGAGTACTGCGGATCGGTTGGATTAGGTACAGCGGTCGCCGCCGCGTCGGCCACGACCATATTGGTCAGGGTCGGCACGACATTGTCGACCATGATGCTGTCGACTTTGGCAACGCTGATATTCCCGATGTCGTCCACTATGCGGATATACAGAGAGTGCATGCCGTTTGTATTCGGCACGCTACCGTTGGTGGAGTCCGGTGACGGCAGGCCGACCAGGCTCTTCCAGAATCCCCATGAAATCCCATCATAGGACCACTCGAGGGTCTGCGCGTCCGCACCAGTCCACGAATAAATGGCCTTGATGTTACCATTGTTGGAGCAAGTGAAACCGGCGTCGTCAACCATGTCATAGGACGTGATCGTCACCGGCGTCTGGTCAAAGATTATAGCATCACTGAGTACATTGCTGATATTACCCGCGCTGTCACGCGTCGCAAAGTAGACGGTCTTGTTGCCATCTCCAGCGGAAAGCGTGAAAGTGTGCGGATAAGAAACTGGCGCAAACCATCCGGCGTTTCCGCAGACAAGGTTTGCCGCGTTCTCGGTGATATTCACCTGGCCATCGCCCCAGCCAAAACCCCACGAAGTCAGCGTGATCGCCACATTCGGGTTGTTTGTCTTGGTGGCGATACCGTTGATCGCGAGAGGGCCGGTAGCCACTGGAGCGACGTTGTCCAGTATGATCACATTGCCGGGTGTCCAGTCGACGCGGTTGTTGTACTTGTCGTAGAGACGAGCATACACCACGTGCGGACCGTTGGTGCCGCCAATGACGAAGTCACCGGAGGCCGCGAACGGTACGATCGGCTGGTCGCCGGACTCAGACAACATCATGTTATACGGGTCACCGGTAGCCGTGATCGCCACAGTGACAGTCGTGCTGTTGGTCCAGCGGCTGTTGTTCAGCGCGCAACCATCTTTGTCAGACACGGCGATCGCTGTGATCACAGGGGCGGTTCTGTCGATCGTGAAGTTGTAGGTTATCACGTTCGAGATCAGCCCCGCGGCATCGACCACACGGAGAGCCAGGTTGTTGGCTCCGACCGGCAGGCCGGCCACGCCACCCGCGTACATCGACGGACTGGTATAAGCTACACCAGTGAGACCCGGGATCCAGGTTCCCCACGGCGCGCCATTGTACGAATACTCGATGCGATCGAGGTCGTAGTTATCAGTCGCCGACATGATCATGTCGAGTTTCACGAACGGTCCGGGACCAGCGACAGACCCGTCAGAATAGGTGTCATCACCGGCCGGATTGCTCGGTATTGCCGAGACCAGCACCGGCGCGACATTGTCGACCAGCGTGAAGCTGGTGGCCGCGACCGTATGCGGGACCGGGTTGTTCGCCGGATCGCGGAAGTCATCACCGGTGAAGGTGAGCGACGAGACCGCGTTGGCGCCGACCACCTCGAACTGCGCAAACCCGAGCCGTCCGCCATCAATACCAGGAGTGGTGAAGTTGGCGGCCGCAAAGGTCAGCGAGGTAGAGGTTTCGGATATCCCGGTGTACAGGGCCGGCGGAGCCGGACCGAGATAAGCTTCATCGTAGTCAGCCGAACCAGCCACATAGGCCAACTTGGTGTCGTCCCAATTGACGACGAAGTTATACGCGGCCATCAACTGGCTGTCCAGACCGGCGCAGGCCGGCATCGACCACATAAAGTCAACATCGATGATGTCACCAATATTGTAGCTGGAGCCGGAAGCAACGGCTGTCAGCGCGTACTTCATTGGATTACCGTCAGTCACCGCGCCCAGGGTATAGACATTGTCACCGTAGAAGTTGCCATCCCACCAGTTGCCGCTGATGCCGTCATCATATCCCTGGCTTGCGCCGGTATTGTTGATGAGGCAGTTGTAACGGATGTAGTTCTGGGAAGGCGAATTCAGGACAAGCACGCCCCAACCGCCGCTGGCATTCACCAGGCTGTTCTCGAACCGGCTGCCACCGACGCTATTGAAATAGACGCCGTACGTGCTGACCGAATCGATACGCGCGTTCTGGATCTCGAATCCGGCTGATCCGCCATCGACTACAATACCGTAGTCGCCGCGCAGAGCCGTGACATCGGTTATCCAGCTTACGCCGGTGAGGTTGTAGACTAACATACCGTAGTCGCAATCGACCGCGGAGATGTTGTCAAATGTCGTCGCGTTGGCCGAAGCGACAAACACACCGTACTGCAGATTGGACAGGGCCAGATTCTGCACCAAAGCGTTGCTCGCTCCGCTGACGTAGACACCAGTGCCACTGGCGCCTTCAATAACGAGATCCTCCACGACCACGTTATTGCCGACGACAGTCACCCCGTATCCGGCATACCCGACCAGCGTCATACCGGCCAGATGCTGGTCCAGACCAAGGGTGATGAAATTGTTGGTGCCGGCCGGAGACGTAAACACGACCTCTCCGGGGTTGGCATTGCACGTGATCTCATCGATCTTGGTGGGGTTCGGTGTCAGGTTATAATCGGAATAGTTACCCGGCATGATGACGATCTTGTGCGGGCCACCCGAGAACGTCTGCGCAGTGGCAATAGCCGCTGCCAGCGACGGGTAGGTGGTCGCCGGATTACCGTCATCATCGACGACAAACGTCGTATACTGAGCCATTGCAGGAGCGGCGGCCAGACAGACGACTGTTATCGCCAGAAACATCTTTAGGAAATTTCTAAACATGTGTACCTCCGGAATTTCCGGTCTCGTGCGGCCGGGTACAGGCGTACCTCATCCTCGCCCATTTCACAGGGATATTGTGAAATTCGCATCGCAGAGCGATGCAGTGTCGATCGATCCGAAACCTTTTTTGTCGGTGAAGATGAAGGGTATGACTCGGTTACGGCGAGCAGAGCCGCACAAGTTACGTCTTGTTATAACGGAGGTTGTCCGCTATATTGCGACGCTGCCGGGTGAGGAGCCCAAGACTAGCAGTACCCAGGTTAGCCTTACGGTGCCTTCTTACCTGGCGGCACTATTTGAACCCCGCCGGCAGTCCGTCGCGAATCCCTCTTCTGTGAGCTTACCGCTTTCGTCCTCAGCGTGCAGCTTTCACTGCGCATAAAGGGTCGACAATCGATCACAGGATCTACTTGTCTCTGCTTTGATGCCAGTGTCCTCCCAGTGTGAAAGTGTTACAATCCCAAGGTTCGCGGCGCGCGATCGCACGTCCCCTCAAACTCATGCCTGTCGGGCCGGAACATACCGATATGACTACATCACGCCATACCAGCACACTCCGTTGATTTGAGCATGCGACCGCGACGCTTGAGAACCTCGTCCTTGGAGATTGTTAGGAGGTTAGTTACTGCCAGGAGTAACGTGAGAGTCGGCGAGTGGCTCTTATTGGTTTCCCTGGAAGATACCTTCTAACAAATTCGTCACGACATCCATCTGTCGCAACAGTACCCAGTCAATTTGTTGTCCGATCTTCCTGAACCGATAAGGGCTTGGTGCTTTCGATCTCCCCTGTTGATTTTCCTTCCCCGCTGAAAGTGTCGTCGCGAGTTCGAAAGGCACCTGCGATTATCGACGTGACCATGATAGACCGGATTTGCCACGTTGTCAAGGGGATTCTGTCAGTGCTTTCGCGTTTTTAGGTGAATATTTGAAGATTCTCAATGAGTGTGTCGCGTTTGGTGATTTCTACCTTAGGCGAGAATATGAGGAGGAGGTGAAAAGTACCAAGAAGATAGACTTCGCGAGCCTCGTTGTCGCTTCGCACGCTGCTATGTGTGGTAATACAGCCACATCATGGACAACATGGATAGACACGGGCTTATTAACAATGTGTTGCGACGATGCCCGCGCTCGCTGCCGTTGAAGTGTGTTTTTGGCCTTTCGATATGTAATACAACAGTGTGGCGAAAAAGTACCAATTGTGTATAATCGATTAGTATGGATGTCCTTTCTCACGCCCTCTGGACCAACCTCGCCTTCGCCGAAGCGCCGCTCCCCGTGCGTGTGACCGCGATCGCGCTCTCTGTCCTGCCTGATCTGATACCCTTTGCCCCTGTGGCGGTCAAAAACTTCGTGACTCGGCGCCGCGATACCACCAAACGGAACAATCCACGGCCAAGACCGGAGGAGATGCACTTCTCCCAGTGGGCGTACCGTGCGTACGATGTCACCCACAGCCTGATCGTCTTCAGTCTCGTCTTCGGTGGTGTCTGGCTCTGGATGCAGTCTGTTCCCTGGGCAATGCTCGCATGGCTCGGTCATATACTCGTCGATATCCCGACTCACACGCGCGCGTTTTTCGGAACGCCGATCTTTTGGCCGCTCTCAGATTACAAGTTTGATGGAGTAAGCTGGGGGGAACGATGGTTTATGCGACTGAACTACGGCGGTATTATCGTCATGTACGGCTACTATGTCGCAACCAGATATCTGTTGACGTGAGCCGCTCGTCGCTCAAACGAAGAGCGACAGATAGAACCAATAGATACCGACCTGAGCCAGTGTCAGCGGAATGCCAATCCGCGCGAACTCCCAAAACGTCACAGTTTCCCCCTGTTTCTCCGCGTTCTGAATAATAATGATGTTGCTGGCCGCACCCAATATCAGCAGATTCCCGGCGATCGTACTCCCTGCGGCCAGCGCCATCTTGGCGACCACCGGATCGATCGTTTGCTGAAGCGAGGGGAGGTAGAGCGCAACGAACGGGACATTGGATATGAGCTGACTTACGAACAAACTGAGAGAGAGGATTCCCGGCACAGATTCAGTCTTCCATCCTGACTTGGCTAGGAACAATTGAAATGTCCCGGTTTGCCAAACAGCTTCCATCAGGACAAACATAGCCGCGAAAAAGACCAGCGTTGCCCAGTCGATCTGCCTGAGCACCTTGAATCGACTGCGACTCATGATCAGGATCGGCGCGGCGGCCAGCATGGCGATCCAGGTAAGGCTGAAATCAGGGAGCACTCTCACAAATGATGATACAATCCGCAAGCCGATCAGCGCGCCAATAAGGGCCAGCGACAATCGGCAGTATTTTGCCATTTGCTGGTCGGCCAGTGGTTCAAGCGTGTGAGTCAATTCAACGGTGTGGAACTCTTCCTTGAAGTAAACGCGGAGTGCCAGATGGGTGAGGAAGATGCTCATTATGGTCGGGACCGCCAGATAGATCAGAAAGGCCACAAATGGATTCGCCACCTTTCCTTCGACCGCTATCAACAGATTCTGCGGGTTACCGATCGGACTGAGCACCGACCCGGTCGTTATGGCAAATGCCAGCGCTATCAACAGGAGTTTCGGTGATATCTTGTGCTGTTTGGCGAAATAGATCATCAGCGGTGTGCAGATGATCGCCAGCGTGTCGTTCATCAGTATGGCGGAAAGCATCCCCATACTGAAGAGTATCCTCAGGATAAGACTATCAACGGTTTTGGCGGTTCCAAAGAGACGGTCAGACAAGTGGTAGAGATATCCCGATTGGTGCAGCGCTTCCCCGACCACGAACATGCCAAAGAGAAAGAGCATGACATCGACATTGATCGCAGCGAGCGCTTGTTTTGCAGTAATGGACTGAGTTGCCAACGCCGCGACAGCGCCCGCCGCCATAATATGCCATATCTGAAAGCGGAATCTTCCGACCTGGCGAATAGCGATCAACAGGAAGACCACTGCCAGAATGAGTATCGGAGGAGAGGTCAGGAATTCCATTCGTCGAGCACGGCTATATCCATTTGTTCCGTCGGAACCACCAGAGCATGCCGATCACCAGGCAGGTCATTCCTCCCATGATGAGCGGATAGCCAAAGCGCCAGCGGAGCTCGGGCATATAGTCGAAATTCATACCATAGATCCCGACTATGAACGTCAAAGGAATGAAAATGGTCGCGATAACAGTCAATACTTTCATCACCTGATTGAGTCGGTTGCTGACGCTGGAGACATAGATATCGAGTGTCCCCGCCAGAATATCACGAAGTGTCTCGACTGTATCCATGATCTGGATGGCGTGATCCTGAACATCGCGAAGATACAACTCTGTCGCGTGCGTCATCAGAGGCGATTCGTGCCGCTGCAGCGCGTTGATGACATCGCGAAGCGGCCAGACCGCTCGACGCATCAGGATCAGATCATTCTTGAGGCGATAGACTGTCCGTAGGGTCGCTGGAGTCGGGTTGGTCAGCACCTGGGTCTGAATATCCTCAAACTGCTCACCGATCTCTTCCAGGACGGCGAAATAGTTGTCGACTATCATGTCAATCAGGGCGTAGACAAGGTAATCGGTGCCTGACTTGAGGAAACGATCGGTTCCTTTCCGCAGGCGCTCCTTTACGGCCGTGAAGCTGTCATCCGGTGTCTCCTGAAAGGTCAGTACGAAATTCCTTCCAGCTATGATTGACAACTCCTCTATCTGAATCGTCTTGTGGGACTTCTCGCACGTCAGCCGCTTGATAGTGAGGAAGAGGAAGTTCTCATAATCCTCGAGTTTGGGACGCTGCCCCGACGTTATGATGTCTTCAATGACCAACGCATGCAGTCCGAAATGCTTGCCGATCTTCTCTACGAGAGCCGGGTCATGGATCCCATTGATATCTATCCAGGAGACACCGGGAGAATCAAGCGGGATAAGGGCATCGGCAATAGCGAGATTCGTCTTCTCCGCGACGGTGTGCGAATCGTACGACAACATAGATATAGATATCGGGTGGGTATGCTCCGGCCCTGAAAAGACCAGCGCGCCGGGTTGCATTCCGGCTTTCTTGCGGACTCGTTTGAAGAGCGCCATCGTTATCCTTTCGCCTGGTCTGTCTTCATATAGACGGTTCGGATCGGGAATGGAATGACTATTCCTTCCTGCTGATAACGCTTGTGTAACCTCTTGACAAATTCGTGTTTCAGAAGGTACTGATCGACAAATGTCTGAATCCTCAGAATGACCGAGAAGTTGATCGCCGAATCACCAAAGGTGTGATAGCGCACAAACGGATCGAATGTTGCCACCGCTCCGGTAACCGTCTGCAATGCTTCCCTCGCGACCTCTATGGTAATGCGCTCAACTTCTGTCAGGTCACTGTCGTACGACACCCCCAGATTAAATACCATGGACATCTCGGTCTCAGGCTGGTCGTAGTCGGTGAGGATCATCGACGCTATCTTGTTGTTTGGAACGATATAAACAAAATTAGAGAGCGCCCTGATGGTCGTATTGCGCCAGGAGATATCCTCAACATACCCTTCCTGGCCCCCTTCCAGTCGAACGAAGTCGCCTGTCCTTATCTTCTTTGATGCAATGATATGAATCCCGGCGAACAGATTTGACAATGTATCCTGCAGCGCCAGCGCAACCGCCAATCCGCCGACACCCAGTGCGGTAAGCAGCGGCGTTATCGAGATGCCCAGCGATTGCAGGATTATCAGGATCCCGATAACATAGACAATAGCCCGCGTTACGTAGGTGAGGATAGAAGCTGATGGGAGCTTGCCATCCTCGCGCGCCGTGGAGAGATTGACAAATCCAACCGCGATACGTCCGAGTATCACCGTCCCGGTAAAGATTATCAACACGATCAGCGCTTTGTGAACCAGCGTCAGGACATGCGCTGGAAGATTGGCGAAAAAGCTCGCGGCATAGATACCCAAGAGGACGGCTATCACCGTCGTCATGCCATGCAAGGCGGTTATCAGGATATCGTCGCCCCGCCACGGCGTTTTGTCCGCCAGTTTGCGCAGATGACCGAGAACCAGTCGCTCTATGACATATCCAAGCAGGAGCGCCCCGCCGATGATGATCAACGGCACGACCCATTCCACTACGACCTTTTCCGTATGGACTATGACAGTGCTATCTATTGGTTGCACAAAATGATCTCCTTCTCATGATGGCGAAAGGTCATAACTGCCGGCGTTGCAGTCAAGGTTTGAGGCTGGACGAAAAGAAAGGGCCCGCCTTGCGACGGGCCCAGGTAGGCTATTCCGTTACCTGCTCTTCGAGCTGGTACCGTTTGTATATCTTGGCGTAGTGACCGCCCGAGGCCATCAGTTCGTGATGACGACCCGACTCGATCACACGCCCTTCATCGAGGACGAAGATATTATCCGCCCGCTCCAGGGTATCCGGACGATGCGTGATCAGGATGGCCGTCAGAGATGGCATCACCTCGTGCAGCCGCTCCCAAAGCGCCGCCTCGGTGCGCGAATCGAGCGCCGATGTACAGTCATCCAGGATCAGTATCTTCGGCTTGCCGACCAGCGCCCGCGCCAGTGCCAACCGCTGCTTCTGACCGCCGGAAATGGACATCCCGCGTGTCCCTATCGCCGTATCCATCCCCCGCGGGAAGCGCGCGATCTCATCCTTCAACTGCGAGACCTCGATCGCCCACTCCATCACAGCATCCGATATTTCTTCCCGACCGAACCGGATGTTATTCCGGACCGTGTCGCTGAACAGGATCGGTTCCTGCGGCACATAGCCGACCGCTTTTCGCAGATCTTCGAGACGGAACTCCCTCAGGTCATGACCATCGAGCATGATTCGTCCGCCGGTCGGGTCGACCAATCGCGGCAGCATATTGATAAGCCATGTTTTGCCCGAGCCAACCTTGCCAACCACGGCGACCGTCTGGCCGCCGCCAATTATCATCGATATACCGTCGATGATCTTCCGCTCCGAATCCTGAAATCCGAAGGTCACGTCTTCAAACGTTACGGCGCCAGTCAGGGTACCATTTGCCGCGCGGTCTCCGCTCTCCGTCACCATTGGCGGCACCTTCTCGAGTTCCACCAGGCGATCGATTGAAATTGCCGACTGCCTCGACTTGACCAGAAATTGCCCGATATCAAACATCGGGAAGAAAAGCATGGTTGTATAGTAGACGAACGCGAACAGCTCACCGACCGTCAATTCCGCGTTGATCGCCTTGGCGCCTCCCGCCAACAGGACAATGATCACTCCGAACTGCCAGATATAGCCGTACATCGAATCGATGATCGTCCCCGACTTGATAGCAGCCAGTTCTTTACCACGTCGAGCCAGGAGTGATTCATCGAATTTCTTCTTCTGCGCTTTCTCTTGCACATACGCCTTGACCACGCGAACGCCTGAATAGCATGCCTCCATCACGGCATTGAATTTCGAGATGGAGGTCTGCAGTTCATCATACCTCTTGTCCAGCAATGAACTGGTCTTGAAGAAGATGATGATCAGGATCGGCAATGGTCCGGCCGTCAGAAGCGTCAGCCACGGGTTGATGCTTATCATCATAATGAGCGTCAACACAACATACGCCAGCGCTTCGTAGAACCGGAATATGCCAGAACAGGCAAACCAGGAAAGTTTCCCTTCAATGTCATCGGTCAGGCGTGTGATCAAGTCGCCGGTCCGGAACTTATTGAAGAAGTTCGGGCCTTTGGTCGTGATCGTGCCGAACGACGCTTGGCGAAATGCCCAGTCGAGCCGACGGTTCATCCAGGTTCGATGCGCCTGCACGAACGCGTACAACACGAACGAAACCACGCCGAACAGAATGAAGCTGGTCGGCAGGACATACTCCAGCCCCCAGCCGGTTATCGATTGCAGCCAGTTCAGTAGTCCAGAGACAGCGCTGTCCGGCACTGTCCCTTTTTCCACGTAGTCCATCGAGAATTGCAGGAGTCGCGGCGCGTAGACCTGAACTGCCGCCTGGATAGGCGTGAGTATCAGGAGGACCGCCAGCACATATTTGAAGTTCCGGTAGTATGACCAGAACCAGAGTATCTTATCACGCATAATTGGTCACTCCATTGCGCGGCTTGAACTGCAGATGGAAGAGCCGCGAATAGTAGCCATTCTGCAGTATCAATTCCGTGTGCGTTCCACGCTCCACTATCTCACCGCGCCTGATAACTAGTATCTGATCGACATCCAGAATGGTCGACAGACGGTGCGCGATGATCAGCGAGGTGCGGCCCGCCATTAACTTCTTCAGCGATGCCTGAATCGTTCGCTCCGTCTCCGGGTCGACCGAACTGGTCGCTTCATCCAAAATCAGCACATCCGGGTTCACCACCAAAGCCCGCGCGAACGACAATAACTGACGTTCTCCACGGCTGAAATTGGACCCCTTCTCCGAAACCTCGGTCGCATACCCTTGCGGCAGCTTCCGAATGAATCGGTCGGCGTCCACTGTCCGGGCCGCCGATTCTATCTGGCCATCCAGGTATGAGACGCCATCCAGGGCGATATTCGAACGAACATCGCCGGGGAAGAGGATGATATCCTGAAGTACCAGGGCGAACTTCTTGCGAAGGTCATCTTGCGACAACTCGCGGATATCGATCCCATCCACCGTGATCCTCCCTTTCTGCGGGTCATAGTACCGCAGGAGGAGGTTGATAACAGTCGACTTTCCGCCGCCGGTAACACCGGCCAGCGCCACGCGCTTCCCGACCGGAATGTCAAAGGTCGCGTCCTTGAGGGCGTAGTTCTCGTCATTTGTATACGAGAAGGAGACGTTCTCAAACGAGATCCCCTGCTTTAATCCGTTCCAGAACACGGGGCGAACCGGCTCAGTGAGCTTCGACTCGGTATTCAAGAGTGCGGTAATGCGCTTTGAACCCGCGATCGCCTTTTGGATCGTCGCCAGTTGCTCGGATGATCGGTAGATCGGTTCGTAGGCGCGCCAGATGAGAATAATGAACATTGGCAGCGTCCCGACCGACAACGTTCCTTCGCGCGCCCAGGCGATTCCGAAAAAGAGTACGAGGCCGATCGCCAGATACTGAGTGAAGGCGACGAAATTGAAGAAGATCACCACACCGATCTCGGCGAATGAATCATTCCGGAATTTCTCGGCGTTCACCGCGTTGAGTTTCTCCCGCGCGTATTGACCGCGATGGAAGATCTGGATGATCTGCATCCCGTGAAGGAATTCGGTTAAGGTCGCGGTTATCTCCGCCATCTTCTTGCGCACTTCCAGGAATCTCGGTGTGGTAATGCGATAGAATAGGTAGAGCGTAACCGCCACGACCGGCACTATACAGACCAGAATCATGGTCAGGCGCCAACTATAGTAGAACATGACGGAGAATGTCCCGACTATCAGCAACAGGTCGCCGATCAGGGCGACCGCGGTGGTCGTAAACATCATCCGCAATGCTTCGGTGTCGGATTCGACGCGCGACATCAGGCGACCGACCGGGTGGCGGTCAAAGAATGATACATCAAGGCCCAGCGTATGTCCGAACAGCCGTTGCTTGAGTTCGAGCATAACGTTCTGGCCAACGGTCTCCAGTTTGATCCGCTGTACATAGTTCAGGTACAGAGTCAGCCCTTGCATCGCCGCGATGGCCAGCGTGGTCCAGATCAATCCGGCATAATCCGCGGATGTGATATTGACATCAAAGGCGTGCTTCAAGAGCACCGGCCAGGCCAGGCCTAGCAATGTCGCGATCACCAAAAGGGCGAACGCGATGAACAACTGCCCGCGATGTTCATACAACAGAGGGAGGAGGCTGCCGAACGCCCGCCGACTGCTGATCGCCTGTTCTTCCGGCGTAAGTTTCTGGTCTTCGATAAGATCCTGACTCATATAGGTATCAATAACTTTCTACTGTTCAATCGGTTAAGTACGCTTGCGGGCAACAAAAAACCCGCCGAACTCACATGTGCGGCGGGTCAAATCTTGTCTCGTCCTTCTTACCAATTGGACAGACCTCTTCCGCCGCGAACGACATTGCCAGATGCATTGGCAAGTACGGTGCTTATGTTTTTCACCATCGTTCTGTCCTTTCTCACAGCGGTTCCGAGGTTTTGGGTCAAATCTTCAGTACGGTTCATTTCCTGATTAGTTTCGCCAATATATTCCGCAAAAATAAGCTGTCAATGAAAAAATCTGCGGCGGGGAAAAACTCAAACTTTACAACATCAATCGAGATTCCGATATATCGAGATAGTCGTTTGAACTCCGTGATCCGGGCAAGTCGCGGCATATCCTGCAACGGTTGGGCAATCGTCCCCTGTCCGACTACACGTTTTGAAGCGGAGAACTGCATGTCTGTCTTGATCGTCGATGACGAAGAGGTCATACGCGTTCTGGCCACCAAAATTCTGCAACGTTCCGGGCAGGCGACCCTGACCGCCGATACGCCGGTCAACGGTCTTTATCTCCTCTCTGAAAATCTTTCGACTGTCAATCTCGTTATCCTGGACTACAACCTTCCCGGCATGTCCGGAATCGACCTGTTGGGAGAGATTCGCAAGCTTGCACCGGGGATGCCGTGCATCTTCTCCAGTGGAGACCAGCTTGAGGGGTCAGAGGTCCCAGAAGAGATTCGCCAGAATGTCTTCTTCCTGCAAAAACCTTATAAGCCCCAGGAATTAACCTCGTTGGTGCTGCAGGTGATCGCCAGAGTCCCCTCCGGCGCCTGATCCCAGAAATCTATTGGCAAGTGCCAGCCAACCGGATATACTTTCTGCGGGCCAGGAGTTGCCCGTTGGAGTATAACGGCTTATGAGATCGATTCGCATTTTCTTAGCATTGGCTGTCATCTGTCTGGCCGCCTCAATCGCGCATGCCAAGCAGTTCAAACTGGCTTTGTTTCAGGCCGGTGACTACGCCCCGTTTAGTGCGGTACAATCATCGTTTGATCGCACACTCACCCTGCTCCTCCCGTCCGACACGACTTTTCAATTTCAAGCTTCCGCGTTCCGCTCCGCAGAGTGGAATCGTGACTCGAGCCGCGTAAAGGCTCGCCAACTGGCCGCGCGCAAAGAAATCGACATCATCATCACCATCGGCCCGTGGGTCACCGAAGATCTGCTCGAGGCTGGCTACACCGGCCCGATAATCGCGCTCGGACGGACCGACCCGTATCTCGAAGGGTTATCCGACTCTACCTATCGTCCCAACTACCGTAACCTGACAGTCCAGGCGATTCCCAACAAAGTCGAGAATGATATAGCTCTTCTGTTTAGATTAAAGCCCTTCAAAAAACTGGGCATGCTCTTCTTTCCGACCGGCATGGATTCATCACGACTGTTGTCCAGTGTCGAATCGATCTGTCAGTCGCTGGGAGCAGCATCAACCTCCGCCTTCGGCCACAACAACCAGGGCACGTACGCGTATCTCAAGGCATACGCTGCGCTCCCCTCCGATGTGGACGCGGTATATCTTTTCCCGCTCTGGGGACTGGATGCCGAGCGTATCAAGGAACTGTCCGGACGGCTTACTGCCGAACGCCGATCCTCCGTAAGCTATGAAGGGTTGTACGCCGTCGATAAAGGAGTGCTCATTTCGTCGGCGGTCCTTCCACACGAGGCCGAAGCCCGTTTCGCCGCGTGGAAAGCTCTGCAAATCTTCCGCGGCACTTCTCCACAGAGTTTGCCCACCCAACTTCCGTTTACGGCAAAACTCTCTATTAACACCCAGACAGCCGCGAGTCTTGGGATAGACATCACGCTGGAGATGTCGACCGAGGCAGAACTTGTCAGGGCCGGCCAGGATCAACCCTTGTCGGTACAGACCCTGTCGGATGTTGTCACGAAGGCGTTCGATCTGAATCCTGGATTCGTGGCGTGGCAGGACCGGATCGCGCAGACCGAGGCACGGTCTGGCTTGGCCAGGACTTCGCTCCGCCCGACCCTCAGCGCACTCGGTTCTGTAGACTATGTCGATGATCACTCGGTCCACAACGACCAGCTCCTGGTTCACACTCCGGAGTTGATCCGTAATGAAAGGTATCGTGCGGGTCTCTCGCTGGATCTGCCTGTGTTGTCGCTTGAATCAAGTCGGCGCATTTCAAAGGCGAATAGTGAAGTGGGGATGGACCGGGCAAGCCAGGACTCAGCTTCGTTGGCGCTGGAGTCTGATGTTGCCGAAGCCTACTATGACGCGCTACGTGCCCAATCGGCTCGTTCCATCCAGCAACTCCAGATCCACCTGGCCAATACAACAACGGAGATAGCGCGTGGCATGGTAGCCTCGGCAGAGCGTCCACGTGCCGAATTGACTCGCTGGCGCGCCGAAGAATTATACGACCGCCAGATAGTGGCCGAACTCGAAACTGATCTTCGCACTACACAGATCCGCCTGAACGCGATCATGAATCAGCCCTCAGGTAATGCCTTTCTTCTCGATTCGACGCTACTCTCCGAAGATGCCTTTTGGCATGCCTATGAGTTGATCCGTCCGCATATCGCGACCGAAGCGAACAGACAGCAGACCATCAACCAATTGGTACGCGCCGCGCTGGCCGACAGTCCATCGGCCCACAGAGCATCTGCGGCCATCAATACGCAGTCAGCTCAGATCTCGGTGCTTCGCTCGACCCCTTTTCCAACCGTTGGAGTACGCTCGTCTTTGGACTTCACCGATGAATTAGGGAGCTACGGTGAACTTAATGAACAGAATCCGTCATGGTCGGTGGGAGCATATGTACGTTGGCCGCTTTTTGACGGTGGCCACCGCAAAAAGGAGATTCAGAGCGCGCGGGCACGCTTGAGCGAGTTGGAGTATCTCAAGGATCAGACTAGTCTGCGGTTGATGGAAGAAGTCAGTCAACTGGTCCGCGAACTCGCAGGTGCCGCCGCGCAGGCGATAGCCGCCGAGCGGGAAGCCGAACTCTCCACCGCAATTGTTGCCTCCGCAATTGAGAATTACTCCTCGGGTGCCGCCGGAATCGACGCGACTCTCCAGGCCGGCCAATCCGCCTCCAACGCGCAGAATCGATTGGTCGATGCCCGCGCCCGTTTTCTTGCCTCGTTGTATAAGCTGGTCTGCACCATAGGGTGGTCCCCGCATCGTGAATCTGTCGCCCCGGCTCAGCTTTTGCGACAGCGCCTGGCCGGCAAATGACGGGGAGGGTCCGATGCCTCATTTCCCCTTTCCCATAGGCGAACTAGACACCCCGGCGATCCTCATTGATGTCGAGATCCTCGATGACAATATCACACGCATGCAAACTCTCGCCAACGAACACGGAGTTCTGCTTCGGCCTCATATCAAAACGCACAAATCGATCGAGTTGACCAAGCGTCAACTCAAGGCGGGAGCCTGCGGTATCGCAGTCGCCAAACTTGGTGAGGCTGAGGTGATGGCCGACGCCGGCATCAATGACCTCCAGATTGCAAATCAGATCGTTGGTAAGCAGAAGATCGAACGATTGGTGGCGCTGGCGTCGCGCACGACTGTCAGTTGCGCGGTCGATTCGCCGGAGAATGTTCGACAAATAGAGGAAATCTTCCGCCACTACGGATTGTCGATCCCTCTTTTTATCGAAATAGATTCAGGGTTGCATCGTGCTGGACTTTGCTATTTCCCGGAGATCCTCCAACTGGCCAAACTGATTCAATCCTCTGGTCACACGAAGTTTGCCGGACTTCTCACGCATGCCGGACATGCGTACGCGGCGAGTGACCCTGCGCAGGTAGAACAGATCGCACAGGCAGAAGGCTCTCTCCTGGTAAGTATCGCCGAATCACTACGACATGAAAGAATCGAGACTCCTGCTGTTTCGGTCGGTTCAACGCCGACCGCAAAATGGGCCGTGTCCATTCCGGAAGTCACCGAACTCCGCGTCGGAAATTACATCTTTAACGATGCTATACAGGTTTCTCTCGGAGTTGCTTCATGGAATGAATGCGCGCTGTCCGTGTTAACGACTATCACTTCCGGCCGTGAGGAGCGCTTTGTTCTCGACGCGGGCAGCAAGGTATTCAGCTCGGATGCCGGAGGGCATGGTTCAACACGGTTGTCCGGTTTCGGACAGATTGTCGGAATGCCGCTCACCATCAGCAGGCTCTCGGAGGAACATGCTGTGGTCGCCGCGTCACTTCCTCAAGGATTGTCGGTCGGGGAGAGGCTTCGCGTAATCCCAAATCATGCCTGTCCGGTGATGAATCTCGCGCGTCGTGCCTGGCTGGTGAGGTCGGGTGAGGTGATAGGCGAGATAACAGTCGACGCTGCTGCCATGACCTCCTGATCGCTCACCACGGCAACGGCAGAATTCCGAATTTCTCTCCCAGAAAGACCCAAAGACAAAACGCCAGGACAAGGGCGGTCGCCCCGATTCGCATGAGCTGATAACGAGGACGGTCAACAAAAGGTGGGATTGATACGTCGCGCATCTGGGCCAAGAAGACGCGAGCATAGATCGGCAGCGAAGCGACCAGCAGCAACAGCGTAAAAACTGCGACGATCTTCACCCCCGAATCGAACCGTATCACCGAGCATCCGATCAAGACCACGATCGAGAAAAAAGCGTACTTTCCGGTCAATGTTGAACCAACTGCGACCTTTCGCTTGTCCAGAATGATGATTCCAGCCGCCAAGATCAGCAGGTCGCGTCCGATGATTGCGCTCGCGAGCCAAACTGGAAAATCCCGGAAGAGGATCAGTTCGAGAATCAGCAGTGCCGCGAAGATCTTGTCGGCGAGTGGATCGAGGATCAATCCGAGCTGGGTGATCTTCCCCATTTTGCGCGCGGCCCAGCCATCTAAAGCATCGGTCAACGCGGCAACAACAAGCAACGCGAGGCAGACCAGCGTGCTGGCCGAATCGTTGCGCCACAAGAAGTAACCTACCACCGGCGTCAGCGCGATGCGCGACACACTCAGCAGGTTGGGAATGAGAAATAGTTCGGATATGTTCATCATTGTGCGTGTGCGTTTGGTCAGTCCAAACCAAGGTACTCACTGCATTCGTGCGGGCAACTTCAAAAAAACGCTGCACACTGTGGGGGAGTCTCCGTATTGGTTATTAGATGGGCTAGCTTTCAGCGTCTGATGATCGGAGCGCCGGAACTTGCCGCTGAACGGTCTCACACCCCTTAACTGAATGCGGTTAAGGATTATCGCTCAACCGCCGATAGTATCTAGGTGACGCTGCGACAGATGTTTCGCGGCCGACACGACCACATACTGACAACGCAACGCGACCTGCCATCGCATGATGCAGGAGCACTGGTCCCGGGGAATCGGGAGTGTGAACAGGCGCGTGGGCTCGCCCTCTGCGATCAGTCTGCCTGCCGTGAAACGGCATGAATCGGTGGACAGGACGCACGATCCTTACGACCCTCACGCTGGCACATCCGACGACCTGCGCATGGCGCGGTCGAATTGACCCAAGTTCTGGTATGCAAGGGACTTGGACGCACGTGGACAACAAAGTTGTTGTTGACACTAAATTGTGGAATCGGCCTAATTGGAGAAAGATGAGCAAGGAACGCCAGTTTGATTAAGGGAACGCATAAAGGAGGTATGCTCTGCACACGTTTGCTAACGACAATTCAAGTAACAACCTACATATCTGTAACGCTTTAACTAAAGGGAAGAGAAGCATGAAGCTCAAATGCCTTACTCTCGTCGTGCTCATGCTGTGTCTTCTTGCAGGGACAGCGATGGCTGCGACGGTCGGAAAGATCACTGGTGTGATCTCCGATTCGCAGACCAAGGAACCCCTCGTCGGGGTCTCTGTCTCCGTGGTTGGCACAACCATGGGCGCCATGACCAACGAAAATGGTCAGTACTCAATACTCAACGTTCCGGTTGGAACGTACATGTTGAGACTGTCCGCTGTTGGTTATGCGACCGTTGAGATCAGTAACGTTGAAGTCTCCGCGGACCTTGCCACGTATCAAAACGAGGTCATGAGTTCGCAGGCGACGGATATCGGCAAGGTCATCCAGGTGACCACCGAACGCCCGTTGGTCCTCAAGGACAAAACGACAACCGTTGATATCGTCAAGCGTGACGAATTGCTGGCCATGCCAACTCGTGGCTTCGACCAGGTCGTCGGCATTCAGAATTCGGTTGTCCGTATGCAGTCGAACGTCGACGTGCGTCAGCGCGGTCAGCGTGAACCTGTTGGTGGCACTGGGGCGGAACTAAACCTTCGCGGCGGCCGCCCGTCGGAAGTAGCCTATTACGTTGACGGTTTCTCACAGCAGGATCCGCTCACCGGTATTTCGACTTCGAATATCAATAATAACGCGATCAAAGAAGTCCAGGTCACCTCGGGCGCGTTCTCTGCCGAATACGGCAACGTTGCTTCCGGTGTGGTCAATGTCACTACCAACTCCGGCTCTCAAGAATATCACGGGAACGCGGAAATCGTAACCGATAACCTGATCGGCTCCAGTCGCAGTTACGATCACAACTACTATTCCGGCGATATCAGTGGCCCGCTCCCCGGTACCGACAAGGGATTCTTCTTCCTTTCGGGCGAGAAGCGCTGGCTGGGTGATCGCGAGCCGTCTTCCCGCACGGATGAGATCTGGGATGCCTACGGACTGACCGATCGTTTTGATGGTACCCGTCGTCTCCCCAACAACTCGCTGGATGGATTCTCGCTGCAGGGAAAGATCGACTACAACTTCACGCCGAACTTGAAGCTCGGATTGAGCGGTAACGGCTCACGCGACAAGTGGCAGGAATTCCGTCAGATCTTCCTGTTCATCCCGGAGCATAATCCGCGCTATGACGACAAAAACCTCGGCTTGAACGCGAAGATCACGCATACCCTGAATGCGAATACGTTCTATAACATCTCTGCCTCGTACTTTAAGACCTCCCGTTTCCGTGGAGACGGCGTGGTTGGTGAAGACCTGGCGGCGTACGATCGTCCCTTCGCCAATCCGGAAGAAGACACTATGGATCTCTTCTGGGAAGACTCGCTGATGTATGTCTATGAGTCGACCGGCGATACGACCTACAACGAGGCTTATTGGCCCGGTTACCTGAAGAGAAAATCATCCTATGTCGGCTTCAAGGGTGACATCACCTCCAATTGGACGGAGAACCACACCCTCAAGGCCGGATTCGATTTCCAGCGTCACACGCTGCGCTTCTTTGAGCATCTGGATGCCACTCAGGGCTACCGACAGGATCTGCTCAATCGCTATGGCTATGATTCGCTCGGCAACGAGACGGATGATGACAATTTCAAGAACAATACCAAACACCCGATCAACCTCGGACTGTTCATCGAAGATCGGTTTGAATGGCAGAACCTGGTGGTCAGTTTCGGTCTGCGTTACGACTATTTCGATTACAAGTCGCTCCGGATCAAGAACCTGACCTATCCGCTCGATTACACCGGCGGACCGGATCTGTCGCTTGACCGCGAAGATCTTGAAGACAGCAAGAAGTTCACCCGTCTATCTCCGCGCCTGGGTATCGCGTTCCCGATTTCGGATCGGACCCAGATGCATATCAACTACGGAAAGTTCTTCCAGCGTCCGGACCTTCGCCGTCTGTATCTCGGATATGACTTCCTCGAGGCTCGCATCACGGCCGGATCGTATTATCCGTTTGCCAGCCCGAACCTCGAACCGGAGAAGACCACTCAGTACGAAGTGGGTATCACCCATCAGTTAAGCAATAATACGGCGTTCAATGTGACCGCGTACTACAAGGACGTGCAGGATCTGACGCAGATCTTCCACCAGACGCCGGCTTTTCCGAAGGTGTATGACTACTTCGCCAATATCGACTTCGGCACCATCAAGGGTGTGGATTTTGGCCTGACCATGCGCCGGACCAATCATATCACTCTCGACCTCAAGTACACGCTGTCGTACGCCACCGGTACCGGTTCGTACGCTCAGTCGCAGTACATTGTCGCTTGGCAGAATCCCGAAAATGCGCCGAAGCGGAAAGCCCCGCTTGATTACGATCAGCGCCATGCTCTGGCGGGTATCATTGACTACCGCCTGGGTAAGAACGAAGGACCGAAATTCGGGGATACATACATCCTCGAGAACTTCGGCATAAACGTGATCATTCAGGCGAGCTCGGGCACACCGTACACGCCGATCCTGGTTGACAACGAGATCACCGAAGCCGCCTTCACGCCTCGGCCGATCGCGTCCATCAACTCATCCAGACTCCCGTGGACCTGGCAGATCGATTTCAAGGCCGAACGGACCATCGCCCTCGGCAAATACTCGTTGATCCCGTACCTTCTGGTCAAGAATCTGCTGGATCGCGACAACGTGATGTCGGTCTACGAAGGGACCGGCAAGCCAAATGAAACAGGATGGCTGGAGACCGAACCGGGTCAGGTCTGGGCTTCAAGCCATGATACGAATATCTACAATCTGAAGCAGGATAACCCGAAGAACTACGGCGCCCCGCGTCAGATCCTGTTTGGTCTGAGGATGTCCTTCTGATGAAAGGTGAGACAACTATGAAACAGAACTGTTGTGTTGCCATCCTGCTGTTGCTGCTGTGCGTAACCGCCATAGCAGCGCCGCCGAGCGGCCTTAAGTCGCCGGTCAGGATGGTGACTGCACTGGATTATGAAGCATACATCGACGCGAACAACATCTTCATGTTCGTCACCAACCAGGGCAACTATGGACGTGACCTGGCCGGTGTCTATGGGCATGACTACGGGACCTTCTTCCCGTATAATGGGACCCAATTCATTGAGGACGGTTCGCTCGTCGCTTCTCCGCTGTACGCCGCCGGCATTTGGGCCGGCGCGGTCGATTCCGCTACCGGTGAACGACTGGTGACGGTATCCATTTACAGCAGTGAATACATTCCGGGACCGATCTTGACACCCGCGCCAATTTCGTCCTTGAATGACGTTCCGGAATACCGGGTCTACAAGCTGTACAAAGATAGTATGGCCAACAACCCGAACTTCGATTACCTCAATTGGCCGGTCGATCAGGGCGCCCCCGTGGATTCCCTGGGGAACCCGGCGCTTATTGGCGACCAGATGTGTTGGTCGGTCTATAATGACTGGCATACCATTGGGGCTTTCGACAACGAGTCGGGGTCCACTCCTCCGCTCGGTCTCGAGATACATCAGACCACGTTTGCGTTTGATCGCGAAGGACCGATGGGGAATTGTGTTTTTGTGAAGTTCCAGATCTATAACAAGGGGAACAAGACCCTTGAAGACTGTTACTTCTCACTCTGGGCCGACCCAGATCTCGGAACCGCCAGCGATGACCTCGTTGGTGTGGATACGCTAACCGGTTTGGGATACATCTACAACGCGTCGGCGTTTGACGGTGATTATTCAGAGGTAGAACCTTACAAGGCGCCGCCAGCCCTTGGATTTGACTTTTTCCAGGGACCGCTGGTTTACACTGGCGTTGAAGGCGATACCGCCAAGGCATGGGGTACTCTCTGGCCCGGCTATCGAAGCCTGCCGATGGCGTCGTTCAACAAGTACATCAACGGTACTGACCCGAACAGCGCCGATGAGTCTTACAATTACATGCTAGGTCTCAATTCAGACGGTACTCCGCTCTCAAACGGAACCAAATTCCAGGTTCCGGGAGATCCAGTGGGCCGTACCGGCGATCTTGACGTGGCCCCGGCCGACCGTCGATTCATGCAATCGACCGGCCCCATCACGTTCCGGCCGGGAGACTCGACCGAAATCGTGGCGGGTATTGTTGTTGGTTGGTACACCAATCAGTTGTCGTCGATCTCCTTCATGAGATATTATGACATCTTCGCGCAGTCGGCATATGAGGAAGACTTTGTTATTCCTGAACCGCCGGCCAAGCCAGTGGTCACTGTTGCTCAGTTGAATCAGGAGATCGGACTGACTTGGACAGATACGTCCGAGACTGACCCCGGTGATTTCGAATTCGAAGGGTACACAGTGTACCAGGGAGCTTCGGGATCCGGTCCGTGGACCGAAATCGCGACCTACGCTGTTCAGGGCGTCGCCATTCTTGACTACCAACTCGACCCGATCTCAGGTCAGTTGGAGTTTCGTGTAGTGAAGAACTCGTCGCCCCTCAAGATTCGAAGATATGTCGGAATCGATCGCGACTATATTGGAGGCGGTGATCTCGACAACGGGACCACCTATTACTTCCGAGTCGAAGCGTATTCTTACGACGGGACCAAAACGCCGAAGATGCTCCAGTCGATTACAGACGTAACCGCCATACCTCAGTCGCCGCCCGCGGACGTAATTCTCCCGAGCAATTATGGCGACTCTTTACCGGTCACACACATTGGGCCATCCGATGGCTCAGTGATTGCTTACGTGCTTGATCCAAATCAACTGACCGGTCATGATTACGAAGTGACTTTCTTCGATACGGATGATGGAACAGCTTGGCGTCTAACAGACCTTACTTTGGACTCAATTCTTGTCGACAGTCAATTCAATCAGACCTATGATGAGGACTATGAGATCATTGATGGAATGATCGTGAAAGTCAGCGGTCCGCCGCCAGGTATGAAGACCATCAGTCCTGGCGACTTCCTGAGTTGCGATCCTGAAGATCTGTCGCTAGGATGGTGCTTTGAAAGCGGCGCTCGTCCCTTTACGTGGGCCGGCGGCGCTTCCGACCTTCACTTCGAGAATTTCGAGGGAGCTGCGGGTTGGCATAGCCCTTACAGCTACTTTGGTGGATTCCCCCAACCGGTCACGGCACCTGAAATCGTCAATATTCAGCTACGACTGGCGACAACAGATGCCGATGGCGTGTTCAACCCCAATGACGAGAACGCATCCTACGCGTATCGTTATGGCCGCGGTTTTGCGGCTCCTCCGGCACAGCCTGAATTTGCCCCTTATATTGTGAATGCCGTTGGTGGGTACTCTTTCCAGGATTTCGTAAAGAGCGTTCCTCTCTCTGCTTGGAACATGGAAACCGATCCACCGACTAGGTTGGCGATTGGTTTCCTGGAGAACAACTCCGCCGGAGGAATGGTAAACGGCAGATATATGCCGCCCCTCAATAGTGATATAAGCAATGTTGACGGAGCAGGTCCTCGAGAGTGGTTGTTCATTTTCAAGGCACCGTATTCAGAGACGCCTGACCCGGCTTTCCAGGTCGACGCTATATCGAACCCGATTCCGATCATGTATTTCATGACGTGGGCTCGTCGCAATCTCAATCCATGGGCCTCACAGGTGATGAACCTGTATGCTAACCATGTCAATTCGCCGAATGACGTCTTCTCCTTTACCGCGACCGCACCCGAAGAAGCATCTGCTTCTCAGGCTACGGCGAGACTTGATAAGATCGTCACAGTGCCAAACCCGTACTATCTGTTCAGCGCCAATGATCCGGCGGTTGGCAACTATCAGTTGCAGTTCCACCATCTCCCGAGAGAGTGTAAGATCTCGATCTATTCGCTTTCCGGTGAGTTGCTCAGAACTATCGAGAAGAACGACGAAACGGATCGCGCTACTTGGGATCTGTTGACTGAAAACAATCTCCCTGTAGCGTCAGGTATCTATCTCTGGGTCGTCGATGCGCCTGGCGTCGGACAGAAGATCGGCAAAATGGCGGTCTTCACCGAGGTCGAGGTCATCGATAAGTACTAGTTGAGGAAGGAATATGACTATGAAAAATAGAACCCTGCTGTTGATCCTGACGTTGCTGGTAGCGCTGAGCTGTACTGCTTTCGCCGCCAATGAACGTCGGACCGGGACGGCCGGAGGTCAGGAGCTCCTGATCCCCGTTGGCTCGCGCGGCACTGCCCTTGGTGGCGCCGTTATAGCCAGTCCCAAAGGCGTTGAATCGATCTTTTGGAATCCGGCGGGTCTGGCCGCGCTCGAAGGAACGGAAGCGACCTTCAGCCACATGCCATACCTGGCCGATATCGATGTCAATTTCGGTGGTGTCGCCACCGCTATTGAGGGCTTCGGCACCATCGCGTTTGGAGCCAAGGTGGTCTCGATCGGTGATATGATCGAAACGACCGAGGAGTATCCCGATGGTACGGGCCGTGTGTTCAATCCGACCCTCAGTGTCCTCAGCTTCAGCTACGCTAGGCAGCTCACTGCCAGCGTCGCGGTTGGAGCGACGGGGATGTACATCAATGAGAGCATTTTTGAAGTCACCGCCAGCGGAATGGCGTTTGATGTCGGCTTCACCTATGATCCTCGTTGGCGCGGTCTGAAGATCGGAATGGTGATCAAAAACTACGGTCCGGAGGCGACTTTCTCTGGTCGTGGATTTGAACGCGACATGAACGGACGTCCGGTCGCGGCCAAAGCCGCCAGTTTTGAACTGCCCAGCTTCATTGCGATCGGCGCGACCTACGATCTGATCAATCAGGGTCAGAACTCGTTCGCGTTGCTCGGGAATTTTCAGTCCAACAACTACCGTGCCGACCAGTGGCAGGGTGGTGCTGAGTACTCGTTCAACGATCGGTACTTCCTGCGCGCAGGTTACAACTACTCCGAGCAGGGAGACTGGCTCTATGGCGCATCGTTTGGAGCGGGGTTGAAGATCCCGGTTGGCTCTGCCGATCTCGGATTCGATTACACTTGGAACGAAACCGATGTGTTCGATGACAATCAGGTCTTTGCGCTGACGATTCACTTCTAAGCGACAAAGTCTGTTTCAATGAAAGGCCGGATGTTCTCGCGAACATCCGGCCTTCTTATTATGAAAAATCAGAAGACAAAAAAATCACCGGCAGCCAGGGAATAACTGCCGGTGTGAACCCTAGCGGTACGGGGATTCGAACCCCGGTTAAATGGCTGAGAACCATCCGTCCTAACCCCTAGACGATACCGCCAATTCAATGCGCAATGCTAAAAAGCAACGTGCGAATATATCAGTTTCAAAAAACCTCTGTCAAGCAATCTAAATATGTTGCGCACCAACAACTTACGGGCGACGCTCAGTTAATGTCATGCCATCGAAGAGCTTACTTGTACTCGCTTTTTGACCCTATTTTCAGGTTTTTTTTACCCATCCATCTGCCATGCGTGGCAGGTGGGCTGTCACTGTGTCACGGTCTACTCTTGGTTATGCTCCCCTGATATTCAAGTTTCACAAGTACCCCAAATGTACCCGGCTTGTATTCCAGAAGCTTAGCCTGATAACGATACCGGTTAAAATCGATGACAATTTCCCCTATAGCGGTCTGACCGATCACCGGCCGCTCCGGTGGCCGGGCGATCTGTTTGGATGCCTGACGGTCAAACAGCACGATTCCGGGGCTGCAGTACTCTAATCTGTCTCGTGCGTCATAAAACAGCACAGGTTGCTCCATTGAGCCCAGAAGAGCCCTTAGGACTCGATTTCGATGTCGCTCGCGTAAAGTCACTATAATGAGGAGCAGAAGCAGGACCGACAACACAGCCGCGACCGCGACGGCCCAATCACCTGTTGGTTGAGATGGCATAATCGGAAACGAAACGGCAAAACTGTGCGAAGGCAAGTGGAATCGACGCCAATGGTTTCTCGCCTTGTTTCAACACCCGAGGCGGTCTATATTGGCGCTTCCAACATGCCGAGCCACGGAGGAATCTGAATGGCGAAGTCGAAAAAAACTCGCTCGAACACTTCCCGCCCCAAAGAATTAGGGGTGTCCGATATCGATTACCGCGTCGACCTGCAACCACCCAAGCTCCGCTCCTCCGACGATATCGCGCCGTGCGATACCATCATAGGCCAGGACCGGGCGGTCGAGGCGATCAAGCTTGGACTGCAGATCCGCTCCAAGGGATACAATGTTTTTGTTACCGGACAAGGCGGGACAGGCCGGACGTCCACTATTCGCCACCTTCTTGAGCAACTGGTCACCGAGCAGAAGCCGGAGCTCCAGGATATCTGCTATGTCAGCAATTTCCGCAATGAAGACAGCCCGCGGGTGCTCTATTTCAAAGCCGGCGACGGCAAGCGCTTCAAAAAGGACATGGCCTATCTCATCAACTCGCTCCGCAAGGTGATCCCCAAGATCTGGCTGTCTGAAGATTACAAGGACCGCAATAGCCGCATCGTTCGTGAATTCGAAACCCGCCAGAAGGACCTGATCGGCACATTTGAGGATAAACTGACACAAGCGGGCTTCGTGATGGTCCAGATCCAAACCGGCCTGGGCGTTCGCAACGAAATGCAGCCATTAATAGATAACGAACCGACTTCGCTGGAGAAGCTTGAGCGGTTTGTCAAGGAGGGGAAATTCTCCGCCTCCGATCTCGATGAGCTTCGTCGACGCTGGGACTCGCTGCGTCGGGAGTTCGATGTCACCACTATCGAGTCCAAGAAGCTGACTTCCAAGATGGAAGAAGCGATCGAGAAACTGAATCACGCCATGGTAGCGCCACTGGTCACCGACAAAGTAAACCTGCTCAAGAAACGCTACACCGATGAACGCTGCGTTCAGTATCTCGAGGAAGTGGAGGAGTCTCTCGCTACCGACCTGGATCGTTTCCGCGAGGCCCAGCCACGTCGGGGCGAGGAGGAGGCGCCGCCCTACCGCAAGCGAGAGCCGTTTGAGGAGTTTTCGGTCAATCTCATTCTGGACAATTCCGAGGCGACCAGTGTCCCGATCGTGATTGAACGGTCTCCCTCGTACCGCAACCTCTTTGGCTCAATGGAGCGTGTGGTCGACCGATTCGGCTACTGGCGGACCGATTTCACCCGCATTTGCGCCGGCTCTTTGCTGCGCGCGGCGGGTGGGTTTCTTGTCATCAACGCATTTGACCTTTTGAGCGAGCAAGGAGTCTGGTACCCGCTCAAGCGAGCGCTACGCAACGGCGAACTGGAGATCGCCGGCTACGACCCATTCTATATGATGGCAGGGTCGGGGATAAAACCCGAGCCGATCCAATTCAATGTCAAAGTCGTGCTGATCGGCGAGCCGTACATTTACAGCATGCTGTACCGCCTGGATGAGGATTTCAAGAAAGTATTCCGAATCAAGGCGGAATTCGACAACACCATGCCGTTGAACAATGAGAATATCAAACGCTACTTCCAGTTCACGCGCAGGATCATCGACCAGGATCAACTGCCGCCATTCGACCTGACCGGTCTCCAGGCGGTCGCAGAATATGGCCGCAAACTCTCCGGCCATCGCTCCAAAATGACCGTCCGCTTCACAGCGATTTCAGATATCATTCGAGAAGCAGCATTCTGTGCCCAACAACGGCGCGGACGCAAAGTGACGCGTGAGGATGTCCACCAGGCAATAGTCGGAAAACGGATGAGAGTCAACTTGGTCGAGGAGAAGATCCAGGAGCTGTACGATAACAACACGTTGATGGTCTCTACCTCGGGCACAGCCGTGGGGCAGATTAATGGGCTCTCGGTCTACAATATCGGTGAATACGCGTTCGGGCGTCCAACCCGCATCACGGTCAACACGGCGCTGGGCAAAGCCGGGGTGATAAATATCGAACGGGAGGCGGATCTTTCCGGACCGGTCCACGACAAGGGAGTGCTGGTACTTAGCGGATGGCTGCGCGAGATGTTCGCGCAGGATAAACCGCTGGCCATGTCCGCATCCATCTCTTTCGAGCAATCCTACAGCGGCGTGGATGGTGACTCCGCGTCTTCTACCGAAATATACGCCATTCTTTCCTCGCTCACCGGCATCCCGATAAAGCAGGGGATCGCGGTCACCGGTTCGGTCAATCAGAAGGGGGAGATTCAGCCCATCGGCGGAGTGAATGAGAAGATAGAGGGATATTTCGATGTCTGCGTCAGCCGTGGACTCCAGGGGGACCAGGGGGTGATCATACCGCATCAGAACGTACAGGATCTGCTGTTGCGCCCCGATGTCATCGAGGCCGTCAAGCAGCGCAAATTCCATATCTATCCAGTCGCGTCGATCGCCGAAGGGATAACTATTCTGACCGGAGTCAATGGCGGGCGTCGCGAAAAGGATGGTCACTTCACGCACGGTTCCGTTTTCGCGCAGGCTGATGAAAAACTTCATCAGATGGCGCTGACACTGGAGCATTTTGGTCGCGATGAAACACCGCGACGTCGTGAAGGAGACAAATCGAAGATCTCGGGAGAATCCCGAACTCGGCGTATCAGCAAACCGAAACCGGCTCGTCGCGCGAAACGGTAAACCGGTGGTCAGGTGAGCATGCTCACGATCCCGTGTTGGAGGGTGAGCATGCATATTTCGCTTGACAGTCAATATCCGGTTTTGTTTTATGTATCCCGAATCCACGCTCCACACGGAGATTCAATGCGCAACGCTAACCGTCAGAGGTGGAGATGCCGCTCAGGGAAATAAAGCGGCTGACTGAAAGTTCTCGTACTCGACCGCTCGTCGCTTTCGCGTGAACGGTGTCGGTACTGCAGCTCGAGAGAATCGAGCGAAAATAGAAACGCGGCTCCTGAGAAAGCCGCGTTTTTTCATGGGCCAAATTTGGGCGGGGAATCAGAAATCCGCGCCGAACGAGAAGTAGTGCTTCGCCTTTTCCGATACATCATAAAAATCGGTCTGCCATGCGACATCATACCGCAACAGCATAAAATTGAACAGATTGGCGCGCATGCCGAATCCAAACCCCGATTTGATATCCTGAAGCCGATTGCGTCCGCCCTCAGTGGTTCCGCCTTTGAATTGATCACCGAACCACGCCGCGCCGATATCCGTGAAGATCGCGCCGGAGACATTGGCGATGACGATCGGCAGCGGGAAGCGCATCACCAGGTATTGGATCATAGGGAACCGGAATTCCATGTTAACCAGCCCGAACCGATTTCCGCTCAGGTCGTAATATTCTACCCCGCGCAATGGCGTGACGACATCCGAGAAGTAGAGATTTTCCACATCGTATACCTCGGCATCAAGTGTTCGATTCCCGATCCAGTTGGTGGTCCCGCCCAGGAAATACTGCTTCGGCGTGTTTCCGGTCGACCCACCGCCGGCGGCACGGAACGCAAAGCTGAACTGCTTGCCCAAGTGCCAGTATTTCCGGTAATCCGCCTCAAGCGAATAGAACTCGATATCCTTTGAGTCGAAAAGGTTGATTCCAGCGCTCAGAGAGACCTTGGTTCGTCGGCCAGTCACCGGCCCCGTCTGTCCCCACAATACATTGTCAGTCACATATGAGAGTGTACCGGTGGTTACTTTGGAACTCCGGTTGTCGCCGTAGTGCGGGTCATCGAAGTCGTAATACCGACGGTCGATGAAGTACTGCGCGGCAATGAAATCTATGCGGCTGAATGTCGTGAAGGGGCGCGCCAGGAAAGCCTGGAGGCCGTAAAATCGGTCGGAGAAGAGGAAATCGTACGTATCCAGATAGTAATTCTTGGTATGGAAAATGCCGCCTCCCCAATTAAGGCGCTTCGTATTATTGAAGTAGTATGCCTGTAAATTGGACTGGTCGATGGTATTGACCAGATCGGTCGCCAGATATATCTGGTGATTCCCCAGGTAATCGGAAAAGACGAAATATGATTGTCCGCGCAGCCCAAAGAATGTGTCGTAGGCGAACCCTCCGCCGACATAATCAGGCGTGAATTTCACCTTGTACTTGTTGATAGTGTATTCGCCGCTGGGAAGCAGACCCTGCACCGAATCAAAGATCGCCGGCTCCTTCGGCATAGCGTCACGGTAATTGCCGCCGGCAGTATCATCCGTTCGAATGTCGTCAAACAGCGAATCAAGCGGGCTCGGTTTCCGGTTGCTGACAAACACGTACTCGTCACCATAAACGCCCGATGAGTCCTTGGTCGCCTCGGCAAGAACGGCGGTGGAATCGGCGGTCGCCACAGCGGCGCTGTCATTCGAGGCTTTAGCGAGTGTATCGACAACGGCTACTGTGGTAGTATCCGAAGCAATGACAGCGAGCGTGTCGGCTGACATCGTCGGATCCACCGCCAGAACGGTGTCAAAAGCCTTGGACGAATCAGCAATTGAGTCGGCTAATTCGCCGGCTGCGGCTAATCCCGCCTGGGCCGCGCTCCTATTGTCTTTGGTCTTGGACGCTATCGGCACACCGGCTGAATCAAGCAGATTGTATTTCCCGAGCACGAAATCAGTGGGTGAGAGGACACCTTTATCTCCGGCCGGCACCATGTCTTTCATCACGAAGATATCAAATCCACCGTTAAAAAAGGCGGAGAACGCGATTCGTTTACTGTCCGGTGACCAGCTCAGCGTCTGCACGCCGGTCAGGATGTCGGTGACCGCGTAGTATTTGACGCTGTCAAGATACCCGATATACAGATTGTCGATACCGTTGCGATTCGACACGAACGCCACCATACTTCCATCCGGCGAGACTTTGGGGTTTCGATTCGCTCCCGGCCCGACATCGATCGGGGAGACATGTTTGGTGGTTAGGTCCAGCTTGAAGAGGTTGTAATCGCCGTAGGCAAAATCACCCGGCTTAAACGCTCCGCTCTGAATATACGGGTGGCCCATCGGATCGAGCACGGGGGTCGACGGGTGCGGTCGATCCGACTGGTAGACCAGTCCTTCCGAGTTCGGCATCCAGCTCGGATAGCCGTCATCAAACCGGTCGTCGGTCAATTGCTGAATGTCGCCGGTTTCGATATTATAGAGATAAAGGTCGCGCTTGTAACCGTCGAGCGCCGAAAACGCGATTGATTTGCCATCAGGAGACCAAGCCGGAGAAATGACGTTGTAGAAGTTGAGCCGCTCCCGCTTGTAGATCTTTTTCTTCCTGACATCCAGGAATATCAGGGCATCCTTCCCCTTCGATTTCGCGACAAACACGATCTTGCGCCCATCGGGGGAGAAGGACATCCCGGAGACAAACGAATGGAGAGATTCCAGGTCGGCGGAGCGTTCCCCTTTGATCACTCTTTCCAGCACCCGGCCATCCGCCGGCGAGATCAGCACGATCTCAGTGGCGTCGGAACGGTCACTGAAAATGGCGATTTTGTCTCCTTCGGGTGAGTAGGTCGGCTGTTCATTGAAATACGAGCCGTCCTCACGGGACTTGGTCAATTGAGTGGCGATCTCATCCGCTTCCTTGCGTTGCGCTATCTGCGGCCAGTAGCGACGCTTCATCTCTTTGGCGAAATCCTCCCAGAACTCCTTCTCTTCGATCCCGAGCGCCGATTTGATCGCTTTTCCCATCGTCAGGTGGACCCGCCCTTTTTGTAGTATCTCCCCGAGTTTTTCTTCGCCGTACTTGTCGGCGATATACTTGACCATCGCCTGACCCTGTTTGTAGGCAAGGAATCCGCCCAGATAATCTGGCGGCGCCAGGTAGCCGTTGATCGTGGCATCCCTGACAAACATATCGGAGAAATAGTCCCAGCCGTGGCGCGAGGAGTATTCAGCGTATCCTTCCGCAAACCACAGGGGAACATCGAACAATCTCTGACGAGAGATGATCGCTCCTAGCAGATTTCCGTAGACCAGGTCATAGACCACCGCATGCGTCAACTCGTGATGCAGTACATGGCGCAGGTCTTCGTATGAACCGGTGAACGGGATAACGATACGATTTTTGAAGGCTTCAGTGAACCCACCTACCCCTTCGGGAATCAATGCCGGGTAGATATTGGTTTGCTGGAAATCACTGTGCGAATTGTACAGGAAGACCGGGACGCGCCGCTGGATGTGGTAATTCAACTCTTTGCTGATCTCGACATAGGCGGATTCCAGCACCGCGGCAGTGAATTTGGCGGTAGGGTAGGCGTTCTCGTAATAGTGAATATCAAAGTGGCGGGTCTGAATATAGAACCACTCGAAATTCTTGTACTGGACCTTATTCTTACCGAAAGAGGTTTCCTGTCCCAGGAGCGACCCGGCTAAACAGGCAAGGAGAACCGCCGCCAGTATGAAAATCTTCCTCATAGGTATCTGCTATCCTTTTGCACAGTGACGTTGGACGACTCCGAGCCGTCCAATCTATTATACCGGAAAAGCCGCGGGACGCCCGTTGAGGAGGCCGGAGAAGTCGTTCTCCAGCACCGGGCAGGGCTTAGTCCTTCTCTCGAACTATATCGACACCAAGCGAGGCTAACTTTTCCTCGAGCCGCCAATAACCACGGTCTACATGGTAGATACGCAGGATCTTGGATGGTCCGTGGGCGGCCAAACAGGCCAAAACCAGACCTGCCCCGGCGCGGATATCCGGCGCCATAACCTCGGCGCCATGCAGCTCTTCTACGCCATTAATGATCGCTTCAGAGGCCGAAACCTGAATATCCGCCCCAAGTCGTCGCATCTCCATGGTGTGGGAGAACCTATCTACGAAAACAGTCTCTTTGATGTGAGAAGTTCCCTGGGCAACAGTCGCCGCGGCCATTGCGCACGCCTGCAAGTCGGTAGGAAAGCCGGGGAAAGGGAAGGTCGTTAGACTGACCGGAGATAGCCGCTTGGGTGCCTTGACCGCGATACTGTCACTCTTTGTAACAACTTCACACCCCATCTCCATCAGCTTGAAGTTGACCATGGTCAGATCGGCGGATGGGACACCGGAAACCTCAACTCGCCCGCCGGTAATAGCCGCGCCATACAGATATGTCCCCGCCACCAGGCGGTCGCCGGAGACCGTATGCTCGACAGCATGAAGTTCTTTAACCGGTTCTATGACGATAGTCGGTGTACCGACGCCGTGGATCTTTGCGCCCGCTTTATTCAGGAAATTGGCGACATCGACGATCTCCGGATCGCAGGCGGCATTGGTTATGATGGTCGGGTTCTGCGCGAATACGGCGCCGTAGAGCATATTTTCGGTGCCGGTGTGAGAGGGACGGTCGAAATAGATACTGCCGCCGTGGAGAGGCTTTCCTTCGGCGATAATATAACCCGCTTTCTCACTGATCTTGGCGCCAAGCCCCGCGAATCCTTTGATATGATAGTCGACTGGCCGGGCGCCTAGAGAGCAGCCACCGGGAAGTGAGACGCGGGCCTCGCCCATACGGGCGAGGATCGGCCCCAGCACCAGAAATGACGCGCGCATCTGGCGCATCAATTCATACGGCGCGGTCACTTCGGTCAGTGTAGCCGCCTGGACAGTCATTACCTCCGCCTTGGCGTCATAGGTGACCTTGGCGCCGAGGAATTTCATCATTTCAATGAGGGTGTAGATATCTCTGAGCGGGGGGACGTTTCGGATGACGCTCTCGCCGTTGGAGATGAGAAGCGCTCCGGCAATGATCGGGAGCGCGGCGTTCTTTGACCCGTCCGCCTTGATCGAGCCCTCGATCCTATTCGGCCCCTGTATGACAAAACTGTCCATGCTGGTACTTTCTCTAACAGCCACGCAGGTGGCATGGCAGGAATTCGGTTCACCGTTTCAGTTGTCGCGGGTAAAGTGGCAGAACCAGAGGGAAAAACAAAGCAAAAAACCGGAGTGCCAGAGAGAAAAGAGTGGGCTGGTCAGCTTACTTTGCGATCGGCCATATCGGCCGTTTCTTCGATCGGGTCGAGGCTCGACCGCACTCGCAGGAAGAAGTCGATGGCGTCATCGTGGCAGTAATCCAGATTGGTCCAGGGAAGGCGGCAGAATTGCCCGCGCGACCAGATCAAGGCGACCTCCGAAAAAACCCCTTCGCCCAAGTATATCTTGTGGCCGCCGTCTTTGTGCGAGGACATAACCAGGTTAGTGGGCGTCAGCACCCCGGGGTCAAGGTTGACAGTCCGAAACGTGAAGTCATGCACCTGATCCCCAAGCTGTGATTCCAGTTTGTGGCAGGCGGACTTGATATCGATCAGGCTTTCGCGCGGCACCAGCCGTTCGAAAGAGAAGAAGCGTCGCTGGAGATCATTCCCCATCTCTTCGGCATATTCACGGCCGGTCGAGTGTGGGATATCGATGGTTTCGGCATGCACCCGGCCGAATCTGCGTTCCAACTGACGGAGCGCATCGGCTAGTGCATCGCGTGACGAATGAAGTACTGATATGACGAGGCGCCCAGGCGCTGGTTTTTGTATGCGTGCCATAGATTGAACCCAAAAGTCACATTTTCACAATTGAAATCAACAAAAAAGAATCGATTATCCAATCATTTCTTGATTTCTGCTGGCGAATGTGACCGTGCGCCGCTCCATCGTGGCATGCGGAACTCACTCTTCAGGACCGCGTAAAGCGTGGCATCCATCCATCGGCCGCGCCGCATCCTGCTTTCTCTTTCCATTCCTTCCCACTGAAACCCAAGTCTAAGCAATAATCGCTCGGATGCGATGTTGCCGATGAAGACGTGCGCGAAAACACGGTGCAATTTGAGCGTCTCAAAGCAGTAGTTCACGGCAAGGCTGACCGCTTCTGAGGCTATTCCCTTTCCCCGGAATCGCGCTCCAAGCCAGTAACCGATCTCGGTTCTGCGATTGCGCAGGTCAATATCGAAGAGTCCGACCACACCGATTACTTCGCCTGATTCGCGCCACACGATGCCGAAGTGCGTGGCGATCTTTTTCCGCCGCCAAACGGAAACCATCTTCAGGAATTGTTCGGCGTGCTCGGGCTTGTAGGGGTGAGGGACGTAGGTCCATCGACTCACTTCACGATTGCGGGCGTACTTATAGAGCGAGGGAGCGTCGGAGCGGCGCAATGGCCGAAGGTCTATCCTTGGGCCGCGTATTACTGGATCCATAGCAGTCTCCCGGTCCGGTTTTCCGTAGCATATCTCTCCCAAGCGATTGCGGCAACTATAATTGACTATTTGACTTGCCCGGGAGGCGCGGCTATATTCGCCTCGACTGAGTTTGAGACGGAGATTTATCTATGAAGATACCTACTGTTCGGGCAGCCCGCGGCCTCTCACTTTCCTGCAAAGGATGGCATCAGGAAGCCGCGCTTCGAATGCTCAACAACAATCTTGATCCCGAAGTGGCCGAAAAACCCCAGGAGCTGATAATCTATGGTGGTTCAGGGAAGGCAGCTCGCAATTGGGATTGCTACCACGCCATTGTCAAATCGTTGAAATCATTGGATGACGATGAGACCCTGTTAGTCCAATCCGGCAAGCCGGTTGGCATTTTCCGCACCCATGAGTACGCTCCGCGTGTCCTGATCGCCAATTCCCATCTGGTCCCACGTTGGGCCACCTGGGAGAAATTCCGCGCTCTGGACAAGCTTGGCTTGATGATGTACGGCCAGATGACCGCCGGAAGCTGGATATATATCGGCACCCAGGGGATCCTGCAGGGGACATACGAGACTTTCGCCGCAGTCGCGGACAAGCACTTTAATGGCGATTTGACAGGCAAATGGATCCTGACCGGCGGCATGGGAGGGATGGGTGGCGCCCAGCCTCTGGCCGGAGTATTCAATAACGCGGTCACTCTGGTGGTTGAGGCGGATGAAGCACGCATCAACCGTCGCCTCAAGATCGGCTACTGCGATCTAAAGGTGAAGGATCTCGACAAGGCACTTAAACTGGTTAAGGAATCAACCCGCTCCGGCAATGCCGTCTCCATCGGGCTCGTAGGCAATTGCGCCGAGATCTTCCCCGAGATATATCGTCGCGGCATCCTCCCCGATATCGTGACCGACCAGACATCTGCCCATGACGAACTGAATGGTTACATCCCCGAGGGGCTAACCATCGCCGAAGCGGCCCGCCTTCGGGAAAAGGATCCCAAAGGGTACATGGCTCGTGCGTATGAATCGATGGTCAAGCATTGCGACGCGATGGTCAAATTCCAGAAGGCCGGCTCGGTCGTGTTCGATTACGGCAACAATCTGCGTGGACAGGCTGAGGTCGGCGGGCTCAAGAACGCCTTTGCCTTCCCCGGTTTCGTGCCAGCCTATATCCGACCGCTCTTTTGCGAAGGAAAAGGGCCATTCCGCTGGGCTGCGCTCTCCGGTAAGCCGGAAGATATTCATGTCACCGACAAGATCATCCAGACCAAATTCGGCTACAACAAACCGCTGGTTCGCTGGATCAACAAGGCGCACGACTCGGTCCCGTTCCAGGGACTCCCTTCGCGTGTCTGCTGGCTGGGGTACGGCGAGCGCGCTGAGTTCGGGGATATCATCAACACGTATATCAAGCAGGGGAAGATTTCAGCCCCTGTCGTTATCGGCCGCGACCATCTCGACTGCGGGTCAGTCGCCTCGCCCAATCGCGAGACCGAGGGGATGGCCGACGGTTCCGATGCCATTGCCGATTGGCCGCTCCTGAACGGTTTGCTCAATACCGCATCCGGCGCAAGCTGGGTCTCCATCCATCATGGCGGCGGCGTTGGAATCGGCAACTCGATCCATGCTGGTATGGTCATCGTTGCCGACGGCTCCAAGGAGATGAAGGTCCGCCTCAATCGCGTGCTGACCAATGACCCGGGGACCGGCGTGATGCGCCATGTTGACGCCGGCTATCGCGACGCCGTGGTCGAGGCGAAAAAGCACAAGATCAAGATCCCGATGATGAAGTGAGCCCGGATGACGCCTTCAGCCACGCTCATAATCAGTAATATCGGCCAACTGCTCACGATGGACGGCCCATTCCCGCGTATAGGGCCCGCTATGCGCGAACTTGGGATGATCCGCAACGCCGCGATCGCTATCGCCGATGATACCATCATCTGGGTCGGCGAGCGGTCAAAGATGAAAGTGCCGCTCGCGCCGGACTGCATCGAAGTTGATGCCGAAGGAAGGGTGGTCACTCCCGGGCTGATCGACCCTCATACTCATCCGGTCTTTTCGGCCACGCGCGAAGGTGAGTTCGAGATGCGCCTGCAAGGGAAGACCTACATGGAGATAGCCGCGGCCGGCGGCGGAATCCGGCGTTCGGTCCGGGATCTTCGCACCACTCCACAGGACATTCTCTTCGCGAAAGCGATGCGTCGGCTTGACCGCTTTATCGAGCATGGTGTCACTACTATCGAAGCCAAATCCGGTTACGGCCTTTCGACTGAATCTGAACTGAAGCAACTCGAAGTGATCCGCGACCTGCATCGGGAGCATGTGATTGACCTCGTGCCGACATTCCTCGGGGCGCATGAGTTCCCGGATGAGTACCGCGAAAATCGCGAGGCATATGTCGCGCTCCTCATCAACGAAATGCTTCCCGCCGTCGCGCAATCCGGGTTGGCGATCTTTTCCGATATCTTCTGCGAAAAAGGGGTGTTTGACCTCGACCAATCCTACCGCATTCAGGACGCCGCCCGAGGCTTCGGTCTGAAACTGAAATTCCACGCCGATGAATTGGTCTCTTTCGGAGGGGCTGAGCTGGCCGCCTCGATGGGGGCAGTTTCGGCTGACCATCTGGTCTATATCTCTGATGCCGGAATCAAAGCGATGGCGGAGTCCAAGACTGTGGCCGTCATGCTCCCTGGCACCAGCTATTCGCTCGGGCACGGCCATTACGCTCCGGCGCGCAAGATGATTGATGGCGGTGTGGTGGTGGCGGTTTCTACTGACTGCAACCCGGGGTCGAATTACTCCGAATCTTTGCCGATGATCATGTCGTTCGCGGCGACGCACCTTCGGATGACCGCCGCTGAGATATTCTCCGCCGTTACGGTCAATGCCGCCTGCGCCATCGATATGGGTGGGGAAATAGGTATGCTGATACCGAACCTTCCAGCGGATATCGTCATCTGGGACATGAACGACTATCGCGAACTCCCCTACCATTACGGAGTCAATCTGGTCTCCGCGGTGATAAAGCGGGGACAGGTGGTGTTGCAGCGATGAGGGAACGGAACCGCTTGAGCTGTGGTAAGCCTTTCATGCGTCTGTTAGTCTCATTCGTGCTGGCGTTGCTGTTAACCGGGTGTGGAGTCTACACACTCAACCCGGCGGGGAAGTCCTCTATCAAGACCATCACCGTGGCGCAGTTTGAGAATAAAACCACCGAGTTTGGACTGACCGACCGGCTGACTGAGTTTGTTATCGATGCTTTCATCAAGGAAGGCTCCCTCAAGGTAGTCCCGGAAGGGAAGGGGGACGCGAATCTGGTGGCGGTGCTGAATCGCTACCAGAAACTCCCCGCCAAATTTGATGAGAATGACCAGGTTGAGGAGTATAAGGTGGTGCTGGACCTTCAGGTCACCCTGAAGAGCCCCAAAGATGACTCCGAAATGTGGACCGAACATATGGTTCAGGAGGGGATTTACAGCGCGAGTTCGCAGACCGAAGAGGATGGCCAGCGGGCCGCGGGGAGCCGTCTGGTGGAAGCGATCCTCAATCGAACCACCAAATCATGGTAACTGGTACCGGCAAAAAGAGTTGACTTGGCCGGTCTATGCCGATATTATCCGAACCAGGAAATGTTATGAAAAAAGCTGTTCGCACAACGACTTACCTCCTGCTGGTCGCGATCCTGGCATTCGCCTCGGTCGGTCAGGCGGCTAACTCCAAGACCGGGACCACGGCATTCCCCTTCCTCAAGATCAATCCCGGCGCGCGCGCCGTGGCGATGGGGGGAGCCTTCACCGGTTTGGCCAATGATGAAATGGCCGCGTACTACAATCCTGCCGGTCTGGCCGCTCTCGAAGGGAAACGGTTCATCGCCGAGTACCAGAGCTATATCGCCGACATCAACAGCGGCATGGTTGGAGTGGTGCTTCCGGTCTCATATGATCGCGCCTTCGCCTTCCATATCAGCTATCTCAATTACGGCGATTTCATTCAGACCGATCAATCCGGGAATATTACCGGCGAATTCGGCGGCTCGGATATGCTCTTTGGTGTCTCTTACTCGATGCGAATCAAACCGACCATCCTGATTGGCGCCACCGGCAAATTCATTTACGAAAGCATTCAGGATTATTCCGCCTCCGGCGCCGCGGTGGACCTTGGGGCCAAGTATATCTCAGATCGCGACCGGTACCACGCGGGATTCATGATCCAGAACCTGGGAACCCAGCTCTCCAGTCTGGGTGAGGAGAAAGACGCGTTACCGCTGACTTTCCGTGCCGGTGGAGCGGTTTATCCGCGGTGGGTCGATCTGGTAGCTTCGCTGGATATCGCGGTTCCGGTCGACAATGATCCGTTCGTGGCGATCGGCGCCGAATATTTTAAGTTCAATCCCGTCTATCTGCGCCTTGGCTGGAACAGCTTTGGCACGAATTATAAGGCTGAGACCTCTGATGACAACTGGGCAGGATTGTCGGTAGGATTCGGGATCGACCTCTGGACCACGCAACTATCATACGCCTTCACTCCGGCCGCCGACCTTGGCGAGATGCACCGCATAACCTGGCAGGGAAGATTCAAATGATCAGTTCACGGATGATTCGAACGGCGCTCGCACTGATGCTGCTCGCGGCGGTGATGATCGGATGTTCCGACGACGGGCCGAGCACACCGCGTGAGACGGTCTTCGCGTTCTTCGGCGCGATGGAGAAAAATGATCAGGCGTCGCTCGCGCGACTGCTTGACCTTCCCGCGCTGATGCGCAACAAATCGGAGGATTACTCTGTCTCGACCGATCAACCGCGCGTTTTCACCAATCCGCAGGATATCCTTAACGATCTGACCAATGATGGCCTGACCAAAACCCGCTGGTTCGCGATGCAACGCATCATCGCCGATGCTTCGGTCGAACCGGAGACCGCCACGGTCGAGGTGACATTTGTCGACAAGGAACATTCCAAGGGGTATCGCACCAATTTTGGACTGCACAAAGTCAATGGAAAGTGGCGTATCTACAGTTTCAAGACGCTTCAGGAACCGGGCCAAACTGAGTACTAAGAGTATTCTCGCTCTCGTCTGGGGTCTCTGTTTGCTCCTGGCGTGCGGTCAGGAATCGAAACAATCAGACGACATGCAGACCAGCGAAAACTCTATCCCTGAGATCACGGTCCAGCAACTTCAGCAGAAGGCGGCGGCCAACGAGCAATTTTACCTGCTTGACGTTCGCACGCTGCCGGAATTCGCGGAAGCGCATCTCAATTTCACCGATGACCTGATCCCGTATGATTCGGTCCCCGCATATATAGAAAGACTTCCCGAGGACAAATCGACGCCGATCTATTCGTTCTGTCGCTCGGGACGACGGAGCGGGATCGTCACACAGTATCTTCGTTCGATCGGCTACACCAATGCCTATAATGTCTCCGGGGGGATCATTGCCTGGAAAGCGGCTGGATACGAAACGGTCGCGGGCCAGTGACAGGATCTGTCACCCAATAAAAAACTTGCCGACAGAGCCAGACGAGAAAGAGGGGATGTTCCCGTGTTGGCGTGGGATGCCGGCAAGTGGGATTAATCTACATTAATAGTGTCGGGCTGTCAATCTTTTCGGCGGGCATGAGATCACTTGTCCGTGGATATTTTGCCTAATCAGGTCCATGATGCGCTCGAATCGCCGGCGGCGGCGGGTGAAGCGGGTTCGTATCTTGTTGATTCTCAAACGAATTGCGGGCCGGGTCGCGAGCCTCCGTGTGAGAGCCAGATTTGCCTGCACGAAGGCATGGAATTCAGTCGGTCAGAAGGTGGCGCGGGATCGGCGAGTAAGCTGGTGTGAAAATACTCTTTGATGCCGGTCGGGGGAGAATCGTCTGATATGCATTGGAGGGTCACTTTCCGCTTGTGCCACCCGATGCCCAGGCGTATATTGGCCGCTTAGAAATTCTGTCTACATAAGGTTGGGAGATAGAGATATGCGAATACTTGCCGGGTTTATGGCGCTGATGTTGGTAGCTGCCATTTACGTTGGTTGCCGTGACGATGTTATTGTTGAGCCGCCGCCACCGCTCGAAGGGACGTACGAAGGTACGTACAGCTACGAGAAGACTGGTCAGCCCACAAAGACCCAGTTCATCCGGTGGATATTCACGACCAACACTTGCCTCCAGGATTTGGACACCCTCAAGCAGCCCGAGTCTGAGAGACTCTTCTGTGATATTGAAGGACGTTACTTGGTCGGTGATGGAATCGATGTCTACGTCCCGATTGTTGCCGGTCGCGACTCATCATCGTTCATGAACCGCACGCGAAAGGCATGTAACGAAGATCTTGGTCCTTTTGGGCGATTCCAGTTGGACCAGTCGGTTGAGGATCGCGTAGTGATGACTCGCAACAATGTTGCGGATACCGCGTTCCAGCGGATCACGTTATTCAAGGTCTCTGACGAGTTCTAGTCTACCCGCAAATCTGACTTTCTGCAGCCCCGGTGACGGGGCTGTTTTTTTTTGCCGAAATCACATTTTCACTGACAGCCCCTGTCAGTCCTCTCCCCGACATTTTGTGCGGGCAGGGGAAGTCCGATGGGGGAAGCGGATCTCCCCTGCCCGAACTCCCTGAATTACCGGAGGAAAATAGTATGCTCTCCAAAATCGTATCATCGGCAACCCTCGGGGTCGAGGCGTATCGGGTTGAAGTAGAAGCGGATATCCAGCAACAGATGCCGCTTTTTATCACGGTCGGGCTTCCCGATGGCGCGGTGCGGGAATCCAAAGAACGGGTCACCGCCGCGATCAAGAACTCAGATTTCATCTTCCCCTCCAAGCGGGTGACTATCAATCTTGCCCCGGCGGATGTCAAAAAAGAGGGGTCGGCGTTCGACCTGCCGATCGCGGTAGGTATCCTTGCCGCGACCGGGCAGATTATCCGCGAACGGGTGGATGAGTTTGTTTTGCTTGGTGAATTGTCGCTCGATGGCTCACTCAAGCCGATCCCAGGCGTGCTCCCCATGACCATGAGTTTCGCGGCGGGGAATGGGATAAAAGGGATATTGGTCCCTAAAGAGAACGCGCGCGAGGCGGCGATGGCCGGGACAATCCCGGTCTTTCCTATCAAGACACTCAAAGACGCGGTGCAGTTTCTGGAGGATGAGTCATCGATCCGACCATTCGAAGTAGATATCTCGTCGGTCTTCAATGAGGCGCGGCGGTACACGGTCGACTTTTCGGATGTCAAAGGTCAGGAGTCGGCGAAACGTGCGCTGGAGGTCGCCGCGGCGGGAGGGCACAATATCATCATGATCGGTCCTCCCGGCTCCGGCAAAACTATGCTGGCGCGCCGCATGCCGACCATTCTGCCGGATATGACAATTGCTGAAGCACTGGAGACAACCAAGATACATTCGGTAGCGGGAAGACTTCCAGCGAACGCCGCGCTGGTCGCGACACGTCCATTCCGCGCGCCGCATCATACGATTTCGTACGCTGGTCTGGTCGGAGGGGGAGCGATCCCCAAACCGGGCGAGGTTTCCCTGGCACATCACGGTGTGTTATTCCTCGATGAGATGCCGGAGTTCAAGAAAGATATACTCGAGATGCTTCGTCAGCCGATGGAAGACAAACAGGTAACGATCTCGCGGGCGTCATCGACCCTGACCTATCCGGCGGGGTTCATGTTGATATCGGCGATGAACCCATGCCCGTGCGGATATTTCGGCGATCCATCGCATGAATGTCACTGCTCGGCGGGGGATATCCAGCGGTATATGTCGAAGGTCTCCGGTCCATTGTTGGATAGGATAGATATTCATATCACCGTTCCATCGGTGAAATTCAAGGAGTTGTCCTCGGAAACCAAGGGAGAGAGCTCTGCCGTCATCCGGAAACGGGTGAACGAAGCGCGCAAGATGCAGCTGGAACGGTTCAAAGACGAAAAGAACATCTACTGCAATGCGCATATGGAACCGTGCGATATCCGGCGGTTCTGCACGATCGATGAGAAGTCGCAGTCATTGTTGGCGCTGGCGATCACCAAGCAGGGGTTATCGGCGCGGGCGTATGACCGGATATTGAAGGTGGCGCGGACAATAGCGGATCTTGCGGGGTCACCGAATATCGAGATGGGGCATATCGCGGAGGCAATCCACTACAGGACATTGGACAGGAGCTTGTGGCTGTAGGGTCTCGATTGGTCGAGATCACGACGCTTTGCCATCGATGATTCGTTCTGAAAACACGGCAGGCAATCGGCAAAGCTCGTGATGACAGTTTGATGGTTGTATTGAATACTCGAGATTGGTTGAGATCACGACGCTTTGCCATCGATGATTCGTTCTGAAAACACGGCAGGCAATCGGCAAAGCTCGTGATGACGGAGGTGGGAAAGACTGACAATATGAGGGCAAGTGGTGGGTAGGTCGCAGAAGTCGATGAGCAACCTCCTTTGAGGGTAATCAATCCTGTCATCGCGAGCCTTGCCGGCAGAGAATAGGTTTAATAAGGTTGATTTGGGCGGCAAGGCGTCGCGATCTCATGTTGAGTGACGAATGAATACTTGTGCAGTTTACATCATGACCAACAAGTCAAATCGCGTGCTGTACACAGGCGTTACCAGCAACCTGGTGAACCGGGTCTATGTGCACAGGAATCACCTGTTGCCAGGGTTCACGTCACGCTACAATTGCACGAAGCTCGTGTATATCGAGTACTTCGGCGATATCGTCATGGCGATAGAACGTGAGAAGCAGATAAAGAACTATAGCAGGCGAAAGAAGATCGAGTTGATTGAGCGATCAAACTCTGAATGGAAGGATTTGAGTAGTGACATTTAGGTTGAGATCGCGACGCTTTGCCTGCGAAGGTACGCCTTGGGATGTTCTTTCGGCAACCGGCAAGGCTCGCGATGACAGTTGCCTCCAACTTGTTTTGCGTAGAGCCGGGCAAGGCTCGCGAGGACATCTTTTCAGATTCACTATCAATTGTCATCACGAGCTTTGCTTCATCCATTTGACAAAGCAAAGCGTCGTGATCTCAGTTTCTTCCCAGTGTTCGGAAGAGATCGCGACGCCTTGCCTGCGAAGGTACGCCTTGAGATGTTCTTTCGGCAACCGGCAAGGCTCGCGATGACGGTCAAACCACGCATTCTCCTCCACCCTTACGGGCAATTTGGCAAAGTCGGGCGCGGTGTAACGGTCAGATAGGCGACAAGTAACGAGAGGTCGCTCAGGTCAATGCTTCCAGTGGCTGTGATGTTTGCTTCTTCCTCGCACGGCAAGACTGGGCGCGGTGTGATTGTCAAATAGCCGATCAAGAGCGACAGGTCAGAAAGGTCCGGAGTCTCGGCGACTGATTCATTCACGTTGCCGGTGGTCCCATCGCAGCAACTTGGGGGAGGTGGGAAATCGAGTTGCAGAACATACAACCCCGACTGCATATCCGAAGCGACCAGCTTGCCGGACGCAAAGAACGGATAGACGGTCCAGCATCCTAAGTAGCCGTACGCGGCCGGACCATACGTATCGTAGTAGGCCACTTCATACGGATTGTTCGGATCAGCCACCGACCAGACCCGTATCCCTTCAGTGTAGTAGGCTTGATAGAGGAGCGTATCTTTGCGATAGCAGTTGTGCGCGACGGCCGCCGGGTCGACGATGATCTGGGAGACTTCTTGTATGTTGTCCAGGTCATTCAGGTCGAAAACGCGCGTCCAATTACCGGAGGTGCCAATCTCATCGCTGATGTAGATATGTTTGCCATCCGCGCTCAGATCCATATTGTGGGCGCCGGAGCCTGAGTAGTTGAAGCGCTTGATCAGGCTCGGGGAGACCTTGTTGGAGACATCGATAATGTCAATCCCGTCACCGTAGATCCCAGCCGCATACATGGTATCGTTGCGGATCGCGATGTCATGATAATAGAACGGCTGGAAGCCGCCGACCTCGACCGGTGAGGCGGGATTCGAGATGTCGAAGATCTCCAGTCCTCCGACGCCATGATTTCCGACAACGTATGCGTAGTTGCCATCGACCAGTACGTTGTGCGAACCGGCAACACGTCCAACCGAACTATCCGGCGTCATGGTCCCGACTTCGATAGGATTAGTGACGTCGGACATATCGAATATCTGAAGTTTCTCGTTCTCTTTTACGATCACCGCGTATTTGCCATAGACTTTGACCTCTTTGGCGTCCTTTCCGGGGGTTATTGACGGCATGAATCCAACCTCGGTCGGCGGCATGGTGTTGATGTCAATGATGCTGACACCATCGTTGCGGGCGCAGAGAAGAGCGTATTCGTTCCCGAGCGAATCGGTGTATCCCCAGATGCCGCCATAGGTGGATCGTTCATTCCAGTGTCCGATAAGCGCCATGTTCGAAGCCATATTCTGCAGGCGGAAAGAACGCTCAAGACTTTGGGCGACGAATCCGCCTGAGCCATTCACCGCGACAATGCGGTAGAAGTAGGTTGTATCGGAAGCCAGACCAGTGTGGGTGAAGGTACGGGTGTTTCCGGGGACGGAGTCGATGATGGTCGAAGCAGACCCGAATCCAGCCAGAATGCGGAACCAGGCCGGGTCGGCGCCGAAGTAGCTCCAGGAGAGGAGCATCTGGTTACCATCCGGAATAGCGTGCAGGTTCTTCACGTAGAAGACGTTGATGTTGATCTGCGCGGGCAAGGTCTGGAGTAGAGTCTTCCCGACTTCAAGCTGTGGCCACCAGGCATAGATGACATCCATGCTCGCGGCGCCGGAGAATGGATTGGCGCCGTTGTACGTCGAACCATCCCCATCATAGTCACTGGTCATAACAAACAGGTACTCGCGTTTGCCGACTGAGTTGCCATTGGGATCCCAAGCGAGATTGACGGCCCCCTGACCAGCATCCTCGACAAAGCAGAGATTCAGGCGGCGAGGAGTCATCGGATCGGTAACATCATACGCCGCGCCGGGAAAAGTACCTACGCTGGAAGATGCGTATCCGAGGTCACGCCGGAATGTGCGGCAAACGGAAGTTGTCGTATTGCTGAACTCTATTTTGACCGGGAAATAGCCGGCATCGGAGACATTGCTGCCGAAGAAGTTCTTCCCTTTTCCGATCGAACCGAAAAAGGCTTCGCCTGACCAGTTGATGCCGCGCATCCATCGATCGGCCCCCTGCCAATTGGCGCCGATATCGGGTTCGGTTTGAGATTGGGGCTCAGCGGCCGTCGCAACCGAAAGGTCGGGTTCCGGAGAGAGCAGGCCATCCGGAGTGGCCACGTTTATGGCGGGTGACCATCCGGCGAATGCCGGGGTCCAGAAACAAACAAGCGTACAGATCACCAGGGTCCGAAAAACAGTGCGACTAAGACTCACAGCTTCTCCTTTGACTGAGGGGATGTCTGGGAGAATATACAAACATTGACTTATTTGGTCAATATTAACTGTGCGGTCCGGGGAGACAGGGAACGGAGTTCAGTTGGCGGCTTCGAGCTCGACGTTGAACCAGATCATGGAATAGACGACGGTCAGGATCCCTTTGACATCCACCGCCCAGCCGGTGCCGAGGAGGTAGAGGTAGGCAATAAGCGACATGCCGAAGAACATCTTGGTCAGCCCCAGCTTGATCTGGGTAACAACAAAATTATAGAGTCCAATGAGCAGGAAGAGGCCTATCAAGGCGGGCGCAAAAATCAGGGAGAGCCAGCTCCAGACCCGATCGAGTGAAGCCTGTACGCCCATAGGGGTAGGGTCGGGGAGATTCGTCAGATAGTAAAAGTGGGCGCCAAAAAAGAAGAGACCGAGAATCAGGTAAAGCACACCTTCCATCCGCTCATCGCGTAATTCACGGACACCGACCATGACGAAGAATAGAGCGGCGGCAATGAGGCCGGACATCATGATCAAGGATCCGTTAGCGTACAGGTGGTTCAGGGTTGCTTCCATATCTTTCTCCTGAACCTACCTAACGTAAACGGCGTGCCAAACCCGCGGTGTACCGAATGGGTCATTCCTGCTCGTTGGTAACAAGTGAGTTACAGAGATACTGGCGAGCGACTGTGGGAGGATTCCGATTTGCAGATGCGCAACCCGGATGCATCAGTATGCAGAGGCCGGGTATAGGTACTCGCCAATACCGATCATAGACCGGTCTTAGGGACAATTCGGGAAAGTTATCCCGCCGCTGACCAGGTAGGCGATAAGGAGACTTAGGTCAGTCAAGTCGATTCGACCAGAGATATTGATATCGCCTTCCTCGAAGCAGGCTGGTGGTGCGAACCCGCCTATAAGATAGCCGATCAACAGCGAAAGATCTGACAGGTCGATCGAACCTACGCCATTAATGTTTCCGGTCGTGCCTACACAGCAGCTCGGCGGGTCGAGGACTTTGGAGCGAAGGCTGTAGGCATCGATCACAAAACATCCTGTCGAGACGGAGAACTTCAGCTCTTGAGAGCCGGTGCCGGTGAATGTGCCGCAGTTGAAGCGGAAGATTCCGGGTGAGGTGACAGCGAGCGATCCCGCAGAATTTGCCGCGCCGGGAATGCTGATATCAATGGTTCCTGGTGTAACGACCTGGTGGACGGCGATGCGGACCTCCATATCGGCGTGCCAGGGCGTGAGGGTGGGGACAATGAACTGACTCACCAGTTCACTCGAGCCGCAGCTTCCCCACTGTGAAGAGGCAGTCTTGAGAACTAACCCCGGCACTTCAACTCCGCTTGTGGTGTCAAACAGCGGCGGGGTGAGATTCATGAATTCTCGCCCCTGTGCCTGACCAGCCACAGAGAATCCGGCGAGGTCATAGGGATTAGACGTAGACGCGGCATTTGGCTGGTTGGTTCGTAATCGCGCGGTGTAGGTGAAGCCGGGGTCATCGCAATGCATCCACAGAGTGGATTTGTCAGAAGTGTTGCCGTTGATCGTCCGGATGTTGTTCCCCGCGATGTATCCCGATGAGCCGGGGATATTCCAGTTCCAGACTGCGCGTTTGTTGGCTGTGAACCCACCCGGATAGACAGAATCTTCGTAAACCGTGACTGAGCCGGACGTGGACGTGTCGCCAGTGAAGGTAATGGTCGCCTGACCATTCTCAGGCAGAGCGAAGGCACGCCAGTATCCATAGTTTTGGTGGTGACCGCGCTCCCAGAGCCAGGGGCGGGAATCGGGGATGGAGAGTGTTGCCGCTATCTCCGCGATCCGGTTGTTCAGGCTGGATGTATCCGCGACGATTTTGGCTCGGATGGTATCATCGACCGATCCAACCGGGTGAGCCAGGAGCCATGCGCGGTAATCGTTGCGCGCCTGCTGCCAGGCAAGCTGAAGCGATGAAGAGAATTCGACAGAAGAAGTTGTTGCCGCTGCACGAGCGCCGATGTACCAGGTTGCATTGGCGGTATCAAGGTAGGTCTGCCACAGAGCAGAGGAGTTTGGTGACGACCAGCCGGCATCATTGCCTGCGGCGGTCATGACGGTGATCTGCGACACACTGTGGTCATCGAGCGTGAGTAGCGCGCTGGCGAGAATCCCCGCGTTCGAAGGTGTTAAAGTTACGGTCAGGTCGGTGACCGATGAATCGAGCGCACGTTGGAGCCAGTTGCGCAGGTCACCGGGAGTGATGACAGTCCCGCCCTGAGTGATCAGACCCGTTGCTCCTGCCTGTCCGGTAATGAAGAGATTGAGCTGCCATCCGGGTTGACCAAGGCGCACTGCGCTGGCGCTTCCTCTGGCAATAGCGGCAAGCGCGGAGTCGACCGCTGTCCGGGTGTACCATCGCATGGCGCTTTGGGGGATAGAGGCGGTATTCTCCGAGAGGCCATCGGCGTACATCACAAACACTTTGTCCGGGCAGTAGTTGTACGGTACGGAAAGCGTATTGTACGCCATGGTCAATTCGCCCCAGTAACGTCGATGGTTGTTCGACTTATTCGGGCCGCTTCCCATTAGTAGCGCGACTTTGCGAGACTGACAGATGTCTGGGTCGGGCCAATAGACAGTTGAGTCTCCTGAAGTCGAAGGGTACAACGGGGCGTTGACTATTTTCTCCCAACGCGGCGCATAGAGCAGAAGCTCGTCATCATCGAGAGGACTGATCGGCGCGGGATCGTTCTGTCTCTGCAGATAACCAGTCGCCATGACCAGAGAGCCCGCGAAGCTGTCATGGGGTTGCGGGCCGACGACAAAAGCTTCAGTGCGCGGGGGCATCGGGCTGTTCTTCAGATAGTCCGGATGGAAAGAGACAAGTTTCGCTTCGGCCGAGTCGGTGTAGTAACCGACAACCGAGACGCGGCGGCTGTTGAGCGAATCCAATTGCTGGTGAATACCTTCAATCGTGCGGACAGTGTCTTCATCGGTAGCGCAGTAATTCGAGTTGGAGTAACCATCTACCCAGACCATGAAATTGCCGGCGATAGGTCCGGTCCAAAAATCGGTCCATTCATGCCAATCGCTGTCGCGATATCCCCAGTTGAGGCAATTGATCGGGGGCACGATGGTGTCGAACAGCACTGAAGGATAGGGAAGTGGCGTGGTGCCATCGTAATCAATCGAGATAAAGAAAGGGCCTTCGACGCAGACTGGATCGATGAGTTGGATCACGCCGACTTTGGGCGCCATGAATGAAGCCGAGTCCAGTAGATAGTGGCGACTGTGTAGCAGCTCCTGTGGACCAGCGCATGAATCACCGTCAGCGGTGCTCCAGACCTGCAGATTGATTCCAAGCGGCCATCGGGCTCCGGTAAAGTGCAAGAGCGGGAATGAGACGAAATAGATAGAGTAAGGATAATCAAGAGAGCCAACACAATTCGCCGGGTTCATGTAGGAGGCGAAGCGGAACCCGGTCTGAATTCCGGAATAATAGGCCATGGCGGTCGGGACATGGTTCTTGAGAGAACAGGAAGCAGCTTCGGCGGGTCGATATGAAATGCGGTAGAGGTTGAACGGCTGCTGAAGCAGGTCGAGTTGAGGCGAATCGGTTTGATCGGACGTAGCAGCTGCGACGCCTGGTAGCGCGGTGAACAGCAGTATGGCCAGACTGACCCAATAGGTCGCCAGATATCGTCTCTTCCGTATCATCCCAAACTCTCCACGTCGCGAGTATTGCAATCGGTCGTCGTAGTAAAACGTGAGCGCGCCGGTGAGCATCGACGCATCTTGAACAATATAACTCAGGTCTCCGAATTTGCGACAGGGAATCTTCCGTTAACACCGAGGTCGGCGACTTCCTCGTGTCATGCAACCTATTATATAGCAGTCACTTAGGTGTACAGACGTCGAACCCGGCAGTTTTTTTGGTTTATCCCGGGCGAACTTAGTCTACCTTAAAATTCGAAGGGACTCCAGAAGAATCGCCATGTCAGTAACGATAATCAGTACTCCATCGGATTTCGAGCGCGTGCTGCATTATCATGATTTCGCGGTCTGGGATCTGACGCATTTGACCAAGCAAGAACACGCGGCGGTTGTCGCTGAGATGAACCAGATGTTCAGTGATCTCAACGAACTCGAGATCGGCGACAGCGAGCAGCAGTTGGAGTTTATCGAGAGCGTAGAGGAGCCATTGGCCAAGCTCGCTCAACATCACTGCCGAATAATGGCGATACTTTCCAGCGGTACGATGCGTCTGGAGGGGGGCGCGGAGATACCAGATTGGGTGCGCGCACATTTTCTGGTGGTGCCGGTACAAGGGTCGTTTCGAATCGGGGACTCATTGACAAGTCAGGTGCATCGGTTCGATACGCGCTGCGAAAGCGCGATGGAGCAGCTTCGGGAAGCGGTGCGCGATGGGTTGGCCGTGCACAGTTGGGCGGATGACAAAAAGCTAAAGATCGACTATGAAGGGGCGATTCCGTGGTGCCCGCAGTGTCTTCAATTCGAATTGTCGGAGTAACGGGAGCAATATATGAACAAAGTGATAGTGACTGAGTCGTACACGGCAACTTACAGTGTAGTTATAGACGGACGGGCGGGAGAGATTCTTCAAGTCGGACCGGAGGATGTAGATTTCCCCGGATGGCTCTGGTGTACTGACCAGACCGGCACAAGCAGTTGGGTCCCCAAGGTATATCTTGAGGTTGAGGGAGAGCGCGGGCGACTGCTTCGGGACTACAATGCGATGGAACTGACCGCGGAAGTTGGAGAGCGGTTGGCAGTGGTCGAAGAAGAATCGGGTTGGGTCCTGTGCGAGACCGAGTCGGGTCGGCGAGGGTGGATCCCGACGGAGAACGTGCGTGCGCTGTAGAGTGACGACTACTTCAGGAGACGGCGGGTGATCTCGTCGGCGAGATAGATCCCTTCCTCGGACAACTTCAAGGCGCCCTCTTCGTGCAGGAGATGGCCTGATTCCACCAAAAGTTCAATCTGTCGTCGGTCGAGTTTCTCCTCGACCGCCTGGCCAAACCGCGCGGCATACTGGTGCCGGTCTATCCCCCTCGAAGTGCGCAGTCCGAGCATGATCGACTCGATCATGCGGTCATCAATGGTTGATTCATCAACGATGATCGGGCGTTCACCGGATTTCAGCAGTTTGATATACTCCATGACATTCGAGACATTGGCGAAGCGCGTTCCCTGCATGAACGAGTGGCCGGAAGGGCCGAGCGCCAAATAGTCATTCCCTTCCCAATAACCGAGATTATGTTTGCACTCGAAACCGGGTTTGGCGAAGGAGGAGACCTCGTAGCGATGGTAACCGGCTTCGGCGAAACGTTCGCATCCCCCACGATAAAGCGCGAGACAGACTTCCTGTGACGGCATCACCAGCGAACCGGAGGCGACGCGCTCCGAGAGTTTTGTCCCGGGTTCGACAGTCAGTTGATAGAACGACACATGCGGTGGATCGAGATCAATGATCTCATCCAGATCGCGTGAGAGAATCTTGCTCGTCTGTTTTGGTAATCCGAAGATGAGATCCAATCCGAAATTCTCGTATCCCAGAGCCCGCGTCAGATAGACTGCTTTGTAGCTGTGGTCCGGGTTGTGTTTCCGGTTGAGCAGTTTCAGCAGATGCGGGTCGAATGACTGGATGCCGAAAGTCGGTCGATTTATCCCCAGCTCTTTGAACGCCTGAAGATTCTCGAGATGCACCGAGTCCGGGTTATTCTCTATCGAGAACTCTATTCCGTTCGGCACATAAAAAAGCGAGCGCAGTTGCGCCAGCCAATCGGAGAACATCTGGAGATTGGTCAAAGACGGAGTGCCGCCGCCGATGAAGATGGTTGATATCTCTCGGTCATGTCCGGAGTAGGCCTCGGCGCAAAGTTCGGTTTCGATGCGAAGGGCTTCGTAGAACGATCGCTCCATCCCAAGATCGAACAATTCCTTATAGAAGTCGCAATATGAGCATTTATTGCGGCAGAAAGGGAAGTGGACGTAGAGGCCGAAAGGCATTAGAGGGGGACGCCGACCCGCTCGAACCGGATATGAGTCGGGGCATTCATGATGCCGTGACCGATCCAGCTAAACAGGTCAATGACGTACGGGAAGGACCAACCAGGTGCATCCGTCGCCGGCTCCCACGACCAGTAAATGAATACCGCTTTGCCGTGGATATTGGCGGCAGGGACCGTTCCCCAGAAACGACTATCCCGACTGTCGTCGCGGTTGTCGCCCATGACAAAGTATTCATTCTGCGGCACCATGAGCGGGCCAAAGTTATCCCGGAAGGAGAGATCCATCGGGATGATCTTTTTGTCGATGAACTTGGCGTCCTCGGGGACCTTGGCCGCCTGACCATCGACATACAGAACTTTGTCAATGACTTCCACCGTCTGACCCGGCAGGGCAACGACGCGCTTGATATAATCCTTGTCCGGATTATTGGGGTATTTGAAGACGATGATATCGTTGATATCCGGGGTCTTGCCGCCATACTTGTACGCCAGCTTGTTCACGAAGATGTAGTCTCCCTCGTAGAGGGCGTTTTCCATCGACGCGGAGTTGACGCGGTAGGCCGAGACCACGAAGAAGCGCAGCAGCAGGGCCGCCACGACAGCGATAATGGTCGTCTCCAGATATTCCCGCCAGAGCGGTTTCCGTTCCTTGCGATTAAGGAAGGAACGGGCATGCTGCTGCCGTTCAATCTGGGTATGTTCCTTGATGAGGAAATCTTGATCCATACGTACTAGGGTTATCGGATTATCCCCATAGTTCTTTAGGCCAGGGGGGTGAAAAAATCTGGACTAAATATATGGAGGATAAGGGGGGATAGCAACGGGCAGCGTGGCGGCGGGGCTTCGTAGGTCAGGTCCGCCTTCGGACCTGACGGATCATTTTGCGCCTCATTCCAGCGCACGCTGGAATCCACGAATAATTGTGGGTCCCAGCATTCGCTGGGAAGAGGCAATCAAGCCGCGAATGACGAGAGGCGGGTTCGAAGACGGACCCGCCCTACTGAGATCACGACGTATTGCTTTGTCAGATGGATGAAGCAATGCTCGTGATGACCATCTTCTGTGTCATGTATTACAGACGTCAGTGCTTCCAAATGCCGGCCCATTAATAGAGGGACTACTCAACCCGAATAGGGGGACTTCTCAATTTGCCCTTTGCCCGATGCGCCGAAATTTCGACTTCGCACTGACCTCCTTGTGTTGAATCCCAATCACTTGATGGTTGCAATTTGCATCCAATTTCCGCTTCTCTGTGATTCACATGCGGTTGATGGTTGCTCCCGGCAACCACCGGAGCCACAGTCCTGTCATCGCGAGCCTTGCCGGGCACCGACCGAACACTTCAACACGAATTATCGCAGGCAAGGCGTCGCGATCTCCGTTCCAATCTGGCTGAGCGGAGCCTGCCCTGAACTCGTTTCAACGTCGAAGCCCGATTCAATTGAGATCACGACGCTTTGTTCTTGTCAAATTGATGAAACAAAGCTCGTGATGACGGTAGCAAATAAGCCCACCATAAATGGTGGGGTACGATGGTTCGAATGAAAGCGGCGCCAACAAGAGCTACCGTTTCAGGCTGTATTTGATCTTGCTAGTCTTTTCGCCGTGGGCCGGTTTGCGGAAGACAAACAGATGCTCGTGCGCAATCAGGTAAAACTTCATCGCCCGCGCGCGACTCTCCCATCGTCGCGTGTGCGAGCAATTGTGCTGGGCCTTGATGATCTCCTCTTTCAGCGCAAAACCGACACTGAGAAACCGTTGCATCACATGATATGACAGCGGTACGTAATGCTTTGCCTTGCGAGTGTCGCCGATGAGGATGGCGCAATGTCGGTTCGGCTTGAGGACGCGGTATAATTCGAACGCGACTTTCTCTATCTCGTCACAGAACTTGTCGACATCGCCGAAGGTGGAGAGGTCCTCGGGAATCTTGCCGTCGGAGTAGGTGACGATATCGAGATAGGGAGGATGGGTCAGGATGAGGTCGACGGATTCGTTCTGGAGCATGTTGAGCCGTCGGGCATCGCCAAGCTTGACTTTCTGCTCGGACTCGGTCGCATGATCGAACTTGAGCGCCTGTTTGGAGAGGTCGACGGCGGTCGGGTTGATGTCGATACCCAGGGCATCGCGGTGAAGCAGTTTGGCCTCGATGAGGGTGGTGCCGGAGCCGACCATCGGGTCGAGCACAAACTCGCCCGGTTCGGAGTACATTTCGATGATATTGCGGGCTATCTGGGGGGCGAAGTTGCCGCGGTAATCCGACCGATGGGTCGCCCATGCGCCGCGCTCCGGGAATGACCAGAGGGTGGTGGCCTCGGGGAGGAAGTCGTCAGGCTGAAAGTTTCGGTCGGTGCGCATTGCACCAACCATAAAATACGAAAATCCGCGGCTGTCTACATACTATAGTTAGCATTTTTGAGGAAATACCAAAGATCTCAGGGAAAACCGGCTCGCCTAAAACCACTTGTGGAACGTAGATAAGAAGATATATTTGGGATCGATAACACTACTACCAGTAACCCAATAGCGGGGAGCCATGGGCATCAAGGTCAAAGTTTCTCCGACGATAGTCTCAAGTATCGCAAAGATTTACCAATCTACTTCAAGAATACTGATGGAGTACATTGACAACTCTCTTGACAGTGCAGAGCATCTGTGGGTGGAGACAGGCGGCAAATACCCGCGAGACATCTCTGTAGTTGTCAAAATTGACACCTTGAATAAGACAGTGATGGTTCAGGATAATTGCAGAGGTATGACCCGCGGATCTTTGCTGCGAATAGTTGAGCACATAGGTGACTCTGAAAAGAAGAAAAGCGACTTCACTAACGGCCAATTTGGATTTGGAATTCACGCCTATGCGGCATGTGCGAATAAGCTGGAAGTTGTGAGCGCTGTTTCAGAAGACAATTATGCCCAGAAGATTGTTATTGATCGTAGTGCATACACTACTGGAGGTGAAATTGCTGACCCCATCAAATCCCCAAAAGAGAAATACAATTTGTCGGCTGGGACCATCATTAGGGTCACGGGTTTCGATAGGGAGTGGTGGAAGGAATTAACGGCTGAACAGCTGAAGACGGAAATCGAAAAGCACTTTGAACGTCTGTTAGCGAGAGACCGCCTCCGAGTGTTGCTGGTTTGTGACGGGAAGGAGATACGATGCTCCCCTTATGACTACAATTCTCATGAAGGCAAAGTAATTGAGCGGACTATTACATCTTTGGTCAGTGAAAGGGCAAGCACCCGAAAGACTATCCATCTGTCTCCGCCCATTAGTGTATATCTAAAAGTAACTGAGGATATATTGCCGGACAAACGCCCTGTTTTCACCAGCAAAGGAAGAAGAATCGAGGAAGTTCAGGCGATCAAGTCGTTCAGAAATAAGTCTGGGTTCCGGACCGGTCTTTGGGCACACCAGAATTTGACTGGCTACATTGACATAGCAGGGCAATTGGAACCCACGTTGCCGCGTGACGACTTTGAGCGGACCTACAATCGCGGTCTAGTATATGATGAAATAGTCAAGCTCGAAGAAGAAATAAATGAGGCGCTGCAGGCAATAAATAGAAGAGCCGAGGTTTCGCATATGCGAAACCTTGAGGACCTACTTTCATCGACACTGTCTGATCTTGCAAAACACGACCTATTGAAATTCAGGAATAGCTTTCAGCCTGGTGGTTCTGAGACTGTGACTCCGGCAATAGAGGGAAGCGTGGCCATCTTTCAGCCCGGAGGGAAAGACGATTTCATTGGGGGTGCGCCTAATGACTCGGATAAGGGTCAACCCTTCGCACAGGAAACCAGTGCTGAACCCAAGGCTTCGAACGACAGCATTCCGGCCAAACCCAAAAGAAGTTCTGGGTTCAATGTGAGATTCTCTGACAGGGAACAGCGAAGAAGTGATGGCACAATGCTTCGATCTAACTACCTTGAGGGTGATGCCATTGTCATTTACACATCGCATGAAGACTTCCAATCTCGCATGAAGAGATCTAGGCAAGGGGAACCTCTAGTATCAGAGCGGCTGGTGACGTATCTCGCATCTGAGATCGCAATTCACTATAAGGACAAGTTCTATACTACTAAAGGTACGCAGCCTGCGGTTCAGGCAATAATGAACCAGCGTACTGACCTGTTTACGGATGTTGTGTCCTTTATCTATCTATTCGAGCAGGCCTTGCAACCTTTCATCAATAAGAGCTTGTTGCACTTAGAAGACAACGGCTCAGAGGACTCAAGTGAAGTCTGAATTGCCTCACATCCCCCAGGCTGAGATTAGTAAGCTGATTGATACAATTGCGCCGTTGAATAACCGTTTTCGCGACCGCGATGTATTAGGAATTACGGGAACGGAAGTCTTGGGTATTATGTGGAGCGTGGGAGAGCTGCTGCGGCAATTCATGGAAAAGCACCAAGCTGCACCCCATCCTCTTTATTGGCGTATTTATGGACGTGCGGATGGTCTTAAGAACAGCTACTTGACCAGAGACTTCTTAAGCTACTGCTATCGCATTCGTCAGTACTTTCCATCCACCAATTCTATCAACGATCAATTCCCGAATCTGCCTTCCTATGGATTGTTTCGCGAGGCCTTTCCCCTACTTGAGAATGAAAAATTCCGATTAAACAGAGACGAGGAGAAGTGGATTGTTTCTAGCCTAAACTCTACAGCAGATCCTGTAAAGCTGAGGAAACTCATCAAAGAGTTTAAGGCGCGCAGAATCGGCAAGAAAAATGATCGGAAACAGAGGCTTCATGAAGTGAAGGACATCGCATCGCGGTTGCACCAGTTTCAAAGAGAAATCACAGATATTAGTGATCCAGCAGGCCTTGCGATTAGCGCTGAAATCGCTAATACTTTTGGCGATCTGATCGCCGCACTTACTCAGGAGAATCTCTTTGTTCCACAAGTCAGTGAACAATGGCCATCTACAGGAATCGAACTTTGGGACAATGTAGGCCGCGATCTGAAGTTCTTGTTCAATGGAAATATCGAACTCAGAAATCGATTGAGAAGACTGTTTCCACCTCGTTTGGCTTCGCGCCTATCGGACAGGCTTGCCGAACTATCAAAGAGCAAATCGCGTGGCGAAGCAGGCAAAGCATTGTAAAATATTCATGAGCGTTCGCTCAATCTTAATAGACTAAACCCCGGCCTTGCGGCCGGGGTCTCTTGTATCAGCTATATGTGAGTCGCCTCACACATCATAATACATCTCAAATTCATGCGGGGTGGGGCGGACACGGATCTCGCTCACCTCTTTCCGCTTGATCTTCACCCAGTTCTCCAGCAGATCCTCAGTAAAAACGCCGCCCTCCTGCAGATACTTGTTGTCGCGTTCGAGCGCGTCGAGCGCCTTGGTCAACGAAGTCGGCAGATGGTGAATCTTCGAGAGTTCCTTCTCCGACAACTGCTCCAGATTTTTGTCGAGCGGCATGCCGGGGTCGATCTTGTTTTTGATGCCGTCGAGGCCGGCCATCAACATCGCGGCATAGGCGAGATAGGGGTTCATGGTGCCATCGGGCGGACGGAACTCAAAGCGGTAGGTTTTCGCGCTCCGCTGATATCCCGGGATGCGGATACAGGCGGTGCGGTTCCCCATCGAATAGGTCCCGGCGACGGGAGCCTCGAAACCGGGAACGAGCCGCTTATATGAATTGGTCGATGGATTGGTGAACGCCAGGAGCGAGTCGGCATGTTTCAACATGCCGCCGATATACCAAAGCCCTAGCTTGGACATTTTGCAGATACCCTTGGGATCGTAGAAAAGCGAGCCCTTGTCATCGGCGAGATACTGATGGACATGCAAGCCGGAGCCGGGTTCGTTGAAGAGCGGCTTGGGCATGAATGTGGCGGATTTCTGGTGGCGGAAGCATTCGTTTTTGATGATGTATTTTATCATCATCGATTGGTCGGCCATCTTCATGATGGGAGCGAAAGCGACCTCGATCTCATGTTGTCCCGCGCCGCCGACCTCGTGGTGATGATATTTGAGCGCGACGCCGACATCGGCGAGCATCGACGCCATCTGCGAGCGGAGATTGAAAGTGCGATCCATCGGCGGGGCGGCATGGTAGCCTTTTTTATAGGGGATCTTGTAGCCGAGGGCTTCGGAATCTTCAGTTGGTCGCCAGGCGGCCTCGGATGAATCGAGATAGTAGAATGCGGCTTCAGGACCCTGATAGAAACGGGCCTCATCGAAGACGTAGAATTCAAACTCCGGGCCAATGATCGCCTGCGCGCCTTTGACGAGTTTCGCGCAGTATTTCTGGGCATCGGCAGTCACACGTCTCGGATTGCGCGAGTAGGGCGTGATATGTTCGCCGTGATCCATGATATTGCCAATGAAGGAGAGGGTCGGGCGGTCGCAGAACGGATCGATGAACATCGCCTCCGGGTCGGGGAGCATGATCATGTCGCCACGCTCGATGGAGGAGAAACCGGGAAGGGAGGAGCCATCGATGCCGACGCCCTGGGCGAAGAGGTCGGGGGTGAGCGACGAGACCGGCAGGGTGATATGGTGCCAGATGCCGGGGAGGTCTGAGAATTTGAGGTCGATATATTCTATCTGTTTTTCTTTGGCGAATTTGAGGATCGAGTCGAGTTTCACACAGTCTCCTAGGTTGTTCCACTTTGTGACAAAGTTCACATAAGGTAGTATATTGAACCTATTTTGGCAAGAATAGAGTCGAGGGCCCCATTAGGTGGGCGGGGGGGGGGGGGGGGGGGGCCCGCGGGGGCGTCGGCCGCGCAAACTAGCAAA
>CAZCZL010000001.1:0-375704 GCA_964503315.1 uncultured Ignavibacteriales bacterium | reverse complement strand
TGCCAGCTTTCGCTGGCATGAGGCGATGTGGCGAGGGGGTTGTCGGGCAGACGGGGACGTCTGCCGCGCATAGTCGAAAGGGAGTGTCGAAACCGCCGCATCGCGGCCCCCTTCGGGGCAGGGGTTTCGACCTACTGGATATGGGCAAAGGGCTGGACGCGGGGGATTCAACATGATTATTTGAACGGATTGACCAAACAGCTAATGGAGTAGCCATGCGGAGAATCATCTGTCTTTCAATCGCCATACTAACGCTAAGCCTGTCAGCCGGCGCACAGGATATCCCTTTGGTTGACAGCGCGCTCGCGCAGGTCGGGATGACCAGCGAGGATCTTCGGTTCGACCAGGATGAGATGGCGGGATGGGGCGGGGATAGGTGGCGGCTGTCGTACTTCACGGTGCTGCACAAAAATCCGTTCAAGATTCCCAAGTATGGGGAGATCGCGGCAATCGCCTGCTCAACCAATGTGACCAATCTGACGGCGCTGGTGGGGGACGCGGGGAGACGGATAGATTGCCCGGTGCGGCGCGGGTTGATAGGGGATCAATTGGAGCAGTACATGCCCCAGAAAGATTCATTGCCGAAGACCGCGCTGGCGACGAACCGTGGGATTCTGCTCGGTGACCGGAACAGGAGACTTCGGCAGGGGGTGGATATCCTCTCGGTGACGGCGAACGATGACCGCTTTTATCTCAAGCGGGCATTTAATGGATACGCGAAGGAGAAGAACCGTAAGGCGGTGTTTGATTTTCTACTGACGGAAAATGAGGAGCGCGCGGATATCATCGAAGAGATGGCGGAGAAGATCGATTTCAATCTGCTGGTCGCGGCGATGGAGGATCTGGCAGAGCTGACGAAGCGGATGGCCGACTCAGTGGAGTATGCGGAGTTCCCAAAAGCGCGGCTGGAGATACCGACCAAGCGCGGGATGATCGTGATAGGGACATCGCAGGATGATTTATATGAATATCCGGTGCCGCCGCTGTTGATCGTTGATGGAGGCGGGAATGACACGTACAGGTTCTCCGGGTATCCCGATGATTTTCCGGTGAGCATCATTATAGATCCATCGGGGGATGACAAATATATCTCGACAGATACGACCTCGGCGGGGATAGGCGGGACGGTGCTTGGGGTGTCAATTCTGATAGATAAAGCCGGGAATGACCGGTACGAGGCGAAGCATATCGCGCAGGGGAGCGGTGTGTTTGGTGGCGGGATGCTGCTGGATTATTCCGGGAATGATATTTACGCGGGGAAGAATTACTTGCAGGGGAGTGGAGTCTTCGGGATCGGAATTCTCTCGGATAGCGCGGGAGTTGATTCATTCTATTGTGTCGGGAACGCGCAAGGGTATGGATACTCGAAGGGGTGCGGCGTGCTGATAAACTTCGACGGGGATGATAGGTATGTCGCGGAGGATAGCATTATCACCAGTCCATCGCCACAGACGAAAGAGCATAACGCTTCGCTGGCGCAGGGAGTGGCGTTTGGACGTCGAGCGGATTATGTCGATGGTCACTCGTGGGCGGGTGGAGTCGGGATACTGTGCGATCTCAAGGGGAATGATCGGTATTCGGCGGGGCTGTTCGCGCAAGGGTGCGCGTACTGGTTTTCGGTCGGCATGCTGTTGGATAGAGCGGGCGAGGATAGCTATAACGGTATTTGGTATGTGCAGGGTTCGGGGGCGCATTTCGCGGTGGGGCTGTTGGATGACGCGAACGGTAATGATGAATACAACGCCGCGATGAATATGGCAGTGGGGGCGGGGCATGATTTCACCATAGGATACTTCAACGAACGGGCCGGGAATGACAAATACTCGGTGCCGAATCTTTCACTCGGCGGCGGAAACGCGAATGGGATAGGGATATTTCATGATTGGGCGGGGGATGATTCGTACACAACCAAAGCTGGGACGACACTGGGTCGAGCGAATGGCGAGAAGGTGGGGTATCGAAAGTATCTCCATTGTTTCGGGTTGTTTATCGATGGCGGCGGGAATGACACGTATGATCAACCTTACTCGGAGAATGGGAAGCGGTGGATAGGGCCGGCGTCGGATACGACTTGGGTGAATCCCTATGAAGTAGGGGTGGGAATAGACAGGTAGACGAGTCTATTTCCGCGTCACCAGGGCCATCCCGGCGAAGATCAGCACTGTGCCGATTCCAATGAGCGCGGTGAGTTGTTCGTCGAACATCGAAAGACCAATCAGTATCGCGACCAGCGGAGTGACGAAACCGATGAGGGAGACGGTGACCGTGCGCATTTTGGTCAGCAACCAGTAGTATCCCACAAACGCGATAGCGGTTCCAAAGATCGCCAAATAGAGTATTGAACCGATCGAAATAGGGGAGAGGTTCAGTCGGCCGATATCTTCGAAGATAATCGCTCCGGCAATCAGGAAGATCCCTCCGAACAACATCTGCACGACCGCGGCGACATAGATGTTCGCCCGTTCACAATGGCGCTTGTGGAACATGAGCCCGACCGCGGAGGCTAATGACCCGACAAGCGTCAGCATAGTGCCGAGAAAAATATGCTGAGACGTCTGGAGTGAATCGTAGGATATGAGTACAACACCGGCAAAGCCGATCACCATACCAAGCCAACCAAGAGGGGAGACGCGCTTCTCGCCCGGCAGATAGTAGTGTGAGAGCATGGCGACAAAGAAGGGGAATGAACCAAAGAGCACTGAAGCGAGCGCGGAGTTGATGTAGAGTTCGCCGAAATAGATGAGGGCATAGCTGAGGCCGTACATGTAAAAGCCGGGGTGCCCCATGATGAGATACTCCCTGAGCGAACGAGGCAGGGGGTAGCGTTTGACCAAGACGATCGTCCCCAGAATTCCCACGGCGATCACGAAGCGGATCGAGGCGGCCCACAGAGGGGGAGCATCGGAGAGCCCGAGCTTTATAGCAATCCAGGTTGAGCCCCAAATGAGGCAAAGAATGATGTACAGGAGGAGTGCCATGAGGGGCCAATAACGACATGTGGGGCGATGTTGTCAATTCGTAAGCGATTACGGGGTGGAAAGCAGGGGAACGAGCTGTGGTTGAGCGGGTTGTTAATACTATTCGTCAAGAATTATCTATACGTTAAAATTAAAGAAAATACGGAAAAGTGCCGAAGAATACTTGACGGCCGTTATTCGCTTACTATATTGTGCGCAATTGACTAAGGAGCAACAAGATGTCTGACTTTACCGAGGGCGCGGTTCGCGCCACATCGTTTTTCACCACCGCCGAGTTGGCGGATAGGCTGAAGATGAACGTGCAGGTGATTACCCGCAAGGTTCAGGCCGGGGAGATCAAAGCGTACAAGATAGGGAAAGACTGGCGCATTCCAGAGGAGGCGGTGCATGAGTGGCTGGAGCGCCATTCGAATCAGCGCCCGCGGGGCGAAAAGCAGAAGGTGATCGAGAATTTCGTGAAGGATGAAAAGATCGAGTCACTGCCGGTCAAGCTGTCCAAACGGAAATTCCTGCTCGAGTATATCCTCGCGGCGTTTGAGCCGAACAAGACCTATACGGAAGAAGAGGTCAATCGGATCATCAGCCGTTACCACGATGATTACTGCACGGTTCGCCGTGAGTTCATCATGGAGAAGATGATGGATCGGACCGACGGGAAGTATCGTCGTAGGACCGGCTACAAATTCTCCGATTGATAGATACGAAATCGCAGACACAAAAAAGAGCCGTCCGGTGTTTCCGGGCGGCTCTTTCTATAGGATCAGTCAGCGACGTTATTGTCCTTCGACGCCCGGCACATTGGGTGGCGGGGTCATGCCAAGGATCTGTTGGACGTACGGGTCCGACAGGTTGATCTTATAGGCACTGAACTGCTGGGCGGCAGTGGTCAGGTCGCTGAAGCGCTGAGCCTGATAGAGGACCGGCGCCAGTTTGCGGAAGGCGTACGAGTTGTTCTGGTTCATATCGAACGCCCGCTTCATGAGGGCAACGCCTTCATCCTTCATCGCCTGGTCATTCTTCCGTTTCCCCAGTTCGAACGTGACCATACCGAGATCCTGGAGATAGACCTGGTTTTCGTGGTTCGACGCCGTGAAGGCCTGCAGTGTGTCGCGAAGCTGCTCATAGTAAGAGGTCGCTTTGGCGCTATCTCCCTGGCGATCGAACATCTCCGCCATGACATAGTAGGTCTGGAAATATTCCGGGTAGACCTTCATCATGTGTTCCATGAGCGCGATCGCTTTATCTCTCTGGCCGCGGCGATTCAGTTCATCGAAGATCTTGACGCTGCTCATGCCGACACCGATGAAGACACCGGTAGCGTTCTCATCGCGGTAGACCTTGGAGTTCTCCAGACCGGTGAACTTGTAGGTGTTCATGAAGAGGTCATAGCTCTTTTCGAGGTCGACCCGTCCCTCTTTCGGTTCTTTCTCCAATTCATAGACAACGCCGACGACGGATGAGTGGTCGCGCAGTTTGAGCGGCGATTCCGCGTAGGGCGGCGAGCTGAAGAAGATCGGGTCGCGCCAGTTGTTTTCGATGACGATCTCATCGACCATCATATCCTGCACTTTGACCAAGCGGCCATCGTACATGTTGGGTGTCATCAGCACCTGGCGATTGCGCGGCCGATCTTTGAACTGCTTAACCGGCTGATTGAACTCGACTCCCGGCTGGACCTCTTCGGGGTACCAGAGGATCTGTTCATCGGTCAGCGAGATCGGGATATTGTATTGATCCCGCATCTGCTTCACATACCAGTCGGTGTTGAGCAGCGAAAGATTGACGACGCGGATATCCTTGCGGTAGCCGTAGACCTCCTGCAGACACCAGACGGGGAAGGTATCATTGTCACCCGAGGTGAAAAGGATCGAATTTGGCTTGCAGCTATCAAGCAGATTGGCCGCGTACGCGCGGGGGAGGTAGTTGTTGCTACGGTCATTCACATGATAGTTGGAGGAAAGCGCGAAGCTCGGAAGCAGGACCAGCAGTCCGCCGACATAGGTGGCCAGGCGGCCCATATTCGGGCTTTGCTGTTCGGCTTTTTCGCGGAGCCAAACCATCAACGCGCTGATGCCGATCCCCATAGCGACGCCGAAGAAGACGAACATTGGGGTGAAGAAGTAATCTCGATTGCGCACCTCAAGATAGGCGTCGCCCGTTCGGAAATCGTATTTGGTCCCATCGGCGAAATTCATATAGAGAATAAGGCCGACGGAGCAGACGAGGAGCAAGGTGAGGAAAGGCAACCCCACTTCCGCGCGCTTCTTTATCACGCTGTAAGCGCCAAAAAGGCCAAGCAGGAAGAGCGGGACAAAGTTCCATCCGGGGCGGCTCCACTGTTCCTCGAAATAGGACCAGAAGCCCATATTAGGGTGGCGGCCGAACTGATTCTCCCAGGTACCGCGACGCATGAACATGCGCTCGGTCATTGACTCGGAGCCGTATTGTTTGCGATCGAGGAAGTTCACGAACGTGCGGAAATCACGGTCCGGATTGTTCTCGTCAATGCGAGGATTTTCCGCCGATCGGATCGGCAGATAGAGATGGACCGAAAATCCAATGAGCGCGGCGATGAGGATCGCCATCGCGGTTTTCCACTCGACCTTCCAGCCCGTCGACTTGGAGAGGAACGCGATTCCCGCGATACAGAGAAGCGCCACCGGCGCGACGTAGAAGAAGAGGCTGAAAGCGATCATCACCGTGCTGACCGCGCCGATCGCCAGCGTGACCGTCCAGTTGATCTTTTTGTAGAGCAGGGCCAACAGCAAGAGCGAGAGCAGGCCGGAGAACATATAGAACATCTTGTGGCCGCCGCGACCGTTGGCGAAGATGATGATCATCAGTAATTCGACAATGATGAACAGGCAGACAGTGATGTAGTCTTTCTTCTCAGCTTGGCTGTTAAGTACGAAGAAAACGGCACAGATCGGGACGACCAGAAAGGTGGTCATATGGATGCCGACCCCGGCCATAGCGATGAAGAAGAAGAGCACTTTGATACGATTGGCTTCGGCCGTGCCCCGGACCTCGTAGTACTTCACGGAGAGGAGAAGCATCAAGACGGAGAGGGCCAGAGAGATACCGTACACCTCGGCCTCGACCGAGTTGCTCCAGTTGGTCTCGCCAAAGGCGACAAAGAACCCGGCGGCTACTCCGCCGAAATAGGTGGCCCACCGATTCAGGGGATTGGACCAATCAGTTATGAACAGCTTGGAGAGCTTGACGGCCAAAAGGTAGCTGAGCATGGCCGTGAAGGCGGAAGAGATAACCGAGATATAGTTAACTCGATAGGAAATGTCCTCAACGAAGGGGACCATGGAAAATACGCGGCCGATCAGGACGAAGAGCGGGGTGCCCGGCGGGTGGGGGATGCCGAGACCATACGAGCAGGCGATGAACTCGCCGCAGTCCCAGAACGAAAAGGTTCGCTGGACTGTCATGGCGTACACGATGAATGACCCGAAAAAGACCAAGGCGGCAAAAACGGCGTTGGTCCGGTCGAAGTCTTTGTTTTTGAGATTCAGCAAATCGGCCAAAATCTCCTCCTAAAGCAGATGTCCGTCTAAACCGATAATATACATGGATATAACTGCGTTTCGCAGAAGGCTGAATATAACATTACCAGTTGAAAGCACAACGATAATTTTACCCGCCTGCCGGGTGTTTGGATGGAGGAAGTTACAATGTTTCTGTGGGTTGGTTTACTTTTCGCGCTCGGGATCCTGGCGTTTGTGGATTCCATCATGAATATGGGCGAAATCTTCAGGACGGTCAATTCAGTCCTCTTTATGCTTCTTTCATTAGGATTGCTGGTGAGAACCACGTCCAAAATGAAAGAGAAGCGGATGGAGCACTACGAGAACCGGATATTCAGTCTTGAACAGCAGATCAAGAAGATGGAATCCGAAGCTCAGCGGTCGCGGGCGGACTACTAGCCGATCTTGAAGTCGGTTTCGATCTGTTTTAGGCGCTTGCGGACGTCGGAGGCAAAGGGGTAGTTCGGGCACTGCTCGAGAAGTTGCTTGTACAGCGCCTTGGCTTCTTCAATAGTCGAACGTGAGCCGCTCAGAATATCAGCTTTCAGCTTAAGTCCGTAAGGACGGTAGTATGATTCTGCGAATCCACTATCCAGTCGCTGAATGCAGTCGAGCGCCGTGGTCGTATCGGCCAGTTGCAGGCTGATGAGGGTGAGGCGGTGCAGGGCGACATCGGCCAGCGTTTGATTGTCCGCCCTAGCGAGTCGGTCCAGCCAGATCCGGGTTGAATCAAACGATCTCTTTTCTTGTGCGTAGACAGCCTGAGCGTAGTCGGAAAGCAGCTCGGGGGCATCTTTCGCTTCAGTCAGAACCATCGACATCTGCAGCGCGTCATTGATATAGAAGCCGGTCGGGTGGTCGACCAACAACCTGCGGAAGGATACTTCCGCGGAGTCGTAGCGTCCTTCGAAGAGATGAATTAGACCGAGGTAGTAGGCGCTCTCTTCCTCAATGTCGTCAGACATCGGGTGATCCTTCTGAAACGTAAAGGCGTTGCGTGCAGAGGCAAGCTCGCCCATACGGAGGTAGCAGAAGGGGCGGGCGCGGTTGGCTTCGACGTACGCCAATCCGACACGATACCGGTTGACCACAGAATCGAAGCATGCCAGGGCGCGAGCGTTGTCCCCCAGCAGATTGAAATATATCTCACCAGATTCGAACAATGCCTGGCCGCGGTCAGCATCGCGAGGTGAGGTCGCCAGCACTGTATCATACTGAGCAAAGGCGCGGTCGGTCTTGCCAATTCGAGCCAATGACCGAGCATAAAAGAGGCGGGCCTCGATATTGGACGGTCCCTGGCTATGTCGACTGAGGACCCACTCACCGAACCGTGCCGCCTCAGCATACAGCTTGCGGTCATAGCATTGACGCATCAGGTAGATGACAGACTGCCCCTGCATATTCTCCAGAGAGTCTCGGCGGACGGCGAATTCGAATGCCTGGTCGAATCGGTTGTCCCTGACATAGTAGTCGGCGAGCAGGCGCACGACCCTGGCATTCTTGCGCGTCTGAGCCTCGGCGACGAGGAGGCGCTCAACCTCTTTCGTTGCTTCAGGGAAATCGAGGAGGAGGATGATCCGTCGTTCGACCTCCAAAGCTTCCATGGTCGTGTCCGCCGACAGTACGGGGAGATATTCCTGGATGGCGGCCGTGTATTTCTTGCGACTCTCCATCACTGTTCCGCGTTCTAGAGCGAAAAGCGTGGAGTCTTTAGTCTGCTTGCGGATCTTATCTATTAGTTCGAGGGTCTGGTCCTCCAGGCCGTGGCGAAGCTGACTTCGAACTAATAGAAGGTACCTTCCCTGGTCAGGAGCGGTAATGAGTCGTTCGGCTTCGCGATAGGCATCGGTAGCTTTGTCGCTGGATCCCTGATCGGCGAGGACTTCGGCCAGTTCGATCCAGAGGTTGAAGTTGGTCGGGGCGATCTCAAGTTGTCGGCGAACCAACGTTTCGATCTTGCCGTATTGCTTGAGCTGACCGTAGCAGTTTTTCAGCAGATTAATGACAGTTTGATTTCCATTGTCCGATTCGTAGATAACCTCGAGCATAGCCGCGGCAGGTTCCCAACTCTGGTTTTTCATGAGCTGGCGTACGGTGGTGAGCCGGCTGTCGCTGGACGCGACAGGTTGGGCCTGGATGATCTCCTGCGCGATTGCACCGCAATTGGCAACTGACCCAACCAGTATTATAGCAATGATGAAGCGGCGGAGGTTCATTGATTCGGAATCTTCTCCGGAGTGCCTTGCTTTTCCACCTGAAGTAGGGCGCGGAAATAGGCTTTGATCTGTTCCTCGTATTGCGGCGGATAATTGTCGCCGAGGAACTGTTTTAGACGGTCTTCAAACGCGCTGCGATCATTCAACATATCGGCGGTTAGCGCTTCAGGAATGAAGACGGGATTGTTGGATGCGGTGTTCGCTTTGCGCTGTTCCGTAAAATCTTTGCGCTGCAGTGAGCGGGAGGCCTCCAGCATGCGCGAATAGACACGCAGTTGTTTCTCGGCGGTCTCCTGGCCGATTTCGCCGTCCTGCATATCCTCCTCGATCTCCTTCATCTCTTTGGCGATATCATCGAGACGACCGAGGATCTGACGGGAGTTGCCGAATTCCTGCTCCAATTGTTCCATTGATTTGCGCAATGACCCCTGTTCGCCGGCCAAGCGTTCGAGTGTTTGTCGTCCCTCGCCTTGTTGCATCTGGCCCGGGTTGTTGCACTGCTGGGTCTGCTGGTTGATCTGGTTCTGCTTCTGGCTCATCTGTTCGAGTTTGGCCATGTTTTTGTCGCAGTTGCCGCCCTTGTCACAGTTGCTCTGCTGTTCGAGCGATTCCATCAGACGGAGAGCCGCCAGATTGAGATTGACCATCGCGTTCCGCTGTTCGTTGACCGCGCGCATCCCTTGTTTGTCATCGAACTGTTGGGTGGCGGTCTCCATATTCTGGGTCGCCTTCTGGATCAGGTTCTGCAGTTCGGCGGCGATGAACGGGGACTCTTTGCCCAGTTCTTCGATGGAGTTCTTCAGGCCGTTCGAAGCGGCGGTGAGATCCTGTTGTTTTTCTGCCATATCGCGAAGGACCATTGAATTCGGATTGATCTCGGCGGCTTCTTTAAGAAGGTCTTCCTGATTCTTGGAAAGATAGTTGGCGTCATCGATAGCACGACGCATGGCGCGTTTCACTTCCTCGCTGTTGGCGCCTTTCATGGCCATCTGCTGCTTCTGCATTTCGGCGAGCATCTGGTGCAGTTTGGACGAAGCTTGTTTTCCCTGCTTAGACGCTTCGGACTTCTGCTGTTGCTGCAGAGATTGGGACATTTGCTGCATGTCCTGATTGGCGTCGGTCTTTTCGACTGCATCGGCGAATTTCTGCGCCTCGGGTGACTGCTCCTGTTGAGCGTCTTTCATCGCCTGGCGGAGTTCCTCGACCTCTTTCTTCAGATCCTCCAGGCCCTTCTGGATGTCCTTTTCCGACTTGCTGAGCTGAGGGAGCTGTTCGCTAGGGGACTTTTCGGTCGACTCGTTGTTCTGTTCCTGTCTGGCGACCAGATCCTCGGCCTTGCGCACCATCGACTCCATCTTTTGCTCTAGCTGCATCTTCTTGAGCAGGGCGAGCGTACGGTCGAGCCGCTCCATGAGTTCTTTCTGCGTGAGCTCAAACTGCTTCATTGCCTCGAGAAGTTTCTGGCGATCCATCTGCTTGAGGGCATCCATCATCTTCTTCTGCGCTTCGCGCATCTCGGGCGTGGCGACTTCCTCGAACAGCTTCTGGATCTGTTGCATCTTTTCCATGATCTCGCGGCTCATCAGGGCGTTGTCCTTCATCTTCTCCATCGATGAATCCATGCTCTGGGCGAGTTTGTCTATCTGCTGCAGCATTTCGGCGTTCTTTTCGGCGATCGCTTCCAGTTCTTTCTGCTGCTGCCAGTCGGCCCGCTGGAACTGCTTCGACTGTCCCTCCAGTTTGCGCGCGGCGTTCTTCAGGCGCTGGACCAACTCTTTGCCGGACTGGATGAGGTTTTCGGTCTGATTGATGCGCTCTTTATTCTCCGATTCTGTTTCGGAGACAACTTCTTCGAGCGATGGCACCCGCGCGATATATTGACGCGATTTACTGATCTTCGGGCCGGAGATACGGTCGTTGTCGGCGACCTCGAAGTAGTACTGCACGTAGTCACCGGGGAAGAGATTGAGTTGGTCCATATCCCAGTTGAATTCGACCTCGCCCTCGGTCTTGATTCGGTCTGAGAAATTGAGGATAGCCACATGCTCTTCCGACTTGGTCCCCTGAGCGGTGACGGTGTACTTCATAGCCAAAGAGGTGAAGCCATAATCGTCGGAGATGCGAATCTTGAGGGGGAGGAGCATTTCGTCGGTCAAATTGGCGTCGAACCCAGGATAGAGAACTTCGACAATTGGATACTCATCCGGGACCGCAGTAATGTAGTACTCGATCGGGTCGGGATTGAGTTCACCGAGATGATCCTGAAGGCGGATATGATACGATTGCGATTTCAAAACCTGAAGGGTGACCTCGCCGTTCTTGCCGTCCAGCGTCAGCGGTTTTTCGGACTTGTCGTCGTAGATCAGGTCGCCTTTGGCGACCGGAAGATTCGTTTCGATCTTCAAGGTGGCACGACTGCCAACGACCGCTGAGAACGAACCGTTGTTCTCATTCGGCGTTGTCGGAGCGAGCCCGGTGTAGTCAGGATAGAAGACGGCCAATTGGATATTGTTGACGCGCGGGCGATCGACGACATCGATCTTTTGAACCTCGGTTTTGACGCGCCCAGCTTCGACATAGTAATCGAGCGATTTGGCGACCTGACGAAGAGTCAAACTGATGGCGAGCGAGTCACCGTCCGCGCAGATAAACTTCGGAAGAGACTTGATCTGTACTTCGGAGGACTGCCAGGAGCCATCAGCCAGGCGATAATGAATAATGGCGTTTTCCGGGATGCGAGCGCCCGTGATAGCGGCGCCAATTGTCAGATCCTGGTATTTCACCCACTCACGACTTGCCGGATTGGGGATGACTTTGTACGCGAGCGGCGAAGCGATCTCCGTAGTCGGGTTGGAATAAACTTCGTACGAGTAGCTGAAGAATCCGGGGAATAGAAACAGCAGCAATACGCCGAGCAGGGCCGCGCCCGCGAGATAGCGGCTGGTGCGGTAGACCGGGTAGTAGCTGACGACTTCATCGAGGCGCATCAGGCCGGCGCGCTCCATTGCCTGACGCTCGGTCATTTCGATCAATTCAGTGGAATAACTCGGGTCGGCCGGCATACGGGCGAATTGCACCGCGGCTATGAGCCGCCCCTTCAGTTCGGGGTGCTTTTGTTCGAGAGCGACCGCGACATGGTCAATACTCCCCTCGAACAGCCTGGCCAACGCATAACGAGTGAAAAAGAAGATCGTTACACCACCCGCGATAGCCAGCAAAGACAGTTTGAGCCAGACCGGTAGAACTGCCACCTGAGCGATTAAGGAGAGTGCCAGCCAGGTCAGCGCAACGACCGTACCGGTAATGACGAGACCGGCAGCGAACATGACAATCCGTTGTTTGAGTAGAACAGTCCGGAGTTGGTCCAGCAGGCTGGAGCGCGATTGAATCTGCTTCACGGCAGTACCCTCGACAAATCGTTACAGGTGCGAACGTCCATACATGTATCGGCATGCCCGAAGCCGACCGGAGGAAAACTCTGTAAGTACCTAATTTAACAGTGCATACGTCAAAAGGTTCAGTCCCATCCGAAACGCTTCGGCTCGTTTCTCGGGTGGGTCGTTATGAACCTGAGGGTCTTCCCAGCCATCCCCGATGTCCGACTCGACCAGGAAGTAGAGCACGACGCGGCCGTCGACCATGATCGCGTGCCCCCGCGGAGCCTGGTTGTCATGCTCATGGATCTTGGGTGGCCCGTTCGGAAAGTCGTAGAAGCTGTGGTAGATCGGGTGGTCAAAGGGGAGATCGACTACCTGACGCTCCGGGAATAGCGCAGCCATCTCATCGCGGAAGCCTTTGTCCATGCCGTATGAATCATTTACGAAAAGGAATCCACCGCCGAGAAGATATGTACGCAAGCGCTCTTTTTCTTCAGCAGAGAATTTGATCACGCCGTGACCGGTGGCGAACAGGAAAGGATAGCGGAAGAGATCAGGATCCATGATGGTGACCTGATGTTCCATTGTGTCCACAGGAAAATCTGAGTTTTCACGGACAAATCGCAGGAAGTTCGGTATCGCCGAGGCTCCCCAGTACCAGTCACCGCCGCCGGAATAGTGCAATCGCGCCACTCGCACGAGCGATGGATTGGGGTCCTGCTGCGGCATTCGATAGTTCGAGGTCGCGATAGGTATCGGCGAGCCGGAAGTGGTTTGCGCCGTTATTGAATCTCCGGCGGCGATTCCTATGAGCAGGAGCGCTGCAAGATATATGGATAGCGAATTTCTCATTGGTAGATAATATACGTTCAAACCGGCAACTTCGACCAAAAAAGAGCAGTAATCCAAAGTGGACGGGCAGTCAAGCAGGTCACCCTTGGGGACGAGATTGGGCTCGCGAAACCGGCAGAATCGCCTATATTGGCGCAGAATCTCAAGTCAGAATGAATGCCAGAAGGAAATCATGAAGGGACCATCCCACACTAAATCATCCGGAACAGAACGACTGGCCGGTGGGGTACCCTCTAAGTCCAACCTGCAGAAAGGGGTGTACGGAGTCCTAGGGGGAGCGCTCATTTATGCAATTGTGATGATCGTCACGAACTGGTGGGTGTGTGATGACGCGTTCATTTCCTTCCGGTACGCGAAAAATCTGATAGACGGACATGGTCTCATCTACAATCTCGGGGAGAGAGTCGAAGGGTACTCCAATTTCCTTTGGACATTGCTTGTTTCGGCGGGGATGAAAGTGGGCTTGGATCCGGTGCCGCTGTCACTAGTTCTGGGCGGGCTCTCTTTCCTGGGGGTGGTTATCGCCTGTGTGCTTATTTCGCGAAGATTGTTCGGCGGGTTTGGGCGGGAAGGATTCTTCTTGCCGATCGCGGCGCTGATGATACTGGTGCACCGGGATATGCATGTATTCGCGACCAGCGGATTGGAGACGATGTTCGCTACCGCGCTAGTGATGTTCGGATTCTACGTATTGATAGCAGCTAGAGAGCAACGTGAATTACTCCTTGCCGGATTCCTGCTTACCCTCGCCGCATTGGCCCGACCAGATGGCCTATTATTTACGGCGATGGGCGGTTTGTTTGTACTGGTGATGGAACGTCGTATTCGCCCAGTGATCATCTATGTGATGCCGGTGATCGTTCTCTATGTGCCGTATTTCATCTGGCGTTACCAGTACTATGGATATCTTTTCCCGAATACCTATTACGCCAAGTCGGGGGATCTATCGTATTGGAGTCAGGGGTGGCAATACTTGCTCGTGTACGTCAAGTCGTATTACGTATTGTATCTCGCGCCACTGGCGGCGGTGGCGATCGCACTGTTCAGGACCAAGGTGGAACGAGGAGTCGATTCGCCTGTCTGGCGAGCGTTTCTTCTCGCGATGCTGTTTGTAGTGCCGTATGTGGTCTACATTGTGAAGGTTGGCGGGGATTTCATGTTCGCACGTTTCTGGATCGTTATAACTCCGCTGCTATCGCTATTGATCGAAATGGGAGTGCGACTGACATTCAAGAACCGTACGGTAGTGCTGGGTGCCGCAGTCGTTTTGGTGGCTCTGGTTATACTGAGAGTCGATCTGTACGCCGAGAATCCCAAAGGACAGGTATCGGGGATAGCCGATGAGCCAGCGTACTATCCGTCGTCACATTACAGGTTGGCGCGCGAACAGGGGGAGAAGTTGAGGAAGTATGTCCAGGGACTGGATATACAGGTCGCGTTTCGCGGACAACACGCGATGCAGGTGTATTACAGCGAAGTGCCGGTGGCGATAGAAGCGGCGACCGGTTTGACCGACGAGTATATAGCGCATCTTCCGTTGACGACACGGGGCCGTCCGGGGCACGAGAAGACTGCCCCGCTGGAATATCTGAACTCCCGAGGTGTGGAGTTCATGCTGGTTGGGATAGGAACGCCGGGAAGTTTGGCGGACTCGCTCACGCAGATTTCGTTCGGCGGGTATATGGCGCGCATGCTCCAGTACAATGGTGCCGTGATGGAGCGGTTGAGGAAATATCCGGATGTGAAGTTCATGGATATCCCGGTGTTTCTTGACGAATGGATCCCCCAGGTTCCCTATCTGCCGGCTGATGTGGCCAGGAACAGCTTTGAGTTCTTTCAGGATTTCTATTTCAGGGCGACCTCCGATCCGGATCGTCTGCAGCGATTCAGCGAAGCCATGAAGAAGTTCAGGTAGCGTTCAGCGCTCAGCTTGTTTTGTGCGTGATATAGGCATTTCCCTGGGCGGTCGGGAGGATTATTACCTCGGCAATCTGAACGTGAACCGGCCTTTCAACGATCCACAGAATGGTGTCGGCGATATCGTCCGCCGTTAATGGTTTGTACCCTTGATAGACTTTTTTTGCACGCTCTTCATCGCCATGAAATCTGACCAGTGAGAACTCAGTCTCGACGAGTCCGGGGTCGACGGTCGAGACCCGGATCGGAGTGTCGACCAGATCAAGTCTCAGGCCCTTGGTCAGGGCATCGACGGCGTGTTTACTGGCGCAGTAAACCGAACCGTTCGGGTAGACTTCGTGGCCTGCGATTGAACCAATATTGATAATGTGGCCCGAACCACGTTTTACCATGCCCGGGACCACCGCCCGGGAACAGTAGAGAAGCCCCTTCACATTGGTGTCGATCATCTCTTCGTGGTCAGCGATATCTGCCTCATGGAGTTTGGCCAGGCCGCGGGCTTTGCCGGCGTTATTTATCAGAATGTCAATTGCAGCGAATTCGGGAGGGAGGGAAGCGACGGTCTGGTCGACTGCCTGTCGATTTCGAACATCGAGTTCAACTAAGTGGCACTTGGTCGGCAGGTTTGACGCCAATCGCTGTAGGCGATCGACTCGGCGAGCGGCCAATATCAGCTTGCAGCCTGCCTGTGCGAATTTCCGGGCGGTGGCTTCGCCAATCCCGGATGAAGCTCCGGTCACAAGAACGGTCTTTCCCTGTAAATAAGACATGATAAGTCCTTTCGTGAAGGCGGAAATCTATCGGTGGAGGGCAGGTTAGTCAACTGAACCTGACAACTATCCCGCGAAATCACCAAAGGGAGGCTGCTCATGATAGTGGCAGGTCGCCCACACTCTGAACAGGATGGTCCGGGTATCAATTTCATAAGAGTCTATCATTCCCTATGTAAGCTATTGCTGTAAAAGTACTTAATATTTTTCGCGGTTTTGGTCTCGCTTTAAAAATACCGGCATGGGATGTGCGAGGTACCTATGTGGACAGATTAAGGAATCCCTGGAATGCCCGATAGAAAGAGTATGGTGTTCGTCCCACTCTTTCAGGCAGGCCGGAAGAACAGAGGACAGCACCATGGCGAATTCGAAGAAACGCGTAACCGGGTTGCCGAAGAAGAATTACTGGCACCTGTACAGCCTGCAGAATCTTGAAGGTGACAAATTGGCGAAGATAGTCAACAAGATACTGCGCAAGGAGTATGTGTTGATCAAGTAGTCCCCGGGGTTTTTTCGCTTGACAGAGGATACGACCCGAGGTAGCTTCAACGCTTGGGTTGGCCGAGAGGCCTCGTGTATTCTGTTAGTGGAAGGGACTTTGGGGAGGATTTGGTTTTTATCTTGGGGTTCATTACATGAGTCAATTACGGAAATTGTGGCAAAATAAAGTCACGTTTTGGTTTCTGCATGAGACGGAAGGCGCTTTGAAACGTCTGACGATCCGTGCCGCCTGGCTGATCTACATCCCGGCCGCGATGATCGTTCTGCTTTTCACAAGCTCTCTTCTGTTGTCATCGTTCTTCGGGTCCAAGGTCAACGAAGATGAGATGGCCCGTCTGCGGGAAGAGAACCATCGACTGGCGCAGAAGTACCAGGCAATCAAGTCGACCCTCAGCGAGGTCAGCACGCGTGTTGACCAACTGGCCCAGAAAGAGACGGCTATTCGCGCTCTCTTCAACCTTCCGGAAGTAAACCCGCAGGAACGTCAGCTTGGTATCGGCGGTCCGGATGCGCTGGATTGGCTGCCGAAGTCTGAATCGGAAGAGATGGCGGTTGCGACAGAAGCCGAAGTAGACAAGCTGCTCAAGCAGACTGAGTTTGAGTTCTCAAAGTATGGTGAGATCGAGGGCGCGCTCATGGGCCTTCGGGAACGTCTCGACCATACTCCGTCAATATGGCCGGCCAAGGGATGGTTCTCCCGCGGGTTCGGCATGCATTACGATCCATTCACAGGCTACAAGCAGATGCACCGCGGTATCGATATCGCGGCTCAACCAGGCACACCGATTGTCGCGCCCGCCAAAGGAAAGGTCATTTTCGCTGGATGGGATTCGGGCGGATTGGGGAATCTGGTCGTGATCGAACATGGTTACGGCTTTGTGACCCGCCATGGGCACATGTCCAAGGTTCTGGTTAAGCGTGGCCAGGAGATCGCGCGCGGTGACCGGATCGGCCTGATGGGGTCGACTGGATATTCGACCGGTTCGCATCTCCACTATGAGGTTTACCGCAACGGGAAATCACTTAACCCGATGGATTACATTCTGAACTGAGCGCATTCGAGCAATTGACAGATATCAGACACCGCCTATTGGGCGGTGTTTTTTTTGCCTGACATCTCCAGGCCGGAGTTCTCTCCAATCTGGATGATTTGACGGAGCGGTGAATAGCCAAAATACTCGAGGAACCGAGTCTTGTTTGGAATTGTTGAACTGAATAGGTGAGGGTAAGGCAGGCAGGCGATGTCAGCGGAAGAATATCGTGCCGGGCGCCGAACAGAAGAACGAACAGATGAGGAGCGGGAGATCAAGCAATTGATCGATCGCTGCAAGCTGGGGGATACTTTTGCGTTCGCTGAACTGATGCGACGATATCGCAAGCAGGTCGCCGCACTCGCGTATCGCATCTCCGGTGATTACGATGATGCGGCCGATATCACGCAAGCGGTTTTTATCAAGATGGCCGCAAATATCGGTCGGTTTGACGAGAACCGCAAATTCTACACGTGGCTGTATCGAATCACGGTCAATTGCGCGATAGACCATCTACGGAGAGCGCGGAGATATCGCCATGAATCGCTCGACACCTACAACGATAATCTGGAGTCGCCGGAAGTGAGTCCGGAGACGCGACATAATCGTGAACTGCTGGCCAGGCATATTCAGCAGGCGACCCTGCTCCTGAACACGCGGCAGCGCTCCGCTTTTCTCCTCCGGGATGTTGAGGGGTGCCGGGTCGACGATGTAGCGGAGATGATGGATGTACCGGAAGCGACAGTCCGCTGGTATCTGCATAGAGCGCGTACGCGCATCCGCAAGGAACTCTTGCGCCGATGCCCGCAACTTCTTATGCTGTTCGGCATTCGCTGACCAGAATATCAACCGAGTGAGTACGTTCTGAAGCAATGGCCAATCTGGAAAAACTGAATCTGAAGATCGAAGGGATGCATTGCGCAAGCTGTGTGGCATCGATCGAACGCGGTCTGTCTGAAATGGACGGGATCAACGAGTCCCAAGTCAACTTGATGATGAACTCGGCGACCGTGACGTTTGACAGCTCGCGCTTGTCCAGCTCGGCTATCATCGAGAAGATCAAGGAGCTTGGATATAGGGCGAGCATTGGAACTCCCGATATTCTTACGGCCAATGCTGACGAGACGCGACAGGCGAAGAAGAATTTTCTCATCTCGCTGGCCTTCGCGATTCCGCTGTCGATCTTCGGCATGGGGCCGATGTTGTTCGACCATCAACCGATCATCTCGATGTTCTGGGATGGAGTGGTGCAGGCGGTGACGGCGGCGATCGTTCTACTCTATACGGGGCGAGAGATCCTGGCTGATGCCGGACAACAGACGCGTCATTTGCGGGCGAACATGAATTCGCTCGTGGCGATGGGGACTGTCGCGGCGTTCGGATGGAGTGTGTGGGCGTTATATCAGATGGGAGTGGGGGGTCACGAACCGCTCTATTTCGACTCAGCCGGGATGATCATCGTGTTGATCCTGCTGGGCCGCTATCTTGAGGCGCGCGCCAAAGGAAGAGCGGGGGAAGCGATACAGGCGTTACTGCGTCTACGCCCCGCCAAGGCGACCGCCTTCATCAATGGCGTGGAGATAGAACTTGAGCCGGATATGATCCGGCCGGGGATCACCCTGCTGGTGCGGCCGGGTGAGCGGATCGCCGCCGATGGCGTTATCACCGAAGGCGGTCCGGTAGTGGATGAATCGATGCTGACAGGCGAATCGCTGCCGATCGAGAAAAAATTGGGTGAGCAGGTGATAGGCGGGTCGCTGAATGGAACGTCGCCTTTCAAAATGAATGTCACACGCGCGGGCGCGGAGAGTTATCTGGCGATGGTGATCCGGATGGTGTCCGAAGCGCAGTCAGCTAAAGCGCCAGTGCAAAAACTGGCTGACACAGTGGCCGGGATCTTTGTGCCGATAGTCCTGGCTTTGGCGACGCTGACGCTGATAGGATGGTTGATATTCGCGCCGGAAGAATCAATGGCTGTGAAAGCGTTTATCGCGGTGCTGATCATATCGTGTCCATGTGCGCTCGGATTGGCGACACCCACTGCCGTTTTGGCCGGGACTGGCCGCGCCGCGAGAGCCGGAATACTAATACGGGGCGGAGATATTCTCGAACAGATATCTCGCCTGACCACGGTGCTCTTCGACAAGACGGGGACATTGACCCACGGCAAACTTGAAGTGGTGCAGTTGAAATGCATAGGGGGACTGCAGAACCAACATCTGCATTCGCTATTGGGATCATTGGAAAGTCAGTCGGAGCATCCGATAGGGCGGGCGATTCACCGCTACGTGAAGGATCAGGAATTCATCCCGGTGAAGTTGGAGAAGATCGAGTCAAGGCCGGGGTTTGGGATGACCGCAGTGCATGACGACCAGATTCTGGCGGTAGGGAATCGGGCCCTCATGGAGGAGATGGGGGTGGCACAGGGGATAAGTACATCGCTCGCAGAGAGTGAGATGGCGCACGGGCGAACGGTTGTGTATGTCGCGCTCAATGGACGCGTGATCGGGCTTGTTTCCGTAGCTGACACAGTGCGTGAAGACGCTCCGGCGGTTGTGTCCGAACTCAAATCTTCCATGCAGAATGTCGTCATGCTGTCGGGAGATAACAAGGTGACCGCCTCGGCTGTCGCCGGAAGACTGGGCATCGAGTTTGAGGCCGAGGTCAAACCCGAACAGAAGAAAGCGATCCTGGAGAGATACCGCCGGTCCGGGCAGACTGTCGCAATGGTAGGTGATGGGATAAACGACGCCCCTGCGCTGGCGGCGGCAGATGTTGGTATCGCGATGGCCGGAGGGACTGATATAGCCACGGAGGCGGCGGATGTGGTCCTGCTTCGTCCTGATATGCATTTGCTGACGCGGATGTTGCAGGTTTCGCGCTCAACGCTGCGAGTCATCAAGCAGAATCTTTTCTGGGCATTCTTCTATAATGTCATCGCCATTCCGGTGGCGGCCGGCCTTTTTTACCCGCTAACCGGTTGGACACTCTCTCCGATGATTGCGGCGGCGGCCATGTCGTTTTCGTCGCTGTTTGTAGTCCTGAATTCGCTCCGGCTGGCGCGAATCAAGCTGTAGAGCTCCCGGCTGTTCAGGATTTGAACACTCATAATCCTCTACGCCATTAATCCGTTCCTACGACTTCGAGTACATTCAATGTCTCCGATAACATTATGGAGACAAAAGGGGATGATAAACTCGTGAGTCTAACACGCCAATTCGAACAGATGATCGACCAACTGGGGAGAGTCAAGGCGGCCGGTGAAGAACAGCTGCTTGACCTGGTCTCTCTATTCGTCCATGACCTCGAATCTCCGCTGGCGTCGATGAAGTACGTTCTCAAACTGCTGGAAGAGAAGAAGCTCGATCTAAACAAGCCGCGGCACCAGCAGTTGGTAGCATCCTCCAGGATCGCGGTTGAGCGGGCTGAATCGATAGTCTACGATCTGCTGGCAGTGGCCAAATCGACTGACCACGGAATGACCGCATCGGTGGAACCGACGGACCTGCAGAAGATACTCGCTAACGCGGTTACCTTGGCGGGAGCCTCCGCGGCGGAAAATCACATTGAGGTACTAGTAAAGGGCGGAGCGCAAGCCAAAGTGCTCGCGGATCCCCGATTGCTCACCAGAGTGCTGGACAACCTGATATACAACGCTGTCAGGCATACGCCGTCGGGAAGGTCAATCACTGTGTCACTCGGCGAGTCCATTGATACGGTTACCGTGTCGGTGCTCGACGGGGGGAATGGATTCGGGGAGATCGACCCGGCGATCCTATTCGAAAAATTCGGTCAGGTCCAGATGCGCGCGATGGGGAAACATCGCGGAGTCGGGCTGGGTCTTCATTTCTGTCAACTCGCCGTACGTGCAATGGAAGGGACCATAACGGCGGCAAATCACCCGTCCGGTGGAGCCGTCTTTACGGTCAATCTACGAAAAGCCTAGGTGGGAGAAAGAATACCATGGCGTTTGACGCTGAATCGTATCTAAAATCCGGCTCGAATGAGCTTCGCGTTCTTGAATACCGTACGGCCGGGATGTCGTTCGGGATAAATATCCTGAAGGTAAGCAAGATAGTCCAGAAGCTGGTCGATTTTACCCGTGTGCCGCAGGCACCCAAGGCGGTGACGGGGGTGTTCAAGGACCGTGATCATCTGGTGCCGATCCTTGACCTGGCACATTTTCTCGGGATAAACAAAGAGCTCACGCAACACAAGAATGTCATCGTGACCGAATTTTTCGGTATGCAAACCGGCTTCGCGATTGACTGTGTCGATTGGATCCATCATTTCCGGTGGGAAGATGTGATCGACGCTGAGACGGCGCTGGCGGGTATCGCGCACAAATATGTTATCGGGATTGTCAAGCCGACCGAGGAGCGGATGGTTCAACTTCTCGACTATGAGACGATCCTGCTTGATCTCTGTCCGAAACTTCGTGACCTGAGTATTCAGTCCTACACAGGGGACGGGAACTTCAAAGGCCGTCGTGTATTGATTGCTGAGGATTCTCCGGCGGTCAGGGCGATGCTGGTCAATGAGATGTCTGACCTTGGGTTCCAGGTAGTCGAAACCACCGATGGTGAAGATGCATGGCAGGCGTTCCAAAAACAGCCGTTTGATCTGGTTGTGTCGGATGTCGAGATGCCGCGAATGGATGGTCTGGCCTTTACTTTGCGGATCCGGCAGTCTGATCGACCCACTACGCCGGTGATAGTCTACTCGTCGATCGGGGATGTTGGTATGAAGGCGCGCGCGTCGTTTTTGAAAGCGGACGCCCATATCACCAAGCTGAATCTCTCGCAATTGATGACGACGGCCGACAAGCTGATGCGTGGCGAGAAGGTAGCGTTTGACGGCTACACGCCGGAAACCATGCCGAACCTGGTTGAAGCGGCGACGGTCTGACCGTTTTCGGAAGCCCAAGATATGGGGAACAGGGCGACTTGTTCCCCCGCAACTAATAGTTGCCCCCGCCACAAGATTGGTGTAGTTTTTTCTCCATGCGATTCTCCCCTAAATCCGCGCTGGCTCTGTTTCTCTTCATGGCACTGACCACGCTGGCTCTAGCTGTCTGGTGGATCATCTTCATGGCTCACCTCGTTGATGAAAAAGTGGAGATCGCTCAGGAGCTGGGGGCATCCCCGGAGATGCTCGAACGGATCCACCAGCAGGAGATAAGCCGCCAGATGATGCTGGGGATGGAGGGGATCTTTCTCATTCTCCTGATTCTGTTGGGCGGATGGCTCATCTATCGCGCGCTGGTCAAAACCGAAGAACTCAAGTTCCATCAGCAGAATTTCCTGATGGCAGTTACGCACGAACTCAAGACGCCGCTGGCCTCGATAAAGCTCTACCTGGATACACTTCAGTCGCCCAAGATCGATGCTTCGAAAAAAGAAGCGATTATTCCCAAAATGCACGAGGATGTACGGCGGCTGGAGCACTTGGTGCAGAATATTCTGGATGCCGGGCGATTCGAACGAAGCGGGCACCATCTCAATAAGGTCGAACTTGATCTTAGTGAACTGGTGAAAGAGCGAGTTGGGGTCATCCGCAAGCTACCATCCACCGTGCCTATCACGATTACTGATGATATACATCCGGACGTTTCATTTAATGGCGACCGGCTGGCGCTGGGGCGGGCGATCGACTCCATTCTTGAGAACAGTCTAAAATATCATGATGGGACTGGCGTTTCAATCCATGTCGGTCTGAAAGAGGAGCAGGGTCGTATCACTCTGAGCATCGCGGACAAAGGGATTGGATTTGATAAGAAGGACGGGAAGGCGATATTCGATCGGTTTTACCGGGTAGGGGATGAGATGACGCGCCGTCAGTCGGGGACGGGGCTGGGACTGTTTCTCTGTCGCGAGATAATCCGCGCACACGGTGGAAAAGTAACGGCTCTCTCCGAAGGCCCCGGTAAAGGGGCGACGTTCACGATAAACCTGAAGAAGAGTTGAGATGAAAACGATTCTGCTGGTTGAGGATGATCAACACCTGGCAGACGGCCTGATCATGAATTTGGAGGCCGAGGGTTACCAGGTGGTGCATGTTGGGGACGGGAACCTCGCGTTTGACGCGTTTGAGCGGGGGATATTCGACTTGGTTCTGCTTGATATCATGTTGCCGGGGGTCGATGGATTAACGATCTGCAAAAAGATACGGGCGGCCGGCTCGACCGTACCGGTGTTGTTTGTCACGGCTCGGGATCAGTCAGACCAGAAGGTGGAAGGGTTGTTGGCCGGAGGGGATGACTATATCACGAAGCCGTTCAATGTGCAGGAGCTTTTGGCGCGCATTCAGGGGATATTCCGGCGACAGGCATGGTTGGCGGCCGAGGAAGCGGTTTCGGATGAGTATGAATTCGATGGCCGGAGAATCAATTTCAAGACCTTTGTCGCAGAGGGGCCGGGGGGGAAACATCAGTTGACGCGCAAAGAGTGTATGGTGATCAAGTACCTGATCGAGCGAGCGAATGAAGTGGTCAGCAGGGACCAATTATTGGATGCGGTCTGGGGGTATCATATCTATCCGACCAATCGGACGGTTGACAATTTCATTCTGAAATTGCGCAAGATATTCGAAGATGACCCGAAGGAGCCGACGTATATCGAGACGATCCGGGCCGTGGGGTACCGGTTCAACCGGTAAGGATGCATTATGCCCACTATCTTCATAGTCCTTGCGATAGTGATGAGCGTGGCCGCGTTTGTTGTCTTTTTCTTCGTGTTTCGGCAGATGCGGAGGGAGTGGAAGAAAGAGCGGGCTGCTGAAATGGAGAAAGAAAAAGCGGCAGAATGATGTCATCCTGCCGCCTACTTGTTCACGACTGAAAGGCTACTTCTTCACCGGCGCGGGGTCGAGGAGCGGTTCCTTGATGCCGGCGATGCGCCGGGCGATCTCAACCTTTTCTTCAAGCTTGGCAGTCGCACGGATCACCAACTTGGCGCCATCCGGTGAACCGCCGCCATGCATGCAGCCGGGAACACCACCACCGATAGTACACCACTCGACCAGACGAGCGGCGCGAGCGCGCGTCTCGCCATCGGCCTTGGCGGTGAGATACTTCTTGATCAGATGGCCGTACTTCTTCGACTGGAAGTCCTTGTGTGACGGCATACATCCGGTTTCAGCGATTCCACCAGCGATATCCTGCGCCAGGACAGAGGTCTGATAAGGGAGTGTCGCGACATGGACCTTGTTAACATTGGACAACAAAGGGTCGCAGAGCCAACTGCCGGATGGGTGTTTCTTCCCACGGGCCGCTGACGCGACACCTACGGCGTATGTAGTCTCGTTGTTGATGTACATTTGAGTCAGCTTCTCCGAGAAGACTTTGGAGGAGAGGCCGTTGGCGCGCGCTGTCAGAATAGCGGAGCCGATCTTGATATCACCCTGGCCGGCGACACATCCACCGATGGCGGCGCGATAAGGGCCGATGAAGTAGCCGATAGTCGAGATGGTATATTTCGTTTCACCGCACATAAAGACGCGTTCGTTCGGGATGAAGACATTCTCGAAGAAGAGGAATGACTGGGTAATGCCGCCCTCTTTGACCGGGTTGTCAAAGCCGTCTTCCTCGTCGCGCGTGTCGCTGGGGTGGCGTGTTTCGACGATGGTCAGTCCTTCAACATCGCGAGGGATGACAAATGACAATGCGAAATCTGTTTCGTCCTCTTTGTAGCCGGTGCCGGGGATGATGAAGATCTCATTGGCGGCGGCGACGCCGCAGATCATCAGTTTGGCGCCACGCACGACGATACCGTCTTTCCGCTTCTCGACCAGGTGTAGGAAAACGTCTTTGTCTTCCTGCTGGCTGGGAGCTTTTGCCCGATCACCTTTGGCATCGGTCAACGCCCCGGCGCAGGTAATATCTCTTTCCTGGGCGGAGCGGAGCCACTTCAGAAGGCGCTGGTGGTAATCGGTGCCGAGATCGCGATCCATCTCGAAGGTGGTGTTGAACATCGCGTTCATCGCGGTCCAGCCGGCACAGCGACCACCGGTGCAGGTTCCGGTCAGGTGGAACATGAGGCGCTTCATATCGCTATTGGCGATCTGATCTTCCGCGGACATGATGATGGAAAGATAACGGCTGATCGGTTCGCCGGTCAGGTGCGAAGTGGTTGTGACCAAGGAGCGGAGTTTTTCATCTGTTGCCGCCTTAAATGTCCAAGCGTGCCCTTCTACCGTCCGTTTGGTGGCTGGATGTGTGGTGACATCCTCGATGAGAGTATCCCACTTGTAGATATTCGGGCGCATCGCCCTGAGCGAAGCGATATACTGATCATATGTTTTGATGGCCATCGTGAACCTCACGTTACTTTTGCGTTTCTATCAATATATCGATGAGCCTGCTGATTACAAGACAAAAGGGTCGACATTAGAACGTCCAGAGGCCCGACGGCAAACTATACTCCCAAGTATCAGATAGCGGTCCGAAAGTTTAGTTTGCGAAATGGAGAGTGGCAGAGTTGACTATAGGCATGACAGACATAGTTATACCGTCTACCACCGAAGTCTCACTAACCTCGTGCAGACTTCGCCCCGGAGAGATATGGGAGGACGCGAATGGCCTGCACAGGGTAGGGTGTGGCGACTGCACGGACGACGTATTCGTGCGCCGACTGATGAAGGGTCAATCCAATCCAAATCTGGCGATCCAGGATCCGCCGTACAATTTAGTGGTATTTGAACGTCGGACGGTTGACGAGTATATCGACTGGAGCAGTCGTTGGTTGGATACAACTGAACACAGCCTTGCGGAGGATGCTTCACTCTACGTGTGGCTGGGGGCTGATCAGAATAATCACTACCAGCCGCTACCGCAGTTCATGATAATGATGGCAGGTCGAACGTTTCAGTCTCGGTCGTTTTTGACCATGCGAAATCAGCGGGGATACGGGACACGGAAGAACTGGATGGCGGTACGCCAGGAGCTTCTCTATTACACGAAGGGTGAGCCGTTTTTCGCTCCTCAGTATACCGAAGTCCCGAAATCGCTTAAGGGATACTACAAGTCGGTTGGGGGGGAACGGCTGGAAAATATGGCACGCTCGAAATCGCCGTTTCTGAGAGCCGGAAATGTCTGGATAGACATTCAACAGGTGTTTTATCGGATGGAAGAGAATGTGCCTGGCTGTTATGCGCAAAAGCCGTTGAAGGCGATAGAACGGTTAATTGAGGCGTCATCGAGACCGGGCGATACCGTACTGGATTTCTTCGCGCACTCCGGGACGACTTTGCTGGCATGCGAACGAACGGGGAGAAAGTGCGTGACGTGCGATGTAGATCCTGTGTTTGCGGAGATCACGATCCGGCGGTTGGAGAGGTATCGGTCGACCGGAAAGACGGGTTGGCAGCGCAAGGATCCGTTCGCGGAAGGCTAAACCTACGGCTTCAGGGACTCCAATTTCACTCCAGATCCATCCGCCTTCACGTAGCTGAAGTGGTGGATGAAATCCCCAGAATTGATATAGATACCGTGATCGTACTGCTCGAACACCGGGATATGCAGGTGTCCGATCACGACGACATCGTTCCCTTCGGATAGTTTCAACTTCGCGAATTGCTTATAATCCTCGGCGAACTCATGATCCCGTCGGGAAGTATATTCGCGGGAGGAACCGGAGACCCATTTGGCTAATGGGTAAGCCCAGTCGGGCGGCAGTTTTCGGTATAGCCAAATATTGAAACGGTTGCGCAGGATCCGCTTGAGGAAACGGTAGCCGGAGTCAGCTTTGGCCAGGCCATCGCCGTGGAGTAGGTAAAACTTCCTGCCGCCGTAGTCGAAAGTCATGGTGTCGCGATAAACGGTAACGCCGAGCTGTTTCTCAAAGAAGTCATCCATCCAGAAATCATGATTGCCGGAGATGTAGTCGACCTGGACGCCGCGGTTGCGTAACTCGTGCAGTTGGAAGAGGACCTCGAAATGCGCTTTCGGGACGACATGCTTGTATTCGAACCAGAAGTCAAAGAGATCGCCGAGGATTATCAGGCGGTCGCCATCGGTTTTTACCAGATCAAATAGGCGCGCAATATTGGACAGTTTTTTCTGCTCTGATTCAGCGGAACCAGTTCCGAGGTGAGCATCGGAGAATATGTACAGGGCCATGGAGTGAATATAGCGGCGTTTAATGCCGTCGAAACAGACAAATTCGACCGACCCTGAAAGTCAGAGTCGGTCTTCCCAGTTTACTATCCGACCTTCTCCATAAATCGCGGCATGGCGTGGTAGTAGGAGTCGGCCAAGCGTGCGAGGGGGACATCAATCAGCGATTCGATCACCAGGCGACTCCCGCCCACGGAGCCGATTCTTGAGATCGGCACTCCTGCTGATTTGAAGTGCTCTTCGAATGCGGCTGCACGCGCGGAATCGGTCGAGACAATGACACGCGACTGCGTTTCGCCAAAGAGGAGGCAGTCCGGGCGCAGATTGTCCAGAAGTCTGACCGTGGCGCCGATCTGGTGCTCTTGATTCGAAATGCAGCACTCAGCCAAAGCGACGGCCAGGCCGCCATCGGAGATATCATGCGCCGATTTGACCAATCCGGCGCGAATGGCGGCGAGGAGAGTATCCTGCATCTTGCGTTCGAAGGCGAGATCCAGTTCCGGAACCGGCCCACGCGTATGGCCAAGAATGGACTTAAGGTATTCAGAACCACCCAATTCTTCTTTGTTGGTACCGATGAGGAAGATGACATCGCCGGTTTCTTTGAACCACTGGGTCGTGATATGGTCGAGATGTTCAATAAGGCCGACCATGCCGATGGTCGGGGTCGGAAAGACGGCGCGCTCGGGGTCCTCATTGTAGAACGAAACATTGCCGCCGGTAACCGGAGTCTCGAACGCGAGGCAGGCCTCGCCCATTCCCTTGATCGCTTCGGCGAAGCAGTAATATATCTCGGGTTTGTACGGATTGCCGAAATTCAGGCAGTTGGTGATGGCAAGAGGTTTGCCACCCGAACAAACGATATTTCGCGCCGATTCGGCTACCGCGATCTGAGCGCCGAGTCGAGGATTCAGGTAGACATAGCGGGCGTTGCAGTCGGTTGACATGGCGAGCGCCTTGTCGGTCTTACGCAGACGGAGAACGGCCGCGTCAGAACCCGGTCCAACCGCGGTATTGGTGCGGACCATGGAATCGTACTGCTCAAAGACCCAGCCTTTGTGACAGAGATTGGGGGAGCCGACTAGTTCGACCAGCGTCTCCGACCAATTGCGATTGGGCATAAAGTCATTCAGGTCGAGTTTGTTGACCTCTTTCATGTAAGTGGGATATTTGGTCTCACGACGATAGACGGGAGCTGAGCCACCAAGAACCAGTGAATCGGCGGGGATGCGAGAGACGACCTGTCCATTCAATTTGACAGTCATAAACAGGTCATCAGTTACGACGCCAACGATGGTCGAGTCAAGCCCCCACTTTTCAAAGATCGCTTTGACCTTTCCTTCGTTCCCTTTCTTCACACAGACCAGCATACGCTCCTGCGACTCAGAAAGAAGAATCTCATATGGGGTCATGTGCGGTTCGCGGACGGGGACGAGGTCAATATTGATCTCAATGCCGGCCTTGCCGCGAGCGGCCATTTCTGAGGATGAACAGGTTAGCCCCGCGGCGCCCATATCCTGGATACCGACGATGAGGTCATTTTCTATGATCTCGAGGGTAGCTTCGAGGAGAAGTTTCTCAGTGAACGGGTCGGCAATCTGCACGGAGGGGCGCTTTTCTTCCGACTTCTCGCTGATCTCCTCGGAGGCGAAAGTAGCGCCGTGGATGCCGTCGCGACCGGTCTTGTTGCCGACGATCATGATGGGGTTGCCGACTCCAGCGGCCTTGCCGAACGCGAGTTGATTGCTTTTCACAATGCCGACCGCCATCGCGTTGACGAGTGGATTGCCGGTGTAAGAATCATCGAAGAAGACTTCGCCCGCCACAGTCGGGACACCGAAGGAGTTGCCGTAGTCGCCGATCCCTTTGACCACACCGGAAACAAGATGTCTTACGCGCGGGTTGTCGGGTGAGCCGAAGCGGAGCGAATTGAGAGAAGCTATCGGACGCGCGCCCATGGTGAAGATGTCACGGAGAATCCCGCCCACACCGGTCGCCGCGCCCTGATAGGGTTCTATCGCGGACGGATGGTTGTGCGACTCGATCTTAAAAACCACAGCCAGGCCATCGCCGATATCCACCGCGCCGGCATTCTCTTCGCCAGCCTTGGAGAGGAGATTGGCGCCTTCGCGGGGGAGTGTTTTCAAGAGGGCGATAGAGTTTTTGTATGAGCAATGCTCGGACCACATGACCGAAAAGACGCCGAGTTCGGTGTAGTTTGGCTCGCGACCGAGGATTTTCTTGATGTATTCGTACTCGTCCGGCGTAATGCCATGGCTGGCTATCATTTCCGGGGTGACTTTGGGCTGGGTGAATCCGTCTGCCATTGGGCCTCTCTGGTTAGAAAGGGTCGAATATAGGGGGCGAGGAATGGCGGGTCAAGCGCTACCTAAAAGCTGTTTTCGCGGAGGATAACAGCATGTATCTTCTCATCCATGAGCCTTCTGGCAACTGTCACACGCACGATCGACAAATATCGACTCCTGGAAAAGGGGGAGAATGTCCTGGTGGCGTTGTCCGGGGGGCCGGATTCGGTTGCGCTCCTGCATCTGCTCTTTCAGCTCCAATCACATTATCAACTACAGTTAACGGCTGTCTACGTGAACCATGGGATTCGGCCAAGGGCGGCGGCGAAAGAGGAGAAGTTCTGCGAGGCATTGTGTGCCGAACTGGAGATATCGTGTATCATTGTGCGCGAGAATATTCCTGCCCTAGCCAAGCAGAGAAAGATCGGACTCGAAGAGGCGGGACGTGCGTTTCGATACGACCTGTTCGAGCGACTGACGAAGCTGCATGGATTTGACAGAGTGGCGCTCGGGCATCATGTCGACGATCGAGTAGAAACAGTTCTGTTCCGTATTTTTCGTGGCACCGGACCGACCGGTCTGGCGGGGATTCCGGTGACGCGGGGGATATACGTTCGTCCACTGTTTGAGATCACGAAGTCACAGATTCTCGCGTACCTAAAAGAACGGCGGCTTCGTTTCTGCATCGACCGGTCGAATGAGCGATCCGATTTTGCGCGAAACTACATCCGCAACAAACTGCTTCCGGAAGTCCGGCGTCGATTGAATCCGCAAGTAGACCGCGCAATACTGAATCTGGCCGAGACCGCGACTACCGAGGAAGCGGTTCTGCAGAGGCAGGTAGAGAGAGCTGCACGGCAATCGGTTACGGTGACAACTGGCGGCAAAATTGAGCTTGATACAACGCGCTTCGCGGGTTATACTAGTTGGTTGCGGCGCAGATTGTTAAGGTACTGTCTGGGAAGCATTTCCGGGGGAGTGATGGTCGACCGGGAAACGGTCGAACGGTTGGAGAACCAGATTCTGCAGGGAGGCGGAAGCCTCTCGCTCCCAGGCCGTATTCAGGCGGTCATGACCGGCGAAAAGTTTGTCTTTGTGCAGGGTCAGCCGATATATCTGGAATGGGAACTGATTCCAGGAAAGTTTGTCGAATTGGAGCCGCTGGCAGCCCGAATCCGGATGCGCGAGAGCGCCCGCAGATCATCGGTCGTGAGTAAAAAGCGGCAGGCAGCGAGGGTTTCATTTGATGGTCAGAAGGTGGAATATCCGCTCACAGCGCGCTCGATCCGCGCAGGCGATCGGTTTCAGCCGCTGGGGATGAAGGGCACGAAGAAAGTCGGCGATTATCTGACCGACCGGAAGGTGCCGAAAGTATATCGCGATGAAATTCTGGTCGTCACTGACGGCCGTGGGATCATATGGGTGGTCGGCTATGAGATCGCCGACCGAGTCAAGGTTGACAAAACAACCAGGAAGGTAGTGACGCTTGAGGTCAACAACGCCAAAAGGACTCTCGCGCCAGCCATTTGAATTGCTGCTTGATCAGCGGGCGATCACCCGCCGGATCGAGGAGATGGGGGCGCAGATCACGGCGGATTACGCCGGAGAGACGCCTGTGCTAGTCGGCGTATTGAAAGGGTGCGCGGTTTTTCTTGCGGACCTGATGCGTACGATCAAACTGCCTATTGAGCTTGAGTTTGTGTCGGCCGCATCCTATCGCACCGGCGTTCGTCGGGAAGAAGATGTTATCCTGGGCGGCGGGTATTCTATCCCGATGGCGGGCCGCCATGTGCTGGTGGTTGAAGGGGTTGTCGACTCGGGGCGGACGGTTCATCTGGTGACGGAGAAGATCCGCAAGATGGAACCGGCCTCGGTGGAGATTGTTACACTCCTCGACAAGCCGCACAGCCATCGCGTAAAGGTTGATGTGAAGTACAAAGGCTTCAGTATTGGCAATGATTTCGTGATCGGTTTCGGCTTGGACAATACGCAGAAGTATCGGAATCTGCCATTCATTGGACGGTTGCTGGATAAGTAGACAATTGCGCCGTCACAAAATGACTGAATCAACGGACGATTCGGTAGTATAACCTGTATCTGAACACGTTACAGTGGAGACATAGTGAGCGATTCGAATAACAGACATGACCGTCCCGGACCCGGTGGAAAAAACAAGGGAGACGCTCCCCGCGAAAGCGGAGGTTGGCGCGGTCCCGGCCGGACTCTCCTGTTCTGGGCGGTGCTTTTTCTCGGTGGTCTGGTTGTCTTTCAGTATCTGACCGGAATGAATCCGGAAGTCGCCGAGATCAACTATTCCGAGTTTACGCAGCAGATAAATGCTTCCAATATCACCGAAGCGACCTTCCTGGAGCGAGAGATCGAAGGGAAGCTGAAGGATCCGACAGCGTTTGCGTCGACCAAGTCGAACCGGACATTTGCCCAGTTCCGGACGCGGATACCATTTCCGGACACAAATTATGATATCGTGAAGCGATTGGAAGCATCGGGAGCAAAGATCAAGGCCGCCGAAAAGGGGCCGGATTTCCTCTCAATCTTGATCGCGGTTGGTCCCTGGATCCTGCTGATCTTCGTCTGGATATTCTTCCTGCGCCAGATGCAGGGGGCGGCAGGCCCTAAGGGGTTGTTCTCGTTTGGAAAGTCCAAAGCGAAGTTGATGACAGATGAGCGTCCCAAGGTGACCTTCAACGATGTCGCCGGCGCGGATGAAGCGAAAGAAGAACTGAAAGAGATCATCGAGTTCCTCAAGGAGCCGGGGAAATTCCAGAAATTGGGCGGCAAGATCCCCAAAGGCGCTTTGTTGCTTGGCCCCCCCGGAACGGGTAAGACCTTGCTGGCGCGCGCGGTTGCGGGTGAAGCGGGAGTGCCGTTCTTTTCGATGTCCGGTTCGGATTTTGTTGAGATGTTTGTTGGTGTCGGCGCCAGCCGTGTGCGCGATTTGTTTGAGCAGGGGAAGCGGAATGCGCCCTGTATCATCTTTATCGATGAGATTGATGCGGTCGGCCGTCATCGCGGCGCCGGTTTAGGTGGCGGGCATGACGAGCGCGAGCAGACGCTCAATCAGTTGCTGGTCGAGATGGATGGTTTTGAGTCGAATGACGGCGTGATCCTGATTGCCGCGACGAACCGTCCGGATGTACTTGATCCGGCTCTTCTCCGTCCGGGTCGCTTTGATCGTCAGATAGTGGTCGCGACACCCGACGTTAAGGGGCGCGAAGGGATCCTCAAGGTACATACGCGCAAGATCAAAATGGCCAACGATATCGACCTAATGGTGTTGGCTCGCGGTACGCCCGGTATGTCCGGCGCGGATCTGGCCAATATGGTGAACGAAGCGGCGCTGTTGGCGGCCAGGAAGAACAAAGACGCGGTTTCGATGTTTGATTTCGAAGAGGCCAAAGACAAAGTGATGATGGGCTCGGCGCGCAAGTCGCTGGTTATCTCCGATGAGGAGAAGAAGGTCATCGCCTATCACGAGGCGGGACACGCGCTCGTTTCCAAGATGATGCCCAAGGCCGATCCAATTCACAAGGTGACGATCATCCCGCGCGGGATGGCTCTGGGTGTGACGCAATCGTTGCCGGTGGATGAACGTCATACGCACAGCCGCGATTATCTTGAGACCGTACTGGCGGTGATGATGGGTGGGCGAGTGGCCGAGATCCTGGTATTCAACCAGCTCGATACCGGTGCGGGGAACGACCTCGAACGGGCGACTAAACTGGCTCGCAAGATGGTCTGCAATTGGGGGATGTCTGAGAAGATCGGGCCGGTGACATTCGGCAAGACCGAAGAGCATATCTTCCTTGGCCGCGAAATGGCCCAGGCGGCGGATCATTCCGAAGCCACCGCTGTGATCATTGACCAGGAAGTCTCAGCCTTTGTCCACAAGGCTGAGGCTATGGCGACCAAACTGCTGAATGGCAATCTGGATAAACTGCATGATCTCGCCAAGGCGCTGTTGGAGCGGGAGATCATCGATGGTCGCGAGGTGGATGAGATCATAGGACGGGCATCGGGCGATGTTTCTCCCGTGGTGGCGCCGGTCCCAACGAGCTAAGTGTGGCGATAGACCGCGAGAAGATCATCCAGGGGGTGAAGCTTATCCTTGAGGGGGTCGGCGAAGAGCTGACTCGCGAAGGATTGGAGCGAACCCCGGAACGAATAGCTGAATTCTACGAAGAGGTCCTGGCCGGTATGGAGCAGGACCCCGCGGTCGAACTGAGAAAATACACGACAAAAAACAAAGACGAGATGATCATTCTGCGTGACATCTCGTTTTTCTCTTTATGCGAGCATCATCTTCTCCCGTTTTTTGGGCGGATCCATATCGCGTATATTCCGCAGAACGACAAGATGGTCGGCTTCTCCAACATGATCAAAGTAATCGATATCCTGACCAAGCGATTGCAGGTGCAGGAACGGTTGACTTCGCAGATCGCCGATTCAATCGTTGACGCGCTCGGTGCCAAGGGCGTGCTGGTCGTGATCGAGGCGGAGCATCTCTGTATGACGATGCGCGGCCTAAAAGCCCCGGGCAGTCTGATCGTGACCTCGGCGGTGCGGGGGATGATGCGTCGGGACGCGACGAGATACGAGGCGTTGACGCTGATAGAGAGTCGGCGGAAGTAGGCATTCTTCTCCCCGATTTTATCCCTTGCCTTTCACTCTGCGCTGTGGCACTTTGACAATAACCGTTCAGGGGATTGCCAATGCCAGAGAATACCCGATCCACACCGGCGCTCCTGCCGCCGCTTAAGCTCCCGCGAGAGAGAATTATTGCTTTTGACCGTCCACTGGTGATGGGGATAGTTAATGTCACGCCGGATTCATTTTCAGACGGCGGGCAGTTTCTCCAGGCTGATCACGCAGTCGGTCACGCGCTCAAATTGATAGAGGAAGGCGCGGACCTGATCGACATAGGCGGGGAATCTAGCCGTCCGGGCGCGGAGTCAGTCCCTATAGAAGATGAGTTGCAGCGGGTGGTGCCGGTTGTGGAGCAACTGCGCTCGCAGACGGAGATCCCGATATCGGTGGACACCTACAAGTCCGAGGTAGCGCAGGCGGCGCTTGCGGCGGGGGCGGATATCATCAACGATATTTCGGCCCTGCGCATGGACCCGGAAATGGTGCGAGTGCTCGCACAGTCAGGCGCGCCGGTCATTCTGATGCATATGCTTGGGACGCCCGCGACGATGCAGCAATCGCCGCATTACACCAACTGCGTCGAGGAGATATCCGCGTTTTTCGTGCAAAGGATCGCGTTCGCGGTGCAGCACGGGATAGCGCGCGAGCGGATAATCGTCGATCCGGGGATCGGGTTCGGCAAGCGGCTTGAGGATAATCTCGACCTGCTGGGAGCGCTGCATCGATTCACACAATTTGGCCTCCCGTTACTTGTGGGAGCGTCAAGAAAGTCGTTTATTAGCAGGGTAACAGGCGCGCAGACCAGCCCGACAGAACGTCTGGGCGGGTCAATTGCAGCGGCCGTCGTGGCACGGCAACGGGGCGCGAACATCCTGCGCGTTCATGATGTCGCCGCGACCATTGAAGCGTTAAAAGTAGCGGAAGCAATAGCAGAGCGGGCATGAATATTCTCGGGTTTGATTTCATTCGGTTTGGATTGAAGGACGCGGTTGATATCCTGATCGTGTCGTTCATTATCTATCAGTTGCTCAAACTGACCAAGGGGACCCGTTCGGCGCAGATCATTGTGGGGATGTCATTCATCGGAGCGATCGCGTTCATTTCCTACTGGTTCCAGCTTGAGGCGTTGACCTGGCTGTTCTCCAACCTCGCGACAGTCGGGTTTATCGTGCTTATCATCGTCTTTCAGCCGGAACTTCGCGGGGCTTTGGCGCACATGGGACAGAACCCGATCTTTCGTCGATTTGTCAGTCTCGAACAGAAGAAAACTCTTGATGAAGTGGCGCGAGCGGCGCTTAGGTTGGCGGAACTTCGGTATGGCGGATTGATCGTAATAGAACGTCGAACCGGACTGCGCAATTTCGCGGAATCGGGGAGATTGATGAACTCCGAATTGTCCTCGGAACTGCTGATCACACTTTTCACGCCATACACACCGTTGCATGATGGCGCGGCGATCGTCTCGGGGAACTACGTCATAGCAGCGGCGTCATCTTTGCCATTATCAGGGAATCCGAAATACGCGCAGTTGTTCGGGATGCGGCACAAAGCGGCAATAGGGGTGTCCGAGGTTTCGGACGCGGTGGTGGTGGTTGTGTCGGAAGAGACGCAGGCGATCTCGATTGCGTATGAAGGTGAGTTGGAGAAGGATATCAAGAAGTCGGATTTTAAGGACCGGCTGCAGTGGTATTTGAAGCAGTAGGGTACCGGATCATCGTGCGGGAGAATCCTCATGTTAGTCTTTACCAAAGAGGAAGTTGCAAAACAGTTCGATTGGAACAACGGACAAGATGACGTTTACGTGAAATTCAAAGGCGGAGAACCGTATTACAGTCATCCGGAAGCACGAAGAATCTACATTTGGTTACCGAAAGATCAGCAGCGCATTCCCAATTTGGCGTTTTTTCTGGCGAACTTGGGATATGATTCCCGGGATTCGGACGGAGCGTTGCTCTGGTTCAGCGATTTTGGAATCTGGAACAATACCAGCGAAGAAATCGGATATCAAGTAGTGGAGTCTATGCACATCGCGCATGGCCAGCCTTTGCCGTTCAGTTTGGGAATTGGGCACGATTTTAGGAGTGATGAACTTAAGAAGGCTGTCGGACTGCTGGTGCAAGGGATAGTCTTTGGTTGGGACACCTACTACGTACCCCGGTGGCAATGGGGTGGGTCGACTTTCTTTTTCCTGAAGTTCAGTCATGATGAGTACGTTGAAATTACGGTTCGGACCAACGAATTCTACGAGAAGGTAGTCAGTGAACTAAGGGAATGGGGCCTGACCCCGCTTGATAAAATAGAGTGGAAAATTGGACCTAAAGGTAAGATGACTCGACCAGACGAACCCGCCGTTTGACTTTCCCTGCTAATTTCCCTACCTTAGCGACTCGCTGCCGGAACGATTCCGTAGCTGATGTGTTATGTCGCTGGATGCCAACAGATTGGCTCCGTTACACCAGAATAGAGAGTGCATGCACGACCTGAGCAAAATTAGGAATTTTTCGATCATCGCCCATATCGACCACGGGAAGTCGACGCTGGCGGATCGGCTTCTGGAGCAGACCAAAACGCTCTCGAGCCGTCAAATGCATGCCCAGGTGCTGGACTCGATGGAATTGGAGCAGGAGCGCGGCATCACGATCAAGGCGCACGCGATCCGGCTCGACTACAAAGCCAAGGACGGGAATATTTACGAGTTCAATCTGATCGATACTCCCGGCCATGTCGATTTCACGTATGAGGTGAGCCGTTCGCTCGCGGCGTGCGAAGGCGCGATCCTGGTGGTGGATGCATCGCAGGGGATCGAGGCGCAGACGCTCTCCAATCTCTACCTGGCACTCGACAACAATCTCAACATTCTGCCGGTCGTGAATAAGATCGATCTGCCATCGGCGGATCCGGCCAAAGTGACGGCAGAGATCGTCGATCTACTCGGCTGTAAGCCGGAAGAGATTATCCCGGTCTCCGCAAAGGTTGGAATAGGGGTGGACAAACTGCTTGAGGCGATCGTCCATCAGTTCCGACCGCCGACGGGTGACCCTGACGCGCCACTACAGGCGATGATCTTTGATTCAACGTTTGATACTTATCGCGGCGCGCGGCCACTGGTGAAGATCATCAACGGGACATTCTGCAAAGGGGATAAGATACGGTTCTTCTCGAGCGGCAAAACTTTCGACGTTGAGGAAGTTGGGTATTTGCAGATAGACGCGGTGCCGCAGGAAGCATTGCGCGCGGGGGATGTCGGCTACCTGTACGCTTCGATCAAAGAAGTCGCGGATACCAAGATCGGTGACACGATCACGCTGGTAAGTAATCCGGCCAAAGAACCGGTGCAGGGGTTTGTGAATGTCAAGCCGATGGTCTTCTCCGGGCTGTATCCGGCGATCGCCGAAGATTTCGCGGAACTTCGCGAATCACTGGAAAAGTTGAAACTGAACGACAGCTCGCTGACGTTCACGCCGGAATCTTCGACCGCGCTTGGTTTCGGATTCCGCGTCGGGTTCCTCGGTCTGCTCCATATGGAGATCATCACCGAGCGACTGAGCCGTGAGTACAATCAGACGATCATCAACACAGTGCCGAACGTTGAGTACTTCGTGTACAAGACCGACGGGACAAAGCTGGTGGTCGATAATCCGGCGGAGATGCCGGAGGCGGGGGCGATCGAATATATCGAAGAGCCATATGTAGATGCCCAGGTGATCGTACCGGCGGAGTATATCGGCGCGATAATGAAGCTGGCGACCGACCGTCGCGGCGAATACAAAACGACGGAGTATCTGTCGACCACACGCGTCAGCCTGAGTTATGCGTTTCCGCTTTCGGAGATCATCTTTGATTTTTATGACAAGCTGAAGTCGGGGACGCGCGGATACGCGTCGTTCGATTACGGATTACCATATTATCGCCGGTCATCGCTGGTGAAACTGGATATCCTGGTGAATGGCGATCCGGTGGACGCGCTATCGGTGATCATTCATCGCGAAAAGGCGTACCACTGGGGGATGCAGCTTAATGAGAAATTGCAGAAGTTGATCCCGCGTCAGATGTTTGAGGTTGTTATCCAGGCGGCGATTGGGAGCCGCATCATCAGCCGTGCGACCATCCGCCCGATGCGAAAGAATGTGACCGCCAAATGTTATGGCGGTGATATCTCCCGTAAGCGGAAACTGCTGGAGAAGCAGAAAGAGGGGAAGAAGCGGATGAAGCAGATCGGTTCGGTGGAGATACCGCAGGAAGCGTTTTTGGCGGCGCTGAAGATAGAGCGGTCGTAATCTAATCAGATCAAATCGGGCTTCGACTGCGCTCAGCCCGATTGAAATTGAAGTTGATTGATAGTAGGGGCGGAGTATATTCACGGCATGGATCCATCCAAATTCCCCGATTTCATGGAATTGGCGATACGCGAAGCCGAAATGGCGTTCGAGGAGGGGGAAGTTCCGGTTGGCGCTATAGTCGTGCACGAGAATCGCGTGATCGGGCGCGGACACAATCGGACCGAGGCGCTGCATGATGCCTCGGCGCATGCGGAGATGATCGCGCTCAGCGCGGCGTATAGCTCGTTCAATGACTGGCGGCTGGAGGAGTGCTATCTCTTTTCCACGCTAGAGCCATGTATCATGTGCGCGGGGGCATCGGTGTTGTCACGCATACATACGATCGTCTATGGCGCGCCGGATATTCGATTCGGCGGGTGCGGGTCGATCGTCACTGTTCCGACTGATGTGCGATTGAATCATCGTTGCGAAGTGATCGGCGGAGTGCGGGAAGCGGAGATCGCCGAGATGATGCGGCAGTTCTTTCAACAGGTGCGGAAGAATAAGAACAGGGTGAACTGATGGAACCGGCTAATCAACAGAGTCGCGAAGCGCAGTTTAACATGGCGCGGATGTTCGCTGTAGTGATGTTTTTCATCGCACCGGCGGCCTACCTGTATATCGCCTATTCCATGTTGGGCAAACAAACAGGCCAGAGTAATATGGTGATCCTGGTTGTGCTCTTGGCTGTGGCGGCGGGTGAACTGGTGGCATCGTTCTTTATTCCGGACCTGCTTCTCAGAAAGTCACCAAACTTCAAGGCACAGAAGGCCCCCCTCCAGCAGTACTGGATAGTGCGCATGGCGATGGTTGAGAGCGTTTTCATATTTGGTCTCGCTTATTTCTTCATCGCGGGGGATTTCAACGCAATGTTCTATTTCTACGCTATCGGGGCGATAGGCGTTGTAATGCACTGGCCGACGCGCGAACGGTTCGACGCGGTCGCCGCTCAACTGGAGGCGAAATGAGTCTTCGAGATTCCGACTATAATCTGACCGGCATCATCGCGAAGCCGCTCTATTTCGGGACATTCTTCAATGTCATTCTCCCCGGACTGCTGTTGCTCGGGTGCTACTATATCGAAAAAGGGAATGGCTGGGCGCCGATGGTCGACCTCTATTATCTCAATACAATAAGGACTGTGATCGCGGTGATGGCGCTCGCACACCTGGCGGCGGTGATATTCTGGCGAACGAAGATTTATAACAGCCCGATGATCCGTCGGGCGGAGACATTTGAGGCGGATTTTACGGAGGAGTATTTCCGCCGGACCAAACCGCTGTTTTTGGCGATCGCGGCGATATCGCTCTGGGGAGTGATCTATTTCTTCACGACCGGGGAGTTCGACAACTATTTCCTCGGGATATTCATCTACTGTTTTTTGGTCTTTCAATTTGTCCGGCCAAGGTTTGGGCTGGTGCAGAAATTGATAGAGCGTCAGGAGAAGATGGTGAAAGAGGGGAAATTCCGGTCGTAGGTCAGGAACCTTGGTTCCTGACGGCGGGTTCGAAGACGGACCCGCCCTACAGCGGACTATTGGGGGGCTATCTGGTTGCGGCATACCCGGCTATCTGTCATAGAAATCTTCTTTACAAATCTTGGTAAATCAATAGATTATCGGCTCGCGGGGGGCTTATATGTCTGAGACCGGAGAGGTGGCTGAGCGGTTGAAAGCGGCGGTCTCGAAAACCGTTATACCCTTTGGGTATCTAGGGTTCGAATCCCTACCTCTCCGCATTTGATCTCTGAGTGTCGGTACAACTCACTAGTTTCATTGGGAAAAATCATGGGTTTGGGAGATTGGCTCAAGTCAGTGTGGTATGGGACACCGATGACATCGTCGACGTCTAACCAAGATAGTTCACCTGGATTGATAGACTGTCGCGAACTTTCGTTGTCCATGACTTCATGGACTCAGAACCCTGAAATTGCGGAAATTTTTTTCGCTCGTCAGAAGGCAGATGGAAGTGATCTTGTGGGTAAACTTCCCAATGGTGCCAGAGAGTTCATGTGCGATCTGACTTACCCGATAAAAACTAAGCCTCCGCAAGGTCCGCTCTTCAAAGCCGCGCAGATGGAAGACAAGTTCAACGTTTACCACTATGACGGGGTATTCTATTTTGAGCGAAGTTGGACGGGCGAATTATACTTTGCCGTCAAAGCTGTCTGGTCAGAAAATTTACTTCGTTTCACCACAGCCTATTTGGAAGAAAAGCGTGGTGATGACGAACTATTCGCACGACGCGTAATTGATTTCTTATTCAAGAGTCACTGCCTGAACATGGTAGTCCCCCATCCGGTGTGGCCGTCTCTCCGAAAATCCGACAAGAAGGAAATCCAACTGTGGTCATTTTCAATATTCGGGCGAAGGGCATGGCACGGATCGTTCGATGAAACAATCGACTTGGCTAGTGACGAGCGGTACGACTTTCGATAAACTGCCTGTCGCGGCTTGGAGACCGCTGACATTCAGGCGCACTTGACACCCCATCCATCTTCCCCTACTTTTCCCCCACATTCCAAGGAGTACCTGTGCAGCCGTTGACAATCGCAATCGGAAATCAGCCGCTTAACTTACTGCCGTCGCAGGCGAATCGGCATGGGCTCATCGCCGGCGCCACCGGCACGGGCAAAACTGTCACCATGCAGCGTTTCGCCGAGTCATTCAGTCGGATAGGCGTGCCGATCTTTTTGGCAGATATCAAAGGGGATGTCTCCGGTATCTCCGCCGCCGGTTCGGCGACGCCAAAAGTTAAGGAACGACTGGATCTGCTCAAGATAACGGATCATCCGTTCGAGGGATGTCCAGTCGCGTTCTGGGATATCTATGGCGAAAAGGGGATGCCGCTTCGGACGACTATCTCAGACATGGGGCCGCTCCTGCTGTCGCGGCTGATGAGCCTGAGCGAAACGCAGTCGCAGGTGCTGACAGCCGTTTTCAAGATAGCGGATGACCACGGTCTGCTTCTGCTCGATTTGAAAGATCTGAAGTCGATGCTTCAATTCGCGGCTGATAACGCCAAACAATTCACGACACAGTACGGGAATATCGCGACTGCGTCGGTCGGCGCGATCCAGCGCGGACTGGTGACGCTGGAGCAGGAAGGGGCGGATCAGTTTTTTGGCGAACCGGCGCTTGCTCTCATGGACCTGATGAAAGTCGACGAAAAGGGAAGAGGGGTAGTCAATATTCTGGCCGCGGAGAGGTTGTATCAATCGCCGCGCATCTACGCGACCTCGCTGTTGTGGCTCTTGTCTGAGCTGTTTGAACAACTTCCCGAAGCGGGGGATTTGGAAAAGCCGAAATTGGTATTTGTATTCGATGAAGCGCATCTGCTGTTTGAGGATACGCCCAAGGCGCTTGAAGATAAGATAGAACAAGTCGTGCGGCTGATACGCTCCAAGGGGGTCGGAGTCTACTTTGTAACACAAAACCCGCTCGATATACCGGAATCAATTCTTGGGCAGTTGGGGAATCGAGTGCAACACGCGTTGCGTGCCTATACGCAGAAGGATACCAAGGCAGTGAAGGCGGCGGCGCAATCATTCCGCACCAACCCATCGGTCGACGCTGAGAAGGTCATCACCGAACTGGGGACGGGTGAAGCGCTGGTGTCACTTCTGGATGCCAAGTCAGTCCCGATGCCGGTGGAGCGGGCGTTTGTCATTCCGCCGCATAGCCAGATAGGGCCGATTCCCGATGAGCGACGGACGATGCTGATGGAATTGTCGCCGTTGCGCGGTCAGTATATGAAGACCGTAGACCGCGAATCAGCATACGAACGTCTCAAACAACGCGCGGAAGTGGCTGCACAGGCTGCGCAGGAGCAGGAAGCGGAGCGCCAGAGTCAGAAAGAGAGTTCCACTCGCCGTCGAGGCGCTGACAGTCCAACTGACGCACTGATGAAAGGAGCGGCACGAGCGATCGGGAGCACTCTCGGGCGCGAAGTGGTCCGCGGGATTTTGGGCGGGTTGTTCGGGGGGCGGAAGCGCTAGCCGGGTCCTGCCGCAATCATCAAAAAAAGAAAAAGGCCGTCCATGTGGGCGGCCTTTACTTTTCGCAAAGAAGGAGAGACTACTTCTTGTCTGCTTTCTTTTCTTCCTTTTTTGCGCCAGCGGCGGCCGGGGCACCCGGCTTGGCACCGGCGGCGGCACCTGCGGCAGGAGCGGCGCCTGCGGCACCCGGAGCGGCGGCGGCAGCGTCAGCGGCGGCAGCTTCGGCGGCTTCGGCAGTCGGAGTCTCGACCTTGATGACCGTCGGGGCGGAGATGGTCACCACGGTGCTATCCTTGTCTTCGAGAACGGTGACGTTCGGGATAGACAGGTCGCGGACGTGGATTGAATCGCCGATTCCGAGTTCGGTAACATCGACCGAGACGAAGTCCGGAATATTGGTCGGGAGACAGGAGATCTCCAGCTCGCGGAGTACCAGGTTTTGGATACCGCCTTCAGACTTCACACCTTTCGATACGCCGGTGATATGGACCGGGATCGAGAGGTTGATCGGCTTGGTCATGGAGATTGCATGGAAATCAACATGCAACATCCGGCTGGAGACCGGATCACGCTGGATCTCACGGACCAGGACCTTGTTCGGCTTGCCGTCGATATTAAGGGTGAAGATGGAGCTTGACCCTGCTGCGGCCTTCATCGCGGCGCGGAATTCGCGCTCGGCAACGTAGACTGACAGCGGAGTGGTCTCCGGTCCATAGACCACGGCCGGGATCTTCCCTTCCAGGCGAGCCTGGCGGGCCGGACCTTTGCCGATAGTCTGCCGCGAATTTGCGGCGATCGAGATCTCTTTCATGACTACAAACTACCTCCACATACTATGTTCAACACAACTATTCTCTGCGACTCGGCTGTTCCTCGAACAGTGAAGAGACCGACTGCTCATCCGAGATACGTTTGATCGCTTCACCTATCAATTCTGAACAGGTGAGGATCACATACTTGTCAGGGTCGAGATTCTTCTGCGACTGGTCGATCGAATCCGAGATAATGATCTTCTTGATGGGCGACTTGGCCAGTCGCTCGATCGCCGCTCCAGAAAGCACGCCGTGCGTACAGGCGGCAAAGATGTCTGTGGCGCCGCGATCTTTGAGCACTTCGGCGGCCGTACAGATCGAACCCGCGGTATCAACCATGTCGTCACGGATCAGGACATTGCGCCCTTTTACATCGCCGATCAGGCTCATGACCTCGGAAACGTTCGCTTTCGGGCGACGCTTGTCGATGATTGCCAGGTCAGCATTCAAGCTGGCGGCGGTAGAGCGCGCCAATTTCAGTCCGCCGACATCCGGCGGAACCACCACGATATTCTCTATTCCCATCGTCTTGATGTAATCATTGAATATCCAGGACGAGTACAAGTGGTCGTGGGGGAGATCGAAAAATCCCTGGATCTGGCTGGCGTGAAGATCCATGGTGATGACGCGGTCAGCGCCCGCGGTGGTTATCAGGTTGGCGACCAATTTGGCCGTGATCGGGACGCGCGGACGGTCTTTGCGATCCTGGCGCGCGTAGCCGTAATACGGGATGACAGCGGTGATACGCATGGCGGAAGCGCGTCGCGATGCCTCAATAAGCATCATCAATTCCATAAGGTTCTCGGCCGGCGCGTTGGTCGGCTGGATGATGAAGAGGTCGGCGCCACGAATATTCTCGTTGATCTGGACAAAGACTTCACCGTCGGAGAAGCGGGTGACCGTGCAATCGGTCAGGCGCTCACCGAGGTAGGCCGCGATCTTTTTGGCCAACCCGATATTCGAGTTGCCGGTTACGAGCTTGATTTCGCTTCGAATGATCATTGCCGTTTACTCTATCGTTCCACGTATCCCGTCAGTTATGGCTGCTTTTTGTCTCAGTCAATTTGGCTGGGGCGCCTGGATTCGAACCAGGGAATGTCAGCTCCAAAGGCTGATGACTTACCACTTGTCGACGCCCCAACATTTGTCGATTCGCTTAGGACGTCTCTCCGGCGCGCTCAGATTCGCGTCGGTACGCCTCCAGAACCTGTTCCTCGATCCGTCGTCTCAGGTCGGCGGTCACCGGGTGGGCTATATCCTGGTGGCTGCCGTCGGGCCGCTTTCGGCTCGGCATGGAGACGAAGCATCCATTCGGTCCCTGAATGATCTTCATTCCGCGCACGACGAATTCTCCGTCGAACGTCACATTGGCGAATCCCCGGAGTTTATCCTCGTTGCGCAGTGTCACACGAACTTCGGTGATCTGCACGGCACCCTCCCGCGTCCTGCTGTCAAGGGCGAGGTAAACGGACAGGCCTGACTACCTGTACCTGCCAATCTGACTCGCCATCGATCAGACCGTTGTCTATTTCAGGCGCTGCTTCGAAGAGACCAAACATCGTTGAGCCGGAGCCGGACATCCGTACTATGCGAGCCCCACTTCGTGTCAACGACTCCGCTATCCGGGATAAAACCGGATACCGTTTCCGATGTTCACCTTCAAAGTCGTTGCCGGACAGGGCAAGCAGTTCGAACAACTCACCAGCCGTCCGGCAAACGGTTAACTTAAAGGGATTCTTGGACTCCGTCAAGGTCATTTTGAGCGAGGCATAGCTCTCGGCCGTCGAGCAGTGGAGGGGGGGAGTGACGGTAATAATCCAGTAATCAGTAGGGAGGTCGGTTTCAGTCAGCAGTTCGCCCCGACCCTCCGCAAGTGCTTGTCCGGCAGTAAAAAAGAAGGGAATATCCGAGCCTAGGCGGCTTCCCAATTGAATCAGATCCTGTTGAGATAATCCAAAGTCGAGCAATAAGTTCGCCGCCAAGAGAGTGGACGCGGCATCGGAGGACCCGCCGCCGACACCTCCGCCGACCGGGATGTTCTTCTCAAGCTCCACAGCGATTCCCTGTTTGACTCCAAACTCGGACTGGATGAGGTGCCAGGCCTTAGTTATCAAGTTATGCTCAACTGGTCCAATCGCTTGGCTGTTCGAGTCGATCTCGATTTCGGGAGTCTTGGTCAGCCGTATGGTCAGGCGGTCAAAGAGAGAAATGGCCTGGAAAAGTGAGTTGATATCATGGTAACCGTCGGGACGTTTGCGAATCACCTGCAGAAACAGGTTGATCTTGGCGGGGGCGCCGATGACGACTGAGTCGCTGGTGATTCGCTTCACAAACATGGCAATCGCTATTCCCTGTCCTACGGATGCGTTGGGATATCCCTTCGCAGGGTTAAGATGTTAATGTATAAGCAACTCTGTAGTGGCGCAAGTTTCGCATCAGAGGCAAAACAGTTGGCGACGATGCTTGAAATCGACCGCAGGGTTGCATATAATGAAGGCAATTTAAGAGTGAATTACCTCCAAGGAGTGTGCAATGGACCGCTTTGGTGCCCAGGCCGACCTGAAATCTTCGGGCCAGACCTACAAGATATTTCGCATAGATAAGCTGAATCAATACGGCGCGATCGACAAGATGCCGTACTCGATCAAGATCCTTCTCGAGAACGTCCTGCGCAATTGCGACGGTCGGGCGGTGACGGAAGATGATGTCAAGCGTCTTGCCGCGTACGACCCGAAGAAGGTCGGTGATGTAGAGGTGCCCTTCAAACCGGCGAGAGTGATCCTTCAGGACTTCACCGGGGTACCGGCCGTGGTAGACCTCGCGGCGATGCGGTCGGCGATGAAGCGGATGGGCGGGGACCCGCAGAAGATCAATCCGCTGGTGCCGGTCGACCTTGTGATCGACCATTCGGTGCAGGTGGATGAATACGGCAAAGAAGCGGCACTGATGCTGAATATGGAAAAGGAGTTCTATCGCAATCGTGAGCGGTATGAATTCCTGCATTGGGGACAGCGGTCGTTCAAGAATTTCAGAGTAGTACCGCCGGCAACAGGAATTGTCCACCAAGTGAATCTTGAGTATCTGGCGAAAGTGGTCATAGGCGCAGACGGCATGGCGTATCCCGATACTCTCGTTGGCACGGACTCGCACACCGTGATGATCAACGGTCTAGGCGTGGTTGGTTGGGGCGTTGGCGGGATTGAAGCCGAGGCGGTGATGCTCGGGCAGCCGCTGTATATGCTCACCCCCGAAGTTATCGGATTCAAACTTACGGGTGAACTGGCGGAAGGTGTGACCGGTACAGACTTAGTGCTGACCCTCACGCAAATACTCCGCAAGCGAGGCGTGGTCGGGAAGTTTGTCGAGTATTGTGGCACGGCGCTCGATAGCCTGACACTCCCTGTTCGCGCGATGGTTGGGAATATGGCGCCGGAATATGGCGCGACCATGGGATTTTTCCCGATTGATAATACATCGCTCGATTATCTGCGCTTGACCGGACGCTCGGATGCGGAGGTGGCGCTGGTAGAGGCGTACTGCAAAGAGCAGGGGCTGTTCCGGACACCGACTAGCCCAATCCCGAATTTCACCGAACTCCTGGAGCTGGATATCAGCACGGTGCAGCCGTCGCTGGCCGGACCAAAACGTCCGCAGGACAGAGTATCACTGTCAAACGTGAAGAACGAGTTTGTGCAGTTGCTCGGCAAGCCGATTGCCGAACGCGGGTTTGAACTTCCCGAGGCTGAACGGACGAAAAGAGCGGCGATCAAGAACGGCTACAAAGCTGAGATCGGTCATGGCGCGGTGGTGATCGCGGCGATAACGTCCTGTACCAACACCTCGGATCCGTATGTGCTGATCGCATCAGCGCTATTGGCGAAGAAAGCGGCGGAGAAAGGGCTCAATTCCAAACCGTGGGTGAAGACCTCGCTCGCGCCGGGCTCGCGAGTGGTGACAGACTATCTGGAAAAAGCGGGACTACAGAAATACCTCGACGCGATCGGATTCCAGACGGTCGGGTATGGTTGCACGACCTGCATCGGAAATTCCGGACCGCTTCCGGAGATAGTGTCGAACGCGATAACCGAAGGGAATATCGTCGCGGCGGCGGTGTTGTCGGGGAATCGCAATTTCGAGGGACGGGTCAATCCGCAGACGCGCGCCAACTACCTGGCATCGCCACCTCTGGTGGTGGCGTACGCCCTGGCAGGGACGGTTGATTTCGATTGGGAAAAAGATTCGCTCGGCAACGACAAGAGTGGCAAGCCGGTTTATTTGAAAGATATCTGGCCGACCCAGAAAGAGATCGAAGAGACAATCAAGACATCGGTCACGCCGGAGATGTTCCGCAAACAGTATGGCTCGGTCTTTGATGGCAATCCAACCTGGAACGCCATCAAGTCGACCGGCGGCGAGATATACAAGTGGGATGAGCAGTCAACCTATATTCAGGAACCGCCGTTCTTTGTGGGGATGTCGAAAGAGGCGGGACATATTCAACCGATATCCGGAGCAAGAGTGCTGGGGATGTTTGCTGATTCAATCACGACTGACCATATCTCTCCGGCGGGTTCGATAAAGAAGGATTCACCGGCCGGAAAATTCCTGACCAATGCCGGTGTGACATTTGACGACTTCAACAGCTATGGCTCGCGCCGCGGCAATGACCGGGTGATGACACGCGGGACATTCGCCAACATCCGGCTTCGCAACCAGTTGGTGCCGGGAGTCGAGGGTGGCGTCACGGTCTATCATCCGACCGGCGAGAGGATGTCGATCTATGATGCTTCGATGAAGTATCAGGCTGAGAAGACACCGCTGATAATACTGGCAGGGAAAGATTACGGGATGGGGTCATCACGTGACTGGGCCGCCAAAGGGACTCTGCTGTTGGGTGTCAAGGCGGTGATCGCGCAGAGCTACGAGCGAATTCATCGTTCGAATCTGGTCGGCATGGGGCTGCTTCCGCTGCAGTTCATGGAGGGAGAATCGCGGGAGACGCTTGGGTTGAACGGCAACGAGATTTTCACCATCGAAGGATTGAACGACACTATCAAGCCGCACCAGATCCTGACAGTGACGGCGAAATCAGATGCCGGGGTGAAGTCGTTCAAAGTATTGACGCGCATTGACACGGTGATCGAAGTTGATTATTACCGTCATGGCGGGGTGCTGCCGTATGTGCTGAGGCAGATGATGGGGACAAAGTAACGGACAAAATGGAATAACTGAAGGATATAGACCATGCCAGTAGCAACACCAGCGATCTACGGAAAGATGCTCGATGCCGCGCGCGCGGGAAAGTACGCGTTCCCGGCGATAAATGTCACGACCATGGAGACGGCTAATGCCGCGCTCAAGGGTTTTGCCGATGCCAACTCCGACGGGATAATCCAGGTCTCGACCGGCGGCGGGGAGTTTGCCTCCGGTCTCAATCTCAAGGATGCCGTGCTTGGCGCGATAACCATCGCCGAGCATGTGCATCGGGTGGCAGAGAAATACAATATCTATGTCGCGCTCCATACGGATCACTGCCCGCCCGAGAAGGAAGAGAAGTTCCTACGTCCGCTGATAGCCGAAACTGCGCGCCGCCGGAAACTGGGACAGGCGAATCTGTTCCAGTCGCATATGTACGACGGGTCATCGCTACCGACCGGCGAAAACATGAAGCGCTCGGTCGAACTGCTCAAGCTCTGCAAGGAGAATGAGATCATCCTTGAAGTTGAGATCGGTGTGGTCGGCGGCGAGGAAGACGGCATCGACAACAGCAAGGCGGACCGCGCCAAGCTGTACACGACTCCCGAAGATATGATGGCGGTGTATGAGGCGCTGCATCCGATCGGCGGACGATATATGCTGGCGGCGACATTTGGAAATGTCCACGGCATCTACAAGCCGGGGAATGTGGTGCTGAAGCCCACGATTCTGCGCGATGGTCAGGATGCCTGTATCAAGAAATTCGGCAAACAGGGGGCGGCGGATCTGGTGTTCCACGGCGGCTCTGGATCTGAGTTGAAGGATATTCACGAGACCCTGGAATACGGTGTGGTGAAGATGAATATCGACACTGACACGCAATACTGGTTCACCGAGGCGATCGTGAAGCATGTCGACACCTATCGCAAGGTGTTGTTGCATTCGACCGAGGATGTCGCGGACAAAAAGCGCTTCGACCCGCGCGCCTATTTGAAAGAGGCGGAGAAAAACATGGCGAAGCGTGTGCAGATGGGGTGCGACGATTTAAAGAGCACGGGGAAGACGCTGTATAAGTAATCGCAATCATTCAGATATTGTGAATCAAAGACGCCCACTTGAGAGAGTGGGCGTTCTTTTTTTGGAGTGGTGTTATTACTTAGTCCCTGACTTTCCTGAACATGTATCCGCCTTTGGTCGCGCCCCAGACTTGTGTGCCTGTCGAATCGAATCCGCGGTCCCAGATGTACATATAGTCCTTCGTCATCCGGACTTCGCTGGTGGCATATGACGCGCCGCGAAGGTTCGAGATGCAGTTTTGCGCCTGCGTGGAGCCGACAAACGCAGAGTCTCCTTCCGGATGCAAGTAGATGGTGCAGCCGTCGCGTGCCTGCAGTTCATCGGGGGTTAACGAATTCAGATACTGCAGCCCGGTATTGACCTTGCCGTCGGCAAACTTCCGCCATGCGCCAATCGCTTTAGTGCGGTCCTTCAGTTCAAACACCTGGCTGCTGAGGGTAGTATCATCGATCTGAGTTAAGCGATAGATTCGCTGGCGGTAGGGAAGGTCGAGTTGGTCGGCCCGGGCCTGCTCAACGTAGATGTATATTGCCGAACTGAGCTGTGGCCAGATCGGCACCATTTGAACGCGGATATCGAGGAACGCGGTGTCGGCTGCGGCCTGATCGGCGGACGAAAAGGAGCCGGACATCCATTGAGCCAGGCGTGGAAGAGCCTGAAAAGAGGTGGAATCAGCGGCGAGAGAAACCGAAAGGAACGCTGCCGCCAAAATGCCAACAAGGATTAGTGTAGTCTTCATCGTTGTCTCATTTTGCTGTTGTGGCTGTCATTCGTCTACTTCAAGCAAGTGGCTCAAGTATGTGATAGCAGTTTATCTGCATCAACTCTAATCCTACATGGACCGACGAAATCAGAGGCAAAAAACTCTCGCAACTTATTGTTTATAGAGTCGTTAAGTACGGCAAAGGTTGGCGCTAATAGTTATTGACTTTCCCCCCGGTCGGGATTTATTACCACCTTACTATTATTGAAGGACTTAGTTCCGGGATTTACGATTATGACTCATACAGATTCCACTCCCAAGCCGACCCCGTTCACGCGCTATCACGAAGCTGCCGGGGCGAAGATGGTTGATTTCGTCGGTTACTTTATGCCTGTGCAGTACAAGGGGATAACCCATGAGCACCTGGCAGTGAGACAGAATGTCGGCCTGTTCGATCTCTCGCATATGGGTGAGTTCGAAGTGACCGGCAAAGACGCGCTGGCTTTTCTGCAGAAGACCACGACCAACAATGTAGCGTCGTTGACGGATGGCAAGATCCAGTACTCCTGCATGCCGTATGAGCATGGCGGGATTGTCGATGACCTGCTGGTCTACCGCATCAACCAGGACCATTACTTCCTGGTGGTCAACGCGAGCAATATCGACAAGGATTTCGCCTGGTTGAAGTCGCACCTGTTTGGGGACACCAAGCTGGTGAATCGATCGGACGATTTTGGATTGCTGGCGATCCAGGGGCCGAACGCTGAGAAGCTGATGTCTGAACTGACGACGCATGACCTGAAAAACATGGGGTACTACACCTGCGCTCGCGCCAAGGTTGCCGGAATTGATCTGTTCTTCTCGCGAACCGGATATACAGGCGAGGATGGCTTTGAAATGTACATCCCGCCGAACCAGTGCGACGCGATCTGGAAAGCAGTGATCGAGGCAGGGAAGAAATATAATCTCGAGTTCATCGGCTTGGGCGCCCGCGATACGCTTCGACTTGAAATGAAGATGGCGCTCTATGGAAACGACATTGATCAGACCACCACGCCGGTTGAGGCGGGTCTCAGTTGGATTGTTGATTTCGAGAAGGATTTCATCGGCAAGCCGGTGATATTGAAGCAAAAAGAAGAGAAGCCGAAACGTCGCCTGGTCTGTCTCGAAATGGATGGGAAACTGGTTCCCCGCCACGGGTATGATATTGTTGACGGCGGCCAGAAGACCGGGACGGTGACGTCGGGGACATTCTCGCCATCGTTGCAGAAGGCGATCGCGCTGGCGTATGTGCCGGCGGAGAAATCGAAAATAGGCAGTACCGTAGAGATAGCGATACGTGACAAGCGGGTTACTGCGACGGTGGTGAAGCCGCCGTTCTACAAAAACGCATCGCACAAGTAGGCACAATCGAACGTATGCATATAGACCTGTTTCTTCACCCGGCGCCACTGAACCGGGAGACTCTCGATAATAAAGCGATCGTGGTGATCGACGTGCTGAGATTCTGCACGACGGTCTGCACGGCCCTCAAAGCAGGGGCGCGCGGAGTGATACCGACCGACGGTCCGGGAGAGGCGGGGGAGATGCGGGTCAAGATCGGCGCCGATATGGCGCTGGTGGCCGGCGAACGGAACGGAGTGAAGCTGGAGAGCTTCAAATTCGGCAATTCGCCGCTGGAGTTCACCGCTGACGCGGTCGGCGGGAAGTATTTGATCATGACGACCACGAATGGAACAGGGATATTTACCCGCGCTTACATGGCAAGCCCCGTGCTGGCCTGCGCCCTGGTCAATATCTCCAAGGTAGCGGACCGGGTCGCCCGCGAAAAGCGTGACCTGATAATCGTCTGCTCCGGACACGAAGGAAGTTTTTCGATCGAGGATACGATCTGCGGCGGCATGCTGATACATCTGCTGACCACCCGTCACCGGAAAGAGGTTACTGTCAACGATGCCGGGTCTTTGGCGCTGTTGCTTTATGATTCTAACCAGGCGGCGATCAAGCAGACGATCTCGCAGGGGGAACATGCGCGGTTCCTCACATCGATCGGGTTTGGCCGGGATGTCGAAGTATCATCTGAAATAGACGCGGTCCCGGTGTTGCCGGTGCTGAAGGATGGCCGGCTGGTTCTCGAGGAAAACTAGCCCCGGTTGTCGAAAACTGTCACCTTTTGGCCAGCCAGTCAGGTATAAGCAATCATGAATCGTGGGTTTTTCTCCTTAGTCATTGTGACACTCCTCCTGGCCGGTCCGGTACTGGCGGTTGACGGTGTTGAGTGCGAACTTTCCATCTATCAGGCCGATCCATCCTCACGGGATTCGGCGAATGTTCTCCTTTCAATTGACACCGCTACTTTCGTGGAGGGGATACGGGCGACCGGATTCCTGGTGGCATTTTCTACGGAAGTGGAGTTCACGTCGATCGATACCCAACAGCTTGCCCTGAATGTGCATGTCGCAACCTTGGGTCCAAATGCCAATCACTATTCACGACAGTTCACGACCGAACTGGGCCTTCCGGCGCGAGTCGAGCGGATAATCGGAAAAAACAACGCGCGCTATACGCTCGCGATCAAGACGCTGAAGCGCGTCACGGTCGACACGACATCGTGCGGAATTGTACACTATCGGAAAGATGATTTCAAGTTCGACCCTAGCGCGAATGTCGATATCTATTTCGTAAAGCAGTCGGTTGGGGACTTCTACTGGAATGTTGTCAAGGGATTGATGGAGGAACGGTATCGGCAATTTGCCGATATCAACAAGTTCAACCTGCCCGGGAAGTATCTGCTGTATCTTTGTCCGTGCAAGATATACTCGGTGATCTGGGATGACCGCTTTGGGATGATGGTCGATCCGACGCGCAACACGGCTTTCGCACTCTATTCGACTGAATACAGCGCGGCTGATCCATATCTACTGATGTATGCCTCCCTCGCTCGTCACTACGGATATTCGCCGCAGTTCTTGATGGAAGGATTTGCGGGGTATTTGTCGCCGGCGAATTTCGAAGTCAAGGAACTGAAAGCACAGAAGCGGCTCCTTCCGCTGGCGTCGATGTTCAGCACGCGGACCTATCTCTCCAGTGAGCCGATCGTGGCGGACCGCATGTCAGCTTCGTTTGTGCGCTACCTGATAGATCAGTATCGGATCGACAGATTTCTGGAAGCGTATCGCGCGGCGGATGATCTGAATCTGCTGACAACACTCGAACAGGTGTATGATAAGTCGGTCGCTGATCTGGAAGCGGAATGGCTGAAGTATGTCGACACGGTGACGATCAAGCCTGAGTTGTTGGCGCAATACGCGGACCAGGCTGAGGCGATGTTTGATTATTCCGGCACTTTGAAAATGAAGATGGCGCAACTGAGCAAGGTGACGGCCAAAGAGGATTCGGCGCGAGTGATCAGTGATATCGCGCGGATCCATTTCTACCTCGGCGATTATGCCGCGGCTTCGACATGGCAGGAGAAACTGGTACAGTACAATGAGGCGAACGCGACAGCTTGGATGGCGCTGGGAAGTTACCAATTGATGGCCGGGAAAATGAGCGACGCGCAAACTGATCTGGTTAAGGCGAAATCGTTGGATACGCTCAATCCGCTGCTGGATTTCAACCTCGCCATTAGCGCACTGGTGATGGGCGATACAACCCAGTGTGTCAAGCTGCTTACAAAGCTCATAGCGGATTCTCGTGAAGGAGTGCCGTATGTTGAGCCGCGCGTTATGATGCTCTCACTGCTTATGCCGTCGAAATCGCAAAACGACAAAACCAAGGCGATGACCTACGCGAATGAGGCGCTGAACGTTCTTCGGCAGAGTGGACCGGGGATGGCCGCCAGCCCGACGATCTATCTTTGGACCGGCATTGCAATGCTGGGGAAAGAGGATACCGGAGAGGCGACCAATCAGATCATATCGTCGGTCTTTCTCGATCCGCGACCATTCTACCAGGGGATGGGGTATTTGTGGCTGGGGAAACTCGCGGATATTCGTGGTGAACGGGATGTGGCAAAAGATTACTACCGCCATGTGATCAATTCGCGGTCGGCGGCATATCACCAGGCAGAAGCACGCCGGTGGCTGGAGCGCCCGTACCGGCAGTAGCGTATGTTCAGTTTCCTGAATGCGACAGCGCTTTTTGCGGCGGCAGCGGCGCTTATTCCGCTGATCATCCATCTCTTCTCTCGTCGACGTGTCAAGATCGTCGAATTCTCCTCGCTCAAACATCTAAAGGCGATGCAACGCCGCCAGGTCCGGCGCCTCAAAGTACGCCAGATAGTTCTGTTGATCCTGCGCATGCTGATAATCCTGGCTATTGTGCTGGCATTCGCTCGTCCCACCAGTCAATCGGGTATGGTCGGGGCGCACGCGACCGTTTCGGCGGTGGTGTTGTTCGATAATTCAGCGTCGATGAATCGCTACGTAGCCGATGGCAATCTGTTTGATCTCGCGAAAACGCGTGCCGAAGAGCTGTTGGCATCGTTCGGCCAGTCGGATGAAGTGATGATGGTGCCGCTGAGTCAGACAGATGGGGAAATGGTGGCGCCCTCCTTCGGGTCGGCCGCGGCGGCGAAGCAGCGCTTGGCCTCCATCCACCCCGGTTATGGTGAAGCGGACCTTCAGAGCGCGCTCGAAGGAACGGTGTCGCGACTGGCCTCGGCGAAAAATGTGAACAAAGAGATCTTTGTCATCAGTGATCGCCAGCGTCATACATTGCCGGATCGAACGATACTTGACTCGGCGGACGTGAAACTCTATTTCGTCGATCTCCCGATCGAAAAGGTGGAGAACTGTGGCGTCACCGGGGTCGACTTTGGCGGGCAATTGATCCAGCCCGGGCTGGAGTTCAACCTGACGGCCTCGTTGAAGAATTACGGAGATGCGTCACGAACAGACCTGCTGGCATCGCTCTTTCTGGACGGGAAACGTGTTTCACAAACCGAGGCGCAGATAGCGGCGAACGGTGAAAGCACAGTTCGCTTCAGTCATACGGTATCAGGAACGGGATTCCATGCCGGCTATGTGGAACTGAGCGATGACAAGTTTCTCGCCGACAATCGGTACTATTTCAGTTTCCAGATACCGGATCGATTCAACTTGTTGATCGTGTCAGGGGATGAGTCTTCGCGATTCATCGAACTGGCGCTGATGCCGTCATCGCAGTTGTCGCAGGCGTGGTCGATCAAGACAGTCACGCCCGAGTTGCTCAGCGGAGTGGATTTTAATGAGTACGATGTGGTGGTGCTGGCTGGAGCGCCGAAAATAGAGCAGGGGTATGTTGACAGGCTGAGGGCATTCGTGCAGAGTGGCCGCGCGTTGTTTATTACCTACGGAGGTAATACAGATATCAAAGAATTTAATGCCGCCTGGTCGAGTGTGACGGGAGTGACATTCACCGCGCCGGTACTCCAACAATTCACCCGAGCGGGGTTCTTTACAGTCCAGTCCATTGACCTACAACATCCGATATTTTCTGTTTTTGGTCTGGAGGGGACCAAACCGCCGGAGATAAAGTTTTACACGCTTCCGACAGTGACTGTATCGCGCGAGGCGCGCGCCCTGATGATGTTCTCCGGGGACCGTCCGGCACTGCTGGAGAATCAATATGGCGACGGGAAGGTCCTGACATTCGCCGCGCCGATCTCTCCACAATATACTGATCTGCCGGGACACGCGTTTTTTGTGCCTATGATATCTCGAATCGCGGAGTATCTGGCGGCCAACCTGTCATCGCTGGACACTCGCTTGTTCATCGGGACGCCTATCTCGCGGGCGATGCCGACGAGCGGGTCTATGGAGTATTCGCTCAATCTGCTGACGCCAGATTCACTCGAATACATCCTTCCGCCGGAGGAGTCGCAGGGTTCATTGGTGGTGCGTGCCCGTCCGGTGGAAAAGCCGGGGATCTATTCGATCAATTATCTCGGGCGGGAAGTTGACCGGTTTGCGGCAAACCTCAAGCCGGAAGAGGCTGATCTTGCCTCGGTGGATCCCGATCAATTTGCCACGGCGCTTGGAGCGAAAGAGTTCAAGCAACTCGAGCAGGGAGAACCGATCGCGGCCTCACTGGCGCAACTTCGCTTTGGACGTGAGCTGTGGCATCTTTTTGCCTGGGCGGCGGTGATACTTCTGGCCGCCGAGATGATCCTGGCACGGGGTGCCGAACCGGAGGAATGACCGATGACTCTGGTGGCTGTCGAACATATCTCCCGCAAATTCAATTCACAGGTCATTCTGGATGATGTCTCTTTCCCTATTCAGGATTCAGATCGTATTGGCCTGGTCGGGAAAAACGGCATCGGGAAAACGACCCTGCTGGAGATGCTGGCCGGCAAGCAGGAGCCGGATAGTGGGACGGTCGTTCGCGCAAAAGGGACGGTCGTTGATTATGTCGAACAGGAGAAGGATGAGTATCTCGAATTCACGATCTTCGACTTCGTAGCCGCGGCACGGCAGGATATTCTTGATCTGCGCAAAGAGATCGCGCGGCTGGAGCATCATCTCGAAAAGCAACCGCACGACGAAGAGGCGTTGCAGCAGTTAGGGTCGCTTCACCAGAAGTTCGAGGCGCTGAATGGCCATGCGCTAGAGAATGATATTTCGACCATTCTATTGGGGCTGGGTTTTCCGCTGTCGCGACACCACGACAAGCTTAAGCATCTGTCGGGTGGGGAAAAGAACAGGGCCGGATTGGCCCGCCTGCTTGCGGGAAGAGGGAATCTTCTCCTGCTGGATGAGCCAACCAACCATTTGGATATTGAATCAACCATGTGGCTGGAGCAGTATCTCAAGCAGCTTAATGCCGCCTGCATGGTCGTGTCGCATGACCGCGCGTTTCTCAGCAACACTGTCGACCAGATTTGGGAGATCGGGTTTGGGAAGATCGATGTCTATCACGGCGGCTTTGAGAAGTATCTCGTCGACAGGGATGAACGGAAGCGCCTGCATGAACACAAATATAGACATCAGCAGGAAGAGATAAAGCGACTCGAGGATTTTGTCCGCCGGAATATGGCCGGGCAAAAAACTCGGCAGGCGCAATCCAAGCTGAAATATCTCGCTCGCATTGAACGGATCCCTCCGCCGAAAGGGGACGGGAAAGGACCGTTGATACGTGTCGAGTCGTCGGGACGGTCATTTAATCATGTACTGGCAGTGGAAGATCTAACGCTCGGGTATGACGGTTTTCCAGTGGTACAGGATGTTCAGTTTGATCTGTTTCGCGGGGATAAGGTCGGATTGATCGGGCGAAATGGCTCAGGGAAATCGACCATTCTCAAGGCACTGTTGGGTGAGATATCGCCATTAGAGGGATCGCTACGACTCGGGACCAATGTCGATGTCGCTTATTTTGATCAGGAACTATCCGACCTCAATCTGTCGGCGACGGTGGTGGATAATCTTTGGGAACTGGATCCGACTGCGGATGTGAACAAAATCAAGACCTTTCTGGCGCGATTCGGATTCACGGGGGAAGCATCGCTCAAAGCAACGGCTGCGCTTTCCGGCGGAGAGAAAACCAAGCTCTGCCTGGCGCGGTTATTGTACTATCCGGCCAACCTCATCATTATGGATGAGCCGACGAACCATCTGGATATCGATGCTCGCGAGGCGCTGGAAGAAGCGCTCAGAGAATACGACGGCACTCTGCTTATAGTTAGCCACGACCGGTATTTCCTGGATGCGGTGGTAAACCGGGTGCTGCATATCGACCGGGGGAGAGTACGGAATTACAACGGGAATTACAGCTACTTCCGTGAGAAAGCGACTCCGGCGCCTGTGCAGCAGGGACCGAAATCGAAGGAGGCGGCCGGAAAGCAGAGCTATCTTGAGCTGAAGGAGCAGTCGCGCAAGAAGACCAAGCAGAAGCGGGAGCTGCAATCACTCCGTTCACGCATCGCTGACCATGAAAAGGAGTTGGAGCAGCTCGAGGCGGATATCTCGGCAAACATCCCCCGCCATGATTGGGAGGCTCTGCAGCGAGCTTCAGATCGAAAGCAAGCGGTGGAGAATCTGCTTATCGAGATGATGGCGCAACTGGAGCAGATGGAAGCAGATGAGAATGCGTAAGCTGCTGCTGATATCCGGCTCGCCAACCAAGGGGTCATCGACTGACGAGCTCCTGAAGATCGTCGCGGATGAGTGTGCCCTGGCATTGGGAGAAAATGCGGAGATCCAGACGATCAAGATTTCTGATCTTCAGTTCATCCCTTGTCAGGCGTGTGGAGAGGCTCCAACGCCACACTTCTGCTTTTTTCATGAGATTGACAGGCAATACGACCTGATAGTCCAATGCGATGCGCTGATATTCGGTTCGCCGATCTATTTCGACAATGTCTCGGCGCAGGCGAAAGCGTTTATCGATAGATGCAATTGCTTCCGGCCGTATGATTTCAAGAATATCGATCCGGAGCATAGCTTTCTCAAACTGCTGCCGAAGAAACGTCCGGGGGCAATGGTGTTTGTCGGAGGAGAATCCGGCTGGTTCGAGGGGGCGCGGCGGACGGTGGTTGGTTTTTTCAAGTGGATAGAGATCGCGTCTGTCGGGATGGTCACCTGGTCGCATGAGGATGTCGAGATCGGTTCGGCCACGAGAGACAATCAGGTTGTCGAACAAGCGAAGGAGCTCGGCCGCAAACTGGCGATAGCCATGAAGGAGCAGAATGCGGGATAAACCAACCGAAGAGTACTACCGGCATCGGGCGGCAGAGTATGAGCAGATCTATTTCCGGGAGATCCCGGAGCGCCGGAAAGAGATCGATGACGAAGCGGATCGCCTTCGCGCGCTGGTTGCCGGCAAGGCTGTACTTGAGATGGCCTGTGGAACCGGCTACTGGACGAAAGTCATGTCCGAGACCGCCGCGCATGTGACGGCATCAGATATTTGGCCCGAAATGTTGGCTCAGGCGAAGCAGAAGCAGTTTGGTTGTCCGGTGGAATTCATCGCGGCCGATATGTTCGCGCATCCGTGGCCGGAGAAGGCGTTTGATGTAGTCGCGGTTGGATTCTGGTTTTCGCATCAGCCAAAACAGGAGTTCGACAATTTCTTTGAATTGCTCCGGAAACCGCTCAAGCCGGGTGGAAAGGTCTGGTTGATCGATAATAATCCGCCGGCCGAAGGGACGCATCATGAGTTTGTCCGGAAGGACGAGTTCGGCAACAGTTTCAAGCGCCGGTATCTGGAAAATGGCGAGCAGCATGTGATCCTGAAGAATTATTACGAGGAGGAAGAGCTTCGACGGATATTCGAACCGGCCATGTCGATTGAGCGAATGACCTACAAGAAGTACTATTGGTCGGTGGTGCTGAAGCCATAAAGGACACCCTATTGTTATGTCTATCAATGGGTTATGTCTGTTTGGTCCTCGCTCATGCATCCAACCCAACTTCGCCTTGCCAAACCCGTTCTATCCATTATATTTACAGGCTCCGGCGGACCGGCATGGCTGGAACCGCCTGTTGTTCTGTTTGTTGAAGAGAAAGTTTGAACAGCAGTCATAAAGGAAGTGAACGTGAAAGCAGGCATCCATCCGCAGTACAACGAGGTGACGATCACCTGTGCCTGCGGCGCCCAGTACAAGACTCGGTCGACCCGCAAGCAGATCGCCGTGGAAATCTGCTCCAACTGCCATCCGTATTTCACCGGCAAACAGAAGCTGATGGATACGGCCGGACGCGTGGAGCGTTTCCGCCGCAAATACGGCCAGCTCGGCGACAAGAAGTAGTCTCAAGAAGTTTGTCGCCATCGGTCATGCTGGTGGCGGCGTACTATTATCGAAACTCCGTCGCGCGACGGACACCCACAGACAGCCCGACTCAGGAAACCTTAGCCAGGGGAACAGCGTGCCCGATCTGAATATTGGCGGACAAGCAGTGATCGAAGGTGTGATGATGCGTTCGAAAGACCGTGTCGCGACTGCTGTTCGCATTCCCTCCGGCGAGATCGTGGTCAAAACCGAGCCGTACCGTTCACTGGCCTCCCGCTATAAACTCCTCAATACGCCTGTTTTGCGCGGAGCGGTGGCGTTCGTCGAGATGATGATCCTCGGTATCCGGACGCTCAATTTCTCCGCCGAGATCGCGATCCATGAGATGGAAAAGCAGGAGGCGCAGGCCAAAGGGGAGACGGCCGAGATTAAACCGAAGAAGGCAAATTCGCTCTATCTGGCGGGCTCAGCTGTTTTCGCGCTTGGCGCGGGGATCTTCTTTTTCTTCTTCCTGCCGCTGGCGGTCGCCAGTTTCATCGGAATCAAGAAGGATGCTCTGGCCTTCAACCTGTTGGCAGGCGGGATACGATTGACGATTTTCGTCGCCTACGTTTACGCGCTGACATTTTTCAAAGATTTCTATCGGATATTCCAGTATCACGGCGCGGAGCACAAATCGATCTACGCGTACGAAATGGGTGAGGATATGCTTCCCGAGCGGGCGGCCTGCCACACGCGGTTCCATCCGCGGTGCGGAACGTCCTTCATCCTCATAGTCGCACTTTTGGCGATAGCGGTTTACGCGGTCTCTGACACGCTGTATGCGGTGTACGCGGGACATCCGCCGGCGTTGTTGACCCGTTTTGGGATTCATTTCGCGCTTTTGCCGCTGGTCGCGGGAACCTCGTATGAGCTACTCAAGCTCTCCGGAAAAACACGCGACAACGCGGTGACCCGTTACCTGATCAAGCCGGGGCTCTGGCTGCAGAAGATCACGACCAAGGAGCCATCGCTTGACCAGATCGAAGTGGCTATCGCGGCGCTTGAGGCCTCTCTCGGCACGACCCAATCTCGCGTGACCTCCAAAGTCACCGCCCTCTCGTAGCGACGCTCAATCGCGTTTCTCTGCTTGCCCGAAAGGGAGGCATCCCTGTACATTCACCCAAAAATCGGATCTTGTCATGCTGGATATAGTGGAAAAACTGGAACAACGCTTGGTCGCACTCGATGAGTCACTCTCTGACCCTACGGTCGTGAGCGACCAGAAGCGGTTTATTGCGCTCAACCGCGAGCGACGTCAATTAGTTGAAGTACTCGAGGCTGGCCGCAAATATCGACAGGTCTGCAGGTCGGTAGCGGATGCGCGCGAGATGATGGGATCCGATGACCCGGAAATGGTGGCGATGGCCCGCGAAGAGCTGGAAGCGAATGAGCCATTGGTCGAAGAGGTCGAGAAGGAGTTCCGCGTCAAGTTACTCCCGAAAGACCCCGAGGATGACAAGTCCGCGGTTGTTGAAATACGCGCCGGAACCGGCGGGGATGAGGCAGGGCTGTTCGCGGCAGATATCTTCCGCATGTATCAGCGCTTTTCAGATGCCAAGCACTGGAAGATGGAGATACTTAGTTCATCGATATCGGGGATGGGGGGATTCAAGGAGATCATCTTCTCGCTCGATGGTGATGGGGCATACGGAACAATGAAGTATGAGTCGGGCGTTCACCGCGTGCAGCGCGTACCGGCGACCGAAACGCAGGGGAGAATTCATACTTCGGCTATCACGGTCGCGGTTTTTCCGGAGGCGGAAGAGATAGATATCGAGATCAAAGAGAATGAGATCAAGGTCGATGTCTACCGTTCGTCCGGGCCGGGAGGGCAGTCAGTCAATACGACCGATTCGGCGGTCCGCATCACGCATATCCCGACCGGCATGGTCGTGACCTGCCAGGATGAGAAGTCGCAGCTCAAGAACAAACAGAAGGCGCTCAAGGTCCTTCGTGCGAGGTTGTACGACAGAATGATCGCGGACCGTCAGGCGAAACTAGCGGCAGAGCGAAAGTCGATGGTCTCGACCGGGGACCGGTCGGCCAAGATTCGGACCTACAATTTCCCGCAGTCGCGCGTGACGGATCACCGCATCAATCTGACGATCTACGCGTTGTCGGATATTCTCGAAGGAAATGTCGATCCACTCATAGAACCACTACGCCAGCACGACCAGGAGGAACGTCTCCGGGCCGAGGCTGCCGTCTAATTCACCGGGCCATATGTTCAAAACCATTCGCTTTGCGGGCGCCATTCTGCTGACGATCGTGATGCTGATAGTAGCATCGCGGGCCTCACGCGGAAAACCGGAGTTCGTTTCTCATTATGAAAACGGCTACAAGTTCGAGCTGACCACCGTCCCAAAATTCGCCGAGAACAGCAGGGTGCGGGTGACCATGAATATCACCGGCAACCTGACCGAGCAGATCCAGCCGGTCCTTCGGTACGCCAAATCCGAGCAGGATGACCTGGCGGACATTGCGGCGTATCGCTCACAATCGATGATCCTGGCGGATTCGACGACCGGGAGTTATTTCTTTGAGATGTCCACCGGAGCGCGCGGTGGAAGGATTCAATATTATGTACAGATAGTGGATGACGCGCAGTCAGTGCTGGCGACCTTCCTGCTGCAGAACGGCAAGCCGTTTTTCGTGAAGTATTTCGGCGATGTTCCGAAGGTCATTCTTCTACCTCACATTGCTTTCATGTTCGCGACTGTTTTTTGTGTGGCTATGGCGGCCCTGCACTCGCTTTCGGTCATTCGCGGCAGTGAGACACCCGGAACAATGCTGAAGTATCTCTTTGCGTCAGCCGTCATGACGCTTATTGGCGGGTATCCGTTCGGATTTGCCATGAACTGGTACGCGTTCGGCGGAATATGGGAAGGAGTTCCTTTCGGCACCGACGCTACCGACAACAAGACACAATTGCTGTTTGTATATCAATTGTTCGCTGTACTGATCGGTGTTCGATCGTTGACTAACGGACGCAAAGGGAGAGATATCTTCGGCCCGAAAACACTTGGCTGGTTCGGGTTGGGGATGTTTGCGGTTATGCTGTTCATTTATCTCATTCCACATTCGATTCAATTTTCGAAAGAGTTGACCTATTCGTTCTGTTATGGGTTCATCGGATTCTGGGCGCTGGTGTATCTGATCGGATGGTTCCGCAGCCGGAAAGCTGCATGATCGAGCATTTGCTTGCAAACTAAGGAGTGGGAGTAGTTATGTCCATGTCGCTGGCGCCGTTCATTGCCGAAAAATCCCGCGTTTTGGCCGCGGCGGGGATCGACCAGGCGGATGCTGAAGTCGAACTGATCCTCTGCCATGTGCTGAATGTGGGACGAATGGAACTGGTCTTGCACGGCGCGGAACGGCTGACCACGGAAGTTCGCGCGGAGATCGACCGGATCATAGCTCGCCGGCTGACGCGCGAGCCACTCCAGCATATCCTCGGAGAGTGCTGGTTCTTTGGCCGAAAATTCATAGTCGGACCAGCCGTCATGGTGCCGGCGCCGGAAACGGAACTTCTTTGTGAAGCAGCGATCTCCTTCGTCCAGAAGCGGAAGCTGGCGTCACCCAAGATACTCGATGTGGGCGTTGGCTCTGGCGTGATCTCCCTGACGGTAGCGAGCGAACTGAAAATCGGGCAGTATGTAGCGCTCGACATCTCTCCCGAGGCGATCGCCGTGGCCAAACAGAATGCCGAACGATACCAATTGAATGGTCGAATCGAATTCCGCGTATCTGATCTCTTTTCCGCCGTGCGACCGGATGAGAGGTTTGACCTGATCCTGTCGAATCCTCCCTATATAGCGGAGCATGAGTACGCGACATTGCCACCGGAAGTTCTGGCTGATCCGAAGATATCGCTGACCTCGGGGGGCGAGGGAATGGATGTCATCAAGGAACTCGTCAAGATCGCGCCATCCTACCTGGCGCCCGGCGGACGGATCATGTTTGAAATAGGACATGACCAGGCAGAGAAAGTGGCGGCACTGACCAACAGTGATTCACGGTACAGTTCGATCTCCATTCTCAAGGATCTGGCCAATCTGGACCGGGTGGTTATTCTCGCCTGCGAGTGAATCAGATGCCGCGCGAATCCAAAGAATCACGGAGAAAGCGGTCGGCGACTATTGTCAGTTTGCTCAAGAAACAATACCCGGCCCCCAAAACGGCGCTTCAATACGACAGTATCTATCAACTTCTCTTTGCGGTTATTCTTTCGGCCCAGTCGACGGATGTCCGGGTCAATATGGTGACACCGAGGCTGTTTCATCGATTCCCCAGTCTCAAGTCATTTGCAGAAGCACAGGTGTCCGAGATCCAGGAAGAAATCGCTTCAGTCGGCCTGGCTCCTTCAAAAGCGCGGGCGATCAACGAGAGCGCCCGGCAGTTGATAGAGGATTTCGGGGGGGAAGTTCCCCGCACATTGGAGGAATTGATTCGGCTTCGCGGCGTAGGGCGCAAGACCGCTTCGGTCGTGTTGGGGGCTGGCTACGGCTTGGCTGAGGGAGTGGTGGTCGACACGCATGTCGCCCGGTTGAGCGTTCGACTTGGATTCAGTTCAAAACGCTCGCCCGAGCGGATCGAAAGAGACCTGATGGAATTGATACCGAAGGCGGACTGGATAGACTTTTCTCACCTTCTGATTCTGCATGGACGGAGCACCTGCATCGCACGAGGACCGAAGTGCGGGGAGTGCGTGATCCGTCGATTTTGTCCCAGCGCCGGACGATTTTCCGCAAAAAAATAGCAGGTGACCGCGAAAGCGATCACCTGCCTCATCTTGCCTGTTCTGAGAGGTCTTACTTCTGAAAACGGCGTGCGATACCCGCACCCACCAGGCCAAGACCGAACAACACCATGGTAGCCGGTTCCGGCACGCCAGGTGTGGTCGGGTTGGATCCCGGACCCGCGGTGTAGCTCAGAGCCAGGGACGCACTGTTGATGCGAAGGCTCCGTTCACCGGCCGTAATCGAAACATCAAGCGAGCCCTGGTTCCAGAATCCGGGGATGTTGACATCAGTGAGGTTAACCAGGGTGTTGTCGCCAAGCAACCCCAGGAAATCCCACCATGGTCCATCCTGCGAATTTAGACCGCCCCACTGGAAGACACCCTGGAAGCTAACCCAGTTGTCATTGTCGTCGATCCGTGAACCGTCGATCCAGAGGAGAGCTCTCTCGATTGTTCCCGGAGGAACCGAGAGGTCCCCGGGGAGAGTGTGAGACCAGCTCATGCTGTGGTCGAGACCAGACTGGGTGCCGATTGTGTAGCCATCCAGGAAGCCCAGACCAAAGCTGCCGGCAGTATAGAAATCGACATTTGACACGTAATCGTATACGTAATTGTCGTAATCCCATGCCACGCCATGGTTGTAGGAGATCCACTGGTTGACCTGCGGCAACGCCATGCTGCTTCCCGCCACTGCCATAAGACAGGCGGAGAGAATCAGAATCTTAAGCCATTTGAGCAAGGGTATTTCCTCCGATTGCTCTTGTTTAGAGGTTGAAGATTCTACAGAACAAGCGATTAAGAGCAATTTTAGTGCCCGCCCCCAAACTACTTCGATCGGCAATTGTCCAACAACGGGTTAGTCCTTGCGTGTGTTGATCACACGCGTTCCATATTCCCCGACAATGGTAAAATACACCAATTTTTGTGCATTTGGGTTCACGATTTTCCCGATTTGGGGACACGTTTGGTCTACATTCCCGGCAAAAGGTGGCCGTGTGACAACAAAACGGCGACCCTACAGGGTCGCCGCCAGATGAACTTGCCTATGCGCAGAACAGCCTAGTATTCGTCGATATTGGACCACTCGGCGTTTTCCAGCCACTGTTTCGGGCGATCGAGGAAATGAATGACATTGTCCATCGTCACCCAGTGACGGTGCTCTTCATCCGCGATCTTATGCAAAATAGCCGACTGCTCCGGCTTGGTAACTTCCTTGGCTTTTTCACGGTAGAATGCTTCCGCCTTTTTCTCTACCTCACGAGCATGCTCCCAAATCTGCCGTGCGTCTGGGGGGAATGAATAGTCCTTGTGCTCGGCTCGCAGGGCCTCGAATACATTCTTGACCGTCGCAAGAATAGTGGTCTTCTCCGCCTCTTTGTACTCGGCGAAGTGGCCGTCCTTAAGAGCCTTAAAGATATTATAGTGCTTCTGTTCGTCGTCAGCCAGCTCAAGCAGGATGCGCTTGAGTTCGGGAGAAGTAGCCTTGTTGGCGTGCTCGATATAGAACATGCGGCCATCCATCTCCATTTTCATCGCGTATTCAAAAATCTCCATAGCCCAGCTCCTGAATTGCAGATTAGTTTTGTCTCACAAAGTAGTCACTGGCGACGGACTTGTCAATTGGTATTGAGAAAGTATTCACAAAGTGAAGGGACGGAAGTCCATGTAACATCGCTTGTGCGGCCCAGCCAAATGGCTATTATAGGCTTATGTCTGTGCGGAAAGTGGTGCTCATTTGTTTTGCCTGGATGTGTCTCTGGCCACCCCTGGCGGCGGAGGATAATCTCCAACCCACTGCTCAACATCGGTTCGCCACCATCTATCTGGATAACCCAACCCATCTGGCCCAGGTTGATTCTTCGCTGACTATCGCCCGCGACAAACTGGCACGGCTACTCCGGGACACCCTCGACTACCGTCCAGAACTGTATGTGGTTGACGATGCCGACAGATTCGCACAGTTGATCGGAGGGAAGTTCCCGGACTGGGGGGCCGCCGCGGCGTTGCCGTATAAAGGGCGCATGGTGATCAAGTCGCCGGACCGGTTTGTGATCCAGAAGTCTCTGCCGGAGTTGATCGCCCACGAGTATGCGCATCTGGCGCTGGCGGATAGGCTGGGAATTCGCGAGGCCCCACGATGGCTCGACGAAGGGATCGCCATGTATGTGGCGGCGGAGTGGGGGTGGTCGCAGAACCTGGCGATGAGCAAGGCAGCGGTCTTTCGTCAGTTCATTCCGCTCTCGGAGATCGATCGGGTCAATCGATTCAACTCCGGCAAGGCGGAAGTGGCGTATTCGCAGTCGTATCTGGCGGTTAAGTATTTCGTTGACCAGTACGGCCTCGAGGCGCTTACTATCCTGCTCGATGGTATCGCTTCAGGTCAACCGCTCGACAGCGCATTGATGCACTCGACCGGCTCGACCGAAGAGGCATTTGAAAAAGAGTTTCACGAGTATCTGACACAGCGTTATAACCTGGTGAGTTTTCTGATGGACACGTTCTGGCTCTGGATATTTCTCGCGATCGTGGTTGTGGTGGGGGGATTTCTCAAATACCGACGCCGACGGCAGTATTACAAGAAGTGGGAAGAGCAGGAGAGACTCGAATCCACCGACTTCCAGTACGGCAAGGGCCGAGCGGAAGAAACCGATCCGGATGAGGATGACGAACCTTGGCGTCGCTAAGCCACCAGATAGAGTATTTGGCAACCCTCGGGGCGATGAAGTTCGCCCAGCGTTTGGACGAAGCCGCGGCCCATCGGATGGGGATACGGCTCGGCAAATTGATGTATCGGGTCCTCGGGAAACGCCGGGCGGTGTCGTTCGACAATCTCAAGAAAGCATTGGGGGATGAGTATTCGGATGACCAGTTGGTGGCGATTAACCGGCGCGTTTTCGAGAACATCGCGCTTACATTGATCGAATTCTCACGATTCAAGCAACTTAAGTTGGACGGCGTACGGCGCATTGTCACCGGGCCGGGGGAAGAGATTCTCAAGAAGACGTATGCTGAAGGGAATGGGGGGATCATTCTGACGGCCCATTTTGGCAATTGGGAGCTGCTGGGAGCCTGGGGGGCGGCGATGGGGTATCCGATGGATTTTCTTGTAGGGAGGCAGCACAATGCAAAGGTTGACGATTTGCTGCTGGGATTCCGCCGCGAGATGGGGGTTGGGCTGATTCCCTTGGCGACAGCCGCACGGCAGGTCTTTAAGGCGCTCAAAGCCAACCATATCACGGGAATTGTCGCGGATCAGCATGCGCCGGGAGGGAGTTTGAGGATAGATTTCTTCGGTCGCCCGGCGGCGTGGGCAAAAGGTCCTGCGCTGTTCGCGATTCGGGCCAACGCGCCACTTCTGCCGTTCCTGCTGCGCCGTGAGAGCTACGATCGTCACGTCTTGATGCCGGGCGAACCGATCTACCCGCCCAAGAGTGGTGACGAAGAACGGGATATTGAGACAATGTTAATGGCGTATGCCCGCTTTTTGGAGCGCGGAATACGGGCCTACCCGGACCAGTGGATGTGGACGCACCGTCGCTGGAAACTGGACTGACCTGCAACTTGAGCCCCGCGTGAGCGTACACTATATGTTACGCCGGCAATTGGTCTTTGCCTCGACAGGCCGCGCGAATCCGTCTCGAATGGACAGGAAGGGAAGTGTGTGAAAAGGTATATCTTCATCGGAGTCGTTCTCGTTGTCATCCTGGGCGGCTATTACGGGGTCGAAGCTATCTTCGCACCCAAGATCGATATTCCGACAGCTAAAGTGAGCAAAGGGGAGTTTATGATCTCCCTGCGCGCGACCGGAGTGGTCGATGCCAAGCGCGCTTTCTCGGTGACCGCGCCGCGCATTCGCGGGCTTCAAATAACCTGGCTGGCTCCCGAAGGCTCCATGGTGCAGAAGGGGGATCCGATTATCCGATTCGATGCTACCCAGCAGCAGGCGGATCTCACGGACAATGAATCTTCGCTCAAGATCAACCGGACGTCTCTGGAACGAGCCAAGCAAGAGTTGGCGATCCAGGAGAAGCAACTGACGCTTGAGCTCCAAAAAGCGGAACGGAACTACGACGAAAAAAAACATGATGCCCCCAAATTGGCTGAGGAAGCCAAGCTCGAACTTGAACTAGCCAAGCTGAATTTCAACGCGAAACTCGAGCAGATCCGTTCTGACGTGGCCAAGGCTGAACTTGAGGTGAAGCGGGCGGAAGACAAAACCAATCTCGCCCGCAAAGAGCTCGAGCAAACAACGATCATCGCCCCGATTCCCGGCATGGTAGTTTATCTGGAAATCTGGAAGGGGGGCTCAATGGGGAAAGTGCAGGAGGGAGACTCACCGTGGCCCGGACAGGGGATCATCAATCTCCCCGACCTTTCAGAAATGGTCGTCAAGGCGACAGTATCAGAGGTTGACGCCGCCAAGGTTGATTCCGGCCAGAAAGTGGTCGTTACACTGGATGCCATGCCAGAGAAAGTGTATGACGGTACGGTCATCAAGAAGGGAACGCTGGCACGCAAGAAGGACTACAACTCAAAAGTGAATGTCTTTGATGTTGAGGTCGCGATTGCCAACCACGATGAGATGTTCAAGCCGGGAATGTCTGCCTCATGTAGAATAATCCAGGAGAAGCTGGACAACATCGTGTACGTACCGCTCGAGGCGGTTTTTGAGAAGGGGGGCGAGACATTCGTCTACCTAGAAAACAAGAAACAACAAAGGGTCGAATTGGGGCGGAAAAATGATATGCAGATCGAGGTTGTTGCTGGACTGACAGGGAATGAGACAATCTGTCTGGTGGACCCCGAAGCCGGCGCGACACTGCCGGGCGACAAAGCGACTGAACCGGAGATGAATCAGGGGAGTAGTGGTGGTGGTTCGCAACCGACCGGTCCGCGACCGGGTCGCGGCAGAGGTCGTTGATGGATTATCGCGAGATCGCCAAAGTTTCGCTCGAATCACTCGGCGCCCACAAGCTTCGCACCACGCTCACCATGCTCGGCGTTATTTTCGGCGTGGCCGCGGTGATCGCTATGTTGTCGATCGGCGAGGGCGCCAAGCAGGAAGCGTTGGAACAGATCTCGATCCTGGGAATCAATAATATCATCGTCAATTCCAAGATGCTGGATGAGCGGGCAGAGGCCGAATCAGGGAGCCAGCGGTCTCAGGGTCTATCCATTGCGGATGGCGAAAATATTGCGCAGTTCAAGGATATGATCTCCCACGTCGTGCCCCAGCGGTTTGAGGCGTTCAGTACGGTCAGCAGCGGAGGGAATCAAAGCTCCGCGCGCATTGTATCGACCACACCTGATTTTGTCCTGGCTTCTTCAATCGAGGTCGAAATAGGGCGCTTTATCACCGCCATCGACAATGACGATTTTGCCCAGGTCTGTGTGCTCGGTTCCATGACAAAGAGAAATCTGTTCGCATTCGACAACCCGATCGGCAAGAGCATCCGGATCGGTGATCTGGAATTCACGGTGATCGGGATCATGGCGGACAAGTACATCGGCCGCGGAAAGGTCGAGGGACTTGAACTCAAGAACTTCAATGAAGATATCTATATCCCGTTGAATACCGCCATGAAGAAGTTTGATCGCCAGGCGCCGGCCAGCGGTATTCCCGGAATGATGATCATCAATGAAGGAGAGCAGGAGATCGGCGTGGTTCCCGAATTGGATCAGTTAACCATCAGCGTTCGAAATCTGGATGATGTCGGCGCGGTCAATAAGCTAGTCGAGAGGATCCTGCAACGCCGGCACTACAATGTTCCCGATTACGACATTGTCGTACCGGAGTCGTTGCTTCGTCAGTCGCAGAAAACCCAACAGATATTCAATATCGTGATGGGGGCTATCGCCGGGCTATCGCTTCTGGTGGGCGGGATCGGCATCATGAATATCATGCTGGCGACGGTGCTTGAACGTACCCGCGAGATCGGCGTGCGACGAGCGGTTGGCGCGACGCGCGCCGATGTGATGCGGCAGTTTTTGATCGAAGCGACCATGATCTGCTTGCTGGGGTGCGCGGTCGGCATTGTGGTCGGCTTGCTAATATCGCGCGTTATCGCATTCTATGCCGGGTGGCCGACGATCGTGTCGATGTACTCGATCATATTGGCCGTGGGAGTGTCAACGACGGTTGGGATCGTTTTCGGATTGTATCCGGCGCGCAAAGCGGCGCGGCTGGATGTAATCGAGTCACTGCGCTACGAATGACCTTTCAGATGGAGCAACTCCTATGCGAATAGATAGAGTCTCAGGAATACTTCTCGCCATCCTGGCTGTGCTGTGTACCGAAACAGGTGTACTCGCGGCGCCGCTGACCCTTGAGCAGGCGCTCGATATCGCGCTGAATCGCACCTCCAGGGGGAGCGTGATCCGTGGAGATTTGGAAGTGGCCGAGCAGACGTATCACGCGCGCCGAATAAACTTCTACGTTCCGGAGATCTCATTGAACGGCTCATTGCCTTCATACGCGGAAGATGAGTCGTACCGGTTCTTTTATGGTTCTCCGCTGAAGCAGTTGTACAAGACCAACGATTTGGGATTGACTTCGTTTATTCAGTTGAAGCAGTCGCTTATTACAGGCGGCGGGTTCCAGATGAGAGCGAATCTTAGTGCCGCGGAATCGGAGTATCCCAATACTGCCACTCAGGGGCTGTTTTACAACGAGAAGAGCCGACAAGGTTTTTTTGAGTTTTCACTCGACCAGCCATTGCTCAAGCCGTCGGATGCCAAGTATGAGCTGAACAATCGGAAAGATGATTTCCGGATCGCGGAGCTTACCAAGGTTGAAGATCTGACGACCCTGCGCAAGGAAGTAATAGAAGCGTATGTCGGGGCTCTTCAGACCGGACTCAAGGCCAGTATTGCGGAAGTGAAATTTCAGTCAGCGAAGCTGAAGGCGGACATTGATTCCAGCAAGAGGAATGATGGTGTGATCTCTGAGGAGAAGTGGCTCGAGAGCGCATCGGGCCGACTTGATGCTGAGCTGAACCAGTTTGATGCCCAATCGCAATTGACCGAGAAGAATCGTCAGTTGGCAATATTGCTGGATATGGAAATCTCGGATCAACTCGAGCTGGTGGAGCCAAATATCGGGCAGCATGCTCCGGAAGAGTCGCTGAGAAACTCGATTTCTCAGTGGGAGTCAAGTATCGCGGTCAGGAAGGCCGAACTTCAATTCAAAAAGGCAGAACGTTCGGCGGATTACGCTGCCGGCGCACACGGGTTGACCGGAAGTCTGACCGCGAACTACTCGATTGGCCGCGGCAAGATCGAAGTTGAGGGGGAGCCGAATGACAATATCAACACTAACAGTTGGGATGTGGCATTGAACGTCACGCTCCCTATCTGGGATGGAGGCGCCTCCAGCGCCTCGGTTAAGGCGGCGCGATTGTCCGCGGAGAAATCCCGGCTTGAATATCAGAAAGTGCTCAAGGCTTCTCGGTCTGAGATCGAACTGCTGGTCAACAAGTACAATGTAAGCTATCGCAAGTTGACCGTTCTCCGCCAGCAGGTTGACCTGGCCCAGACCAAGTTCAAGATCGCCGAAGAACGGATGAAAAACGGGGAGATTTCCGAGATCACGTACTTGGAGAGCAGAGTTTTCCTATTGGAAGCGCAGGACAAATATCTTGGGGAATTGAAGAACTATTACTTGAGTAAAGCCGATCTGGAAGGCAAATTTAGTTCCTGATGGCCACTAAACTGATCATTCGCGCTCCCAACCATCTGGGAGATTGCGTCATGGCGCTCCCCATGATCAATGAAACGCGCGAGGTCTATCCGGGCGCGACAGTTACTTTGATCCTTCCGGAGGTCCTGGCGCAGTTGTTCGATGGGAATCCGAATCTCGATCAGATCATCCGTATCCCGACAGAGCATGTTCACGGCATGATCGCCGTGATGAAGATCAAGGATCTTCTCGCGCCGCATTCGTTTGATATCGGCTATATCCTGCCGCCGTCCTTCGGTGCGGCAGCGTCGTTCAAGCTGGGCGGCGTTAAGGAGCGCATCGGATACATAGCGGACGGCCGGCGGTTGTTGCTGACCAGACCTCTGCCGCTACCGGCGCCCATGAACAATCAACATCGCTCTCTCACGTACTTCGATCTACTTCGTCGCGCGACCAAGACGAATATCGAATATGCGGATCCGAAGTTGTTCCTGACGGATGAGGATGCCGCCAAAGCGAATGAACTGCTCGCGGTGCGCGGCGTGGAGCCGGGGACGCCGTATGCGGTGATAGCCTTTCAGTCGGTGGCGGAGTCGCGTCGCTGGGGGATCGAGAAGTACACCGAACTGGTCAGACGACTCCGCAAATTCCACGGACTGCAAACGATGCTGGTGGGAGGAGACGCAGACCAGCGCGCCGGAGACACGATCGTGCAGGAAGCTTCCGCGGGTGCAGTCAATCTAGCGGGGAAAACGACCTTACGAGAGACGGCCGCCATCATGGCAGGGGCGCGTTTGTTCGTAGGGAATGACTCGGGTCCGGCTCACTTGGCAGCGGCCGTCGGTGTGCCGATGCTTGTGCTGTCCGGAGCCGATGATCCAAAAGAAACCTCGCCCATCAGCAAGCGGAAGAAGCTGATCTATCTGTCAGAGCTCGAGTGCATCAGTTGTGTGAAGAACACATGCTCGATGAAAGGGGAGGCGTTCATGCGGTGCATGAGAGATATCACGGTCGATATGGTTGAGGGGGAGATCATTCGATTGCTGGGCGAGCGTGCTGCCTAGCTCCGACGTATCCCATCCACAAAACTTAATCAGTGAAGAACTGCACGTAGAGCAGTATTCCCATAACCAGGGTGAATAACACGCCGGCCAGAAACCCGGAGCGGAAGTTGTTGAACCTCGCAAAGTAAGATCTTTTCTGTTTCTTAGCGGCGGTGAGGTCGGATTGGCAATGCTTGCATTTCACTGCCTGGGGGTGGATCGGTTCTTTGCAGTACGGGCAGGCTCCGGTGGTTTTGGCCAAACTCATGCTGGGAAATCAATTCGCCACGCTACCCACGGGCAAGCATAAAACGGATCTGGCTACTTGTCGCCGAGTTCGTTGGATGATTCAAAGCCGATAGGTTTGCCGGAGTTCGGCATGCCGTGGACCTTGATCTCGCCGAATTGCCCTTCAAACTTCTTGATATTATCAGAGAGCGCTTTTTCCAGGAGTTTGGCATGCATCGGGGTCATGATAATACGTGACAGAACGCGGGCTTTGGGAGAGCCGGGCATGATGCGGGCGAAGTCGATGACGATCTCGGTCGGGGAGTGGGTGATCATAGCCATATTGGCGTAGACCCCCTCGGCTTCCTTTTCACCGAGTTCGATGTTAATCTGTTGGCGCGGTTGCGGTTCCATATCTCCTCCGGGGGGTATTCTTCGATATCTGCTCTTGTCAGGTGCCAGCCAGTGTAATATATTCGCCGGATATGTCAAGAGCCGTCTTGGAATACCTAACCCTGTGCAACGTATAAGTAGGGAACGATGATCAAGGCCGACCGCATAGAGAAGATCATGGAGAAGATGGGCAGCTCCCGTGTCCTCATCCTTGGCGATATCATGCTGGATGAGTACCTGTTTGGCAGCGTGACCCGTATTTCTCCCGAAGCACCGGTGCCAGTGGTACAGATCGAGTCGACCAAGATATTGCTCGGCGGGGCCGCCAACGTAGCTCATAATATCCGGTCGCTGGGGGATGAGCCTATCCTGATAGGGACTGTGGGCGAAGATGAGGCCTCGGTCAAGTTGGCCCAACTTCTTCGCGAGAAGCAGATCTCGCGAGATTTCCTCGTCAACGATGAATCGCGGCAGACCACGATCAAGACGCGTATCATTGCCCATTCGCAGCAGGTGGTACGGGCGGATCGCGAGTCGCAGCACGAGTTGGACAACGAAACCGAAGCGCGGGTGCTCAAGCGGTTTCAATCAGTGGCTGACGGTATCAGCGCGGTGATCATCTCCGACTACGGTAAGGGCGTGATAACGCGAACCTTGCTGGAGCAAGTGATCGAGATCTGTGTGCAGCGGAATATCTTCATCGCCGTCGACCCCAAAGAGACTCATTTCTTCAATTATCGCCGGGTTTCGGTTATTACGCCGAACCACCACGAAGCCGGATTCGCGTATGGACGGCGGATACACACAGAGAAAGATCTGCTTGAAGTGGGGAACGGACTTCTGGAGAAGTTGCAGGCCAAGGCGTTATTGATTACCCGCGGCCCGCAGGGGATGTCGCTTTTCTGCACCGACAGCAAACCGACGCATATCCCGACGTTCGCGCGGCAAGTGTACGACGTCACAGGCGCCGGTGATACAGTGATCGCGACCTACGTGGCCGCGGTCTGCGCAGGGGCGACCCTGACTGAGGCCGCGATAATCTCCAACGCCGCCGCCGGCTATGCGGTTGGAGAATTAGGGACCGCCACCATAACCAAACATCAGCTGCAAAAAGAACTCGATCGCAATTTGCGCAATGGCAACGTATTGTCGCCATTGGCCAAGGACTGATTTATCTCCGGGATACACATGGCATTGCCGATTCGCCTTCTGCTTCTTTCCTTTCTCCTAAGTCTGTTGGCTATAGGGGCCGGCGCGGATGATCGACTGCTGCGTTTTGCACCGCCACCAAATGTCAAGTTCACTGTTCAATCTGTCAGCGCCCGCACGCAGTATCTGGGCGAGACACGCCTGAGTACGGACAGTACGTTCAAGTCGTACGACTGCTCTCTCCAGAAGGATCGCGCCGGATGGAAAATGCTCAGCACGCTGACCCATTGCGGGATGAAGCGTGACTCGTCATTTTCTGACTCGTTGCTGCGTAAGGTCATGGTCGGCCTCAAAACCACAATGCAGATCGACTCTATAGGGGCGGCAGAGACGATCGACGGTTTCCAGCACCTGGCGACGCGGATCAACGCGCTGGGGGATACTTCTGTCGTTCGCCAGCTCACAGAGATCCTGAGCCCCGAGTTAATGGCCTCCAAAGAGATCGATGAGTGGAACATGTGGATGTCGCGACTGGTGGGACGGCCGTTGCGCGTGGGGTCCGTCACCAATGAGACTTCCGACATTCGGCTACCCGACGACGCGGAGCTTCTGTCGTTTGAGTTCAGTTTTCTTCTGGATACGCTGTCGTATCAAGGCAAACTGTATGGTCGTCTCATGACCTATATTGATACCGATCCATTACGATTGGCCAAAGCGACGAACCGTTCGCCGCAGCGGATGGCTCAGATTTTCAATATGCCGGATTCAGCGATCACGATCCTTTCAGAACCGATCTCGGACTATCGGATGACCAGTGAGATAATCTTCGAGCTCGAGACGTTGCTGTTCGCATCCAAGAAAACTGAACGTGAGATCGTCCTGCGTCAATCCAGCGAACCCGGCAGGACAGTCTTTTCGTCGCTTGTCGAGACGTATCAGGAAAACTACACGTACACCAAGCGCTAGGCATGGATCGACTAGTACCCCGCACCCGAGTTGCCGCCTGGGCCGAGCGCGTTCGACGTTCCGGCAAGCGGATCGTTTTTACCAATGGCGTATTTGACATCCTGCATCGCGGGCATGTCGATTACTTGCAGCGCGCCCGGTCATTTGGCGACCTGTTGATAGTTGGACTCAATTCGGATGCGTCGGTTCGTCGCCTGAAAGGACCATCCCGACCTATCCAGGCTCAACGGGACCGAGCGTTTGTGCTGTTGGGGCTGCGAGCCGTCGATCATGTGGTCCTGTTCAATGAAGATACGCCGGAGAAATTGATCAGGCTGATACGGCCTTCGGTGTTAGTCAAAGGAGCGGACTATGCGGAGAGCGAGATCGTAGGAGCGACCTTCGTCAGGTCCTATGGCGGGTCTGTGCGACGCGTACGGTTGACCAAGGGACGTTCGACCAGCGCAATCCTCGCGCGTTGGAAAAATGCGGGTAGGTAACGAGATTACGTGAATAGCAATAGCGATACAGAAACTGTCTCCGGTCGGCTTTCCCGGCAAGGGTATTGGCCCGCCTGGGCCGCCGAACAACTGGCGCATGGAAAATTCGCGGATGTCATTCTGCAATGTCGCGAACGCTTGGTGACCGATCCGCACCTGATTTCGGGGCGGGTCATATACGCGCAGGCGTTGATGGCTGTTGGCCAACAGGATCAGGCGTTGGAGCAGGCATATGTGGTGCACTCGGTCGACCCGGACAACCTTATCGCGCTGAAGCTGGTGGGAGATATCGCATATGACCGGAATGACCTCTTTACCGCGCAGTCACACTATGAACGGATATTGGAGATCGATCCGGAGTGTCGGGGGTTGGTGTGCACAGTAAAGCAGATTCCCCAGGAACGAACGCATGTGATCACTTTGACCCGACCGGAGGAGAATCCTGCCGTGGATCCGCTACCGCTCCGGTCGATTCCATTTTATACCGAGACCATGGGTGACCTCTATTTGGCGCAGGGCTATCCGCGATTAGCGGCGACTGTGTTCAAGGTGTTGCACGAACGAAGTCACCATCCACGTTATTTGGAAAAACTGGCGCGCGCCGAGGATAAGGCGAAGGCCAAACAATAGGAAAGTATCTATGCCGAACAAACGGATCGAATTGCTTCGGAAAAAACTGGCGGCTGAAAATCTCGATGCCCTGATTGTCACCAATATGCCGCAAGTACGGTACCTGACCGGGTTCAGTGGAAGCTCCGGCGTATTGGTGGTGACGACGAGAACGGCGGATTTTGTCACTGATTTTCGCTACAACGATCAGGCCAAGGCACAGGTCCGTGGTGCCACGGTCACTATCAGCAGCGGTGACTCATTCAGCACTATCAAAGATCAAGCGAGTTTGAAGGCGAAGAACCTCCGTGTCGGATTCTCCGGCGAGTTCGTCTCGGTCTCGATGCAGGAACGGATGGCCAAGCAATTGCCGCATGCGCTGCTCGTCAATGCCGATCCGGTCCTTTCTGACCTCGGTTGGGTCAAGGATGCGGAAGAGATCGGAAATATAAAGAAGGCGGCGGCGATCGCGGATGTCGCGTTTGAACGGATACTGAATATCGTAAGGCCCGGCGTGACAGAGAAGGACCTGGCCGCCGAGCTGGAATATCAAATGTTGATGCTGGGTTCTGAGACGCCGGCGTTTGAGACAATTGTTGCCTCAGGGTACCGTTCAGCCATGCCGCACGGGGTGGCATCTTCGAAAAAGGTGGAAAAAGGGGATTTCGTGACGTTTGATTTTGGCGCGACGGTAAACGGCTCGGTTTGCGACATCACCAGGACCGTGGTTGTCGGCAAGGCAACGGAACGTCAGAAGAAGATTTACAATATCGTGCTCAAGGCTCAGGTCGCCGGGTGCAAGAAGATCCGAGCCGGCGTGCCCGGTAAGGCGGTGGATGATGTTTGCCGGCAGATCATCACCAAGGCCGGGTTTGGGAAGAACTTTGGTCATGGAACCGGCCATGGGATAGGGATATTCATTCACATGGGGCCACGGTTGTCTCAACTGTCGAAGGATAACTTGTTGCCTAACAACGTAGTTACGGTTGAGCCGGGAATCTACATCTCGGGTTGGGGTGGAGTAAGGATTGAGGATGACGTGATTGTCACCGCCAGGGGTGGACAGGTGATCAATCGGGCTGAAAAAAAATTGTTGGAACTCTAAAGTGGGCGGGGTATACTTTTTCTGGGCGGATCCGGCCAAAGGCCGTAAGCCCATGTTCTTAGAGGGGTTCCAGTGAAAAGGAAGATGGATGAACGAGAACTACATTAAGAAACTGATACGACTTGTCGAAGAATCGGAGATAGAGTCACTTGAGGTCTCAAGTTGGGGCCGCAAGATACGGATAACTCAAAAATTGCATGGCCGGACCAACGGTCATAGCGAATCCGCTCCGGTGATTCAGTCGGTCGTGGCGGCACCAGCCCCAGTCATGGTGGCGGCGGCCGCGCCGGTCGCCGTAGCGCCGAGTGCCGCGGCTCCTGCCGAAGATACCGCGCATTTGGTTTCGATCAAGTCTCCGATGGTGGGTACTTTCTACTCCGCGCCATCGCCGGATTCTCCTCCGTACGTCTCGCTGAACGAGCGTATCACCGTTGGTCAAGTGGTCTGCATTGTTGAGGCCATGAAGTTGATGAATGAGATCGAATCGGAAGTGACCGGACGAGTCACCAAAGTGCTGGCCGAAAACGGCAAGCCGGTGGAGTTCGGCCAAGTGCTGTTCCTGATCGATCCCAACGGTTAATCTCCACGGAAGGGAGTCCATATGACACTCAAACAGATGCTGGTTGAGATGCTCAACCGGCGAGCGTCGGACTTGCATGTCCGGGTGGGTGTCCGCCCTCACCTTAGAGTGAACAGCGATCTGGAACCGATCGCCACCGAACCGGTGACGATCGACTCAATGGACCAGATCGTGTCGCAGATCCTCAATGAAAAGCAGTTGGAACGGTTCCATCGCAAAAACGAGATGGATCTTGCGCTCTCAGTAGCCAAGCTGGGGCGTTTCCGTATTAATCTATTCCGCCAGCGCGGTACCACCGGTATCGCTATTCGCGCGGTCAACACCAGCGTGCCGACCTTCGAAGATCTGAATCTGCCCCCGGTTATCAAGAAGTTGGCGGCGGAGAGACGTGGACTCATCATTATTACCGGAACTACCGGTTCGGGTAAGTCGACCACTCTGGCGGCGGTCATCGAAGAGATGAATGCGAATCGTGCCTGTAATATCCTGACTGTCGAAGACCCGATCGAATATATCTATCGCGACAAAAGAGCGATCATCTCACAGCGCGAGGTCGGCGGCGATACTGAGACGTTTGCTTCTGCGCTTCGTCATGCGTTTCGCCAGGACCCGGACACTATCCTTATAGGTGAGGTCCGCGATCTGGAAACGATGTCGATCGCGTTGACCGCGGCCGATACCGGCCACTTGGTATTGACAACCCTTCATACGCTCAACGTGGTTGAGACGATCACGCGTATCGTGTCGTTCTTCCCGCCTCACCAGCACCAGCAGATCCGGCTGCTACTCGCAGGAACGCTTAAGGCAATCGTCTGCCAGCGACTTTTGTCACGTTCCGATATACCGGGGCGTGTACCTGCTCTCGAGATCATGGTAGCCTCGGCGGCCATCCGCGAGTGCATCATGACCCCCGAAAAAACGATCGATATCCCCGAACTGATGGCCCAGGGTCAGACACAGTACGGCATGCAGACGTTTGATCAGGCGATCATGAAGCTCTACAAAGCGGGGATGATCTCGTTCGACGAGGCGATGAATCAAGCCTCCAACCCAGACGACTTCGACCTGCGTCTCCGTGGTATCACCGGCGCGGCCGACAGGTGGGAGGATAATCCTGATCAGGTGGCTCCTAAGCCAAAAAAGGACGCGCCGAAGGGATTCCAGAAGTTTTAGCAGTTTTACAGTGAGTAGATAAGCAGAAAGACCTCGTCGGAAGACGAGGTCTTTTTCATTTGGGTGCAGACAGGTCTTACTCCGGAAGCGACACAGTATAGATAGCGATCGTGCCATCCCCTTTCTGCCGGTTGAAGAGCAAGTATTTACCGTCAGTCGTGATAGATGCGCGAGCGTCAATGTACGGAGAAGGAGGGGAGGTCAGTTGCATAGGATTCGAGCCGTCGGCATTCATGGCGAATAGAGCAAACCGGCCATCGTTCCGATCAGATGAAAAGATGATCTGCGTTCCATCGTGCGACCAGGTCGGCCAGCCTTCGGCGGCCCGTGACTTGGTAAGATTGATGCGATCAGAGCCGTCCGCCTCCATCACATACACTTCATCATTCATCTCGGTCATGTCACCGTTCAGGAAGAGGATTCGGCTGCCGTCAGGAGAAAAGCGAGCGCAGGTCTCGACATCAGCGGTTTCGGTCAGTCTCTTGAGTCCCGTGCCATCAATATTCACCTGGTAGATTTCAAAGCTGTTCGGATTGTCCCGATTGGAGTTGAAGAGGATCGACTTGCCGTCCGGCGCAATGTAGGGGTGAATATCCCTTCCCGGAGAGTTCGAAAGGCGCCGAAGGCCGGAGCCATCTAGACGCATAGCGTAGATCTCTTCGTTTCCGTCACGATCCGAGACAAAGGCAATCAGGTCGTGGGCGGTGGACCAGTCCGGGAAATTGCTGTTGGTGCTGTCTGGAGTGAGACAGCGTTGATTGGAGCCGTCGGCGTTCATGACGAAGAGTTGCCAATGACCGGAACGGTTAGACTGGAAAAGGATAGATTGAGCATCAGCGGACCAACGGGGGTAGGCGTTTTCGACGCCAGCGACTTTCAGTATTTCGCGGACCTGAGATTTGCGTGATTCCTGTGCAAAGGTGCACTGGTGCGTGGTTGCGATAATGAGCAGAAGCCCCACACCTAGGCATTGCCAGCAGCGAGACGACATCAGGTTCCTCCTTGCAAGAGCATGAGAGCGCTACACGTTATGTAAGCGCTTACATATTTAACTGCATTCTCTTATCTCGGTTCCAGCCAATTTGAGGAGGTGTCGGCTCCGTTAGTGAATCACAGGATGATCAGGGCGATCAGAAGGATGCCGGAGACCATGAGGATGACCTGCAGGGTCCCGCGCCCAAACGCTTGCGAGGTATGAGAAGCGGGTATCAGATCAGCTACGGCTATATACAGAAAACTGGCGGCAGAGAATCCCATAACGTACGGGATCAATCCGGCCAGAGCCTCGGTGAAATAGTAAGCGATCAATGCGCCGGGCAGCGCCGCCAGACTTGAGTAGAGATTGTAGCGGAATCCCTTCCACCTGCTGAAGCCGCCAGAGAGGAGGATCGCGAAATCTCCCATTTCCTGCGGTATTTCGTGAGCCGTGACGGCGATGGCGGTGGTGAGTCCAAGCGGGACCGACGTGACGGTGGCTGCGGCGATGGCCACCCCGTCCAGGAAATTGTGGGTGGCGTCTCCAAGCAGTATAAGTGAGGCCGCGCGTGTATGGACATTGCAGTGCTGATCATGACAGTGCCTCCAGACCACCAGTTTTTCGATGACGAAGAACACGACAAGGCCGGCCAGAAATGTCCCCATCACCGGTAGCGATTCGCCGTGAGCCAGCGCTCTGGGGAGCAGGCCGAGGCAGGACGCCGCCAGTAGCGTTCCGGTCGCAACGCTGATGAGGTAGGGGAGGGACGCAACTCTGTAGCGGTCGGGCACAAGAAGGAAGAGTGCGGCCACGCCGACCGACACGGCGCTCCCCAACAATACGAGCAGGAGGATGATCAGTAGAGTCACGGATCATCCTCGCTGCTGGTGAGGTAACGCAACACCGCTATTTGTGACATGTGCAGGCCTGATCTGGTGAAGCTAGTTCCAGGTGACCTTCAATCATTTGTCGCAGAGCCTTTTCCGGGTCTTCGTGATCGGTCAGGTAGACCAGCAGGCCGCTAGCCCGCAGGTCATGGACCGCGCGAGGCCCAATTCCGCCGCAAATGATTGCTTCGCAATCCCTGACTTCGGCTGTCATCTGACTATGGCTGTGGGCCTGAGCGTTCGACTGTTGGTCGTGTATGTGGGTTAGTCCGTGCAGTCTCGAGGCGTTTCGTATATCTCGCCCGACAATCTGTCCAGTTTCCACGGTCGCAATCAGATAATGTGAGGTTCGCCCAAAATGACGACTCACTTGTGATGCTGCATCCAGCGCGACAGCAATTCTCATATTACCTCCAATAATCTCGTTATTGGGCCTGGCCCGAACGGCAGCGACCACGCCTCATTCCTCTGCCGCGACCTGCCCCGCCACGGCCCCGTTCTCCGTCGGCCCTGCAAAGATTGGCCCCTTTGCAGGCAGGGCACGACTGCGGTCGGCCGGTGCCATACGGTACTTCCCACGTATGCGCGCAATCGGCGCATTCAAAGCTTCGTTGTGCTGGCATCTGAGTTTCACCTCCAGTGATCGCAATAGCTTTGCCGTTGATCAACGCGTCCGCGATCTTCTTGCGTCCAGACTCGATGATCCGTCCAAAGGTCTGGCGCGATACACCCATTTTCTCAGCGGCTTCTTCCTGATACTGCGCCTCGTAGTCGGCCAGGCGAATGGCCTCAAATTCATCCAGCGAAACCTCCATTACCTCGAGAGTGCGCAGGGGTACACCGCGTGGCTTGAAATAAGTAATACCGGGGTTACTCGCGACAAAACGACATCGCTTTGGACGTGGCATATATTCATTTTCTCCTTGACTTATTATGAGCATATGCCCATAATAAGTCAAGTGAAAAATGAGTTTTGTGTCGATTTTAAGACTACTCGCCGCTTTTTTGGGTTTGAACAACGGTTCTTTTGACTGGAAGGATAACGCTATGCCTGATTCCCGGTCGTCTGAATTTCATGCACGTTGCTTTGCCTGTGGCGCGGATAACAGTGATGGCTTGCACCTCACGTTTCGTCGGGAGGGCCGAAAGAGCATAGGACTCTGCCGACCGGGAGATAGATTTCGCAGTTACGATGATCGGGTGCACGGCGGTATTTTGGGTACCATCCTCGATGCGGCCATGGTGCATGCGCTTCGTGACGAAGGGTTGGTGGATCCAGTCACCGTACGCCTGGATATCCGGTTTCGCCACGCGGTTGCTCCGGGAAGTTTGGTGATTGTGGCCGCTTCGATGGACAGGCGTCGTGCGGATATGGTCTGGCTGGGAGCGTCGCTGACATCCCAAGGTGTGGAATGCGCAAGTGCTGTCGGAATCTTTCGAGTCGGGATGCCTGTAAGCGCCACCTGAAAGGTTTTCACCTTACCCACAAGACTGCGAGCGACCGCCTACCGGAATCGTCTACTTTTAACAGGGAGGAGACATGGGTCAACCTCTTGCTGGTTAACATCTTGAGTCAGGTCAGCGGCTCCTCCCTTTAGCCATTGCCCTTTTTCTGAATTCCTGTTATCATTACCGCTTGTAGCAAATCCCCTTGCGGTATAAGGGGAAAAACCCAGTGGGAAGGGTATAGTTTGTTTAATAAAGTACTCATAGCCAACCGAGGGGAAATCGCGCTGCGTGTCATTCGTGCCTGCCGCGAATTGGGGCTTACCACTGTTGCGGTCTACTCGGAAGCGGACCGTGATGCCGTCCATGTGCGGTTTGCGGACGAAGATGTCTGTATCGGCCCTGCATCGGCCAGCCAATCTTATCTCGATTTCAAACGCATAATCGCGGCGGCCGAGGTGACCAACGCCGGGGCGATCCACCCCGGATACGGTTTTCTGGCGGAAAATGCAGATTTCGCAGAGATCTGCGAGTCATGCGGCCTGACATTCATTGGCCCGCGTCCGAACTCCATTCGCCAGATGGGCGACAAAGCGGTCGCCAAGGATGTAATGCGCAAAGCCGGCGTGCCGGTTATCCCGGGTTCGGATGGTGTGATCTCCGGCTTTGAAGAAGCCCGTGAGGTCGCTGAGAAGATCGGCTATCCGGTAATTCTCAAAGCGGTCGCCGGCGGCGGCGGCAAGGGGATGCGCATTTGCAAAGATGAAATGGAATTGGAGCGGAATTTTCATATTGCCTCTACCGAAGCGGCCAAGGCATTCTCCAACCCTGATCTCTATCTCGAAAAAGTCATTGTCAATCCGCACCACGTGGAGATCCAGTTGCTGGCGGACCAGCACGGCAATTACTACCATTTCGGCGAGCGTGATTGCTCGATCCAACGTCGCCACCAGAAATTGATCGAAGAGACGCCATCGCCTTTGATGACCCCTGAACTCCGCGCCCGCATGGGTGACGCGGCGATCAAAGGGGCGAAGATGGTTGATTATATCGGTGTCGGGACGATGGAATTCCTGGTCGATGAGTCGGGGAATTTCTACTTCATGGAGATGAACACCCGTATCCAGGTGGAGCACCCGATCACGGAAGAGGCGTACGAAGTCGATCTGCTGCAAAATCAGGTCCGGGTCGCCCTCGGTGAGAAGATCATCTACAATCAGGCTGAATTACTTCCCAAGTGGCATTCGATCGAGTGCCGCATTAATGCCGAGGATCCTGACAAAGATTTCAGACCATCCCCCGGACGGATAGAAGCGATCCACATTCCGGGGGGCCCCGGCGTGCGGGTTGACAAAGCGGTTTACGCGGGATATGTCATTCCACCGTTTTATGATTCGATGATCGCCAAGCTGGTGGTGCGGGCGCGTACCCGTCGTGAAGCCATCGCCAAAATGCGCCACAGCCTGGATGAGTTCATTGTTGAAGGCATACCGACGACGATCTCCATTCACAAGGAGATCATGGATCACCCCGATTTCGTCGCCGGCAATTACTCCACCGCGTTTCTGGATACCCAGTTCAAGCGGGAAAAAGGGAGTGCACCCGTAAAAAAAAAGTTGGTCACTTTAAAGCGGTCGGGAGAGTCGACCTCGGTCGACGTCCCGGTCGCCATAAACGACACGACGATGCCTGAAAGTGTCACCGTCAGTGCCGAGGAAACGAAAGAATAACTCCGGAGGTTTTCGGTGAAGGTATTAGCTGAGCTCAAATATACGAAAGAGCACGAATGGGTGCGGGTTGACGGCAATGTGGCGACGATCGGTATCACCGATTTCGCGCAGGGCGAACTCGGAGATATCGTTTTTGTCGAACTCCCTGAGATCGGCGCGTCCGTCGCTCAGATGGGGCGGTTCGGGACGATCGAGGCGGTGAAGGCTGTGTCCGAGATGTACTCGCCGGTCAGTGGCACCGTAAAAGAGATCAACGCATCGATCGATGCCGACCCGATGGTCATCAATCGTGACCCGTACGGTGACGGCTGGATGATCAAGGTTGAGGTCAGCAAGCCGGCGGAACTGGCACAATTGCTCGACGCCAACGGTTATAAGCAGTTACTGAGCGAACATTAAAAAGGGAAGTGCGGACATCTGTCCGCGGGCTTCGGTAAAGAAAGCGCATATATGCAGAATCCGTATATACCGAATACCGACGATGACCGTCGCAAGATGCTCGATGCGATCGGCGTGAAGTCGTTCGAAGAGTTGCTTGAGGCGATCCCGGCGAAACTTCGGCATAACCGTCCTCTCAATATTCCCCGCCTGTCAGAACTTGAATTGCTGAAAGAGATACAGGAGATGTCCAGTCGCGATCGCGAAGGACTGGTCTGTTTCGCGGGCGGTGGCGTATATGATCATTTTATTCCGGCGGCGGTCGGGACGATCATCTCGCGTCCGGAGTTCATGACCGCGTATACTCCGTATCAACCGGAAGTGGCGCAGGGGACTCTACAAGTCATCTACGAATTCCAGACACATGTCTGCCGGCTATTAGGTATGGATGTCGCCAACGCGTCGATGTACGATGGCGCGTCTGCCGCGGCGGAAGCGGTCATCATCTCGACCGCGGTGACCAAGCGTGACAAGGTTGTTATCTGCGAATCAGTCAATCCGCTCTATCGCGAAGTGATCGCAACCTATCTGCAGGGACGAGGGGTGGAGATCGTCTCTATTCCAATGAAGAATGGCGTGACGGATCTGAACCAGCTCACTTCACGCGTCGATGACAAGACCGCGTGTGTTCTAGTCGGTCAGCCAAACTTCTTCGGTATGCTCGAAGAGATTGAACCGATTGAAAAAGCGATCCATGCTGTGGGTGGCAAGTTGATCATGGCGGTCGATCTGGTCGCCCAGACATTGCTCAAAACGCCGGGTGAGTACAATGCCGATATTGCGGTCGGCGAAGGTCAGCCGTTAGGCATTCCGGTCTCCTTTGGCGGGCCGCTTTTGGGTGTCTTTGCGGCCAAGAAGGATATGGTGCGATTCATGCCTGGTCGCATTGCGGCAAGAACCAAAGATCTCGACGGCAAGCCGGGATTCGTGTTAACGTTGCAGACCCGTGAGCAGCATATCCGCCGCGAGAAGGCGACCTCGAATATCTGTACGAACCAGGCGCTGTGCGCGACGGCGGCCTCGGTCTATATCAGCTTGTTGGGCAAAACCGGGCTGAAGAAAGTGGCCCTGTTGTCCGCGGAGCGCGCCCATGACGCGGCGAAGCAGATTTTCGCTATAACCGGGTTCGAGCCGTATTTCAATGGTCCATTCGTCCGTGAGTTCGCGGTGAAAACTCCGCGTCCGGCGCAAGACGTTGTTCAGGCGATGCTTGAACGCGGGCTTCTCGCTGGAGTGGATGCCGGTCGGTGGTACAAGGGCATGGACGACTGTCTTATTATTGCGGCGACCGAAAAACGGAACGAAACGGAGATCGGTCAGTTGGTCGCGGGACTCAAGGAGTTTGCGACCAGTGGCGTCCTGTCCCGCATGTAACGCCGATTGGCCGGCCGAGACGACCGAATGTCCGGTCTGCGGAAAAGAGCTCCCGTCGGCCTCGGATAGTGCCAAATGGGAATTGATCGGTGAGATAGAAGACAGCCTCTCCGCGGACTTTGCCCGTGAGACGCTCGCGACATATAATATCCCGGCAGTGATCGTCTCGCGGTCGGGCTTTCTTGGACAGGTAGGGTTGACCTTGACCGCTTTTTACTCGGGGAAGCAGGCACTCTTTGATGTGCAGGTCCCGACCGAGTTTGTGGATGAAGCCGTCGAGCTGTTGGAAATGACGCTTGGCGAAAAATGGCATCGAAAGGACAACTGATTGTTCTGTCCTCGTTGTGAGTATGAGTTTATGAGTGGAATTACCGTCTGCCCGGATTGTCAGTTGGCGCTGGTAGATACTAGACCTTCGAGCATTCGCGCGGCAGTTTTGCCGGATGATAGTTGGGTTGAGGTTTGTGGAGTGAAGGAGAACGAACGCGCCCAGGCGGCCAAATCGGCCCTGGACTCGAACAACCTCCCCTCAGTGCTGCTGTCTTCGCGTTTTTTGTCCGGACAATCGACACCGGACTCTGAGTTGGCCGATGCATCCAACGAGATCACGGTCATCATGGTGCCGCGAGAATTCCGGGATGAAGCTGAAATAGTCGTTGAAGGTGTCCTCGGGGATGATCTTATCCCATTTGAGGACGAGTGAACTATAACCAGGTGGAGCGATTCGCATGAGAAAACTGTTCCTGGCGCTTATGGTGGCAATGATGGCGATGTTCGTCACATCGGTCATGGCGGAAGAAACGGCCCCGGCCGCGGCATCCAAACCGCACGCCCCCTATTTGACGAATCTCGATGAGGCGCTCGCGAAAGCCTCGAAAGAGAACAAGCATCTGTTGGTGGATTTCTACGCCGATTGGTGAACGTGGTGCAAGAGACTGGACACGGTCGTGTTCGTTGAGCCCAAAGTTATCGATTACTTCACCAATGAGATGATCCTCGCCAAAGTGAATGGCGATATTGACACTACAATCTCCCGGAAGTACTTCGTTTCGGGATATCCGACCGCGGTGATGCTCGCGCCGGATGGAAAAGAGGTCGACCGCATTGTCGGTTTCGCCCCACCGGATGAATACTTGAAGATGGTGCAGGACTATAAGGCCGGTATCGGCACTCTGGACGATCTGTTGGCCAAAGCCAAGGATAGCGCGGACCGTAAGTTGTATTACGAGATCGCTGACAAGTATAAATATCGTGGTGGGCCGGATCAGGCGAATGAATGGTTCGGCAAAGTGATCGCGGCGGGTTCGCCGACCGATTCGTTATCGGGCGAGAGCCGGATGGCGATGGCAGATCTGCAGCGCCGCGCCAAGAAACTTGATGACGCGTTTGCGTCGTATGCGCAGATCGAAAAGGACTTCGGCGGCAACCTCTTCTCCGAAGGCGCTTCGATCTGGCAGGCGATCATCCTGCGACAGAAAGGTGACACGACCGCGGCGATCGGCGGATTTGAGCGTTTTATCGCAACATATCCGAAATCTGAAGATGTCGAGTATGCAAAGAAGCAGATCGACAAACTGAAAAATCCGCCCGCGCCGAGCGGAAAATAGAGATACGGGCGGCGTGCCGCCCGAAATGAGAGAATGAACTGTGAGTGAGTCGAATCTTATTTACGAGAAATCCCGTCCCGGCCGGATAGGGTACACCCTTCCGGAGTTGCGGCAGACGGAATCCGAGATTCTTGGGTCGATCCCGGCTAAATATCGCCGGAGTGAGGATGCCAAACTCCCGGAGGTCAGTGAAAACGAAGTGATGCGCCACTTTGTCGGGCTGTCGGTGAAGAATCACCACATCGACAAAGGGTTCTATCCGCTGGGGTCATGTACCATGAAGTACAACCCGAAGCTGAATGACAAGGCGGCATCCTTCGCGGACTTTCAGGAGCACCACCCGCTGGCGCCGTGCTCAAGCGCGCCGGGGATACTGCAATTGATGTGGGAACTCCAGCAGTTCCTTTGCGAAGTCTCCGGCTTCGCGGGAATGTCGCTGCAGCCGGTCGCGGGGGCGCAGGGGGAATTCGCCGGCCTGCTGATCATGCGCGCGTATCACAAAGAGCGCGGTGGTCATCGCACCAAGGTGATCATCCCGGATTCAGCGCATGGCACCAACCCGGCATCGGTAGCGTCAATTGGATGGTCAACCATCGAGGTCAAGTCCAACGAGCAGGGGATCATTTCACCGGAAGCGATCAAAGCGGTGATGTCCGATGAGGTCGCCGGGGTGATGATGACCAACCCGAACACGTTGGGATTGTTCGAACGGAATGTCAAAGAGATCGCGGATATCGTCCATGCCGGCGGCGGTTTGATGTACATGGATGGCGCCAATCTGAACGCTGTCATGGGCATTTTTAGACCGGCCGACACCGGGTTCGATATCATGCACTTCAACCTGCATAAGACGTTTTCCACGCCGCATGGCGGCGGTGGTCCGGGTGCGGGTGCGGTCGGTGTCCGCGCTGATCTTGAGAAGTATCTCCCGTTGCCGGTGCTGGAGCGCGAGCCGCATCAGCGGAAGCTGTTCCTGAACTACGACCGTCCGCATTCGATCGGGCGGCTGCATTCTTTCAATGGCAATTTCGCGAATATCGTCCGCGCCTATGCGTATATCAAAGCAAACGGCGGGGATGGATTGCGCGCGGCCTCTGAAAATGCCGTGATCAACGCGAATTACCTCAAGAATCTGCTGAAGAAGGACTACGATCTTCCGCACGAGACCCACTGCATGCACGAATTCGTGCTGTCGGGGAATCGTCAGAAGAAGCTCGGGGTGAAGACCTCTGATATCTCCAAGCGAATCCTTGATTTCGGCATGCACGCGCCGACCAACTACTTCCCGCTGATCGTCCCCGAAGCGATGATGATCGAGCCGACCGAATCGGAGAGCAAAGAGACGCTCGACCGGTTTGCCGAGGTGATGATCCAGATCGCGCGGGAGGCGGAGACCAATCCCGAGATCGTGACTTCGGCGCCGACCACGACGCCGGTCCGTCGACTGGATGAGTCATTTGCGGCGCGGAATCTGGATGTGAACTTTCAGGGCTGAGTGAGCAGACAAAAGCCTTGCGAAATAAAGCCGGTGCTCCTAATTAGGGCATCGGCTTTTTGATGTCCCATGCTGAAACTTGAGCGCCTTACATACTCGTATCCGTCCGGCAAGCGGGCGCTGGATGATGTCAGTCTGTCTGTCAGTGCCGGTGAACGCGTAGTCGTCATGGGGGCGAACGGCTCCGGAAAGACTACTCTCGCGCGAATCATTGCGGGCTTGATTGTATCGACAAGAGGAGAGTTGCGTATCGACCTGCCAGTGTCTCTTCCGCCAGTCTCGCGGATAGGCATCCTTTTTCAGAACCCGGATAATCAGATGGTTTCATCCGTCGTGGAGAACGAGATTGCGTTTGCTCTGGAGAACCTCGCGACGCCGATGGCCGAGATGGAGGCGCGCGTCACCGAAACACTTCAGCGGTTCGGGATCGAGCATTTGCGTACGCGACTGACGCATGAACTTTCCGGCGGCGAGAAACAGCGTGTCGCGCTGGCGTCGGTAATGATCGCCAATCCGCGTATCCTGATACTGGATGAGCCTGATTCGTTTCTGGATGCTTCGGGCAAGCAGCTTCTCGAATCTGAACTACAACGTCTGCACGAAGAACAGCCGGATCTGATCGAAATTCGGATCACGCAGTATCCCGATGTGGCGAAAAACTATCCCCGGATGGTTGTATTCGTTGACGGTAGACTCGAAGCTGATCACTTGCCGGAAAAGATATTCGCAAACGGCGGATTCTGCGAGAGAGCGGGGATTGTCGCCACGAATGGTGAACTTGATCGTGCAAGCGCTCACATTATCGAGCCGCATTCTATCGCCGATGTACTGCATTCGGTTGAGGTCAAAGATGTTTCATTTTCTTATTCTGAGGATCAGCCGGTAATCGATGAACTTTCCTTCGTTTGGAGCAGGGGCGAGCTTATTGGTGTGGCCGGTGACTCCGGGTCGGGAAAAACGACGCTCGGCCTGCTCCTCGCGGGACTTCTCAAGCCGGTCAAGGGGGAACTGCTTTACTTTGATTCGGAGAATCATCTACTGGGCCTTGAGCCAAGACCCGGCTGGGTTGCCGCGATCTTTCAGCAGCCGGAACGCCAGTTCTTTCTTCCGACCTGTCGTGAGGAGATCTTGTTTGGCCCAAAGAATCTGGGATCGCGGCTGTCGGAGGATCAAGTAGCGTCGATGTTGACGCTGGTCGGATTGAATCCCCACGAGTTCTTACTTCGCGACCCGCTTTCGCTTTCGATGGGGGAGAAGCGACGGCTGGCGTTCGCATCAATACTGTCGATGCGGCCACCCTTCATAATTTTTGATGAACCAACTTGCGGTTTGGACCCCAAAGGGGTAGGGAAGTTCATTCAACTGACTCGAGCACTCAAAGAGGCAGCAGTTGGACAGTTGATAATCTCGCATGACAGGTCATTACTGACGGACATCTGCGACAGGACAATCCGACTCACACGCCCATAATTCGTTTTCAATCAATCAGATAACGGCGATTCCGAGGGTTACTCCTGTCATTTTGGCAGGAAATTTTGTTGGGCTTGACAGGTAGTGAGTGACAGCCTACATTTCGGGTACTCATGGACTCAAAATCAATCCTCAAATTCATCGCCTCCAAGGCGGACCGTCCCATGAAAATGAAGGAATTGGCCCGCGCGCTTGATATTCCGCAGGAGGAGTACGCCAAGTTCCGCAAGACGGTGAAGGGATTGATTCAGTCGGGTGAACTGGTGCTCCTCAAACGAAGCAGGATCGGATTGCCTGAAGAATTGAGTGTGGCGGTCGGGACCATTCAGATCACTCGCGGCGGCACCGGCTACCTGGTACAAGAAGGACGGGAGATCGATCTGTTAATCCCACCACACGCCTTGGGGACCGCTCTGGACGGTGACAAGGTAATGGTCCGTTTGACCGGGCATTTCAATGGCCGTGAATCAGCGTCAGTCATCAAGGTGATCGAGCGGGCACCGCGGAATATCGTCGGAGTGTTCCACCGCACCCGAACGATGATGTATGTGCAGCCGGACAACCCGAGAATCCATCGCGATATCTATATCCCTCCGGACGTCACTATGGATGCCGAGGAAGGGGAGAAAGTCGTCGCGCAGTTGGTCGGTTGGGAGAATCAGTATCAGAACCCGGAAGGGAAGATCATAGAGCGGATAGGATTCCCAGGCGAACCTGGGGTCGACATGCTGACGGTGATCCGCGGGTTTGGTTTGCCGACGGAATTTCCTGAGCAAGTACTCGCCGAAGCGGAACGAGCCGCCGCCGCGCTTGATGATCTTGACACCAGCAATCGTCTGGATTTGACCAAGGAACTTGTCTACACGATCGACCCGGAAGATGCCAAGGATCACGATGATGCCGTGTCCGTCGAGCGGAATGAGCTTGGATACAAGTTGGGTGTGCATATTGCCGATGTCGCGCACTTTGTGCAGGAAGGGACCGAACTTGATCTGGAGGCGCTGCGGCGCGGTAATTCGGTCTATTTGCCGGGGATGGTGATCCCGATGTTGCCTGAGGCGCTGTCGGCAGATACCTGCTCGCTGAGAGCAAACAAACGGCGTTTGGCGCACTCGGCGATCATGCAGTTTGATCACAAGGGAAAGATGTTGTCCTGGACTATCCATGACACGGTCATCAAGTCCCGCGCGAAATTGACCTACGAAGAGGTTCAACAGTTTTTCGATACAGGTCAGGCTGACAGCAAGCTTGAGAAGGTGATAGAGAATCTATTGGTCGCGCGGGAGTTGGCGCAGTTGCTGACCAAGTGCCGCTTCGCCGAGGGGTCATTGGATTTTGACCTGCCGGAAGCGAAGATCGTTATGAACAAGAAGGGGGAGGTGCTCGAATTGGGTCACCGGGTGCGTCTTGAATCGCACCGTCTGGTAGAAGAATTCATGCTGGCGGCGAATCGCGCGGTGGCGCTCGAGATGATGCGGGCGGCGCGACCGTTCCTCTATCGTGTCCATGACAAACCGGATCTTGAAAAGCTGGAGGCGTTTTCTCAATTGATGACGCGACTCAGCTATAAGTTCCCGGTCTCGCCTAATATGAAGCCGATCCAGATAGCCCGGTTCCTGGAGACGATCAAGAACGTGCCCGAGGAGGAATTCATCAATGAGCTGCTCCTTCGGTCAATGAAGAAAGCAGTCTACCAGCGGGAGAGTATCGGGCATTTCGGGCTGGCCTTCTCACACTACACGCATTTCACGTCGCCGATTCGCAGATATCCGGATCTGATGGTACACCGTCTACTGCGCCGACACCGGACTGGGCAGTTCACGCCGGCTTTTGCCAAGAAAGTCAATCTCCTGATAGACCAAGTAGGGAGTCATTGCTCGGAAACGGAACGTCAGGCCGAGGCCGCGGAACGACAGGCGATCAAGGTAAAGCAAGTGACATTTATGGCCAATCGATTGGGCGAGGAGTACAATGGAGTCATATCGGGGGTGACCTCATATGGTTTTTTTGTGCGGCTAGAGAATATGGGAGTAGAGGGATTGGTCCGGATGTCGGCCATTGATGATGATTATTACCAGTATGACGAAAAGAATTATCGCATAGTGGGACGTCGCAAGAACAAGGTGTTTCGTCTGGGCGACCCGGTGCGAGTGGGAGTATTGTCGGTCAACACGGTTCGAGCAGAGATCGATCTCTTCCTGCCGGGGCTCAAAACCAGCCGGAGAGGAGTGGAGATACTGGTCCCCTCCAAGCCGAAATCACGCGTGCGGCCGATATCGCGCAAGGAACGAAAACTTCGTCGCGGTCTGTAAGAAACGAATATGGTGAAACCAAATCAGCGCATAGTCATACTTACTGACCCTACCCACCAGATCGCGACCGCGATCAATTGGGAATCGTTCGGGCAGGTAGTTACCGAGTTGTCCGAGCTATACCAGACAGTCAAAGAACGTCAGATCGAACTGGTGTTGGTGGAAGAGAGCAGGCAGGATTTGACGGCGGCGGTTGCGCTGAGACTTCGCAAGTTCTCTCCGGTCGCGGAAATCTGGCGAGTTGTACATACGCATTTCGGACCGGATGAACAGGAGCGGATTTTCGATGGCTACCTGTCGCGGGACCTCGGCGAATCACGGATGGCTGAACGGATCGAGGCGATACTCTCTGATATTGAATTACTTCGCCGTTACCAGATGGTCGGGCGATCGCCGAAACTAAAGGCGGTGGCGCGAACGATTGAGAAGATCGCGCCGACAGAAGTGCCGGTGATGATCGTGGGGCCCTCCGGCTCGGGCAAAGAGCTGGTCGCGCGTGCGATCCACGCGGATTCGACGCGGAGCAAGCGGCCGTATGTTGCGATCAATTGCGGCGCTCTCGCGGAAGGTGTGCTAGAGTCAGAGTTGTTCGGTCATGAGCGTGGTGCATTTACCGGCTCGGTGGCCAAGCGCGAAGGATTGTTTTTTAAGGCGCAGGGCGGCACAATATTTCTCGATGAGATTGGCGAAACCAAACCGGATATGCAGGTCAAATTGCTGCGTGTGCTTGAGGACGGCACCTATTATCCGGTTGGTTCCTCTGAAGCCCGCAAAGCGGATGTCCGCGTGATCGCCGCCACCAACCGCGACTTGACTGAAGCGATAGCGGAACGCGTTTTTCGCGAAGACCTCTATTTCCGCATCAGCGTGGTGAAGATAGTTCTTCCGCCGTTGCATGAACGTCGACAGGATATCCAGCCGCTGTTGCATCACTTCTGGGAGAAGTCCGGTGTGGAGTATTCCGATGCCGCACTCGATTTGTTGATGCGCTATGACTGGCCGGGGAATATCCGGCAGTTGCGCAATTTCGCCACCCGAATGGCGGCGCTCAAGCCATCCGGAGTCGTAGATGTGAAGGATGTCGAGCGGTTTATCGAAGAGCAGAATGCCGGCGCGACACATCTGCCGGTTTCGACCGGTCGAACCGTCGAACAGGCCGGACAGGAGTTGATCTACCGGGCAATCCTTTCACTGGGGACTGAGATCAAGATGTTGCGGGATCTGATCACAGCGCATCTCCCGGCCGAGGTTGAGTCGGCTGAGGTCTCGCCGGCTCATCAGGTCCCAGCCGCAACCATGGATGAAATGGAAAAACGACTCATAGAAAAAACACTGAACGAAACCGAGGGGAATCGCAAAGAGACCGCGATCCGTCTCGGGATCGCAGAACGAACATTATACCGCAAGCTCAAGAAATATGGTTTGAGCTGAACGGGGGAGTCATGAGAATCGTTGCCGGCATACTATGTGCCGGGCTGTGCTGTCTGCAGGCAACGGCGGCCGGAATATCGGACACGTACATACCGTCGGAAGATGAACTCTATCAGGCATACATTGCCGGTGAGATCGATTTCGACGAGTACCAACTTATGCTGGAAGCGATCCAGTATGGGATCGATCCATCGTTCTTTGATCTGGAGGATTTGCTGTCCGACTCGCTGGCAATCCAGAATACTGGCGATCCGGCCGTGCGAAAGAAGCGTGGCCGCAATGAGTCTCTGGTCGCCCTTCGGCTGCAATATCATGTAAGGCTGGAAGATCCCAGTCCTTCGCGGACGACATCGGCGCTCAAAGTGAGGCCTTCAGGAGATTGGCTCTTTTCGATGCGCACACGTGAGGAATTGACCGGCCGCGAGCGATGTGTTGAACGATCGTTGACCTACATGCCGGATAGTAGTGCGGTGCGGCGCGTCCAGATCGGGACCTTTAATCGCAAGTTCGGGCTAGGTTCGGCGGTCGGCTGTCGCGGCAAGCTGTTCAGCATGACCGATCGGGAGAAATGGGAGAGCTTGCTGTACCCAGACTACGGTGGGTTTAACGGAATGATTGTAGATCTTCACGCTGGAAAAGTAGACATGTCGGCGTTGACCTCCTACAACCAGAATGATGAGTACTCATTGCGCACAACGGCGTTGCATGTCGGCAGATACACGGGAGCGCTGCGACCCTCCCTCACAATGGCAATGAACAGTATCACCAACCGCGCCACAGATTCGACCGTATCTGATATCAAAGCGGCGCTGTCGCTTCTGATTCGCTCACACGGAAGTGAAGTGAAAATTGAGTACTGTTTGCAGGACGGCCTCAAGTCTGCATATGGGACATTTCTCGCGGATGCCAAACTCAAGACCGCATTCGGCAGAGTGAACCTGAATGGATGGACATACGATCCTGACTACTTAACGATCAGTTCCGGCGGACGGTCGGCGGCGATCAGGCAGCAAGTGGGCATTGAAGAGATCGGGTTGGACTTCACGGATAGACGTTCCGGCCAGACCGGAATTCAGGCGGGAGTGGTCGGTGAGTTGTCACAGAATGTCAGCCTCACGACCAAGGCATTGGCGGCATGGCTGCACGCCGACAGTTCGCTTCTGCAAGCGCGGAGCGAATTGGATTGGAATGTTGCGTCGCCGTGGCATATTGGACTGCAATATCTTTTCAGCCGGAGTGAGCGAGGCGCTCGGGATACGCTCTATCACAGAGTTCGGGCGATCGCAGAATACCAGGCAGACAGGTTGCAGTTCCGGACGACGGTCGGACAGTCACTACCAGAGTCCGGCAAGGGTGCTTTCTCCTGGCTGGCGGATATCCGTGTAAGTCCGGTCGCCGAGACGGAGTTCCAATTCTGGTCGCACCTTGCGCGTTTTATTGATGGACGGATCAACTATTGGAGTATCTTTGCGAGAGTGAAACAGCAACTGACAGAATCGTTCGAAGTGGCGACCAAGATATCCGAGCGATATTCTGCGGGTTCGTCGGACAAGCACCAATTGGCCTTTGGCGTGGAGCTGATCGGGGCGATATGAAGAAGCTATACTACATCCTCTTGCTTCTGACTTGCGCGATGTCGGCCCATGGCGGTGTGCTGGTGAACGAGGCGATGGTGAATGAGCCCGGATCAAACGTCACACTGGAATGGATAGAGATATACAACGATTCGTCGGGCTTCGTTGACCTCAATACCTGCCTCATCGATGTCAACGGCACATCCTTCAATCTGTCCGGCTATGGCTTTCTTCCACCGTACACGTATATGATCTTCTGCCGCAATCTGGTGGAGTCCGGGGGCTCGCCTGGTTTCGAATCGGTTTGGGGAGACAGTTCAGGGTTGTGGGGGGATACTCCGGAGGAGGCTTCGCTTCGCATCGCCGAGGAGAGCTTCACGCTCGTCAATAACGCCGGTTACATTCGGCTGTATTCAGTCAGCACACTACTCTCTGAACTGACCTGGAATGACTTTGGCGGAGATGGTTACTCCTGGGAGCGCATATCCGCATCGAACAACGCCGCGGTCAATTCCGCCGATCCTTCCGGTTCCACCCCCGGGCGCGCCAATTCGGTCAGTCCGGTCGCTCTAGACCTGGAGCTTGATTCGGTATGGCACACCTCAATGCTGGGTGGGACATCCATTCGAGTAGAGATATTCAATCGTGGGACAGATTCCGCCAAGACTCAGACTCTTTTGCTGTACCGTCGTCAACCTGCAGACTCAACTGACACGCAGGATACCATTGTATCGGTGCCGGTCGACCCGCTGGGACCCGGCAACAGAGATACACTCTCATTCGATTTAGAAGAGCCGGGGATTTACGCGCAGATAGGACTGCTCTTAAGTCCGGATGGGCGGTCGACCAATAATAGCGCGTTTGTTCGCGTTACCGGTCAGCAGTATCCGCCAATCATACTCTCGGAATTTCTTCCTGATCCCGCGCTGCCGCTATCATCCGAATGGATAGAGCTGCTGAATGTCAGTGACTCAACAATCAATCTGGCCGGATGGCGTATTGGGGATGAATTGAATCTTCGTGAGATAACCAACTCTATCACGCCACTCTTTCCGGGTGAGCGGGTCATAGTGGCACAGGACTCGACTGCCTTCAGAACATTTTATACAGGGTCGACTGTACGGGTCTTTCAGCCCGGCTCCTGGCCTAGTCTGAATAACACCGGGGATCTGGTGCGATTATATGATTCTTTCGGGTTCGCCGCCGACCGGTATCAGTATACCGAAGGTTTCGCGGACAATTATACAATTGCGCGTGACCAGACACTCCAGAGCGATGGCCCGTGGCTCAGGTCCGCTTCTGCAGGCGGTACCCCCGGCCAGATCAACACAGTCTGGACCCAGCCAACATCGGATCGCACGACAATTGCCTTTGAGCCACAGGTCTTCTCACCTGACGGTGACGGCTTTGAGGACGAGACAGTTCTTCGGCTGACGGTGGTTGATGCTTCGGCCTATACGCTCAAGATATATGACCGAACAGGGAATCTGGTGAAGACATTTCTCGACAGCGACCCGTTGACGACAAGTTCAATAAGCTGGGATGGCCGCTCTGATGCCGGCAATCGGCTACCGATCGGCATCTATATCTGCTACTTCGAAGCAGAAGGAGTTGAATCGGTCAAGGAAACGGTGGTGATTGCACGATGAAGAAGCTCGTCACCATATCTTTCTTGTTGGTACTGCTCACCGGCAGTGCTTGCGCGTACGACTTTCTAACCAGCCGTGGAACGAGTCTTGGGCAGGCCACTTTGCTCTCTGAGCCAACGCCTTCGGAATTCCTGAATCTTCCGACCGGGTCATTGAAGATCGGGGAGTATCGGGTTGAGACAGCCCTCAACAGGGCGTTCGATCTGAAAGATCTCGACCAGTTCATGCTGGCGGGAGCCTGGCGAAAAGGGAGATACAGTTTCGCCGCCGGGTTCTCTCAATTTGGCAAAAGCGAGTTGTATGCGGAGCAGACCGCCAAATTGACCTTGGCCGCGCACTTTGATTCGCTGACGGTTGCGCTCGGCGGCTCCTACCGGATACTTGGATTCGGCGGCGATTATGACAACCTGAGCGCCGCGACAGTGCATCTATCCGGCGAATATCGCCACCGCCGGTTTATCGCAGTGGTCGGGGCGGACAATATTACATCGCCGTCATTCAATGATGGGAGCCCTGCCACCAAACCGCTGTGGGTGACCGAAATCGAGTATCGTGGGACAAGGAATTTGTCGGTGCTGGGTCGCGTGCAACTTCAGGATCTGGAACGTCCGCGTTTTTCGCTCGGCCAGTATAGCGGGCTTGGTAACACCGCGGCTCTGATGTTGGGTGTTGCCACCGCCCCGACTCAAATTGGCGGCGGCGTGGAATTCTCGTTCAAGGGAGGCCGGCTGACCTATGGAGCTTCGGTTCATCCGGTTCTTGGTTTGTCGCAGACCATTTCCATCTCACTCGGCAACCGCCAAAAGCAGACAGGTGAAGGGGATGAGTTTAAGTAGGCGTGCCGATATAGAGATGCTCGAACTGCAGTCCCTGGCTCCCTATGCGGCCAAGGCCGCGGATTCGCGGGGGCGGACTTTTCCAGAACAGGAACATCCATATCGCACCGCATTCCAACGCGACCGGGATCGGATAATACACTCGACGGCCTTTCGCCGGATGGAATACAAGACGCAGGTGTTTTTGCCGCATGAGGGAGACCACTTCCGGACACGGCTGACCCATACCATCGAGGTAGCGCAGATAAGTCGTACGATGGCGCGCTGCCTTCGCTTGAACGAAGATCTGAGTGAGGCCATTGCCCTGGTGCATGACCTCGGGCATACTCCCTTCGGACACGCGGGCGAAGATGTGCTGAATGATCTCCTGTCGGCGCATGGCGGGTTCAATCACAACAACCAGTCATTGCGCGTGGTCGACCTGCTTGAACAACGCTATCCCGACCATCCCGGCCTGAATCTGACCTTCGAGGTTCGCGAAGGGATAGCCAAGCATGAGACCACGGTGAAACTCCATCGCCCGGAATTCGACCCGTCGACCCGGTCCTCACTGGAGGCCTCGCTGGTTGATATTGCCGACGAGATCGCCTATAATGCGCACGATATTGACGACGGGCTGGCTTCTGAGTTGTTGCGGCTTGAGGAGATAGAGGAATTAGGGGTCTGGTCGCGGCCGGGAATGCACAATCCGGCCGTAGCGGTTCATCTTTCATCACGCGAACGTCGATTTTCACTGGTCCGGCACTTGGTCAATAGTACAACTGTTGATGTAATGGAAGAGACCGATCGGGCAATATCCCGCCTTGGCATCTACGGACAGAACGATGTCGCGATATCGCCGGAGCGGATCGTCGGTTATTCGATCACAATGAAGAATGAAGTCGCCGAACTGAAGCGATTCCTTAATCAGAAGTTATACCGACATGAGCGGATGGCGGAGATGTCGCGACGGGCACGTCAGATAATCGAATCGCTTTTCGCAAAGCTCTCCGCTCGGCCCGAACTGATGCCGGAGCGGTTCCGGGAGATGCTTTTGACCGAAGAACAACCGATCGTGGTCGCGGACTACATCGCCGGCATGACCGACCGCTTTGCGGAGAAATCGTATCTGGAGTTGTCCTGATCACTCTCTGTTGAACCAGGACAAGAAGGTTATGGATCATTCATCACGAGACCTGAAGAAGACCAATCGTGAATTGAACGCGCAACATCTGGCGGCGTTGGAGCGCGAGGGATCTGACCTTGGAATGGCCCATACAACCTGTCATCAGTTTGATACCGAGGATGACAACGGGGTCGGAACCCTCCGCAGTCTGCTTCTGGCGAGTGGATTCCATGTCGCGCGGACATTCAAGCAGCGGGTGATCGAACCAGGCACCATCGATTTTCAATGGAAGGTCGAGGCGGAGTTGAAAGTCATACCGATGCTTCCGAGCCTGCACGAAATGACCGACTACTGCTGCGACCTTGCCCGCATGGCCAACGCCAGCTATCGAGGCTGGTACGCCCAGCCGGTTCGCAACAAAGAGTGACATCAACACGGGGTACCAGCATGTTCCGCAGAGTACTAGTTCTTACAACCTTGCTCGCATCAACCACTTTCGCCCAGACGGACAGCACGAAGATAAGACGCAATGATATTGCCGCCGCAGCGGAAACAGTGATCGGTCTTTCCTTCACCGATGCCGAGCGGGACAGCATGACGGAATCACTGATCGAGAATCTGGCGCTGTATGAGAAACTGCGCACCGTGCAGATAGCCAACTCCATACCACCGGCGATCCAGTTCAATCCGTTGCCGATCGGATTCAAACTTCCGACGGAACGACGCCCCATTCAGTTCACAAAGATGGGCGAGATCGCGAGACCTGCCGACCTGAATGACCTGGCGTTTTACTCCATAGGAGAGCTGGCGGAGTTGATCAGGACACGTCAAGTGAGCGCAACCGAGCTCACGGTGCTCTGTCTGGAGCGACTAAGGAGGTTCGATCCGCAACTGCATTGCGTCATCACGCTGACCGAAGAGACTGCTCTCCAGCAAGCGGCCAAAGCGGATGCTGAGATCAAGGCGGGAAAATATCGTGGGACGCTGCACGGTATCCCGTATGGCGCGAAGGATCTCCTGGCGGTCAAAGGGTACAAGACAACGTGGGGGACGCCGCCCTATCAGGATCAATTGATCAATGAAGATGCTACAGTCATCAAGAAGCTCGAAGAGGCCGGGGCTATCCTTGTCGCCAAATTATCGCTCGGAGAATTGGCGTGGGGGGATGTCTGGACAAAAGAAAAGACCCGCAATCCGTGGGATACTTCGCAGGGATCGAGCGGTTCATCGGCCGGCTCAGCTTCCGCCGTTGCCGCAGGTTTGGTCCCTTTCGCTATAGGGACCGAGACCTGGGGTTCAATCGTCTCTCCTTCCACCCGGTGCGGCACAACCGGACTTCGACCGACCTATGGTCGCGTCAGTCGGGCCGGGGCGATGGCGCTGTCGTGGACCATGGACAAGATAGGGCCGATCTGTCGGACGGTCGAGGATTGCGCAATCGTTTTCAACGCCCTGATCGGGCCGGACAGCATAGATTTAACGTTGGTCGACGCGCCATTCAACTATTCTCCACAGGTCGATCTGTCAGAATTGCGGATTGGGTACTTGTCAGCGGACTTCAAGGCCGATACCGGATTTGCGGCGACGAACAGCGCGACGCTGGCGAAGCTGCGGGAGCTTGGGGCGAACCTAGTAGAAATTAAGCTTCCGGACTATCCGATCGATGCTATGTCGATCATCCTCAGTGCCGAGGCCGCGGCAGCCTTTGATGAGTTGACCAGATCCGGCCGTGATGATCTTATGGTACGGCAGATCAAGAATGCTTGGCCGAATGTATTCCGGGCTTCGCGGTTGATCCCCGCAGTCGAGTACATCCAGGCAAATCGGCTTCGCCAAATGGTCATTCAGGAAATGGCCAGACTTATGGAAACTGTTGACCTGTATTTGTCTCCTTCATTTGAGGGGAATAATCTTCTGCTCACAAATCTGACCAGTCACCCCTGTGTGGTTTTTCCGAATGGTTTTGACAGTACCGGACATCCAGTCAGTATCACGCTTGTCGGGAGATTGTACGACGAAGCGACTCTTCTTTCTGTGGCGAAGAGGTACCAGGACGCGATCGATTTCCACGTGAGGCATCCTGAGGCCTTCAAATAGCGGTGGCATAGTCTCACAAAGGGAGAGTGAGCACATTCGAACATCGAGCATCGCGCAATCTTCGCGCTTTACAAAATCTCACTTATTCTGGCACGCTCTCTTCTAACGCGCAAACTTTGCGACCGAATTCTCTTCTTTGTGAGCAACAACTGCGTTTATATTGCGTCTGTTCATTGGTACAAGTGATGCACGTTGCACTGCATTCGCGGACTTGAAACCAGGACGTATGAAAGGATATATACTCAGCTTCTGCAGCATAATTCTCGCCGCTTCACTCGTTCACGCCAGCCCGCCTGATACCTCACAGATCACCGATAGTCGCGTGGAAGCCGCCGAGAAGTTGATCGGCATCGATTTCACTCCCGCCGAGATCGACAGCATGATCGAGATCCTGACGCAATATCGCCAGGACTATGAAGCTTTGCGCCGTTCGCGGATCACTTCCGATGAACCTTCCTCGATGCTCTTTTCGCCTGTTACCTCCGGCATGACATTCGATAGACAGCGGCGGGCGCTTGCGCTAAGTCCGGTTGGTTCGATCGCAGTTCCAACCGACCTCAATGACCTCGCCTTTGCTTCGATACGCGAACTTGGTGAACTGGTACGCACCCGCAAAGTTACGTCGACTCAGCTCACAAGGATGTATCTCGACCGCCTGAAGAGGTATGGTGGCGAACTCCATTGCGTTATTACCCTGACTGAGGATCTCGCTCTGCGTCAGGCAGCTAAAGCGGATAAGGAGATAGCGGGTGGCGTCTACCGCGGGCCGTTGCACGGGATTCCGTATGGCGTGAAGGATCTATTCGATGTCGCGGGGTATCCGACAACATATGGCACTGAGGTTTTCAAGCAGAACATCGCAGACGAAACAGCGTCAGTCATCCACCGACTGGAAGAAGCGGGGGCCGTTTTGGTCGCCAAACTCTCCATGGGTGAATTGGCCTGGGGGGATGTCTGGTATGGCGGGGTGACGCGAAATCCTTGGAATCTGAACGAGCGTTCCGCCGGTTCTTCGGCAGGTCCTGCCGCGGCTACGTCGGCGGGACTGGTTCCGTTTGCGCTGGGGACCGAAACCTGGGGCTCCATTGTTTCCCCTTCCGCGCGTTGCGGAGTGACCGGTCTCCGTCCGACCTATGGTCGAGTCAGTCGCTCTGGGACAATGACTCTCAGTTGGTCGATCGACAAGGTTGGGCCCATCTGTCGCGACGTTGAAGACTGCGCCATCGTCCTGAGCTGCATAATGGGACCGGACGGCAAGGATATGACGGTCGAGGATCTGCCGTTTAACTACTCATACCGCGCCGATCTGGCGAAGTTGAGGATTGGATATCTGAAAGCTGACTTTGATCGCGGATCGAACCGGGTCAATGACTTGAAAACCATACAGCAGCTTCGACGGATGGGGGCGAACCTCATCGAGATCAATCTGCCGGATTTCCCGATCAAGGCGATGGAGTTCATTCTGACTGCCGAAGCGGCGGCTTCGTTTGACGAATTAACACGATCCAACCGAGACGACCAGCTTGCCCAGCAACTGAAAACATCATGGCCGAATCTCTTCCGCGCATCTCGCTTTATTCCGGCCGTCGAGTACATTCAAGCGACTCGTTTGCGTCACGAAGCGGCGGAGCGGATGAACGACCTCTTTGAAGCCGTGGATGTTATACTCGCCCCGACATTTGATGGCAACAACCTCTTCCTGACCAACCTAACTGGTCACCCCTGTGTGGTAGTGCCGAATGGATTTGACCTTGCGGGAATCCCGACCAGCGTGACGTTTGTGGGACCGCTTTTTGATGAAGCGACACTGCTGGTGGTGGCGAAGCAGTTCCAGGATGCTACCCAGTTCGATGAGCATCATCCACCGCGGTACGTTCGCCCCGGTCAAGAAGCTCCGGCCACTGGTATGGGAGATCCGGAACATGAGTCTGCTTCAGCCGATACTGCCAGTAGTCGCCCCAGTATTTTCAATCTGTGGTGATCGGCAGGGGGAAGTGCGCTGGTTCTGCCCAAAATGTGTACAGAATAACTCTATCATCAAGATTCCCTCTTGGCAAAATCCGACTATCGATTATCTTCTCTCCACAGTCCCGCACAGTCTTCGCGGATGAACCTGCACGATACGGGCTAGTCGGGCATCGAGGTAGTTGTCAGATATGAAGAATAACGGCAAACGGAACAACGGCTATTTCATTATTCGCCAGTCGCGGATTCAAGGGCGTGGAGCTTTCGCGCTGGTCAAGATCCCCAAAGGAACACGCATTATTGAATACGTGGGCGAACGGATCGGGCCGGACCTTGAATTGAAGCGCTACAATGAAGATACGATGGAACGCCACCATACCTTTCTCTTCTCGGTGGATGAAATGACCACGATCGATGCCGGCATCGGAGGAAATGACGCCCGGTTCATAAATCACTCCTGTGAACCCAACTGCGAAGTTCTCGATGAAGATGGTCGGATATTCATTTTCGCTGAAAAGACCATTCAAAGGGGAGAGGAACTCACCTACGATTATCGCTTCAGCGCCCCGGGGAGGATCACTAAGGCTCTGCGTGAATTTTATGTCTGCCGATGTGGCACGAGCCGATGCCGGGGGACCATCCTCAATATCCAGCCTTCGCAGAACGGAACCCGGCGACGCAAGAAGCAGCTTCCCGGCCGCCATACCGACCGACATGTCCACCGCCGTCCGGCGTGAAGTTTTCGTTATTGCTCGCGGTTTTGCCCTCCCTCATATTCACTTCGTGAAACCGATTTCCGCTCGAGATTCCATATGAACCTCCTGCTGGTCTTTGACGAAGACCGAATTGACTCGGACCGCTTTCACGTGACCGGGGCGCGCTGTCGCCATGTTTGTGAGATTCTCAGGGCAGAGGCAGGAGACCGGCTGTCCATTGGAGTATTGAACGGCCCTAAAGGATTCGGCCGCGTTGTTTCGATTGACGAAGATGAGTTAATCGTTGAAGTCGAATCGTTGGATCTGCCTTTGGCTCCAGAACTGACTGTGGACCTGGTCTGCGCCATTCCTCGTCCCAAGATCTTACGCAAAGTCCTCTTCGTGGCCGGAATGTATGGTGTTAGGTCGGTTCGATTCGTACGGGCCAACCGAACAGACAAGAGCTACCTCCAAACGCCGATACTTCAGGAGCACGGTTACCGGTCTTTCTTACTAGAAGGTCTTAGCCAAGGGGAGTGGACGCGACTCCCCGAAATATCTGTCCATCCGCTCTTTCGACCGTTCGTGGAGGACGAGCTACCGTATATCCCGGACTTCCTTACATCCAATAAGTTGTTGGCAGATCTGGCGACAGAACCAAAACTGACTGACTTGGTGCAAGAAGGGTCGTCAAACGGCAGTTACCTGGCTGTCGGCCCAGAAGGTGGCTGGGTGGATTTCGAGCGGGGTTTGCTGGAAGAAGCTGGATTCCAAAGATTTTCGCTCGGTCAGACCAATCTACGGGTAGAATACGCGGTGGCGGTCGCGCTGGGACAGCTTGAGTTGGCCAGAAATCACCGTTAACCTGAGTTGAGCACTGCTAAGTCGCTGATTTTTATACTTGTTAGCTCTTTGCGGCTCGCCTATCTTCACGGCGCATCAGACAAAGGATATTCTTACATATGCGGTTATCTTCAGTAGGACAGAAATGCTACCTTTGCGCCGGCGTTGCTTTTGTACTAATCGGGATTGCGTGTTCCAGCCCCGAATCGGTGAGGCTGCGTTACGATGCGGAGAAGCTCTATCATCAGGCGGAAAAGCTCCTGACTGATGCAGAGATCCGTCAACAACTCCGCAATGACGCAGTTACGCGGGAGGTCCGCGACGCCTTTGGTGCGGCATTGACCAGTGCCTATACCGCATTGGACAAAGTTGATGCAGCCAGCGACTCTGCAGAGTACATGCAGTTAAGTCAGATCGCGCTCAGATCCGCCTCGCGACTCTCTCAGTTTTTCTATACTCTTCGGCGGTATGACACATGCACGGTGATCCTGAACGATCTGCTCGGAAGATTGAAACTTCCGGCACTGGAAACGGCGGTGACCTGGGTAAATCTTGGTCAATCGCTACAGGCCACCGGACAGTGGGACAGTGCCATAGTGGTATATGAAAAAGCCACGGAACTGGTCGATCCGCCGATCGATATGAGAGGTGATATCATTACACCGGTTTTTAGCCTCCCGGCTCAGATACATGAGATTTACAGCCGAATCGGGGACAGCGCGCACGCCCTTCAGCAGTATGCGCAGGCCGTGACTTATTACGAGCGTTTTGCCCGCCAGAGAGCCGGTACGAAATTGGGTACTGGAGCCTGGACCATGTTGGGGATACTCTATGGCAAGGGTAAACAGTGGCCGGAGGCAATCAACGCATTCGAGCAGGTTAAAGACCCTTCGGGGCAGACCGACTGGCGCGCGATGACCAGGGTCGGTGATATTTATGCCATTCAGCTTGGTCAGTTTGATAGGGCTCTGCAGACATACGATGGCATCCTGAGCCGTCTGACCGGTCAGGACACTCTGGCGCGACCGCAATTCATCTTCAAAAAGGCGCTCGTGTATATGGAGCAGAAACAGTACGATCGCGCCCGGGACCTTCTGGCCAATATCAATCGTGACTATCGCGGCTACTACATGAGCAACCCTGCACCCCAATTCGTCAAGGCACAGTCTTTCGAGAAGGAAGGGCATTGGGATCGGGCGGAGACCGAATACCGATTTCTCATCGACAATTACGCGGCCTCCGACCAGGCGATGTCGTCCTATTTGCATGTCGGAGATGAGATGCTGAAACAGGGGCGGATGATCGAAGCAGAGAAGTGGATGGGGAAGGCGGATGAGTTCTTTCGTTCGATCGCCGGTCGAGCTCCGGGCACACAAGTCGAGGCCTTGGCCCTTACCTACCGGGCGGAATTGCTGCGAAGAAACAGCGACTGGCAGGGGGCGGCGACCATGCTTCTACAGGTTTACGACAAGTTTCCGAATGACAATATCGGGCAGAACGCTCTGGTAACGGCTGCCCAGATTCATAAGGAAAAACTCGGCGATCCGGCGACGGCAGATTCGCTCATTCAGTCGCTACGACGGATAATGACTTCGCCCCTGGATGAATCGATTCAGCGGTAGAACCAGCCAACCCGGTCGCGTGTACAAGGACTACGATACGTCAACTGATACTCTGGAGGACCCATGAGCCGTTTTGTTATTGGATTTTTCGTACTCTTGCTTTTACTGACCCTAATCCCGACCTCCGGCTCCGCCCAGGTCGATGCCTTAGGAGCTCCTGATACTATCTGGGCAGATGTTGCAAAGATCAACGATGATAACTGGACTATCACTGTCTCCTATTTCAACGACGAGACGGTGCTTGGACTTTCAGTTCCATTCCGGATGACCTCCGGACTGAATCGGATTGTCGCGGATTCCGCCATCTTCACGGGTGGACGAGTCGAGCATTTCGGGATGAAATCATTCCGTGCCGATACGGCGATCCAGTGCGTGCTCTTAGGAATGGTCGGCCCGGGGGCGTCCAAGCGGGTGCTCACTCCCGGCAAGGGGAGACTGGCGACCATCTATGTCTCGTCGCTGGACAAGAAGCCGATCGAGAAGCTGGATGTCGACACTACGACCGTTCATCCGCAGAACAGTCTGCTCTCGGTCGCCGATTCGCTGCAGGGGAATCCCCCGGATACAGTCCGGGTGCAGCAGAAGGATATGCAGATAGTGCCGGTATTTATTGTCAGGAAAGAGTAGTAGGCGAGAGACAAACTCAAGCGCCGGTCGAACGACCGGCGCTTTTTCTATTCGATGATATCTTCGGGATCGATCTTCTTCAAATTGGCTCGTACGGTCACCTGTTCTTCTATTCGCATCAGCGCCGTAATCAGTTCAAGTTTATCGTCAGGAAGTCGCTTTTTGACGACAATATCGCGCAGGGCCGAATCATCGACCTTCAGGCATCCGTCCAACTCCAGTTGTCTGACGAGTTGTGACAGCTCAACATATCCATCGGGGTCATCGGTTTTGGTGGGAAACTTCTCCAGCATCTTGACCGTCACGCTGACATTTCCGGTATCAGTGACCACACGCTGGAGGTTCAGTGATTTGGCCAACTGTTTGAGATCTTCTTTGAGCGCGGCCTGTTCGGTCTCCAGCCCTTTGATTTGTTGGTACAACTCCAGATATTGTGCGGCTTTTTGCGCGGCCAACTCGGCGGTCGCCTTTTCTTCTCCTGAAACCTCGCCTGCCTCTTCAGTCATGATAAGCCGATGCCGTTTCGCCGGGCAGATCTTCTGATATTCACAGAAATCGCAATACGATCCTTCCCGCGTGGGAAAGTCATCAAGTTTCTTGGCCCGCTTGATCAGGAGGATGATGGAGCGAAGTTCTTCCTCAAGCTGCACCAGTTCATCCTCTGACATCCGGTACACCACCACCTCGTTCAACTTGAGATAGTGCTGGACCAGTTCGATCTCGGTGAAATCGGGGAAATTCTCCTGCACGAGCAGCTGATACATCCCCATCTGGCGATAGAACATCGGATCTTTACCGCCGCGCGGCAAGTCTTTGCCTGTCTTGTAATCGCAGATCTCTATGGTTCCGTCGGGGCGCCGCGAGAGCCTGTCGATGATTCCGCGTAAGTGGTAAGATGAACCGGGGAGAGAGCCATCCAGCCTCCGCTCAATACCAATGGTTCTGGCAGCGGAAAATGGCGCGTGTTTGGTGTAGAAAGTTTCGATCATTGAACGACCACTGGCGATATAGTCATCCATGGTCATGAAGTCGCGGTCTATCTGGATCTGTTCTCGCTCCGGCTTCTCCCACTCAGCCTGATAGAAATTCTTCAGATACTCAAGTTCAGGGACCTTGCCATCCTGCACGATCGCATATAGGCGGGCAAGTGTGCGGTGCACCGCCTGGCCGAGATAGATATTCGCGGGGACGCGCTTGGGGAGTTCGATCTTTTCAATAGTGCGAAACTTGAATCGTCTGGGGCATTCTTCAAACGTCTTCAGCGCGTTGTGACTAAACTGATGTGTCATCTCCCAACCTGTCTGTTGCGGGTTGAGAAGAAAGATAGAAGGGGGCGTGGGGAAAGACAATCACTTTCCGGCCAGCGTGGGCTTGGTCCCCACCGACCGGAATATCTGGAGAGCCTGGGCGACCATCTGGTGCCAGTCATGTTCCGCGTTTACTTTTCGCCAACCGGAATCGGCTAGTTTGTCGCGGCGTTCCCGGTCGGTCAGCAGGAGGTTGACCGCCGCGGCGAACTCCCGCACGGTGTCAGCGACGAGAAGATCCTGTTCCGGCACCAAGTCGAGACCTTCCGCGCCGTAGCCCGTGGAGACGACAGGCCGGCGCATAGCCATAGCCTCGTACAGCTTGACCCGATTTCCTCCCGGGACCCGCAACGGGACGATGTAAATATCCGCCTGCGCCAGATGGGGGCGGATATCCTTGACCCAGCCTGTCACTGTGATAGACTTGTCTTTTTGTGGCAGTGCCGCGATCTCAATCGCCGGATTCGGCCCGACGATCTCGAGTGAGACATCCGGATGTTCTCGTCGCACGAGCGGATAGACCTCAGAGACAAACCACAGGAGTTGGTCAATGTTGGAGAGCAGGTCAAGCGCGCCCGAAAACATCAGACGCTTGGGTATGGTCTTATCTTGCTTACCCGGCTTAAAGAACGCGCAATCCACACCTACGGGAACAACATCGATCGGCGTCGTTACTTTGTAGTCATCCCTAAGCGATTGCCGATCTTTGTCACTTGTGACCACTATCCGGTCAAAGCGATTGCAGGTCGCCGTTTCATAGGCGGCCATACGTTTGGTTTCATAATTGAAGTATGCTCTGCGAATGACGCCGGACGCGGTCTCGTAACGCTGTTGCCACAGGACTGTCTCGATCGCGTGGTGGTAAAGGATCTTGGGGACCGTTAACGAGAAGTCAAGATTTACGGCGCTCTCAAGCGTATCGCAGATGATCAGGTCGCATGCGCCGGATTGAACCTGCTTGCAGATCTCATTTTTCAGGTCGGAGTGGCCGAACCTTTTCATGTAATATGGGTAAACCGATCCAAGGTTGATAAGCAGATTCCCATAGAATGATGCCCCTGCCTTCACCTCTGGCGGAGCATAGACCGTGATCGCGGGGGAGGAAAATTGGTCAGATATCTGTCCGACCAGACTGTCGTCCTGGCGCAATCCTACATACGTCACCGCCTCCTCGCGAGCGATGCCGCGAAGCAGGTTGTAACTGCGGATCCGGTATCCGCTATCCAGCGGGAAGATCGGTTCGGCGCGTAGCCAAACGATATGCATAGATCGCGTCTCTCCAGGGTTGGACGGTTCAGTGGCACCGTCCGGCCAACCGAGTATATTAGTTTCTATATCGGTTGAAAAGGGGGATCCAGCTACCGCGGACCGCCGACCAGGCGAATCGACGCGCCTCAAGCGGTCCCGACCGCGAGAGCTGGGTTACCAAGGCGGGTTGTTCGATTAGCTCGATTATGCGGCCGGCTAGAGAGACCGGGTCGTTTGCGGGGAATATCAGTCCGGATTGGCGATTCTGGATGACCGCCGTCATACCACCCGAATCACAGGAGATGACCGGAATCCCTAGATTGAGTGCCTGCAGGATAGGCGTAGGGAGATCATCATCAGTTGAGTTGTTGACCAACAGATCGCAATTCTCAAGGGAACGGCGAATAGCCTCCTGATCTGACGAGTCAATAAGCGTGACGAAATTGTCCTGGATTGTCTGAGCCACCGCGAGCGAGAGTTTTTCTCCTCCGGCGACCAACGTCAACTCAACTCGCGGGTACTTTTGCTTCGCCAAACGAACCGCTCTAAGTATGGAAGTCAGATTGCTGTCCGGTCCGGCAAGGAGGAAGGAAAGTATCCTTGGTTGAACTTCCTGGATCAAACGAGGGGAATTCACCGTGTCGACTGGTGTAGGCACAACTTCGACCGGCAGATGATATTTCGCCAGAATGCGGGCTGACCACTCGGTTGGAACAATGATCCTGGTCGCGAGCCGAAGCATGGGGATGAGAATGCGAGCGGACTTCCCTGTCAAGTCTTCGACATTTCCCCCTGCAAATGAGATGACCGTCTGCTTTCCGAAAAAGCGAGCCAATAGGAGCGCCGGTAGAAGGGAGCGAAGCATTTCTAAAGGAGGAGTCGCCTGCAGATAGACCACATCGCACGCAACCACGCGACGATACAACTCGCGGAGCTTCTGTGCCGTGCCGAAGATCGATCTCCGACGGTGGACACTAAGGGTGTCGCCAAAGCGGCAGCAGGACAGGAGAGAGACAGTCTGTCCCTCCTTGGAGAGGCGGGCAGCCAAAAACGAAACATCAGGCCCACCAAACTCGGCCTGCTGCCAAACTGGCGAAACGATCAGGATATGCCGGCGGATAGCGCCAGTGGTCTGACGCTGAAAGGCGTGATCGCCTGTCGTATCCCTAAGTGTTGCTTGCGGTTTCACCGGTCAATCCATTCCTGTCACGTTCAAAATTCGAGACCTCTTGTGTATCCGATTGTTATACTCTGAATTCGCCTATTGGTTGAAGCGTATTTTGTCGCAATAAAACCGGACACAAAAAGAAAGCAGTCCAGGTGCGATGGACTGCTTTCTCATATGGTACAATCGCAGAACGAACCGCGCCTTGCACCCTTCTCTCCCGGCCATTGTGCCCCAACTGAAGCCTGAGAGCCCGTCCCCTTTTCCAACTGGCCCCAAAGTCGAGCGGCTTTCCCAATCGTTTGCTCCCTGCCGCTCTCAGCCCCTTTTTGGACGAGGAGTCTTTCCTTGCCCCTCAATTCCTCGTCCCCTCGTCCCCATGTGCGTACGACGGATCATATAGAAAGAAGCATGCCAATTGTCACACACTGATAACGTCAATGTGTGATCATGCGGTAACTGATTAAGTATCAATAGAAAGAAATCAGAAAAGATGGGAGATGAATAAAAGGTTAAGAGAATACTTTTGTGTCCGGTTTCACTCTGGCACCGTTTGATGTTTCACCTTTGTGCCGAGTTGAAACGAACAAAACAGCTCTACAGTTCTCAGTGCCCCTCGATCCGGCGCTCACTCGTGATGAGCCGTGCCCCTCTATTGTGCGTGATGTAGTACCAGACCCACTGGATAAAGACAAGGAGCCGGTTGTCGAACTCCACCAGTTTCATCAGGTGCAAAAATACCCACATGATCCAGGCAAAAAAGCCCGAGAATCGAAACCCTTTGATGTCGGCGACAGCCGCGTTGCGACCAATTGTGGCCATATCTCCGGGGAAACTGTAGTGAAACGACTTGACCGGCTTGCCTTCAAGTCGTCGGACGATAGTTCTTGAAGCGTAGGTTCCTTGCTGCATCGCGACCGGAGCAACTCCAGGAAGCGGAAGCCCGGTCTGATGCGTGAACGTGGCCAGATCGCCTATGACGAATATTTCCGGACGACCGGGGATATTCAGAAACGGATCAACTTTGATCCGCCCAGCGTTGTCGAGAAGGGCGCTGTTCCCTTCCACCAATGCGGCGCTGTCATAGGTCGCCCGGACTCCAGCGGCCCAAAGGATCGTGCGCGAGTTTATCCGCGACAGCTTCTCGGCATGCTGTATCGTGACGCCGCCTTCATCAATTCCGGTCACCAGAGTTGAGGTGCGCACGTCGACTCCAAGCCGCTCAAGGGATCTTTGGGCTTTGGCGGACAGCTTCGGCGGGTAAGAGGTGAGAACCCTATCATTCCCTTCCACCAGAAGTATCTTTGCGTCACGGGAATTGATACGTCGAAAATCCTTGGAAAGCGTCTCATTGGCTATCTCGGCCAATGCCCCGGCGAGTTCAACACCGGTGGGCCCGCCGCCCACCAGCACGAAGGTCATCCATGCGGCACGCAGATCGGGATTCGACTCTCGTTCTGCCGACTCAAAGGTTCGAAAAATGCGACTCCTGATCTCAATCGCGTCCTCGATCGATTTCAGCCCGGGTGCCAACTTCTGCCATTGATCATTCCCGAAATAGTGGTGCCGGACTCCGGTCCCAATGATCAGTGAGTCATAGGGGATCAGTTCCCCATCAGCCAGTATTACCTGACGCGCGGCAAGGTCGACTCGTTCAACCTCTCCCAACAGAATGGTTGTGTTTTTCTGATCTTTCAGTATTGAACGTAAGGGAGAGGCAACATCAGCGGGGGAGAGCCCACCGGTTGCGACCTGATAGAGCAACGGCTGGAAGAGATGGAAATTGCGACGATCGATCAGCGTGACGTCCACATCAATGCGCTTCAACGCCCGAGCGGCATTGAGTCCGCCGAATCCACCACCGATTATCACCACTCTGTGGCGCGACCCTGAGCGTGCCGTGTTGCCGGACAGCATAGTTTACCCTCCAAAAAAAAGTACCATGTTCGGTTGGTTCCGAACATGGTACACAATCTAACGGCGCAAAAGTGGATTTGTTCCGTCCGAATTACTGTCCTTGTGTCTGCTTCATCGCCGCGTCTTTAAGTTTGTCATTGGCATAGATACCAACTTCAACTCGGCGGTTATTCTGCAATCCTTCAGTAGAGTTCGCATTGTCGGCGGGCATTGTCTCGCCCCACGCCACCATTTTGAGTCGAGTGAAATCGACATTCTGCTGACCCAGGAACATGCCGACCGATTCCGCACGGCGCTTGGAAAGTTCCATATTCCACTCGGCGGTGCCGGTGCTGTCGGTGTGACCATCGACCTGAATATTGGACTCAGGATACTTGTTCAGGATGCGCGCGAGGTCGGTGAGATTTGACTTCGCGGTTGGACGGAGTTCAGCCGAGTTGACATCGAACAGGATGCCGGATGCCCAGGTTATTTTGATCCCTTCGCCGACGCGCTCGACCTTGGCGCCTTCGAGATCGCGCTGCATTTCTTCGGCCTGCTTATCCATCTGATTGCCGATATAAGCGCCGGCCGCGCCGCCGACCACCGCGCCGAGAATGGCCCCAACAGCCGTGTTGCCGGCCTTGTTACCTATCAATCCGCCGATGACCGCTCCGCCGGTCGCGCCGATCGCTGCGCCCTTTTCCTTCTTGCTCCAATTGGAGCAACCGGTAATGGCAGCGAAGGAAAACGCGAGCAACGTGAAAACTATGATGGTGTTCCTTCTCATCTATTCCTCCGTACTGAGTGGTTAGTACCAAAAAATCAGGTCCCGCTGGAGCATTGTCAATGTTTATGTTCGGGTAACAGCGGCATCGTCTTTAAGAGAAACTCCAAAAACAACTAATCTCTGCTCATGCGAGATTGCCTTCCGTTGGAATCTTATACCCAGATGGGTCACTCAGGTTTGGGGGAGATTAAACTTGACGTAACTGCGCTTGAGACCATAGATTAGCGCTATCAAGCCGTTCCCAGGGAAAGGGATCACGCATGCCTTTCAAGTTCAGTCGCTGTATTTGCCTGCAATCACCCGACGCGGAAAAAGCGCTCGCCTTCTATCGCGATGTATTGAAGCTACCTCAGGTCAACGCGACTGACGAGATGCCCGAATTGAAGGCGGAGAACAACAGGCTGTTCTTTGATGCCGGCGAATTACGTGGTCCGATCCTTGAGTTTATTGTGCCAGACCTGGAAAAGGCAAAAGCAGAATTGCTGGCCGCGGGGTGCACGGTGATCCGGTGGGATGGAAAGGGGGGATGCTGCTACTTGCAGGATCCGTTCGGTTTCTGGTTTAACCTGTGGGAAGATCCGGAAGAATTCTCCTGATACTGGAATAGATTCAGAGACATGAGATCTGGAAGAGAGGAAAGAAGATGCTGAAAGAATTCAAAGAATTCGCCATGCGCGGCAACGTGATGGATATGGCGATCGGTATCATCATTGGTGCCGCGTTCGGCCCGATTGTCGGGTCACTCGTCGGCGATGTTATCATGCCGCCGATAGGTCTGTTGATGGGAAATGTTGATTTCTCGAATTTGTTCTTCGTGCTCAAAGATGGCGCGCAGGCCGGACCGTACGCTTCTGTAGCCGCGGCGAAGGCGGCCGGGGCAGTGACCATCAATTATGGTCTGTTCATCAACACCATAATTAACTTCATCATTGTTGCATTCGCGGTCTTTATGATGGTCAAAGCAATGAACAGGATGAAGCGTGAGCAGCCGGCACCGGCGGCGGCTCCGACCACCAAGGAGTGCCCATACTGCCTGTCAAGCATTCCGCTCAAGGCGACCAAGTGCGCCCATTGCACCGCTGATATTAAAGTATAAACGGGCATTGCCGCTAAACCGAATAAGAGCCGCAGGGAACCAAATCCCCGCGGCTTTCATTTTAGCTTCTGACAGGATCATACCACAAGAAATCATGGAGGAGAGATGCGCACAATTGCGACACTACTGTTGGGAGCTTTGATCATGACCGCGAGTGTTTCGGCGGCGATAAAGACGGAGACAATCGAGTACACACATGGTGACGTCGTCTTGCAGGGCTACATCGCATACGATGACGCTTCCGCTGAGAAACGCCCCGGCGTGCTCGTCGTGCACGAGTGGATGGGAATCAATGATTATGCCCGCAAGCGCGCCGAGCAGTTGGCGTCGCTGGGCTATGTGGCGTTCGCACTGGATATGTATGGCAAGGACGTCAAAGTGACCAACGCGCAGGAAGCCTCGACCTGGGCGGGCAAGTTCTACACCGACCGCCAACTGATGCGTGACCGGGCCAATGCGGGTCTGGAGCAACTGCGCACTTTCAGGCTCACCGACCCGGCACGGATAGCGGCGATCGGCTACTGCTTCGGCGGTTCAACCGTACTGGAGATGGCTCGCGGTGGTACGACGATCAATGGCGTGGTCAGCTTCCATGGCAATTTGGCTAACCCGACTCCGGCCAATGCCGCCAATATCAAAACCAGAGTGCTGGTCTGCCACGGGGCGATCGACCCGTATGTTCCGATGGAACAGGTGAACGGATTTGTGGCGGAGATGGACTCAGCCAAAGTAGATTACCAACTGATCATGTACGCTAATTCCGTGCATGGCTTCACCAATCCCAACAATGGCACGGATAACTCCAAGGGCGCGGCCTACAACGAAGCGGCTGATAAGCGGAGTTGGGAGGCAATGAAGTCGTTTTTCGCGGAGATATTTGGGAAGTAAGCACCTATTCCAAAATATGAGCGGGTCGAGGGATCGACCCGCTTTTTTTGCGCGTTAAATCTGTTTGAGTCGCTGGACCACGATATCGGCCACCCGCTCCAACATCTCCCGGTCGGTGGCGGTGAAGTTCTGCGGGCGGTTCGAGTCGATATCGATCTCCCCCAGTACCGTCTCGCCGTCCAACAGCGGCACCACGATCTCCGAACGGGTGTGAATCGAACAGGCGAGAAATCTTGGGTCGCTGCGGACATCGTCGACGATGATCGTCTTCTTCTGCGAGGCCGCCGCGCCACAGATACCTGCATTGAGCGCGATCACTGTATGCTCCGTCACCGGGCCGACATACGGCCCGACCTTCAGCACATCCCCGTCCATCATATAGAAACCGGTCCAGTTGAAATCTTCGGAATACGCGTCGATAAGTTCTGCCGCGACTTTCAAAATCCCATCCCTTGATTGTTCCTGGGCGATGGCGATCCGGATATTGTCGATCAACTGGAGACGAGTGTTATCCATTACAGTCTTTCCCTTATAGCCTTCAGGTTTGCGGACGGTGTGCGGGGGTCGATTGCGCAGCCGGGTCCGATTATCATTGTCGACGGTTCGTGTTGACTCTTCAGTTTGTCTATCAGGTAGCCCATCTCCGATGCATCGCTTCTGACGAGCCAGCCTCGGTAGTCGACTCCGCCGACGAGTATCTTGTCCGGTAGGACTGCCCGTCCCTGCTCGAGCGTCGGATTTGTCGGGTCGGCATCGTCCCAATTATACAGAGCCGAACAATAGTTGTATCCCGCCAGCTTTTTCAAGTAATTGTTCGAACCGCAAACGTGAAATAGATTCAGCGCACCGTCGCCAGTCGCGGCGATAACCTCAAGGTCAAGCGGCAAAGCAAACGTTTGATACTCATCCCAGGTTAGCATATCCTCCGAGGCCCAGGCAGTGGTCGCATAGAAAAGCCCGTCCGCGCCGGCATTGCGGACCTCGGCCGCGAATGCCTTGAAGGTTGCCGTGATCGCTTGCAGCGCCGGAAGCACCTTTTGTGGTTCACTCCGCAAATGGTCGGCCAGTATCTGCTTGTCGGGGACCAACCTCCCCGCGATCGCCAGCGGCGTGAAAACCGTCATCAGAATCGGCAGATCATTTCCGATTCGTCGGCGGATCAAGCTGATTGCCTTTAAGTGTTCCGCCAGGGCGGGAGCAGTCATTGGCAACGGCTGGATCTTCGACCAATCCTCGATACGCTGGATCGGGAAGTGAGTCTTGCGATGTTTGGTGAACTCGTCCTTTGAAAACTCATGCCTGAACCCCCAGTCCTCGATATGGTAATCCGCACGGGGATTGATCTTCATGAAGTCCCAATCGAACTGCTCCTGGAATCCGACCATGGCGTCAGCCAGACCTTCGGCGGTCGACTCCAAATGAAAAAAGTGTCGCCAGAACGAAGCGGCATATCTATCCGGCGTCCCACCCTTCAAGATAGCTGCAATTCGTTCGCGATGACTCCATTCACCCATTGGTCTGCGTTCCAATCACTTTGAGTCGGACTCCTTCCAGTCATCAAACAGTTTGTAGTAGTGCTTGGGAAACTGTGGCTGGTACCGCAGATAGGATGGAGTCGGGAAGCGGATACCACCTTGGTGCGTCCCTTCGAATCCATCGATCATCGCCTGCTCCATCCCTGCCGGGATAGTGAACGCCATCTCATCATCTTGCGTCTGTCCGAATACTCTGTCGCCGTAACAAGGGAGAATTACCTGCGGCTTTTTGGTCTGCATGGTCTCGATACAGATATCGGCGCAGTCAAGCCGGGCGGAAAAACGAGAGGTCAGATAGCCGCCGGTTTTCCAGAGGTAGGCGGTTAGCATCCGCATTACCTGAGCGGAGTTGCCGTAGGCCAGATAGAGGTGCGGTTCAAAATCGGCACGGCCAATCGGAGCGGCCAGAATATACTGGTATTCATGAAAGGTGAATCTTGGCAGTTCTGCCTCGGTCTTCGCGCCGATCTCGTTTGTTTCCGTAAACATCCCGCCGCACATTTCACCGCAAGCGTAATTCTCGGTCATCGGCTTGAAGCCGAACGCGGTCAGGGCCAGCGGGCAACCGATATCTTCCGCGCCGACGGCGATCTGCCATCCATAACGACGGGCAATAGAGAACGTCTGACAAACCGCTACGGTATGGCCGAATTCCGCCTTAGGATGTTTCACCTTGGCCGGCAGTAATTCGCCAGGGCTAACCATCCGGACCGCCAGAGGAAAACAGGTCAGGCGAACATGACGGTTTAGCGCCTCTTCAAGCGCGATCCTCAGGGTACGTGACTGGCCGGTTTCCGGCATTGCTCCTCCGATGTTTGGTCCGATCAAGTCGACATTGGTCGACGCCGTCAGTACAGAAGCAGAACGACTGGTATGTCGTTTCGGTTCACGAATATATCGTACTCCGAAGTATGGGTCAATTGCCTGTCTAAAGAATGAGCAAACTCCCGCCAAAATATGCAGACCCTTCCACTACTGCCGAAACATCAGAAAGATACTGGTGGTAAACTATCTGGCCGTCCGCAGGAGAAGAGATGCCGGCTTCCATTCTGGTGATCGACGACGAAGACTCCATGTGCAACTTCATGGAGATCATGTTGACCAAGGAAGGCTATGCGGTGGAGACCACAACCCGGGGGACCGAGGGGGTCGTCCGGTTGAAAGACCGCAACTACGACCTGGTGATCGCCGACCTCAATATGCCCGAGATGACCGGGATCGACGTGCTTCGCCAGGTCAAGACGTTCAAGCGGGAACAGGAGTTCATCGTCATGACCGCCTATGCTTCGGTTGACTCGGCGATCGAGGCGATGAAGCAGGGGGCGGCGGACTACATCACCAAGCCATTCAAGATAGACGAGATCAAGCTGGTCATCGAAAAGACGATCAATCGCCGGAAACTTCAGGACGAAAACGCCACCCTCAAGCGCCAACTGCAGGGTGATAACTCCTTCGATCGGTTCATCGGTGCCACCGAGCCGGTGGTCCAGATGAAGAAACTGGCGATGCGTGTTGCGACCACCGACTCAACCGTGCTCATTCGTGGAGAATCGGGAACCGGTAAAGATGTCATCGCGCGGGCGATCCACCACCACTCCAACCGTTGTGGCGGACCATTCGTCACTATCAACTGCGCGGCACTTCCCGAGACACTCCTCGAATCCGAGTTGTTCGGTCATCGCAAAGGATCTTTCACCGGTGCGTTCAAGGACAAGGAAGGGCTGTTCAAGGTTGCGAGCGGCGGCACGTTTTTCCTCGATGAAGTAGGGAATACGTCGCTGGCGATCCAGGTGAAGTTACTGCGCGTACTCGAAGATAAAAAGATCATACCGGTCGGCGACACGAAGCCGCTTGATGTCGATGTCAGACTCATCGCGGCGACCAATGCCGAGCTCGAAGAAGATGTTAAGGCCGGACGGTTCCGCGCGGATCTCTTCTACCGCCTCAATGTTATCCCGGTCTATATCCCTTCATTGCGGGAACGTCGTGATGATATCCCTCTGCTGGTCGACCATTTTCTCGCCAAATTCGCCGCCCGAAGCAATGGCCCGGTGAAGCGCATCTCGGCTGAGGCAATGAAGCTTCTGACCACCTACCCGTGGCCCGGCAATGTTCGCGAACTGGAGAATACGATCGAGCGGGCAATCCTGCTTAATAGAACCGACCAACTCCTCCCCGAAGATTTCCCGCAGAAGTTGATCAAGAGCGAGCCGATGGCCCTGGTGCGCGAAGAATCCCCGACCACACCTACCCTTGAGTCGATTGAAAAGGCCTATATCCAGTTTGTGATGACCCAGGTGAACGGGAAGAAGGCGGAGGCCGCCAAGATACTGGGGATCGATACGTCTACCTTGTACCGAAAACTCGAACGGTATCGGCTCAAGGATGTCAAATTCGGCGGGGCCGAGTCAGAAGAAAAAAACTAATCAGAAATTGCACAGCCGGATGGAACGCGGCTTGCGAAATAGGGCGATATGAAAACGAAACGGACGATTGCACGAGGTGGTAATATGAGTCGCGTCAAAAAGAACAGTAAGGGCTTTACGCTTATCGAGTTGATGATCGTAGTGGTCATCATCGGCATCCTTGCGGCGTTGGCGATCCCGCGCTTTACCAAGGCCGGCGTAAAGACCAAGCAGTCTGAAGCGAAACTGATCCTCAAGCAGATCTATGTCAATCAGCACGCGTTCCGTCAGCAGTCGGCGCCGAGTACCTATTTCCAGCCTGCTGGCCCCGCGTCTGCGGCCGCGACAACTGTGCTTCACCCGATCTGGGTTGATATCACGACCAATGCAGTCTATACGTACACTATGGTTGCCAATCCACTTGCCTTCACCTGTACCGCGACCGCGAATCTCGATGATGACGGCACCGTTGATACCTGGACCATAGACCAGGATGGCATATTGACCAATACCGTAGACGATGTAAATACCTGATCCCTGACGGATCCAGCCCCAACTGGGCGCCTTCGGGCGCCCTTTTTTGTTGGCTGGTTTTCGGGCCTGTCCGGTCGCAAACCGCCATTGCAATTTGCAAAATGCAATGGCGAAATGCGGCGAGTATGGGAGCGAAAGGACCGCCGTGAGGCTCGGACACCGTTGAGTGACCAGCAAAAGAGACGTAACCTATTGTGCAACACTACAGTGACTGTACGGCAGGATGTTCAAAATCCGCCAGTCGGAAAGGCACAGGTCTTGCGATATACGGGGATGACGAAACTGAACTTGGAAACCAGTAACTGACTCTTTATCTGGAGGTACTATGTTCTCACGGTTCCACAATCGCAAGGGTTTCACCCTCATCGAGCTGATGATCGTTGTGGTCATCATTGGTATCTTGGCCGCTTTGGCGATCCCGCGCTTCATGAAGTCGACCACGAAGGCGAAACAGTCTGAAGCGAAGCAGATCCTGAAGCAGATCTACACCATGCAGCACACCTATCGCCAGGCTAACAGTACATATGGTGACGCTGGTCTGACCTCTGTGCCAGGTGCTGTGTTCACGTTCCCGCAGATCGGTGTCGACATTCAGTCGAGCGCGGTGTACGCGTATTCGATAGTTGCCGCCACGGCTCTTGGCTTCACCGCCACCGCCACCGCCAACATCGATGACGACGCAACGAACGACGTCTGGCAGATTACCGAAGCCGGTGTGCTTTCTAACACCACGGATGATGTGATTGCCTAGCAACACAATCTAGTTGTCACGTTACTTATATGGCGCCCCGTCGCGGGGCGCCATACTTTTTGACTATTTATATCCAAGAAACCCGACCAGAACCAATTCACGGGCAGTTCGGTAACGTTGGTCTTGGAGTCATTGTCAGATATGCTATCAGCATTGACAAATCGGTCAGGTCAATTCCGCCAGTTCCACTCACATTTGCCTCCTCCGGGCACGGCAGCACGGGTTTAGGACTCGTGGTGACATATGCGATGAGAAGCGACTGATCTGATAGATCGATGAAGCCGTCGATATTGAGGTCTCCTGTCGTTCCGGTACAACACAACCTAGAAAGCTTGACAGTGACTACGGAATTTGGGAATCCTGTTGTCCCAGAACCAGAAGGGAACTGATTTGATGTCGTGAATCCTGTTATGTAGCAGTAGCCAGAATCTGAGATAGCGATTCCTCGATTCTCATCGGATCCATTTCCGCGCAGATAGGTACTATATACCAACGTGCCACCGCTCCTAGACAATCTGGCAACAAACATGTCACCAGTGGCAGAATCAGATTGGTACTGCGAGAGGATTGGGAAATTATCAGATGAAGTAGTTCCAGAGACATATGCCGAACCAAATCTGTCGACGGCTATGTCTAATGCTGAGTCAGCTAAGCTCCCACCCATGAAGGTACTGTAGATTAGGCTGGTGCCAGAAGGAGCAAACTTGGTGACGAAGGCATCGTGAGTTCCTCCTCCGTAGGTGCCTTGGAATGCGGACATGGTCGGGAATGTGGCGTCCGACGTATGCCCCGTCACAAATGCCGCTCCCGCTGAATCAACTGCGATGCCCTGTATTTGGTCCACTGCTCCCGTTGATCCGCGCAGGTAGGTGCTGTAAATAAGAGAATCCCCACCGACCCCCATTTTGGTAACAAAACCGTCAGAGCCACCAGCTGTAGGCTGGTACGCGTTTTTTGTCGGGAAGTTATCTGAGGTAGTCCATCCGGCGATGTACGGGTTTCCAGCAGTGCCGATAGCTATTCCGTGTCCGTAGTCGGTGCCGTTGCCACCAAGATAAGTGCTGAAAATCATTGAACCACCATCAGCAGATAACTTGGTAACAAAAGCATCGTAATTGGCCACACTGCCTAAACTCGACTGAAATGCGTTTGCCGTCGGGAAGTTCGACGACTTGGTTCTCCCTGTGACGAATGCGCACCCAGATTGGTCCACTACGATGTCAAGTCCAACGTCATCGTTGTCACCACCTAGGTATGTACTATAAACAAGGGCATTTCCAAACTCGGAGAGCTTTGTAGTCAGTGCGTCATAGTTATTATCGCCAGGGTCTGCTTGTAAGGCGCCAACCGTTGTTGGGTAGTTTGTAGACGAAGTCACACCGGTAATATATGCACGGCCATCGGCATCGACGGCAATACCCCCAAAACTCTCTTCGCCCCCGCTGCCACCTAAGTACGTGCAATAGATAGTGTCTGTAGCATCAGCCGAGTACTTTGCGACAAATAGCTCACTACCACTCGCATTGCCGTCAACTGGATTGACTAGTGGGAAATTTGAGGAGAATGTGGTGCCTGTCACATAGGCACATCCAGAAGCATCAACAGCAATCGCCTCTCCTCTGTCTACGTCACTGCCTCCGAGATACCGACTGTATATGACTGAAAGGTTTGCGGATGCAATCCCCGTGGCAGATGAAAGAGCCTCACAGCGAGTGCTATCTACAGATATTGGTAATACTCCAATGAAGGTCCTTCTGCCAACCTTTGTGTCAATGGTAATCACCTCATCTGACCTCTGGGTGATCGAGCCATCGATGGCTACCATTGCCTTCGAAACTGCGCCATCCGAACCATAGAGTGAGTACTCCAATCTTCCCTCGCGACGGGAAAAAATGATGTCTACCCCAGGGTACAACTCACGTATCTTCAGGCTCTCGTAGCTCGGTACATTTGTCTGCCATCTCGTCGGTTCGTTACCGATGAAATAATTCTTGTTAGTGGAGAGCAGTCCAACCCCTTGTGCTTGCGCATGGTCATTTGCCCCAACGAACCGGACCTTCACCAAATCAGTCTTGACTAAAAATCGATGATTGTCGCTTGATTCTGGACTATTTTCTTTGCTCTGTGCTTCTCCCCTGGAAAGTACTTCAAAGAACTGGTAGTATATCCCGTCTTTGGTGAACCATAGAGTCGCTTCGTCGGTCGAGGCACGGAAGAGTATTGAGTCGGGCCACTGTCCGCGGTTCTCAGTAAATTCACAGGATGAGGCAGAAGTGGAGCCCGTAGACGGTACGGGGAACGACTGGCTCTCCTGTCCATTCAGCCTTCCGGCGGCAGAGACCAGTATCAGAGCAAATGACAACAGGAACAAGACCCTACGTGTAGATAGAATACGGTAACGCATACTTTCCTCCCTTGGGATAGTGTGGGTTGATTTGGATATGATGGACAGCCCCAATCTGTCCGGTGGCATCGCCCACTGCAAGTCAATTTTGAGTAAGACGTACAGTTCTATCCAATTTTTCGAACTGCGAGTGTACAGAGAATCAGCGGGCTATGCATACCAGTTCATACGCGGTTGGATTAGCTTCAGGCTAAGGCATTATTTGACAGAATCTTAGGTCTAATAACGGCCCTTTTCTCGCCAAGGCACGCCACTTGCCTTTGCTCCGGGCATGGAATGTTACTTCGGCGCATGTCCTCTCCCGGAGGAAAACCAGCTCGGCAAAGGAGCGGTCGTTGTCTTTCATATTCCCAAAGTGGGTATCCGCTTCAAGGCACCCTTCAATGGAGTCGATGGCGACCACTGCGATCTGGCATCACTTTTGGCGTTGCTTGAATTCATTGACAGTAACCAGAAATATTTCAGCAATCATACGTACCAGATATTCGGAAACAACCTGACGCTGATCAATCAATTGAACGGCCGCGAAGATTCATCCGAAATGCTCAAGCCGCTGCTGGAGCGCGCACAGGAGTATCGGACCAAGTATCACTTTTCACTCGACTGGGTGCCTGCCAACGAGAACCCCGCGCTCGACTCGCTTTTAGATTGACCCTCCCCGGATGCCGTGATACTTTACCGGCGTCATGACCCCCACCAAACTGCTGGCAGATATTCAGGCCGGAAAATTCGCGCCTGCTTATTATTTCTATGGGACAGAGGACCATCGGATGATGGAGGCCCAGAAATATCTCGCCGGCCAGTTTCTCCCTAACAAGCAATTGACAACCAACTACCGGCGCGTAGATGGCAAGCGGACTTCCGCGGCCGATCTCATCGCGACACTCTCGGTTTATCCCATGCTTGGTGAGCGGCAGGTCTTTGTAGTAACAGATATCCAGCACTACAAAAAGGAAGATCTCACGCGGATCGCCAAGCTGATGACCCCGCCTGATCCGAATCGGGTCCTGGTCTTTGTCACTCCCGCGGCGAAAAAGCCGAAGAAGGACGCGACTATCTTCAAGGTCCTTTCGCCGCTTGTCACCGCGGTTGAGTTCAACAAACTGACTCAGGAAGAAACCGCGGCTCAGATCACCGGAAAGCTAGGCAAGCTCAGTCTCAAGATCGACGCCAGGGCGCTCAAACTTCTTACAGAAATGATTGCCGGGGATCATGGCGCGCTCACCGCAGAGATAAACAAGCTGGCGAATTATAAGCAGCCGGGAGAGACGATCAGCGAACAGGATGTTCGGACCATGACCTCCGGATATCAGGTTTTCCAGATGTGGGATGTGGGGAATCATATCACCAATGGCAGTGGAACTCAGGTATTGACCTGCCTGCGCACCATGATCGCCGAAGGGAATTCGCCGACCGCCATTCTCTATTTCATCGGTCAGCATTTTGTCTCGCTCTATCTCGTCAAGAACGGCAAACCAGTACCGGACGCGAAGCGTCAGTGGCTGGCGAATCAGTATCGTCAGCAGGCGCGCGGATTCTCCGCCGATCAACTTGAGCGGATCGTGCTGCAAATCGCCGATACCGACGCGCAACTTCGACGCCTCCCTCCTCATGTAAAGCCGGAAATGATACTCGAATCACTGGCGATGCAGCTGGTCAGTTCGAAAGGGGCGCAGTAGTGGTCGACGAGGGCAGATCCGGCCGCCCCCTGCCGGACGGGGAGATACCGTCAAATCCTTTTGGTGAGCGGGAAGAAACGGCTCCTGAGATGGTAGAGAAGTCGGACGCCAAGTCCCCTGAGCGGAAGTTGGTCGAGGCCGCTCAGAATGGAGACCAGAAGGCGTTCGGGCAACTTATCCGGTTGCACCAGAAGAAGTTATACCGCTATATCTACGGTTTGGTCGGTTCGGTCGACCAGACGGAAGATATTGTCCAGGAGGCATTTGTGCGAGCCTGGTCCGCGCTCAAGACATTCCGCTCCGATTACGCGTTTTACCCCTGGCTCTCCACCATCGCCCGGAATTTGGCCTACACCCAGATTGCCCGCGAGGAGAAAAAAGAATCATTGGACAAGTTGACGGAAAAAGGGTATGACCCGGCCTCTGTCGAACTAGGGCCGCTTGAGCAGCTGCTCGACGAAGAAGGGAAGAAGCGCTTCTATAAAGCGTTGATGGCGATGCCTACCACGTATCGTTCAGTCTTCGTCCTGCGGCATTTTGAGAACATGGATTATGTGGAGATAGCGAATTACCTGAAGATCCCTCCGGGGACTGTCGATTCACGGTTGTATCGCGCACGACAGCATCTGATGAAAGAACTGAAAGATCTGCTGGAGTAGCGGCATGCGGGAGCAGAAGACGAGTTAAGTATGGATCACTCATATTTTCGCGACAAAGTCTCGGCCTATCATGACCGGGAGTTACCTACCCAGGAGCAAGAGATGCTGGCGCAGCATGTCGCTTCGTGCTCTGAATGCCAGAAACTGCTGGCCGATCTGGAGCGGCTTGATCAACTGGTTGCGGACAAGATCGAGCTGGGTCAGTCCGACTATTGGGAGCAGAACGCGCGGAAGATCGAAGGCAAATTGGGCTTCGGACAGGAAACGATCATTACTCCGGTCCCAAAATCTGGCTGGGAAAGAGGGATGGTCTGGAAACTGTCTGCCGTGGCGGCATCTGTTGCCTTGCTGGTTTTCATCGGCATTAACAAAGACGAGATTCTGAAGAAGTCCGAGCCGACCGTGCTACAGGAGCAGACAGACAAAGTACAGATCAAGACAGCGGATACACCTCCTGCAAAAGACAGCCGACTGACCACTGAAGCGGATTCCACTGCGAAGAAGGGCAACGCCGAGGAACGTCGTGAATTGCAGGAGACCTCTAAAGACAATGAATCGGCAGGCGGCGAGACAGTTCTGCGTTCCAAAGAGAAGCAGGAGTCTGGTGTCCCGCGCGAACCGAACATTGCCCAGGACAGTGTAACTCAAGAACTCCCAGTCCAGCCACGTGTGATCGTTCAGAAACTCGCTCCACCACAACCGGAGCCAGAGGCGATGCAGAAGCAGGCCGCTCCTGCGGCCGCAGGTAAGGTGGCCGAACCAATCGTGGAAGAGCTTAAGACTGCAGCGTCCTCTGAACAGGCTGATGAATTTGTCGCGACGGTATCGCCGGAACTTGTACGCTGGCGGACAGTCCGTGACTCACTCAAAGGTATCGTAGACAAGCCCGCAGAATCATTGATGAGCAAGTACGGGGTCAACTCGTTAAAGTCTGATACGAAGAAGAAGGCCGCCGCTTCACTGAGCCTTAAAGACAGCACCGAAGTGAAGACTCGTTATCTTGAGTCTTGTTTTCAGGTCGCTCTGTTGACCGATGACCCGATCGAATATGCGGACTCGAAGCGGATTCTGGAGACTGTGGCCAAGTCATCAGACTCTACCGCCGCTGCAACCGCGCAAGGTTATCTGGATCGTCTGGCCGCTGAGCGTCCAACCCCGCCCCAAAAATAGCGAACCTTTTGTCGCGCCATCTCGTAAGTATACCTAACGATAACGGAAGGAGTACGATATGGTGAGACGGCTATACCGTTCAACAACTGAGCGCTACATTGGTGGCGTCTGCGGAGGACTCGGGGAATACTTCAATGTCGACCCGGCTTTTGTCCGCATTCTCTTTGTGCTTCTCACCTTTGCCTCCGGCTTCGGGCTGTTGGCCTACCTGATCCTCTGGATCTCGGTCAGGAAGCGGCCGGCCGGAATGCCCCTTGATGAACCGATTGCAGATGCCGCAGGTGTGCCGATCCAGCGCGACTATTCCCCCTGGAGCCGCCTGTTGCCGGGTATCCTGTTGATCGCGCTTGGCGTGATCTTCTTTATCCACGAAAATGTCTACTGGTTTGATATCGAAGATGTCTGGGAGAAGTTCTGGCCGGTGACCCTGATAGCGATCGGATTGCTGCTGGTGCTCTATAAAGGGCATAGCAAGCGCGAGTCCGCTCCAAAGCAGGCGCCGCAGACTGAGCAGAATGGAGGATTCTCGGCATGACGCCAGCACGGTTTCGATGGGGTATGCTCCTGGTTCTGTTGGGCGTGATCCTGCTCTTACAGAACCTGGACGCTATCAATAACAATTTCTGGGCAGACCTGGTGCTCTACTTCCCGATCCTTCTGATCGCGATCGGTCTGGAGAAGATCTTCACCAAGACCAAAGCCCAGTATGTCGCGTACGCCACAACCGTACTTATCTTTGCCGGCGGGCTCTGGATAGTCCTCTCCGGTAGCCGTGGTGGTACCGACGACAGCTTTTTCTCGGAAACGAGCTACAGTATTCCGAATGAAGGGAAAGTCAATTCCTTGCACGCGGTGATCGATCTGGGACAGGGGAACCTGACCGTTCGCGACGCCAGCGACCAGCTGTTCGATGGTCAGTTCCGTGAGTTCACGGTGAAACCGGAGATATCCTTCACCACCGAGGGTGAAGAAGGAGTCTTGAAGCTGATCGGCAAAACCAAACGCTGGCTTGGCGGGATGGTGCGGATAGAGACGGATGATTCCAATGACTGGTTCCTCTCTTTCTCCAACTCGCTTCCATTGACTTTGGAATGCACTGGCGAGGAGTCTGATGTTCACCTCAATCTCGCCACGACACCCGTGAAGAGAGTAAAGGTGCAGGTTAATGACGGTGCTGTCTATCTGAAGCTAGGCACGACCGAGCCGGATGTCGCCGTGACCGTGGAAGGTGAGAATTCGGAACTCCGTCTGCGCGTCCCGGAGAATGCCGGACTCAAAGTGACCGGAGTGGAGGACGAGACGTATCTCTCGCGTTTCAACCTGGTCCGTCGCAATGGATCGTTTATTTCCGAAGGATTTGATACGCTGAGCAACAAGATACAGGTCGATCTGGATGACCGGCTCAGCTCACTGAATATCGATTACTATTGATTCTCTTTTTCTTCCTCCAGTACGGAGCCGATTCGTGAAGGCAAGCACGGATCGGCTCTCGTTTTTTTGACCCGCATAAAGTGGTTGCGTTCTCCGCCCGACTTTCATTGATTCCTGTTATCAGGAGTATCAATCTATCATGACACGACACATCCTTGCGCTTGGTATCCTTTTTGCCCTATTTGCCGCGTGCGGCGGGTCAGAGAATTCGGTTCAGAAGTCGGGCAGAGTGCTCAAGGTCGGCACGGACGCCACCTACCCGCCATTTGAGACGGTCAACACCGAGACCGGTCAACCGGAGGGATTTGACATCGACCTGATCACCGAGGTCGCCCGTCGGAATGGCTGGACCACCAAGTTTATCATTACGCCATTTGATGGAATGATCCCCGGATTGCAGGGAGAGAAGTACGATGTTGCCATCTCTTCTATTACCATTACGCCGGAGCGCGCGGCGGTTGTGAATTTCTCCAAGCCATATTACACCGCGGGTCAGGTGGTTGCCGTATTGCTGGATAACAATTCGATTACCGGTATTGCGGACCTTCCGGGCAAGCGCGTCGGTGTGCAGTTAGGGACGACAGGTGAATTGATGGCCCAGCGAACCGAGGGACTGCAGGTCTTTTCCTATGACAATATCGGAGCCGCATTCATCGACATGGCCAACGGCAATCTCGATGCCGTCTTGAATGATTATCCGACTACGCAGGCATACATCCGCTCGCATGGTTCGGCGAAGACGGTCGGTGATATCCTGAGCCGCGAGCAGTATGGGATCGCCATCCGCAAGGGGAATGACTCACTTCTCGCGCAGATCAATACCGCGCTGGACGCGATTCGTTCAGATAGTACCTATATTAACATGCATCTGAAATGGTTTGATACACCTCCGGCGGAATAACTGAGGAAGTGGATCAGGGTGGGTGGAAGCAGGGGGATGTCCCGCCACTTTTCATAGAGTGAGCGTGACCGCTACTTGACCTGACCAAACGAGAAGCATAGATTTCGCCCCATGACAACCAAGAACAACTCGCATCCGCAGAATTGTGTAATAGCCCTCGACGGACCTGCCGGTTCGGGTAAGTCGACCACCGCCCGGCTACTGGCCGCGCGTCTGCATTATAACTATCTCGATACTGGTGCGATGTATCGCGCCCTGACAGTGCTGGCCTTGCGTCGGCGCATCCTGCCATCGGATGGATTGCTCCTCAAACGGCTCGCCGATGAAATGCATATCCGTTTTGAAACGCACGCCGATGTTAATCGGATATTTGTCAACGAAGAGGATCTGACCGAACGGATCCGCACTCCGGAGATCAACCGCCATGTCTCCGAGGTTTCGGCCCATCGCGGAGTCCGCGAAGCGATGGTCGCCAAGCAGCAGGAACTTGGGAGGCTCGGGAATATCGTCGCTGAGGGTCGCGATACCACGACCGTTGTTTTCCCCGACGCTCACCTGAAGATATATCTGGACGCTTCACTGGAGTGCCGTGCGCAGCGCCGTATGCTCGACCTGCTGAAAATGGGAGTCGAGACCAGCCTCGAAGAGCAGGAAAATGACCTGCGCCGCCGCGACAATTTCGATTCCGGGCGCCAGCATTCTCCGCTCCGCAAAGCCGATGACGCGTATGTGATAGATACCACCATCCTGACCATTGAAGAACAGGTGGACCGGATAGTCGCGCTGCTCAAGTCCAACGCCAAGGCAAAATGAAGATCCTGTATTATCTGGGTTGGTCGGTTACCCGGATCATCAGCAAGCTGGTCTTTCGCATCAGAGTTTCCGGGCAGGAGCATTTTCCTGAGTCGGGCGGATTCATTCTCGCCACCAATCATGTTTCCTATTACGATCCGTTGCTGGTTGGCTCCTGGGCGCCCCGCCAGGTATACTTTTTTGCCAAGCAGGAGCTCTTCAAGAACAAGTTCTTTGGATGGATAATCCGGCAGACCAACGCGCTTCCTGTGAAGCGTGGGGCCGTGGATCGCCAGGCATTACAGATGTCTCTGGACGTCATCGCCCGCGGCTACGGCCTGACCATTTTTCCCGAAGGGACCAGGTCCAAGATAGACGGTTTCCTCGACCCTAAGCCGGGGGTGGGTCTTCTGGCAGTGAAGGCGGGATGCATGATTGTCCCCGGTTACGTCCACGGGTCAAACAGATTGAAAGACTGTTTCTGGGGACGGGACAGGATGGCAATCAAGTACGGTGAGCCATTTCCGGCCGACTGGGTGATGTCATTTGAGGGGAAAGATGATGGCTACCAACAGATTGCGGCGGCGGTGATGGTTCGCATTGCCGCACTCAAAGCCGCTACTTTGGAAGCGAACAATCGCCGGTGATCCAGTCGTTTCGGGCAAAAATCCGCTTGAAATATCCCGATATCCTGTTATATATGAAGGCTACTTCCTAACGCTTTGATGATCATAGTGTAGAAGGAGGACGTTTCGCTGGTTTTCCGTGAGGAAAAAATCAAAACCGGCGGAGTGAATGTAAGGAGGTTCTTTTAGTTTCATGGCAGTTGCCAAACGTACCACCAAACCTGCTGAGGCCAAGACGAGCAAACGCAAAGCTACGGCCGCACGCAAAACCACCAAAACCAAAACCAAAATCACCAAGCGGGATTCCGAAGTCACCGTGATCACAACCGCGATCACGCAGGAAACGGATCTTGCAGAACGCGTCACGACAGCCCGCCGCCAACGTGTGGCGGAAAAAGCGTCGACCCGTTCCGGCCCGGTGATGCCTGCCGAACCCCAGGAAGTCGCCGCCATCAAGGTGACCGACGTTTCCGGTGTCGTTTACGACAAAGCCGACTACGATGCCATGGTCGAAATGTATGACTCGACCATCAAAGACATCAAAGAAGGCGAGATCGTCCGCGGCCGTATCCTCGGGGTGACTCTCAACGACGTCATTGTCGACGTCGGCTTCAAATCCGAAGGGATCATCCCGATCAACGAGTTCAGCATCCCGCTGAATATCAAGGTCGGCGACCCGATCGACGTTTATCTCGAACAGATCGAAGACCAGAACGGCCAGTTGCTGCTTTCCAAACAGAAAGCCGACTTCATGCGCGTCTGGGATCGTATCCGCGAGGTACACGATTCCGGCGAGACCATCCCCGGTCGTATCGCCCGCCGCATCAAAGGTGGCGTGGTGGTCGACATCATGGGAGTCGACGCCTTCCTGCCCGGCTCGCAGATCTCTCTGCGCCAGGTGCCGGACTTTGACGCCCTGATCAACCAGACCATCGATGTCAAGATCATCAAGTTGAACAAGAGCCGCCGCAATATCGTCGTCTCACGTCGCGTGGTGCTTGAAGAGGAGCGCGAGAAAATGCGCTCGACCCTGCTCAATGAAGTGCAGGTCGGTCAGGTCCGTCAGGGATATGTCAAGAATATCACCGATTTCGGCGTCTTTATCGATCTTGGCGGTGTCGATGGCCTGCTGCATATCACCGATATGTCGTGGGGTCGCATCCGTCACCCCAGCGAGATGGTCTCCCTGGGCGACAAGATCGATGTCAAGATCCTGGATTTCGATGAGAAAACATCCCGTATTTCTCTTGGCCTGAAGCAAATGACCCCGTACCCGTGGGAGAATATCGAAGAGAAGTACCCGCTTGGTAAGAAAGTGACCGGCAAGGTCGTTTCCATTACCGATTACGGTGCGTTCGTCGAGCTCGAAAAGGGGATCGAAGGTCTCATTCATATTTCCGAGATGTCCTGGACCCAGCATATCAAACACCCCTCCAAGATCATGAATGTTGGAGACAAGGTTGACGCGATCGTGCTCTCCGTGGACAAAGAGAACGAAAAGATATCGCTTGGTATCAAGCAGATGGAACCGGATCCGTGGCTGACGATCGAGTATAAATATCCGATCGGCAAAGTGGTCTCCGGTAAAGTCCGCAACCTGACCGCCTTTGGCGCGTTCGTCGAACTGGAAGAAGGGATCGATGGCCTGGTGCATATCTCTGATATGTCCTGGACCAAGCGCATCCAACACCCGTCTGAAGTAATGAAGAAGGGTGACAAGGTCGACGTGAAGGTGCTGAAGATCGACCACGAGAACCGTCGCATTTCGCTCGGCTTCAAGCAACTGCTTGATGATCCGTGGCCCGAACTGGCCAAGCGGTTTGCGATCGGCTCTGAATGCCTCGGCACGATCACGAAAGTGCTCGACCGCGGCGTCGTGGTTGACCTCGGCGATGATGTCGAAGGGTTTGTCCCGGCCGCACAGTTGGCCGCCAAGGATCTGACCGACCCGACCGGCGTCTTCAAAGAGGGAGAGCAGGTGCCGTTGCAGGTGATCGAGTTCGACCGGAACCAGCACAAGGTGATCCTCTCCGCCGTCGCATATTTCAAGAAGCGCGACCGTGCGGAGTTCGAGGAATACCTTGCGGCGCATCCGACGCAGAATTCCAGTGCTATGGCTGATGCCATGCCGGAAGAACTGCGCGCGGAAGCCGCTCCGGAACCGGCCGAGACCTCAACCGAAGCTCCGGCATCGTCCGAAGAGAACGAAATGTAGGCCAATCGGCTTGCAGATAGAAAACCCGGCCCTTTTGGAGCCGGGTTTTTTTGTGTATGCTAAGTCATCTCTAAGTGGCGTCTGTCGACTATAAGCTCAGCTCTTTTTGTACTTATGTTCCGTGAACCGCTTCCACCCCTTCTTATTCTTTGATTCCACCGCCCAGCTAACTGTTCCGTCCTCGTTCGGCCAGTAGATCATTCTCGCCAAGCCCTGCGGCATCTGAGCCTCAAAACAGACAGCTTCAGGGTGAATGTCAGTGCCATCGGCCAACTTCCCCTCAGAGCGTTTTCCGTCGGATGTGAACGACCAGAACGCGAGTGTTCCATCAGCGCCCGGCCCATAGATCGCATGCTCGAGATAGGCACCTTTGCCGAATTTCCACTCCGCCTCAAGCTGAACAAAGGTGCCATTCAGGATGGAGGTGAATGTTCGGGTGCACTGCACTTTCCCCATCGGGCTGTCGGCGGAGGCGGTCCAGGTTCCGATAAGCGGGTCGAGCGGGCCGAGTTTTCCGCGCCCTTTCTTCCAATTTGACGATGCTTTGGCCATGACAATTTCTCCCTGCTGAGTTGAATAAAGACTCAGACAATCTACAAAATGCGGCTCAACCAGTGAATCATATTCAGCAGGAACTGTGGATTTTGGGCCGCCTCAGGCTGGCTCATCCCGACCTGGCGACGTTCCTGACCAGCCAGTTGGGCGGTAAACATGGCCGCTTCGCCGACCACAGCCACCCGACCCTTACCGAATTCTCGCACCGCGGCCTGGTACCAGCCTTTGATATCAACCTTGGGTGTGCTGTCGCTGAACTGCCAAGCGACAGATGGCATGTACGATGCCATGTTCTCCCCAAAGATCAGCAGCCCGACCACCGTCGAATCTCCGGTGAACGCCTCGCCTGTAAAGGTGACTACGGAATCAATCCGCTCGCCTTTGAGTTTGCCCGCGGTGATTGGATGTTCATTGAGCGTCCCATCCGACCTGCGGAAATAGTCGTTTCCGCCCGGCGCATCCGCTTTGGCGGCAAAGCCGTTATTGAGCGTGAATCCGAACTCACGCGCAAGATCCTCAGCGCATCCCGGAAACGGCATATGGTCCGCGATCAACAGCAGTGAGCCGCCATTATTCACCCAGTCTTTTACTGCCGCTATTTCGTCAGGTGTGAACGCTGATGGTGTCGGGAGCGACCAGTCTTCCACATTTCTCTCATTGAGCGCGTTGGCTATCACCAGGATCGTGCCGCGCGCTAATGAGTCCGCTGTGAATGCACAGGCTGACGGAAGTATCTGATAGCCATCCAGTCGCAGTAGATTGGCGAATGGGTAGTATCGCCCTCCTGCCGTATGGAAATTGTGATGGGCTTCATCGATCATCACCACCGGCCCGAGATCCGGCGGAAAGGCGGGGGAGAGGATGTTCGGCCGAAATGCCGAATCCGGCACTTGCTGCGCGGCAGCGAGTCCGCCGACAGTAACTATCAGAAGAGTGAAGAGAATCGAACGCATATTGTAGCCTCATTTTTGGCGATAACGTACCAGTTGTCCTATTAGACGATTTATCAGGCAAGAAGTTAACAATCCATTTGCCATATGGTTCTCGACAGCGCGGCGGAACCACCTTCAAAATCCCCTCCCGCCCCCTTCCATTTTGTACTATATTCCGGCCGCTATGGCAGACCAGCAGCAGAAAACGATCGCTCTCCAGACCCTCGGATGCCGGCTCAATCAGTACGAGACCGAAAAGATGGCCGCGGAGTTGTATCCGTTCGGCTTCCGTCGGGCCGAACCGGGGGAGAAGGCAGACCTGACGATCATAAACACGTGCACGGTCACCCACCGAGCCGACTCCGACTGTCGACAGATGGTCAAGAAGGCGGCGCGAGAGAATCCGCAGGGGAAAGTGGTGGTCGCCGGCTGTTATGTCGACAACTCTCCTGAGACAATTGGGGGTATTACCGGGGTCCATGTCCTGATCAAGAACCAGGAGAAGGAGAAGATCGCGTCGATATTGCCGTCACAACTCCCCGACCTGTTCGACCGCGAGCCGGATCGTTCCTGCTCAACGCATATCTCCGATTTCTACGGTCACAACCGCGCCTGGCTCAAAGTGTCAGATGGCTGCAACCAGTGGTGCTCGTTCTGCATTATCCCGACTGTCCGCGGACGACTCCGCAACCGGCCGGTAAATGACATTATCGGCGAGATAAACTCGCTTGTGGGCTCAGGCTACAATGAAATTGTCCTGACCGGCGTGCATTTAGGTCATTACAAGAATCGCCAGGTCGAACCTCAGGCTAAGAACCTCGCCGCGCTCTGCCGCATGATCCTGGACCGCACCGAGGTCAAACGCATCCGGTTGTCATCGATTGAGCCGCAGACTGTGCGGGATGACTTAGTTGACGTCTATCGTGAATCATCGGGCCGCATCTGCCGCCACATGCACATCCCCCTGCAGTCCGGATCTTCGCGCATTCTCAAACTGATGCAGCGGCCATACGACCAGAACACATATATCAAACGTGTAACCGCGGTCAAAGAGGCACAGCCGAACACAATTGTTGGCGCCGATGTCATTGTTGGATTTCCCGGTGAGACGGACGCGGATTTTGCCCAGACCCGACGTCTGGCTAAGGCCGATCTGATCGACTATCTACATGTCTTCAGCTACTCCGACCGTCCCGGCACAATAGCCTCCGGTATGAGTGACAAGGTCTCTCCCGAAGTGATCAAAGAGCGAAATGCAATTCTGTCAGAGATCTCAGAGCGAAATCGCGCCCGCGCGCATGGACGTCAGATCGGTGAGCGACTCGAGGTCATTGCCGAACACAAACGCCCCAATGATGATCAATTTTTTGGCGTGGCGGATAATTTCATCAAGGTAAGATTGCCGATTTCTCTCGAAGGGGGGAAGAGGCTTATCCCTGTGCAGATCTCCGCCGCTTCGGATGACTTTGTCGAAGGTCAGCTTCTCTGAGATTTGTCCGCTCTCCGCTATTTCCAGTAGTCTCCTGAATAATCCGATGGCACGCCGAACGAGACGGCGAGATTCATCCCGAACGCATAGTCGATCCCCTGCCTGAGGTCTTCATCAATGTTGATGCGCCACTGTACTCCCGGTTCAAACGCCCCCAGTTTGAATCGAGCGACCAGCCCCCCGTAAGTGACCAGTCGGTCAGAAGCATTTCCCCCGTTCCCGGACAGAAGGAACCTTCCGCCGGTAAAACTCCCGCAGGCTATCTTGCCGGCGGTGAATCCGACAAAGAGCGAGTAGTCGGCATGCAGCTCGTCCCCGCCTTCCGTAGACCTCGCGGCACTTGTACCGAGAGTGAACTGGGCATTGAGCGCGGTTTTTGGATCGACCTCCCGCCATCCAAAGTCAGTGCTGATGGTGTAGACCTTTGGGAAAAATGCCTCAAACCGGTCGAAAGAGGTTGTCATCCCCAGCGCGTTCGCCGGCCAGTCGCTTTCGCTTGTTAACGGCAACCTGATATCCGCGCTGCCAAAAAAACCGCCATTGCCGAACGGCTGCTCCAAACCGATGAGCGGATTGCCGATCGAAAACTGGTCTCTTTCATACCAAAAATAACACGTGTAAGAGCTGCACTCCCAGTAATATGGGCGATTCTCTTCGCGAACATCCAGATTGACGAACGGTACTTCCCAGATGAGTATCAGGTTTCTCGATAAATAATGTCGGCCACCGACAAATCCGACGGTGTTCAGGACGCCTCGATTCGGATCCCACTCAGAATTGTAGTGAGGCTTCTGAATCTCCAGCATCAGTGCCGAGCCTGACTCCGGATACCACCAGCCTGTTTGGGCTAGACTCGAATCAATTCCTAACAGCGTAATGGAGAGAAGAAAAACGAAGCAGAGAAAAAGACGACTGCGCATACGGACTCCCGGAAACGTTGACGCGAGGATATCAACCGCAATTACGTTCTCCGCCGGGCATTCTGTCAACTGGGAATTGGCTATTCAGTAATCCATCAAAAAGTACTTGAACCGCCTTGTGCGCTAGCGTATACTCTCGCAACTCGTTGAACGACCGACAGTATGTTTGATAAACAGCGCACCATTAAATCGCCAATCTCCTTATCCGGCATAGGGTTGCATACCGGCAATCCGTGTACCATGACGTTCCGTCCGGCTCCGCCGAATCACGGCATTGTCTTTGTCCGCGCGGATATTCCCGGCAAGCCGTCCGTTATCGCCGATATTGACCACGTGGTCGATATCTCGCGCGGCACGACTTTACAGCAGGGGGAAGCGCGTGTTCACACGGTCGAGCATGTCCTCGCGGCGTTCGCGGGACTCCAGATCGATAATATGATCGTCGAGTTGGACAATAACGAACCTCCGATCGGCGATGGTTCCGCCAAACCGTATGTGGATAAGTTACTCGAAGCAGGCATCGTGAATCAGGATGCAGATAAGTACTACTTAGAGATCGATTCGCCGATGACGTATGCGGAAAAAGATCGCGGCGTCGACCTGGTAGTGGCTCCTTCGGATGACCTGCGCATTACTTTCCTGATAGATTACCGCAATCCGGCGCTCGGTACTCAGTACACAACTTTGCAGAATCTGGAGCAGGAGTTCGTTGAAGAGTTTGCCCCGGCCCGGACATTCTGTTTCCTTTCCGAGGTGGAGCAATTAAAGGCCCACGGACTGATAAAGGGTGGCGGCTTGGATAACGCGGTGGTCATTTACGACTCTGACCTTGGACAGGTTGAGGTGGACCGCATCCAAAAGGCGCTCAATCTGCGGGAGAAGGCGTTTGTTGGGAAAACCGGCATTATCAACGATGTTCCGCTTCGTTTCTACAACGAGCCTGTGCGACACAAGACGCTGGATCTTCTCGGCGACCTTTTCCTGATCGGAGTTCCGTTCAAAGGTCACGTTTTGGCGGCGCGTTCAGGACACAAGGCCAATGTCGAGCTCGCTCGCAAGATGCGCGAGCTGTACAAAAAGAAACAGATCGCCTCGCGATATCCATCCAATGGAGTCTTTTTCGATATTCAATCGATTCTCAAGATCATGCCGCACCGATACCCGTTCCTCCTTATCGATCGAGTTCTCGATCTCGAGCCGGACAAGCGAGTTGTGGCGATCAAGAATGTGACCATCAATGAGCCGTTCTTCCAGGGGCATTTTCCGGGCCACCCGATCATGCCGGGAGTACTCATTCTCGAGGCGATGGCCCAGGCGGGAGGGATCCTGCTATTGAACGCCATTGAGAATCCTCAGACCAAACTCGTTTATTTTATGTCCATAGATAACGCTAAATTCCGCCGGCCGGTGACTCCGGGCGACCAACTCCGTTTCGAACTCGACATGCTGACGTTCCGACGCAATACCTGCAAGATGAGCGGACATGCCTATGTTGGAGACACGCTGGTGACCGAGGCCGACTTCATGGCAATGGTGATTGACCGATGACCAAAATTCACAGCTCCGCGATCATTTCCCCCAAAGCACAACTGGCCGACGATGTGACAGTCGGACCGTACGCCGTGATCGAAGACAATGTCACAATCGACTCCGGCGCCGTAATAGGCTCATCGGTACTCCTCGCGTCCGGGACCGTGCTGGGCAAAAACGTGAAGATATCCCATGGCGCGGTGATCGGGACCAACCCGCAGGATCTCAAGTTCGGCGGTGAAGTGACCAAAGCGATCATCGGCGACAATACGGTTGTGCGCGAGTACGCGACCATCAATCGCGGCACCAAATATCATATGCAGACTGTGGTCGGCCAGAATTGTTTCATCATGGCCTACGCACATATCGCGCATGACTGCATCGTCGGAAACAATGTCATTATGGCGAACTCCGTCAACCTGGCCGGGCATGTCGAGATCGATGATCACGCCATTCTCGGCGGCGTCCTGCCGGTGCACCAATTCGTCAAGATCGGCGCGCATTGCATGGTGGGCGGCGGATTCCGGGTACAGCAGGATGTCTGCCCGTACGCGCTGGTTGGAGGTTATCCGCTCAAGGTGGTCGGCATCAACTCGATCGGCCTGCGCCGTCGCGGCTTCTCCGCCGAGACCGTCAAGACTCTCGAGCAGACTTTCAAGATCCTTTTCTTCTCCGGCCTGAATACCACTCAGGCGCTGGAGCGGATCAAGGGTGAGATCGAGATGTGCCCCGAGGTCGAGAATGTCCTGACCTTCCTTAATCGCTCGAATCGCGGCATTGTGAAATAGATTTGTCTTGAAGGGGAGACGTCCATGACGACTCCAAAGCTCTTCTGGCTGTTTTCTCTCGCGATCCTGTTGCTACAGGCGGCGCTCGCGTATCCTGAACTCCCGGACCGGATGGTCACTCATATGAATCTCAAAGGAACGCCTGACGGGTATGGCTCCAAAGACGAGTTCTTTCTCGCTTTCGGGCTGGCTATGCTGGTGATAAACATCATGCCGCCATTGGTGCCACTCCTCATGCGACGGCTCCCCGCATCCCTCGTCAACCTGCCAAACAAGGAATACTGGTTTGCGGACGCAGTGCGAAAGGCGAAGTCGATCGACCATGTGTATGGCATGATGGCGCTGACCATGGGGCTGGTAAACGTGATGTTCGTTCTTATTTTGCAGCAAGTGATTGATCTCTCTGCAGGCAAAGAATCATCGATTCCTCTTTGGACCATTTGGCTGATAGTGGCAGTGCTGATCTTTCTACCGGTTGTCTATCTGTTAAGGGTGCTGCGAGTTCCCGACCAGCGTACGTCATAGATCGCGGATGTGAAGCCCGTAACTTGTTTGACGGCAACCGGATATTTGCGCTTTCCTCCGGACTCACTATGTATTAGTTTCCCTGCCACTATGCTTTTCACCACGTTCATCATCCGGGATATATGAGAAAGATCAAGACTGCTGTAGTTGGTGTCGGCGCGCTTGGCAAACACCACCTTCGTTGGATAGCTCAACTGGCCAATGCCGAACTGGTCGGCGTCTACGATGCTGACCCGGAGAGAGTTCAGTCCTTCGCCAAAGAGTACAATACTACTGCCTTCGAGTCTCTTGACCAGTTGGCTGGGAAGGCTGAAGCCGTGTCAATCGCGGTGACAACCTCGGCGCATCACGAGGTCGCCTCGCACTTGATCAAACGTGGCGTGCACTGCCTGATCGAAAAACCCGTAACCTCCACTCATAAACAAGCCCTTGAGTTGATCGAACTCGGGAAAACGCATGGCGTGAAAGTCGCGGTCGGGCAAATAGAACGGTTCAACCCCGCGGTCCAGGCGCTTGCCGCCTATGATATTCGACCCTCGTTTATCGAAGCGCACAGATTGGCGGCATTTGACCCGCGTGGAACCGATGTCGCGGTGGTGCTCGATCTCATGATCCACGACATCGATCTTGTCCTGCATTTCGTAAAATCACCGCTTGTTGATATCCAGGCATCGGCGGTCGCGGTGGTCTCCGAGCATCCGGATATTGCCAATGCGCGGCTGACTTTCAAGAATGGCACCGTCGCCAATTTGACCGCGTCCCGCATCTCATTGCGACCAATGCGGAAGTTTCGGATATTCCAGCCCTCAGGCTATTTCTCCCTCGATCTGGCGGTGAAACAGGCCGATGTCTACCGTTTGGCAACCGGCGCCGATGATCTCGGCATGCGGGTGCCACTCGGCAAATCGGGCAAAGATATTCTGTATGTCAAGAAAGCGGACAGCGGCAAAGATATGCTTGGTGCTGAGCTTGAGTCGTTCCTTGACGCTATAGTCAATGACAGTTCAGTCGCTGTCTCATTGGAAGAGGCGACCGAAGCCTTGCGTGTAGCGCTCGAGGTTGAACGGATCGGTCTGAACTCTATTTCGCATTTGGTGGCACAGACAGACTAAATGGATAACCCATCGTTATTCATCTCGGCAGGTGACCCGTCAGGAGACAACGCCGCCGCGCGTCTGGTTGCATCGCTCAAGACCACACACCCGCAATTGTCCCTGTTGGGATTGGGGGGACCGCGTCTCAAAGCGGCTGGGCAGGAGCTGCTGGCCGACCCGTCTGACCTGGCCGTGCTCGGGTTCTGGGAGGTCGTCAAGCGATTTGGCTACTTCCGCGAACTTATGCTCCGTACGGAGTTTATCATTGAGTCACGACGCCCGAAATGCATTCTGCTCGTTGACTATCCAGGCTTCAATCTGCGGCTCGCCAAACGGGTGAAACATCTTGGCATCCCCATTATTTACTACATTTCTCCCCAGGTTTGGGCATGGGGGAAAAAGCGCATTCCGCAGATCCGTGAACTCGTAGACGAGATGATTGTCATCCTCCCCTTCGAAAAACCTTTCTATGATCAGCATGGCATCAAGTCGGAATTCGCGGGGCACTATCTACTTGAGGATATTCCAGCGGAGTACCTCGCTTCAGTGCCACCCGGCAAAAAGAAAATAGCTTTGCTTCCGGGTTCGCGACGTCAGGAGGTTGAACGGATGATCGGCCCTATGATTGAGGCCGCCTCCCGCTTCAACGTGAAATACGGCACGACTGCCACCATCGCGGCGGTCGAAAACGGCTTTGACTACGCTGCCGCGCTGGCAGGTCACGGAGAACAGGGCATTTCCATTTCTCTCAACGACGCTCGCCGAGTCATATTTGAATCAGATCTGGTCATAACCGCGTCGGGAACCGCTACACTTGAGACCGGCCTCATCGGGCGCCCTATGGTCATTGTCTATAAAACCGGGTGGATCACCTACCAGATAGCCAAACGACTGATCAAGATTCCATCGATTGGCTTAGTAAATCTTGTGCTTGGGAAGACGGTTGTTCCTGAACTGATTCAGGCTGACGTCACACCCGAGCGCATGGTGTCCGAAATGGAGCGGATCTGGCAGAACCAAGGTGAGTACGAGACAGTACGCCGGGATCTTCTGGGATTATCCTCGATTTTGCACGGCCAAGGGGCCAGCGATCGCGCCGCGGCACTGGTGGCGAAATATCTATGATCCAGATATATCGTTTGGTGGCCTATTTGGTCTATTGGACGGCCTACAAATTCGGTTGGATGCGGTCAACCGAAGACGAGTTGTGGGCGGGGCGGCTGGGGACAAAACATCCGGCCAAAGCCGATATCTGGTTGCATGCCGCGTCAGTTGGCGAAGTCCGCATCATCAGTCACCTCCTTGATTACCTTCGAGGCATCAATCCTTTGCTGACATTCCATATCACCGTGATGACCCGGACAGGCTACCGGACGGCAAAGTCGCTGTGCGGCGATTTTGCGCAGGTCTCCTACTTCCCAATCGATGTTCCCATGGTGTGGCGCGATTTCCTCGACCATATGCAACCCCGTATCGTGGTCATTGCCGAAACTGAGATCTGGCCGAACCTGATCGAGACTCTGGAAAGTCGCAAGACACCAATCGTCCTGGTCAATGGACGACTTTCTGACAAAGCCTACGGCCGCTACCTGTTTGTGAAGGCCTCAATAGGCAGATTACTGTGTACCTATGATCGTCTCTTCCTGAAGGGAAAGGACGATTACCAGCGATATAAAGCGCTCGGTGTTACAGAATCGATAATGACCCTCACCGGCGACATGAAATTTGATGCACCCTTGGTGGAGCGGACAGCGGCGCAGAAGAACGAAATGCGCGATGTGGTCTCCGTTTCCGCCAGCCAGTTCCTTCTGGTAGCGGGCTCTACGCGCCCTGGCGAAGAAGCCCAACTTGTTGCGCTTTATCGCAGTCTGCTTACCAGGTTTCCTCAGTTGCGCATCGCCCTTGTTCCCCGACATATTGAACGAACCGATGAGATCATCGCGGAGATTCAGCAACAAGGTATGAACGTGAAGTTGGCAGGAGAGGAAGTTTCACCCGAGAACGATGCCGTTCGCTTGGTCAATCGGATGGGCATTCTGGTAGACCTCTATGCGGCCGCCGATCTCGCCTTTGTCGGAGGTACACTCGGCAATCTCGGCGGTCACAACCTGCTCGAGCCAGTCTGGGCGGGGACTCCTGTGCTGTTCGGCCAATCTGTCTATAATGTTCAGGATGCCGCGGAGTATATTCGGACTCATAAGTTCGGCACGATGATCCAGAATATCGACGAAATGGAGACGCGAGTTTCTGAGATGATCTCCGGCAAGCTCACATTTGCACGCAAGACTAAAGCGGACCTTTCACACTCGGCTACAGCCACCGCGGGGAACCATATATTGAAGCGGGTGAGTCATGCTTGAACGGTTCTGGAAAGCAATTCTTCGCCGCGGTAGTTTCTCGCTACTGGCAATTCCAGCTGTCTTGCTCTGGGTCGTTTCGCTGTTCTATCGCGCCGGGTTCGCGTTGAAACGGAGTATGGCCGGAAAGGCTCCAAAGCTTTCAATTCCCGTCGTATCGGTCGGCAATATCACAGTCGGTGGTTCCGGCAAAACGCCCATGGTCGAGTTCATCGCTCGTCACTTGTTGGAATCCGGCATCCGCGTCGGTATAGTCTCTTCGGGTTACGGGCGCAAGATCGAATCCTCCTTTGCTGAAGAAGGATACAAAGTACAGGAGCGCTCGACCGACGAGACCGGTGATGAAGTCATGCTCCTGGCCAAGGCTGTGCCGGAAGCGATCTTTTCAGTCGACCGATCAAAATCCGATGCCGCCAAACGTCTGGAGGATTCCGGTGAAGTGGATGTCATCGTGGTCGATGACGGCTTCCAGCATTTCACGTTGGTTCGGGATATAGATATTGTCACATTTGACGCCGCGGTTCGCCCGCAGATGCTGCGCCCATTCCCGTACGGCATGCTTCGTGAGCCAATCTCCGCAATCGGACGCGCCGATGTCATTATCATAACCCGCTCGAATTTCGCGAAAGATCGGACCGCCATTCGAAGAATGATCGAGCGCCACAACCCACAGGCGCCGTTGTACCACGCGCGCTTTGCTGTATCGGAACTGATCGGCAGGGAGCAACGTTTTCCGGTGAAATACCTGGAGGACAAGTCGGTCTTCCTGTTCGCGGGAATCGGTAATTTCCGGTCCCTGCGTAAAATGGTCAACTCGTTGGCCGGAGATCTCGATTACGCTCTGGAGCTGTCCGACCATCAGCAGTATGACGTGGCGCTTTTGCGGAAGATCAAACAAATGGCGGATGAACACGAATCAGACATTGTGCTCACTACCGGAAAAGACTGGGTCAAACTTGACGACTTTGATTTCGACCGAGAGACTTATTATCTTGGTTTGACCATTGACCTTGACCCCGGCGAGGAACGACTCGTCTCTTATCTGACTGAAAAGCTAGGTCTGGAACCTCGGGAAACCTGATGAATCGTGATTTTGACATCCTCGTTATTGGCAGCGGCATAGCAGGTCTGTTCTATGCCCTTCGCGCTTCCGAACAGATGCCCAAAGCGCGCATTGCTCTTGTCACCAAAAAAGGGGAGACCGCGACCAATACCAACCGCGCGCAGGGAGGGATCGCGGCTGTCCTCTCTGGTACGGATTCTTTCGATGCTCACATTGCGGATACGCTCAAAGTAGGCTGTGGTCTGTGCAAGAAGGATGTCGTTGAACGTGTCGTCGAGGCCGGGCCAGCCGTAATTCAGGAATTAATCGACTACGGTGTTCGCTTCACCAAAGTGGCCGGACGATTTGATCTTGGTCGCGAGGGCGGGCATTCCGCTAATCGAGTTGTCCATGCCTCGGATCTGACCGGCAAAGAGATCGAACGGGCTCTACTCAGCGCTTGTCGAGCCAAAAGCGATACGATCCAGATCTATCGCGACCATATTGCGCTAGATCTTATAAAAACCACTGTTGGTGGACAATCGTCTTGCGTGGGAGCATTCGTATTTTCTGAGGCCGGCCGACTTTTCAGCGCCATCTACGCACCGGTCACCATGCTCGCCACTGGCGGACTGGGGCAGGTCTATTTCCATACCTCCAATCCTGAGATTGCGACCGGAGATGGCGTGGCGATGGCCTATCGAGCTGGCATTCCGGTCGCCAATCTGGAGTTCATTCAGTTTCACCCGACGACCCTGTATGCACCGGGGCGCGAACCATTCCTCATCTCTGAAGCCGTCCGTGGCGAAGGCGCACGTCTGAAATCGACGGATGGCCGCTTCCTGATGGAAAATGCGCATGAACTGAAGGACCTTGCGCCTCGTGATATCGTCGCGCAGACAATCGACAAGGAGCTGAAGGCCAGCGGCGAAGAGTACGTTTATCTGGACATCAGTCATCGAGACGCGGAATTCATCAAGTCTCGTTTCCCGAATATCTATGCCGAGTGCCTGCGCTACGGATTCGATATCACCGAACGATCGATCCCGGTTGTTCCGGCGGCGCATTATGCGTGCGGCGGTGTTCTGTCCACCATCGAAGGAGAGACCGGACTTCCGGGTCTTTATACAGCAGGCGAAGTGGCCATGACCGGCATGCATGGCGCGAACCGATTGGCGTCCAACTCCCTGTTGGAAGCCGTCGTCATGGCAAGGTTTGCCTCTGAAAAGTCGATCGAGTACCTGAAGGGGGTGGAATTCAATCGTCCGGTTCAGGTCGAAAATGCGCTGCACTCATCCCTTGCCTACCCGCGCGAGAAAATATTGATCGCTCACGATCGCCGCGAACTGCGGCGCGTCATGTCGGATTTTGTCGGCATTGTCAGAACTGAAGATCGGCTAGCGCTGGCTCATGAGAAAGTTGAGCAGATACGAACCGCGATTGATCAATACTACTACGCGACTCCCGCGACCTACAATGTTGTGGAACTCCGCAATCTGGCAACCGTCGCGGAGTTGATCATTCAGAGCGCTATATCTCGTCGCGAATCCCGCGGCCTGCACTATCTGGATGACCGTCCCGGGACCAACGACGCATTCTTGCATGACACCGTTATCACCGCACCGAAAGGAACTTCCTAGTGGCCACCCATGAAATGGTACTGATCCTGGATTTTGGCTCTCAGTACACGCAATTGATCGCCCGTCGCATTCGCGAAGCCCATGTGTATTGCGAGATCGTCCCGTTCAACGCCGACCTTGCCAAATATCGCGACCGCAATGTGCGGGGGTATATTCTGTCCGGTGGCCCGTCCTCGCTTGCGGATGTAGATGCTCCGAGGGTTGGACGCGAATTTTTCGAGATCGGCGTACCGATCCTCGCGATCTGCTACGGTATGCAGTTGTTGGCTGATGTGTTTGGCGGGAAACTGGTCAAAAGTGAACATCGCGAGTATGGTCGCGCCGCTTTCAAGCCTGATGACACGTCTCCGCTGTTCCGTTCTCTGTCGGCCCAGAGCCAGGTCTGGATGTCCCACGCTGATTCGATCGTTACGCTCCCCGGCGGCTTCCATGTCACTGGCGCCAGCGACGGTCTCGCCGTCGCGGCGATAGCCGATGACGTCCGCCACATCTACGGCGTACAATTTCATCCGGAAGTCCACCACACCGCCGAGGGGAAGCAGATACTTCACAACTTCCTCTTTGATATTTGCAGATTGCAGGGAGACTGGACAACGGAATCTCTTGTGGATGAATCGATTTCCCGTATCCGCGCGCAGGTGGGGCAGGGAAAGGTTTTGCTTGGTATCTCCGGCGGTGTTGATTCGACAGTCGCGGCAATGTTGCTGCATCGCGCCATAGCCGAGCGGCTCCATGCTGTCTTTGTCAATACCGGGATGCTCCGCAAGAATGAGTTCGAGGATGTCACCGCTATGCTCAAGACTCTCGGCATTAATCTTTACCCTGTAGATGCCTCGGATCTGTTTCTTCAGCGGCTTGCTGGCGTCGAGGACCCCGAGAAAAAGCGAAAGATAATTGGCGCGACATTCATCGATGTCTTCGAAGAGGAAGCCGAAAAAATAGGTTCAGTTGATTTCCTCGGTCAGGGGACACTCTACCCCGATGTTATCGAATCAACTTCGTTCAAGGGACCGTCGGTGACGATCAAGTCTCACCATAATGTCGGCGGTTTGAAAGAGCGGATGAAACTGAAACTGGTTGAGCCGCTCCGTGAGCTGTTCAAGGACGAGGTCCGCTCCCTTGGCCGTAAGCTCGGACTCCCGGAGCAGTTTATCCGCCGCCACCCGTTCCCGGGGCCCGGCTTGGCGGTTCGCATTCTGGGGGATATAACCAAGGAACGGTGTGACCTGCTTCGCGAAGTCGACCATATCTTCATCGAAGAGCTACATAAGAACAATATCTACGACGATATCTGGCAGGCCTTTGCGGTGTTGCTCCCGGTCAAGGCGGTCGGGGTGATGGGAGACGAACGCACGTATGAGAATGTCGTGGCGCTTCGTGCGGTCACGTCCGTCGATGGCATGACCGCCGACTGGGCGCGTATCGACAACGAAATCCTTGCCCACATCTCCAACCGGATCATCCGAAATGTCCGCGGTGTCAACCGGGTGACCTACGATATCTCGTCCAAGCCCCCGGCGACGATCGAGTGGGAGTAGTACTTCGACGGGTCGGTTCGCCGGCCAACATTCTTTTTGACTCCGGCCTTTGAACACCGGTAGATTGCGGGGTCATGAAGGACCGCACTATCCTGGCAATTGACTATGGCACCAAACGGATCGGATTGGCGAAATCCGACCCGATGGCGATCATTGCCTCAGCCCTGACCACACTCGAGATCAAGTCCATGGCTGAGGCGGTCAAGTTTGTCGCCGGGGTCATCGCTGAGTACAACCCGGCCACTGTCGTAATAGGTTACCCGCTCCTCGCGTCCGGCGATAGAAGCAGGAAGTGCGAAGAGATAGACTCATTCGTCGAAAAGCTGTCCGCCCATTACTCAGGCCCCATCATTCGGGTCGATGAGGCCGATACTTCCCGCGAGGCCTCTTCGATCATCCGCGCGCACGGTCAGAAGGTCAGGAAGGACAAGAAACGGGTCGATCGGATAGCCGCTGTCATCATCCTGCAACGATATCTGGAGGATCATCGTGAGGGGTGATGCCAATATCCAGTTCTGGGAATACCTCTGGTACGCGCTCACCACTATCTTCCTTCTATTTGTGGGCCTGGGATTGCTCATCATCCGACTGATAGCCTGGATATTCAACCGTTTTCGGCGGCCGACGATGTCCTGGGGAATGGCCATCGCTGCAGCCGCAGGGATAGGGATTGCTGCAACTGCCATTCTCTTTTTCCTCTACACCCGGTCAGCCGACCTGGGTGATCGAAAAGTCTCAATCGCCGTTGAGAGCGGCAAATCGTTCAGAAGTGTAGCGGATGAATTGGTCACCAAAGGGGTTGTGTCGGAACGATGGATGCTGGTCTACCCGGCACGATTGCTCAAGATCGATCGAAGACTCCTATCGGGTACATATGTCTTTACCGGCGAGAATTCGGCACGCTCAGTTCTGGACAAGTTTGCGCGCGGCGATGTCGAATTGACCGAAGTCACTATTCCCGAGGGGATGCCGATTTGGAGAGTCGCGTCGGTGCTCCAAACAAAGCTCCAGCTCGATTCCGCGTCGATCATGGCCCTGGCTCATGACCGAGACTTCCTGGATAGCTTAGAGGTTCCATATCTGGAGGGACATCTCTTCCCGGAAACCTACTCTTTTGCTCTCGGTGTCTCCTATCGCGCGGTGATCGCCGAGATGGTCCAGACCTTTCATGACCGTACCGACTCACTCTGGCGACAGCCAATTGCCACGGGATTAAACAAGTATCAGACACTTGTGCTTGCCTCGATCATCGAGGCCGAGACCCCTCTGGCGTCGGAGCGAAGTCGTGTGGCCTCTGTCTATCTGAATCGCCTTAGACTGGGAATGACGTTGGACGCTGACCCCACAGTGATCTATGGTCTGGGTGGACTGGACAGGCCGCTTATTCGCGCGGACCTCGACAGCACTACTATTTACAATACCTATCGAATTCAGGGGCTTCCGCCGACTCCGATCAATTCCCCAGGGCTGGCGTCGATTCTGGCGGCGATGCGTCCGGATGGCTCTGACTACCTCTATTTTGTTGCCGATGGTACCGGCGGACACATCTTTTCGCGGACCAACGACGAGCACAACAACGCTCGCCGTCGCGCCCGGCTCAATCAGCGAAATTAACCAAAGTAAAAGGCGGCACCGGAAATCCCGTTACCGCCTACGGTCTTCCTTGACTCGTATACTTGCTAAACCTCGACCTCGTCGATAACTCCCAACTTGGTGAGGTTGTATTTCTTGATCTTGCGCCAAAGCGTGGTTCGTCCGATACCAAGCTCTTGAGCCGTTCGTGTGAAATTCCAGTCATTCTCCGCCAGCGACTTAACGATCAGCGAGCGTTGTTCCGCGTCAAGGCGTCCACCGCGGAACGTGATAGACATCTTCGTCGGAATCTCGTTGTCGATCGCGGGGCGTTCACCGGCGATAAAGATGACATCGTTGACGTCTATCTGGTTGTCCTGGCAGAGCGCCGCGCCGCGCTTAAGCGCATTTTCCAGTTCGCGGACATTCCCCGGCCACTTGTGCCCAAGCATCTTGTCAACTGCCCGACGCGTGATGGTCACGGTGTGACCCTTCATGTCGTGCGATATCTTGCGAAGGAAGTAATCGATCAGCATCTCGATATCTTCCGGCCGCTCTATCAGTGGCGGGAGATTCAACGGGATGACATTCAGGCGGAAATAGAGGTCCTCGCGGAACGTCCCCTCCTGGACCATGATCTTCAGATCGCGATTGGTGGCTGCCACGATCCGCACATTAACCCGCTTCGATTCGGTCGCGCCCACCGGACGTATTTCGGATTCCTGTAGGAAACGAAGCAATTTCGCCTGCGTTGCCATGGGGATATTCGAGACCTCATCCAAAAACAGCGTTCCCTCGTGTGCCTCCTCGAACAGACCCTTCTTAGCGTTATATGCGTTGGTGAAAGACCCCTTCACGTGGCCAAACAGCTCTGATTCAAGGAGAGTCTCGGGTATCGCGCTGCAGTCTACCGCCACGAAACTACCGGTCCGCCGATTGGAGTGGTGGTGGATCGCCCTGGCAAAGAGTTCCTTGCCGGTTCCCGAGGGCCCGGTAATGAGGACCGTAATATCTGTCGGCGCGACACGCTGGGCTGTTTCTTTGAGTTGCGCCATGACCTTGGAGATCCCGACGATATTGTCAAACCCGTAGTTCATGGCGACATGTTGCCGCAGCACTGTGATCTCGCGCTTCATCTGCTTGCGCTCGACCGCCTTATTCACTTTGACCAGCAGATGCTGGTTGGAGAACGGCTTGGTGAGATAATCGAACGCACCGGCCTGGATGGCCTCGACGGCGCTTTCGATTGTCCCATATCCGGTGATCAGGATGATCTCGGTCTCCGGCACGGTTGACTGGACGGTGCGGATCACATCGATCCCCGAATCGTCCCCTATTCGTAGGTCGGTGATCACAAGATCGAATTGGTGTTTGCGCGTAAGCGCCAGACCATCGGCGGCGTTCGAGGCCTGCATGACCTGGAACTGCTCGCTGGCCAGAACAGATACAATGCACTCGCGGCTCATCTGTTCATCATCGATCACGAGGATCCGTATCGTGCTATTGTCTACGGAGTTATTCATGGGTGCGTGAATCCTTATGGTGAGTCAGGATGGTTTCAATTCTCGTGCCGTCCGCGAAACGGTGGTGTACGGTGAAGCCAAGGAGTCTCCCCAACGACTCTATGTAGTCGCTCCAGTCGCTGGAACAGTGTAGATGGGCGGTTGCGTTTGGCGAAGTAGTCGCAACACGGATCTCCAGCAGTCCGGCCGGATCAGCGTCGAGGGCGACCGAAGTAGTGGTCATACATCCACTGGAGGTGAGATGAACCTCCAGAATGGTCTCATACAAGACAGCTAGCGCCTCTGTCGGGAGATTCAATACGACACGCGAGGACCACTGCTCGGTCATGGTCAGTTGTCGCGAAGGATGATGTATCGCGGCGTGCGTAACTGTTTTGCGCAATTCGTCAGCAGGATTGATCGTTTCCGCTCTGAGTTGCCCGAAAACAGTCAGCAACTGGTAGCGATGAACGATCTGCTCCAACTCCGTCGTTTCTTCATGGATAAGGCGGAGAAGTTCGGTCTCCGGATGGCCCGGTTGCCAGGTGATTATTCCTTCAAGATGATGCGCGGTCGAATGAAGCGCCTGAGTCGCCCGACGCAGACTTTCGATGAATTTCGGGTACATTTCTCCGGCCATTTCTCCGGCCCGTGTACGGCGTGGCACAAAACTGATGAGTGAGAGATCTATCTCACCAACCCGTAAGTTCTCGGCGTGAAGGGAATGTCGTTCGAGCAGATTGTTTAATCTGCTTTTGCATGTGCTAAACTCTGAATCGACTATCTCCCCCAAGTCACCATCAAGCTTTGAACACAGAGTTGCATTCGCCGCGATTATTCGACCGGAGCATCGATTGATCAGTAAAGCAGGAGTGTCAGAGGTCAACACCGTCATCAAGCGTTCAACTGCGGGCCGCACGCGTTGGACCGCTGTACGGAACCGCCCCACCAAGATGGCAAAGTTGTCACCCGTGTGGTCGAACATACCACTTCGATCCTGTCCGACCATCCCGAACGTGAGCTGTTTCCCACTCAGCTCTCCCAGCCTTGCAGCGTGGACACGGCTGCTCGTGAACGATCCGGAGACCAGTCGTTGCCGATGCGAGTAGACCGCGTTTTCCTGCAGGTAGGAGGCTTCAAGCTGTTCGGGATTCAAGAGTGGCACAGCCTCCGGATGAAGATACTGGCCATCGTAAGTCAAGAAGCTAATGCTGTGTGACGGCACGAGGGAATCGAGTAGCTCTTTCTCGTGGTCGGTCAACCATCCCCGCGTGGCTACACTAATGAGAAGTGAAACGATACCGGCATCCGATGCCTGGTCAGAGAGGCGCGTGTCAGCCTGACGTGTGGCGACACGGTCGGTTAACTCCGCTTCAAGGTGAAACTGCCCGGGTGTCATAGTCCCATATTTCCTTGTTTCATTATGGTACATGTATTGGAAATGTCGGAACACGTGCCGATAACTTTAGCGCCCCAAACAACTTATTTGCGCCGTTCAGGCCTGTTTCAATTGTCTGGTTTTTGCCCTTGACGACCGATGGCCTGTTCCGTAACTTCACCCATGCCACTCTCAAAAGCCCAAGTAGAGCATATTGCCCGCCTGGCGCGGCTGAATCTGACTCCCGAAGAGATTGAACGCTACACCACCGAGCTGACGGTCATTCTTGATCACATTGATCAGCTCAAGTCAGTGGAGACTGACGGGGTGGAGCCGCAAAACCAGTTCATCACCGCGGAGAATGTGTTCCGCGAAGATATTGCCGAGCCCTCGCTTCCGCGCGACAAGGCGCTCGCCAACGCACCCCAGCAAGACGGGGAGTTTTTCCTCGTGCCAAAGGTCATTGGGGGATGAAACCAAGAGTTCTCGCAGTCATCCCGGCGCGGTTAGGGTCCCGGCGGTTTTCCGGAAAGGTGTTGTATCCCTTCAAAGGAAAGCCGCTTCTTTTTTATGTGTGGAACGAAATGCGCCGCGCCAAGCGAGTGGACCGTCTGGTCATCGCCACCGACAGCAGGGAGATCAAGTCAGCGGCCGAAGAATTCGGTGCTGAAGTCATCCTATCTCGCAAGTCACATCCATCCGGTTCCGATAGGGTCGCTGAGATCGCGGCCAAACTCGGCGGTGATATCATTATCAACATTCAGGCCGATAATCTGACCCTTCCGGCCAGGGTGATCGATAAAGGGATCGACCTGATGCGGCGTTCCCCCAAATTGTTGTTTGCGACCACTGCGACGGCCATCAGCTCTGACGAAGAATTATATGATCCAAATACTGTGAAGGTGGTCCGCTCACAGGCGGGAATGGCACTCTGGTTTTCGCGATACCCGATTCCATTTGTCCAGCATCCAGATTCAGATGACCGGCTCTTGCAGTACCCTTACCTCAAGCACATCGGTGTCTACTTCTTCCGGCGCAAAGGGTTGGAGTCGTTTGCGCGCTGGAAGCCCGCGCCGATCGAAAAAACGGAATCACTCGAGCAACTTCGCATTCTCGAACATGGCGGTATGATCGGTTTGTTCGAAAGCAAAGTGACTTCGATCTCCGTTGACACGCCGGATGATATTCGTAAGTTGGAATTAGTTTAATACAGGGAATAGATATGTCTGCCACTGATTCAACCAAGTATGTCTTTGTAACGGGCGGAGTGGTCTCGTCGCTGGGCAAAGGAATTGCCGCATCCTCGCTCGGTTTCCTGCTCCAGAAGCGGGGGCTCAAAGTTCGCTCTATCAAGTTCGATCCATATCTCAATGTCGACCCGGGCACCATGAACCCGTTCCAGCACGGCGAGGTCTATGTACTCGATGACGGTTCCGAAACCGATCTCGACCTTGGCCACTACGAACGCTTCCTCGATCAGTCGATGGATAAAGCGAACAATGTCACGACCGGTCAGGTCTATCACACCGTGATCTCTCGCGAACGTCGCGGCGATTACCTCGGTGCCACGGTGCAGGTGATCCCACATATCACCGAGGAGATCAAGAGTCGCGTTCGCAAACTGCCGGCGCATAGTGAGAAGCCGGATGTCGTCATTTGCGAGATCGGCGGAACCGTCGGTGATATCGAGTCGCTCCCTTTCCTGGAAGCGATCCGTCAGATCGGCATGGAAGAAGGCGCGGAGAATGTGATGTACATCCATGTCACGCTTGTTCCGCATCTCTCCGCAGCCGGCGAATTCAAAACGAAACCGACTCAACACTCGGTCAAAGAACTCCGCGAGATTGGAATCCAGCCGAATATCCTGCTGTGCCGGTCATCCAAACCGCTGAATGAAGGACTCCGCCAGAAGATATCGCTCTTCTGTTCGGTCCCGACCCGCAATGTGATCGCTGCGGAAGATGTCCCCACGATCTATGAAGTGCTTCTCCATTTCCATGACCAGCAACTTGACCAGATCGTCTGCGACCATTTCCGTTGGAATGTCCCCCAACCAGACCTGACCGAGTGGAGCCAGATGGTTCACACCGTCAAGAACCCGCGTAAGCATATCAAGATCGGGATCTGCGGCAAGTATGTGAATCTGAAGGACGCGTATAAGTCGATCATTGAATCGTTCGTGCATGCGGGGGTGACTTCCGACGCCGAGGTGAGTCTCATTTGGATCAGCTCGGAAGATATTAAGCAGGGGGGAGCCGGGAAGTTCCTGTATGATGTCGACGGTCTCTTGATCCCCGGTGGTTTTGGAGAGCGCGGCGTGGAAGGGAAGATCGAGGCTATCCGCTATGTACGCGAGCGCAATATCCCGTTCTTCGGCATCTGCCTGGGTATGCAGTGCGCGGTGATTGAATATGCCCGCAATGTCTGCGGTCTTGAAGACGCGCACAGCTACGAGTTTTATCGCGACCTGAAACATCCGGTGATCCATCTCATGGCTGACCAGGAAGGGGTAACCGAGCTTGGCGGTACCATGCGCCTCGGTGCTTACCCATGTATCCTGAGAAAAGACAGCCGGTCATACGAAGCCTACGGGACTACCGAAATTTCCGAACGACATCGACACCGTTACGAGCTGAACAACGCCTATCGTGATATGCTGGTCGATCGGGGCCTGCTGATGGCCGGGACGTCGCCAGACAATCGTCTGGTCGAGATTGTCGAAGTTCCGACCCATCCATGGTTTGTCGGTGTGCAATTCCATCCGGAGCTGAAATCCCGTCCACTCCGTCCGCATCCGCTGTTCCGCGAGTTCGTCAGCGCGGCGGTGAAGTACCACGAGACACGCGGCGGACATCTTCTGGCGGAATCACCCAGCCACGAAGATCTGATTCAACGCTCCAATTCATGACCTGTATCAGCCGGGGCCAACCGTATGGCCCCGGTTGACCCGCATTCACCTGCAGTTGCCTTGTTACCCAATCAGTTAGGGTATTTTTATCCCGTTGACAAGGTCGACCGGCTTGCGTATGCTTGCGGTCTATACCCATGCTAGATAAGTATTATCTCACTCTTATCGTCCGGCTTGCGGGCCTGACACTGCTGCTTCTGACCCTGGCCCAGCCGGGGAATGCCCAGATTGCCTCGTCCGCGGCCGATTCGTTATTTATGCAGGTTCTGCCTGCCACATATGACCGACCGATTGACCCCAACCTCTACTTGATCCGCCCCGGCGAGACCATTCGTGTCACGTTCCTCCAAAGTAGTCTCGGAGCACTCCAACTTGAAGTTACCTCTGACGGCCAGATCGTTCATCCCACTCTCGGTGTGATCGACCTGCGGGGAACAACTTTGACGCAAGCCAGAGAGAAACTGGCAGGCCCACTTCGCGCCAAATATAACGCCAAAGAGATCGTCATGACTGTCGGGGATCCCCGGCCGATCGGTATATCTATTTCCGGAGCTGTTCGCAACCCGGGATTCTATCGTGTCTACAGTTCGCAGCGCGTGTCCGATGTGATTGACCTCGCCGGAGGGATACTTCCGGAAGGTTCTACTCGTCGCATCACTCTGTCCGGAGGCCCCGAAGCTATTCCTATCGACCTCGACCGGGCTCTCTTTCTCGGTGATGAGAGCGCCAATCCATATCTTTATGCCGGGTATCATCTCAATATTCCGGTACGGTCAACCGACGCGGTACAGGTGCTGGGAGAAGTGGTCAGACCCCGCGAAATAGAACTTCGCCCGGAAGACGACCTGAACACCCTACTGCGATTAGCCGGTGGATTGACCGCCAACGCGGACTCGGTAGGTATCCGTCAGCTTGGCCAGTCGGAACAGAATGCCTGGCAATCCGGCAGCATCAAAGCCAAAGACATCATTTTTGTCCCGAGTCGCATCAAGGACGAAACCCTTGGTATCACTGTCCTCGGGGAAGTGAATCATCCGGGGCATTTCGCCATGAAGCCGGAGCTCACGCTCGATCAGGCGCTCGAACTGGCCGGTGGCTACGCGCCTAATGCCAATATTGGTCGAGTTACGATCTTTCGCATTGCCGAGACGGACGAGTACTCACACTCTCCGCGCGAACGGTACCCCATCATCGCGGCCAATGAAGATTTCCTAACGACACTGCTTAAGCCGATGGACTCGATCTTTGTCCCACGCAAACTGGGATGGGTACGTGTCGGCGGCCAGGTACGTGCTCCCGGTATCTTTCCGTATGTTGAAGGCAAAGACGTTGACTACTATATCTTCACCGCGGGCGGGTTCCTTCCCACCGCTGATATGGAGAGAGTCAGTTTGGTAAACCGTGTCTCCAAGATCCGTCGTTCGGTCTCTGTGAAAACCCGCGTTCTTGATGGTGACGAGATCTCGGCGCAGCCGCGGGTGGTGACACCATGAGCGAACCGCGCGAAAACAACGTCTGGCTCTTCCTTGAACTCTTGGCGCGACGACGTGGACTGATCATCGGGCTGACGCTTCTCGCGACAGTTGTAGCGGCGGTCATTTCTTTGCTGCTTCCAAAATGGTATCAGGCCGAAGCGCTCTTGCTACCTCCCAAGGACGTTTCCACAACCATGGAGAGCCTCTCTCGTTTGGAGGAGGTTGTCTCGGTCACGGGCGGATTGAATCTGCCGGTCATGGTCACTCCTTCCGATGTGTACGCGCGGATACTTCGCAGCCGCACCATCTCGGACCGTGTGATAGATCTGTTCACGTTGCAGGAACGCTACAACACGCCTACCCGGACTGAAACATATCTCGCGTTGATGAAACACGCGAATTTCAGCGTAACCGAAGAAGGATTGTTGAGCATCAAGGTCGAGGACAAAGACCCTGAGACAGCGGCCGCGATGGCCAACGCGTTTGTCGACGAAATCAACAGGGTTAATCAGGAGATCGTCACCGGTCGCGCCCGCACGAACCGCGAGTTCATCGAGGGAAGACTCAATCAGGTGCGCGGCGAACTTGACTCCGCGCGCGCCGCGCTTGAGCTGTTCCAGCGGACCTATCGCACGGTTGATTTTGATGAGCAGACCCGTCTGGCGATTGAACAAGCCAGCAACCTGAAGGTGGCGCTAGCCCAGACCGAACTCGATCTCCAGATAGCCGAACAGTCCCTCGGAAAGGATCACCCGGACATCCAACTCAGGCGACAGCGCCGCTCTATCCTTAAGGAGCAACTTGAGCGGCTTGAGATCGGCGGGTCGGACTCTTCGTATTTTTCGCTCCCGGTCGCGTCAATTCCACGGCTCCGGGGTCAATACGAGATGCTGTACAGCAAAGTACGGGTCTCCGAAGGCCTTTTCACCACGCTTCTCGAGCAGTTGGAACAGGCCAAGATCCAGGAAAGCAAGGAATCGCCCACTATTTCAGTTCTCGATAGAGCCACCGCGCCCGAACTGCGCAGCCGTCCGAAAAGAACGTTGATCGTCGGCGGGACATTCCTTCTATCTCTGATTCTTGCTATCTTCCTCGCCGCGATCTTCGAATATCTTGACCGTCTGAAAGAAAATCGGCCGGAGGATTACCACCGCGCGATGTTTGTGGCCAGTTCGTTTTTTGGCTGGTTGCCCGGTGTGAAAAAAACGCGGCCGACCGGAACGTCTCACTCGACCAAAGACTATAAGGAGCTATAGATGTCCACCTCCGTAGTAGCAGCATCCGCCAAGATTGGCCCAGGCACAATTTATGGCCAGTTTTGTGTCATCGCCGAGAACGCCACTATCGGCTCCGGATGTGTCATTGGCAATCAGGTTATCATACACGACGGCACTACGATCGGCGACAACGTCCGCATTGACGACGGTACCGTGATCGGGAAGCGCCCGATGCGCGCCGCGAACAGCGCGGTCACATCCGACAAAGAGGTTCCCGCCGCGAAGATATCATCGAACTGCATTATCGGGACGCACGTCGTAATCTATCGCGGGTGTGATATAGGCAACAAAGTGCTGGTAGCGGATCTTTCTACTATTCGCGAGAATGTCACGATCGGTGAATTCACAATTGTGGGCCGGGGCGTGGCTATCGAGAACTTCTGCAAGATCGGCCGCTACGTGAAACTTGAAACCAACGTTTATATTACTGCCTATTCCGAGCTGGAGGATCGCGTATTTGTCGCGCCATGTGTGGCAACCTCGAATGACAACTTCATTGGTCGTTCTGAGGAGCGTTTCCAGCATTTCAAAGGTGTCACCATTAAGAAGGGGGGACGAGTCGGCGTTAACGCCACTGTTCTTCCCGGGATCACTATAGAACAAGATACCCTGGTCGCCGCCGGCGCGTTGGTCACCAAAGACACACCGCCCGGCAAGATCATCGCGGGTGTGCCGGGCAAGGTATTTCGCGATGTTCCTGAGGATCAACTTCTCAAAAACCAGGGTTGGAAGGAGTAATTCGCATCATGGCTGTTCCGCTGCTAGACCTCTCTCGCCAATATGCTTATTTGAAACCGGAGCTGGATAAGGCCGTCATTAATGTCCTGACCCACGGGAAGTTCATTCTGGGACCCGAAGTCGCCGAATTGGAGAAACAGATCGCGGCATACTGCAAGACCAAGTACGCTATCGGTGTTGCCTCCGGGACCGATGCCCTTATGGTCGCGCTGCATGCGTGTGGCGTGGGGCCGGGTGATGAGGTCATTACTTCGAATTTCTCATTTTTTGCCTCTGCCGGAGTTGTCGCGCGATTGGGCGCTACTCCCGTATTCGTCGATATCGAACCGGATAGTTACAACATCGATCCCAAACTGCTCGAAAAAGCGATCACGAAGAAGACCAAGGTCATCATGCCTGTCCACCTCTTCGGTCAACTGGCTGATATGGATCCGATCCTTGAGATAGCGAAGAAGCACGGCATCAAAGTTGTCGAGGACGGCGCGCAGTCTATTGGCGCGGAATACAAGGGACGTCCCTGTGGTTCCATGGGCGACCTCGGCTGCTTCTCGTTCTTCCCGTCCAAGAATCTTGGCGCGGGCGGCGATGCCGGTATCCTCACCACTGATAGCGAGGAGTTGTACGAACTCTGCCGCATTCTTCGCGAGCATGGCCAGAAGCCGCAGTACTACCATCGCATCGTTGGTTACAACTCTCGTCTTGATACTATTCAAGCCGCCATGCTTCTGGTGAAATTGCCGTATCTCCGCAAATGGTCCGAGAAGCGGATTGAGCACGCCAAACGGTACGACAGAGAATTTGCCGGTGTCCCCGGCCTGACCACTCCGCGCGTCATGCCGTACAGCACCTTCCATATTTACAACCAGTACACACTGGCGTCGCCAATGCGAAAGAGCATCTTTGAGGGACTCCGTGCCGTCGGGATCGGCACTGCGATTTACTATCCGGTACCGTTCCATATGCAGGATTGCTTCCAGTATCTTGGATACAAGGCGGACCAGTTCCCGCATTCGACCAAAGCCGGCGATGAGGTCTTCTCCATACCGGTCTATCCGGAAATGACCGAGCAGGAACAGACCGAAGTGATTGCCACGGTCAAAAAACTCGCGACTGCATGAGGGAATCATTTTCCTGAAAGCGGAAATAATGAAAGGGCCGGTTTTGCCGGTCCTTTTGTCTGGATGACATGACCACTTCAGCTAAACGCGATCCAGCTTCGACCCGTTCTATAGCCGCGATAATCGGTGTCGCGGGAGTCGTCTTTATTTCCAAGGTACTGGGCTTGGGCCGAGAGATGGTAGTGGCCGACAAGTTCGGCACCTCCGCCGAATACGATCTTTATCTGATCGCGGTCATGCTTCCCGCGCTTGCGTACGGCATCATCAATTTCGCGTCCTACTACCTGCTTGTTCCTCAATTAACTAGATATCTCGAGACACGTCCGGCCGATTCCGGCTGGCGGACTATCTGGGGTCTGTTCAATCGATCGATTCTACTATCCGTGGCTGTTTCCGCGCTCATCATGCTGTCGGCGCCGCTCGTCATGAAAATCTGGGCGGGGGAGTACGGAGAAACGGACTATGCGCGAATAGTCCACTACGCGCGCCTGGTAGCGCTGATGGTTATGTTGGGCACCTCCGAAGCCTACCTCCGAGCGCTTCTCAATGTGCGAGGCATTTTTACCTGGCCCGCCGGGGGATATGTTGTCGAGAACTCTCTGTTCATTCTCTCTGTACTGCTTTTCCACTCGACGTTTGGTGTCGGCGCAATTGTAATTGGACTTTTGAGCGGCATGGTCGGTCAGAATCTCTTCTTGGCCGCACGTCTTCTCCCATTGGGGGGATTGAAGCAGTACCGCCCGACGTTGTCCGTCGACAAAATGAGCGGCATGGCGGTTACGATCGGTCTGTTATTGGCCATTGAACTGATAAACCGCTCATACTTCCTGTTTGACCGATTTGTCGCCGCGGATTTCGGTGTCGGCATCATCTCCTCGCTCAATTACAGTCAGGTACTTGTGCAACTGCCGGATGCCGTGGTCGGGTTTGCTATCGCCTCGGTAGTTTTCCCCAAATTCTCCAGAACCGATCTGTCACAAGACTCCAACGGATTCAGCAATCTCTACCGCAACGCGATAGTTGGCGGCATGCTGCTGACCATCCCTTTGGCCGCGTTCTTCCTCGTGAGTGCCTCAGATCTGATCCAGGTGGTGTTTTACCGAGGAAGGTTCAACGCCGATTCGGTTGCCATGACCGCGACATTGCTTCGGCCGTACACGCCGACTATTGTCGCCCTGTTTGTCATTTCAACCTCCCTTCGCGCCGCTTATGGTCAGGGTTGGGTCAAGCAGGTGTTCTGGGTCGCGGCGCTGGCGCTGGTGGTCAAGGCTTCCGCGACACTACTCCTTCCGCGTTTCTTCGGATATCAGGGAATCACCATAGCCACGAGCTTGTCACAAATCATCCTCGCCGTAGGATTACTCTGGATCTGCCTTTCTCGCGTCAAAACTGAGGCAAACCGATCGGTGGCTACCTCTGCGTTGAAACTCCTTCTGGCGGGCGCTATAGCCGCTGTATGCGGATACCTGGTGAATCAATCGCTGTACTCCCTTTGGAGTGACAGCGGATTCCTCCAGGCAGGTCTCCGGTTGGCCGTCTCCGGACTCAGCATCGTGGCGGCTTTTTTGGTCGCAACTTTGATACTTGGATTCCGTCCTTACTTTGCACTATTATTCCGACGGACCTATGCCAGCTAAACGTATCGTCATATTCGGCTTTGCGCAGTCGGTGCACATCCAGCGATGGGTCGCGGGACTGCAATCTCGCGGGTACGAGATCAAACTCATCTCGCTCGGCGGCGAAAAACTGGCCAATACCGAGACCGTCGTTTTCCCGTATGACTCCCGCGCCGAATATATCTGGCGCTCCGGCGACGCTGTCCGCGAGGCCAAGGCGTTTAAGCCGGACATCGTGCATGTCCACTATGCCGGAGGATTCGGTCTATGGTCCTGGCGCATGCGCTTTAAGCCGACGGTCGTCTCTATCTGGGGGAGTGATCTCCACGAGTTCTCCAAGACCTGGTCGAAACGGATCTTTCTCCGCGCCGCCCTCAATCAGGCGACGGCGTTGACTGTCACAAGCCGGTATCTGCTGGAGCGAACCACGTCACTTTTCCATGATCTGGAGAGACGGCTCGAGTTCATCCCATTCGGCGTGGAACTTCCGAACGAGATACCGCCTCTTCCGGTCGGCCCAACCAAGATCTGTTACATCAAGCAGCATGAGCCGACCTACGCTCCGGATATCCTCATTCAGGCGATCGCCGAGGCGAAGAAGGAGATTCCCGACATCCGGCTCTCTATGGCTGGTACCGGAAGTATGACTCAGCAACTGCAGGAATTGACGGCCTCACTTGGCCTCGAAGACCAGGTGAAGTTTGTTGGATGGCTCGATAATCAGTGGGTTTATCACTTCATTTCAGAGCACAACTTCATGGCGATGCCCTCGCGACAGGAAGCATTCGGTGTCGCCGCGCTTGAGGCCGCCGCCTGTGGACGACCAGTGATCGGCACCACCGTCGGCGGGATACCCGAAGTCATCCTCAATAATCTCTCCGGTATTCTTGTTCCTCCCGACAATGTCACCGCGCTCGCCGAAGCTATTGTGAAGCTGTCCAAAGATCGCGCTCTCCAGCAGCAGATGGGGGAAGCCGGACAGCGGTACGTTCTGGCTAATTACACCTGGGAAAAATCGCTCGACCTTATGTGCGCGTTGTATGAAAAGGTTCTGCATGAAGCCCGCCGGTAAGATACCGCTGTACGACCTGACGCTCGGTAAAGCAACACTGCGGCAAGCCACTGCCACGTTGCGTTCTGGATGGCTCGCCACAGGCGCACGAACCGCCGAGTTTGAGCAGAGAATTGCGGAGTACTGCAGTCTCAAACATGCCGCGGCGGTCTCATCTGCCACGGCAGGATTGCAATTGGCGCTCTATTTGGCGGCAGTTAAGGGTGGTTCCGAAGTCATCACCACTCCGTACACGTTCATTGCGACCACGACTTCCATCATCGCGGCCGGGCTCACCCCGGTTTATTGCGACATTGACCCGGATACACTCAACCTCGACACCGCGAAGCTTGCCCGCAAGATCACCAAACAAACTCGATTGATTCTCCCCGTGGACATCGCCGGCCACCCGTGCGACTACTCGGCGATGCGGGAGATCTGTCGAGGAAAAGAGATACAGATAGTCTCGGACTCCGCACATGCCTTCGGCTCGCTCTATCTTGGCAAGGCCATTCCGCACTGGACCGACCTCTCCGTTTTCTCATTCCACGCGACCAAAAACCTGACCACCGGCGAAGGGGGGGCGATCCTCTCTCGGAATGGCAAGCTCATTGAGCGTGCCCGGCGACTCTCCCGTCACGGAATCACGCGCGATGCCTGGATGCGGAAACAGGGGAGAGGTTGGCAGTATGACATCCCGGAGCTTTGGCTCAAAGCGAATATGCCGGATATTCTCGCCTCGATCGGACTCGGCGAACTGACCACTTTCGACCAGCGTCAGGCGAAACGCCGAAAGATCGTCGAACGGTACGCACAGAATCTTGCGCATTTGCAGGATTATATTGAATTACCGGTCGAGCGGCCGAACTGCCGGTCCGCCTGGCATCTTTTCATTATCAAGCTGATCACAAAACGCCTGACTATCGAACGCGCCAGGTTTATTGAGGCGATGGCCCGCAAGTCAGTTGAGTGTGGCGTCCACTATATTCCGATCCCCGATTTCTCAGCCTTTGCCGGGTCTCGCCGCAACTTTGGCAATTTCCCCGTGATGGACGAGATCGCACCACGGGTCGTGACACTTCCGCTCTATCCGACCCTTTCACTAAAGCAGGTCGATTATGTCTGCGAAGCGATCGAGTCGGTCATCAAGCGCCATATCCGCCGCCCCCGCTAGCCTCTTGTCAACCGACACCGGCTGTTGTATCTATTAGTCATGCCGGCCAATCTGCCACCTCAATATTACGAACTGGAGCGCGAGTTCCGCGCCTGCAAGGATCCGCAGGAGAAACTCCGCATGGCCCAGGAACTGCTTCGCATCATGCCGAAGCACAAGGGAACCGACAAACTCCAGGCCGAAATGAAAGCGAAGATCTCACTCCTTCGCAAAGAGGTCGAGCAATCACATCAACAAGCGGGCGGCAAACATGGCGGCGTCGCGCATGACTATATCGAGTCCGAAGGCTCCGCGCAGATCATCTTTATCGGAGCGCCCAACAGCGGCAAATCGTCACTTCTGGCTTCGATGACTCATGCCAAACCGATAGTTGCCGACTATCCCTACGCCACCCGCGAACCACTCCCCGGCATGACCATCTTTGAGACTGTCCATTTCCAGCTCATAGATACTCCCCCTATCTCGGATGAACTCTTTGAGCCGTACATGACCAACCTTGTGCGTAATGCCGACATTGTCGCCCTGGTCTGCGACTTGACCGACAGCCAGATCGAGCCGCACACCGAGTTTATCATCCGCGCTCTGGAGGAGAAGAAGATCAAGCTGATGCCGAATATGGAGCACCCGCCGGACGACCTTCGATACGTCGGCAAACCTACCCTGATCTTGGCCCATAAGGCCGATGAAGAGTTGCCCGAATCTCGTGTCTGGCTTACCAAACGGTTCGCCGGATACACCATCATCCCGACCACCATCCTCGACGAGTCCACACTCGAGGATTTCAAGCGCGCCGCTTTTCAGTCGCTCGGTGTCATACGCGTCTACACCAAACATATTGGGAAAGATGTCGAACTGGTCGACCCGGTCATCCTGCCGATCGGTGCCTCGGTCGAAGAAGCCGCCGGAGCGATACACAAAGATTTCGCCGCCAATCTCAAGTTTGCCAAAGTCTGGGGCTCGGGGAAGTTCGATGGCCAGCGCGTGCAGAAGGACTTCATCCTCTCCGACCGCGACATCATTGAATTCCATATATAGCGCCTGAAGCGGTCATCACGAGCTTTGCCTCTTCAATATGACAAGGCAAAGCGTCGTGATCTCGTTCAAATCGGGCTGAGCGTAGTCGAAGCCCGATTTGTTGCGCGGCAGACGTCCTCGGCTGCCCGATTCCCCTCCCGCATTCAAGCTTGACTTTCTCCTTGCCCGACAGAACATTACAGCATGGAATCTTCCCCGAAATATGGTTTTCTCGATGTTGCCTGGGCGCCGGTCCGTGCCCTTTCGGCCAAACAGATCGGGGTGATGACGGTCGCGGTCGTGCTTGGCCTGATCGTCTACAACATCTTCACCTACACCGCCTATTATTTCCAGGGGGATGATTTCGATGTCGTCTACACCGCCTATGGATTTTCCCCATTTGAGTTTGGCGCGTTTGAAACGGCGGCGGCCAAAGCGGTCTATTTCGTGGGTGTGGTGTTGGCCGGATTTCTCCTGATGCTCGGATTCTGTGGGGTTGCCGCGATAAATATCGAGGCAATGCGTGGTAACCGATTCATGTCCTTCACCGAAGGTCTCCGCTTTGCGCGTTCCCGCGCCCGACAGATCTTTCTGGCCGAATTAGGTATTGTGACCTTTGTGGCATTCATCGCCGCGCTATTTTTATTGCTTGGTCTCGTCGCCCGCATCCCGGTAATAGGGGAGTGGCTTTACGCGCTAATATTCTTCGTCCCCAATTTCTTTATCGCGCTCTTCACGGTTTTTATCATTTTCGCGTTGCCAGTGACCGTGCTGCTTTTGCCGTCTATCGCCGCGTCGCAGCGTACTTCCGAGGTATTCGGTGTCCTGCTGGAGTTGTTCTCAACGCTCATTCGCACGCCAATGCGCTGGCTTCTGTATACCATCTATGGTCTGATTACCGCAAAGCTGGCGAGCTTTGTGTACGCCTATTTCTGTTATCGCGCCGTGCAGTTCATCACCGTGGTAACATCGCTGGCCGGCGGGAAAGAGCCGGAGTATCTGGTTCGCGCGGGACTGTATCATCTCCCGATTCGGACCGATCTGGTCGACCAGATGACCAACATCTTCCCGGGGATCAAGTGGGCGTTTGATATTCCATTTTACCCGGTCTATGGAGCCGACCGTCTGGTCGCGTATGTCATGACGTTCATGCTGTTTCTGATATTCGCGTCGGTGATAGGTTATTTTCTCGCCGTGATAGCGTCGGCGCAAGCTCGCGGATATGTGGCGCTTCGCCAGATCAAAGATGGCCACCGCATCGCCGAAGAACCACCCCTCTTCGGCCCGAAAGAGACGACGCAAGAGTAGGGGGAGCATCAGGTGTTCTTGCAGTCTACACCGCCTCTTTCCAGCAAAAGCTGGAATCCACTTCTTTGGCCATTCCATTCAACGTCATTGCGAGGAGCATGCGAACGAAGTGAGCGGTCGACGAAGCAACCTGCTGTCCCTGCGCTATGTCATTCTCGCGTAGGCGGGAATCCAGTTTCTTGTCGGGCTGAGCGGAATCGAAGCCGGATTGTCTATCACTCGATCAGTACAACTCGCCTTGCCAATGGAAAAGCGGACGTTTAAGCATGCGCACCCTCCGCACCATAAAACAGATCCACGCGGCCACCCGTAAACTCGCCGCCCAAGGGAAAACGATCGGCCTCGTCCCGACTATGGGATATCTCCACGATGGCCACCTTTCGCTGATCCGTCGCGCCAAAAAAGAAGCCGATATCGTCATCACCACCATCTTCGTCAATCCGACCCAGTTCGCTCCAAACGAAGATCTCGCCAAATACCCGCGCGATGAAAAAGGAGACCTGAAAAAGATTAAGTCTGCCGGCGGAGATATTGTCTTCATCCCCGATGCCAAAGAGATCTATCCGCCCGATTTCCAGACCTACGTCAATGTCGAGAGATTGACCGATGTGTTGGAAGGCTCTATCCGTCCCGGCCATTTCAAAGGGGTCGCGACTATCGTCGCCAAGCTGTTTAATCTGACTCGCCCCGATGTTGTCGTATTCGGACAGAAAGATTTCCAGCAGGCGGTGGTCCTTCGCCAGATGACGCGCGATCTCGGCTATCCAATCAAGTACATCATCGCGCCGACTGTCCGCGAGAAGGATGGCCTCGCCATGTCCTCTCGCAACAGCTATCTGACTCCAACCGCCCGAGTCGAAGCTGTCGCGCTGTATCGCGCGCTGACTCTTGCGAAACAAATGCTCAAAGATGGGATTCGAGCGACAAAAACCATCTCGGATGAGATGCGCAAAGTTATCAAAAAGACTTGCCCTTCAGCGGAAATCGATTATATCGCCTTCAGCGATTTTAACACTCTGGCCGATGTCGCGACCATCACCGGCGAGACAGTTTGCTCTTTGGCAGTGCGACTTCACGGAGTGCGCTTGATTGACAACATGTTGCTGAAAAAGGGCTGATTCTGTGTCAAATATCCGTCCGCAATCGATTGAGATAACCTCCCCCGGCGTAAATATCGCCGTCGTGAAAAAAGATGATGACGGCTGGAAATTCCTGCTGGTCCAACGCGCCGAAACCGAATCATATGCCGGATGTTGGGGATTTGTTACCGGCACTAAAGCAGGGAATGAAACCGCCGCCCAGATCGCCGCTCGCGAATTGAAAGAAGAAGTGGGCCTGTCCGCCGAACGTCTCTGGTCAACTGAGTATCTGGTGCAATTCTATGAGCCGGAATTTGACCAGATCTGGATCCTTCCGCTGATAGTTGCGGTTGTCCCCAATGATTCGACCGTGACGCTCAACAATGAGAATAGCGGCTTCGCTTGGCTGTATAGCCACAAGGCCCGCAAGCTGGTGAGCTGGAAGAATCTGGTGGTGGCGATCGAGGATATCACCGAAGAACTTGAGGTTTACCCCGCCAAAACCTGGGTCGAGATAACCCCCTAAGCTTATCCGCTATTATGTTTTCCATTTCGGGGAACTCCGAAAATCAGGGAACTTTTTGTCCAGTAGCTGGTTAGGCTACTGGACAGTATGTTGTCCGTGCGCTCGCCAGACTTGCGATATCGCCGGTTTTGACTATATTCGGGCTGCATCCGAAAGGGATTGAAAGAGAAATGTTAGTCACACTGCTGAAATCGAAAATACATCGCGCCACCTTGACCGATGCCGACCTCAACTATGTCGGTTCCATCACTATCGATGAGAACCTGATGAAGCTGGCGAAGCTCCAGGAGTTCGAAAAGGTTGATATCGCGAATATCAACAATGGCGAACGATTTGATACGTATGTCATCAAAGGTGCTCCCGGCAGTGGGATCATTGCGCTCAATGGCGCCGCCGCCCGCAAGGGAATGAAGGGGGACCTCTTGATCATCCTCTCGTATGCGCAGTACGACCCGACCGAGGCGGCCAACCATAAGCCGATCGCGGTCCATGTCGACGCGAAAAACCGCCCGACCGCGTAACCAGTCGACGGTCGGCTTCCTCTCACCATTCAAGGAGTGAATCTGTGTCGCACAAGCGCGCTGCTATAGTTCTGGCTGCCGGCAAAGGGAAGCGTATGAAATCGGACCTTCCCAAGGTACTCCACACCATCCATGGCCGCCCGATGGTCTCCATTCTCCTCGACACCCTCATTCGCCTTAAGTTCGATAAGATCGTCGTCGTCATCGGACATAAGGGGGAGATGGTGCAGGACGCGCTTGCGTCATACCCTGTCGAATTCGCCTGGCAACGCGAACAACACGGCACCGGTCATGCCGTCATGATGACAAAAGATCAGATGGCATCGTTTGAAGGCACCACTCTGGTCGCCGCCGGCGATGTTCCGTTTTTGTCCGAAGCCGCTATCAACAATCTATTCGCTACTCACACGCGGAATCACGCTGTGGCTACCTGTCTTTCGGCGATCTTCCCCGACGCAACCGGGTATGGTCGAATTATCCGCGACGGCAACTCCGACCGCCTCAAAGAGATCATTGAGCACAAAGATGCATCCGAAGAGGTCCGCAAGATTCGCGAGGTCAATTCTGGTACATTTTGTTTCGACAACCGCAAGTTGTTCGAAGTGATCGAGCAGATCGGCAATACCAACGCGCAAGGCGAGTACTACCTGACGGACGCAGTTAAAATATTGCACAACAATGGCTTAGTTGTGTCGGTGGTCGCGGCGTCCGACCCCAATGAGGTTCAGGGGGTAAATGATACCGAACAATTGGCCCAGCTTGAATCGCTGTACGGAAATCGACTTAAATAGATTTTTCCGCGCTGTTTTTGGTAAACGAAGAAGCCCGGTCCGCGTTATAAAGGGGAGGCAACCCGGCTGCCGATACAGTAGTATCCGTATGTTTTTTAGGTTGACGGACTTGGCGACGGAAGGTACCTTAATCGTAAGTGAGAGTTAACCCCATGAAGACCCTAATTATCCTGGCCAGCGTGATGGTTTTTGTTGGTGCGGCGATGGCTGCCGATCCGGCGCCGACGTCCAGCCCCGCCTCCATTTCGAGCAGTTCGCTCGGACTGAAAGGGGCACCCAATCCATTCTCGCTGCTGGATATTTCCCGCATTCGGTGGTCGCATAGTTACTCGATCTCCTACTTCTCCGGTGGCAATACGTCCGGTTCGGCAGGTCTGTTGAACACAACCATGTTCTACGATTTTTCGAACTCGCTCTCGCTGTCGGTCAACGTCGGCGTTCTTCACAATTCCGGAGCTATCTGGGGTGACGCGAAGAACGATGCCACCATCCTGCCGGGCTTCCAGCTCGACTACCATCCCTCCGAGAAGTTCCGGATGACGATCGGCTTCCAGAGAGTCAGCGGCTACGGGCCGTGGTACTTTGACAATGGCAGCATGTTCCGTCCGGCCTATCGATACTAAGTTAACGCGTCGCCGAAAGAGAGGCAGTTGCAGCACCAGCGATATTGATTGTTCCTGCCTGTACGTTTCCATTCATGCTTCAATCTGAACCGCCTCTTCATGACGAATCGACCATTACCGAGCCGACTCCCCGACGCTCGCGCTGGCGTACGGTTGGAAAGTTCGCTGAGATAGCGCTTTTGGCCGCGGCGATGCTCACTATCATCGGGGTCGCCATCTTCTCAGTCAAGGTCGCGACGGGCGTCACGCGTGAACTGGATACTCCGGCTGAGCCGATGCGCCTGCAGATCGTCAACGGTTCCGGCGTCGCCGGGGCTGAAGAGAGACTGGCGCGGCAACTGAATGGCTTCACGGGAGAGGGGCTGAATATCCTGGTGGTCGAGACCAGCACGTTTGACATGCGCAAGATCATGGCGTCATTTGTCGTCTCGCGACAGCCGGATGATCAAATGGCCCGCCATTTCGCCAAACAGATCGGTCTTGAGCCGACTGATGTGATCTATGAACCGCTTGATAACAATGTCCGCTCAGTCGGCGTCACGCTTGTCCTGGGCGAAGATTACTATAAGATCCGGCTTGCCGGAACTGAAACGAAGGAGTAAAAACTCAGAGTCTTGAAGAAAACGTCCCCGCTTACGCTCGCGAGGCTGGCCGGCCGGCTGGCCCTGTCCAAAAAAGGTTTCGACGTCAAGATTCTCAAACTGAAATCGATCTCTTCCGTCTGCGATTACTTTGTCATCGTGTCGGGAGATGCCGATGTTCACGTTAAAGCGATCGCCAACGCGATCGATGACGGGATGTCTCAAGCCGGTCACTTTCCCGCCCACCGCGAAGGTCTGGGACAAGGGAACTGGGTCCTGCTCGACTATATCGATGTCGTCGTACATGTCTTTCATGAATCGACGCGACGGTTCTACGCGCTGGAACGCCTCTGGGGAGATGCCGCGGTCGAGGAGATGAGTGACGAGAGCGGTCGGACTGCTGCTCCCGCCACTAAGACAGGTACGACAAAAGCCGTCAAAAAGACGACCGCCAAAAAGACCGCAACGAAGACAGCCACGACTAAAAAGAAGAAATGATGGAATGATAGATACGTATGGGAAACGCCATGGAATTAGCTGAACTGAAATCAAAAACGATCGCCGAGCTGCTTAAGATCGCCGAAGACCTGGATATTCCGGGTGTCTCCGGCTTGCGCAAATCGGAACTGATCTACAAGGTGATGGAGAATCAATCCAACACCAACGGCATGATTTTCGCCGAGGGAGTCCTCGAGATCATGGAGGAAGGGTACGGGTTCCTCCGCTCGCCGGACTACAACTATCTCCCGGGACAGGACGATATTTACGTCTCTCCGTCGCAGATCAAGCGCTTCGACCTTCGCACCGGTGATACCATCTCCGGGCAGGTCCGTCCACCAAAAGATAACGAGCGCTATTTTGCGCTCCTCAAGATCGAGGCGGTCAACTTCGAGGATCCCGAGGTCGCCAAACACAAAACCCTGTTTGACAACCTGACGCCGCTCTACCCGAACGAAGCGTTTCATCTCGAGACGATCCCCGAAGAACTGACCACCCGCATTATCGACCTGATGTGCCCGATCGGTATGGGCCAGCGCGCGCTGATCACGTCGCCGCCTAAAGCCGGTAAGACTATTATCCTCCAAAAGATTGCCCAGGCGATCACCGCCAATCACCCGAAAGTCAAACTGATCGTGCTCCTCATCGACGAACGTCCTGAGGAAGTCACCGATATGCGCCGCTCAGTCAAAGGCGAGGTTATCTCCTCGACTTTCGATGAACCGGCCGAGCGCCATGTTCAGGTCGCCAATATGGTGCTGGAAAAAGCCAAACGCCTGACCGAGCACAAACACGATGTCGTCATCCTGCTCGACTCCATCACCCGTCTGGCCCGCGCGCATAACGCTGTGGTGCCGCACTCTGGCAAGATCCTCTCGGGTGGTGTTGACTCCAACGCGCTGCACAAACCGAAACGGTTCTTTGGCGCGGCGCGAAATATCGAGGAAGGCGGCTCGCTGACCATTATCGCCACCGCGCTCATCGAAACCGGCTCCCGTATGGACGAAGTCATTTTCGAAGAGTTCAAGGGGACCGGTAATATGGAAATGGTGATGGATCGCCGTCTGGCCGACCGACGCATTTTCCCGGCGATGGACATTAACCGTTCATCCACCCGTAAGGAAGAATTGCTGTTGACCGATGAGATCCTGAACAAGGTCTGGATTTTGCGCAAGTTCCTGGCTGAAATGAACCCTGTTGAAGCGATGGAATTCCTGCTTGATCGCATGAAGAAGACCAAAGGCAACGAGCGCTTCCTGGCGAGTATGAAGGACTAGTACTGTTTTTTTGATGGTAAGATCGTAGGGCGGGTCCGACTTCGAACCCGCCTTTGCATATCCGAACTCCTCAGTCAGACATTTCGATTTCCCCATGCACCCCCTCGTCCGCATCAAACTTCTCCACACCGCTATCTGGGCGATCATGGCCGCAGCCATTCTCTACGTTCTGTACAGCGGACTTACCGGAAACGTGATTACGCTTACCTGGATATCTCTCGCTTTGGCGCTTGGGGAATGCGTCGTCATCGTCCTGAACAAATGGACCTGCCCGCTGACACCGTTAGCCGCGCAACACACTACTAGTCGCGAACCGAATTTCGATATCTACCTTCCACTGTGGCTCGCCAAGCATAACAAAGGAATATTCGGCACAATCCTGGTCGCTGGTATCCTGTTGGTTCTCTGGCGAATTGTCGAGTGATCTAAGAACTCATATCCTCAACGAAATCTTGGATGGACATTTTCACGGGTCGCCCGTATAATGTACTACTACGACCACCTTTTAGCACACAGGGGAAAAGACATGACTACTAGAATTCGTCAAGTACTCATCCTCGTACCGATCATCCTGTTGGCACTACAGTTGATATGTCCTGACATAGCGCGCGCCCAGTTTGACATTGGCGCCAAAGCAGGCATCGCCCTGGCCGACCAGAAGTTCGAATACAGCGGTGTTCAGTTCGACCGGGAGATCGGCTTGAGAACCGGGATCGGCATCGGGCTCTTTGTGGACCATCCACTTGCCCCACGACTGGGACTTCGATTAGAGGCAGACTATCTGCAAAAAGGGTACAAGGAGGAGTTCACTCTGACCGATGAATTTGGTGACATTGTTGGCACCGATACCTACCATGCGCGGGTCGATATGTTGTCGTTGAACCTGTTGGCGCGTGCGAGTCTTCCATCTGGTACCTACGCGCTGGCAGGCCCACGTATTGATATTAAGCTCGGGGAGTCCGATGATTTCCCCGGCGGGGCAATTCCGCAGGAACTGGAGGACAAGTACAAGTCGACAATCGCCGGACTCACGTTTGGCCTCGGGCAGGAATTTAAGCTTCTCCAGAAAGGATCAGTGTTTCTCGAAGCTCAGTACCATCTGGATCTCGGCAAGCTGTACGATGAGCCACCTGATCCCGACGAGACCTTCTCTCTGACCTCAATTGAGAATCGCTCGTTCGCTATCTTTGCCGGTATCAGATTCTGATAGTCATTACCTAATGCTATTCATATTGCGGCCACTTGACGCAGTTCAAGTGGCCGTGATCGTTTGGTCTGGGGATCAGTGGCGCATCATCACCAGTGACAAAAGCACCAACACGCCCAGCACTAGATTCATCTTTGATGTCATCTCAATCCTCCCCTGGAGTGCCACAAACTCCTTCGCCGGTGGTTCACCCGGTTTCGGGGCAAGCCGGCGCATCCTCGGCGCCAATACGAAAGTGATGATCAATCCGCCGACAATCATGCCGAGAAAAAGCAGATGTTTTACGGCCAATAAAATATCATACCGTCCGGAGAAACTGAGCAGAAGCTCGGTCGGTGTTTTGAGCAGACCGGTGATGAGGAGTAAGATCGTGCAACTCCAGGCCACGATCGTAAACCGTTTGGCGAAGACCCCGAACACTTTCCCCTGATTGGGACCATCCAGCACGCTAATAGCCGGGGTCATCACCGCGCCGATAAAGACCATCCCGCCGATCCAGACCACGGTGGCTGCCAGATGCAGGAAATCGATAATCACTTCAGAGACCATGTGAGATACCTCCGATGGCTGTTGTTTCTACGATACGTTGTTGTTTTGAATAAACTGACCGGCCAATGCGAGGAGAAAGTGCAATGGTTGGGCGACCGATCGAATTGGCAAAAAGAAGAGTACACAAGGCATTTGTCTTTGACCTAAGTCAAAAAGACTTCATGAACAACTCGTCGCGGGGGCAATGGTGCCCCGAGTGCCTTTGCGGCCTTCCAACGTATTGACTTGATTATAATTGGACATGGGTTAGAGGATTGAATTGGTCGCCAAGATGATATGTCACACGGTCAAAGAATCCCGTGTCGTCAATAGTCAGTCAACAATGAACAATTTCGCGCCAGACTCTGTCACCGACCGATGCGGCACGCTTTCATTTTCAACTTGGTAGCTGTCACCCGCATGTAGCACGAACTTTCGTCCATCCTGAAGTTCAGTCGTCAGTTCTCCCTCCAGCACCAGCAACACGTGCCCCCGCGCACACCAATGATCCGCCAGATACCCCGGCGAATACTCTACCATACGAACACGGATATTCCCGACTTCTTTCGTCCGCCAGTACGCGACCCCAGTTTCACCCGGGTGTTCCGTACGCGCCACATTCTCCCAATTCATTACCTCAAAGGGTACCTGTTCGATTTTCAACGTGTATCTCTCCTGCTGAACCTTCGATCTACGGACATGCCGGCAGCCATGGACGTGGATTTGTCGTGAGATACGAAATCAGGCGAGACAGGTCGGATAGGTCTATCGTCCCACGGTCGTCAATATTCGCTTCCTCTGGACATGCGAGTATCGGACGAGGCGTCTGCGTCAGATAGGCTATGAGTACCGAGAGGTCGGAGAGGTCGATCTCTCCCTGAAGGTTGATATTTCCGGTTGTTCCCTGACAACATCTCGGACAACACCACTGTCCGACAAAGCAGTATCCGTAACCTGGAGTGTATGGTTGGTTTGCATCCAGCCCCACAAACTCAGGTGCGAACTCGGCGCCTCCCGGAGAGGTCCACATCCACCGCGTGAATCCCGGAACTGATGTCGCCGTATCTATACAAATGTGGTGCAGATGGGCAACTGAGGGGACATCCCACACAGTGATAGCTAGCACCGTATCATTGTAGCCAATAGGTAATCCTTTTCCAGTACCACCGGCCCCTTCAACCGTCAAGACAGATAAGGGTGGATATTCACTCAAGCCGAATCCGAGATTGAAGTAGGCGACAAACGCCGATTGCCAACTCAAGTTCGTGGTTGTATCGATTGTTATGTGTGAGTAAGGTGTACCGTCAGTTTTAATGACGAAGTCATTTAAGATGTTGACCCGTTCGCCCGTGTCATTAGTATACCGTATCACGAAGCGAACATTTCCGTCCACGTAAAAGCCGCATGGATCCCAAGTCTGTGCATTGCGACGAACCTGATCGATCTTGATCGTCCCGCTCCCCGCGGCCTCACTGGTGGCCGTATAACAGCAGAACAATGCTAGGGTGATAAGAAACTTCTTCATCTGACTCCTTCCCGCTTGGAGCAGTTGACCGACAATGGATGAACCTAATGGTATTGGTCGTGGAATGACTTGAAGGTAATATAGCTCAAATGGATTATTGTGTCAATGATTGAGGCGGTGTAATGAGGGCACCTATTGCCGCGACCGCCGCAGTTGATGTACCAGTATCCCATGCGGCTGTGTCGCCAGGAATTTGCTTATCAACTGCGCGATCTGGCTGGCGTGGGTGATCGGACCCATATGCCCCAGCCCGAGGAACCCCCGTGTTTCCGATTTTGGGAGTGTCCTGGACAGATGATCGACAATTTCGCGTGTTGATTCGGGAGATTCCAGACCGTAGAGCAGCAAAGTCGGTATATCCAAGTCGCGATAGGCTTCCAGCGGCGTCGTGTGACCTATTACCGCATCAAAATCGGCCACCACCTTCGGCATCCTCTTGGCGACCGAATCCCGTTGCCGATCGGTAAAGCTGTCCCACGCGCCATTTCCGGACCAATAGTCGACAAACCGCTTTCCGGCCTGATGCAGCAATCCCCGTTGTACGAGGTTAGCGACATCCTCTCGCACTGCGCCTACTTCCACCGTCCCGGCTGAGCGGCTATCCTCCGCAAACAGCAGGCTGAACAGCACCGGTTCGTATAACGTGAGGCTGCGCACCCGTTTCGGGAACTCATGAGCCAGGGTCAACGCTACCGCCGCGCCATACGAGTGACCGATCAGGTGAAAAGGTCCGCAGATATCATCCAGCACCGGCTTCAGCAGTGCCAGTTCATCCCCGAGGCTAAGTGTCTGGTCGATATTCCAATCCGGGCTGTCGCCATAGCCGTACAAATCGGGGGAGATCACCTGATACGAATGGGAAAGAAGTTCCGTCAGCGTGGTCCACTGCTTTGAGGAACTGGTACTGCTGTGCAAACAGAGGATCACCGGCCCTTCGCCGGATGTCCTCACCGATGGCTTATTGTCTGTCATTCTGCCAATCTAAACGTTTCGGTCGGTCTGTCAACCGGTCGCCGACCTCTCCGGGACTGCTCACAAGTCAGGCAATCGCGTGTGAATCAGGGGCAGAATTGCCGATTATGCTTGCATCCCGATTAAAATCGGCTATCATGGATACAGAGGACCATAACGCCTCGCTCTGACTAAGGAGGAGCCTATGACACGCCGAACTATTTGGCGACTGGTTGGTCTCCTGGTTATATCACTCGCCTGCCTCGTCGCACCAACCCTCGCTAGTGCCACAGATGACATGACCCCCGTTCGCATCGCGATAATCGGCGACCGAACCGGCGGACATCAACCCGGTGTTTATGAGCAGATCGTCGAAGAAGTCGCCCGCCTTCGTCCCGACTTCATCATGACCGTCGGTGACATGATCGAAGGCTATGTCGAGGATTCCGCGCAACTTGCCGAACAGTGGGATGAGTATCGCTTTATCATTTCACCGCTCACTGCGCCGATTCACTTCACGCCGGGGAATCACGAACTCTTCAGCCATTTGGGTGAAAAAGCCTACAAAGAAAACGTCGGCCGAACCTACTATTCATTCAATTTCGATCGTGTCCATATTATCGTGCTCGACAACGCGCGCTATGATGCCCCGAACGAGATGCCTCAAGAGCAACTTGCCTGGCTCGAGAAAGATCTTAAGACCTACAAGAACTCAGTGTACACGCTTGTCTTTATGCACAAGCCTTTCTGGTACGAGACGATCGTGCACAACCAGATTGACACTCTGCACGCGCTGTTCAAGCAGTACGGTGTCGATGCTGTCTTTTCGGGACATTTCCACGAGTACTTCTCGGTGGAGTACCAGGGTATTAAGTACACGTCGCTGGGCAGCTCCGGCGGAGACATGGATGTTGACTTTGGTTCTGTTGGGTATCACTTCCTTTACACTACGCTTGACCACCGGGGCGTCCACATTGCGCCGATCAAGATGGGCTCGGTTCAGTCGTGGGACATCATGACCGTTGCCGATCGCAAGGTGTACGAAGGTTTGCGTAACCGGGGGCTGACTTTCGCCCGGCCCATCCCCGTAACCGAGGACCAGCGGATACCCAGCACTATTCTGCAGTATACGATAGACAATTCGCTGGGAAACTATCCGGTCAATGATACGCTGACCTGGTCTGGCGCGCCCGACTGGCATTTCTCACCGCGTACGCAGATCGTATCCGTCCCGCCGCACGAACAACGCACGTTTTCCGTGACAGTGTCGGCCAAGCGCGCCAGTTTTCCACCACCCAGCGCGCAGGTAGCCTTCCGTTACTCGAAGGATAACACGGTCACCATTCGCGAATCGATCCCGCTCGCCCGCGTGGCTGCGTGCATGCATGCCGCATCTGCGCCGAATGTCGATGGCTTCCTATCGGAGGATATCTGGCGCCATCCGGAAACCAACTACTATGATCCATCTGGCGGCAAGTCGCAGGTCGAACCGACCGAGGTTTACTTCGCGTACGATGACCAGAATCTCTATCTGGCCGCCCGCTGCCGCGAAAGTAAGCCCGATTCGATGATGGTCAAGGCTGATCAACGGGATGATGCAATGAACCTGGAAGATTGCCTCGGCTTCTTCATCGCCCCGCCAAGCGGGTTGACCGAAGCGTACCAGATCTATTTCAACCCCGAAGGAATTGCTTTTGACCAGCGGTTTGAGCGCGATGCCGAAGGGTATATGCACGGGGATATCGGTTGGAACGGCGAGTATCTCGTAAGGACTCAAAGGTATGAAGACGGTTGGACGCTCGAAGCGGCCATACCGCTCTCAACCTTTGGGGCCTGGATAGCGCAGGGCGATACATGGCGCGTCAATTTCCGTCGCAAACAGGCCCGTCTGACCAAGTCCGCCGATTGGCAAACACCTGTTGAGTACGATCCAAGCACCTTTGGACTGTTGATCGCTAAGTAGCGATTAACCGCAATTCTGACAAGCAGTTGACGCAACCGGGAGTCGACAGATTCCCGGTTGACAGCCGGAACATGGGCAACTATCTTGGCGTTCCATGATGCAACAGGAACCAACGCCCGTGTCTACAACACTCGACACCAACAGCTTGCTCGAATATACTCGCCCCGTCCAGGCGGATCTTGAAGCTTTCGACAGGAAATTAAGCGACCACCTGAGAGGTGATTCACCACTCATTACCTCTATTGCCCGTCACCTCCTCAAGACTCGTGGCAAGCGGATACGCCCGGCGTTCGTTTTCCTGTCATCGCGCGCGGCGGATAATTTCACTGAATACTCTGTTGATGCTTCCCTCGCAATCGAGTTGATCCATACCGCTACATTATTGCATGACGATGTTGTCGATGAATCCGACCTTCGTCGCGGACAGGAGACGGTCAACGCGAAGTGGACCAACCTCATTTCCGTGCTGATGGGTGATTATCTGTTTGCCAAGGCGTTTCGCATCATGTGCGACGCCAAATCAATGGAACTTATCGACGCCATTTCTCGCGCCACCGAGCGCGTCTCGGTTGGCGAGTTGCGCCAGATCGAAGAGACCGGCAATTACTCACTTTCCGAAGAAGAATACATCGAGATTATCGCGGATAAAACCGCGTCGCTTTTTGCAGTTTCTTGCGAGACAGGACCGATCCTCAGCCAGCGTGCCTGGACCGAACGTCTCAAGTTCTCCGAGTTCGGGGAGAAGGTCGGAATCGCGTTTCAGATCGCCGATGACCTGCTTGATTTTGTGGGGAATCCGGAACTGACTGGCAAGGAACCGGGAAATGATGTCTTTAATGGCAAGGTCACTCTCCCACTCATTTATTCTTTGAAGCAAGTCTCAGAGAGTTCGGCCCGTGAAATGACCGAATACTTGAAAAAGGCGGACCGCGACGAAGCCGCATTCAAACGCGTTTACGCCTTTGTCGCCGAGAATGGCGGCCTGGAGTACACGCTGAAGCGCGCCGACGACCTCTGCCAACAGGGACTTGAGTCGATAACTCCGATCAACGGTTCGATCTACTATCAGTCGCTGGTCGAAATGGTCCAGTTCACCGCCGCCAGAGCATCCTAAGTTTGCCCAGACTCGCCGGACGGATCTCTATGTCAGATTACGGCAACTCCTGGCAGCTCCTCACGGTATAAGAGAGACATGTTCGGCCTGAAAGATTTCTCTTTAGATCTTCTTACCCAGACTCCTTGGCTGGTCGCCATCGCGTGCATTCTGTTGGCCGGATTGACGGTCCTTCTGTACTATCGGACCAACCCGATGATCGAGACTTGGAAACGATGGCTGCTCGCCACGCTTCGCTCGCTGGCGATCCTTGCCCTCTTGCTCGCATTAGTTGAGCCGGTACTGAGTTTCGATCGCGAATGGCAACGCAACAAACGGTTGACTGTCCTCATAGACAGTTCCTCCAGTATGGATCGGATGGAATCCGGTAAGAGCCGACAGGCACGTCTGGACTCACTCCTCTCCAGCTCGCAGTTCGAGCAACTTCGCTCCAGGAACGATATCCGTGTCAGTTATTTTGGCGAGTCAGTCAACGAGTCTCCTGACAAGGTTGGTCGTGAAAAGACCGCGTTGGGTGATGCTATTGCTTCACTCGCCACCGTCGAGATGACCTCGCCCGCGGATCAGTGGCTCCTCTTTTCGGATGGCAAATCCAATGCCGGGCGCTCCCCGGCGACCGCCGCAGCTAACTTAGGTCACCCCGTGACCGCCATAAATCTTGCGGTCGATGTCGGTGACTTCGACTTTGCGCTCGAAGACATCGATTACAATCCGGTGCTTTTTGTCGGGCAATCCAGCGAGTTCACTGTTCGTTTCAATTGGCATAACGCTGTTGGCAAAACCGCGCGCGTCCAACTCCTCGACAATAATCGCGTGGCGGCCGAAAACAGCATGCAGGTGACTCAAGAGGGTGGCAAGGGGGAGATCACTCTTCGCTATACGCCGACCGAACCGGGCCAGCGATTACTCCAAGTCTCACTTCCGGCGGTGCAAGGCGAGGCCAATGACGGCAATAACTCACGCACAATTTCGGTGAAGATACTGAAGAGCCGATTGATGGTACTGCTCGTGTCCGCCCGACCTGACCATGAGGTTGGTTTTCTGCGCCGTCACCTACTTTCCTCGGACAAATACGATGTCGACCTGCGCGCCACCGGCCCGAAAGCCGGCAATCTTTCCGGACAATTCCCGTCGCAACAAACAGAACTGAATCGATATGATCTGGTGATTCTCCATGACCCGGATCCCCAGTTGTATTCTCAGTACCAATCCGTGATTCGGTCTTATCTATCCGACCGCGGCGGCGCGATTTGGGTGCTACTGGGGGAACAGTTTGCCAATCGCGGTCCTGTCCCATGGTTCAATGAATTGCTTCCGTTCTCGCAAACCTCTCGCCGTCGACTCGAGTGGTCAGACTTCCATGGCGAACCGGCGGAGAATAACCTGTTCCATCCCAGTATCCGGATCGCCGATGATAGGACGGCAATTCGCGAAGCGTGGAATGACCTGCCCCCCTTCAAATCACTGGTTCGCACAGACCAGATAGATCCGCATGCGTCAATCCTTGCCTATGTTGCTGAATCAGGACGGGGAGATATGCGTACGCCGATTCTCGGCTACAAAAGGTTTGGCCCCGGGAAGCTTCTCGCCTCAGCGGCCTTGCCATATTGGACCTGGGGCTTTGTGGAACTAGGCTTTGGCGGCAACGATTCAAGCTATGCTCGCTTTATCGAAGGGACTACCCGTTGGCTCACTGTCCGCGATGACTTTGATCCAGTCCGCATTCTGCCTGAGAAAGAGGTCTTCACGAGGGGCGAGTCTGTTCGTTTCCAGGGATTTGCCTTCGACCAGGGGTTCCGCCCGATCCCCGGCGCTGTCGGCACCGTGAAACTAACCTCGGCAGACAACAGCAAATCTTACGATGCCGACCTGCTGGACAAAGGGGAAGGGAAATACGAAGCAGCGTTTGACCAACTGCAACCCGGTCAATACAAGTATGTCGGTGTCATGAGTCGTGACGGCGCTGAACTGAAACGAAGCGAAGGGTCTATTGTCGTCGAGAGCTTCTCACTGGAAGAATTCGATCAGTCCGGCGACCCGTCCACACTGCAGGCAATCGCGGCTTCGACCGGCGGCAAGTATTACACTTTCCGTGATTTCTCGAAAGCCGTGACTGAGATCGACCAATCAGCCGTCAACGAGCGCGTACATTCCGAGATACCTATTTGGGGGAAGACCTGGCTGCTGTTTGCCTTTATTGGACTGCTCTCCACGGAATGGATCTTCCGCAAGATGAATCAGCTACTCTAGTTTCTTCGCGACCTTCTGGTACGCCGCGGTCACCGCACGCAGATCAATCTTTTCCGCCAACGCTATCTTCTCATCACAGAGCGCTTCGACCAACTTCTTGATCCGTTCCGCGCACTCCGCGATCTGTTCCAGATGTTTGCGATGGCTGGGGGAGAGATCATCATCCATGAGAATGAACTCGCAGTAGCCGAGTACTCCGGCCAGCGGATTGTTGATGTCATGATTCATGGTCAGGCAGTGCCCGATATATGGCTTCAACGCCTGCCAAGCGGCGTGATCCTCGGTCGGATCAACTGCGGCCTGCGGTTGGGTCATCTGTGCGGTCTTTTCACTCATAGTTGCCCCGGACAAGTTACTGCTCTTTCATCAGTTATCGGCTCTCGGACCGATTCCTCAACCCACGCTGATTCCGATTGCGAAGTGGACCGCCAGGCATATATTGACTCTCTGCAGAATGGAGTAATTGATGAAAATAGCGGTACTTGGAGCTGGATTAATGGGTCGCGCGGCGGTGTTCGACATCGCCCGGGCCGCCGGAGTTGACAAAGTTGGGGTCTTCGATATCGACCCCAAATTGGCGCAGGAAGTCGCCAATAAGTATGGTGACGGCAAAGCCGTCGCCGCGCAACTCGATGCCGGCAATGAGGATGCGGTCTTTCAGGCCATCCAGGGATACGATTCGCTCGTCTCCTGTGTTACCTACAAATACAACCCCGGACTGACTCGCGCCGCGATTCGCGCCAAATGCAACATGGTCGATCTCGGCGGCAATAATGACGCCGTTAATACTGCGCTCGAAATGGATGCCGATGCTGCCGCCGCAGGAATCACTGTCGTCCCCGATTGTGGTCTCGCGCCGGGCATGGTCTCGATTATCGCTGCGGACGGGATCAGCCAGTTCGCTTCAGTTCAGGCAGTCAAGATCCGGGTTGGCGGATTGCCCCAGTCTCCGCGGCCGCCGCTCAATTATCAGATGGTTTTCAGCGCCGAAGGACTCATCAACGAATACTGGGAGCCTTGCATCATTCTCGAGGACGGTAAAAAGAAAACAGTCAACCCGATGACCGGCATCGAGCTGTTGAGCTTTGATGGCATCGGCAAGCTTGAAGCTTTTTACACTTCGGGTGGTACGTCAACCCTTCCCGAAACCTATGAAGGAAAGATTGAAAATCTCGATTACAAGACCATCCGCTACCCTGGACACTGCCAGCTCTTCAAGGCAATGCTCGATATCGGCCTCGCCTCCTGGCAGCCCATTGCCGCCGGCGGAATACAGGTTCCACCGCGCGAAGTCCTGAAAGCCGTGCTCGATAAAAATCTCAATTTCGGTGGGCCTGATCTCGTGCTGGTTCGCATCACTATCGAAGGTGAGAAGGAAGGGCGACTCAAGACACTTGTCTACGAGATCGTCGACCGTCAGGATTCCAAAACCGGTCTCACCGCTATGATGCGCACAACCGCCTTCCCCGCTGCCATTATCGCGTGGATGGCTGCTGCCGGACAGATCACCGTCAAAGGAGTCAAGCCGCAGGAGATCGCCGTATCACCCGCGCTATTCCTGCCGCAACTCAAGAAGCGCGGCATCAACTTGACGATGCGAGAGGACTAGACTACCACAGATCGGCAGGGAAGACCACCTCGAATGAGGTGGTTTTTTTTGGGTAAATAGTAACAGTCAGCGAAACCGTATCCGTCATTGGCAGGTAGATAACTCGAAGTTGACGCACACCGATCGGAATTCCAGTCAACGTAAACGAACCGGAGCTCTCGGGATTGATCGACGCAATTGCCGTCCCGCCAGTTCCATTCGGGTAGGGAAGTTCTATCAGCAGCGACTCCGCCATCGCCCCGGGTGGACTCATTTTCGCGTCAAGCACAACACCGGTAATGCTGTTACCCAGCAGATCATTTGTCGAGCCCGCGAATATCTTGTCAATATTGCTCCCTGATCCGGTGGAACGAATGAGGGTATCTTGAAGAATATAGACCGAACCCCAGCCATCGGTCTTGAAATCTCCAGCATTTTTCCCCTGACTGATATACGGTCCCTGCCAGGTCGAATATCCTCCCGGATTCTGGACAAGCGCATCAAGATTGGTCGGGAGCGCGCCCACATCTCCTACATAGCCAAAATCTACTCGCGCTCCGGAACTGTAGGCGGCGGGATTTCCTACCATCGCCTCCACCAGCGCTTCCATCTCCACCTTCGTTTGTTCTGCCTGCGCAGTCGATAACGACGCTCCCATCTGCCTGACCGCCACGCCGCTCACGATCCCGATAATAATGATCGTGATGACCAATTCTATCAGCGTGAAGCCTGCTTGATTTCGAACATCATTTGTCATCACATGCACCCCGCCGTGACCACAGAGAACGAAGAACCATCAGAGAGCGATATTTGCAGAGTAGTATTACTCATCGGAACTCGCGCGCTGTTTCCGGATCGCGAGGCGCGCATGCCGTCCACCCAAATACGTACTGATTGACCCGCACGGATCGTCTGGGTTCGCGAAAAAGTCGTTAGTTCGCCGCTCCCTTTGCGCGATTGCGAGCGATTGTACGCCGTCCGCCCACCAACTCGTATTTTGGTGTAGTATCCTGTTGGCGCGCTCCATGTCGCGGTGAGACTGGTGATATTCACCGACGACGTCCCCGGATTCTGCACCCAGAACAGGAATCCGTCGCAGTGGCTCCCTTGACCCCGCGCGGTATCCGAATTCGGTACATGCACCAACACTCCACCGCCTGCTCCTCCCGTGAAGAGCGAACCATAGGTCCAGAGATTCTGCGTGAGCCGCTGATCCGCATTCGCCGAGGACGACGGAAGAATCGTAACGATCCTCTGCAAGGTGTCATCCAGCGGTTCGTAAATCACCTCAAGCGTATGGTGCCCCACAGGCAGTGAATCAAAGCTATAGTATCCATCCTCAGTAGGATGCTTTACCCGAGTTGCCGTTCCACCCGATCCATTCGGATATCGCAGTCGCAGAGTGACCGAATCCCTGTAGGTTACCCCCGGTGGCGTACCATCAAAATCAGTGATCGATCCACTCAATGAGTTTCGCAGCAATGCCGTAGTCGATGGAGCCAGTGTCCTTATGATCGAACTTCCCGAACCGGAGGACTGAAGCGTTACACCCCCTGAATAGGCGTAGGCGCTTCCCCACGCGTCCGTACCCAAGTCCGAGGACAACTGTGCAAACGAACTCCGCAAGTACGGTCCCTTCCAGGTCGCGTAGCCGGGGTTGGTCGTCAACGCTGACAGATTGGAAGGTAAAGCGCCAACGTCACCCACATATCCGAAGTCGGATCTCGTTCCATTGGTTGTCAATTGGGGATTACCCACGATCGCTGACGCGATAAGATCCATTTCCTGCTTTGTCTCTTCAATCTTGGCACTCTCCGAGATCGACTTTCCAGACCGCATCGCCACCGTCATCAGGATTCCCGCTATCACCAGCACAATGACGACTTCGATGAGTGTGAAGCCTCGCTGGCCCAATCCACGGCTATAATGCATCGATCGCATTTGACTAGTACTCCACCACCACCCAGACCTGTGTACAGTAGGCCGGGAAATTCGAGTTCTGGCCGCGAAGGTCCACGCCCGCCTGCAAGTTGTTTATATCGCTCCAGGTCCAGGCAGCATTGGTCGATGGATTGGAGGTCCAGATGTGCGAGTAGTTGGTCCAGCTGGATGACAAGGCATTGGATGCCCCGGTGTAGGTGGTTCCATTGACTCGAATGGTCGGACGTGCGTCACCTTGACTTTGCGCCCGTCGACAGCGGATATACACCGTGACTCTTGATGGCGTGCACGCGCCGGCAGCCGGATCGGACAACGCATAAAGATCGGACGCCCATGAGTTTGATGCCCGCTGCACTACTGTCGTCGCTTCGTCTGCCGCAACTTCATCCACGCACTGCCAGTTGGCACTCGAACACCCACTCAACTCATCTTCACTTCCGGATCCATTCGGACGGATCGTCACCGATAGGCCGCATCCGCTACTGCTCCCGCCAAAATACCCGGCGGAGAACTTGAATATTGGTGGGTCGGTGTTCTGGTGTCGCGGTAATATAGTTATCTGTCGCGCCAGCGTATCATTCTGGGGAAGGTATATCACTTGTAGAGGGTGTATCCCTGCGGGAATTGAGTCTAGCAGAAATTCGCCGACGGCTGAGGGCGTGTAGTTTTTGGCAGAGGTGCCACCGGCTCCATTCGGAAAGGTCACGCGCACGCGAACCGAGTCTTTCTTGATCGTTCCCGGCAGTGAGTCATTGGCGTCGGCCACGATTCCCGCAAACTGGTTGCGCAGGTAATCAGAGGTGTTGTCAGCGATCTTCTTGCTGATAGTACTCCCACTCCCGGTGCTGGTGATGCTGAGACCTCCCGAGTATGTGTACGGTGTTCCCCAACTATCCAGCCGGTAGCTTGTCGTATCCTGCGCGTAACTGGACGGGATGTACGGGCCATCCCAGGTGGCATAGCCTGGATTCGCATAAAGCGCGTTCAGCGACGGCGGGAACGCACCGACATCACCCACATAACCAAAATCCGACCGCATATTGTTGGTTGTCCTATTCGGGTCGCCGACGATTCCGTTCGCCAGCATCTCCATCTCTAACTCGGTCGTCACTTCTTTGTTGTCCTCGACCAGTCCGGTCATACTCCGCATGGCTACGGATGTCAGGATACCGACAATCACGATCAGTACGAGCAGTTCCACAAATCCAAACCCTTGTTCGCGCCTGATTCGCATCACCACAACTCCTGTGGCATGGTCAGTTCGACATAGGGGGAAGACCCGGGTACGACAGCAAGTTTGCGGCGCAAAGTATCGTTCGATGGCAGGTAGATCGCCCGAACATCATGTAATCCGACGGGGATCGAATCAAAGACGACTTCGCCGTTGGCGTTCGGATATTTCGTCTTGGTACTCCATCCCCCAACACCATTCGGTACCACGACCTGCACCCGAAGTGAATCTTTATAGAGCGGTCCCGGTGGCGTTCGCCCGGCATCGACAACAACCGCGTTAATTTGATTACGCAGCAGGTCATTCAGGTTAGATGCCAGTTCACGCGTCAGCGTTGTGCCACCGCCATTCGAGGTCAGTGTCAACCCCCCTGAATAACCTATCGATGAGCCCCATCCATCCTGCTTGAAGATCGATGGCGCGCCGCCAAGGCTGAACTGATCGGTGATATACGGACCCCGCCAACTGCTGTACCCTCCCGGATTGGTCACCAGAGCATCGAGATTAGGTGGCAACGCTCCAACATCGCCTAGATACCCATCCGTGGAACCACTCGTTCCGCCTTGGCTGGATTGCGTTCCGACTATAGCCTGCGCGATTCGCTCCAAAGCCTGTTTGGTCTTCTCTGTCTTGGCGACTTCATTGGTTGTTCGCAACGACCGCATCGCGACCGTCGCCAGAATCCCAATGATCACCAGCGTGATGACCAGTTCGACAAGGGTATACCCGTAGTTGTTGACTCGAATTTGCATACAGTTTTCCGCTTCTCTGTAGTATCGGCAGAAACGGAATACCGTTGAGCGGGTAAGTAGCTGAAAGACAATGGCGAATGCAGGTGGCAGGGGAATCTGTCCCAGGTACCGATTTGAGGCAGTATCGCATAAAAAAAGCCGAGTCATCAGACTCGGCCTCTTCTTAAAACGTATCGTTCTCCCAGGTAGATTCCTTGGGCGGGATCTTCACGATCAAATCGGATTTTATCTTACACTGACAGGCCAACCGCGAGTGGTCGGTCAATCCTTCCGCTTCATCCAACATATCCATCTCATCCTCGGTAACCGGATTCAGCGTTTCGAATCCTTTCTCGATGATGATATGGCAGGTTGAGCATGCGCAATTGCCGCCGCAGTTGTGATCGATCTGGATATTGTTATTAAGCGCCGCGTCGAGTACCGCGGTCCCCTCGGGGACCTCGACCTCTATATCCATCGGCAGAAAACGAACTTTTGGCATTCGACTGACTTCTCCTACAGACTCCACTAACTCGATCGGAGTCGCACTGTTCCCGGAAAGTGGTGTCATCACTCGGCACCTCCGGCTCGATAGACCACAATATTGCTGTGCTCATTGCCAAACCGGATCGACTTCGCCACGCCAGAGAGGCGGGCGGTGATGTACATATACACCCAGGGCGGAATAATAGTGGAGGAACAGCCGCGTACCAATACTTTTTTCCCTGTGTACTGCGACCAGTCAAAGCGCGAGGCTTTTTCGATGAAGGCATCCTCTAACAGGATGCCTTCAGTCATGAATTCCTTGGGATCAAGAATGTCGAATGTCACGCGGTATCACCAAACCCGGTCAGGCGAGTGTGACATCAACAACTGAATGACGAACCGCACCCGCAAGAGCGCTTCGCCTTGGGATTACTGAACTGGAAGCCTCCGCCCATCAGACCACCCTTGTAATCAAGCGTGGTCCCGGCGAGGTACATGAGAGCCTTCAGGTCGACCCGAACCTTGAGGCCGTCAAAATCGAACTCCCGATCAAACTCCTGGGGGGCGTTATCGAACGACATCGAATAGGACATCCCCGAGCAGCCGCCGGCCGCTACGCCGAGGCGCAGGAAGAGCCCCTCTTCATTCTCTTCGGCAATCAGTCGCTTAACTTCCGCCACGGCATCCGGAGTGACGAAGATAACCTGTTCGGTAGTACCGGATTGGGTCTGTTCAGTCATACTACTGGCATCTCCATATATACGTTAATAGCTCATATTTGTCCAAGTTATCGGCTGGACCTAACCAGATAACAACAATGGATTCAGAAGGTTCACCGGGGCCAAAAAATTTTCTTGGCTGGCTCTTTCGACCAAGGTCCTGGCTGGCTGAGACCTTTCTTAGTAGGTTATCAAGGTCTCTAAGGGAATACTAGTTATTGGGAGTCTACTTATCTACATTAGCGGCAAGGAAATGGCCAAAAAAATGCCTTTTTGTCAATAATGTTGTGGACTAAGGGCATCTTTTTTACTATTATCCGCGTCAATAATGGAAGAAGTGATAAATGTTAATTGCCGTCCATATTGAATAACTCGTTGTCCGATAAAGGAATATAAAACATGCAGTTGTCTCGCAAAGCCGATTACGCCCTCCGCGCCATCCGGCACATCTCGTCTCTGCCCAAAGGGAAGTTGGGCTCCATCAATTCTATCGCCGAAGCTGAGTCTATTCCGCGCGAATTCCTCGCCAAGATCCTCAAGGATCTGACGAGAGCCGGTATCTTGGTCTCGTTCCAGGGAGTCACCGGGGGGTATCGTCTGGCCAAGCAGCCTAAAGAGGTGACGTTCCTTGATGTCATCGAAGCGATCGATGGTCCTATCCACCTCAACCTCTGCACTGAGCAAGGGACCTGTACCTGCGATCAGTTCAACAAGTGCGATATGAAGGACTTCTGGTCCGTGCAGGAAGACCAGTTCAAGAAGGCATTGTCCAAGCATCATTTCGGTCGCTATAAACGCGTTCGCGCCTAATCAGTGCGTTCTGCGAAAACGACTTCACGCGCCATCTCGATCTTCGGGGTGGCGCCCTTTTTTTGTCCCGAACACTGAGTTGTCACCATGACAATAAACCCGTTGTACATACTGTCCGGCTCTGCGTATGTTATGCGGGAAACATGGTGCAATTCGGGCGTTGATTCGAGTGAACAGGCTGCCGGGCAGTTTGTTTAACCGATAGCAGATTCTGAACGAAGGAGTATGAGCGGTGCAGACGATGAAGCGTTTTGAGGATAGCCAATACAAGGTCAAAGTCGGGTTGGCGGAAATGCTTAAGGGAGGCGTCATCATGGATGTCACCACTCCCGAGCAGGCGAAGATAGCCGAAGACGCCGGGGCCGCGGCGGTTATGGCTCTGGAACGCGTCCCGTCCGATATCCGCGCCGAAGGCGGCGTCGCTCGTATGGCCGACCCGGATATCATTGAAGGGATCAAACGGATCGTCACTATTCCCGTCATGGCGAAATGCCGAATCGGACATGTCATCGAGGCTCGCGTCCTTGAATCTCTCGAGATCGATTTCATCGACGAATCCGAGGTGCTCACTCCAGCCGACAACAAGTACCATGTCGATAAATGGAAATTCAAAGTACCGTTTGTGTGCGGCTGTCGCAATATCGGCGAGGCGCTGCGCCGAGTCGCTGAGGGTGCGGCCATGATCCGCACCAAAGGCGAGGCCGGCACCGGAGATGTCTCTCAGGCGGTCAAGCACCTCCGCGAGATCAATTCGCAACTTCGTGCCATGACCGTCATGACCGAGGAGGAGTTGTTCGGATTTGCCAAAGAGAATCAGGTGTCTGTCGAGGTTGCCCGTATGGTGGCCAAGACCGGCAAACTTCCGGTTCCGAATTTCGCCGCCGGTGGTGTTGCCACACCTGCCGATGCCGCGCTCTGCATGTGGCTGGGTGCCGAAGCGGTGTTTGTCGGTTCGGGGATTTTCAAATCTTCGGATCCGATCCGTCGCGCGAAAGCGATCGTCTCCGCCACCACCCATTGGCAGGACTATCAGATCATCGCCGATGTCTCCCGTGGATTGGGCGAACCGATGAAGGGTATCGCCGCGGAATCGATCCCGACGGAGCACCAGCTTCAGACGCGATAACTTGTCTGCGCATGAGAATACTTACGGCGTGCCATGCGGTACGCCGTTTCACTATATCCGGGGCCATTGAGATCTACTGATGAACGACTACTCAAAACTGACCGTAGGTATTCTTGCTCTGCAAGGGGATTTTGAAAAGCACGAACAACAGGTGCGTGCGCTCGGCGCCCAGTCCCGACTGGTCAAATTACCCGCCGACCTTGATGGAATCGATGGTCTTATCCTTCCCGGTGGCGAATCAACGACCATGTCTATATTAATGGACAAACATCGTCTCCGTCAGCCACTTAAGGCATTTGCCCAAAATCACCCCGTCTACGGCACCTGCGCCGGTATGATCCTGTTAGCCAACAGCATACAAGATAATCAGTCCGGCGTGGAGCCGCTCGGCCTTATGGATATCGATGTTTTACGGAACGGATATGGCCGTCAGGTGTTCTCCTTCCAGGAGGAGGTTACGGCCAATCTGCCGGGGTATGCTGACAGATTGAACGCTACCTTCATTCGCGCGCCGCGTATCGTGCGATACGGCAAGGGTGTCACAGTGTTAGCGCGATATCGGGAGGATCCTGTGCTGGTGAGGCAGGGACGGTTTCTTGCCAGTAGTTTTCACAATGAGCTGAGCTCAGAGACAATCGTCCTCAGGTACTTTTTGGACATTTTTTTTGCTGACAACCGCTAAACCAAACGTATATTACATAGATGAATAAAGTCTTTTTTACGCAGTCGGTCGGTGACCGTTCGGCTCACGCGGTGAAGCCGAAGGCGCCGACAGTGGCGGAGCGGATGCAGACCCCGCACGTTCGACTGCCACGGTGGATCAAGATCACGCCGACCTCGAATCCGAACTACCACCGTATCCGCCAGATCCTGAAAGAGAATGGTTTGCACTCGGTCTGTCAGGAAGCGTCCTGTCCCAATATCCGTGAATGTTACGGAGAGGGAACCGCGACCTTCATGATCCTCGGACATCACTGTACCCGGGGTTGTAATTTCTGTGATGTCATCAAGGCGCAGCCGCTCGGTCTCGATACCGAGGAACCGGCTCGCCTGGCCCGAGTGGTCGCCGAGTTGAAATTGAAACAAGTCGTCATCACTTCGGTGACGCGAGATGACCTGCCGGATGGGGGAGCCTCTATTTTTGCCCGGACTATAGAGCTCCTCCGAAGGCAGGATAATGATGTCAAAGTTGAGTTTCTTGTGCCGGACTTCGCCGGCAACTTCGACTCCGTCAAGACCGTTCTTGATTCGGGCGTTGATGTCTTCGCTCATAATGTCGAAACTGTCGGACGTCTCCACAAACGTGTGCGCGGCGCCGCCAAACTCGACCGCTCTTTGTCTGTACTACGCTACGCCAACGATTATTCGCCTCGTCCGGTCGTCAAGACGGGTATAATGGTTGGTCTGGGTGAGACCAAAGAGGAACTGGTGGAACTGATGCATCAGATCTACGCGACCGGGTGTGATATTGTGACGATTGGCCAATATCTCAGACCCTCGCTGGCCCACCTGCCGGTAGAGCGGTTCTATCTGCCGGAAGAGTTTACTGAACTGGCGCAGATAGGGAAAGAAATCGGCTTTGGCCATGTCGAAGCGGGTCCGCTGGTCCGCAGCTCGTACAAAGCGTTTCACCAGTCGAAGGGCATTCTGGAGAAGGCATGCTGAAACAGATTATCATGGCGCGTCACCACGGCTTTTGCATGGGGGTGAAGCGAGCCATAAATATCGCCGAAGAGACTGCGCAGGATAAATCACGCAAAGTTACTATCCTAAACGAGATTGTGCACAACGAGACCGTCGTCCAGCGCTTTCTCGACCAGGGTGTCGGCCAGGCGTATTCTCTCGATGACGTCAAGGACGGCACGCTGATCATCTCTGCCCACGGCATCGCCCCGTACGTCATCGAATACGCCAAAGCCAGAGGGCTGGACGTTATCGATGCCACCTGTCCTTTGGTCACCCGTATATACAACATCGTGATGAAGGTTATCGAGAACGGCTACCACGTCATTCACTTCGGCGACCCTCATCACGACGAGACTCAGGGTGTCGTCGGACATGCTCCTGACAAGATTACGGTCGTGACCTCAAAGAATGAACTGCCGAACCTTCCGGACTGGACCGATCGCAAGCTCGGCCTCACGTCCCAATCGACCTGCAATCAGGAAGAAGTGGCGGAGTTCCAGAAGCTGGCCAAGGTAAAGTGGCCGCATATCGAGATCTTTGATACCATCTGCAACGCGACAACCCAGCGTCAAAATGCTATTCTCGACCTGGCTCCTCAGGTCAATATGGTGCTGGTGGTCGGTTCCAAAACCTCGGCCAACTCCGTTCGACTGGCGCAGATATCAGACGCCATCTGCGGACGTGGAATATTGATATCATCGGCCGCCGATATCAAGGATGAGTGGTTCGCTGACGATACTATAGAGAAGGTCGGTATCTCCGCCGGCGCGTCCACCCCCGAATTTCTGGTTGAGGAAGTAATCTCACGACTCGTCGCTATTTCCGGTGGAACCGCCGAAGTGGTGGTGCCGGATCGTCGCGAACGGATCAGAAAAGCGGCCACGCAGGCCGGCTGATCACTCAGTAAGGACAGACTATGGTGGCTCATCTTGGCGATTTCTTCATCTTCACCGCGGCAATCGGTTCTCTCTTGTCCGCGGTCTTCTATTTTCTCGCCTGGCGCGGCAGAGAGCATTTCCAGAGTTTGGGTCGACGTTTCTTCCATCTGACGACCGTCGCCACGATCGGTGCTCTCTCTACACTAATGTACTTGATCCTGACACACGACTTTTCAGTCGCGTACGTATATTCATATTCCTCGACCGACCTCCCGCTCCATTACCTGATCGCCACGCTGTGGGGCGGACAGGAAGGTACTTTCCTGCTCTGGCTCTTTTACACGGTGGTTCTCGGAACCATCATGATGTTTACTGCGAAGCAGTTCGAGCGCGGCAACATGTTCTTTTTGAACCTGTTCGTCCTCTCGCTGCTGCTCATCATGATCAAGAAATCACCCTTTGAGATCATGCCGGTTTTCCGCGAGGAGGGCGCGGGCCTCAATCCGCTTCTTCAAAATTTCTGGATGACCATTCATCCGCCGATCATGTTCTCCGGCTTCGCCGGAACGGTTTTTCCGTTCGTATTCGCGCTGACCGCGCTTGTCGAGCGGAAATACCATGTCTGGTCTGAGGCTGCCCGTCGCTGGACACTTTTCGCCTGGGGCGCGCTTGGCGTTTCGCTCATCCTGGGTGGCTATTGGGCATATGAGACTCTCGGATGGGGCGGCTTCTGGGCCTGGGATCCGGTGGAGAACTCCTCGCTTATCCCTTGGATATTCCTGACGGCTCAAGTTCACTCGCTTTTCATCAAACGTCAGCGCCGCGGACTCCTCCGCTTCTCGCTGTTTGCTGTCTGCATGAGCTTCTGGTCTGTTCTCTATGGCACTTTCCTGACTCGCTCCGGAGTCCTGGCCGATTTCTCCGTCCACTCCTTTGTCGATCTGGGGATCAACGCATTCCTCGTCAGCGGACTGTTCTTCTTCATCGGTCTTGGTCTGTTCTTCCTGGTTTTCCGTTGGCGCGATATCACCCCTGAACCATCCTATTCCAAAGTTGCCTCACGATCCTATTTGGTCACCCTGGGCGTCGTCGTACTGTTTATTGGTGGATTGTTAGTGCTGATTGGAACCTCCGCGCCGCTGCTGACACGAGTAACGGAGAATCCCTCCAACGTCGGCCAGAACTACTATTTTACGACCATGACCCCGGTGGCGGTCTGCATACTTCTGCTGATTTCGCTATTCCCGGTTTTCCGCTGGAATGATGGGCTTTCCCGTAAGAAACTCCTCATGCTCGGCGGCTCTGTGTTTGCCGTCACTGTGCTGGCGTTGCTACTCACTGGCTTCACGTCTGAGATCATCTATCTGGCGCTCTTCGGCGCGGCCGCTTGGGCACTGGTGGTCAACGGCTATGTGCTATATGAGTCCGTCAGGCAGGGTCGTTGGCAACCTGGTTACCTTTCGCATTGCGGTCTGGCGATCGCCTTGACCGGCGCTGCCCTCGCCAATGGCTTTGAAACCAAACAACAGGTCAATCTGGTGCAGAACCAGCCGCAGACCGTGATGGGCTATCAGCTCAACTTTACCGATACGCATCCGACTGAGAAAGGTTTTGATTGCCACGTTACTGTTACACGTGGCGACGAACAGTTTGTGGCCACTCTTCCGCACGAATTCCCGAAAAATCAGGAAGGCGTGATGAAGAAGCCGCATGTCGAGAATTACCTGACCTACGACCTGTATTTCTCACCATCGTCGATTGAACTTCCCAAAGAACAGCGTCAGGGAGAGCATTTCCTGACGAAAGGGGAGACGGTTCAGGTAGACAAGTATGCGGTTACCTTCCACCGTTTTGAGATGGGGAACCATGGCGATCAGGATAGCGCCATGAGCGCCGCCGCGCGCATCACCATCGCCTACGACGGCAAGACCGAAGACCTTGCTCCTGAGCTCGTGGTGAAGGGAAACGAAGTCACGCCGATCTATTCCCGTTTTGATAATGATCGCGGCTCGGTCTTCATCGCCGGGATTCGCCCAGAAGATGGCGGTGTGCGGCTCGCTTTCGAAGGTGAATTTGTCCCCGCCGGTACTTCCACACCCGGTCTATTGGTCATTGAGTTGTCAAAGAAACCTCTCATCCAGCTTTTCTGGGTAGGCTGCTTCCTCGCGTTTCTCGGTGGCTTCCTGAGCATGTATGACCGCCGCCGTCGCCAAAAGACGGCCGAGGCTGAGCCTGCCAGCGAGTCGGCGGAGCAGAAGCTTCATCCAGTCGCCAGCGACGCGGTCTAACCGCCGCTACTCAGGTTCTTGTTGCGATTTCCACTGGAATTCTATTCTTAGTTTTCAGGTGGTCTGACCGCGTGTGGTCGGTCCAGCCTGGAGAACCAATGAACAAAATACTGATGTGCAAGCTGTCCGGGCTTCCAGTCGGCACAGCGGTGGAAAAACGGATCTTGGCGAGACGAATTGCCGTCTTCAATGTCGATGGCCGGCTCTACGGAATCGAATCTGAGTGCAAACATATGAAGGCTAGTCTGGCCAATGGGGGAGTGAAAGACGGCATCTTGACCTGCCAATGGCATGGCTGGAAATATGACCTCGAATCCGGCGAGTGCCTTGGTCGACCGGGTATGAAACTCAGACGTTACGACATCGAGGTCGAAGGTGACAATGTCTACTTGCTGCTGTGAGGAGCGTCGGTAATGTTCAAGAAAGTCCACCGATATCTGCATGATATGACCCCTGCTCGCTCTCCTGTCCTGCAGGAGATGGAGCGATACGCCAGGAAACACCACTTCCCCATAATAGGACCCCTGGTAGGACGTCTGCTCTACCAATTGGCACTATCCATCAAAGCAAAGAACATCCTCGAGTTGGGTTCAGGATATGGTTATTCAGCTATCTGGTTCGCTATGGCGATCGGTCCAAAAGGGAAGATTCTAATGACCGATGGTGACAAACAGAACAAGGAACGGGCTTTTGAATATATCGCTACGTCAGGACTGCGCACTTCGTTTGACTTTCGTGTGGGCGATGCCCTGCGGATTGCGAAAAAAATGTCTGGGCCGTATGACATTATCCTGAATGACATCGACAAGCATGATTACCCTCGCACAATCGACCTGGCGGCCACACGGCTGCGCAAGGGCGGACTATTCATAACCGATAATCTCATCTGGTCGGGCCGCGTCGCCGACCGCGATCAGGACCACACCACCAAACGAATTGTCGAGTTTACCGAGCTTCTGTACGCCGATAAGCGTTTCTTTACGACCGTTTTGCCGATCCGGGACGGGGTCGGAGTCGCTCTGCGAATCTAATTCGGTTTTCAGGGCCGGTAACTGCCTGGTAAAGTCGAAGATTCGGTCAAAAAGAGCGCTTGGTGTCTGGATATCTGGCCTTACACTCGGAACTGAATCCACGCTGGTTCGTTATAAGGGGTGAGAGCCTCTTAAAGTAGTCGTCCGATTTTCCGATAACCTCACAAGGGGACCCTCGATTCAACGGGGCGCTTTCGAGTTCAGAGGACCTATTTCCGATTCTGCTGGTTCTGATGGTTCGTGCCGGGAAAGTTGCACGGCCAGACCCTGAAAAGGGATAGTTCGGTAGATATTCGAGGTCGCGTTTTCGAGAGGAAAATGATGTTGAAAATCGAGAATTGTGTTGACAAAGAGGTCGTAGAAACGTTTTAATATCGGCTCGTGATCGCGGGCTAGGATGAGCGATCGCGGGTTCTGAAGTCTGATCTTCGCTATCCCGAAGGTCATGAAATCACTGTACCAGTAGTACTGTTTGTTGCGACCGCGTCGCAATTGATGAGGCGACTCATCACAACCCAGGAGGAAGTATGCCCCCCAAACGTGCCACGTTCATCACTTATGGCAACGATGAACAGTGCGCTGAAACTCGCCGTTTCATCGAAGATGCCGGGGTGGATCTCGATATTCGTGATCTTGAGAAGAAGCCGTTCACCGAAGATGAGATTCGCCGCCTGGTCGGCTATTTCAGCATAGAATACTTTTTGAATCCTGCTTCCAAGTCGTTCGCCAAAATGGGCTTCGACCGAGAATTGCCGGAACGCCACGAAGTTATTAAGATGATGGCACAGGATAACACCCTGATCCGTCGCCCCATCATTCGCACTAACCGCCTCTTTACCATCGGATGCGACAAGCGACGCATCAGCGAGATGCTGCAGATCCCGATGAACGGGCGGCGGGATGCCGACGATGACCACGACTCGGGTCCGGGACATCAGCGCGTCTCCAGTTCCTCGAAATAGTCCACGGTGACTACCGTTTGCTTTTGCCGGGCAAGGACGTATATTCTGTCGAACAAAACGTCTTAGCTCGGACAAGAGTATGCCTATCGAACGTGAGATTCTCGAGACAGATATTCTTATAGTCGGGGCCGGGCCTGCCGGTCTTGCAGTCGCCTATCGTCTGGCGCAGCTGTTCGCCGAAAATCCATCCGTACCCAAGCCCGAGATCCTTTTCATGGATAAGGGGTCATATGTCGGCGCTCACTCGCTCTCTGGCGCTGTGATGGACCCGCGCGGTATCGCGGAATTGATCCCCGATTACAAGGAAAAGGGCGCGCCGCTTGAAGCCCCCGTGTCGGCCGACTCCTTCTGTTATCTCACGTCGACGGGGAAGATCAAAGCCCCCATCAATCCGCCGCCGCTTGATAACCATGGCAACTATATCATTTCGCTGAACAAATTCACCGCGTGGCTTGCCCAGCAGGTCGAAGCGATGGGAGTAGATATCTATGCCGGTATGGCAGGCTATGATCTGCTCGTCGAGGATGGCAAGGTCGTCGGCGTTCAGACGGTCGACATGGGACTAGACAAGGACGGCACCCCAAAATCGAACTTCGAGCCCGGTTCTCTTGTCCATGCCAAGGTGACCGTCCTTTGCGAAGGCGTGCACGGCTCGCTCACGCGCCAGGCATTCGAAAAAATCCCGGCGCTGACCAAAGATTGCCAGCCGCAATCCTATCTTACCGGAGTGAAAGAGGTCTGGGAGCTTCCGGCAGGACGCATCTCCGCAGGTCAGGTCGTACACACAATTGGCTTCCCTGCTGAATCCTACGAATATGGCGGCGGGTGGGTCTACGGTATGAGCGACACTATGGTCTCGGTCGGGTATTGCATCGGCCTTGATTCACCGGACCCGACCAATGACCCGCATGCCCGTTTTCAGATGTACAAGTCGCATCCGCTTATTCGTTCATTTATCGAGGGCGGCACAATGCTGCACTATGGCGCCAAGACCGTTCCCGTCGCGGGATTCTATTCTATTCCCAAACTTTACCATGACGGCCTGCTGCTGGCGGGGGATGCTGCCGGTATGCTGAATCCACAACGACTGAAAGGCGTTCATTTGGCTATCAAGTCAGGCATGATGGCAGGCGAGACGATCTTCGAGGCGGTAAGATCCGGAGACTACTCTACGAATACACTCAAGGGATACGAATCCAGATTCCACGCTAGCTGGGCTTACAAAGAGCTGTACGACACGCGCAATTTCCACGCCGGGTTCAAATCGGGTCTTTTTGCCGGTCTTTTCCATGGCGGGATACAGATGGTCACCGGCGGACGCGGCCTCTTTGACCGTAAACCGCACCACCGCGATCACGAGTATATGCTCAAACTCGATCAGTTCGCGCAGAAGTTCGGCCATGCTCCGACGCCCAAAGATATCAAGTTTGACGGCAAACTGACATTCGACAAGGTGACCGATGTCTACAAGTCGGGCACCATGCACGATGAACATCAGCCGTCGCACCTGGTCATCGCCGACTATGACATCTGCAACAACAGGTGTACGCAGGAGTACGGCAACCCGTGTCAGCACTTCTGTCCCGCCGATGTGTATAACATGGTGGATGACCCGTCTCGTCCCGGAAAACAGAAGCTTGAGCTGACGCCTTCCAACTGTGTTCACTGCAAAACATGTGATATCGCGGATCCGTATCAGGTTATCCGCTGGGTGACGCCTCAAGGGGGCGAGGGACCGAACTATACAAACTGCTAGGCGATCAGTCACAAACAACTACTGCAGGGCGGCCGACCAGCCGCCCTTTACATTTCCTCACTATCTTTTGATGAACTTTGAGGGACCTGAGGCGTATCTTAGGCAAGGACACTGAACCCAATGCTCGTAAAAGTTGTCGCCGTACAGGCGGTCATGGGAGGACGGCTCACGCTTGAAGCCAAAATACATATCTTTAAGCAGAGGCCGGACTTTGTTTGCCTGCCTGAGTACTTCCTGATTGATCATACAGTGTCCGACTATCAGCGCGCCGCCCTGCGCCAGGCTGAGTACCTTGACTACCTCTGTCGGCTCTCCGACGAACTGCACACCTGTATTGTCGGCGGGACGATCGTTGAGGCCGCCGAAGGTCGCCTGTACAATACCGCCTACGTGATCGACCACGGCGCAATTCTTGGCAAGTATCGCAAGCGCTATCCTGTCCCAGGCGAGTTGGCCAAAGGGATATCCGCCGGCTCAGAAAATTTCGTCATGAGTTTTGACGGCATCCGCGTCGGCATGATGATCTGCGGCGATGTTTTCTACCCGCATGTGTACGACGAACTTCGCGTACACGGCGCTGACATTATTTTCGTCCCGACCACTTCGTTGTATCGTCCCGATGATTCTCTCTCTCAGAAGAAATTTCGTGACCAGAAGTTTTTCCTCGCTGGGGCGGCTCAGGCCAATGCGTATGTCGTGAAAGTTTGCGGCGTAGGGGAGATCTTTGGACGACCGCTCCAGGGACGCTCACTAATTGCCGCGCCGTGGGGCATCCTGCAGCAGACCACCATGTACGAAGAGCAACAGCAGCGCATCCTGACCGCGACACTGGATATTGCCGAGGTCCGTGAATTCGGCCAGAAACTTCAAGCCAACCAGACTCGCGCCACACTCTCCAGTCCGCTCCAGTGACCATCAAAAAAGCCCCTCAGCGAGGGGCTTTTTCTTCGATCTGATCTTATCGCTTAGTTAAACGCGCCGCGATTCACCCGCGCGACATTGTTCTCGATCTTGGCGGTCTGGAATATCCCCTCATACCAGCGGGAATACATCTCCTGCTGTTTGGCGGACATAACCTGATTATAGATCGAGTCTCTCTTTTCGTTGAATAGGGTCAACTCCGGAGACTGCTTTTCAATGAGCATCATCACGGCCGCACCTGCCGAATAGGACACCGGACCTACGATCTCACCCGGCGTGTTCATGGAGAACGCCGCGCTGATCGCGACCGGATCGCGGCCTAACTCGGACTGATAGCTGTTGCGGGTCAGCCAGTCGGTGGTGTTGTAGATCAAGCCATTCGCTTTTGCGGCGGCCTCAAGCGACATGCCGCCACGCGCCATGTTCACAACTTTCTCCGCTTCATCGCGACACATCTTGGCGATAGTCTCACGACGAACTTCTTGCGTCAACCGCGGTTTGGCTTCATCGAATTGCGCGTCTCCAGCGGGCAGTCTCTCGGCGACTTCGAGAATATAGAACGCGGAATTGTTCTCCATCACCTGAGACACGGCGCCCGGTTGATTCTGGAACGCGAATGAATCCGCCGCGGCATCAAACCCGATCATCGGAATCGACATCTTCCGCGTGAACGGCGTGGTCGGCTTGACCTCCAGCCCGGCCTCACTGGCCGCCTGCTTGAATCCACTCTCCTCAGCCGCTAACTGCACGTCAGACAGCTTCTGGAACGCGGCATCCAGAGATTCCTGGGTCGGTTCGACACGCAAGAGGATATGCGCCGCGTTGGCCTGGTGCACCGGAGCACTGCCCGGAGTCAGGACCGTGTCACGGTAGCCCATATGCTTGATGATGTGCCAGCCGAATTGCGTCCGGAACGGCTGACTGATCTCTCCCGCTTGCATACTGAACGAACGCTGATCGAACTCCGCGACCATCTGACCGCGTCCGAACCACCCCAGGTCCCCTCCGGCCGAGGCAGAACCATCCTGTGAGTAAGCTCGCGCCATTTCGGCGAAATCCGCGCCTGCCACCACAGAATCATAGATGACGCGGAGACGCGCACCGGCCGCGGACCAATCCTCTTCCGTCGGCTTCTTCTCGATCATCGCCACATTAAGGATCGCCCGCTCATCGAGTTTGTACTTGTCCTTGTGGAGTTCGAAATACTGGCGAAGCTGCTCTTCGGTCGGAGCAGGCGCTGTCCCCGCATAACGGTTCTGGGAGATATTCACGAGCCCGATCTTGACCTTTTCGAATCCTTCAAGAAACGCCTGCTTCAGTTCCGTCTCCGAAACGGACACCGTCTGCACGACGATCTCCTGCATCTTCAGCCGCTCGATCTCAGTCCGGATCCCCGGCTCGATCTGGGCCCAGAATGATGCCCACTGAGGGTCGGCCATTGCCTGAACATACTTGTTATAATCAAACTGACCATTGGTCTGGAATGCATCTACCTGCTGCAGATATGTCGGCGGCTGCATCCGAAGATAGGAGTAGAGCTCTTTCTCGGTCACTACGATATTGTTTTTGGAAGCTTCCTGGGCCAGCAGGTGGTCATGCACCAACTGATTCCATGCGGTCTGCTCCAACTCACGGACTTTTGAATCCGGGACATCGTAGTCCGAGCGCTGGGACTCATTCTGGTACAACTGCTGGTAGACCCGGTTATAGGTATCCCAGGCGATATTCTGGCCGTTGACGGTACCGGCATAATTGGCCTGGCCACCCATGGACCGGCCGGTAATATCCAATCCCCACTCGAGAACGATCATTGCCACGAAAAACAACAGGACGATGATAATGATGGGGAAGATCATTTTCCGCAAAGATTCAAACATCTATTCAGACTCCTCTGGTTTATCTTACTCTGGTTCCGCCGGCGGATTGAGCGGGGGCCGAACCGACAATCCACCGAATATAATCAAACAGCCTGACTTAGCAACACGTTACGGGCGATCCGCCCTGAAAAATGTCTGTCCTTTGGACCGACTGTTTCGTAGTATCGGTACAATGAATAGATTCATGCTATGACCAAGGAGAAAGAATTGGTGGTACTGTCTGGTAAGTCTCTTTTCCGAACTCTGTTCATTGCCATAACCTGTTGTTTTCTAATAGATTCTGCCGCCCATGCGGCTTGGCCGCTGGCCGGCCAGATCGACCTCTCTTCCGGATTCGGCGACTACCGCTCCGGCCGATTCCATGCCGGACTCGACCTTCGAACCGGTGGAGCACCGGGCAAGCAGATGAAAGCCCCTGTCTCCGGCTACATCTCGCGCATTCGGATGTCCTATACCGGATATGGGAAAGGGCTCTATATGGTCGGGGACGATGGCTACACCTATGTATTTGGTCATCTCCAGGGGTTCAACCCGGAGCTCGAAAAGCTCGTCAAATCCCGCCAGAACCAGGCCAAGCGCTATTATGTGGATCTGGAGTTTCCCAAGGACTCGCTTCGCGTGAAGGAAGGTGCCTTGCTGGCGTACACCGGCCAAACGGGCGCCGGAGCGCCCCACCTTCACTTCGAAAAACGGGCCCCCAACAATCTTCCGCTTAATCCGCAAACGCACGGCTACAAACTGAGTGACAAAGTAAGGCCCATCTTTGAGCGGATCGGCTTCCAATTGACCGATGCCCACTCGCTTTTCTCCGGCGGCTCCCGCAAGATCTTCTATCCCGTTCGAGGGGCGGGGAAAGCCGGTACATATAAACTCGATACCGTCCTCTATTTCAACTCGCCTTTTGGCGTGATGGCGGACTGCTTTGACAAGATGCGCGATGCTGGTATGCGCCAAGCCGTTTACAAACTGCAGGTCTTTGTGGACGAGAAACAGTATTATGAGGTCCGACTCGACACCATCAATTATGATGAGACCACCTCGGCCGCTCTGGTCTATGACTTCTCTGAGGCCGCCGATGGTGAACCGCGTGTGCGACGCCTGTATCATCGCAGTGGAAATGAGTATGCCGGTTCCACGGCGTTCGGGTTGGGACAGGGCATAATCGGCCGCGAAGACAATCTCTCCTTTGGCCCCCACTCACTGCGTATCGTGGCTGAAGATGCGCTCGGCAATCGATCCGAACTGAACGCGGCCTTTGTCTGGGGGCCCTCCTCTGACCTGCGGGTGTTTGACTCGACAGTGGTCGTTGACGATTCGATCATGGTCTACTATTTCACCACGCACTCCGCCTACAACAGACTGGGTATTACCTCCTCTAATGTCTTCTTCAATCGCGGTGAACGCTGGTTTGAAGTACCTAAGTCGAGCATAACGACGACCGAATCAGGCGGGGTAAAAGTTCGCGTGATCAGCAACTCCCAGGAGCGCGCGATCTTCAGGTTCCAGTATATTACCAAAGAGAAATGCCAGATCGCGGATTTTCCGTTCAATGGATTTGCCACCCGCGGCATACTGCCGCCTGCCATTTCGTATGAGTTGACCGATGATGGGATGATCGTCAGGGGTGAACTGGTCGGACGTACCGGCTACCACGCTCAAGTGGAGCTTTTCCTCGGCGACAGTCTATTGGGCATCGAAACGCTGAAGCAATTCAGTTCGATGAATCTCTATGCGTTTTTCATCCCGCCAAAACAGGAATACCGAAAAATAACCCGCCTCCAACTTCGCTTCCAGAGCGAATTAGGCGTCGAACCCAAAGTGCTGGATTCACTCGATATCGTGGCCGCGGGTTTTGCCGACACAACCAGATTGTCCGTGGACAACGCATTCGAATTCATCGTCGAAAAGAGCGATCTTTTTGCCCCCTGCTATATTGACCTCAAAAAGGTCGTGGTCGAGCAACGAGGCGTACTCCAATTGGCTTCTGACTATTACCAGATCGGGCCCGAAGACTTGCTCCTCAAGGCTCCGGTTACAGTGAGAGCTATGGCTGTTGGGTCTCATCCACAGCCAAGACAACTTGGAGTCTGCCGACTGGATAAAAAGGCTGACAAATGGATCTGGCTGGGGAGTGAGAACGAGACAGTCAATCGGTTGCGCGCGACCGGTACGCGCGGCGGCTCTTACGCGATCGTCATCGACCGCGAAGCCCCCAAGATCAGTGGCTTCAACCTCTCCGCAAACAAGCCGGTTTCCGACCGGACACCAGAGATAACATTTACGTTAAGCGACAACCTCTCCGGATTCGAAGATGACCGGAACATTACGCTTAAACTTGATAGCGAATGGCTGATCCCCGAGTACGACCCGGAGACCAAGATTTGTCGCACTGCTCCGCTAAAGCCGCTCGAAGCGGGCAAGCATACCCTGACTATCGACGTGATCGACCGCGCCGGTAACCTGACTCAAAAGACTCTCGCGTTTGAGATCGCGGTTGGCAAAACATCGGCGAAGAAGGGGAAGTAACCGGGCATGTTCTTCCCGATCAAAGACGACAATCCGACCTTTCGACGTCCTTACCTCACAGTGACGTTGATCGTGGTCAACACGCTGATCTTTCTCTACACCAAATCGCTTGGCGACGAAGGATTCACACGTTTCATCTATTCGTTTGGATTCACCCCCGACTTCTTTTTTGACACGCGGGATGCATATGTCGTACCAAGTGTCGTCTACTGGACACCGCTTAGTTCGATGTTTCTTCATGGTGGCTGGATGCACCTGATCGGTAATATGCTGGTACTTTGGGTCTATGGCAATAACATCGAAGATTATTTCGGCCCGGTCGGCTTCCTGTTCTTCTATATAATAGCCGGCCTGGCCGCCGTTGCGGTGTATGCCGTTTTCAATCTACAGTCCCAGATCCCACTCGTTGGTGCGTCAGGCGCTATCGCCGGAGTGATGGGAGCGTACATGGTCCTGCATCCGCGCGCCGAGATCACCGTACTGATTTTCTTCTTCTTTATTCAGTTCATTGTTCTCCCGGCCAAGGTTGTGCTTGGGCTTTGGTTTGCGATGCAGTTGGTGATGTCGCTGATCGGTTCCAGTTCCGGCGGGGGAGTAGCATGGCTCGCCCATGTCGGTGGCTTTATTTTCGGCTATATTGTTCTTTGGCTACTGGTGAAGATCTGGGGGCGCCATCATGGCAATCGACCTGATAGACAGCAGATATACAAGATGAACTGGTGACCGAAGTTTCAGTCTGTATCACCAAAACCTACTTGGATTCTCTTGCATTCAATGGGGACTAAAATTGAATATCTTCATCCCAGTCCGCTCGTTTGCGTCAGAAACTCCGCAATGCGACCGCCGGGCGATCGATGCTACCCGTAATTGATTAGAAGACAAGGCAATAGACGACCAAAGGTCCGAATAGACCGTCGCGGAACGCTTCGCCCACCCGCGTTTGTCCGGTATCAGCCTTAGGATAACAGCTTGATTTTCGAGACCGCCTCGGCCTATATTGAGTTTGTGAAAAATGTAACAGTCTCCGACGTGCCGAATCGTCGGTCCTTCCATAGAGGAGTCAAAGTATGTTGATCACGAAACAGCAAGCCCTCGATTACCACTCACAGGGTAAACGAGGCAAGATTGAAGTCAGTCCCACCAAACCTTGCATCACTCAACTTGACCTGTCATTGGCTTACACTCCGGGTGTCGCGCAACCGTGCCTTGAGATCCACGCCAATCCATCGGATGTCTACAAATACACCGCGAAAGGAAATCTGGTCGCTGTTGTGTCAAACGGTACGGCTGTGCTTGGACTAGGTGACATAGGCGCCGCCGCGGGAAAACCGGTAATGGAAGGAAAGGGCGTCCTGTTCAAAAGATTTGCGGATATCGATGTTTTTGATATCGAACTGGACACGCACGATCCGCAGGAGATCATCCGGTGCTGCCAGATATTGGAACCGACCTTCGGCGGCATAAACCTCGAAGATATCAAGGCTCCCGAGTGCTTCCTCATTGAGGAGACTCTCAAGAAGACGATGAATATCCCGGTCTTCCATGATGACCAGCACGGCACCGCTATTATCTCCGGAGCGGCGTTACTTAACGCGCTGGAGATCGTGAAGAAGGATATTGGAAAGGTCCGCGTCGTCTACTCGGGTGCCGGTGCCGCCGGTATCGCCTGCGCCAAGCTCTATATTTCGCTTGGTGTGAAACCTGAGAATATGCTGATGGTTGATTCCAAAGGCGTGCTGTGGGAAGGTCGTGAAGACTTCAGCAGCAACAAGTACAAAGCATTCTTCGTCCGCAAGACCACCTGCCGCACGCTGGCCGATGCCATGAAGGATGCCGATGTCTTTGTCGGCGTATCGGTCAAAGATATGGTCACCAAGGATATGGTCAAATCGATGGGTCGTGACCCGATCATCTTCGCCATGGCCAACCCGGATCCAGAGATAACCTATCCGGACGCAATGGACGCCCGCAAAGACCTGATCATGGCGACCGGCCGTTCGGACTATCCGAACCAGGTCAACAACGTCCTTGGCTTCCCGTTCATTTTCCGTGGCGCGCTTGACGTGCACGCGACGGCTATCAACGAAGAGATGAAGATCGCCGCCGTGAAAGCGCTGGCAAGTCTGGCCAAAGAGGATGTACCAGAAGAAGTCGCCCGGGCGTACGGTGTCGACCACTTCAAATTTGGCCGCGAGTATATCATTCCCAAGCCATTCGACCCGCGTATTCTTGTGTGGGAATCTTCCGCCGTGGCTCAGGCCGCCATCCAGACCGGCGTCGCGAAGAACCCGGTCGATATCGAGAAGTACAAACATGATCTCTCCCTCCGCATTGGCAAGGGGCGTATCATCATGGGCGTGATGCACGAAAAGGCAAAAAAGAACCCGAAGCGGGTCGTTTTCCCTGAAGGCAACTCACGCCGCATCCTGCGCGCCGCGCATATTGTGGCCTCCGATGGCATCGGCCATCCGATCGTCCTCGGTGACCCCGAAGAGATCAAGCGAGTGGCGAAAGAGAATGATGTCGAACTGAATGGCATCACCGTCATCGATCCGTCAACTTCGTCCAAGCGGGATTCTTACGCTCAGCGTTATTTTGAAATGCGTCAGCGCAAAGGCGTGACTCAGGACAAAGCAAAGCACATCGTCCAACAGCGCGAGTATTTCGGCATGATGATGCTCGAGATGGGCGACGGCGACGCGGTCCTGGCGGGCGTGACCACGGAGTATCCGCAGACCATCAAGCCTGCACTTCAGATCATCAAACTGGCCGATGGCATCAAGCGTGTCTCCGGCATGTTCGCCATGATCCAAAAGGATCAGGTCTATATGTTTGCGGACACTACGGTGAATGTCAATCCGACGGCCGAAGAACTCGCCGAGATCGCCATTCTGTCGGCCAAAGTAGCGAGACGATTCAATATTGAGCCGCGCATTGCCATGCTTTCGTTCTCGAACTTCGGCTCCGCGCCGTATCCTGAATCGCAGAAGGTCGCCCAAGCAACTCAGATTGTGCACAAACGCGCGCCTGAGCTGATGGTCGATGGCGAAATTCAGGCCGACGCTGCCGTCATGCCTGATTTTGTCGAACGCTATTTCCCATTCTCTACGCTGAAGGAAGCAGCCAACGTGTTCATCTTCCCGGATCTCGGTTCGGCGAATATCGCGTACAAACTGCTTCACCGGATCGGCGGCATGATGGCTGTGGGACCGATCTTGATGGGTCTCTCCAAGCCCGTTCATGTGCTTCATCGCACACTCGATGTGAATGAGATCGTCGACATGGCCGCGATCGCCGTCGTCGACGCGCAGCAGAAATAGCCATATTTCACTGTTCCAAGTCGGCGCCGAGGTGATCTGTTCTCCTCGGCGCTTTCGTTTTGCGGTTGGGGAACATCTTTCCCGATCCACCGGAACCTCCTTTCCCGAAGTCCCAGCCTGAGACTTTTGTGGTCAGCCACACTGCCACCGTAACCTCCTGTAGATCAACACGATAATTCGGTCTGCCAACTTCGGCACAGGCATTGCTTAATACGGCAACGGAGAAATTCCATCATGTGGAGTAGTGTGTGACAAAAGAGAAGACAAAACCTGTAGACGGCGCACAGCCGGCAGCCGAAGGGCAGGCCGACAAAGCCGCAAAATCGCCGGGGATAATGAAGAAGCTGATGCCGGTACTTCTGTTCGGCGTGGGTGGACTCGTCCTGCTCGGCGGCGCGGTGTATGTCACTCTTATGTTCCTCGGTAGCGAGCCCAAGACCGAGGTCACGGCCGATACCAAGGACAAAACGGAAGAGACTTCCAAGCCCGCCGACACCACTGCTCACGATGTCTCTCCCGAAAAGTTAGCGTCAACAGATGATGTCGCGGCTTCGCCCGACTCTCTTTCCGCCGCGGCCGACAGCGCCGAAGCCGCCGCAGAACTGACCCGCAATATCGCGGCAATGACTGAAGCAATGGCAGTGCACGATGCCGCCGAAGCCGAAGTCAACCACGCTGAAGCGATGGGCAAAGATGAATCGCTGCAGGCAGTCGATTGGCTCGAAGCTGAGAAGAAGAAATTGAAAGAGCGTGAATCAGATATCGCCTCCCGCGAAGCAGAATTGCAAGTGCAGGATCGCGAGTTGTCCAAAAAGCTGCTGAAGATCGAACAGGCCAGCTCCGACCGGATCACCAACCTGGCCAAACTATATGATGGGATGGATGCCGACGCCGTGGCCAAGATACTGGCCAATCTCGAGGATGAGTTGGTCGTGTCGATCATTCCGCGTATGAAACAGAAAAACGCGTCCGCAATACTGGCTCTGATGCCACCCCAGCGGGCAGCCAGCCTTTCCAAACAGATAATTACCCTGGCGAGTGAATAGAAGATGATGCTGCCGTTTGTCAACATTCTCCCTACCGGGCCGACTGGAATCGGTTCCACCAAACCTGTTGGTGGCGAACCGGTCACGCTTGGCGTTGGGGATGGACAGACGTTTGAGTCGCTGATGAACCTGTTCGGCATGGCCGAGCCATCAGCCCTATCACCTATTAATAGTGAATCCTCGCCAAACCCTGGTACCGATGCACCGGTCACTTCTGATTTCGCCCAGTCGTTGATTTCCTCACTCATGATGGGCGCCGCCAACCCAGTGCCAACCGGTGAGACTCCGGCGAAATTCGCGTCAGCCATCGGCGTACCACAGTCGACCGACAACCAGTTTGCGCCTGTTGACCCTAACCAACTGGTCGCGCAGCCTGAGTTGAATCTGCCGTTTGAACAGAAGCTGTCTCTCCCTGTGGCCCAGCCGTGGACGATGACCATGACGCAGCAGCGTCCGGTCAGCCTGAAGCCCGGCAAGTATCAGGTTCTGAAACAAGATATCAACAACGGCACACTGACCATGGATCTGAAGGCCAATGGTCAGTCCGCTGAGCCGATCAAAGTAACAATTCCTATCGAGCTTCTCCACCAGGAAAGCCCCGATGCGATAGCGCCTGTGGCAAAGCAGTCTGCAGGCGCCCAGATCACCCCGACGCGAGTCGCTCTCGTGTCGCCTTATTCCACCGACCTTGAGTCGATCATCGGCAAGGTTAACCTGCGCGAACTGGAAGTCTCAGTCGAGCATACCAGCGCTGTGTATCAGGTCGCCGACGAACCGATGAAAGTCCAGATCGTCGCCGAACAGGCGGGACAGAACTTCCTGCTGGCCGGCAAACTGAACCGCGCTCAATTAAAAGAGCAGACGACTATTAAGAAGACCGTCTCCACTCTGGCGACCGTGCCGATCAGCGAAAACCCGACTCCTGCCGCCGCCAACGGACTGACGGTTGACAACATCAGTATCCCGCGTCGACGCATGGCGCAAAAAATCGCCTTTGAATCTGATTCTCCTGCCAAGTCGGAAGATTTCGCGCTCATTGATAAGCTCCTGACTGCGGTCCCCAAGGACACGACAACGGTGAAAGACGGCCTGGAGCAGTTCACTTTCAAGTCGGCCGTCCCTGCACCACAGGCTGACGCGCAGACTCGCCTTGATATCCCGCGTGTCAAGCTGACCCTGCCTCAGGAGATGCCTCAGGTCAAGGTTGACGGCCAGACCGTTTTGCTCAAGATCGAACCGGAGCACCTTGGCCCGGCGAAATTACAGCTCTCTATCAAAAATGACTCGCTCTCAGCGCGCGTGACGGTTGACTCTGTCCATGCCAAAGCGGCGGTCGAAAGCTCACTCGATCAATTGAACGACCAGCTCGCCCGTGCGGGTGTGAAGGTCAATTACATAGAAGTCAATGTGCGCGGCGGCGGCGCGGAGAATCAGTTCTTCCATCGCCAGTCAGAATGGTTCCGCTCGCACCAGCCACGCGTCGCCCGTATGGCCGACGAACTCATGTCAGAAATATCCATGATAGTGCCGCCATCCGCGCCGGTCTCGTACATCGGTGCCGACTCTATCAATGTCTTTGCGTAGGAGTGTGAAGAGATGTCATTTATTTCACCTGTAGCGACCGACACCAATGGGAATGTCAAAACCACTGGCGGAAACCAGTCATTGGGTAAGGATGATTTCCTCCAATTGTTGGTCACCAAACTGCAGTACCAGGATCCGCTCGCGCCGATGGAGGATGAAGACTTCATCGCTCAGTTGGCGCAGTTCTCCTCGCTTGAGCAGATGAACAATATCGCCGAGGGGATCACGTCATCCAACCAGTGGGACTATCTCCAGATGCAGTCGCTGAATAACGCGATGGCCTCCGGTTTGATCGGCAAAGAAGTCACCGCGGAATACTCCGGTATCTATCTGGAGAGCGGCAAAAACGCTTCTGTCGCATACACTATTACGCAACCCGCCAAAGAGTTGACCATGATCATCAAGGATGCCGATGGCAATGAAGTTGCCCGGGTTACCAAGAGTGATCTTGGCACCGGCTCAGGCACGATCACCTGGGACGGCAAAGATTCTTTTGGCAACAGAGCGGCGACCGGATTCTACTCGATTGAAACAATCGCGACCGGCCAGACTGGTTCAACATTTACTCCGAGTATGGCTATCACCGGAATCGTGTCGCGAGTGTCATATCGCGATGGCTCCGCGTTTGTGAACGTGAACGGCATGGAGATCGCCCTGGGCGATATCACTGCCGTCGGCGAACCCGGGACATTCGACCAGGACTGAGCAACGATGGCACACGGAACACGCATCAGCGCCTATCAGCGACCGGTCAACCTTATAGAGATCGCTCAGCGCGGACAGGGACCGGCGAAGTCGACCGAAACTGGCACGACTGAGAGCTTCAAGCAGGCTCTTAGTAAGGAGCTCTCTTCCAATCGACCGGTAACCGTCTCGAAACATGCCAGCGAGAGGCTGTATTCTCGAGGGATTGACTTCGGCGAGCAGCGCATGCAGCAGGTCGCGGATGCGCTGGACAAAGCCGAGGCCAAGGGCTCAAAAGAAACACTGATACTATTTGACGAAATGGCGATGGTCGCCTCCGTCAAGAATCGCACAATCATCACCGCGTTCGATCGGGATCGACTCCGCGAAGGTGTCGTCACCTCCATCGACTCGGCCATCATTATCTGAGCAAACAATGAAACTGATACTTTATAAACCCGAAACAAGGCTGGACCCCATTGTAGATGGGGGGGCCTTGCAACTCCCTAAGGAGGGAAGCAAGCCATGATGGCATCACTGTACGCCGGTGTGTCCGGTTTGAAGAACCACCAGACGAAATTGAACGTCATTGGTAACAACATTGCCAACGTCAACACCATCGGTTTCAAGACCGGTCGTGTGAACTTCCAGGAAGCGCTCGTCCAGAGCTACAAGGGCGCGGGTCGTCCGAGCGCCGTCTCCGGCGGTACCAACCCGATCCAACTCGGTCTTGGTATGCAGGTCGCGACGGTCGACAACCTCTTCCTGCAGGGCGGTCTCGAAACCACGGGCCAGATCACCGATATGGCGATCCAGGGTTCCGGTTTCTTCGTCCTCGGCGACTCGAACAACAACAAGTTCTATACTCGCGCCGGAGCCTTCGGTTTCGACGCTGAGTCCAACCTGGTCGACCCCGCGACCGGTCTCTATGTGTTAGGCAAAATGGCCGATTCAGCCGGAAATATCCCATCGCTCGCGACGACCGGTCCGATCACACTGCCGTTTGGACAGCAGGATCCAGCTCGCTCGACCGAGTTTGTCACCCTGGCCAACAACCTTGATTCGTCGGCGACTGACTCAGTCGCTCGCCTGTCGGATGCCGGCAACTCCGGCGTCACCGCGATCAGCGGGACAGCCATTGATGGAATCGGCGGCACGCACTCGATCGTTATCACCGGTAATCAGGCGGTGAACGCTACCTATACCGGTGCTAACGTTGGTAACGATGGTGCCGGCGGCGCGATCGGCAATCTTGGTTTGACCATGACTCTCGGTTCACTCGGCGTGACCGACTTCACCAATTACGGATTCAGTGTCGATGGCCGCACGACCCAGATCATTTCCGGGCTCAACGCCAATTCGACGATCTCTGATCTGATCAACGCGACCAACCAGATCGACGGCATCACTGCTGCTCTGGTCGGCGGACAGATCCAAATCACCCGTGACAAAGCCGGTGCAGATACCGAATACAACTTCCTCTCCACCGCCGGTTCAGTGACTGTTGGCGGTGGCGGCGGCGCGACAGCCGGCAATATCATTGGCGTTGTTTTTGGCGTTAATGGCGCGACCTTCCAGTCCTCCGGTGGAGCCGCGACGACGTATATCGCCAGCGACACCTTCACTCCCGAACGTGGCTACGGTCCAGCGGCTGGCCCGCTGACCTCCACGCTTGACCTGGTCTTCGACAATGTGACCGGTCGCGTAGTTGGATTGAACGGTCTTGGTGGTGGCGGCGTGGAGATTGAAGCGACCAATGGTCTGACTGCGACCGGCGCCAATCCGCTGGTGGTCACCACTGATCCGACCCTGCATTCAACGTCGATCAACGTTTTTGACTCGCTCGGCGGCAAGCATACGCTGTCAATCGAGTTCTTCAAGTCGCTGGTCCCGAACCGTTGGGAATGGCGCGTGTCAACTCTCGGTACCGAAGGTATCACCGCCGGTCAGACCGGCTCGGTCTCCTTCAACGCCGATGGTTCACTCAATTCCTTCGACTATTTCGGTGGCGCCACTGGCGTCACGATTAGCCCGAACAACGGCGCCGAGAATATGACCGTCGCTTTCCGCGCTGGTTCAGTAGGTAACTTTGATGGCTTGACCGGATTCGCCTCCGGTAATCACACTGCGTCGATCATCGGTCAGGACGGCTACGGGCTTGGTATTCTCCAGAAAGTAGCTATCGACCAGGCGGGTAACATCTCGGGTATCTTCTCGAACGGTGTCACTCGCGTTCTGGCGCAGATCATGCTGGCCGATTTCACCAACCAGGCCGGGTTGCGCAAAGCTGGACGTTCCATGTACCAGCCATCCGCGAACTCCGGCGAGCCGGTTGAAGGCGTGGCCGGGTCAACCATTTCCGCCGAGATCACCTCGGGGGCGCTCGAGTCCTCGTCGGTCGATATCGCGCAGGAATTCACCGGAATGATCACTACACAGCGCGGCTTCCAGGCCAACGCGCGGGTCATTACCACCTCGGACGACATGCTCGACGAGTTGGTGAACTTGAAGAGATAAGTAGATGATAAAGGTTACCAGAATAAATGATTCTGATCTGGTGATCAACGCCGACCTGATCGAGTTCGTCGAGGCGCTCCCTGACACGATCATCTCGCTGACTACCGGCAAAAAGATCATGGTCAAGGAGACACCCGATGAGATCATCGCCAAGGTCGCCGCATTCAGACGATTGTCAGACGGTCGGGGAATCATCCCGACCGCTGACCCAACAGATGGACGTGTAACGCCACGACAAGGATTGTGACGATGGCAGCAGAGAATGACAAGACCCAAGTGCAGACGGCCGACGGCGCCGAAGCCAAACCCGCCAAGAAGTCGAACAAACTGATCCTCTTTGGAGGAATTGGCGTCGGCATCCTGGTAATAGGAGTCGTGCTGGCGATCTTCGTCCTCAAGCCAATGATGGCTGGAGGCGGGGAAGAGGCGGCCGCTGACGAAAAGACCGAAGCCAAAGCCGACGCGGGCGAAAAGAAGTCCGAACATGGCGAGGCTAAAAAAACCGAGAAGAAGGCAGAGAAAGCCAAGTCCGGACACGGCGAGGCGAGCGAATCCCTGGTCTACTCGATCAAGGATATCGTCGTCAATCCGGCCGGGACCGCAGGCTCACGCTTTCTGTCGGTCTCGTTCGGTTTCGAACTCGGCTCCAAGGAGTTGATGACCGAATTTGAATCGCGCGAACCGATCGTCCGCGATGTGCTGATTACCATTCTGTCGTCGAAGACGCTCGCCGAGCTGACCGACGCCAAGCAGAAAGAGATCATGCGCGTGCAGATCCGCAAACGGCTCTCGCAGGTCTTGGAAACTGAAGAACTGGCCGGTGTCTACTACACCGACTTTGTGCTCCAATAAGGACGACATCTGTGGCAAAGATACTTACACAGGACGAAATCGACGCGTTATTGACGACTGTCTCCTCCGGCGAGGTTGCCGACGCGGACAGTTACGATGACGCCAAGTTACGCTCGGTTGTCGCGTATGACTTCAAGCATCCGAACCGGGTCTCCAAAGACCAGATCCGGACGCTGGAGAACATGCACGACAACTTCGCGGGGCACTTCGGCTCCATGCTCTCGGCCGTATTGCGATCGATCGTCGATGTAGACCTCGTCTCCGTCGACCAGATCACCTACTCCGAGTTCATTATGTCGCTGGTGTCGCCGTCCTGTACGTACACGTTCTCGGCGCGTCCACTGGATGCCGCCTGCCTGGTTGATTTCAACCCGACCCTGACATTCTCGCTGATCGATCGCATGTTCGGCGGTCACGGCAAGATACTCGAGACCGAACGCGAGTTGACGGGTATTGAACGTTCGGTGATGGGTCGCCTTGTCGATCGCATGTACCGCGAACTGGAAAAATCGTGGGAGCATATTGTCAAGGTCGGTATTGAACAGATCAGTTTCGAAACGAACCCGCAGTTCATACAGATCGTTCCGCCGGGTGAAACCGTCGTAGTGATCTCTTTCCAGGTCAAGCTGTTCCAGTCGACCGGATTGCTCACCATCTGTTATCCGTATGTATCGCTCGAACCGATCATCACCAAGCTTTCGGCCCAGAACTGGATCGACGCCACCAAGCGGAAGAATGTCGATGCCGATCGCGCGGTCAATCAGAAGAATCTTTTCGACGTGAACGCGGATGTTTCCGCGATCCTGCTGCGCTCAAATATCAAATTGAAGGACTTTATGTCACTCAAGATCGGCGACATCATTCCCTCTGAGAAGAAGATCCACCAACCGATCGATATCTGCGTCAATCGGCGCAAAAAATATTCGGCCCGTCCCGGATTGACCGGAAAGAAGCGGGCATTCCAGGTGGTCTCCGCCTGGGAACCAATCTCTAAGGAGAAATCAGCATGACAGATGAAAAGGACATGGAGTTTGCCGGAGCCGGCGGGCAGGATGATGCCGTGCCGGGTGCCGGCGGTCAGGATGACCAGCCCATGCCGTCGCACCAGCAGTCGGTTGGGGTGGTGAATCCCGGCGACACTTCAGAAGAGGATGCTGAAGCTGCCATGCTTCGTATGCTCGAGGATCTGCCTCAGGAGAGTCGATCGACCACTGCCGATGACATAAACTTCAGTTCGGCCCAGGTCTCGCGCGCGGAGTTCCAGCAGCTTCAACAACCGGCTGGAAGCGGCTCGCCGCGTAACCTCGACCTGCTGATGGATGTAGACCTGCCGGTGCAGATCGAATTGGGACGTACCAAGCTCTCTATCTCGGAGATCCTGGCGCTTGGCCCCGGCTCAGTGGTTGAGTTGAATAAACTCGCCGGTGAACCGGTCGACCTGCTGGTCAACAACAAGGTGGTGGCCAAGGGAGAGGTCGTGGTCATCGACGAAAACTTTGGGCTGCGAGTCACGCAATTGATAACGCCCGAGGAAAGGCTGAAAGCGCTTGGCGCAGAATAATCCCAGCCGACGTCGCGCGATCACCACGTCGATCATCCTCGCCCTGGCGCTTATCGGGATGTTTCTGATAACGTCGAACCGGCCCGGCAACAGCAGCCCGTTGTTCGCTCAGTCGGAAACGACCACGCAGAGCACCACCGATACGGCAGCGACATCCGCGCCAGCCTATCAGCCGATGGTTGACACGGCGGGCGCCACCAGCTCCATCCTCAAGATGGTGATGGCCCTGGTGATAGTGATCATTTGTATCTATGCCGGAATCTGGCTCCTCAAAAAACTGACCGCGCGGCGCCATGGAGGCAATCGCAAGGCGTTTATGCTTGAGGTTCTCGAGACGGCGTATATCGACCCCAAGAAATCTCTCTCTCTCGTGCGGGTAGCGGATAAGTCGGTCCTCATCGGAGTGACCGACAACCAGATCTCGGTGCTGACCGAGCTCGATACCGAACTCACCAAAGCTGCCATGGAGGCGGCCACTCACGGATCGCAGGGTGATTCGTTCTCGAACATGCTCAAGTCGGCCACGCAGAAACTGGGTAGATTCGGTAAGAAGAATTAGTTTCGCGCCGCGATGGATTGTGGCGTGTATCGCCTGCAGATGGATTTGCGGGCTGACCATGAAAGATATAGGACATTATGCTACGGCGAACAGTGCTTCTCCTGCTGTGCGGGATCTGCTGCCTGATGGCGGCCTCGGATGTCTCCGCGCAGGCCATCCCCAAAGTCTCAGTTGAGGTCGGCAAAGCGACCACCCCCGGCGACCTTTCGGTTACCCTGCAGGTTGTCATCCTGATGACCGTGCTCGCGCTTGCGCCATCGATCCTCATCATGACCACTTCATTCATCCGTATCGCTGTAGTGCTGTCATTCCTGAGACAGGCGATCGGCACACAGCAGATGCCGCCTAACCAGTTGCTGGTCGGCCTCGCGCTGATATTGACCTTCTTCGTCATGTCGCCGGTCTTTACGACCTCGTACGACACTGGCATAAAGCCATATCTCGATGAGAAGATCACCAAGGAAGAAGCTTTCGACAAAGCGGTCGCCCCATTTCGCAAGTTCATGCTGGCGCAAACTCGCGAGCAGGATCTCGCCCTTTTCGTCAATATGGCCAAACTCCCGGCGCCACAGACGCCTGACGATATTCCGCTTCATGTCCTGATCCCGGGTTTCGTCATCTCCGAATTACGCACGGCGTTCCAGATCGCATTTGTCATCTTCATCCCATTTCTCGTGATAGACATGGTTGTCGCCTCGGTGCTGATGTCCATGGGTATGATGATGCTCCCGCCGATCATCGTCTCGCTGCCGTTCAAGATACTTTTGTTCGTGCTGGTCGATGGCTGGTATCTGCTCGTGAAATCACTGGTTGAATCATTCCACATGTAAGGACGACTACAATGACGCCACAGATGGTCATAACGATAGGGCGGGAGGCGCTCACTCTGACTCTGTTGATCGCATCACCGATGCTGATCTTTGGACTAGTCGTTGGTCTGGTGATCTCGATCTTTCAGGCCGTCACCCAGATCAACGAAATGACGTTGACTATCGTCCCCAAGATCCTGGCGGTCGCACTGGCGCTGCTGATCTTCCTCCCCTGGATGATTAACATGATGACCGATTTCACCCGCCACATGTTCGAGCTCATTCCTACTTTGGTCGGATAATGGACTGGACCGGCTTTAGAACAGACTTGAACTTTTTTCCACCATCGCTGGTAAATAGTTCCACAGTCGGCGATTCCGCCAGAGTCTGGCGTCCACGTTAGTATATCCAAGCTTCTACGAGACAATCACTTACATAGTCTTATCGCGCTGTTTCACCTTGGCACACGGTTTGAAATAGCATTTCTGCGATTAACCCGAACTATGTAAGGATTAGCCCTTGTTCGACTTCGTCAATTTCGCCGCCGCCAAGCTTCAGCTCTTCCTGCTGATCATGCTCCGTGCGTCCGGCCTCTTTCTCATCGCTCCGATTCTGAGCCATCGCACGTTTCCGGTCCCGGCCAAGCTGGGACTGATCGTGCTGTTCGCGCTCATCCTCGTCGCGGCGATGCCGAATGCGGTCGTGCCTGAAGCGCAGTCGCTGAGCGAGCTGGTGACCTTGGCTGCGAAAGAGATCTTTGTCGGACTGGCGATCGGGTTCCTGTTCTCGCTCTTGCTGATGGGGGTGCAGATGGCCGGGGATATCATCAGCTACCAGATCGGCTTCGCGATGGCCAGCATCATGGATCCCGACCAGGGACACGAAGTGACCACGCTCGGGACGTTCTGGTTCCTCTGCGCGTTGTTGATCTTCCTCGGCATCAATGGTCATCATGTGATCATCTCCGCTTTCAATGACAGCTATCAACTGATTCCCGCAGGCCAGGTCGTGATGAACGGCTCTGTCGGCGAGATGATCATGACCTATTCGGCATATGTCTTCGTGATCGCACTCAAGTTGGCATCGCCCGTCGTCGTGACCCTGCTTCTGGTGGATGTCGCGATGGGTGTTGTCTCCCGCATGATGCCGACCATGAATGTGTTCCTCCTCGGCTTCGGCGTGAAGGTGGCGGTCGGTATCGCCATCATGGCGCTCTCTTTGCCGGTGTTCGCCTATGTGCTGGAAAAAGCAACCGGCTATATCGACGCCGAACTCATCAACCTTCTTGGCGCGTTGGGAAGGGCGTAGGTCATGGCCGAAGACAGTTTCCAGGAACGGACAGAACAGGCAACACCCCGGCGGCGTGAGAAAGCGCGCGAAGAGGGGAAAGTTGCCAAATCCGCAGAACTGAATTCAGCGCTGATGATCCTGCTGGGATTCTCCACGCTGCTGGCAATCGGCCCGATGATGGTCCGTCAGACTCTGGACATGATGCGCGGCTTTTTGGCCAACGCGCCGACCATCGCGATGTCCGACCCAACCTTCGTGAAAGTCTACGGCGATTCGCTCCTCAAGTATATGATCATCGTCGCTCCCGTATTTGGCGCGATGATGATAATCGGTTTTGTCGCCAACGTGATGCAGGTCGGTTTCAAGGCCAGCCCGAAGGCGATGGAACTGAAGCTGGACAAGCTAAATGTCGTCGCCGGTTTCGGGCGACTCTTCTCCACGCGTTCGCTGGTGTCGCTCGTTCGCGATACGCTCAAGCTCTTTATCATCGGCTTTGTCGCCTACAAAGTCATCATGTCAGAGTCGGACCAGTTCCTGACCCTGGCAGATATGAGCATCGGCCCATTGGCCGCGACCACCGGCAAGCTCGCGATCGTTATCGCTCTCAAGATCGGCGTCGCCATCCTCATCCTGGCGATCCTCGACTACGCTTACCAGAAATATGAATTCGAAAAGTCTATCAAGATGTCCCACCAGGAAGTGAAAGAAGAATACAAGGATACGGAAGGTTCTCCGCAGATCAAGGCCCGCATTCGGCAGATCCAGCGTCAGACCGCGCAGAAGCGGATGATGCAGGATGTTCCGAAGGCGGATGTGGTCATCACCAACCCGACTCACTATGCGGTCGCCCTGAAATATGACACGGAATCGATGAACGCACCGACAGTCATTGCCAAGGGACAGAACCTCATCGCCCAGAAGATCAAAGAGATCGCGTACGAAAACGATATCCCGGTGATCGAAGATAAGGCGCTCGCGCAGGCTCTCTACAAGATGTGCGAGATTGGCCAGATGGTACCGCACACGCTGTATCGCGCGGTCGCCGAGGTTTTGGCGTACGTCTACCGCCTGAAGGGGAAGGTGAGCAAGTAAGATGACGCAGCAGCCGAACCAGAATGTGTTGGCGCAACTGGCGTCACGCTCCGATATCATCCTCGCGGTCGCCGTGATGGGGATCATTACCGTCCTTATCATACCGATCCCGGCGATGATGCTCGATTTCGCGCTCGCCTTCAATATCACCTTCTCGCTAGTCGTGTTGATGACCACGTTGTACATCACACGCCCGCTTGACCTGTCTGTGTTCCCTGGAATGTTGTTGGTCGTCACGTTGATGCGCTTGTCGCTCAACGTGGCCTCGACCCGTCTCATTCTCGGCCAGGGATATGCCGGCGAAGTAATCAACTCATTCGGCAACTTTGTGGTGCAAGGGAACTACGTCGTCGGCTTCATCATATTCGCCATCCTGGTTGTGATCCAATTCGTGGTCATCACCAAGGGCGCGGGCCGTATTTCCGAAGTCGCCGCCCGGTTTACCCTCGATGCGATGCCCGGCAAGCAGATGGCGATCGATGCCGATCTGAACGCCGGGATCATTACTGAGCAAGAAGCGAAAGCCCGCCGCGAAGAGATCGCGCGTGAGGCTGACTTCTATGGCGCCATGGATGGCGCCTCTAAATTCGTCCGCGGCGATGCCGTCGCCGGTATCCTCATCACCATCATCAATGTCATCGGCGGCTTCATAATCGGCGTCGCCATGCACGACATGTCGATCCAGGAAGCGCTCAAGACGTACACGCTTCTCTCTATCGGTGATGGTTTGGTGACGCAGATCCCGGCGCTGTTGGTGTCGACCGCCTCCGGTCTCATTGTCACTCGTTCCGCCGCTCAGTCGAACATGGGCGCGGATCTGACCGCCCAGTTAAGCCGCCAGCCGCGCGCGATCATGATCGCCGCTGGCGTGTTGTTGCTCTTCTCGGTCGTACCCGGCATGCCAACCCTGACTTTTATCACACTTGGTCTGCTGGTTGGCGGAATTGGATATGTCACACGCGAAGCGCAGAAGAACCGCGCGGCCGCCGCGACTAAGCAAGAGCAGACCAAGAAAGAGACCAAGCAGAAGCCGGTAGAGCGGACCGAGGATCTCCTTAAGGTTGACACTATCGGCCTTGAGATCGGCTATGGTTTGATCCCGCTGGTCGATGCTAACCAGGGTGGCGACTTACTCGAGCGCATTTCGTCCATTCGCAAACAACTGGCCACCGAATTGGGCATCGTTGTCCCACCGATTCGCATTCGTGATAATGTCCGCCTCAAACCGAACGAATATCAGGTTAAGATCAAAGGGATTCGTGTCGCCGGGTTTGAACTGATGGTCGACCATCTTCTGGCGATCAACCCCGGCTATCTGGTTGAGCATCTCGATGGCTTCGACGCGAAGGAGCCTGCGTTCGGTCTCAAGGCGACATGGGTGTTGCCGAACCTTCGCGATATCGCCGAGGCGAAGCAGTTTACAGTTGTCGAGCCGACCGCCGTCGTGGCGACTCACCTGACCGAAGTGATCCGTCAGTCGTCCGCTGAAATACTGACTCGCCAGGATGTGCAGCACCTGGTAGACACGCTCAAAGAAGATTTCCCGGCGCTGGTTGCCTCGGTCATTCCGGAGATGGTCTCGCTCGGCACACTGCACAAAGTGTTGCAGTCGCTCCTCTCCGAGCGAATCCCTGTCCGCGATCTCGCGACGATCGTCGAGACGGTTTCGGATTACGCGACGGTCACGAAAGAGACCGATGTCCTGGCTGAATATGTTCGGATGGCTCTCAAGCGCCAGATCACCGAACTCTACAAAGATAACACCGGCAAGATCAACGTCTTCACGCTCGATCCCGCGATCGAACAGAAGCTCTCCGATTCAGTGCAGAATACCAAGCAGGGGCTAATGCTCGTGCTTGATCCGGCCTTGACCGATCTGCTGCTGCGCAAGCTGGGTGAACAGACGGAGCGGATGCAGGCTGCCGGCCTGACTCCGGCCGTCATCTGCTCGCCCAACATCAGACTCGCGTTGCGCCGATTGGTTGAGGCGTCTTTCCCGTCGCTCGCGGTCATCTCCTACAACGAGATCCTGCCGACCGCTGAATTGGTCTCCGTTGGAATGGTGAGGTTGTCAGATGATAATTAAGACTTACGCCGCAGAATCAGCCGCGGCCGCGTTGAAGATGGTCCGCGCCGAGTTGGGTGCCGACGCTGTCGTGCTCAAGACCCGCGAACTCCCTGTCGGGCGTGGCGCCGAACGTATCGAGATCACCGCGTGTGCCGACAAGGCGGTCGCCACTGAACCGGAACGCACGGCTTCTCCGAAAACAAATCCTCGTCAGATCACGCGCGCCAGCTTTCCGCAAGTTGACGCTGGCCGGATACCGACGACTCAGGCTCCCGTCAGCAATCAAGCGACCAAGACCGAACAGGCTACCGCCTCTCCTATGGCGAGCACACGCATCGACCAACTCGAGCAGAAGATCGACCGAATTCTGTCATTGTTGGCGAATCAGATGAGCAGTGATCGACAGCATCAGATCTGTACGCATCTGGCCGATCGTGACCTTCCGGAAGCATTCATCCAGGAGCTCGTGATCGAAGGGCTCGACGGCACCACGCCGCTACGTACCGCGTTGACCGACTCACTCACGTCGATCATGATCCCCGGGCTGACCTTCAAGGCTGGTGACTCTATCGCGGTGATGGGCTTCGCGGGCGCGGGGAAGACCTCTGTGCTCGGCAAACTGGCCGCGAAGCAAGTTTTCCAGGAGAAGCAGTCCATTCGCCTGGTCTCACTCGATTCAGTAAAGGTTGGGGCATTCGAAGAACTGTCCAGCTATGCCGACATTCTTGGTTCCCAGGCTGTCGATTACGCGACCGCCAAGACCACTACCGATACAAATTCGATCACGCTAATCGATACTCCGGCGCTGTCGCGTCAGAATCAGCATCTGGTCACTCTGCGGGATCAGATCGATACGCTGAAGCCAAACTACCGGCTCGCGGTCGTGTCCGCGCTCACTCGCGCGACCGACGCTGAGTTGATCATGCAGCAACTGGCGGTCTTCGCGCCGACCCATATCGTCGTGACCATGCTTGACCTGACGGAGCGGTGGGGTTCGGCGGTTGCGGCCGCGCGCGCGTCGCATCTGCCGATCTGTTACGTCACCAATGCGCCTGCAGGTATCGGCACAGTCGTCACTCCTGATGCGGCGGCATTCACCAAGACGTTCCTGACGGAGGAGAGCAATGCGTAATCAGGCTCTTCCGCAGGCATACGTTTCCGCGCCATCGCCGCGCATGATCTCCATCCTGTCCGGCAAGGGAGGAGTGGGGAAGTCGGTGATAGCGTTCAATCTCGCATCGGCTCTTTCTACCCACAGCTCACGGGTGTTGTTGGTCGATGCTGATTTCGGATGTGGCAATCTCCACTTATTGGCGAATGTCGCGGCCGAGTTCGGCATCGGCGAATACGCCTCGCGGCAGTTAACACTCGCCGAAGCGCGTCTGGCTCTGGCGCCAAATCTTGATCTGCTCGCCGGCACATGGCACGAATCGCTTGGCGAAGATCGCACCGCGCGTTTCACCGCGACATTGGTGCAGCGACTTCGCGATGATGCCGCCGACTACGACTTCATCATCGTTGACCATTCATCCGGACGGAGCAATCAGGTTGCGATGATGGCGCATGCCTCCGATCTCGTCCTGGTGGTCGCGATACCCGAATTGACGTCGCTCTCCGACGCGTACGGTCTTTACAAACATCTCAATTCACTCGGCGCCACAGTTGAGTGTGGTTTGCTGGTCAATCGCGTGCAGTCGGATGCTGAGGCGCTCTTTATCGCCGACAAGTTTGCCGCCCTGACCGGCCGGTTCTTGAACCGTCCAGTCTCCGTGGTTGGGGCGATCCCCGAGGAAGAAATCATTCGCAAATCCATAGCCGCACAGCGGTCGATATTCGCGATCAACGATAAAGCCCTTGTCTGTCAGGCGGTTAGCCGTTTGGCCATCGACCTGTGCCAGGGGTTGTCGGTCGGTGATCGTGACCTGAATTCGATAAAAAAAGACTCGGCAACAGCCGATACAAGAGGATAACGGACAAATGGTTAGCAAGAACAAGCAGACGACTAAACAACGCGGGCGTAAACGAGCAACCACCAAAGTTGCGCGGGTAGCCAAAACGAAAGCTACCAAAACCGTCGCCATCGCGGCCGTCGAAACTTCCGCGCCGAAACGGGCCAAGAAGTGGGATGTGTCGTCGCGCGACTGGACCCGCTATCAGAAGAGTCGCAACACCGAGAATCGACAGATGCTTCTAAACAAGTATCTGCCGCTCGTGCGCACAGTGGCCGCCCGCATGGCAATGGGATTTCCGCGGTCGGTCGAGCTGTCTGACTTGGTCAACACCGGGGTCATCGGATTGATCGAAGCCTTCGGCAATTTCGATCCGTCCCGCGGCGTGAAGTTCGAGACGTACGCAGTGCCGCGAATTCGCGGCGCCATTCTCGATGAACTTCGCGCGCTCGACTGGGTCCCGCGTTCGACCCGCGCCAAATCGCGCGAGATCGACCGCGCCCTGACGTCGCTTGAAAACGAACTTGGCCGCCAGCCCGAGATCGCTGAACTGGCCAAACACCTCAAGATCTCCGAGGAGGAACTACACTTGGCTATCGATGATGTCTCCAGCACCAACATCCTTTCTCTGGATGAAGTGATCTACCGTGAAGACGACAATCGCCAGGTCCCGCGTATCGAAACGATCAAGGACCACCTGGGCCACTCCATTCTCGGCGAGATCGAGAAGGGCGAACTTCGCTCGTTCCTCGTGGTCGCGATGGACCGCCTGACCGAGCAGGAGAAGCTGGTGATCGCCTTGTACTACTACGAAGAACTGACACTCAAGGAGATCGGCGAGGTGATGACCATCTCCGAATCCCGCGTGTCGCAGATCCATACTCGTGCGGTGATGAAGTTGCGCACGATGGTCAAGGAGAAGTTTGCCCTGACCGCCTAATCACCGGTTCACCCAGGGAGGTAGCGAATGGACAACCCGATCGCACCGCTGGAACGCAGCAATCTCTTCACCGGCTCCGGGCGCGTCAAACCGTCGCAGGAAACGGACAAAGAGAAAGAGCGGAAGAAATTCAGCGAGGACCTGGAAGCCGAACTCGAAGACGAGGAGCAGGCGCGCAAACGAAAAGACAAGGTCGAACTCGCGTCGACAGTCCCGGACGCTACAGAGCAGGAAAGCAATGAGAAGTCAGAGTCGCAGAAGCCGGATGAGGAGCAGGACGCTCCCCGCCATGTCGATCTGACCGCATAGGAAAGGCAGGGTAAGTGAAAATGGAACTTTCACGAGAATTGATAATCGACGCGCTGCTGAATGTGGCGGCGTATGTGACCGCCGGAGCGCTCTGGCTGGTCATCTATTCGATAGTCACGAATCGCTCGCGCCAGGAAGCGCCGGCGCCCCGGAGCAAACGGGTAGCGGCGGAGAACGAAACGGTATCGAGCGCGCCCGGCACCCGTCGCGCCGAGTTTGTCAGTCTGGCCGCGGCCGCAGTCCCGCGTGACGCGGATCTGCAGGAGCGTGATCGTCTGCGGTCCGAAGCGACCCGTTACCAGCGCAACCGCGCGGAAGTTATCAAGATCGCGCGCGATATGCTCAAGTCGGGCACGCATCGCGATAAGATACGCAGCCTGCTGCCGATCTCTGAAGGCGAGCTGGCATTGTTGTCGAACGAATAACCTAAACATAGTTGGAGCTATCCCATGGCCACCGAGAGCCCGTTCCTGCTGTTTCGCGTCGAATGTCCGATCTGCAAACAGCTGAATGAATTCGAGACGATCCGCGTTGGGGCATATGCCGAAGAGGGTCGCGATACGGATTTCTGTCCCACCAATGTCAAATGGCGCTTCCCTCGCTACCAGGGATACAATCCGCTCGTCTTTTTCATCGCCACCTGCAGTAATTGCCATTACTCGCGTGAGTTTTCCAACGCGTACCGCGACTGGAAGAGCGACACCAATTTCAAGACGTATCGTCTGAAAAGCGTCAAGCCGAAACATCTGGATCTGTTGGCCAGCGCGGATTCGCCTCTCAAACTGATCGGCGAGACAGTGGATGTCAACCGATTCCCGAATGAGTCCGCGATCCTCAAACTTCACCTCGCCATTTTCGACGAGCAGTTGGCGGATCACTACAGCCGCCTTGATGTCGGGCGATTCTATCTTCGCATCGCGTGGGTATTCCGCGATCTCGAACGGGGCGAGAACCCGAATCACCAGCTCATCAAAGGGCTGATGCACGAGGTCGAGACCGAGTACGCCCTTGCCCAGAAAACAGTCGCCGCCGCTCAGGCGCAATTAGCTTCGCTCAACAAGCGGATAGCGGGGCATTTCGACGCTCCCCAAGTCTCGGCTGAGTTCCGCTCGCAGATGCTGGCGCATCGAGAGCAGTTGGAATCCAAGCTGCGCGAACTGACCGACCACGGCAAGGGTCTGGATGAACATCTCGACTCGCTGCGATCGCTCCTGGATGAGTATCGTTCGACCGTGCTCGGCGGCGGTGACGCTTCCGGTTCCGTGGCCTTCGGAAAACACTCCTCCTTCCATGATTTCCTCGTGACGGTAAAGCGTCAGTGGAGCGGCGTGGTGACCAACGAACGGGAAGCGATCGAGAAGGCGGTTTTCTACTACAAAGAAGCTTTTGCCAACGGCCACGATATCGCCCCCGGAAATCAGCAGATCCAGGCGTCGTACCTGATCGCCGAACTGTCGCGCCGTATCGGCGACTACGATGAGGCAAAGCAGTATTTCACCAGCACTATCAAGAGCGGTCAGGAATTCATCTACCAGAACCGTTCCGACCAGTCGCGCGTCGCGCTGGCCAAGAAAATCCTGGAACTGGCCATCGAACAGGGAAGAAGCAACCTGGCGGCCTCCCGCCCGGCGTGAGCAAACAAGCATGACCATCGCGCAACAAGCCACCGGCCAGCTCAAGGTCTGGGAAAAGGTCGAGATCGTCATCGGCGAAGGCGACCAGGCGGGGCACTATCTCGCCCGTATCCAGGATTTCCTGAATGGCGGCATAGTGATCACCGAGCCGGAGTTCCTCCATGGCAATTCGCTTTTGACAGAGAACGCGGCTGTGCGAGTGATCATCACACGCGAAGACGCGGTCTACGAATTCAGTTCAACAGTCCGGCGCTCCATGTCGACCTCGCGCAAGCAATACTTGTTGAACCCACCGCGCAATATCGAACGCGTGCAGCGCAGATTGTTTGTGCGCGTGGACATAACCAAGCGCATGACGTGGGCGAAAGTCGTCCCGATCGCCGAATGGCAGACCCTCGATGATCGCGCGCGCTGGATTCCCACCAGTACAGTCGATATCAGCGGCGGCGGTGTTCTCTTTCGCGCCGACAGTCTCATCGAGCGTGGGACCAAGCTGCTTCTTCGTGTCAGCCTTCTCAAGGAGATCGGTCTTCCGGAAACGGTCGCCGCGGTGGCGATGCGGTCATTTTCGCGAAGGAGCCAGTACTGCTGCGGCGCGTCGTTCGTGTTGGCCGAGCAGTTGCACAAGTCATTCAACTCGGAAGAACTTGGTGTGATGCCTCGTGAGATATCGCTGTTCGACAAAAACGCGCAGAATCGGTTAGTCAGCCACATTTTCCAGATCCAGGTGGCGATGCGACGGAAAGGATTGCTCTGAGATGTCCGATCAGATGCCCCAGCTCGCTTCCCAAACCGTCAGTATCCTGGGAGAATTGCTTGACCTCTCCTACCTCGTCGGTCGAGAGATCAATCTGTTTTCCGAGCAATGCCCCGGTAAAGAGATGCGCACGCGTGTCGTCTCGATCACCGGTCGCCAGATGCTGGTCGATGGGATCGGGCGCCAGAACGCGCTCGAGAATCTGGTGAACAATCAGCATGTGGTGATCCAGTTCCCGTACAAGGGGCAGGATGTCTCGGTGAAGGCGATCCTGAAGCGGACCGCGGGTGGACGTTGTACGTTCCATATCGACGAAAAGGTCGTCCCGTTGTCGCAACGCCGCCATCGCCGTGTAGAGCTTTCGACCGAAGTTCGCCTGGCGCCATTCCCGATGAGTACCTTCTCGCGCAAGAATCTGGCGAGACTTCGCTGGATCGGAACCTCCACTCAGAACTTTTCGTCCGGCGGCGTCCTGCTTGATGTCCCCGGGTATCTGGAGCGGGATGTCTACCTGCTCATGAATATCTGTCTCAAAGAATCCGTGTTTCCCAGTCTGATACTGGGTCAGGTGCGGCACTGTCATCCAACCCAGGAGAACAAGTACCGGGTCGGGGTCGAGTTTGTGACCAAGGAAGTGGCCGGCCGAATTCTTCCGCCAACAACCGCGCGCGAGTTGCCTCCGGTGGTATTCAGCTATTCGGTGATAGATCGCGAGCGCTTGAATAAAGTCATTCAGGCATGGACGCCTGAGACCAATAACCCGCTACTGTAAAAAGAGGATCGTTATGTCACGTCAACAAGACCGCGTCAAGTTCATTCAGGAAGTCGGAACCGAAACGGAGACGATGACAGTCGCTCGCCCGTTCAAACTGGAACGCGATGAACGGAGACGGTACGTTCGGCTCGAGATCTCATCGCCGATGCAATTGCGCAAGATCCGCGACATCGGCGGCCAGTATTGGCCGAACGGTGAGCGTCGCGTGATCGATGGCCTGATCTACAACATCTCCGCCAATGGCGTGCTGGTGGAAGTCCAGCAGCCGGTGAACGAAGGGGATGTGGTGACCATGCGCTTTACGCTGCAGGATGTCGAGAGTGTGGAAAATGTGCTTGGCCTGGTCAAGCGAGTTGATGACGATGAAGAAGGATATCTGGTCGGTATAGAGTTCATCACCCGCGAGGATCTGAACGATCTGTTCACCCGCGAGGAGCTGGGTCAACTCTCCAATCAGTTGGTGGCGTTTGATGAGTCCGTGCGCCGCGTGTTAAACAAGTATGTGAAGCAGACCCAGCAGAAGGGGACCGGCAACGGCCATGAAGTGTTTTAGTCTGTTCATCGGCGCATTGTTGTTGGCCGCTTCGGTGTCGGCCGGCGATCGACTGGTGATGATCCATGTCGAGCAGTCGACCCCAGCATGGAGCAACTCGCGCATGTATCCAAAGCTCGCGACTATTCTGACACGCGACGCCAGTCTACAGGTGCGTGAGGCGAAACCGGTCGGAGCACTCGATGAGCCATTTCCTGCAGACGAACTTGACGATCAGGCGATAGCCGATTGGGCACGCGCCTATCAGGCGCAGTATGTGGTCGTTGTAGTGGTACAGAGTGAGCGCCTGGAAAAGCGGAAGAGTTTCCATATCCCGCTTCTGTTCCACAAGTTCGAGACCTGGGGGGTGATCGAAGGGGAACTTCGACTCATCGATGTCACGCGCAGCAAACAGGTTCGAGCAGTGCCGTTCAAGGTGGAGCAGGTCGGGCCGCGTGCCTGGCAGGCGACCATGGATGACAACAAGAATGACCCTGACCTGCTGTTAACCGCACCAGACAAGATGCAATTTTTCGACGACCTCGAAGACAAGCTGGTCAATCAGATAATCGAGAATGTCCGTGGCCCGATAGGGAGGAACGACCGTGAGTACGTCTCGCAGCCGCAAACCAAAAAGTAGCAAGCCGCGGAGATCGCGCGCCAAAGTCGGACTGGTCGATACACTGGCGCGCCTGTCGCGAACCAAACCTGCCTCGTTGTCGACACTAACGGCGATCCTGCAGGAGATACAACAGGCTCTCGGCGCCGACGCGCTGACCGTCTATCAATTCGATTCGCGACACCAGCAGTTGAACGAACTGGTCTCAGTAGGACGAAGCGTGGAACTGACCGGCTTTCTGGCCATAGGGCAAGGTCAGGGATTGACCGGCTGGGCCGCTCTGCAACAGAAGCCGCTGGTCCTGAAGAATCGTTCGACCAATTTGTCGTTCGATCCGGATAGAGATTTCGCGAGTATGCTGGCGACACCGCTCCCTATTGGCTCGGCGCCATTGGGCGTGCTGGTTGTCGGCGCCAAAGCCGCAGGTGGCCTTGATACCGAGTCATCGGAACTGGTCGCTTCGATCAATGACGTCCTGACCGCGTCCTTGGAACGGTATCTTTTCTGCAAACGGCTGGAGAGCGCCACGCGCGAGATAGAGCGACTCAATCGAACTCTGTCCGACAGTTCCAGTGATATCGCTGCCGGACGCGAATTGACATCGGTAGCGGGTAAGATGATCGCTCTCAATCATGAGGTGAATGAAGCCCTGGCCGTGATCATCGGGCATGTGCAGTGCCTGGTCGCCAGTCGGGCCGCGGGGACGCAGAAAGAGCTGTCACGCTTCCGGCGGATGGAAGAGGCGGCGCTGCGTATTCTCTCGGTCAACCAGACATTGCTGAAGCTCGCCAGGCAGGGGCAGGGACGCGAGCACGAGACAATCACGCTCACTCGCTCGAAAGCGTAACCACGAAGAGAGATGCATGACTGAAGATACACCCACGCAGAAATCAGCGACGATCGATCGCAAACATCAACGTTCCCTCACGCTCGTCGAAGATGTCGACAATCTCAGTGAAGAGGTTCGCACTCTGGCACTGAACCTGGCTATTTACCTCGCGAAGGTGAAAAGCCAGACTCAGTCCGAGAAGCTGAACCAGATGGAACCGGATTTTATCAAGCTGGTGAACGGGACGGTTCGCGTGGTTCAGGAACTGACGGCGATTCTGAACGCGGCCCGGAATATGGAACGGATGATATATGACGTACCATCCGGCAAGGTCCCGCAGGACCGCACAGAGCAACGACTTCGGTCGATCCTCGACCAGTGCGGGGAGATCCTGACCACTCTGGCGGAGTCCAAAGAGTTTCGTGCCTGAATCGGTCAGTCGACCGATAAGTCGATGATACATCAAGGAATCTCAGGTTCTGTCGATACCTGACGTAACGGCAGTCTTTTGTCCGGTATATCCGGGCAATGATCTTTTTGCAGTAAAGGATGAATTGGCATGCAGGAAACAGCCATTGACAAGCTCGCTCGCGCTGCCGCGGAGCGCGGCCGTCCATTCAAGATCCTGATCGTCGATGACGAGCGGTATGTGCGGGAAGTGTTCCGCGATTACTGCAATCTGACCAACGCGTTTGAGATCGACCTGGCCCTCGACGGGACCGAGGCGATTCAGCAGGTACAAAAAGTATCGTATGATCTGGTGACGATGGACCTGGTCATGCCGGAACTCTCCGGGTTAGATGCTCTGGTGGAGATCAAGAAGGTCGCGCCGCAGCTCCCGGTGATCATCATTACCGGCAACGCGACCGACAAGCTGATCCGCGAAGCGGGCGTCATGGGCGCCTGCCGCGTTCTGTACAAACCGGTCATGCTTGAGGATTTCATGCATGAAATAGGATCCGCGCTGCTGTCAACGCGGGAGTATGTGTGAGCCGGTCCGTTGGACGGCCGTCACATCGAATATGAGCAAAATGGGAGCCATAGAATGAAAACGTCGATCACCGTCCTCGCGGTTGATGATGAACCGATGATGCGTTCGCTGCTGGAGAAGATCCTGCTACGGGACGGATATAGGGTTCGAACGGCCGAAGATGGCGAAGCCGCGTTGCAGGTTCTGGAAACGGAGCAGGTGGCGATCGTTCTGTCGGATATCAAGATGCCCAAACTGAACGGGTTTGAGCTGCTGAAGATAGTGAAAGCGAAATACCCCGAGATCGGGGTGATCATGATGACGGCATATGGCGACACGTTTACGGTCAAAGACGCGCTCCTGTTGGGCGCGGACGAATATATCACGAAGCCATTCAAGAGTTTTGAGATCTCACTGGTGGTCGAGCGGGCCTATTGGCGGATCATGTCCGCCGCCGCCCGGGCCGCCGAACCGCTCGCGTGATATGGAGTAATGACCGATGGCAGAAACCACTTCGACAACCCAGCGTCAACGGACGCGCGTGACGGTTTCGAAGGATTCGATGACTGCCCTGATGGTCATTTATCCCCCCACCGACGGTGAATTCCCACCGACGCTCGACGAGATACTCGCTGACCTGAACAAGGCGGGCGTCACGTTCGGGATAAAGCAGGAAGCGATCGAAGCCGCGCTCGCCAATGAGACCTTCAATACTCCGATGGTGGTCGCGCAGGGGACTCCACCGGTCAAGGGGGAGAACACTCGATTCGAATACAAATTCAATCCCTCTAACAATCACAGCCCGAATGTCGACGGCCGCGGGCATATCGATTATAAGGATATTCACTTCATCCAAAACGCCGAGGCCGGGCAGGTCCTGGCTATTCGCTCACTACCGACCGACGGTATTCCCGGGATGACGGTTACCGGCAAAGAAGTAAGTGGGGCATCGGGACGAGATCTTCCGTTCCGTAACGGCGCCAATACAAAGATATCCGATGATGGTCTATCGCTAATGGCGGCGGTGCCGGGAGCGATCGTCTATCGTCACGGCGAGATCTCGGTCAAAGACACGATGCTTATCAGCGGCGATGTCGACCACAATGTGGGGAATCTCGACTGCCGCGGCTCGCTCAAGGTGACCGGGGATATTAAGGCGGGATTCAATGTAACGGTCGACGGCGACCTGGAAGTGAATGGGAATGTCGAAGACTGCGTCGTGAACGTCAAAGGGAATATCATGATCAAGGGGGGATTCTTCGGCAACGGTCACGGCAAGATGGTGGCTGACGGGAATATTACGCTGAAATTCGCCGAGGGACAGAGCATAATCAGCGGCGGCGACCTGACTGTCGGTGGTGAGCTGATCAATTGCAATGCCACGGCGCGCGGGTCGGTGGTGGTCAAAGGGAAGCATGGCAAGATCGTCGGCGGCGAAACTCGCGCAGTGAAAGAGATCAGGTCCGCAGTGCTTGGTTCGGATGCCGGGACCTTGACGGTGCTTCGCGTAGCGTACAACGCTGAGCTGATGTTGAAGCACTATGAGATCAATAAAGAGATAACGCGTCTACGGTCGGACAGCCAGCGGGTCAAAGAGGCGCTGTACGGTTTGTATCGTCTGCAGATGGACGGCAAACTTGGTCCGGACAAACTGGCCGCGCTGCAAAAGCTCGAGGCGTTTCAGAAAGATTTCCCGACCAACTTGGAATCGCTGGAGAAGCAACGTCAGGAAGTCGAGATCAAACTTCAGGAACTTCGCGATGCCCGCATTATCGCGGAGGAGAATCTCTACACCGGTGTGAAGGCCTATTTTGGACTGATCTACCGAGAGATCGTCGAAGATCTGCGCGAATGCAAACTGCTGCTGGAAGGGCATCAGGTTGTCATGTCGCAACTTACGCCTGCCAAGGCGTAAGTCTTTTCCCCAGAAACCGCTTGTCTGGTTACCTCAACTGGTCTATATTGCCACTCCAATTTTACTTGAGCATAGAGGAGAGGTGGCCGAGTGGCTGAAGGCAGCTGCCTGCTAAGCAGTTGGTTCCGTAAGGGGCCCCAGGGTTCGAATCCCTGCCTCTCCGCTTAATTGTCTCGAAGATAATGAGTTAGCGGGATCTGTCAGATGCCCGAAGCTAACTTGGAGCAAGTGAATGTTGGACTACGGCACGTGTTCCGCGGAGACGCAAGGGGTGAATTCTCAAGGTTAAATGTTGCTTAAGAGCCGCGGAAATATCCACATTAGGGGTATCCCTGCGGCAATATGTACGAATACGAGAATGATATAGATAATTGGACTCTCAACTATTGAAGACACCAAGGAGGTCTCTCGTGAAATCAACGCTCATAGCTCTGCTGTTATTGCTGATGGCAGTGCCAATGGCATTCACCAAGGACATGGATAACGATGGCTTGCCGGACGCACTGGATCGTCGTCCGACGGTCGCCGGCTATTACAACAATACCTCGGCCGAACGCCAGAATCCTGCCGCCCAGTCATCGAGTCAGGATTCCGACAATGACGGCGTGCCGGATGTATTCGACAACCGTCCGTATGTGCAGGAATATCCGAATGTCGGACAGAAGCCGATGTCTCATCCGATGCTTGCCGCTGAAGGCGTCGACACCGATGGCGACGGCCTGGCGGACAAGATCGACATGCGCCCGTATGTCATGACGCTGTACAACGGCACCGCGCCGATGCGCGTAGATCCGAAGACACAGCCGGCCGATCTCGATTCCGATTGGGATGGCGTGCCGGATAATCTGGACAATCGCCCGTACGTGAAAGAGTATCCGTACTTTGGTGCGACCCCGGCCCCGGCGCCGAAAGACTCCGACGGCGACGGTGTCACAGATGACCGCGACAAGTGCCCAGGAACTCCCAAAGGGACCGCGGTCGATAACGACGGATGCCCGAAGAAGATGGACTCCGACGGTGACGGCGTGACAGATGATATGGATAAGTGCCCCGGGACTCCGTCGGGTGTGGCCGTTGATGCCAACGGTTGCCCAAAGGATTCGGATGGTGACGGTGTGACGGATGACAAGGATCGCTGCCCGAATACTCCGGCCGGCGCTCCGGTTGACGAGAATGGCTGCCCGAAGGATTCCGATGGTGACGGCGTGCCGGATTACAAAGACAAGTGCCCCGGCACCGCGCAGGGAATTCCGGTCGATGAGAACGGCTGCCCGAAGCTGATCCAGAAGGGTGAGAAGATCACACTGAACATCCTCTTCGCCACCAACTCGTATGAGATGGATGATGCGTCGAAGACCAAGCTGGACGCGATCGCGCAGACTTTGAACGAGTTCAAGGATATCAAAGTCTCGATCGGCGGTTTCACCGACGATCGCGGCAGCGAAGCGTTGAACAAGCGGTTGTCCGAGAATCGCGCGAAAGCGGTGCTCGACTATCTGGCCGGCAAGGGTGTGGACAAGGGCCGGATGAAATCACGCGGTTATGGCGAGGATCCGAAGTACTTCGTCGGTGACAACAACACCGAAGAGGGACGTCAGGCGAATCGTCGCGTGGAGATCGAATCGGTCGAATAGGACGCGAGACGATCGATGGTATGAACGGAGACCCGAGAGGGTCTCCGTTTTTTTGTGTGCGGGGGGAAGGTGTGGGCTTCGACCCTGAATCAAGTTCAGGGCAGGCTTCGCTCAGCCCGATTGAGTTGAGATCACGACGCTTTGCCATCGAGAAGTCGCGATTGAGAACGAGTGCACGGGACGGCAAAGCTCGTGATGACGATTTCCGCGGCTAGGGAGGGGGAGATGAAAAAGTATGCAGTTCACGGTATGGTTGCTGTGTGCAACCATCATAGGGATACGAGGCAATGGGTTGGCGAAATTGGATGCAATTTGCAACCATCAAGTGGTTGGCGTTCATCGGTCGAGGGGGAGAAGAGAGTCTTGTTTTTTCGCGGCGAGGGAGTAGTCGATCATGATCGTATTCGAACTTTCTTTATTGGAGGGTTCTGTTTCGTAAAGTAGTCCCCCTATTAATAGGCCGGCATTAAGAAGCACTAGCGGTTGTAAGACAAAGCAGAAAGGGAGGGGAATTGAGGGAAGTGTCGGGTTTCATGCTTGGCACGGTGATTGAGATCTTGGTTCGCGATTGAGTCGCCGTATTCAGCCCGACCTACAACCCAGACAAAAGACCGGGCAGACGGGGATGTCTGCTGCGAGATTACGCTGGATTCCCGCCTACGCGGGAATGACAGGTTGCAGAAGAGTTGTCGGGCTTCATGCTTAGGGTGGCGATTTAGATGTTGATGCGCGGTTGAGATGTCGCATTCAGCCCGACCTACAACCCAGACAAAAGACCGGGCAGACAAGGACGTCTGCCGCGCAAGAAAACCCGCCTCGTTTATTACAAAACGAAGAACGGCAGGAGTGAGCCTGCCGTTCTTCTTAATGATCAACTCACCCCTCGACCCTGAATCGAGTTCAGGGCAAGCTTCGCTCGGGGCGACAACTAAAAGGATGTTTTGACTTAGCGGGGGTCGCGGCGCGGGGAGCCGAAGCCACCGTGGCGATTGCCGCCATCGCGGCCACCGCCTCTGTTACCGCCGCCGCCGGGGCCGCCTTCCTTCGGTTGGCCGACATTCACGCGCAGGTTCCGTCCGCGCAGAGGTTTGCCGTTCATTTCGGCGATAGCGGCGTGGGCCTGAGTTTCATCCGGCATTTCCACAAAGCCAAAGCCGCGCGGCTGGCCGGTTTCGCGATCTTTGATTATCTTGGCGTATGCAACTTCGCCGAAGGGAGCGAAGGCGTCTTTGAGTTCCTGTTCCGTCGCGTCATGCGACAGATTACCGACATAGATATTCATCGAAAAGCTCCAAAAAGTTTATGAATGGTATCAACCCGAATAGGTTCGTTGCTCTCCGGGAGTGTGTTCATGGGGTAGTGACAACCGACTGGAAGAAGTTATCAAGCAGTCTGAAATTGCGGTCCTTCGTTTGTACGGCGATCGCGCGATACCCGTCAATCACCTGTTCGCGAGTTTTGCCGACCTCGACCAGTTCATGGGCGTACTGGCCGCACCAGACCGAGGTCTCATCGAGCGGGGTCTCGAGATGGAACTGAATCCCAACCAGATTCCCCTTTCGGAAGGCCTGATTCTTACAATCATCCCCTTCCACCAGTAACTTGGCTCCAAATGGCACCTTAAAGGTATCGCCGTGCCACTGGAAGACATCGAATATATTGTCAAAACCGGCGAGCAGGGAATCATTTTTGCCGGCTTCGGTTAACCTGACTCTATACGAGCCTATCTCTTTGACGGGGTTGGGGTTAACCTCGGCGCCGAGGACCTTGGCGAGGAGCTGGCCGCCAAAGCAGACACCGAGATAAGGGACGTTCTGCCGTACTCCGGCAGAAACGAATTGGAAGAGCCGACGCAGGTAGTCAATTTCATCGAGCCGGGTGACGGATTCCGGGCAGCCCATGACAACCATCGCGGAGATCTCTGACAGCTCCGGGTACGGTTGATCAGCGTAAGAGGCAACGAGTTTGAACGGGATCTTTCGTTCGCGGAAATAATCGACCGTGGTCCCGGCGGTCTCAAATTCGCAATTTTGAATAACTAGTACTGGTTTCATGGGCGACAAGATAGGGACTGCGGGGAAAAAGAAAAGCCCCGAGATGAGAATCTCATTCGGGGCTCGTAAGATATTCAATTGCTACTTGTTGAGCAGTTCTTTCACCCAGGTCGGGAGGGCAAAACAGCCGCGATGGATATCATCGTTGTAGTAGCGAGTTTTCAGTTTGAGGCGGTCATAGCGCGCCTGGTCGAAGTTAGCGATCGGATCGTACTTCTTCGAACAGAACGCAAATGACCAGTAGGTCGACGGATAGATCGGCATAAAGCAGGTATAGGCTTTCACCATCGGGAAAACGGCTTTCAGATTTTTGTGAATGCCGGGGAAGCTTTCCTGATGATAGAACGGCGCTTCAGACTGCGCGACCAGGATGCCGTCATCGTTCAGGCGATTGAAGACATTCTGATAAAACGGCTTCTGGAAAAGTTCTTCGGCCGGGCCGACCGGATCGGAGAGGTCGAGCATGATGACATCGAACTTATCTTTGCCGTTGGCGATGAACTCTTTGCCATCCTGGAAGACCAGCTTCGAGCGCTTGTCGTCCGCACCGGCGGTGAGATAGGGGAAATACTTCTTCGAGACTTCGACCACCTTGGAGTCGATCTCGCACATGATGCACTCTTCGACTTCGGGGTGCTTCATGATCTCAGTGAGGGCGCCGCAGTCGCCACCGCCGATGATGAGCACGCGCTTCGGATTCGGATGCGAGAAAAGCGGGACGTGAGTGATCATTTCGTTGTAGGCGTTGTAATCCTTGTCGGCGGCCATGAGCGAGCCGTAGAGGACGAGCAGGCGCCCGTAGTCCTTCGATTCCAGAACGTCGATACGCTGGAAATCGGATTGGGTGGATTCGACGATCTTGTCGAGTTTGATGGTCAGTCCGGAGAGTCCTTCGTGCAGTTCCGAGTACCAGACATTCCAGAGGTCGGTCATGGACGGTTCGGAGACGCGCTGACCCTTGTCGATATGCTCGCTCATCTTGCTCCTCAAATACTGTGTCGTGATTATGCCTGCTGAATAGAAAAAGGCCCCAGTCCGTCGGGAATGGGGCCTTCGGTTGATTATCTAGTCAATGATGTTGTAGCCGGGCCGCTTCAGCGAGTTGAAATCGCAGGCTGAGGCAGCGCAATAAGCGCCGGTCATCGGGAAGACGATCGCGTCGCCAACTTCGAGTTCCGGGATCATCAGGCCATCATACATAACATCGAACGAATCGCAGGTCGGGCCAGCGAGGACCGACGTCTTTTCGTTCCCATGCTTGTAGGTGACGACCGGATAGATGCAGTGGTCGTAGACGATTCCCGAGAAGGTCGAGTAAAGACCATCGTCGAGATAGTACCACATCTTGCCATCACGCTCGGCCTTGCCGATGACCGAAGTCACCAGCGTGACCGGGCTGGCGGAGATGAAGCGTCCGGGCTCGCAGATCAGCTTGATGCCGGGGCGGATCTGCTTATCCAACGCGGTCCGGATCGGGGCACAGAGATCTTCGATAGTCGGGATCGGCTCGGTGTATTCAACCGGGAAGCCGCCGCCGATATCGAGGACTCGGGTGTTAAAGCCGGACATGTCGAGCGCATGGATCAGTTCGTGCGCGGCTTTGATCGCCTTGACATAGTTGTCGGCGTAGACGCACTGGGAACCGATATGGAAGCAGAGACCGTAGAACTCGTGGCCAGCCTCTTCGATCGCCTTGGCGAGCGGGAGGACTTCGTCAACGGTGCAGCCGAACTTGTACTGCAGATTGACAACGGCGGTGGTCTCGGTCTTGATGCGGAAGCGGATCATGAATTTCAGCTTCTGGTCGCGATAGCGATAGAGCTTCTTGACCTCTTCCATATTATCGATGACAAAGACCTGGACTCCTTTGGCGACGGCATAGTCGAACTCGGAGACGGTCTTGACCGGGTGCGAATGGATCAGCGACTGCGGGGTGACGCCGGTTTTGAGGACGGTGTCGATCTCGCGCGCGGAGCAGACGTCGAAATTGCCGCCCTGGGCATGGACTTCGTCAATGACGGTCTGCTCATTGTTGGACTTGACGGCATAGTGAATGCCGACGCGCGGCAGGGCCGCTTTAAGCGCCTGATAGTTTCGGCCGACCTCGGCTCGCGACAGAAGCATCATGGGCGTTTCGAGGTTACGCGCCTCGAAAAGCTCGCGGATGAGTCCGGTGTCGACGCCGCGGAACAGAGCGGTATTTTCGACCGCCGCAAAGTGCATAGAGTGGGTCATCCTGTTACCCTCCCTTGGCTAGGCCTGAGCCGCCACGTTACAGATTTGCGGGAATGGCTTATGGCTGATGACCTCATCAGTAGCCGATGGAATGCCGCGTTTGAGTTCCTGGATATGGAAATTACCGGCTCCAAGAACAGACGCGAGATACTCATGGGCCTTGTACGGGTCGACGCTGTCACCACAGGTAAAGAAATCGACAGCGGCGTAGCCGTATTCCGGCCAGGTGTGAATCGAAATGTGTGATTCTGCGATCACCACAACCCCGGAGACCCCCTGCGGATTGTACCGGTGAAAGACCGAGCGTACGATAGTGGCGCCGGAACGGCGGACTGATTCGCACATCCCTTCTTCCAACAGGCGGATATCATCGAGGCTGCGTTTGTCGCACTCGGAATACTCCACGATGAGATGCCGTCCGAGAATCTTCATCTTTCAGATCCCTCCTTAAGGGTCCAAAGAGTTACTTACATTTGGGGCGGGGTGATCACCCACAAAAGCTTGACCACATTCCGTCCGTTGTTCATCACCTGGTGAGTCCTGTCGGACTCGAAATAAAAGCAGTGCCTGCTCGGCACAGTGAATGTCTTTTTGTCTATCCGCAGGGTGGCGGTGCCGTTGAGCACGTAGCCGAACTGCTCGCCCGCATGCGGTCCCCGAGGTTCCATCTTTTCGCCCGGTTTGATCTCGAGCAGGATGGGGTCCATCAGGTTGTTGGTCGAGCCGGGGACCAGCAGTTCGAATTTGCTGACACCCCATCCTTCGACCGGAACCCGTTCGCCGGGTTCGAACACCACCTTCTCTTCGGCGGTGTCAGAAAAGAACTCGGACATGGTAACGCCCAGAGCATCGAGCAGATCGGAGAGCGAGTCTACCGAGATCGAGGTCTGGTCGTTTTCGAGCTGGGAGATGAACCCTTTGGTCAGCTGGGCCCGGTCTGCCAGTTCCTCCTGAGTCAGGTCGGAGGCGAGGCGCAAGGCCCGTATCTTCTCACCGATCTTAAGGTTCACTCTGTCCTGTCTGCTCTATGGTCGGTTTAATAAACCGAAACTTTAGGTTTAATAAACGGCGTCAGTATAGTTTAAGTTCCAGATATGTCAAGACTTTTTTGGGTCGGGGGGAGATTTTTTTCGGTCGGAAAGGGGAGAGACGCGATGGTTATCCACAAATTGGACGGTCTGTATCTACTTTTCTTCGCGCCGAGAAGCTCTCCTCTGAAAACAAGGGAGCGGGGTTTGACAGGCAAAAACTCGATAGGAAAGGTGGCCGGGTAAGTTCGAGAAATCGGTGAGCGAGTTTCGACGGCAGGAGAGGGTGATTGTCGAGCGGATCGGTACAGGAATTGGAACGATGTCGATCGAGGATTCTTTGCCTGGCACATCCCGGGTTCGGAATCATGCAGTGGAACTCCTTGTACGGCTGGGGAGTGGCGGCATTTTTGTTGTTGCATTGAGTACTTTGTGGAGCTACCTTTTGAGCAGTTCTCGTTCGGGACGAAACTTCTCGCCAATTCTCGGACATAGTTACATATCAAAGGAGGTAGTATGAAAAGAGTAGTGCTCGCGGCTCTCGTGCTGCTTTTGGCGCAGACGGCGGTGCAAGCGCAGACACCCTCGATAGGCGTTGGCGCCTTCGGTGGGTTGAACATTCCGATCGTGCAGGATGATCAGGCAAACGGCACCGTGTTTGGCGCCCGAGCCCGCGTCAAACTGCTTCCGTTCCTCGTGGCTGAGCCGAATATCCTGCTCAGCAAATGGGGAGAGCCGGACGCAATCGATGGCGTCGATCTGGGGATCTCCGGTTCGAAGATCACGGGATTTGGTGTGGACGCGACGATCGGCGGATTGCCGGGCGCGGTCGGGTTCAAGCCGTTCCTCGTAGTCGGGTTCGGATCGTTCAAGATCAAGAATGATGACACCGGATTTGATGAATCAAATCTTGGCGTCAAGGGCGGGCTCGGATTTGGTTTCGGATTGTCTCCGAAGCTGGATCTGGATCTGCGTGGAACCTTGTTGGTCGTGCCGCAGGAAGATGGCGGCTCCAAAAAGGGCGGGCTGATAACGGCCGGCGTAACCATCAACCTCTAAAGGAGAAGTACGAATGATCACGCGTATGAAGATACTTGCTCTGGCGGGGCTGATAGTAGTCGCCGCCGTGGTCTCGGGATGTTTGGTCTCCGGGACGTTCATCATTGTTGAGACCTTTGATTTCACCGCCGCCACCGGTTTCTACCACTACACGGTAGATATCACGGATGAGCCGGATTGGGAAGACCACAAGGATGATATCGACATGGTCGACGTTGTCGGCGCTGAGTTCTATATCACCAGCACTGAGCCAGGTGATGTAACGTTCAGCGTTTGGGTGGATGACTTTGGTGATGTCCATGCGACGGAAGGCGCGGTGGAAGCCAACGCCACTCCGATCATCGAGGATTTCACGGTCGCTCCCGGCACGACGAAGATCACCTATGCGCAATCGCTGGGGATGATCAAGAATGTCGACCGTTTGAAAGCGCTGGCGAAACTTGGCCAGTTCGAGTATTACGGGACCAGCACCGGCAACACAGGGACCAGTTTCGTGGTTGATTCGGGAAAGGTGATCGTCACCTTCTCGGCTTCCGGTTCCTAAGTAACGATTTGAATCTGTTGCACTTGGCCGGCTCCCTCGGGAGTCGGCTTTTTTTTGAGAGAGACTTGCCTCGTTCGCGAAAACCTTTAGATTACCGCCACGTTTCATATCGAAAGCAGAGAAGGAGCTAGTCATCGAAAGCTACAATATAGTCATTCTGGGTGGCGGGCCGGGCGGCTATACAGCCGGTATCCGGGCGGCCATGAAAGGGGCCAAGGTCGCGGTGGTTGAGTATCGCGAGCTTGGCGGCGTCTGTCTCAATCGCGGGTGTATTCCCTCCAAGGCGCTGATCGCGTCGGCGGCTCAATACAAAAATATGAAAGAGGCGGAGGCGTTTGGGATCAAGCTTCCCGGGGCGCCGGTTTATGACTGGCTGGCGATGCGGGCGAGGAAAGACAAGATCGTCTCGATGCTGGTGGGCGGGATCGGCTCGCTGTTCAAATCGCATGGCGTAGCGCACTATAACGGATTCGGCCGACTGGCCGGGCCGAATATGGTGGTGGTGACCGACGAGAACGGAGTTGAGACAAAACTCAAAGCGGACAATATCATACTAGCCACCGGCTCTCGGGCGGCGAATATCCCGATATTCCCGATCGATGGGAAACGGATACTGACCTCAGATCACCTGCTTGAGCTGGAACATCTGCCGCAGTCGATACTGATAATCGGCGCGGGGGTGATCGGATGCGAGTGGGCCTGTATGCTCGCGATGCTGGATGTCGAAGTACATATGGTCGAATTGCTGGACCATGCATTGCCGATGGAAGATACTGGCACAGCGCAGTTGCTCGAGCGTGAACTTAAGAAGCTCAAGGTACACCTGCACACCAAAACCAAGGTCGAGGGTATTGTCGGTGGACCGGCCGGCATCCAGGCGAAACTTTCGAGCGGACAGGTAATTGACGCCAACCAGGCGGTGGTGGCGGTGGGGCGGTCATTCAATACCGAGGATATCGGGCTGGAAGAAGTGGGTGTCGAAAAGGCGAAAAACGGCTCGATCCCGACCGGCCCTGATATGCGGACGAATGTGAAGAATATCTTCGCGATCGGCGATGTCCGTGGCGAGATACTTTTGGCTTACACGGCGACGCATGACGGAGCCGTGGCGGTCGATAACGCACTGGGCGGGAAGCGCCAGAAGAACTACGCAGGCGTGCCTTCAGTTATCTTCACGCACCCGGAAGTAGCCTCAGTTGGGTTGCGAGAGCAGCAGGCGTCGAAGGATTATCAGATAGCGGTGGGCAAGTTCCCATTGCGAGTCCTGGGGAAAGCGCATGCGGAGAATGAGATCGCCGGCGAAGTGAAGGTGATCGCGGACAAGAAGACCGACAAGGTGCTGGGCGTCCACGCGATCGGCATCCACGCGACGGAGATCATCCATGTCGCCGCGCTGGCGGTGAATCAGGGGATGACGGCTGAGCAGTTGGGCGGCCTGATTTTCGGGCATCCGGTGATATCGGAAGCAATAATGGAAGCCGCGCACGATGTGCACGGGATGTCGGTGCATTTGGCGAAAAAGCGCGCATAATCTGCTTATTGCCCCATTTGAGGGCGAGATCTATGGAGCCGCACGCATCCGATGCGTGCGGCTATCTTTTTGTGCGGCAACGCAAATGCTCTTTTGAGCGGCCTATTAGGTATTTTCCCCAGCGCAAAAGATGCGTTAGAGAGTGGTTTCGCGGAGGTGTTAAAATCGTCCCCTAATCTGTATTTTTATGTATGACAATAGCTTAGAAGATATGTACGCAAACGGTCGTCTTTGGCATATTGATTGATTATAAGTCTGTCGAAGTTAGTTACTCTTAAATATACGCAGTATGGCGGTGAAGGGTATTTAAGAGGTGGGGTTTAAGGAGTTGCTTGTGAGGGGCAACTCCTTTTTTCTCAAGAATATCTTCGCAGGGTAGGGGTTTCACTCTGCTTGTGATATCTCCGATGGTTGCATTCGGATATCGGCACCTGCTCATTCGAGCGGGTGCTGTTTTTTTGGGGCGGATCGGGAGGAATGGCGGGCTGGAGGGGTGGTGTATTAGGTTCTTGACGGCGGGAGGAAAATCATTAGATTGCGTCCCTCTTTGAAATGGCGGCGTAGCTCAGTTGGTTAGAGCAGCGGAATCATAATCCGCGTGTCCGGGGTTCAAGTCCCTGCGCCGCTATTTTTTTCTCCTGGAGACGCGGAATAATCGGGTCAACCCACCTTTTCGGGTGGCGCATGTCTATCTGACAGGTTGCCGCTACCAATTCACTGTCAGCCTCCTGCGCACTTCACTTCATCACAACAATTAGTGTCGTCACAGTAGTCACTCGCACCGATTCATTTCTTTCCTGGCAAGATCGTTCGGAAAGGCGACCCATCGGTTAGTCTGGCGTGGGCTGACACACGGACGGTACCAATGCCGGAATCAAGGACCAACTAGCTTTCGAGGGTCTGTTGGATGCCAGTCGGCTCGGCAGGCGGCAGTTTGAAACCCGGCGAGAACAATAAATTGGAACAGTCGGAAAACTTTACCTTCTTGACATAATGGACAAATCGGGCTATTATGTAAATGAAGTGGGGTCTATCCAGCCACTAGGCATTCTCGAACAATCCAAACCATTCAATCTGAAGAGGGGCATCTATGAAAAAGCTGAGCGTGGCAGGCGCGCTTTGCCTGTTAGCATGCGTGGCGGCGATTGTAAGCTGCTCACACCGGATAAGCGACCCGGCGGAGCCAGTCGGTGTGAAAGGAAACGAACCGGTAGCCGTTGCCAAGCCACCATCGACCTACGGCAACTGCCTGTCGATGCCGGTAATTTTTGCTGAAGGTCACGGACTGACCGGTGATCTGCTCACCAACGCGACCGGTTTGCGGGGGACTCCCGGTGTTGAATCATTCATTGACCCGTACGACGATGTCACGTTGATCGATGGTTTCCCTGTGTATCGCAACCCATCGATCAATGAGTGGCAAGCCGATTGGGCCGACGGATCGATTTCCGGCGGACTTGTTCCCGTGGAACTCGACTGGGCGGACAACCTGACGCGTCAAACCTGGAACGAGCGTTCGAAAGTGAGAGTCGAAGTGGTGTTGACGACTCCCTCCGACGTGTTTGATCTGCAAGGGTATAGTATGTTCTCGCTTGGTGGCACGCAGTTGAACGAGGTCTTCGTGACCAACACCGTCAAGTATCAAGCGGCACTGGCAACTGTCTACTCGAGCGTTGCCCGACTGACCATTGAGAGACTGGACGCCAAAGGCGGGGTTCCGATCCTAACCGTGTATGACAGCCCTTGTTACGAAGGCTATTTCGTTGACGGTCCGACTGACGCATTCTCCGCCGAGGTGAACATGTCCGGCAAGTGCATTTATGGGTTCAATTGGGATGTGACGGACGTTCCACTGACCAATAAATCCGGTTGGTATCGACTGACATTCGGGCTGGATGCTGCCGCTACCTATCAGGGCCTGGAAGGCGCTGTTCACTCCTATGCCCGCAACACGATCATCGATCATCTGAACCCAGCGGATCTGCTGGGGTATGTAACACCTGAGGTAGTCCTGTACCCACCCACGTTAGCGATTAATGGGTTTGCCTCAGTTCTTGAAGTGTACATAGGCACCAAAGGAACCGGCCGCACGAAAACATGATATCTGAATGACATCGTCATTCACGATCCTTCGCCCGGTCAAATGACCGGGCGAAGGAGTACTGTTTGCCGCATTTCCCCTTCTGCCCACATCCAGCCAATATTCCCGATAGCGGCAGCTGGGCACTGAATCCCAGACCTTTATTGTAGTTATTCTGCGTTAAGCGCACTTGACAGGAGCCTTCATTAACTTCAGTTTGATCTATTATCGCACGCACGATTCATCAACAGAGGACCAGTATGCATCAAGGCATCATAGACCAGATAGCGAAATTGGCAGTAAATGATAGTAATCCAAAAGAAGCACTCAATCGTTTCTTTGAGCTCGCGTGGAAGTGGCAGATGGCGGAGAGTCCGGAGTGGGGGACGTTTCTCGGCTATTCCGCACATAATGACAAGTGGACAGATCGCTCGCCGGATGCGTTCCAACGGCGGGTCGACGATTTGAAGACGATGCTTAGGGTGCTTCGGTCGATCCCGAAGAATGGATTGGCACGGCAAGAAATGCTCAGTGTTGAGTTGTTCGAGCGGAATATCGAAGAGGAGTTGACTTCGGCGGAGTTCCGGTCTGAGTTGGTCGAAACGACGCAGATGGATGGGATCCAGCAATTGATCCCGCGGACCCTTGAGATCATGCCGCTGGCTAATCAAACGCAGAGAGAGCAGTTTCTCAGTCGATTGGAGAGCGTGCCGGAGTCTATCGCGCAGGGGATCACGTTGATGAAAGAGGGAGCGCGGCTTGGAATCACACCCCCGCGCGGGCCGCTGCGCGGATTGCCGGAACAGATAGCGAATCTGATCACGAAAGATCCGGCGGAGTCGGCGCTATTGGTGGCGCTGCAGAACAAGCCGCATGAGCTACCGGATGCGACATGGGAGCAGTTCCGGCAGCAGGTCTTCAGTCTATACTCGGCGAATATCAGGGAGTCGCTCAAGGAGTTCTTCCGGTTTGTCGCAGATCAGTATCTTCCGAAATGTCGTGAAGAGATAGCCTGGAGATCAATGCCGCGCGGGCGGGAGTGGTATGAGTTTTTGCTGCGGAAGAATACGACTCTTGATCTGACCGCGGACCAGATATTTGAGACGGGACAGGCCGAGGTCGCTCGAATTCGCGGCGAAATGGAGCGGGTGATCAAGCTCTCCGGATTCAAGGGTGGGTTTGACGGGTTCATCGAGTTCCTGCGGACCGACCCGCAGTTCTATTTCACCGACCCGCAGGAGTTACTGAGGACATATCGAGATATCTCCAAGCGGGTTGACCCGGAACTGGTGAAGTTCTTTGGAATACTCCCGCGGCTTCCCTATGGTGTCACGCCGATACCGTCATACATGGAGAAACAGCAGACGACTGCGTATTATCAGCCGGGATCACCGCAAGGAGGACGGCCGGGATATTTCTACGCGAATCTGTACAACTTGCCGTCGCGGCCGAAGTGGGAGATGGAGGCGTTGACCCTGCACGAGGCAGTGCCGGGGCATCACTTGCAGATAGCATTGGCGCAGGAGTTGGAAGATATACCGGAGTTCAGGCGTCAGTCGTGGATAACCGCGTATGGCGAGGGATGGGCGCTCTATTCAGAGAGTCTTGGAGAGCAGATGGGGTTCTATGCCGATCCGTATGCCAAGTTCGGGCAGTTGTCATTTGAGATGTGGCGGGCGATCAGATTGGTGGTTGATCCGGGTATGCATGCCAAGGGATGGAGTCGCGAGCAGGCGATCCAGTTCTTCATGCAGAACTCGAGCAAGCCGCGGCATGATGTCGAGGTGGAGATAGATCGGTATATCGTCTGGCCGGGGCAGGCGGTGTCGTACAAAATAGGGGAGCTGCATATCCGAGCGCTGCGGAAGAAAGCTGAGGCGACGCTTGGGGAGAGATTTGATATTCGGTCGTTCCATGATGAGTTGTTGAAATATGGGTGTGTGCCACTGGCGACATTGAGTGCAATAGTCGATCGATGGGTGGAGTCGAAGAAGTAGGGCGGCGGGTCACATGCTCGCGGGGCAAAGGAAGGGCAGACCGGGAGGTCTGCCGCTCAAATCAACGGAGTTAGGGTAGGGCAGACCAGGAGGTCTGCCGCTCAAATAAGAAAAGGCCGAGCGAAATGCCCGGCCTTTTCTCTGTGTTTGCCCTTCGACTGCGCTCAGGGCAATACGATTCTTTCGAATCGTGACCATCAGTGCTCGTGCTGGAGGCACGAGGTATTGACATCGGTGCCGCGGATTCCCATCAGATTCGGGCCCTTGGGCAACGGTTTCCGGACCGGTTCGATCTGCTCAAGGGTGCGGGCATCGAACAGCCGGCCATTCACCATCGTGTAGACGATATTCTCCGATTGGCGAATGTCTTTGATCGGGTCGCCATCGATGACGATCAGATCAGCCAGCATGCCAGGCTGAATCGAGCCGAGCTTGTGGTCGAGTCCGATAGATTTGGCGCCGTTGTAAGTGGCGACACGGAGCGCTTCATGGTTGGTCATGCCACCCTGTTGGAACATCCAGAGCTCCCAGTGCGCGCCGAGTCCCTGGAGTTGGCCGTGGGCGCCGAGTTCAACCAGACCGCCACGCTTCAGAATCTCGGCGGCGGTTTTGGAGATAGAGAAGTGGTGGTATTCGGACTCAGGGGCCATCGGCCGACGACGAGACCGCGGGTCGAGCACGGACCGCGGGACGAAGCGGGCGAGCCGTTCATTCTCCCAGACATTGGAAACTTGGTACCAGTAGTTTTCACCCATAATGCCGCCATAGGCGACAATCATGGTCGGAGTATAGCCGGTGCCGGTCTTACTCATCAACTGAAGTTCCGGTTCATACAGCGGGGTGACCGGGACGCAGTGTTCAAGGGTGGTGTGGCCGTCGAGGTAATGCGTCATATTGTAGTGCAGGGTCGAGCCGCCTTCAGGAATGACCATAACGCCGAGTTCATGCGCGGCTTTGATAACCATCTGGCGCTGTTCGCGGCGCGGCTGATTGTAGCTCTTAACGGAGAATGCTCCCCAGGCGGTGGTCCGCTTGATGGCGGAGACGGCATCCTCGTAAGAATTGATCACGGTCTTGAAACTACCATCGGCGCCATAGAGAATCGTGCCGGTGGAGAAGACGCGCGGGGCGAGATAGTTCCCCTGCATCTGAAGTTCGCTCTCGGCAAAGATCATCTCAGTGTTGTTGCTTGGGTCATGCGTGGTGGTGACACCAAACGCGAGGTTGGCAAGCCACGCCCATTTCTGCTGGGAGTAAACATCCTGATTGGACGAGCCGGTATGCGCGTGGATATCGATAATGCCGGGCATGAGGAATTTGCCGGTGACATCGATGACCTTCGCGCCGACAGGGATCTTGATCTGGTCTTTAGTGCCGACCTCGGTAATGAGGTTCCCTTTCACATGGACGACACCGCTCTCAATGAGGGACAGGTCATTCATCGGCGCGATGCGGGCACCAACGAGATAGAGGTCGGTATTCGGGATATCGGCCTTTTCTTTGAGCGTGATACTCAACTGGCCAGGTTTCACCTTCGTGGTGTCGGTGGAATCACGCTTGGCGTAGAGCGCATCAAGATGGTGCCAGAAGATATCCGGTCCGAGACTCCAGTATATGGTTTTGCTGTCGGGTGACCAGTTGAGGTAAGTGCCCGCGTCGGCGGAAAGACGCTTGAGCGGGAGTGAGCGCATTTCCGGACTGAGCTGGAGCGGAGCGGAGTTCTTCGGAAAAGGCACGACATAAGTTTGCCAGAGTTCTTCGAAAGCGAGCCAGTTTTCATCGGGCGAGAGCTTATAGTCGGTGGCGCGTTCGGAGGCAGCGAGAACGCGGCGGTCAGAACCGAGGAGATTGACGGAGACGAGAGCGCTTCCTTCGCCCTCACCTGAGAGCAAGTAAACGCGCTGGCCGTCGGCAGAAAATCTCGGATTGCGTCCTTCGCGAGTGACAAGGCGCGGAGGAGTCAGACCCTTGGAATCGGTTACATAGATGCCGGGTTCTTCTTCCCACATCCGGCCACGGTAGCCATCGCCATAACCGCGATGGTAGACGATCCATTTATTGTCAGGTGAGAATGATGCCGTGACATAGTGGCCGGGCTGGGTGACGACGAATTGCTCTTTGCCCGTCGCAAGGTCAATGGTCTTGATCCGACCACCGGCGGTGTCATTCCAGGTGACGCAGACGAGAGATTTCTGGTCGAGCGAAAGAAACGGTGCGAATTCGAAGTGGTCGGTCTGTTTGGTCAGTCGGTTGTAAGTAGTACCGGACGTATTGGAGGAACGAAGATAACCGAGCGCCTGAAAGACATAGTTCTTTGTCCCAGCGAGAAATTGTGGCCAACGGATCACTTTGGCCGTGAATTCAGGGCCGCCGATGTCCTGCGGGAAGCGGAGGGCTTTGACAACCTTCTGCGAGACATTGGCGGTAAATGGTATAGGCGCTACCGAGCCATCGGCGATAGTGACGCGCCAGAGTTTGCCTTGGGCGGTGATGATTATCGACTTGCCGTCAGGAGTCCAGTCGAATCCGGGATAGACGCCGAAGATAGCCCAGGTTTCCTGCTGGTCTTCATCGAGGCCGCTCCAGAGGTGGCGGACCTCGCCGGAGGCGATTTCATACAGACTTAACACAGACATCTCGCGCACACGGCGGACAAAGGCCATGGTTTTGCCATCGGGGGAGATTTGCGGACGAACCGCACCGCCATTCAATTGGATCAGTTCTGTAATTTCGCCGGTCTCGAGATTGAGGCGACGGATAACGTAGATAGTTCCGTTCGGATCTTTGTTGTACTGGAAGAACGGACCATCGGACATATCCTCGGACCAGTAGAGGAACTTGCCATCGGGGGAGAAGATCGGCTCGCCGGCATCCTGCTGGTCATTTTTCTTCTTCGTCAGTTGAATGCCACCGCCGCCTTCAGGTACCATGTACTGCCACATTTCGCCGGCGCCCATGGAGCGATAGCCGGTGAAATGTTTGCGGGCGACGATATATTTCCCACTCGGATGCCAGGTGGCGTTGTTGAGCAGGCGGAAATCTTCTTTGGTGATCTGGACAGGGTTCGTGCCGTCTATATCCATCACCCAGATATTGTCAGCGCCGCCGCGGTCGGAGGTGAAAGAGATTCGGGTCCCATCGGGGCTGAAGCGCGGCTGTATCTCATAGGCGGGGCCGCCGGCGATACAGGTCGCCTGGCCGCCTTCGATCGGCATCGTGTATATGTCGCCGAGCAGGTCGAAGACGAGCATTTTGCCATTAGGGTGGACATCAACAGATATCCATGCGCCTTCACTGCAGGTGAATGCGATCGTGTCGTAGGGAAGACCGATTTCGGACACATCCCATTTGGCATCTTTTGTGTCGGCTTTGGCCGAGTCAGTGGTGAGAGTGTCGGCGGTGACGGTGACCGCGAGTAGTGCGACAAGGATCAAGAAAAGTCCGGCTGAGCGAGCCATCTGTAGCAACCTCCTGATACTGAAAACTGCTGTGACGGGACGATTTCCGGTCACAGCAGTCAATAGTATATCAGGTGGTCAATTTTGGAAAGCACTTTCTAACGCGGGGGGCGGGTCCTCGTCGCGGAAGGGAGATACTCACCAAGGAATGCCTCAACCTGGTAACCGAGTCGGTCGGCCCATGTTGTCAGGTCACTGGCCGCGGTACCGGCATGGGCCATCAGGTCGACCGGTTCAGGGTCACGATCGCGGAGGCGGGCGATAGTGGCGATGAGGAAGGTGGAAATCAGCTTATCGAATTGCTCGCGATTGAACCAGTGAGCTTCCTGCCAGCGATTGACGCGAAGGAACTCGGAAGCGGCATCGGTGTCAAACAGCTTGTGCAACGTCTGGCCGAGCGGCTTGCGCTCTGTCGGCTGAAGAAGCTCGGGGAAGGCGATGAGCATCCAGACCAGCAACGCGTTGTCCCGTGCGGCGCGCGGGTCGTTAAAGTGCTTTTCGAGAACGCGGGTGATGGCCGGGACGATACGCCATTCGTTCATCCGTTGCAGAGCGACTGCGCCGCGTCGATTTTCAGGGACGCCGATAGTCAGCAGATGGTGGAGAACCGACCAGCAGACAAGCGCCTCGTCGGAAACATTAGTTATCTCTTCCGACGGAGGTGCTTCGGATTCAGACTCAAGTGAAACCGTAGTTATCTCATCGGCGAGGTCGTCATCGGGAGGGGCGACCCACTCAAGTTTACTTTGGATGAGTCGTCCGATAGCCCGCGAATCAGAACCGCTCTGGAAAAACGTATCGAGCGTGGCGATAGCTTTGTGCAGACTCAAGTCGACTTCTTCCAGTGCCGAGTCGTAATCGTCGGTTTCGATCAGTTTTAGAGAAGACTCCAGGACCGCTTCAATTGGAGCGAGGATCGGTTCCAACTTCATCTCATAATGGGCTTCATCGACATTGGTGACACCCCCGCCATTGAGTCGGCGTTCCATTTCCGCCCAGGTTCCATCGGAATCGTGAACTTCGCGCCAATCGAGAAAGACATGGAACTGGTACGCATGGAGCAAAGCCCAGAAGCCATCGTTCGCAAGGCGGCGTCCGTTGCGGAGGTACTCGAGACCGGTGGCATGGTCGCGGAAGATGTAGTAGTGGCTGCCGTCGGTGTTGAGTTCGAGCGCTTCGGCCAAAGATTTTCTGACGAGGTGGGTTTCTTCGCCCTGGCCAACATTTATCTCCGTGGAGGTATGGACGCGACCATTGGTCGTAGAATAGGCGTTGTTGTAGAAGACCAGCGCGCGTTCGCCGTAGGCCCGGTTGGTGAAAGCGAAAACATTTTCGTCGACCCACCCATCGGCGTGGATGAAATCAAAGAGGGCATAGTTGTTCGCGCCGCTGAAGAGATAGCGTTTGTGCATGAGAGGGAAGATCTGCTGCTGGTGGCGGCGGACCATCTCTTCGTCGACCTGCTCATCCCAGTAAGCACGGCGGTACTCCATCCCGTACTTTTCGGTGAACCCTTCGATCTGTCCATGGCCGAACATCGGGAGTCCGGGCATAGTGACCATGAGCATCGCCACGCCGTAGTATTTGTCGCCTCGTCCGAATTGTTCGACGGCGGTGCGTTCATCGGGGTTATTCATAAAATTAACGAAGCGCTTGAGGACTTCCGGGCTGAAAGTGAGGACGTTCTTGATGGTTTGGCGGTAGTTGGCGTTCTCTTCCATCTTGAGCATATTCATGAACGCGGAGTTGTAGACGCGGTGCATGCCGAGCGTGCGGACAAAATACCCTTCCATCAGCCAGAATGCTTCAGCCAACAACAGAGTGTCGGGAACCTCGGCGGCGACACGGTCGACGACTTCGCGCCAGAACTCTTCGGGGAATGCGGCATCGAAAGCGTCGCGCGTCATGCCATGCTCGGCCCGGGAAGGGATAGCACCGCCATCGCCCGGCTGCGGGAACCAGAGGCGCTGGTAGTGTTTTTTGGCGAGCGTCATAGCAGCGTCGAAGCGAATGATCGGGAAATGCCGAGCGACGTGGAGGATAGTCTGGATGACCGCCTCGCGGACCTCGGGGATCATGAAATTGAGTTGGGCGGTGTCGTTCCACGGCATACTGGTGCCGTCGTTGCCGTGGTAGATATAGCGTGTGTCGCCGGTCCAGTTGTCGGTGCGCTTGAAGACAACCGCGGCATCGGTATGATTCCAGTAGCCGTCCTCGATCTGGATGGTCACACGTGGATCCCAGGAGAGATTGGCGCCGGTGTATCGGTAGGCGGGGAAGGGGGGATAATTCAGTTGCATGAACCAATCGGGATGTTCTATACTCCATCGAGAGTATATCCCCACATGGTTCGGGACCATATCGGAGGCGAGGCGGATGCCGCGCTGCCAGGCCCGCTCACGGAGTTGGTCATAGGCAGGATCGCCTCCCAAGTCGGCGGCAATCGTGTAATCATACAGAGAATAGGCCGAGGAAACGGCCTCAGGATTTCCCATAATTCGTTTGATCTGCTGTGAGGCAGGTGAGCGTTCCCAGACTCCGATGAGCCAGAGCGCGGTGAAACCGTAGCGGGCGAGGCGGTCGAGTTCTTCATCGGGAATGTCCGAGAGCAGATGGATGTCGCGGCCGTAGCGTTTGGATAGTTGATCGAGCCAGACATAGGTTGACTTGGCGATCATTACGACATTGGACATCCAGTCGGCATCGGGGCTGAAACGGGCCGGCTCCGGATAACCATAACGGTCACGATATTCCTGGCCCCAGAACTCGAGGACCGGGACTGGCCCGCCGGAAGGCGGGAGACGGAAGGCGGCCTGTTCGTGAAGGATGTCCGAGGCAAGGAGCAGTCGGTCCATGAGGTCAAGGGGCAAGAACCGGGACCAATAGGTGCGTATAAACTCTAGCTGGCCCTCCAGAGAATCAGGCGATGCCAGCATAGGAGCGCGCAGACAATCAAACAGGGCAAGGCCAACCGGGTCGACGGTTGGTTGAGAGGAAAAGAATTCCTCGAGCCGCGTGATAAGCGGCATGTAAGGAGTTTGCTGGCGAAGCGGCTGGTCATCGTAAAGTGGACGGAACGGCACAAAGGCCGGGTTTTCCATGGCGAGTTCAAGGAGGATCATTTCGCTGACGGAGAGCTCACGATGGTCCAGGAGTTCACTTGAGGTACCCAGGAACTCGCTTTCATTTTGGCTACCGGATAAGACCGTGGGTGGCGGATAGAGGTGGACGAATTTGGGGGGCGGCAGTTCGACGAGCTCGCTGCTTCCCTTGGAACGAGCGTGGTTGAGCCCTCGCTGGAGGATCTTCGGGTGCTGGTCCTGACAGTAAAGAAGCAGGACATAGCGAAGGATATCGGTGATGATTGCGGCCGTGATAAGGTCGCCGGGCCGAATGGCGCGGGTTCCAGACGGAAAGTTGAGGAGCTGATCGTTGAACTTGGCGGAGATAAGGCGGAGCGCGGCAGGTGGCGACTGGGTTTTGTCAGTCGCCGGAATGAGCAGCGCCCGCAAATGAAGCCGTTCGACCGTTTGGCGCGAAATGGGTATGCCGAGAGGAAAGTAGTGGTGCAGTCGTCGATCTATGGTCAGGTCACTCATATCGGACTCGTTCTGTTGCGGCGGGCGGGCGAAGCCGCTGGCCGGTTATGCGGACATCAAGAACTTATAGATAAGGGAGTCAGCCCATGAGACGCAATCTTTTGTATCATCAGGTTGTGCAATTCCTGAACAGTCCATTCCGTCAACATTCCCCCTGTTTTTCCTCTGGAATCTGGCGCCGGTGGCTAAGGAATGCCTGTATCTCCCCGATACTCTATGAGAAAGCGTCGTTGATGCTTAGGAATGACTTGAGCCAGACGGGCAATGGCAACGACCAGGCAAGCTCGTCTGAAAAGGGGAAGTACATGCGAGGTCGTGTGGTTTTAGTCTGGGCATTGGTGGTAGCGTTGCTGGTAGGGCCGATGGCTCAAACTGGGATAGCGGCAGAAGCGCCTGACAAGGCTGACTTTGTCGTCAAGCTGATCGACTTTGTGGAATGGCCGGCGGGCAAGGGGACGGACGGTTCCGGGGCGGTGGTGATCGCTTGCGTCGGTGATTCACCGGTGATAGCAGCGCTTAAGGATGCCGCGGCGAAGAAAACCGGTGAAGGGACCGCGGTTACGGTCAAATCAATCGCGGCAGGAGATCCATTGGCGGGATGCCAGATGGTGTTCATCGGGACCTGTGACAAAGCCGAGTTGGCCAAAGTCATGAAGGCGGCGGCGGGGCAACCGGTGTTGACAGTCAGTAATTGCGCCAAGTTCGCGCAATTCGGAGTGATGGTGAATATATCAGAGGAATCTGACGGGGGCTCTAAAGTGAAATTTGAAGTAAACACGATGACCGTCAAAGAGGCGGGATTGAAGATCGGAGCGCAGTTGCTCAAACTGGCGACGGTAATCTAGGTCTTCTTCTCTTTCCTCAGCAACTCAGAGGCAGAGGATATGCGACGACTCCGCGACTATTCGATCAGGGCTAAACTCACATTCATGATCATGCTGACCAGCATCAGCGCGCTGCTGGTGGCCAGCACAGTCTTCGTATTTAATGATCGCTCGACCTTCCGTGAGGGGATGGTCGACAACCTGTCGGTGCTGGCAACGGTACTGGCGAACAACAGCTCGGCGGCGGTCAGTTTCGAGGATCAAGAGGCGGGGAAAGAGATCCTTGGATCGCTGGCTTCGGATCAGGATATCACGTCGGCGCAGATAGTTCTGCTGACCGGTGGGACATTCGCTGAGTATGTTCGCGAAAAGGCGACCCTTCCGCAGGTGAAGGTTGAAGGGTTGGTCGATGGCTCCCGCTTCGACGACGAATACCTGTACATCACGAAAACGATCCAGGCGAAAGGGAAGCCGATCGCGTTTCTGGTGATCCAATCTGATCTTTCCGCTTTAACTGAACGTCTGCAGTGGTTTGCGGGAGTGTCGTTCCTGATCGCGTTGGCGATCGTGGCACTGTCCATCGGTATCGTGGTCTTCTTCCAGCGCATGATCTCACGGCCGATCGTCCAACTCGCTGAAGCCGCGAACGGGATCGCGGTCGGCGATATCAATCAGAAGATAGATTACGAGTCGCAGGATGAGATCGGGAAGTTGTACGGCGCGTTCCGCAATCTCCGTTCATACATCAAGGATCTGGCCGGGGCGGCCGAACGAATCGCGGCCAACGACCTGACCGTCAAAGTGGTGCCGAAGTCCGAGAAGGATGTCCTGAGCATATCCTTCCAATCGATGGTCGTCAGCCTGACGAGGATGGTTGGACAATTGCGATCAAGCGCGACGGAGATGGTTTCGGCGGCGACGCAGATAAGCGCGTCAGCGACCCATATGCTCAAAGGAGCGAAAGAGCAGGCGCAACAGATACAGGAAGTGTCATCGTCGATCGAAGAGATCAGTCATACGATCATGGCCAGCGCGGAGAACGTGCAAGAAGCCACCTCGGCCTCGAAGACCGCGAGCGAAACGGCAGGTTCGGGCGGCCGGTTGGTCGATGACACGATCCGTGGGATGGAAAAGATAGAAGCGGTAGTGCGCGAATCGGCGAAGACGATCTCAAAGCTGTCGCAGTCATCGCAACAGATCGGGCAGATCGTGAACGTGATCAATGATATTGCCGACCAGACGAACCTGCTGGCGCTCAATGCCGCGATCGAAGCGGCGCGCGCAGGAGAACAGGGACGCGGATTCGCGGTCGTGGCCGATGAGGTTCGCAAATTGGCCGAACGGACCGGCAAGGCGACGGGCGAGATCGTGCAAATGGTACGGTCAATCCAGGATGAGACAGTTGAGGCAGTAGAGTCGGTCAAGACAGGTTTGCAGGATGTTGACAAGGGGCGGGAGCTGGCGAATCGCGCGGGCGAGAACCTGCAGGAGATCGTCAACATGACGCATCAGGTGATGGGGATGATCCAGCAGATCGCGCTGGCGGCGAATGAACAGTCAAGCGCGGCGGAAGAGATCTCGCGGAATATCGGTGAGATCTCGTCGGTGACGAAAGAAACCGCGACCGGCGCGGAGCAATCCTCGGCGGCTGCGGCGCAACTTTCGCAGCAGGCGGAATCGCTCCGCACCATGGTGGAGCAGTTCAAGCTGGCGTAAGTCAGATCATTATACTGAAAACGATAACGGACGCTGTGACTCACAGCGTCCGTTTCTGTTTCCACCCAGATAGCGCAGTGAGACCTGCGTCACGGACAGGAGGGGAGAGTCACTGTGCCAGGTGGGGAGACCAGGTAGCTGATAAGCATCGAAAGGTCGGTCAGGTCGATCGGGCCGAGAGCGTTGATATTTGCTTCACTCAGACACGGCATCCCGGGTCGTGGGGTCGTCACCATATAGGCTATCAGATAACTGAGATCGGTGATATCGACGCCGCCCCAGAGGTCGATGTTTCCGGTGATGCCAGTGCAGCAGGTCACTTTGCCTGTCACAATCGTCAGCAGCGGATTGGGGACCGTAGAGTCATTATGGTAGATGCGGGCGGTATCAAGTAGAATACCGTCGGCTGAGGGATTCCACAGAAGTTGAATGGAGTCAACATATGGTTTCTCCGGAAAAGTCATGGGTAATCCGGAAAGGTTGTAGAGTTCGGTATTTGGCGTGTGCCCAAAACGGAGTGAGTCGATTCGAATCGGCCCAAATCCGTCCTTGCCAACGTATATCCAAGGGAGGCTGAAGCTTCCGCTGGTAACTGCTCCAAAATCGAGCGAATCGGTGATCATGTTGGTGTAGGGAGAGGTGTATGTCGGCAATATGGCGGCACCACGCCCCCCATAGGCACCTTTGTCGTTCAGCAGAGTACCCAGTGCCGGCCAGAGCGCATTGCCGGGATTGCCGGTATCTTCGCGGTCATTGTAGGCCGGGTCAGGGTCGCCCGAGTCGATCCCCGGAGATCCGGGGAGGAGGAAGAAATTGCTGTCCGCGAAGAGAGGTATCTCATCGACATTTCCGGTTCCGGGGAATCCGCCCTGAATATTGTTGTACCAGACAGTGGTTGCCTGAGGGCCGCTTATCCAGAGTTGAGCGGGAGTGCCGGTGTTTCCACGAATGATATTGTTGTGAAGGTCGATCTCGGAATTACTCACCGAGAGTCCACCGCCAGTATTAGTAGTACTGTTAGCAATTATGGTGTTGTTTTCGACGACCGTGGTGCCGATGGAGCCGTTGTTCCAGATCCAGAGTCCGGCTCCGCCAAAATCCGTACCTCCAGAGTTGCGCCAGACGACATTGTTGCGGAAGATGACGGGAGCATGGAATGAGACCAGCGCGCCGCCGTAATGTCCCTGATTGAAGGCAAAAACGTTACCTTCGATCTCCGCTCGATTGAGCGAATTGAATCCAACGCGCATACCACCGCCACCACAGGACGTGACCCCCGCACCACGCAGGATGGACCGGTTGTTGATGATCAGGTTATTTTTGATGCGGGGGCTGGAGCCCTCGATAAGAATGCCGCCGCCTTCGCGGTAGACCAGATTATCAGAGACATCGCGCCATTTCGTACCTGTTCCACCGGTGATGGTGAATCCGATAACCGCGGTGCTGCTGTCCTGCAGACCGGCGATGACGATGACGGAACCGGTATCGGGAAAGGTCGGGGCGCTGCCGTCGAGGATGGTGTTCCAGATGTCTTGTGGGTCGCTGGACAGAAGATACTGACTGGCGAGTACGATATCTTTGGTTCGGAAGTTGATATTCGCGAAATAGTGACCCGGCGCGACGAGAACGGTGTCGCCGTTGGAGGATGCATCGATTGCCGCCTGAATGGTCGCCTGATCGGCGGGGACATGGATAATGGTGGCGCTGGCCGGCCTGATGATGAGAATCACTAGAAGGGTTATCAGGCTCAGAAGATTTTTACCGCAGGTCATTGGAAGTGCCCTCCACGAGCTGTTTCGAAATCCGGTTCAAGTCTATGCGATCACATCCGTGACGATGAACAGTGACGCAAACCGGAGCAGATTGTTCCAGTTCGACTTTACTCCAATAAATGGAGAACGCATCAAGCGACAAAATGGGATGCAGTGAGGCGACGGGAATATGCGGTCAGCGGTAAGGAAGTTCTGAAGGAGAGGCTGCGGTGGGGAGACCCGGGGTACGCTAACCGAGTCTCCCTAATTGGACCCTCACACACCGCATATTTAGAAAGGCTGCGAACATGTAGACTTCCGGTCGACCGACCCATCCCAAACCCAGATCGACCTCCGGCCGTCTGGTGGATATACGGGAGATGGCGGGGGGAATGTTTCGGGAAAATCCAAAAAAATACGTAAGCGCTTACATTTTTTTGGAGATTTTTCGTAAATGGAGAGCGGAGCCACTCCCTCATAGACAGGGACGAAGGCAGGCATTTGCCTGTGCAAAGAATTTTTCATCAAAATATCGGGCCGACAGGGAGAATGTCGGCCCTGAAAGAAGAGATGGTTACTTATGGGCACGATGGGAGCGAGATCGGTCCAGCAATTAGGTACGTAATAAGCCTCGCCAAGTCACTCAGGTCGATACTGCCGAGGGCGTTAACATTGGCCTCCATCGGGCAGGGGAGAGTTACGCCACCGACCGTCATGTAGGTTATCAAAATGGCGAGGTCGCTTAAGTCGACATTGCCGGCCAGATTGACATTGCCGGTGGTGCCGGAGCAACAGCAGGCATCGCCGATGCCGTCATTGTTGGCGTCCTGTTGGCCGGGATTTGAGGTGTTCGGGCAGTTGTCGCAAAGATCACCGCGACCATCGCCATCGGCATCTTCCTGTCCGGCGTTCGCCAGAAGCGAGCAGTTATCGCAGGCGTCGCCGACGCCGTCGCCATCGGCGTCTTCCTGACCGGGGTTGAAGGTGGTCGGGCAGTTATCCACACAGATAAATCCGTCGCCATCAGGATCAACATTGGGACATTCAGTGACGGCGAGATATTGATCTGGCGCAACATTCTCCAAAACGGTCACCAGGCCGCTTGGCCAGGAGATGACCAGAGAGTCGATCACAGCAGCGTCGCCAAGACCAAAGTGCGGATCCATTTGACTCTGGTTGCAGTAACCAGGTTGAGAGGAGACCTCGCGCATCTGCCAGACTGGATTGCCATTGATTGTGGCCTTGACTCGCACTCGCGTACCGATCGCCGAGCGGTTGCTGTAGAGAGCCTGAAGATCAACTATCAGCCAGTGGTTGCTGTTGCCATTGTTGAGATAAAGGGAGTTGTTCTCATTCGCACTCTGGCAACGAGCGAGGGCGAGATCGAGGTCGCCGTCTTTGTCGACGTCGCCGAACGCGCAGCCATACGTCCATCCGGTTTCGGTGGCGGTGCTGTCATCGGATTCCTGCGTAAACGTCCCGTCACCGTTGTTGATGTAGAGCAGGTTGACGTCATCTGTCACACCAAAGGCGCGGGTGATGAAGAGGTCGAGGTCGCCGTCGTTGTCGATATCTCCCCAGGCGGATGAGACAGAGGCGCCGGCATTTGTGGAGATGGGACTGGTGAGGACACGGACGAAGGTCCCGGCGTCGTTGCGATACAACATGTTTGTCTGACCGACATTGTTGGCGACGACCAGGTCAAGATCGCCATCATTGTCGTAGTCGCCCCAACTGGCGCTGAATGACTGCATGGGGTCATTGACATGCGGGCCGGTGGTCAATTTGGTGAATGAGCCGCCATCATTGCGATAGAGATTGTTTTTGTCGTTAGTCTCGTTGGCGATATAGCAGTCCTGGTCGCCATCGTTGTCAAAATCTGCCCAGGCACCGACTCGCGAGTTGAACGCGTCATTGGTGATGGCGCCGAGAAAAACGCGGGTAAACGTACCGTCGCCATTATTGTGATAAAGCTGATTACGCAGGTCGCCGGCGCTGTTGCAGACCTGCAGGTCGAGGTATCCGTCGGCATCGTAATCGACCCAGGTGGCGGCTTCGGAGTAGTCGTTGTCAGTCGTGATCTCGGTGAAGGATTCCTGCGTGAACGTCCCATCGCCGTTGTTGATGTGGAACAGGTTGAGCTGCGCCCACCAGGTGGCGACATAGCAGTCCTCATCGCCATCGTTGTCGTAGTCGCCAAAAGCGGCGCCATCGGCGGCCGAGACGACCGTCCCGATAGACGGGGTCATCATGCGGGTGAACGTACCGTCGCCATTTCCTTTATAGAGGAACGCGACTTGTCCGGCAGACGGACCGTTGGTGATGAGCAGGTCAAGGTTGGTATCGTTGTCGTAGTCGATAAAGTTCACCGATCGACTGTCGCCGCCATCGGTAACGACCGGACCGGTGGTAACGGGGGTGAAATAGGATGTCGCGTCGGTCCGGCTCGCAACTAACGCAAGAATCAGTAGCGCAGCCAGGAGCGGTACGCCGCTGGTTCGAAAGTTTTTCGCATAACTTGATCTTCGGTGCATCGGTCTCCTCCTATGGATGGTCCAGACGAGTGAATTCGTTTAGTTCCAAACTACAGGGATTCGATGTTTGAGTCAGATGAAAGCAGTGAAACGAGGAATGGATGCGGCGAAACGTCAATTGTGGAGATAAGTAGTCAATCCTTTTCGCCGAGGAAACCGGAGAGGTTGTCGCGGTAGGATCGGCTCATTTTGAGGTTGGTGCCATCGTGCAGGATGACAATGAACTCGGATTGGAAATGCCGCTTGAGTTCTTTGATGCGCGTCGAATTGACGATCGTGGAGCGGTGGATACGCAGGAATTTGGCGGGGTCGAGCTGAGTTTCGAGACGATTGAGGGTCTCGCGAATGAGATGGGTCTTCTTGCCGGTGTGGAGCTGTACATAGTAGTCTGCAGCCTCGATCCAGTCGACATCGTCAGCATTTACAAAATAGATGCGGTCGCCTTCCTTGATGACAAAGCGAGTGAGGTATCCGCCGGTATCGATCTTGACCTCTTCGCGGCGAAGAGCCTCGAGCAACGCGGCCATCTTAGCGGTAAGGGCGGACCCTCGACGAAGTTGCAGATCAGACTTGATACGATCGAGTGTCGTCTGGAAACGGGCCGGGTCTACCGGTTTGAGAACGTAATCGACAGCATGAACTTCGAACGCCCGAATGGCATAGCTGTCATAGGCGGTGACAAAAACAATGAGCGGGAGAGATTCGCCGGACAATGCCTTAAGTACATCGAAGCCGTTCATGCCGGGCATCTGGATATCGAGAAAGACCAGGTCAGGTTGTTCTTGGCGAATCAGTTCGATCGCTTCGGCGCCAGTGCCGGCCTCACCGATAATGGTAAAGGAGTCATTAGTCTCGAGCAACATTCTGAGCCCATCGCGGGCAAGGGGCTCATCATCGACAATAAGTGTGCGGATCGTGTCAGCCATTGGTTGATGACTCCTCAGTTCGATAAGGGATCTCAAGAAGGGCAACCGTGCCGCCGGCAGACGGGGTGGTCAGCTCAAAGCGGTGCCGGTCACTGTAGAGAGCGGATAAACGTGTCCGGGTACTGCGGAGACCGACGCCTTCACCACGACTTTGCGACGGGGCGGCGAGGCCGACGCCGTCATCTTCGACTCGGAGAGTTAGAAGGTCATTCTCCCGATGGCTGCTGACCTTGATATGGCCGATGCCAGTTTTATGGGCGAGACCGTGACGGACGGCATTCTCCACCAAAGTCTGAAGGACAAAGGAGGGGACTTGAGCCTTGAGGCTTGAATCATCGATGGACATTTCGACCCGCAGGCGGTCGCCAAAGCGGACCTGCTCGATCTCAAGATATCCGCGGACTATTTCAAGCTCGGTCTCCAGCGGAATGACCTGTGTACCGCCTTTGGCAAGAACATGGCGGAGTAGTTCGCTGAGGCGGTTGAGCATACGCTGGGCAGTGTCGATCTCACCTTTGCGCATCAGGACTGAGATCGAGTTGAGCGTATTAAACAGGAAGTGAGGCTGTAATTGTGTATGCAGAGTTTCGAGCTGGGCGCGGGTCAATTCGGATTCGAGCCGTGAGGCGCGCAGTTCCCGTTCGTTGTATTGGCGATAGTAATCGAGGGCGTAGTAGACGGCTACAATGCCGGAGTAGATGAAAACAGACCAGGGGAGCATCCAGATGATCTCGCGGTAACAGAGGTCGATGAGTTGCTCGGTGGTCAATTGTTCGTTGTGCGCCCAAACCGAGCCGATGACTCCGACTACTAGGGTAAAGGCAGAGGCTAGGGCGGCAAATAGAAAATGGAGCGGGGCCGACCAGGCGAGGTTACCGCGCGTGAGCCTGACTTTGCGGGCCAGCCAGATAATGACTGGCACGAGGATGGCCCAGGAGTACCAGTCAAATGATTCGCCCAGCAGCCAGGTCCAGAGGTTGCTTTCCAGATCTTTCTGGACATAACGCAAATGACTGAGGACGGCGACGAAGGTCGTGACAAAGGTCGCTCCGCCAAAAACAAGCAGGGCGACGAGCCAGGTTCTGCGTCGGCCGGGCGTGAGAAGCAGGGTATCGGTTTGGTCTGGTTTCATCTGGTGTATCTGGCGCTCCTCGAAAGCATCGGCTGGCGCGGCAGAAATATAAGGGGGAGGCGGGGAAGGCGCAAAAGAATGCTGTGAGCCGTCAGTCTGGTGCAGTGGCCGGTTGAGGATGAAAAAACTTGCCAGGCAGATGGAGGGGGGATATCCTGATGGCACTACACGTGAGGGAAATTCAAGCTAAAGAAGGGATTCAGCGATGAAGTACGTAGTGGTTTTGGGGATGTTGGCGCTGCTGGTCGCCGGATGTGGCGGTGGCGGAAGAACAGTCACGCGGCTGGACTCGGAACAGGTGACCGACCTGAGTGGTGGATGGAACGACACGGATGCGCGGTTGGTAGCCGAAGAGATGGTGAAGGACGCGCTGGCGCGGCCCTGGCTGAATGATTTCTCGCGGGCGACCGGCAAAAAGCCGGTGGTGACCGTGGGGACATTCCGTAATCAGACCTCGGAGCATATCAATACCGAGACATTCAGCAAGGATTTTGAGCGAGAGTTGATAAACTCCGGCCAGGTGCGGTTTGTCGCGGCGCGGGATCAGCGGGCGGAGATACGGGATGAGCGACAGGAACAACAGGAGTTTGCGTCGCGAGAGACGGTGAAGAAACTTCGCGAAGAAACCGGCGCGGATTTTGTGCTGCTGGGTTCGGTCAAAGATATAGTCGACGAGATCGAAGGAGTGAAAACGGTATTCTATCAGACCGACTTTGAACTTATCAATGTCGAAACAACCGAAAAGGTCTGGATCGGCACGAAGAAGATCAAGAAGGGGATATCGCAGGGAAGCCGTAAGTGGTAGTCGCGAAGTAACGTGATCAGACGGATCCTGTTCATAGCAACCGCAGGGTTGATGATCTTGTCCGGGTGCGGGTCGCTCCGCACCCAGAAGGCATTCTACGAGCCGATAACGGCGGAAATGCGGACCAGCAATTTTCCGCAGGCGGTCGCCCGGCTGGAAGAAGCGCGGGAGGCGGGGAAGTTCGGGGAGAAAGACAGGCTGCTATATTTTCTCGATGCTGGATTCGCCCGATACTACGCTGGGGAGCATGATTCATCCATCACCAAACTGAAGTTGGCGGACCAGGCAGGGGAGGAGCTGTACACCAAAAGCATCTCCAAGGCGATCCTGTCGATGATGCTTAATGACAACGCGCTGGAGTACGCAGGGGAGGACTATGAACTGCTTTACGCCAATCTGTTCAATGCCCTCAATTTCATCGCGCTGGATTCGTTTGACGCGGCCTTTGTAGAGACACGAAAAGCGAATCAGAAGCTTGATCTGCTGGAGCAGAAGTACGCTGACGCGGCGTGGCAATTCAATGAGGCGACCGCCAAAGATACTGCCGCGTACAAGGTCAACTACGAGGCAAAACAGGTTCGGTTCAACAACAGCGCATTCGCCCGCTATCTCAGCATGCATATGTATGCGGCGGACGGGAAGTGGGATGACGCACGGATCGATCTCGAGGCGTTACAAGCAGCGTTTGCCAGTCAGCCGCATATCTACAATTTTGCGCCCCCCAAGGTAGCGTATCAAACAGATGAGGGGGCTATCCTGAGTGTGGTGGCGATGGCCGGCATGGCACCGGTCAAGGAGCCATTCAATTTGAGACTGCGTACCGACAAACAGCTCAACCTGGTGCAGATCCTCTTTACCGGCGCGGATGGGACCGAATCGGAATACGGACATCTGCCGATGCCGATCTCGGAGGATTTCTATATCAAGTTCGCGATCCCGACTCTCAAGCAACAGCAGTCGCTGGTACAACGGGTGGAAGTGTCCGCGAACGGGAAGTATATCGGAGAACTGGGGTTGATCGAGGATGTCGGGACGGTAGCGACAGAGACATTTGAAGCGAAGAAATCGCTCATTTATCTGAAGACGATCGCGCGGGCACTGGCCAAAGGGGTCGCCAACTACAAGCTCAAGAAAAAGGCAGACTCGGGAGGATTTGGCGGCTGGCTCAAAAAAGTGGCGATCGATGTTGGAACGGATCTGACTGAGAATGCCGACCTGCGGTGCTCGCGACTTCTGCCCGGAAAAATCTACGTGGGGGATTTTAGTCTGAAGCCGGGGACGTATGATCTGACGATTCAGTATTTTGATCAGTCCGATATGCTGATCCGGCGTGTGGATATTCCCAAATACACCGTACTCGAGCGGGGCCTGAATATGGTGCAGGCCGCCGCGCTGCAGTAATATCGTTAGTCCGATCTCTTCATCATCTGCAAAGGACGAGCGGCATCTGTGATGGCATCGATCTTCGCCGCGTAGCCGGTTTTCCCTTCAACCTCGTCGTCCGTGACAAGATGAACATCCAGAATTCCACCGATCTTTATTCCGGTGCGCATGAAGTTGAGTTCATCGAGGCTGAGACTCCAGCCGTCGAGCCAACTCTCAAGCAGCGCGCGCTGCTGTTCGGAGCCGCTGAAGTGAATCATCAGGTCGATATCACTATGCGGGCCGGCGGTGGCGTTTTTCGTTGAGCCAAAGAGGTAGACGGCTTTCACACCGTACTTGTCGGGGTCGATGAGCGACGCGATATGCTCGGCAATGCGGTATCTCCAGCGCCAAGACTGGTCCTTGGAACGGCTATCCTCGAAGTCCGCGGTCCGGAACGTATCATCGTTGGCCATGGGCGGTGCAAGGAGCCCCATCGCTTCGTCAAGATCAGCATTCATCTGCAGACGCAACACTTGGCCATTGGTGGCGGCAGGGACATCAATCAGGCGGATGACCTTCTGCAAATGGTCTGCTTCAGGAAGCAGATCAACCAGAATGCTCGGTGACTCATGGAAAAATTGCTCGTTGAAGATGATGCCGGGGTCATCGGGATACAGCGGAAGGTAGCGGATATTTGCCTCGACCAGATCCTGGAAGAAGTGGGTGCCGAACGAAAGATCGGGAAGATAATTGCCCCGCTTGCGGGCGATCTCGATAAGCGACGCGGTGTTGTTGATCTCGGAATAGGTGACGGCGACTCCCATCTTGATATCGCCGCGGCTTCCCCATCGCCCGGGACCCATCAGGATGAACTGTCGCTTGGGGAGGATCTTGTTCAGCTTACCGACCGCGCGGCCGATCTCGAGCAGAGTCTGACGGTCGCCGACCAGATCGTACTGGTGTGGGTCGACATAGACGATGTGCGTGATATCGGGCACGCGGCCATTGGAAACATACTTGTTCGCCGTGAAGAGAATGCGGTCGCTGGAGACATCGCGCGGGATAGGGGCCGCAGTGCTGACCTCGGAGGAAGATTGTGGACGGCACTGCAGGAGGTAAAAGTCCTTGCCGTCAGAGGCGAATTCGATATCGACCGGGTGACCAAGTTTTTCTTCAAGAAGTTGCGTGATCCCCTTGATACGCTGCACGAATTGAGTGCGGGTAAAGAGGCCCTCGAAGGTGACGATCATGTCATCGCGCTTGAAATCGCACTGCATCCCGAGGAAATTGCGCATGTGATCGCGGTCGAGAATGGAAATGATCTCATGGACGTTGGGGATCTCGTGGCCGTAGTTGCGCAGGAGATGCTCGACCGAGACAGTCTCGAATGAACTGGTGGTAAGGTCGATAGCGTCGACATACTGCGGCGCGTAGCGGACCGCTTCTTCCATAGTGACATTGACGCGCAATCCGGGCTGGCCGGGGGCAATAAGGACAGGGTAATCATCGGCGACACGGTCGACGGCGCGGGTGCCAAGGCCGGGGACGAGACGAATCAGGCCATCCTCACGTTTGATACGCGGCGACCAGCGGAATTCGTTCTTGCTGAAAGCGACGCCGGCAAACGATGGGAAGAAGTAGTGGCCGATCTTGGTGCCGACCACTTCCTGGATCATGATCCCCATTTCTTCATAGAAGTCGAGCAAGCCGCGCTCGGCGCGGTATTCGATCGGGTCGGGGCCGAAAGTCGAAGCGTAGACTTCGGCGATAGCATCGCACAGGGCCGAGAGACGTTCCTGCTTGGTTCCCTGATTGGCCAAAAAGAGCGATTTGTATTTGCCGGAAAACGCGGCGCCAAAGCGGTCTTCGAGCAGGGAAGAACTTCGGACAATAAGTGGACGGTCGCCGAGATCATCAAGGGCGACGGAGAGTCCCTGTAATACTTCGGGCGGGAAACTGCCGGACTTGAAAGTCTGCACGACGTGCGGGTACTCGAGCCGGACCTGGTTAATGTCCTTGTACTTCTGCTCAACAATCTCTTCGAGATTATTAAAATACATAAACGCCATGATGGCGTCGGAGGTGACATACCATGTCTTCGGCGTCTTGACTTCGGTCAGCAGTGGGTCGCCTTTGGCGGCTTTCTTGAGGATCTTCTCGGCAAGATATAGTCCGGCCGACTTGCCGCCCAGTTTACCGCGGCTGTCCGGTCCGAAGATGACATTCTTAAGGAGAGAATGGAAATCGTTGATAGTGATGAAGTTCTTCGCGATATCGACAAACTGCACCTGCTCGGAGAAAAGGCGACGAATCAGCGCGGCATGAACACCGCGCTGAGTGGCGGAGGGGAGATCGGCGCCTTCGGGAGCTATGCGGTGATAGCGGCGAATAGCATCAGCGAGCTGATCAAGCGACTGGCTCTGGTGCAGAGCGCGCGAGAGGGTGACGAGTTTATCTTCCTGAATGCGGCGCTGGACGAAAGCGAAGATCTCTTCATCGGACATATGCTCCGACGCGATCTTGAAAGTCTCTTTGGAGGTCGCGTCGTTGGAGGTGGTCAGCGCGCGCCGACGGTGCGGCATATTGCTGTCGCGCGCGAGTTCCTCCTCCGAAGTGCTGTCGGGATTCTCACGGATCACCAACTGCTTGGCCTCTTCGATGCCCGACCAACAGAGGTGGTTCAGCATCTTGTGGGAGATCGAGAGGAAGAGGCTTTTGTCGGTCTGACGGAGCAAATCCAGCACAACGCGCCAGTCATCCTTGCGATCCTGAGTCAATGATTCCTTGGCCGACTGCCACTCGCTGTACATATGCTTGATGCGGTGGAACATGATGAAATGGCCGAGGCGGTCGGCGATCGTCTGGATCAGCTTGACCTCTTCCTTGAGGAAGGGACCCTCGTCGCCGAGAGGCATTTCCTGCAGATAGTATGCAGCAAGCTGGCCGATCGGTTTATCCTGGACAAGGATCGGGGCGCTCAATGACCATTGGGTCTTGCGAAAATTCTCGGTCGTATATTCGGTGTCGGCGATAGAGATACTCGCAGCACACAACTCGGAATATTGGAAGCCGAGCGGTATCGCGCCGACGATCGCCTGGCAGACATCGGGGAGCTGGGCATCGGGTTGATTCAGTATCTCTTCGACGCGGTAGAGGCAATTGAGTTCTTTGGCTCGTTCCTGGAGGAACCAGAGGAGGTTATCGATAGAATTTTTCTGTTTAGGCATCCTGGAATATCGCTTTGTGGTCTAACGCCGGGCGTCGTGTCTCTCTACATCTACTTGTCGGCTGTACGCCCGTATCGCGTTAGGGGAATATAGGTAAGGCATCCGGATAATGCCAGCGGGACTACGCTTGCCGCCTATTTGCGTTTTAGCGCGTATTCGACACCCTTCTGTTCGTTGCCATCGGGAAAGATGTTGAACATCGTGATGACCAGATTGTCGTTGCCTGAGACACGAATATCTATGCGCCATCCCCAGTCGGGGCCGCCGGACGGATCCTCGTAGCTCCCGAGCACGGAAAGCCCGCTGTCGATAGCTTTGCCGGTGAAAAACATGATGGCTGAGCCGGTGTGGAACGTGTCCATCCAGGACATCTCATACTGCTGCTTCTGTTTGTTGTAGGCAAAAAACGCGGAACCGGCGAGCGGTTTCCCCTGCATCGCGCCGGTGTATTCCCACTGAAGCGATTTGCCATCAAGTACCATTTTGAACGAGTTCTCGCAGGGGGATTCATCGACCGGTTTTTCCGGCTCGAACCAGACAGTGGTCATACCGGACCAATTGCCGGTCATGCGCTGAAAGATATCCCGCGGCGCGGCCTGTCCGGTGGTGTCTTGGTTGGTTTCTGCCATGCAAATGCCTCCGAGGAGAAGCGTGATCAGTAGCGTGATTATTTTAAGCATGGACCCAAGATACTGTAAGGGCGGCAGGGTTGGCAAGAGCCAGATTCAGTCGATTGGCGGACAGTCGGCTCGTTTGAAGTATGTGGATTGGCAAAGTCCATATGAGACATGGGGCGATTTCTTGTCAGTTTACCGTTGTCGGGAGTCGATAATGGAGAATAGATTGTCCATGAAACAGCTCCAGCCGGGAGGCTATGACCATGCGTGCTGCCAAAGTAGATATTCTCCGACCCTTCGCCCTGTTGATCGCAACCCTTCTCGTGCTTGCCTCAGGGTGCGGTGATGACAAAAAGTCGACCGGGCATGATCCGACCGATCCGCAGGTCGATGGCTTTGTGGCCGACCATACCGTGATATCAGATTTTGGCGACATTGCCACGGCGATCAAAGAAAATGTGGCGGACAGCCTGAACATATTCTACGGGCATACCTCGCACGGGAGTCAGTTGATGACCGGGCTGGATCTGGTGGAGACGGAGGACGCGACATTCCGACAGCCGTCTGTGCATGAGTATGGGGATGACCTCGGCGGCGATAGCGACACCAGTTGGGTACCGCCGACCCGCGCCTGGTTGAATGATAACCCTGACTGCAATGTGGTGATATGGTCATGGTGCGGCGGGGTCAGTTCGAATAGTGAAGAGGGGATCGCGACCTATCTCGCGGCGATGTCTGATCTGGAGGCGGATTACCCGGATGTGGTCTTTATTTACATGACGGGGCATTTGGACGGGACGGGGGTAAACGGGAATCTGTATGCTCGCAACAACCAGATACGGGCGTACTGCGAGGCGCATGACAAATGGTTGTTTGATTTCGCGGATATCGAAAGTTATGACCCGGCGGGGGTCTATTATCCGGATGCCTCGGATGCCTGCGAGTGGGCATCGGCCTGGTGTTTGTCGCACACGTGCGCGTCATGCAGTTGCGCGCATTCGGAGTGTATTAATTGCTACCAGAAGGGGAAGGCGTTCTGGTGGCTGCTGGGGAGGGTGGTAGAGGGGTAGGGGGGCAGGGGTAGGGGGCACTCTGTTCCGCAATGAATAGTTCAATTCTCTGTATCTTGGCCAATGAATCTCGTAAGGCTTGACCGTTGTCTCTCTGTACCATTCACTTTATCTTCTATCTCGGACAAAAAGAAAGAGGTTACCACGTGCAATTGACATCAACGCAAATTGGTGCGATTGGAGAAAACATTCTGATCAACGCAGTGATGATAGCGAGCAAAGGCAGGCTCTCGGCATTTTCTCCGGTTGCGGATGACGACGGCATTGACGTCCTATTCTTCGATAAGGAAACAGGCAATACGGTGGCGATACAGTTGAAATGTAGAACAGTGACCATTCATAAAAGAGGATCAAGGGATCGGAGCAACGTGGTGCATTTTGATGTTCGAAAGGCGACATTCAAAGCGACACGCAAGACTTACTTGGTGGCTGCACTAATAGATGAGCATCTGTCCAATCTCCGATGCACGTGGTTTATTCCGGCTGCCAAGATCCCTAATCTGGCAAACAGCAAATCGCGCGTCTACTCCATCAGGGCTAATATCAGCGAAAAGAGTCACGACAAATACTCAGATTATCGATGTGGGAATGTAGAAGTTCTGGCCAAGGAAATCGTAAATGTAAGTCACAAGTGAAGTACTCACATTGGGTGACCGAAAGTATGTGCAAGCAAAACCGGCCGGGTCTTGCGACCCGACCGGTTACAGTATGGCTTAAGAAAGATATCGCGGAGGGTTAGATCCAGCCGCGGTCTTTGCAGGCCTGCGCCACTCGGCTGACCGAGATGATATAGGCCGCATCGCGCATGTACAGCTTCCGCTGACGCGCCAGTTCCGACACCTGATGGAACGCCGAAGTCATCTTCGTGTCCAGCTTCGTCAGAACTTCGTCCTTCTCCCAGAAGTAGTTCATGTTCGACTGCACTTGCTCGAAATAGGAGCAGGTGACGCCGCCGGCATTGGCCAGGAAATCCGGGATCATGAAGATACCGCGCTCGTGAATGACCTTGTCGGCATCGGGCGTGGTCGGGCCATTGGCGCCTTCGCCGATGATCCGGACGCGCTTGCCGATCTTGGCGACGTTGTCCTTCGTGATCTGGTTCTCGATAGCGGACGGAAGCAGGACATCAACGTCCTGTTCGATCCAGGCATCGCCGGGGAGAACTTCGTAACCAAGTTCTTTGGCTTTGTTTTTATCAATGCCGCCGAAACGATCGGTGACGGTCAACAGCTTGTCGACATCGAGCCCTTCTTTGCGACGATAAGTGTACGAGGTCTGGTCCTTCTGATCCCAGGAGGAGCAGCAGACAACCTTGCCACCGAGTTGCTGGAAGAGACGGATAGCGTACTGAGAAACATTGCCGAAGCCCTGGACCGCGGCGGTGCAGTTCTTCGGATCCATGTTCATCTCTTTCATCGCTTCGCGGACGGTATAGATGACGCCGTAGCCGGTAGCTTCGGTACGACCGAGCGAGCCGCCCATGCCGACCGGCTTGCCGGTGATGAGGCCCGGGTAATGGCCGCGATGAATGGTTTCGTATTCATCGAGCATCCAGAGCATATGCTGAGCGTTGGTCATGACATCAGGAGCGGGAACGTCGATAAGCGGGCCGACCACTTTGGAGAGCTGGCGGATCCAGCCGCGGCAGATCTGTTCCTGTTCGCGCATGGAGAGGTGATGCGGGTCGCAGATGACGCCGCCCTTACCGCCGCCCAGCGGGATATCGACCACCGAACACTTCCAGGTCATCCACATCGCCAGCGCGCGGACGGTGTCAACCGTTTCGTGCGGATGGAAGCGGATACCGCCCTTGGACGGGCCGCGGGAATCATTGTGTTGAACGCGGAAACCGCGGAAGACCTTGGTTGTGCCGTCATCCATCCGGACCGGGATCGCGAATTGGAATTCGCGGGCTGGCCAGCGGAGCAGTTCGCGAGTGCCTTGATCCAGGCCAAGAAAATCAGCGGCCTGGTCAAACTGCGCCTGCGCCATGGCGAATGGATTGAAAGGTTTGCTTTCCATTACCATTTCCTCCTAAGGAATTGCTGATGCGAGACAGACGGCCGTGGACACACGATGACCTGGGTGGTCATGGCGAGAGTCCTGACAGAAACGGCGGTGTTGTCTTCGCTCGACTTATAGTAAAGCATTGTTCTTTCGCCCAAAGGGGACAAATTAGTGCCGCTATTAGTAGTGAATTCTTTCACAAATGTCAAGGGAGAGTGCGGAGAATGGGTTAAAAATTCGGTGATTGTGCGGCGGGTGGGCAGACGCGGCGAAAATTCGGCGCAATAGAGTTAAGTATTGGAATTATATGGCATTAGGAGTGGGGGGGGGAGTTATCTGTTGGCGGGAAAGGGACGGGGAAAGAGATCGGGAGGGTTTGTCCTCACAAAACAAAGCGCCCTTGTGTGAAGCACAGGGGCGCTGGTAACAAAAAAGCTAATCGCTCTCGAAAGCGCAGACCACACAGAACTATCCGCTGCGTCGCACCACGCACAGCCCGGACTATCCGGCGCGGAACGCCTTCGATAAAATAATAGACTGTTAAATCTATATTGTCAAGAGGGAAAATCGTGAATTATTTCCTTAGCTGTCCACGATTGGAGGCGTGCGGCGCAGTGTGTGATCGCCAACGTGCGCGTGTGAATACGAGAGCAAATCTGTAATGCCGCTATTTTTCATAGGTGCGTGAGTGAGGTTAACCTTATCTGCGGCATAAGGGGGAGATTCGCGTGTGATTCGTGGGATACATGTGAGTGTGGAGAATGGTGGTAGATTCTCTCTTCAAAGACGCCGGCAGAAATCAGGATAGAAATTACCATTTGCGTCTTGGATAATTCTTCAAATTGTTCGGTTTTTCACTATGCCGAATGGTCGTTCGAGCCATCACATTTCCCGACCGCCAGAGAGAAATTTTCCGCATTGGAAACTGCTAATGTCTTGACAAAAATCAACAGAGTTGGTAGATACTCTTCAGTATGGAGTAAAGAGTCCATTAACTGAGAATTGATAGAAAGCAGACCTTAAAACCCACGATTTACCGCGCAACCAGAATGGGCTACTATTCAAGTGATCTTTTGAGTCCATCTATGAGAATTGAAATACGCGCGGCAGATCGCATGGCGCAGGAGAGACAGCATGGCTGAAACGCTGACCCCATATCCCAAAGCTGAAGCAGAATTGCGCGCCGCGTTCTGGGACCAGGTGGCGAGTTTCCCGGACGGCGAGAAGATAAAGAACTGCATTCAGTGTGGAACGTGTACGGGGACCTGCCCGGTGTCGTACGCGATGGATATCACGCCACGCCAGACGATCGCTCTGTTCCGCGCGGGACATATAGAGGATATCCTGCACAGCCGGACGGTTTGGATCTGCGCGTCCTGTTATTCATGCACGGTGCGCTGTCCGCAGGGGATCAAGGTGACGGATACGATGTACGCGTTGAAACGTCTGGCGATGAGCCGCAAGATATATCCACCCAAGTTCCCGGTGCATACGCTTTCCAAGGCATTCATGCGGAATGTCTACAAGTACGGACGGAACTTTGAGCTTGGGCTGGGGATCCGTTACCTGATGAAATCGAATTTCTGGAAGCTGTTTGGCACGGCCGGATTCGGGCTGTCGATGATGCGTCGGGGTCGACTGGCGATGATGCCGAGCAAGATCCGTCGAGTGAACGAAGTGCGCGCGATCATTGAGCGCGCGAGCAAGTTCGAGGAGTGACCATGGCAGACTATGCATATTACCCGGGGTGCAGCCTCGAACATACGGCGTCGCCATACGACCAGTCTGTGAGAGAAGTGTTCAAGGCGCTGGGGATCGGGCTGCATGAGATCGAGGATTGGAATTGTTGTGGCGCGACCATGTACATGTCGGTCAACAAGACAGTGGGGCACGCGATTTCGGCCCGCAATCTCGCGTTGGCGCAGAAGATGAATATGGATATCTGCGCGCCGTGCAGCTCGTGCTTCACGATCCTCCGCAAGGCGAACAAGCAGATCCACTGGGACCCGAAAGACCGGGAGCGTATTAATGAGGCGCTGGCGGCGGCCGGGTTGGTGTACGACAAGGATGTTGAGGTGCGGCACCCGGTGGATATCCTGTTCAATGATCTCGGGATCGAGAAGTTGAAGTCGATGGTCAAGGTGCCATTGAAAGGGCTGAAGGTTGCGCCGTACTACGGGTGTCAGATAGTGAGGCCAAACGGCTTTTTCGATGATGTTGATGACCCGGTGACCATGGACAAGCTGATCGAGGCGCTCGGCGCGACCGTGACGCACTATCCGTGCAAGGTCCGGTGCTGTGGCGGGATGCTGATGACGACGAGCGAGGATATCGCGCTCAAGCTGAACGATCAATTGTTGCAGGCGGCGGTGGAGAATGACGCGGATATCATCGCGACCGCCTGCCCGCTCTGCGAGATGAACCTGGAAGCGTATCAGGACAAGATCAACGCCCGATATGGGCGGGATTTCAAGGTACCGATCGTCTATTTCAGTCACTTGATAGGGATCGCGTTAGGTATTCCACCGGAGAAAATGGGGTTGGATAAGCTTCTGGTCTCTCCGGATAAGCTGCTCGCCGCGGCAGGAGGTGTGCGATGACCAACCATGATCACAGCAGTCCTAATGGCGAGATCCGAATCGGTGTCTATGTCTGCCATTGCGGGACGAATATCGCGAAGATGGTTGACCCGGCCAAAGTGGTAGACGCAGTCAAGGATATGCCGGGGGTGGTGTTGGCGAAGCATTACCGCTTCATGTGCTCCGACCCCGGACAGGAATTGATCCGAAAAGATATCGAGGAGTTCAAACTCAATCGAATAGTGGTGGCGGCGTGCAGTCCGTTAATGCATGAGGGGACTTTCCGCAAGGCGGTGGAGATGGCGGGGATCAACCGGTACTTCTTCGAAATGGCGAACATACGCGAGCAGGTGTCGTGGGTGAGTGAGGATCCGAAGACGGCGACGCACAAGGCGGGGTTGCTGACTCGCGCTGCGGTGGCGCGTGTGCGGTTCCATGAAGAACTCGAGATGCGGCGCGTGCCGATCAAGAAGGCGGTGATGGTGATAGGGGGCGGTATCGCGGGGATCGAAGCCGCGCTGCAGATGGCGGATGCCGGATTCCAGGTGTACCTGGTCGAACGCCAGGCGACCATCGGCGGACATATGGCGAGTTTTGACAAGACGTTTCCGACGCTTGACTGCGCCGCCTGCATTTTGACCCCCAAGATGGTGTCGGTCGGGAAACATCCGAATATCACCCTGTTGACCTGGGCCGATGTCGAGTCGGTGAGCGGGTCGATAGGGAATTTCAAGGTGAAAGTGAAAAGCAAGGCGCGGTATGTGGATGTGGCGAAATGCAACAGCTGCGGCGCCTGCTTTGAAGCGTGCATCAGCCGCCCGACGCCGGAATATCGGCGGATGTCACTCGGGGGGCGGGTTTTTAGAGAGGGACGGATGCTGGATGTGCGCGACAAGTATATTCTCGGTCCCAAACATGATCTGACAGTCCTGACCGGCGCGCAGCCGATGCCGGAGAATGTGCCGGTGCCGGGGGATGTCGAGATAGAAGAAGGAGCTGAAGCATGAGTGTCCCGGTGGAAACCAGCTTCGATCTGGAACAAAGCATCACGGCGATCGTGAAGGAGTATGGCGCCAAGCCATCCGCTCTCATCATGATCCTTCAGGATATTCAGAAGCATTACCGGTATTTACCGAAGGACGCGATGGAGATGGTGGCCAAGAAGATGCGGTTGCCGCTGGCGCAGATATATGGCGTGGCGACCTTCTATCGCTCGTTCAGCCTTGAACCCAAGGGGAAGAATCACATCTGCGTCTGCACCGGGACGGCGTGTCATGTGCGACAGGCGAATGTCATTGTCGACAAGCTGGAGCGCGACCTGGGAATAAAGTCCGGCGAGACAACGGCGGATCAACAATTCAGTCTGGAAAGCGTCAATTGTCTGGGAGCGTGCGCGCTGGGGCCATTGGTTACGGCCAATGATGTCTACTGGGGGAATATGACAGTCTCGAAGGTCGACAAGATGCTGGCGGAAGTTCGCGGAAAGAAGAGCGCGCGCTCCGAGGAGGCGGCATGACCCCGGCGAAACTTGATTCGATTCAGGCGCTCGAGCAGTACCGGGCATCACTGGTAAAGCAGCGCGACAGCCGCAAGACGATCATCTCCGTCTGCGCGGGGACCGGCTGTCAGGCATGTGGTTGCCAGGCGGTGGTGAATGCCTTCAAAACGGAGTTAAAGAAGGCAAATCTCGAGAATGATGTGGAACTGAAAGCAACCGGTTGCCACGGATTCTGCGAGCGTGGACCGCTGGCTTTGATACAACCCGAAGGAATATTCTATCAGAAACTCAAACCATCGGACGCCAAGCTGATCATCGACCAGACAATCGTGGGCGGACGGTTAGTGAATAATCTGCTTTATCGTGAGCCGGTCACCAAAACCGTCATTAAACACCAGGCGGAGATACCATTCTATCAGAAGCAGATGCGGCTGATCTTCGGGAAGAACGGGATGATGGATCCGACCTCGATCAACGACTACATCTGTCTCGGCGGGTATACCTCGATGGTGAAAGCGCTCACCACGATGAAGCCGGAGAAGATAATCGACGAGATGAAGAAGTCGGGCTTGCGGGGGCGCGGGGGTGGTGGATTCCCGACCGGGCGGAAGTGGGAGCACTGTCGCAGAGCGCAAGGATCGCCCAAGTATGTCATCTGCAATGCCGATGAAGGGGATCCGGGCGCATTCATGGATCGATCACTGTGCGAAGGGAATCCGAACGCGATCCTGGAGGGAATGGTGATAGGAGCCTTCGCAATCGGCAGCAGCGAGGGATACATCTATGTGAGAAATGAGTATCCGCTGGCGGTGAAGAATCTGTCGATAGCGATCGAGCAGGCAAAAGAACTTGGGCTGTTGGGGAAGAATATCCTGGGGACCGGGTTTGATTTCGACCTTGAGATATCGCGAGGCGGCGGCGCGTTTGTCTGCGGAGAGTCAACCGCTCTCATGGCCTCACTCGAAGGAAAGATGGGAGAGCCGCGAGCGAAGTACATTCATACTGTCGACCAGGGTCTGTACGACAAACCGACCTGTCTCAACAATGTTGAAACCTGGGCAAATGTCCCACTGATCATTGAAAAAGGGGCGGCCTGGTTCAGCAAAATAGGCACCGAGAACTCCAAGGGGACTAAGGTATTCGCTCTGACCGGCAAAGTATTCAATACCGGTCTGGTCGAGGTGCCGATGGGAATAACGCTGCGCGAGATCCTCTACGATATCGGCGGTGGCGTTTCCAATCCCAAGAAGAAGTTCAAGGCAGTGCAGACTGGCGGGCCATCGGGCGGCACGCTGATCGTGGAAACAAGTGATCCGGAGATCCATGACTCGCTGGTGGCGCATGGTGATATCCGGGACGATGAACAGGTGAAGTCACTGCTGGATCTTCCGGTCGATTTCGATGAATTGACCCGGGCCGGATCGATGATGGGATCGGGAGGGATGATCGTCATGGATTCGGATTCCTGCATGGTGGATGTGGCGCGGTACTTTCTGACGTTCTTGCAGGAAGAGTCGTGCGGCAAATGCGTGCCGTGCCGCGAGGGGATCGTGGTAATGCTCGATATCCTTAATCGGATCTGCAGCGGCAAGGGAAGTATGGAGGATATTCGTCAGCTCGAACAGCTGGCGCAGGTGATAACTGATACCTCGCTCTGTCAACTGGGCGGGTCGGCACCGAATCCGGTGCTGTCGACGATCACCTATTTTCGTCAGGAATATATGGCGCATTGTATCGACAAGCGGTGCCCGGCGGGAGTCTGCAAGGATCTGGTGTCACACGCGATCGATGAGACCTGCACGGGTTGTTATGCCTGTGTGAAGGCGTGCCCGACCAACGCGATCGTCGGAAAGCCGAAAGAGCTGCATATGATCATCCAGGATAAATGTATCCAGTGCGGCGCCTGTTATCAGGTCTGTCGTCATGATTCGATCAAACGGATCAAACGTGGGGATGGAGACAAACTGCAACAACGGGCAAAAGAACGGTGGCAGCCACCGGTCAGAGCGGCCGTCGCCGCGGGCGTGTAGGAGCAGCAGAAATATGAAAGTGAAGATCACCATAGATGGACAGGTAGTCGAGGTCGAGGAAGGGTCATATGTCCTGGAGGCGGCTCGCCAACTGGGCATAGACATCCCGACGCTCTGCTATTACCCCTATATGACGCCGTACGCGGCCTGTCGTATCTGCGCGGTCGAGGCCCGTGCGGGGAACGGCTGGAACAAGATCGTTACGGCGTGCAATTACCCCGCGTGGGATGGGCTGGAGATTCTGACCAGCACGCCGCGCGTCATGAACGCTCGTCGCACGAATCTCGAGTTATTGATGGCGAATTGCGCGCCGGTTCCGGTCCTGGAGCGGCTGGCGGAGAGATTCGGCATCACCGAGCCGCGCTGGCACGTCGAGGACTACACGTGCATTCTGTGCGGGCTGTGTGTCCGCATCTGCGATGAAGTGGTCGGAGCGCACGCGCTGTCATTTGTCAATCGCGGCAATGCCCGCGATGTCGCGACACCGTTCAACCATGATTCAGAAGCCTGTATCCTGTGCGGAGCGTGTGCCAAGCTCTGTCCGACCGGGTACATCAAGATGGAGGATCTCGAGGAACGGGTGATCCATCACAAGGAGATTAATCTCCGGCCGAACGCGGCGATCACTCTCGACTTCCGTCAGGCAGTTCCGAATGTCCCGCGCATCTACCGGGAGAACTGCATCCACTACAAGACCGGGCAGTGCATGGTCTGTGCCAAAGTCTGCCAGAAGGAAGCGATCGACTTCAACTGCACCGATAAGGTGGAAGAGATTGAGGTAGGGACGATCGTGGTATCGACCGGGTTCGATCATTTTGATCCAACTCCGATGAAGCAGTACGGATACGGCAAATATCCGAATGTCATTTCGGCGAATGAGTTCGAGATGATGAACAACGCGGCGGGGCCGACCGGCGGCAAAGTGATACTGGAGAATGGCGAGGAGCCACGCTCCATAGCAATACTACACTGCATCGGCAGTCGTGACGAGAAGTATCATCATTACTGCAGCCGCGTCTGCTGTATGTACGCGCTCAAGTTCGCCCACCTGGTGAAAGAAAAGACGGCCGCAGAGGTATACCAGTTCTATATCGACATGCGGAGCTTCGGCAAAGGGTACGAGGAATTCTATCAGCGGATCCTGCATGAAGGCGTCAATGTGATCCGGGGGAAGGGGGCGGAAGTAGTGCCATCTGGATTCGGTCGGAATAAGGAAGGACAGCTTCTGGTTCGTTGCGAAGATACGCTGGCCGGCAAATTCCGGGAAGTGCCGGTTGATATGGTGGTCCTCTGTACCGCGCTCGAGGCACGCAAGGATGCCAAGGAATTCGGACGCAAACTGAATATCTCGACAGGAGCGGATGGCTGGTTTATCGAAGCCCACCCGAAGTTGGCCCCGGTTTCTACAACCACTGATGGCGTGTTTCTGGCTGGGGCGTGTCAGGGGGCGAAGGATATTCCGGATTCAGTCGCGCAGGGATCAGCGGCAGCGGCTCAGGCGATGCGGCTGATGTGTCAGGGTGAGATCCTGATGGACGCGGCGTACGCCGTCATAATGGACGAGTACTGCTCGGGGTGCAAGATCTGCAATGATCTTTGCCCGTACAACGCGATCACTTATGACGAGACAAAGAAGGTATCCGAGGTCAATTCCGCGATGTGCAAGGCCTGCGGTACCTGTGTGGCGGCCTGCCCGGCCGGGGCGATCAAGGCGCGCCACTTCACCGATGAACAGATCTATGCCCAGATCGAAGGGATGCTGGTATGAGTTTTGAGCCACGTATCATAGGATTTCTCTGCAACTGGTGCAGTTACACCGGTGCCGATCTGGCGGGGACCTCGCGAATGAAATATCCGCCGAATGTGCTGACGATCCGTGTCATGTGCAGTGGACGGGTCGATCCGGGGTTCATCCTTGACGCGTTTCGCAATGGCGCCGACGGGGTGCTGGTCTGCGGCTGTCATCTCGGCGACTGCCACTATGTGAACGGGAATCATAAGTGTATCCGACGGATACCGCTGACGAAGAAGATCCTGGCCGGCATGGGGATCCCTCCGGAGAGACTCAGACTGGAATGGGTCTCGGCGTCTGAAGGAGCTCGGTTCCAGGAAGTGGTGACGGACTTCACCGAGCAGATCCGCACAATGGGGCCGATGCAGCTCAAGGAGTGGAGTTTCGATCCGCACCTTGAGACCGGGCATGCGGTCGCGGCGGGAAAGGAGTAAGGCATGGCGAAGCCGAAACTGGCGATCTATTGGGCGGCCTCCTGCGGTGGCTGTGATATCGCTATTCTGGATATAGAAGAAAAGTTACTGGATGTGGCGAATTTCTTTGATATCGTCTTCTGGCCCTGCGCCACGGATTTCAAATACGATGACGTGCGGAAAATGCAGGACAAAGAGATCACGCTGACTCTGTTCAACGGCGCGATCCGGAGCGATGAGAACTTCGAGATCGCTGAGTTATTGCGGCAGAAGTCTCTCGTGATGTGCGCGTTCGGGAGTTGCGCGGTTGAAGGGGGGATCCCCGGGATGGCCAACTTCTATGATAAAGAGTCGATCATGAAGTACGCCTATATCCAGTCGCCATCGACCTCCAACGCGGAATCTGTGTATCCGCAACCGGAGACGAAGGTCGCGGAGGGCACACTGCGCATTCCAACGCTCTATAATACGGTACGGAGTCTGGGTCAGACGGTTGAGGTTGACTATGTCATCCCTGGCTGCCCCCCGCAGTCGGATCAGATCGCGGCGGTGGTATCCGCGGTGATCGACATCCTGCAGAACGGCAAGCCGCTTCCACCGAAAGGGACAGTGCTTGGCGCGACTGAGAAAACCTGTTGCGATGAATGCAAGCGGCAGCGGAATGTGAAGAAGATCAAGAAATTCGTTCGGCCGTTCTCGATCAATGTCGATCCGGAACTCTGCTTGCTGGAGCAGGGGATTGTCTGCATGGGGCCGGCGACGCGGGGGGGCTGCGGCGCAAAGTGTGTGAGTGCCGGAGTGCCGTGTCGCGGGTGCTACAGCGTGCCGAGCAATGTCCGAGATCAGGGGGCGAAAATGGCGTCGGCGCTGGCGAGCGTGATCGATTCGATCGAGCCGAAAGAGATCGATGAGATCATCAACACGATCCCTGATCCACTGGGTACTTTCTACCGATTCAGCCTGGCTGAATCGGCTTTGCGGAGGTCGCAATCATGAAACAGATCGTGATAGATCCCATTACCCGACTCGAAGGGCACGGGAAGATACATCTTTTCGTGGCCGATGATGGCGAGTTGAAGAACTGCTACTTCCAGGTACCGGAACTTCGCGGATTCGAGAAGTTCTGTCAGGGGAGACCGGTGGAGGAGATGTGTCGTATAACGACCCGCATCTGCGGAGTCTGTCCGGACGCGCACCATATGGCGGCGGCAAAGGCGGCAGACGCGGTGTACGGGGTCACTATTCCTTCGGCGGCGTTCAAACTTCGCTCACTGTTGTATGATGCCTTCTACGCAGGGGACCACACCACGCACTTCTTCGCGCTGGGTGGACCGGATTTTGTCTGTGGGCCGGACGCTCCGGCGGCGGAGCGAAATATCCTCGGCGTAATCGCCAAAGTCGGGATCGATGCCGGCAAGAAGGTGATCGCGCAACGCGCGCGCGGTCAGCGAGTGATCGAGATTATCGGCGGTAAGAAGGTTCATCCGGTGACATCGCTGCCGGGAGGGCTCTCCAAGCGCATTTCCAAAGCCGAACAGGAAGAGATGATCAAGATCGGCGACGAAATGGTGGAGTTCTCCAAATTCGCCGTGCAGGTGCTGAATGATATCGTCCTGGCAAACAAAGCGTACGTCGAGATGATCCTGTCAGACGCGTACACGCACAAGACGTACAACATGGGGATTGTCGATGCCAACAACAAGGTCAACTTCTACGACGGCAAAGTACGCGTGACCGGACCGGATGGGAAAGAGCATGCGAAATATGAGCCGAGTGAGTATCTGGAATATGTAGCTGAGCACGTCGAACCATACAGCTACCTGAAATATCCGTATCTCAAGAAAGTCGGGTGGAAAGGGTTTGTGGATGGTCCGGAATCCGGCATCTACAAAGCGACGCCATTGTCGCGGCTGAATGTGGCCGACGGCATGGCGACTCCGTTGGCTCAGGCCGAGTATGAGCGGTATTTTGAGACTTTGACCGGTGATCGAACCGGCCGCACGCCGGTTCATTCGACCCTGGCGACACACTGGGCGAGAATTGTCGAATTGGTGTACGCCTGCGAATCGGTGGCGAAAATGGCGCGTGATGAGGAAATTACTTCGGAAAAGATCCTCAATATCCCGACCAGCATTGTTGGCGAAGGGGTGGGTATTGTCGAGGCTCCGCGCGGGACACTCACTCATCATTATAAGACGGACAAGAACGGCATCGTTACTGAGGCCAATCTAATAGTCGGGACGACCAACAACAACGCGCCGATAACCATGTCCATCAAAAAGGCGGCCGAAGGATTGATCAAGAAGGGGACAAAGATCACTGAAGGAACGCTGAACAAGATAGAAATGGCGTTCCGCGCCTACGATCCCTGTTTCGGCTGCGCTACTCATACGTTGCCGGGCCAGATGCCGCTGGAAGTGACGGTGCATGACGCGGCAACAGGAGAAGTGATCCAGTCGATCCGGAGAAACTGATGCGTCCACTCCTGGTGCTATGCCTGGGGAATGAGGTGCTGACCGACGACGCCTTTGGGCCGTTGGTGGCATCTCGATTCGAGGGGAGGGATGAAGGGGATGTCGATATCCTCTTTGCCCCAGTGGCCGGTTTCAGGTTGATTGAATTGCTGAGAGCTCGGGAATCGGTACTCATTGTCGACGCGATACGGACCGGCGAAGTGCCACCGGGGACACTTCACTACTTCCCTGTTGGTACGCTGACCCCCTCAAACAGCCTGATCAACAGTCACCAGATCAACCTGCCGACGGCGCTCGAGTTGGGGAGACAATTGGGCGAAGTAATGCCATCGGACATTCAGGTGCTGGCATGCGAGGCCGAGGATACTGAGACCTTGAGTGAAACGCCGACAGCCGCGGTCGAGGCCGCGATAGGATCATCAGTGGCGGTCATAGAATCCTGGATACAAGAGAAACGGCGGGAGAGATCAGACAATGACAAGCGACAAGAAAAAGCACTCGCGGGATGCGGGTGAAGTCTGTCCTGACTGCAACGGGCGTGGATGGAAAGATAGTCTTTGTGAGAGTTCAGCGCATGCACTGGTCTGCGCCAGCTGCAATGGAGCAGGTGTAACCGTTTCAGGCATGGAGTGTGCGGTTTGTAAAGGATCCGGAAGGATCGATGAACGGACTGATGCAAAGACAGCGTGTCCGACCTGCAAGGGAGCAGGGATCTATCCCGTTCCCGAAGGATTTGATCTCAAGTACTACGCATTCAGGCAGGGCCGGCGCTGAATCGACGTGAAACTGTCAGCGATCTAACGCGATTTTCACGATCGAGCCATCCATTCCTTTCCCCAATTTGATCCGCAGCAACGCGGCAAGTGTCGGAGCGATATCAATCGTCCGAATGGTCTCGTCATACATCCCTTTCATCACCCCAGGGCCGGCGAAGATGACCGGCACGGTGCAATCGTATTCATAGGGTGAGCCGTGCGATGTGCCGAATGAGTCACGATCGATCAGATATCCTTGTTTTGTCAGGACGAATAGGTCTGGACCGCGGTCGGGAAGGATGCAGTTGCGGAATTTCTGCAGGTAGGCTCGGTGCGGGGTGCTGGGATTCAGAAGTTCGGTTCGACCAAAAACATCTGTCACATACCACAATTTGCGGATCTCCGCGGCGACCAGCTCCTCGAGAGCGCCGTCGTGACGACCGGTTAAGAGGCCGTGGTCGAGGATGATATCAGTCAGGCCGCTTTTTATTGGAGTACGGGAGAATCCTTGCTCGGCGGCGAGCTTTTCGCCGATCCGTTTCAGGTCGCCTCTGATGCTGTCCGGATGGATACGCCCTGCCTCAATGCCAAGTTTCTGTAGATCTTCAGGCATCGGCAACACACCGTGATCGGATGAAAGAACCACCACATATTTGTCTTTGCCGACCAGTGAATCCAAGTGCGAGAAGAGATTCCCCAGGTAACGGTCAAGTCGCAGGTAGTAATCCTGAATTTCGTGGCTGAGTGGTCCGTACGTATGTCCGGTAGCATCAGCGGCCGAACATCCGATCCAGAGCAGGTCGACCGTGGTGTCGGTTCCCATGTTACCATAATTCACAGCAGCTTCCGCCAGACTGATAGTGACCTCATCGGCGAAGGGAGTAGCGTAGAGTTCGTCCCAGTAAGTGGTGTCTGGTTTGTCGGTGTGGTCGGTGAAGAGGTGCGGGAAGACATTGTGCTCGCCATCGTTTTCGTTCGCAGAGGCATCAGGACTGCATTGTAAGTAAGCTTCTTCAGGCAGAAGCTTGTGCCAACCGGTTTTGTAGTAGCTGTCAACCTGGCGTGCGGTATTGAATGAATCGATCCATGCGGGATAACGCTCAGCATAATATGTCGATGTTACATAGTTACCGGTACGCCAGTCAAACCAGAAGGCGCCATCGGCGCTCTTGCCACCCATGCCGATCGCGGAACGATCTTTGAGGGCGAATGAATAGACGCGAGAGGACGGCGAATTGTGTTTCAATTGGTCGCCGAGAGTCGGTTCAAGAATTCGAGATGGTGACGAGCCCTTGCCGACCTTTTCGCCAACAAGAGGGGAAAGGGTGTCGAGCATGGCATAGATCTCTTTGCCTGTCGCCCGGTCGTAGAAGTAGTTTCCAATGATGCCATGGCGAGAGGGGAGACAGCCGGTGGAGATGGTAGTGTGGCCGACTGCGGTCTCCGTGGCGGCGTGGTCGTGGATTGCGTCAAGGAAAACGGCGCCGTTATCGAGAAGCCTTCGGAATCCTCCCACAAAAAAAGAATCGAATCTGACGAGATAGTCCGGGGTCATTTGATCGACGACAATTATTACACCGAGTCGAGGGAGACCGGCGGAGTCAGACGGAGTCTGACCAGAGGCCCCAACTGACATCAGAGTAAGCAGCAGAAACGTTTGAATGAAGATTCTCATGTATCCCCTCATTCGCCCAAGCGGGCTTGATGGGTCACGGTTGATATTTTGCCGCTATCGGCATGCGACGCCCAATACCAAAGGCCCGCGTCGTTACTTTGAATCCGGGAGCGGCCTGACGACGCTTGTATTCATTCCGATTGACCGTTTTCAGTACCCATGCGACCGTCGCCGCGTCAAATCCCATCGCAACTATATCAGCCTGCGAACGATGATGCTCTATGTATTCCGTTAGAATTCGGTCAAGAATGTCATAGGGCGGGAGCGTGTCCTGGTCGGTTTGATTGGGGCGAAGTTCCGCACTGGGCGGGCGTGTGATGATCCGGTCCGGGATGACTTCTCTCTCTCGATTGATATAGTGCGACAGCTGATAGACCATGGTTTTGGGGACATCGGAAATGACCGCCAAGCCGCCGACCATGTCACCGTAGAGTGTGCAGTAGCCGGTCGCCAGCTCGCTCTTGTTGCCAGTGGAGAGAACAATTGCGCCAATCTCATTGGAGAGAGCCATTAGGATATTGCCGCGAATACGGGCCTGGATATTTTCGAGCGTGACCGAGACCTGTGACTCGTCGACGCCGAGCGGTTCGAGCGTTTTCAGGTAGGCGAGATAGGCCGGCTCTATGGGAACGACCTGAAATTGTGTGCCGAGATTGCGCGCCAACTCTTCGGCGAGCGGGGTCGATTCATCGGCGGAGAAGCGCGAGGGCATAGCGATGCCGACGACATTCTCTGCGCCTATCGCTTCTGCGGCGAGCGCGCAGACGACGGCGGAATCGATTCCGCCCGAGAGCCCGATCGCGGCCTTTTTGAAGCCACATTTGCGGAGGTAATCGCGTATGCCAAGCACCAACGCCTGGTGGAGCGCTTCGATCGACTCTTGTTCCTTGAAGCGCAGGCCACCATTGAGATGCGAGGTGTCAACCAGGCGTACTTCTTCGTTGAAGGCGGGCATCATGGCGGTCGGGTTGCCATCACGGTCGAAGGCCATACTGCGGCCATCGAAAACCAGTTCATCGTTGCCGCCGATCTGATTGACGAACACAAACGGTCGCTGGTGTTTGTGCGCGTGATTGTGAATCAGACGATAGCGGATTGCTTCTTTCCCCAGATAGAACGGCGACGCGGAGATATTGATAAGCACCGTCGCGCCCAGCGCGACCAGGTCAGCGACAGGGTCGGTGCGGTAGATTCGCTTTTGCCACAGGTCGGGGTCATTCCAGGCATCCTCACAGATGGAGATACCGAGGATCTCATCTTTGAAAGGGAAAGTGGCGATAGAGGTCGCTTCGTCGAAGTAGCGGGCTTCGTCAAAGACGTCGTACGTAGGGAGCAGGGACTTGTGCTGGGTGAACAGAAGCTTGCCATTCTGGACAAGCAGTGCCGAATTGAATAACCCCAATCCAGTCTGTGTCCTGGTGCGAACGGGAGCGCCGAAAAGAATTCCGATATTGCCAATCGGCGCGGAGCGTTTGACTGCTTCGCTGACTCCTTGCTCGACTTGATCGATAAACCAGGGTTCGGCGAGGAGGTCACGCGGCGGATAGCCGGTAAGGTAGAGTTCAGGAAAAACAATCAGATCGGCGCGGTCGGACCAGGCATGCGCGGTCTCCAGCATGTGCTGGAGGTTGCCGGTGATATCGCCGACTGTCGGGTTGCATTGGGCGAGGGCTATTTTCATTTATTTCAGTCTGTTAAGGTGGGTGACAAGGTACGCAATTGGGGGCGAGGCGGCAAGACTTCGCATGGACTTCCGAAGGGCTGAAAATCAGGATAAAAACTCCATCAGAAATTAGCAAGAAAGGACCAGAATAGGGGTAATTTGTGCTGTTCTTGGGGTTACCCAAAGAGGCAGTTTTGAGCGAAATTGTACAAATTTTGTGGCTGTTATGATTTGCCGCCGATTTTGTGGCCAGTGTTGTAATATCAATCCTATTAGTAAGTTATGGCGAGCCAATGGCACCGGTCAAAAATAAATCAAATTTCCTCAAAAATGGATTGTGTGGTATGGTTTCTTCTTGACTGATTGTGTTTTTTTTCACATGATGCCGATAACAAGAAGGATGATTCCTTCGTAGAGGTAGGTAAGAGGACACCAGATACCATGAAGACTGAAAAGACCCAGGTCGACTCGACCGCTTCTTCCTCGGCAGAATATGAGCCGCGGATATTCACCAGTGACCATCTCGAGAATCTGATCGCGCTGCTGCGGGCCAAGAAGTACCAGGTCTATGGACCGATCATTCGCGACAAGGCAGTCGTGTACGAAGAGATCACGGCAGCGGCCGATCTGCCGGTCGGCTGGATAGATACTCAGAATAAGGCAACGTACCGTCTGACCAAGCGGGCCGCCAAAACAATCTTTAGCAGCTATACCGTTGGTCCTCAATCCTGGAAGAAGTATCTGCACAAGCCGGTCGCCCGGGTCATTGCGGCGGAGAAGTCCGGCGCGGAGTTTACGATCGATGATACCCAACCTGCCAGCGGAAAGCAGGCGTTTCTTGGGGTGCGAGCGTGCGAATTGAGCGCGATCGCGATCCAGGACAAAGTTCTCCTGGGTGGACCGTATGTGGACCCGATCTATGAAGAGCTGCGCAAGAACACATTGCTGGTCGCGGTGAATTGCGGCAAAGCGGGTGGAACCTGCTTCTGCGCGTCGATGGGGACCGGACCTCGCGCCACCAGCGGGTTTGACATTGCCCTGACTGAGATAAGTGAAAACAACCGGCATTATTTCCTGGCCGAGGTCGGGAGCGCGCAGGGCGCTTCCATTCTGGCCGAGATGCCGACCGAGCCGGCGACCGAGCCGGACATACAAGCGGCCAATCGCGTAGTGGCGACAGCCACACACCAGATGGGGCGCAAGGTGGACATGACCGACATGAAGGAGATCCTCTATCGCAACACGGAGAATCCGCGTTGGGTGGATGTGTCGACCCGGTGTATGAGCTGCAGCAATTGCACGCTGGTCTGTCCGACCTGTTTCTGCACGACAATAGAAGACGTCACTGATCTGCGGGGGACTCGAGCGGAGCGCTGGCGCAAGTGGGATAGCTGTTTCACGATGGAGTTCTCTTATATCCATGGTGGCAGTATCCGAACTTCGCCGGGAACCCGTTACCGTCAATGGTTGACCCACAAGTTCGCTTCGTGGTTCGATCAGTTTGGTTCGGCGGGATGTGTTGGCTGCGGGCGGTGCATCACCTGGTGCCCTGTCGGCATAGACGTCACCGAAGAACTTCGAGCTATCCGTGACAGTGAACTGGTCGATGCGGGAGCCTCAAAAGCGAAGGAGTAGAGAATGGAGACATTGGAGCGCTATGTCGCTGAACATCCCTTTTTCGCCGGGATGTCGGAGAAGCATATCCAACTGATCGTGGGATGTGCGTCAAACGTGCGGTACGATGCCGGTCAGCAGATCGATCGTGCCGGGGAGGACGCCAATCATTTCTTCCTGGTACGCCAGGGACGGGTGGCGATCGAGATGGTGAGTCCGGCCTCGGGCCCCATCACGATCCAGACGGTCGGGGATGGCGAGGTGCTGGGGTGGTCCTGGCTGTTTGCGCCATACGTCCACCACTTTGATTCACGCGCGCTTGACCTGACCAGAGCGATCGCGCTGGATGGAAAGTGTCTGCGCGAAAAATGCGAAAAAGATCATGAACTGGGGTACGAATTGTTCAAACGCTTCGCCCAGATCATGGAACAACGAATAGAAAACACACGCCTGCAACTGCTGGATCTATATAAATGAGTACACACGCGGTTCATTCGGCTGAGACAGCCCCGGATGTCAATCCGATGCTGCCGCAGACATTCCGGGTGCGGAAGGTGATGAACGATACGTATGACACCTTCACGCTGGAATTGACTCCGTCGCATGGCGGGGCCGAATTCAGTTTCAAACCCGGGCAGTTCAATATGCTCTACCTGTATGGAGTGGGAGAGGTCCCGATCTCCATCAGCGGCGATCCGTCGCGCTCCAATGTGCTGGTGCACACGACGCGCGCGGTCGGAACGGTCACCAAGGTGATGTCAAAACTGAAAGCCGGCGACCTGATTGGCGTCCGTGGACCGTACGGTTCGGCCTGGCCGGTCGAGGAAGCGGTCGGCAACGATGTGGTCATCATCGCCGGTGGTATTGGTCTCGCGCCGCTCCGTCCGGCGCTCTACCATATTCTGGCGAATCGTTCGAAATATGGCAAAGTTGTGCTGTTGTACGGAACTCGTACGCCCTCCGATATCCTCTATCGCAAGGATCTGGAGCAACTTCGGTCGCGTTTTGACCTTGAAGTGCACGTCACGGTCGACCGCGCGATGGGGAACTGGCGCGGCAATGTCGGTGTCGTAACCAACCTGATACCGAAAGCGCCGTTTGACCCGACCAGTACGATCGCGATGGTCTGCGGACCGGAGATCATGATGCGTTTCACCGTATTGGGTCTTCAGAAGCGCGGCATAGAGTTTTCGAGCATTTACCTGTCGCTGGAGCGCAACATGAAGTGCGCGGTTGGATTCTGCGGCCACTGTCAGTTCGGTCCGGTCTTCGTCTGCAAGGATGGCCCGGTCTTCCGGTATGACAAAGTGCGGGAATTCCTCAACAAGAGGGAGATCTGACCATGGCGACAGCAAAACCGAAACTGGCCGTCTGGAAATTCGCTTCCTGTGACGGATGTCAACTCAGCCTGTTGGACTGCGAGGACGAACTGCTGGAGATCGTCGGCGCGATAGATATAGCGAATTTCGCAGAAGCCTCCCGCAACATCATGAAGGGGCCGTATGACGTCTCGCTCGTCGAGGGATCCATTACGACCCCTCATGATGCAGAACGGATCCACAAGGTGCGTCGTCAGTCGAAGTTCCTGATAACCATCGGGGCCTGCGCGACCGCCGGCGGTATTCAAGCGCTGCGCAATTACACGGATGTGAAAGACTACGCCTCGTATGTCTACACCAATCCGGAGTATTTCGAGACGTTGAACAAGTCGACGCCGATCGCGGATCATGTCTTTGTCGATTTTGAGTTGCGAGGTTGCCCGATCAGCAAAGCGCAGTTGGTGGAGACAGTGTCGGCGTTCCTCAACGGACGAAAGCCGGTCACGCCGCCCTATTCTGTTTGCATGGAATGCAAACGGCGCGGAACGGTCTGCGTGATGGTGGCGCATGGCACACCGTGCCTTGGTCCGGTGACGCAAGCTGGATGCGGCGCGATCTGCCCGAGTTATCATCGCGGATGCTACGGCTGTTTCGGTCCGAAAGAGACACCGAATACCGGAGCGCTGGCGGAGCAGTTGAAGACGATGGGCGTGACCTCGGAAGGAGTCATTCGCTCGTTCCGTACGTTTAATGCCTATGCCGATGCCTTCCGCAAGGAGAGTGAGGCTCATGAAAAATAGAACGGTGAAAGTTGATATGCTCGCACGGGTGGAAGGAGAGGGCGGGATATTCGTCAAGATCAAAGGGGATAAGATCGAAGATGTGAAACTTCGCATTTTCGAGCCGCCCCGGTTTTTTGAGGCCTTTTTACGCGGACGGCACTTCACCGAAGCGCCCGATATCACTGCTCGTATCTGCGGTATTTGCCCTATCGCTTATATGATGTCCTCCATTCACGCGATGGAGAACGCCTGTGGCGTGACAGTCAGTGGACAGCTCAGAGCGCTCCGGCGACTCATCTACTGCGGTGAATGGATCGAAAGTCACGTCCTGCATATCTATATGCTACATGCCCCGGATTTTTTAGGATACGAAGACTCCATCCAGATGGCGGCGGATTTTCCGGAGATCGTGACGCGCGGACTTAAGCTGAAGAAGCTGGGGAACGACATCATGATCACGGTGGGCGGGCGCGAGATACATCCGGTCAACGTAAAGGTTGGTGGGTTCTATCGGGTACCGTCGAAGGCGGAGCTTGATCCGTATCGTGACCGCCTGGTCCAGGCGATCAAAGATTCGGTCGAGACCGCTAAGTGGGTCAATGGATTTACGTTCCCCGACTACAAAGTTGATTACGAATTCGTTTCCTTGCAGCATGCGCAGGAATACCCGTTCAACGAAGGGCATCTGGCATCGACCAAGGGGATGAAGATCAGCTTTGCGGAATATGAGCAGCAGTTTGTCGAAGAACATATGGAGCATGCCAACGCGTTGCACTCGGTGCATCGCGAGCGGGGCAACTATTTTGTCGGGCCGATGGCGCGCTACAATCTCTGCTTTGACAAATTGACGCCGGTCGCCAAACAGACAGCGAAGGAGCTGAAGCTTGAGAAGCAGGTGACCAATCCGTTCCGCAGTATTATCGTACGGGCGATAGAGACAATCTACGCGTGCGAGGAAGCGCTGAGGATTATCGAGAACTACAACCCTCCGCCGCAGCCTTCGATCGATGTGCAGCCCAAGGAGGGAGTGGGGTACGGAGCGTCCGAGGCGCCGCGCGGGACATTGTACCATCGGTACCGGATCGACGCGGATGGGATAATCAAGGATGCCAAGATCGTCCCGCCGACTTCGCAGAACCAACGGACGATCGAGGCGGACCTGCGCGGATTCGCGGCCAAGAATCTTCATCTGAAAAACGATGAATTGACCTGGCAGTGCGAGCAAGCGGTCCGCAACTATGACCCGTGCATTTCATGCGCGACGCATAGTCTGAATCTGAAGATCGAAAGAGAGTAACGCCATGGGCGCACCGGCGGGAGCGAAACGGATTATCGTGATAGGGATCGGTAACCAGTTTCGGGGAGATGATGCCTTCGGCTTTGAAGTGATTCGACGGATCCGGGAGCAACTGCCCGGGTCCGTCGATGTTTTATTGACGGAGGGGGACGGGACGCATCTGATGCAAGCATGGAGCGGTTACGATGCCGCGTTCGTGGTCGATTGCATCACGTCGGGTTCGCCCGCGGGCAGATGCTTCCGTCTGGATGCGGCGACACAGAAGATGCCGGTGCAGTTTTTCCGGTCGTCGAGTCATCTGTTTGGTGTGGCGGAGGCGGTGGAGATGTCGCGGACGCTTAATCAATTGCCGCCGAAGATGGTGGTCTACGGCGCCGAAGGGACGCAATTGGAGTTGGGGAAGCCGATGTCTGATGATATGGTTGCCGCGGTGGCGACAATTGCAGCGCAACTGCTTGACGAAATTCGCTCGACTGTCTGACTAATCTCTGGCTTTGAGATAGCTTCCTGAGCCGACTAGTAATCCTATCCCAATCAACAGGTAAATTCCCAACAGATATGTTCGCGGGAGCGGCGAGAGTCGGAGCAGAATTCCGGCGGTCACCATGATCAGCACGACCAAGTATGACTCCCAGGCTTGAAAGGCGAAAACGCAAATTTTCTCTTTGTGGGGCGAGAGTAGGCGGATACGCGCGACATTTCTCTTTGCCAGTCTCGCGAAAACGAAATACCCCTTGAGCAATCCCAGGACGATTCCCAGCGCCGCGATAACGAACGTGAGCATGGCGTTTTCAGTGTGAGCTGCTGGGTAATAGAGAATGGCTCGGAATATCAGAAATATCCCGACCGCGGCCCAGATATAGGCGGCGGTAGTGATGAGAGTGCGCCGGGAGGCGGCAGGTTCACGGATAGGCATATCGCCAGCAATATAGTCGAAGTTTGTTCGAATCAATAGATTGATGGCGGCCGTGAAAATGTGACTTAGGGAGTGACCCAACCGGCTGTTCCAAGCGTTATATTTTTATCCAGCGACCCGCCGATAATAGTAGAATAGATATGGCACAGGATAAAGAGATACCTCTCAGCGAGAATAGCCTGACTGTCCTGAAACGACGGTACCTGCTAAAAGACCAGCAGGGACGGGTGATTGAGACGCCGAAGGAGATGTTCCTTCGGGTGGCGCGGTATATTGCCTCTGCCGACCGTCAGTATGGAGGGTCCGACCAGCAGGTCGAGGCGACCGCCGAGCGGTTCTATAACCTCATGTCCAGCTTGGATTTCCTCCCGAACTCGCCGACCCTGATGAATGCCGGTCGGCAATTGGGTCAACTCTCCGCCTGTTTTGTCCTGCCAGTGGGGGACTCGATGGAGGAGATATTCGAAACCAACAAGCATGCCGCTATCATCCATAAGACCGGCGGCGGGACCGGGTTTTCATTCTCGCGGCTTCGCCCGCGGAATTCGGTCGTGGCGAGTACCTTGGGGGTAGCCTCCGGACCGGTTTCGTTTATGAAGGTTTACAATGCTTCGACCGAGGCGGTCAAGCAGGGAGGGACCCGTCGCGGCGCCAATATGGGAATCCTGCGGGTAGACCACCCGGATATTCTTGAGTTTGTATCCTCCAAGAAGGACACCGCGGAGATCACCAATTTCAATATCTCAGTCGCGATCACGGATGCTTTTATGGAGGCGGTGGAGAAGGGGACATCTTATCCATTGATCGACCCGCGGAACGGGAAAACATTCGTGCGCGATGGTCAGGAGCAATTCCTCGATGCCAGGACGGTATTCGACCAGATAGTCGAAAATGCCTGGGCGACGGGAGAGCCGGGGATTGTATTTATTGATCGAATGGATAAGGGGAATCCAACCTCTCTATCCGAGCGAATCGAAGCGACCAATCCGTGCGGTGAACAGCCACTGCCGCCGTATGATTCATGCAATTTGGGTTCGATAAATCTGGGGCATTTCGTCAGAACACCGCTGCCGAAGAACTACACCCTCTCGGAGCCAGCGGACGGGATAGATTGGGAGCGACTGGCGCGGGCCATCCATACAGCCGTGCATTTCCTGGATAACGTCATCGATGTCAACCGCTATCCGATTCCGCAGATACAGGTGCAGACCAAGAAGAACCGACGGATCGGCCTCGGCGTGATGGGCTGGGCGGATATGCTGGTGAAATTGCATTTACCGTACAATTCGCTGCAGGCATTCGAGCTTGGCGACAGGCTGATGGCGTTTGTCGAATCCGAGGCGCGCAATCAATCGTCGGAGATGGCCGCGGTCAGAGGGAGATTCCCGAATTGGGAAGGCTCGGTCTATCGACAGGACAACGTGGTAATGCGAAATGCCACGGTGACGACCGTTGCTCCAACCGGAACGATTTCCATCATCGCCGGCTGTTCATCGGGGATCGAGCCGTATTATGCTATCGGGTTCGAACGAAATGTCATGGATGGGACACGGATGCGCGAGATCAATCCGCTATTCGAGCAGGCAGCCAAGGAAGGTGGTTTTGCCTCTGAGAGACTGATGGAGAAAGTCACCACTGTTCGATCACTGTCGGAGTTGAAGGAAGTTCCGGAATCAATCCGTGCGCTGTTTTTGACGGCGGCGGATATAACGCCTGAAGATCACGTCCGGATGCAGGCCGTGTTTCAGCGGCATTGCGATTCATCGGTCTCCAAGACGATCAATTTCCCAGAGACGGCGAGTCGGGCCGAAGTCCGCAAAGCGTACGAATTAGCTTATCGTCTTGGATGCAAGGGAGTGACGATCTACCGCGATAACTCTCGGCCGAATCAGGTGCTGTCATCTGTCAAGCCGAGTGAGGAGAAAGTACTGCCGATAGCGGTTCCAAAGGTCGAGAAACGTCCTACCACGCTGACCGGCTTCACTGAAAAGATCCGAACAGGGTATGGCAATCTGTACGTGACGGTCAATTTACGCGACGGGAAACCGTTCGAGGTTTTTGCTCATATTGGCAAGTCCGGCTATACCACGATGGCCGACACTGAGGCGATCTGCCGACTGATATCCCTGGCTTTGCGCTCCCATGTGCCGGTGGAGCAAGTGATCAAGCAGTTGCGGGGGATCGGCGGGTCGGCACAGATATTGGCAGAGGGGGGGCGGGTATCCTCGATCCCAGACGCCATTGCGCAGATTTTGAACAGGCATTTCGGGACGGAAGAGAAGGGGACGGCCGAGGATTCCCTTCGGGAGATCTGCCCGGAGTGTACCGGGCCGCTTATCTATCAATCTGGTTGCTATTCCTGCTCATCTTGTGGTTATTCCACCTGCTAAATCTTCCGATATAGAGAGAGACTGAGGGCATAATTGCCCCGTCGCAGAATAACCATGGCCACAGGATTACAATTCATACCGGCGGGTCGAACATCGACCGTAAAACGGGGGAATACCGTTCTCCAGGTGCAGACGGAGTATGCCCATCGTCCGAACCCGCGCATCACTACGACCATTCTGGACAATGGCCGGGTGCTTCACAAAGTGGAGCGCGGTCTGGACAAGCCGATCGACTCACTCGAAGAACAGCGCAAAACCGAGGTAACGCTGGTGCGCCAGCATACCGAGGTGATGAGTATCATCCAGAATGATCCGAACGCCGCGAACCAGCCAAAATTCCCGAAGCCTGAACCCATAGATGTCTCGCCGCTATCGGCGCACGAACGGATCAAAAGTATCCCCGGCGTGCAAATGGTATTACAGATGGAGAATGACGGGACATTCTCTTCCCCTGAGTTGACGATCGAGTTCCAGAAACAGTTCGCGTTCATCTTCAAGAATCTGCGCGAGTTGCTGGAGTTGTTCGAAAAAGTTCCGGGCGTGGGATTGGTCCGCCGCCAGGGGGTGTATGAAGTAGAGAGGGACAGGCTCTACTTTGTGTCGTGCGGCGATGAGTGCTGTTTTGTGGTGGTAAGACGAGTGAATGTGACGACGCAATACGAGCAGGAACTTCGGGCGATCCTGGTCGACCGAGTATAAAGCAGAATCACAGATCTCTCTCAATAAAAAAGCCCGCCTTTGGCGGGCTTTCTGATTTTCAACGGAGAGGTGGTAATTTGAAAAAACTCCAGTAAACCTTACGTTAAGGGCTTTAACGACGCTTGGCGTATCTAGCTTTCGCTACTGCTGCAAGAGCAGGTCACGGCGTACGCGCACCGCACAAGAGACAACCCTCATAAGTGGAGTGTTAGAGATTTTCAAATGACTCTTTCTCTCCGCTGTTGTGCTCCTTTATAGCACTCCACAACTCATTTTGCAAGCTAATTTTTCCTCTGTTGCCCCTGAAAACGCAATTGTATATGTTACTCACGAAGTTAGAACATGAAAGAGACTGTGAAACTCGGCGCGGTTGGCATAGACCTGGTGGATGTAACCCGGATCGCGAATCTGATCTCGCGATACGGCGACAAATTCTTGTTGCGTGTTCTCGGACCGGAGGAAACGGCCCACTTGGGAATTCGCCGCGACCGCGCGCAATTCGTGGCAGGACGATTTGCCGCCAAGGAAGCCGCGATCAAGGCGCTCGGGCAGTACCTGAAGGACAAGCCGCCGCTGTCGCGCATCGAGATCATCAATGACGAAACGGGTCGTCCCGCGCTCGACCTGTCATCGCTGAATTTGCCGCAACTTGCGCGTGTTCACGCGAAGATCTCCATATCCCATGAACGTTCTCACGCTATAGCTATAGTCATCCTGACGGAGGAATGATGAGTTCGTCTGATATTCTGCAATTATTCAAGGAATCCGAAGCACTGTTGACCGGGCACTTCTTATTGACGTCCGGTCGCCACTCGGATGTTTATTATGAGAAGTTCACTCTCCTCAAGAATCCGACGATTTGTACGCAGATCTGCAAGTCGATGGCCGACCACTTCCGCAATAGCGGCGTTCAGACCATCGTTGGCCCGACCACTGGTGGCATTATTATCGCGTACGATGTCGCGCGGTATCTTGGCGTGGAGTCGATCTACGCGGAGCAGGGGGAAAGCGGAAGAGTGTTCAAGCGCGGATTCTCGCTGGAACCGGGGCAGAAGGTTCTAATCGTCGATGACGTCCTGACCACCGGGAAATCGGTTGAGGAAGTTATCTCGTTGGTTAATTCCTACAAAGCGAATATCGTGGGGATAGGGTTGTTTCTCGATCGTTCCGGCGGCAAAGTATCATTCCCCTATCCGACGCATGCCCTGGCGACCGTCAGCGCGGATAGTTGGGAGGCTTCGGCCTGTCCGCTCTGCCAGAAGAATGTGCCATTTACACAGCGCGGCAGCCGAAAGATGTAGATTCAGATAATTGGGGAGAGTAGATGCTCAGACAGTTGCCGGGACCAGTTCGGTCTCGGCCAGGGGGAAGCGAATGGAGATGGTCGAGCCCTGATTCTCGACTGATTCGACGACCAGCTTCCCGCCGTGGTTCTCAATGATCCGCTTGCAGACGACCAACCCGAACCCATGCCCAAGCTTCTTGGTGGTGAACCTTTCTTGGAACGCCCGTTTAAGCAGTTCCGGCGGGAAACCGCAGCCGGTATCTTTGATTGAGACGGAGAAGCCCTTCTCTTCACTGATGGCCAGCTCGACCGAGATCTCTTTTTTCGGCTTATCGACCATCGCGTCGGCGGCGTTGTTGAACAAGTTGTACAGCAACTGTTGCATCTGGGTTGAGTCGGCCTCAAAGGGGAGATGCTGGTTGGTGCCGCTGACTTTTATCTGCACGCCCTGGAATCGTTTCTGCGGACGCAGGTAGTCGATAACTTCGCTCATCAGCTTGCCAAAGCAGATGACCGTTTTCTCAGAGGAGATCGGGGTCAAGTCCATCAAGTTGGCCGTAAAGACTTTGACCTTCTCGATCGTCCCGGTCATGGCTGTGACATATTTGCCAAGATCCTGATAATTCCCCTTCTTCAGATGGAACTCCAGCAACTGCAGGTTGCCTGCAACCACGCCAATGAAGTTGTTCAGCTCATGCCCGATCTCTGCAGACATCTGTCCGCGCGTGGCAATCTTCTCGAGGCGGACCGTCTCATCCTGCAATTCCTTGAGACCGGTGTAGGCCTTTTGCGTTTCTTCGAGCAGGTTAAGATTTTCCAGTGTTATCGCCAATTGGCCGGCAGTAATGGTCAAGAATTTCAGATCGGCTTCCCGCAACTGGCTGATCAGTTCGTTGGTGCAAAGCGCGAACCAACCGAATAGTTCAGTGCTGCGTAGGACCGGCACAATGATCAACTGTCCGACCGGACCATCCCATCCACTATTCAGCAGGTCACGCATTTCCGCAGACGGGTTGGCTTTGTAGAGTGGATGCTCGTCAAGGTTACTGATCAGGAGAGGGTATTGCAGATTCTCTTTGGCGCCGTTGCGGACCGCCACCTGAACGGCCGCTTGCGGGAGATTGAGTCGCTTCTCCTGCTCGCCAGATACGCTGACACACACGCACACATCCTCGCTTTTGTCATGGAACATCGCTTTTCCGCGTGAGAGATGGAGGTTCATCATAACAAAACGCAGAGAGGACGTGACCAGCGAGGGGCGGTCGTTAGTGGCGAAGAGCATCTCACTGAGATTGGAGAGTTTGGTCAGTTCGGTCGTGGAAGTCTTTTCCGCCGCGGCTTCTTTGATCTTGAGGCCGTTCTTGACTGCCTGACGGATCTCCGTCAGTTCGAACGGCTTCATGATGTAATCGAACGCCCCCTGTTTGATCGCGTCTTTGGCGGAATTGAGATTCGCGTATCCCGTCATGAAGATGACGCCCAACTCCGGCTGTTTATCGCGGGCCGCTTTCACCAGATCGATACCATTCATACCGGGCATCCGAATATCAGTGATCAGGAGATCGAAGGACTGTTGTTCGACGAGGGAGAGAGCATCGGTGCCGGTCATGGCCGTAACGATATCGTAGTCTTCATCCTCCAGCGCGTCACGCACGAGAGAAACGACGATAGCCTCATCATCGACGACAAGGAGACGATATCTGTTTACGCTCGGACTCATACCTTCTGCAATGAAGCGCAGACCGTCGTCAGGACCTCGCGAAGCTGATCCAGGTCGAAGGGTTTGCGCAGGATATAGGGAACGCCGGCCTCAGAGACCTGATCGGCCAGATGATCCGGCAGGGAATCGGTCATGATGAATTTGAGTTTCGGTTTCTGTCGGCTGATCTCCTGATAGATCTGGAAGCCGTTCTTTTTGGGGATATGCAGGTCGCAGATACAGATGTCGTAAGAACCGTTGACGGCCATTCGTATGCCGTCATCTGACTCTTCAGCGCAGTCCACGAAATGGCCGGCGTCGGCCAGAAAATCGGCCAGCAGGTCCCGAATAACCTGGGAATCGTCGATGACGAGTATACGTGCCATAGTTTACTCTCACGCGCTGAGCGCGTTATCCACGGTCTGCAGCAATTCTTTGATGCTGAACGGTTTTGACAAAAACGCACAGGCGCCATTGGCGACTGATTGACTGGCCGTCGCCAGGCTCGAATAGCCGGAAATAACCACGACTTTCGCTCCGGGATAAGTATCCCGCGCGAATTTCACCACTTCCTCGCCGGAAATGCGCGGCATTCTAAGATCGGTGATCACGAGATCGTAGTGGGTGGCTTTAAGTTTCTCGATCGCCTCGTCCCCATCGCAGGCTACCGTAACCTGATAATCCTCCAGCACTTCCGAAAGGAAGTCGCGGATGATCTCTTCGTCGTCTACGACCAGGATAGTTTGCTTGTCGTCTTCACTCATCGGATCTGTACCGTCATGTCCTATTGTCCGAAACTGTAGTTTGCTTCCTTCCTGTTATCGGTATCCGACTCAGGTTTCTGCACCGGCAGGACAATAGTAAATGTAGAACCAACGCCAACCTCTGACTGGACAGAGATTTCCCCGCCATGTTCCTTGACTATACCATAACTGACTGACAGACCCAGTCCGGTCCCTTTACCGATCTCCTTGGTGGTGAAGAACGGCTCGAAGATCTTCTTAAGGTTCTCTTCTTTTATGCCCACACCAAAATCGCGGAATGTAAGTTCAACCGCGCCGCCGAATTCGCCCAGCGCCGGGCTGTAACGGGACTGGATCCGGATCTTGGATCCCTGCGCCGACGCATGCATGGCGTTGATGATCAGATTGGTAAATACCTGCTGTAACTGCCCGACATTCCCCTGAATATGCGGGAGATTCTGGTCGAGTTGGATCTCGAGTTCGATCTGGCTCAGGTGCAACTGGTGCGCGACGAAGGTCAGGGTTTCTTCAACCGCCTTGTTGACGTCTACGTCGTCGAAATCGACCGTGCGCGACGAGCGTGAGAACTTCAGCAAGTTCTGCACGATAGTTTTGCAGCGACGCGCCTGGGTCTCGATATCCGAGACGTAACGGATATAACTCTGGATCTCGCGGGCGGTCGTCTTCTCCGGAATGTTCTTGTTCAGTTTCTCCAGCGTGAACTGGGCATATCCCAGGATACCGCCAAGCGGATTATTGAGTTCGTGCGCCACTCCGGCGGCCAATTGACCGATGGCACTCATCTTCTCAGATTGAATGAGTTGCGCCTGCGCTTCCTCTAGTTGAAGGGTACGCTCGACAATCTTTTCTTCGAGATTGCGATTGTACTGCTCCACCTCATCGCGTGATTGCTTGAGCGATTCGATCATCCGGTTGAACGTATCTGCCAGATGGCCTATCTCGTCGCGTTGTTTAATATGTACCCGCTGGGTCAGGTCTCCTTTCGAGACCTGGTCGGTCACATCGACCAGCACGCGTACCGGTTTGGTGATCGCGCCGACGATGAACGCGAGGAGGATGATCGATCCGATGAGGATAACCAGCGTGAACAGGTACGAGATGATCTTAGCTTCGAGGATCGCCTGGTTCACTTTGTCCAGGGTCAGGCCGAGTTCGATATGGCCAATGACCTCGCGAACCGGGACAGCACCATAAGGTGTCGCCATGCCGCCGGTCATGCCAAGATTCTCAAGATTGTACGATTGCTTGATGGTGACCACCGGCATGCACAGGAGGAGATACTCCTGGCCATCCTTTCCGGTGATTTTTCTGACCGCCGTGGAGTCGCTGCTCTCTGCATGCGAGACATGGTCTACCCCGGAGGCGACCATGGTTGACTCGTTCAACTGCGCAAGGATCGTCCCCTCGAGATTCGAGACGACGGCGAATTTCACCGACTCAAATTGAGCCGGGGTTTTGAGCAATTCATCGAGTTCATACTTATTCTCGAACAGAACGCCGCTCTCGGCATTGATGGCGAGAATGCGGATCATTGTCCGGCCGCTCGCCTCCAGTTCCTGGATATAACCGGCAGACTGACGGTTGATAAGGTAGCCCGAGATCACCAGCAAGCTGATCGCGATCATGGCTGAAATGGGGAGGACGAATTTCAGCCTCAGGTTGCTATGGAAAAGTTTTGCCAGGAAGCTCATCGATAGACCTCCTTGGCAACGGCAACCAGATCGCTGGGAATGACAACATTGAGATGCTGGGCGGTTTTTTCGTTGTAATGGAACCAGATGATATCCGGCGTGGAGACACTCATATTGTCGGTGTGGGCCCCGCGCATGATCTGGCTGGCGATCTCGCCGGCCTGACGTCCGACCGCCTTATAATCAAAATCGAGGGCGAAGAGGGCGCCGGATTCAACCACATTCCGTGAAAAGCCCATTAGCGGGATACCGCGTCTCAGGGCGTTTATCAGAATATATTTCGTCGATTGAGGGCTGAACAGGGTCGGGTCGGCCAGCGACCAGATACCTTGTACGTTGCGGGCCAGTGAATCAAACGCCGCAGGAAGTTCCTTTTCACCATTCACTCGGATCGCGACCAGTTCAAGATCAAGTGCCTTGGCGACCTGCTTCGCCTGCGGGATCATCGATTCGGTGTTGTCCGTATAGAGAACGCCGACCGCCTTCAGTTTCGGCACGATCATCTTGAAGTATTCGAATTGCGTTTTTGGCGGAATGCTGAGCGATGCCCCTGTGACGTTCCCGCCGGGTCGGTTGAATGACTCGACGAAGCCGGAGACGATCGGGTACATCACCGAGGAAAAGACGATCGGGACATCCTTGAAATTCTTCTGGGCGAATTCGGTCGCGGCCGTCCCCGCGGTGAGAATGAGATCCGGCTTCATGGAGCGGATGGAATCGGAGATAACCTGCGCTTTGGGAGAGGGGTAGGCAACGAGAAACTCAGTGAAGGCGACCTGGGCAAAGGTGCCCTTAATGACGCTTTTGGCGCCACTCACGCTTCGCTGCGTGGAGGTCAGCGTATCGGTAGTAATAATGGCGACTTTTTGCGCGAACGCGGGCGCAGCTAAACCAACGCTACCCACGAGAATCGCGCAGAACAGCCACCGCCGTATGCATGAAGCCGTCACTGCAGGGTACTTCCTGTCTCGTTATTCGTAACTACCACTGGCAACGAAGGATAGGCGCTGCCCGGCGGTAGGTCGTTATACGTACTGTTCCATTATCGGGCTGGTGGCCGAAATCTTAACGGGGGCAACCTCTTTCTGGCGACAATCTTACCGGTTGGCTGGTCAAGTTTTTACCGGCTGTACCGATACTAAGCAACAGAATCTTAATCTCTCGACGGATGCAGAACTTAATGACGAGCGAATGCACATCTTCAAGAAGGGCAGTTCAGGGAGGTATGTTGTGAGTACTCGGCTGCGTTGCAGACGCGTTCTTCTCCTGCTTCTAGCCGCGGTGATCCTCTTCGCCTTGCCGGTCTTTGCCGGTGTGACGGGTAAGATCTCCGGTGTAGTTACAGATGCCGAGTCAGAAGAACCGATCGTGGGGGCTACCGTGCGGGTTCTCGGGACAGATCTCGTCGCGACCACTGATGAAGAGGGGGAATACTTCATCATCAACGTGCCGTCCGGAAAATACAATATTTCCGTCACGCACGTTGGATTTGAGCTGGTCACGAAAAAAGAGGTACGTGTCCTGCTGGACCTCACCACACCGGTTGATTTCACCGTCCGCCAAATGGCCGTCCAATTGAAAAATGAGATGGTCGTGTACGCGGAGGAGCCAACAATCCAGAAGGACCTGACCGCGTCCAAGATCATTTTCACCTCAGACCGTCTGAAGAATATCCCGAATATCGTAACTGTCCAATCCGTCCTGAGCAATTATCCCGGCGTGCTGATGGACAAGAATGATGATATGCACGTGCGCGGCGGACGTTCCGGCCAGGTGGCATATTTCTATGACGGGTTCTCCATTATGGACCCGTTCGTCTCGGCTCCGGGTATGCGTATTTTGCCGTCCGCGCTGGAAGAACTTTCGCTGACCTCCGGCGGCTTTACGGCCGAATATGGTGACGCCCTGTCCGGCGTCGTCTCCGCCGTGACCCCCGAGGGATCGACCGACTACCATGGTCGTCTCCGGTTGTACCAGGGCGCAACCCATTCATATGATGTGAATACGGGCGACTGGTCCGGCCTTGAGTTCATCAAGAACCGGTCGGCGGCGTTTTCACTTTCCGGCCCGATCCCCACATTAAATGGCACGAAGTACAGTTTCTCGGCTGCGGGCGAATATCTGAGGGACAACAGTCCGCTTCCACATAATATGACGATCTCTTACAGCGGGACCGCCAAAGTCGCCATGCAGCCTTTCTCCAAAGTCAAGCTGTTAGCGAACTTCAAATACTACGATGCCTACGGCGACACGTACGAGCATCGCGATGTCAACAATCGCTCGTATGATTTCAACCTTGATGGGCTGCCGTCTTTCGAGAAAAACGCCTTCCTGTTTGGACTTTCAGGTAACTGGAATCTGACCGACCGCTCGATCCTTTCGGGCTCGTTCAGCCGGTTCAAGACCAATACTCTGATGGCGCCTCACAGTCTGATGGACAAGCACTGGTCCGAGTGGCCGGGGTATTCAGAGGACTCGAACGGCGTGTACAATGGTACGATACACGTCGACAACTACGGCAACAACCCGGACTACAACGATCCGCTGGAAGCCATCGGCTTTACGACGGGCGACGATTTCAATCCGCTGTACCGGTGGCGCGAAGCGATCTCCAATTCCGCGTCGATCAGCTACTTGAGCCAGATGACCAAAACCAATCAGGTCAAGGTTGGGTTCGACGTCAGCAGTTATGAGATCGACTGGGATTCGAAGCAGTTCTACAATTCGAATCCGTACGGTGAGAAGTATTCTTCCAAGCCGACTTATCTGTCAGCCTATGTGCAGGATAAGCTGGAGTATGTTGACTTCGTCATTAATATGGGGCTCCGCTTTGACTACCACGACGCGGATATCTCCTACAATTATACTCCCGACGAGTTGACCGCCACGTACCGTGAGGCGAAGTCTGTCAGCCGGGTGTCACCGCGTCTGGGCGTGTCCTTCCCGATAAGCGACAAGTCGGTGATGCACTTTAACTACGGCACGTATTATCAGACTCCGCGGTATACCTATCTTTACACGAATTTGCAGGGGGACCTGTCCACCGGCTACCCGTTGCTGGGTAATCCGGATCTGGCGCCCGAGCAGACCACCGCGTATGAGCTTGGTCTGGATCATATGATCAATGAAGGGCTGCGCATTGACGTGACAGCCTACTACAAAGATATCCAGGATCTGGTCACGACGCGTGAGGCGCTGCAGTTCGCCGGACGCACGGTCACGAAGTTTGACAACGACGACTATGGTTCCGTTAAGGGGTTTGATGTCGCGCTGGATAAACTACCGATGGGCGGTTATTTCAGCGGTTCTGTTTCCTATTCCTACATGATCGCCATGGGGAATGGCTCGAGCGCGATGGACCCGTACTATACGTACTTGACCTCCAACGAAGACACGCTCGCGCCGATCAGCGAATATCGTCTGGATTTCGACCAACGGCATACGCTGACAACCGTACTTGACTTCAGAGTTCCTGCTGAATGGAAAGGAAAGATCTTTGGCCTGTCCATTCCGGGGAACTGGGGAGTCAATATGGTCGGCTACTATGGTTCTGGCCTTCCGTACACCAAAACGGATTCCATGGGTAATCGGTTTGGCGAGCGGAATGAAGGAAGTCTGCCGGCCAACTACAGTGTCGACATGCGCTTCAACAAGGACTTTGTCCTGGGCAAAGCGAAGAACACTTTGTCGTTCTTTATCGAAGTCGACAATGTCTTCAACAAGAAGAACATCCTGAATGTGTATACGCACACCGGTTTGCCGGATTACGACAATCGTCGCTATTCCGGCGGCCTGGCCACCGATCAGCAGGAACTGACGCGGCTTGATCAGCTTTATGATCACGATCCACAGAACTACGGACCGCCCCGGACTGTCCGTACCGGGTTAGAATTTGGCTTCTAGGCCGGAGAGTGAAAGATGAAGATGAATAGAAACCATACCGGTATCTTTCTTCTGACGGCCACGGTGCTGTTGCTGTCAGTCGTGAGTGCCAGCGCAATCGGTCCTTCTGCGGTGCGGAAATTGCCGAAAGACCTGAAAGACCCGCAGGCCTCCCTATCGCCGGCCCCCGCGACGATCGACCAGATCCTTCATAACGTAGGGAATATCCGGACGACCGTCGACAATGCGGGTTATGTCGGTGGCTACAGTTACTACGGACTTCCGTCCGGCGAATGGCCGCGCAATTCCGGACATGATTATCTCGCCGAGATAAAATACTGGATGGGCGGTGTGTCTCCGACCGGCGATACGCTGGTAGCGAATACGTGGGATGAGTTCCAGGCTGTCCAGATGATCGCTTCTGGCGCTGAGGATTACAAGATCCTGCTGTCTACCGACAGCACGCGCTATTATCAGTATGACCCCTCGGACACCGTTGGTTTGGGCAAAGGCAACCCGGCGTTTGGCTGGCGGGTATATGATCCCGAAACGCAGTCATACGAGTACGCGGAAAACTTCAATCCGATCGATTCGAGCTTCTATGCAGGCGGACCATTAGCGTTACAGCAGTCGCATTATGTCTTCGACGACGCCGCGGGCGGTACATCGCTGATGGGTCTGCAGGTGACACATACGATGTTGCAGTGGAACTACTGCTACAACGAAGATATTTCGTTCATCATCTTAGAGATCACCAATACATCATCGGTCGACTACACGAACTTCACGTTCGGGCTCTATGCCGATTTTGATATCGGCGGCCCGGATGGGACCGGCGAGAATGGCCGTTTGGGCGATGTGGTGGACTATGATGTCGCAGAGAATCTCTGCTGGACGTACGATCTGGATGGATATGATCCCGGGTGGGGACCGACCGTCACGACCGGCATGATGGGGACCAAGCTTCTGGAGACTCCGGACAATATCGGCATGACCGGTGTACGGACCGGTGAATGGGAGCAAGTACCGAGCGATTTTCCGACCGACGATATTCCGCGGTTTGAGCTGATGAACGCGGCGGTCTTCGATGACCCACTTCCGCCGACGGATCAATACTACATTCAGTGTACTCGCGGCATCGATCTAACCGCGGGCAAAACCGTGCGCGTTGTGTATGCCCTGGTAGCCGGAGCGGATGAGATGGCCTTGCGTGCCAACTCTGACCGTGCCCAGGCGCTCTATGACAAGCATTTTGTCGGCCCGCAACCTCCGGTTGCTCCGACATTAATGGTGCGCGGCGGGGATCGCAAGGTGTATCTCTCGTGGAACGATACTTCCGAAGTGAGCATTGACCCGCTCTCTGGCCAGGAAGACTTCAGCGGTTACAAGCTGTATCGTTCGGACAACCAGGGCAAAACCTGGGGACAGACGATCTATTCGACCGGCAATAGCTGTATGACGACCGACTACCGCGCGCTCACGACTTTCAGAGTCGAAGAGGCAGGCGACCCGATCCCGCACAGTTATGTCGATACCGGACTGTACAACGGTGTTGAGTATTGGTACTGTCTGAGCGCGTTCGACCTTGGCGATTCAACAGTGCCGGTCGATGTGCTGCAAAACGGTTTTGGTTCGCCGGAGGTGGCGACCAACGTTATCAAGGTTGTCCCATCGAAGGATCCAGCCGGCTACTATGAAGCCGCGGCGACTGTACAGCGCACCTATGCCGGAAATGACCAGCCGTCGGACGGTTCAGTCTATCCGCTCCTGTTTAACAAGGATTCTCTGAATGGTTCAGACTACCAGGTGGTGTTCGAGGACACACCTCGGCGCACCTACTGGCACCTCATCAACGTCACCACAGGCGACACTTTGCTGGCGCAGCAGACGCGCGTTGAGGGGGACCCGGGTCTGTATGATGTCGTGGCGGGACTTCGAGTAGTCGTACGCGATGGTGACCGGGAGCCGAAGGCGACAGTACAAACCGGATTTGCCGGCAGTGATACGACCTTGGCGATCCATACGTTCTATGGTCCGTCGATCCCGAACTTCACCGGCAACCCGGCAAACGCCTACGGTGGCGCACATTTCCGTTCGGACTACGAATTACGCTATACCGGCACGAATACCTCGGCACCTTCAGTTATCGAATATTGGACGGGCGATCCGCGAAGATACGATGTTCCGTTCGAGGTCTGGAATACCACCACCAACGAGCGCGTCTCCCTGGCGGTGTATGACCTCGATGACGATGGCGCGTATCAGCCGTACGATCTGCTGACGATCGTCAACTACCCGTATGACGAGACCGGCGACCTGACCGGTGACGCGTTCCCGTACTACTACAGCTGGATGTTCGATTGGGATGATGCGGCGTACACGCCCGCGGTCGGCGATGTATTCACGATCGACGGCGCCCCGCTGAATGGGCCGGAAGATATCTTCGCATTCAAGATCGACGGTATCAACGCTTCAGACGCGGCGCATGACCTGGCCAAGATCAAGGTCGTGCCGGATCCGTACTTTGCCCAGTATTCTTCGCGCGTGGAGACGGGCGAGGGACAGTCGGTGATCGAATTCCAGAATGTTCCGGACAAGTGCACGATCCGCATCTACACGCTCTCCGGGGATCTGGTCGAGACGATTGCGCATGCCTCTGAGACCGGTACAGCACGATGGAACCTGCAGTCGACGAATCAGCAGCAGGTTGCTTCGGGTATCTACATTTTCCACGTTGAATCTCCGTATGGCGAGCGGCTTGGTCGATTCGCCATCATTAAGTAGAGGAGGCGGCACGTGAAAAGAATAGTAACCATTCTTCTCGTAGCATCGCTGGTCAGCAGCGCCTCCGCCGAATTTTCCAAAGTCGGTTCAGCAGGTGCGCAGTTCCTGAAGATCGGTGTCGGTTCGCGGTACCAGGCAATGGGGGAAGCATCCGTGGCGACAGCCAACGATGTCTACTCGATGTTCTGGAATCCGGCAGGGCTGGCCTCTATCGAACGGAGCGAGATCGGCTTCACTAATGTCAACTGGATACTGGATGTCAACCTGAACTACGTCGGCTTCGCGAAGTACTTCGAGGATGTCGGCACTTTTGGCGTGGCGGCGACCGTGCTTTCCATGGGGAAGCAGGAGATCACCACGTTTGAAGATCAGGATGGGACCGGGAACTATTATAACGCGACCTCCTACGCGATAGGCATCTCCTACGCCCGACAGCTGACGACCCGGTTCGCCTTTGGTGGAACGGTGAAGTATGTCGGTGAGAAGATCCACCTGGAAAGCGCGCAGGGATTCGGTTTTGATTTTGGAACAATGCTGAATACCGGGTTCCGCTCATTGCGGCTCGGCATGAGTATCACCAATATGGGGCCCGAGATGAAATTCGATGGTCCGGATCTCAATTTCAGCTATGACCCGCAGCAGGGGCAGGGGAATAACGGGTCGGTCGGCGCCAGCCTGAAAACCAGCGGCTATGATATGCCGTTGACCTTCCGAGTAGGGATGGCCTACGACATGCCGATGGGGCCCAAAGGGAACCTGTTGTTTGCGGCCGAGATGAAGCACCCGTCCGATAACGTCGAGCAAGGCTCATTGGGCGCCGAGTTTGGCTACAATGACCAGTTCTTCCTCCGGGGAGGCTATAAGCTGAACTACGAGGAGGAGGGGCTCTGTCTTGGAGGCGGTCTGAAGGCGAATATGACAGAATCGACTCGCCTGCTGATCGATTATTCCTGGCAGGACTTTGGGCGCCTTCAGGCGACCCAACGGTTCTCGGTCGGATTTACGTTCTAATTGGCTATTGTGTTGCTTTGACTTAAGCCCCGTCTCTTCGGGGCTTTTTTTTGGACGCGGCTGGACTTGACGGGTAAAAGCTGTATATTTACCCTCTCTCACAGCCAAACCGAGGACAGGAATGCTAAGACTCAGTAAAAAGTGGATTTTGGTGATAGTGTGCAGTCTGGCGCTGCTTCAAGTAGCCGGTCAGGTACAGGCCGCTGAAAGCGCCATTCAGGCGTTGCAGTATTATTTCGATCTGTTGGCATCGGAGAACTTTGAGACGGCGGCCATGCTCTGGACCCCTGAAGCTCAGGAGCGTTCCAGCCGGTTCGGTATAACCTATCCCGGTCTTTCCATGCGTGTCGACGCAACCTCGCCGGTCGTAAGAAATCTATCGACGATGCGCTATCACGTCACTCCTGCGGCCAAGCAGGCTATGAGTCTGGCCGAAAACGGCGCGTACATGAGATTGGAGTACAACAGCATAGTCAACGGCTCACTGGTGAAATGGCCGTACTACGCTGTACTTAATGGAGAGTACTATTCGCTAACCTATCCGCAGGATTTTTTCTGCACCGGCTGGCCGGTGACTGAATCCAAATATTTCCGAGTGCATGCGCATCCGGATAAGGTAGTCTACCTGAATCAAGCCGTGCTTGATGAGGCGGATCACTTTGTCGAGCGCATGTGTGATTCGCTAAAGATCGACAAAGGGAGCCGGGCAGAGATAGCCAAAGCCAAGATCGAGTTTTTCTTTTGCGACAAAGATTCGACGGTTGAAGTGATAACCGGGCAGCATACCAAAGGGATGCTGGATCTGGCGTCGAATGATATCATCTCCGCGGATTTCCCGCATTTTCATGAAGTGATCCATTTGCTGGTCAATATCTCGCTCAAGGAGATTCCCCTGCAGACCCTCCCGCTCCTCAGGGAAGGGATTGCCGTGGAACTGGCGGGGCGTTGGGGGAAGCGTTCGACCGCTCTCCTTGACCTTGGCGTATATCTCTACAAAGAGAAGCTGGTCGAGCTAGACTCGATCTTGACATATGCCGGCTTTGAGTCGAGCGGCGGAGCGGATATCGCTTATCCAGTGGCGGGTCTGTTTACGTCATATCTAATGAAGAAGATCGGACCGGTCGGATACTGGAATCTGTATCGGCTGGGTTCTTTCACCGACTATACGCTTGATACGCTGGGGATGCTGGAGGTCCGTCGAATGCTGGTGCAGGCGACGGGAACATCCGACTGGAATGCACTAGTGGCGGATTTTACGATTTATTTGGACAGCGTCTCTGACGGCATGGCGGTGGCCAGGGCCGGCGTTGTCGAAGGCGCGAAAACGACGCTTGAAGGCGACGGCTATACTGTCTCCACCAGCAAAGAGTGGATCTGTTTTGAGTTTACCAGAGACACCGGAGCGGTGCAGGGGAATCTGCTCTTTTCACTCGATCAGCGGATGGTCGGTAAGCGCTCCCACCTGTTTGAAGAGCAGTACGGGGTCGCGCAGCCATTTGAGGGGTATCGGTATGGTGTCCGCTTTGACCAGAATGAAGCGGGATTATATGATTACGCGACCAACGAGCTGGTGGCCAAGTATATCTGGGGGATCACTCCTTCAGACGAGTACTTCGACAAAACGGCGCGTTCGGTGAAGATACGATTCCGGGCAGAACTGCTGAAGGATGTTTTCTCGAAGAAACAGGCGTGTCAGTCTCTGCCACTCTAACGGGGACGCGCTGACGACGCACGGAAGCTGCTCATTCGCGATTTCCTCCGTCGACAAAGAGTTTAACACAGAGGGTACGTGGCGTACGATTTTGATGTAGTAGTGATAGGTTCCGGTCCCGCTGGAGAGAAGGCGGCGATCGAAGCCTCTAAAATGAACAAGTCCGCGGCCATCATCGAACGCCGTTCGGTGCAGGGTGGTGTCTGCATTCATACCGGGACAATCCCCTCCAAGACACTTCGTGAGACGGCGATGTATATCGCGGGATTGCGCCAGCGCACGGCATACGGCCTGGTCGGGGGAGTTCGCTCAGATCTCTCTATTCGCGAATTGATGCATCGCAAGGATCAGGTCGTGCTGCAGGAGCTGGATGTCATCCAGCAGAACATGGCGCAGCATCGTATCACAGTTATCCAGGGGACCGGGATGATCACCGATCCGCATACGGTAATCGTCTCGAATGATGGCTCTTCCAACAGGATAGTGACCGCGGAGGTCATCATTGTCTCGACCGGCACACATTCCTATCACCCGGAAAATGTGCCGTTTGATCACAAGTTTATCTATGATGCCGAGACAGTGATCGATCTGGATATCCTGCCGCGCACGATGACGATCGTGGGGGGCGGAGTGATCGGCTGCGAGTACGCTTCTATATTTACGCACCTCGGGGTGAAAGTCACAATCATCGACCCGCGCAAGAAACTGCTGTCGTTCCTCGATCATGAGATAGCCGATGCTCTGGTCTACCTGATGCGGAAATATGGCATCACACTCATGTTAGGCGACGCCGCGGAAGCGATCTCCGTGCAGGGCGATCAGGTAGTCACGACCACCCGCTCGAATCGCCGGATCGTCGCCGACCGGTTGCTCTACGCGGCGGGACGCACCGGCAATACAGAGAACCTTGGTCTGGAGGCGTTGGGGATTGAGACGGATGACCGCGGGCAGATAAAGGTCAATGAACGGTATCAAACATCAGTGCCGTCAGTTTACGCTGTCGGCGATGTCATTGGTTTCCCTTCACTGGCTTCGGTCTCAATGGATCAAGGACGACTTGCGGCAATCCATGCGTTTAAGAAAGATGATGTCTCCTGCCTAAATACGCTGCTGCCATTCGGCATTTATACGATCCCCGAGGTGTCGCTCGTAGGTGAGACTGAAGAGTCATTGACCGCCGATGGTCAGGAGTATGAGATCGGGGTGGCGAGGTACTTTGAGTTAGCCAGAGGGCAGATAATCAACGACCACGACGGGATGCTGAAACTGATCTTTAATCCGAAATCGCATCGTATTCTGGGAGTGCATATCATTGGGGAGCGGGCGACCGAGCTGGTGCATATCGGCCAAGCCGTCATGACACATGGCGGAACGCTCGACTATTTTGTCGACACCGTTTTCAATTACCCGACTTTGGCGGAAGCGTACAAGGTCGCGGCAATGGATGGATTCGCGCGGCTGCGCTATCGATCGTAGGATCGTTAGCGCGGCACGGCAGCTTTGAGTGAATCAAGACGCTGCTGGATCTTGGGAGTCTCAGGCTCCTTTGGGGCGAGCTTTACGAATTTCTCGTACATCGGTATCGCCTTCGCAACATTCCGATTGCGGTCTTCCAGCAATCCCTTGACGAGATAGGGGAAGGGGAGGAGAGAATCCTGCGCCAATAATTCATCGGCCATTACCTGCGCGGCGACGATATCGTTTGCGCGGTAGAAGATGAGCATCCGGTCGGTCCGGATGTCAACATCTCCGGGGAATAGATTTTCAGCGCGAGCGACCTGCTGAACCGCGTTGGGCCAGTCCTGAATATCCCGATAATAGCTGTACAAATTCATCAGGTGCCGCTTTTCGTATGGCTTCAGCATCAGGCATGTGTCAATATGCGGTTTGGCCGCGACATACTGTCCGAGCGTCATCAGATTGACCGCCAGCGCGGCGCGCGGCTCAGCCCAATAGGGGAACTTCGTGACTATCTTTGTCTGTTCCTCGGCAGCCGCGGCATAGCTTCCGTTTTCTCGCAGAATGACTGTCCCACGAAGAAGAAAATAATCGGTCGACTTGACCACCAGGTTGTCTTCCCAATTGCGTGCTTCGTCGATCTGCTTACGATGGAAGTAGGCGTCGCGGAACGACATCGTCGCGGTCGGATGATACACACTATACTTGTCGAGATAAGGGCTGGCATACTTGTCCGCAACGGCGATGGAATGGTAGGCAGGCAGAATCGCCAGGAGTAGTGAAAATGACACCACCGCCAGATAGGGGAGCACGTTATCTTTGACAGAGGAGTCCTTCTGCTTGTCCGAAAGCAACATCGCCAACAATACTCCGACCGGCGCGAGGTAGGCGAGAAGTCGCGGTGTGTCGAGTATGATCGAGTGATACGGATCAAGGATGAGCATGGCGACCAGGCCGCTGATAGCGGTGACCGCCATGGCACCGATCATTGGCATTCGCTCGCGGGAGATCGGCCGCGTGAAGAACAGATACCCGGCGACAATCACTGTCGGCGCGCCAAGCAAAACCAGCTGAAGCCAATCGAGCAGATGGCGCGGAGAGAAGATACCGTAATCGGCGAATGGTCGTTTGCTCTCGAAGAGAAGAATGACTGAGCGTAGTTCGAGTGACTTAGTAGCCTGAGAATAGACTCCGATGACCAGCGCGACCAGCGTTACAACCGCGGCGTAGACTGGCAGACGAGTCTGTTTCCTGCCGCTGAAATGTTGTGCGGTCAGATACACACAACCAGGGAGGAGGATCAGCAGTGAAACATGGAAGAGGAGACCAACTGCCGCTATCCCCCAGCAGAGTCCGAGCCAGCCAAGTGACCGCCTGGCGGAGTAACCGGCAGCGGCTACGGCAAACCAAATGACCGCTGCTGGAATCGATGCCTCAACCCCTGTATACCCAAACAGCACTAGCGCATGACCGCCGAACAGCACAAGCAGGACAAGGAGCAATCGCTTCACCATGGACTGGGTCAGCAATGTTGAAAGCTTCACCGCGCCGATAGCCGAGATCGTCGCCATAACGAGCGACCAGATCATCCAGCCATTAACCGCTGCTTCGCGAGTGGGGACTTCCATCGCGCGGATCGAATGAAACAGCTTTCCGGCGACCGCAACGGAGCCGAGTTCGAACCATCGATAGATGATCCTCGATGAGTCGGTGAAGTCGGCAATCCTGAGATTGCCTCCGCCATAGACGAAAGAATCAAATCTGAGGAGAAACGCGATCGCGACAAAACCCGGTACTATCAGCCAGTGGAGCCAGGCAGGGCCAGCGATTTGTTTCGAGAATAGCCTCAGGATAAGGAAACCGAAGATCGCGGTGGCTATCGCCCAAATCACAATGCCTACAACTGGAGTAGCCGACCAATGCGCAAGCGACCAGACCGAAGCAAGCGGCCCTATACCGAACAGATGCGCCATGACAAAGACGGCAAAGATCAGGAGAGTAAGTTTGACCGATCTGTCACGGAGAGAGTCTGACATGATTGGAGCAGTCGAATGTTAGATATCCTGTCGCCCTTCAAGCGCGCGCGAGAGCGTCGCGGAATCGGCATACTCAAGATCCGAGCCGACCGGGAGTCCCCGCGCGATGCGTGTCACCCGGATCCCCATCGGACGCAACATCCGTGATAAATAGGTGGCGGTCGCCTCACCTTCGACATTCGGATTGGTCGCGAGAATAACCTCCGTGACCGAACCGTCGTTTAGCCGCGCGAGCAGTTCTTTGACATGCAAGTCATCCGGGCCGATTCCATCGAGAGGGGAGAGTCGTCCACCAAGGATATGAAACAGACCACCGAACCCCTCGGCCTTATCAAGAGCTGCCGCATCGGCAGCCTCTTCGACGACACAGATGACATCGCGACGGCGGCGCATATCCTGACAGATACTGCAGGGATCGGTCTCGGAGATATTACAGCAAATAGAGCAGGAGCCGACCTTATCTTTGACTTCGCGTATCGCGTCGGCAATCTCCGAAGCTTCTTCTTTCGACAGCTTCAGAATATGAAACGCCACACGGGCGGCCGATTTGCGGCCGATCCCAGGGAGTCTGGCGAGTCGATTGATGAGACGTTCGACTGATTCGGACGAAGTGTACATCGGTCGCTTTCAGTTAGAACGGGAGATTCAGTCCGGGGATCTTGAGTCCACCGGTGATGTTGCCCATCTGTTCAGCCTGAAGTTCCTGCACTTTTTGGCGCGCCTGGTTGACCGCCGCGACGACCAGGTCCTGCAGCATCTCGACGTCATCCTTGTTGACCACTTCCGGGTCGATAGTCAGCGACAGGATCTCGTTCTTGCCATTGGTGGTCACTTTGACCATGCCGCCGCCGGCCGAGCCTTCGACCGTCGCAGCTTCCAGTTGGGCCTGCATCTCTTCCATTTTGGCCTGCATTTTCTGGACCTGTTTCATCATGTCGCCTAATCCGCCCATTCCCATGAGAGACTCCTTCGTATGACAAACTATTATTGTTCTACTTTTTTGATGCCGATGATCTCGCCATCGACCTTATCCAACAGTCGCTTGAGTCGCGGCGATGATTCCACAAGCTTCACCGGGTCAACAGCTTTCTGGGCTGACTGTTCCACATATCCCGCAGGATACTCTTTGGACATATCAATATCAAAGCGCACAGTCAGATTCGTCTTATAGTAATCGCGCAGCGCGTTGGTGATAGTCTGGGTACTTTCCGGCTTCTGCACCAACTGGCGGGAAGCTTCGCCGGAAGAGTAAAACATGAACTGGATCTGATTCTCTTTGACCGCCATGATCTCGGCCATGCGCAACTGCGAGGATAGCATCGGGAAGCTCTGCCGGAAGTTGGTCAGGAAACCATCCCATCCGGACTGAATCTGCGGGAGATTTATCGGTTTGTTCGGCCAGGACTGCTGTGCCGCGATCGACTGCGCCGGTGCCGGTGTCGGCGGGAGTGGCGTCGGACGCGATGGCGCCGCTACCGCTCGCTTCACAGTCGGTGGATTAAACAGCTCAGGCGGACGATTACTCTGCGCCTGGGATGGTTGCGCCGGCGCGACGAGCGATCCGCTGTTCAGTTTCTCGAGCAGCTCGGTCAGTTGAACCGTTGATTCCATGCTGGCCATCTTTATAGCTGCGACCTCGACAAGGAGCCGTTCATCCAGTCCGGATTTCAGCGCGTTGTTCAGGTCGACCACCATATTCATCAGGCGAAGCAGGTCGCCGACCTGGAAAAACTGCGCCTGTTTGCGGAATTCAGTCAATTCGGATTCTATCAATGATAGCGCGCCGGCTGAATCGGGATCCGACTGGAGGATCATCAATATCCGGAAATGCTCAAGCAGTTCTTCGGCGAAATCGCCGACATCAATCCCGTTCTCTATCACTTTGCGGGTGTGCTGGAGCGCCATTTTTCGGTCGGAGGCCGCGATTGCCGAAACGAACGAAAAGAGGAACTCCCGGTCGATCAGGCCGAGCGCCTGCACGACATCCGGTTCGTCTATTTTATCTCCGGCGAATGCCACTATCTGGTCCATTAGCGAAAGTGAATCGCGCACCGAACCATCCGCTTTGCGGGCTATCAAATGCAATGCGGTATCCGTGATCGTGATATTCTCGTTCCTGGCGATATTCCCGAGATGTTTAGCCAGATCCTCCACCGATACTCGCCGGAAATCAAAGCGCTGAGTGCGGGAGAGGATCGTCTCCGGAACTTTGAGCGGCTCAGTGGTGGCGAACACAAAGAGGACATGTGACGGCGGCTCCTCGAGCGTTTTAAGGAGCGCGTCGAACGCCGACCCGGAGAGACGATGGACTTCGTCGATGATATAGATACGCTTTTTGCCGCCTGCCGGGAGGTATCGGATATTCTCACGAAGGGTGCGGATATCATCAACACCGGTATTGGAGGCGGCGTCGATCTCGAGGACATCCATCGATGACCCCGCCGCGATCTCCTGGCACTGGGAGCAGGCGCCGCATGGGTTGTCGGTTGGGCCATTGGCACAGTTGATCGCTTTGGCGAGAATCCGGGCGACGGTCGTTTTGCCGGTCCCTCGGGGACCGCAAAAGAGATATCCGGAGGCGATCCGGTCATGGAGGACCGCATTCCGCAACGTCCGCGTCACATGTTCTTGTGCCACAACATGGTCGAAGGTTTGCGGTCGGTATTTTCGGGCAAAAACGACGTAGCTCATTACTTTAGTATACCCAATAACGGGTCAATCGGAAATCAGATTTTGACGAAGTTCTGTCGCATCCAAGTATCGGGCTTCGACTGCGCTCAGCCCGATTATTAATGGTATAGACTACAAAGGTTCTCTATATCCGCACACGCTTGTCCTGGTGCCGCCTCCGGCCAGTGATAGCTGGTTTCCAGTCAATTTGGCTGAGCAGAGCATGCCCTGAACTGATTTCAGGGTCGAAACCAAAGCCCAAAGGAAAGGCAACCGTTCACTATTTAACGTTTTGATACCTCGCCCGTCTATCTCTATATTGGTACGTAACAGACTGATACACCAGATGTCCAAACTGATCTTATTGCTCATTCTTCTGCTCCCCGGAACAATTCTCGGGCAACAATCCCTCATGCCCCGCGGCGACTTCTGGGACAAGCCCGGTTATTTCCTGGTGCGGATTGGATTCATAAACACCGATAATTTTGTGCTTGATGGCCGGTCTGAAGAAACTCAGACTGGTTTTTCATTCGGCGCGGCAATGGAGTGGCGCGTCGCACGGCTCTGGCATGCCGGGGTCGGGGTCGATGTCCACCGAGCACATCTGTCTGATTCCGGGCAGTACTTCATTGACTTCACCGGCTCGATCAAGCGGATGTTTTTTGACAAACCGAGCCGCATTGGCTTGCGGCCGGGGCTGACAATCGGCTATGGGGTGATGGATTACTTCTGGGGGTTCGGGTCGGTACGGGTGGACCGAACCCGGTATATGACTTGGAAAGGGTCATTCGAAACGATCTTTTTTAATCGGGGGAGAGTCGCGCCATATTTGGAGCTCGGCTTGTTTGGAGCGGCGTTTGGGGGGAACAGTTCGCACAATATCAATTTTGGCCCCTCGACCTACTTCCGCGCGGGCGTGATGTTCTGAGCTGATCGTTTACTGCATCCGCTTCCGCAACTCTTCACACGCTCTCGCTACAAAGCTGTCCAATTTCGGCGATGCCAGCGGAATCGTCATTCCGGCATATTGCCACATCTGGTCCGCATCCATCACACGGACATACTCGGTCGCCAATTCCGCCTGCGAGGCGGTCATCTCCAACCCGCTATCAGGGTAGACGCCACCGATAGTTGTGTCACTCCCCGGAAGATGTCGCTCCATCGGCGCACGGCTCGGCCGGATATACGCCGCGGTCGAAAGTTTGAGCCCGCGAATGGAATCAGGGAGCGCGAAGAGGTCCTGCGCCAACCCTTTGCCGAAAGTCCTGCTGCCAATGGTTATCACCCGTCCGTTGTCCTGCAATGCCGCGGCCAGGATCTCGCCGGATGAAACCGTGCCGTCATTAATGAGCATCGCGACTGGCAGATCGAAGCGAGTGCCGCGAGTCGCATGATACGATGTGTCCGATTTGCCGTCCTCAAGCGACACTATGACGCCGGAATCAAGAAACATATCGGCGATCTCCCGCGCCGCCCGCATCAATCCGCCATAATTATCGCGAAGGTCGAGTATCAGCGCTTTGGCGCCGGACGCGTTGATGTGTGCCAGCGCCGAGTCAACCTCGCGTGAAGTGGTCGTGCTGAAGTAATTGATTCGGAGATAGGCGATATCGGGCTCATTCTCGAGACGGTAATCCGGTGAAGAATCCGATTGACGGCCCGACCCGCGAATTGAGAGAACTTCGATCTTGGCGCGTGTGATCGCGAAAGTGATCGGCTCGGGGATGGAGTCTCGCTCGATCTTGAGAGTGACAGTCGTGCCGACTGGTCCGCGTAAGTGGCTCAGCAATGTCTCTTGACTCATGGAATCAGCGGGCAAGGCGTCGACACTCACCACTCGGTCCCCCATGTGTAGTCCTGCCGCCAGCGCGGGGGAGCCAAGGAAAATGCCGCTGAAGAAGTGTTGGTGATTCGTGCTGTCGTAGTCGAGGACCGCGCCGATCCCGCCAAATGACCCGGCCAGACCGACATTCATCTCCGCCCAGTCAAGCGAATCAAGTATCTCGGAGTACGGGTCGAGCTTGGTCAGGTCACCGCCACGGATTATCTCGATGAGCGAGTCGCGGCTGATCGGTCGCCAGTAATTTTGCTCGACCAACTCAAGAATGGGGGCGAGGGAATCGGGGAGATCTTCGGCCACCGACGCGCCGGCGCTTAGCACGATCGCCAAAAAGCAAATGGTCAGAGATATCACGCGTAGTTTAGTCATCGACAAGCGAACTCCATATTTACCCAACTTGAGGGGAATATCTGATGTTGCCGGATTATAGACAAGTAAAGAAGATGATCCCTTGCCAGATCGCGAAAATCGGATATATTGTTCAGAAGTCGACCAATTCTATCCACGCAATTATACCATTACCAATAAGGATAACGAAACACATGGCACCGATGCGCACGCTTCTGAATCTACGCCTACTGCCGAGACTGGTGGTAGTTCTCGCTCTATTCTCCTTTCCGGTCTTGTCGGGCTGCAGCAAAAGCACCAATTCCGGAGGAGGAGGGAGTATCGGCAACGGCGAAGGACTGCTCGATGGCGTCTCAACTGACAATGCGGTCGCCCAGACCGAAAAATATGCAGCTGTGGTGGCCCCAATTGTCCTGATTGATTCGATCGGACTGCTTTCAAACAAAGTATTCGCGGTCATTTCCCCATCCGCGAATGTGGGGCAGGTCAACAGCCTGCTTGATTCGCTGGGAGCGAAGATCATCTGTATGGACGCCGGCTCTGTTTTTCTAACAATCTCGTTCCCTGCGGCGAGTGACCGCCTAGCGCTGGACAGCGTGATCGCCCGATTTGCCGACAGCGAGCCGTTCCTCTTTGCGTTCCCCTGTTTCCTTCCGATCCCGCCGGTTTCGGCAGAGATCGACCCAACTCCGCCACAGAAGATCATTCCTGGCGAACCGGCTGCGAGCAATATAGAACACCTGAAGACCTGCTTCATGCCGGCGGCATGGAACCTGCAGTCATTGGCTACGACTGTTAATCGCCAAGTGTCCGTCCTGATCCCCGATGCATACGCGCAGTTGTCCGCGATCGCGGAGATCCCGAGCCAGGAGTTTGTGCCGATTCAAGGGGATGGCGCGGATGTTCGAGTCTTTGGCAATACGGCTGCCGGGAATCACGGGTTCTACACCAGCGGCATTCTCGGCGCATCCTACGACGACATTGGAGTTACGGGCATTCATCCTGGGAACGCCAACTTGCTCAGGATTCGATCGCTAAATGTTGGCTCCGACGAGTGGGGGATCAAGTTGCAGCATATGGCAGACGAGATTGCAACAGGAAGCATCGATATTGTCAGCACCAGTCTGGGATACAATGATCCGCATTTTGCAGAGGTATCCAAGTGGACACGCATTCTACTGGCGCTTAAGTGGCGAGAATTGGTGGGAACGGAACAAAGCCAATTCTTGCACGTAACGTCTTCCGGCAATGATGGGCGAGTTACCGGCGAGGGGTCGCTCTCGGTCTTCAACAGTCCGTTCACTATGGCCGCGCAGATGGTGTCGCCGTGGGATTGGCTCGGTGTGGGGGAGTACACAGAGGCGGACAGTCTTGGATATGTACAGATTCAGCAACTATATTCCGCCACCAAACCTCATATCGTGCAACCCTTGACAAACGTGCTTGTGGTAGGCAGCTCCGGGCCGAACGGACAACGCTCGGCGTTCTCGAATGTCGGAGCGGATGTGCGGATGGTCGGTGAGGCCGTCTTTAGCCCTTGTATCACCAACGACCGAACCTGCAACAGCGGATTCGGGTCACCCTCCGGAACCTCGATGGCGACGCCACAGGTAGCCGGATTAGCTGCCTACCTGATGAATCTCCAGGTTGGATTGACGCCACTTCAGGCAAGGCAAAAGATCCTCAACGCCTATGACAATTCTATCGGGATTGTCAATGCGTACCATGCGGTGCTCAACCTTGACGGATCCAGCGGCGGACCTGTCCGAACCAGTCTTCTTGATATTGCTGGCAGCAGCGCTACACCCGGCACCAACGGGCAATTCGACGAGCATGATATTGCGCTCTTTCTTGAACAGTTTTCCGCCGCTTCCCCGTATTCTCGCTATGATCTAAATGGTGACGGATTCACCGGCGGCGGTGGCGCGGCAAAGTTTGACCTCACAGCGGAAAATCCGCCGATATATACCGCGCAATCGGCCACTGTCTGCGGCGAAAGCAAACAATTCGATGAAAACGCGTTGAGCGACCGGGATATCCTGGAGTATTACGCGAACAGTTCCCTTTATCAAGGAAGCACTACCGAGCGTGACCAATTACTTGGATGTTCCGGGGGCGGCTTTAACGGATTTGTCCTCGTTACTCGCCGCGGTTCATGGGTTGTCGCCAGCGCGAAGGACTTCGGTTTCCCCGGCACTTCTGAAGACGACGTGGTTGATCAACAGCGGGATTCCACTCTGTATGCCCCGCCCTATTACTTTGGTTCGTTCAACAGCACAGTCTCCGCAAGCCTGAACTGCCAAATTGAACCGGGCGATATCGCGAGTAGCACGGGAAGCCAGTCAACGTCGTTGTCGGTCATTGGTCCGGATACATTGCTTGGCTTTAGCGGGACAGAATCCGCTACATCAATGGTACAGTCGCAATTCTGTAGTATGTCGGCGGGTGGGACCTCGACCTTTGAGCTTCGCTTTATCGTGGTAGGAGGGCCAGTCTATTTCACGCTCACTGCGTCTGGGCAGGCCACGAATTCGGGAACTGGGTTCACTCTGACGTCGAACTCAGGGTCAGTTGTGCATAGGTTCGATCTTCCCAATCAGGAAAATGCCTCCTCCTTTGAAGTGGACGGGCAGTTAGTGCCCGGTGAATACCGCTTCCAGACTGGCACGGGTTCAGGTAGCAACAATGGTTCGGTCGATTTCGAATACCAGATGACTTTTGCGCCAGCCAGCCCGCACTAAAAAGTGCTCTGAATTTCGGCATATGGGCCATCCGGAAAAAGGGATTAGATGATCTCTTGCACCGTCTGGCCCGATTCAGTCGGAGGCGTGGGGCGAGTATGTAATACAAAGCATAGTACTCCATTGTCCACCCCCATTAATAGGGGGTAGTCAGAACGCCACGCACCAACTTTCTCTGACTTCCGACAGGTCAACCCTTTCGCTGGCAACGGTATGGTGACTCCACCTTGTCACCGCCTCGATGAATCACTGGCCCAGTTTTGCCAGAGGCGGGCTCTTGACATCCCCTCTCTGCCCCCCTACCTTTAGCCCTCAAAATGACCCAAACCCCCCACTTGACCAATCGGCCCCGACTGCCGATATTTACTTGTATAACAACAGATTAGATGAGGACTACGTGCCCCACTTCTCGGAACTGAAACGAACCCATACCTGCGGCCAGCTCCGCTCCGCCGATATCGGCCAATCCGTCCATATCAACGGCTGGGTCAACGCTTACCGTAATCTCGGTGGTCTGCTCTTTCTGGACCTCCGCGATCGCTACGGTATCACCCAGATTGTGATAAATCCGGAGTCATTCGACCCGACTATGCTGGTCGAAGCGCAGCGTGCCCGCGCCGAGTTTGTCGTCGCCGTCAAAGGGACCGTGCAAGATCGCCCGGCCAATACCCATAATCCGAAACTTGCGACCGGCGATATCGAGGTGAATGCCTCGGAGTTCTATATTCTGGCCGAATCCAAGACGCCGCCGTTCGAGATAACCGATACCACCAACGCCAACGAACTGCTCCGTCTGGAATACCGCTATCTCGACCTGCGCCGCAAAGAGATGCAGGAGAAGATGCGGATTCGCCACGAAACGACCATGGCGATACGTAATTATCTGAGTGGGAAAGGATTCTACGAGATCGAGACGCCCTTGCTGATGCGGTCGACTCCCGAAGGCGCGCGCGATTATGTTGTGCCGAGCCGGGTCCACCAGGGGAAATTCTACGCGCTGCCGCAATCGCCGCAGTTGCTCAAGCAAATTCTGATGATCTCGGGCTTTGATAAATATTTCCAGTTGGCGCGATGCCTCCGCGATGAGGATCTTCGCTCGGATCGTCAGCCGGAACATACCCAGATCGATATGGAGATGTCGTTCGTCACGCCTCCTGATGTCTGGAATGTCATCGAAGGGTTGATGCAGTACATCTGGAAAACCGTCCTGCATGTCGATATCCAGATCCCGTTCCCGCGCCTCGATTTCGCGGAGGTGATGAATCGGTGGGGGATCGACAAACCGGATCTTCGGTTCGGCATGGAGATAGTTGACCTAAGCGATATCGTCAAAGGCTCCGGATTTTCTGTTTTCAACAATACGCTCGATGCCGGCGGCGTGGTCAAGGGGATCGTGTTGACCGGCGGCGCGCATTACAGCCGGAAACAGCTCGATGACCTGACGCAGAAGGCGAAAGATCTCGGCGCGAGTGGATTGGCGTATATGCTTCGGACGGATTCCGAAGTGAAATCTCCGATCACCAAGTTCATCGGCGATGAGATGCGCGACAAGATCCTGGCAGCCGCGAAAGTGAATGTCGGCGACGCGCTCTTTATCATCTCCGACAAAAAGCTGAAATGCGAGAGTATCCTTGGCCAGTTGCGCCTGCAGTTGGGGCGTGAGCATAACCTGATGAACCCGAAGGATTACAAATTCCTATGGGTGACGCATTTCCCAATGTTCCATTATGATGAAGAACACAACCGTTGGGAGGCGATGCACAATATTGTTTCGCATCCGGTGGAAGAGGATCTGAAATTGATCGACGCCGGTTTTACGTCAACTATCTCCGGTTCAGACTTGAACCACCCGTGGCGACAGGCTCGCGCGCTGCAGTACGATCTCGTGCTCAACGGGTCAGAGATCGCGTCGGGCGGACAACGCATTAACCGTCGCGACCTGCAGGAGAAGATCCTCCAGATACTGGGCATCAACAAAGAACGCGCGGACCGGATGTTCGGCTTCCTGCTCAAAGCGCTTGAATACGGCGCCCCGCCGCATGCCGGTATCGCGCCCGGCCTGGATCGTATTGTGACGATCATGACCGACTCGGAATCAATTCGCGACGTTATCGCCTTCCCGAAAACGGCACAGGCGCAATCATTGATGGACGGCGCTCCTTCGGAGATAGAGCCGGAGCAGTTGGCCGAACTTGGCCTCAGGATCGTGAAGGGAGACTAACTCTCACTGAGAGTGCATGAATCACGAGACTAACGAGGATAAGCGCGGACGGTTCATCCTGACTGAAGGGATCGACCAGCGATTGCTGTTCGGGCAGAGCGACAGCTTTTTGCGCCAGATAGAGGCGCGTTTCCCGGTCAAGATCGTCGCGCGCGGCGACCGGATCAATATCGATGGCGACCCGAAGGATGTCGATCAGGTAGTGGCGTTGTTCACCGACTTGATGACCCGTATCCGCAAGGGGGCCTATATCACCGACCAGTATCTGACGTACGCAATGGCGATGGTCCGCGAGAATGGTCAGGGCCCGGCGGAATCTATCTCGACCGAAGCCTTGCTCACCAGCGCGCTCAAGAAAGCGATCAAGCCGAAAACGATCGGTCAGTCGCAGTACGTCGAAGCGGTCGCCAAGAATGACATGGTGTTCGCTATCGGTCCTGCCGGTACCGGCAAAACCTATCTTGCTGTGGCAATGGCGGTCGCCGAACTGAAAGCGAATCGCGTCAACCGGATCGTTTTTACGCGTCCCGCGGTTGAAGCGGGTGAATCGCTCGGTTTTTTGCCGGGTGATATCCGCGCAAAGGTTGACCCGTATCTTCGGCCGGTCTATGACGCACTCTACGATATGTTACAGCCGGACAAGATCCGCAAATTGCTGGAGATGGGGATAATCGAGATCGCACCGCTGGCATTCATGCGCGGACGGACGTTGAATGAAGCGTTTGTCGTGCTCGACGAGGCGCAGAATACGACTTCGGCGCAGATGAAAATGTTTTTGACCCGAATCGGCGATGGTTCCAAAGCGATCATCACGGGCGATATCACGCAGATCGACTTGCCGGAAGCAAAATCATCCGGTCTGGTCAAGGTGCAGCGGATCCTCAAGGGAATTCCAGGGCTGGAGTTCATATATCTGACCGAGCGGGATGTGATCCGACATCCGCTGGTCCAGGCGATCATCAAGGCGTATGATCGCTACGAAAACCCGAAAGCGGGATCAAAGGAATAAACTGGGCGCACGGATAGCCGCCGTATGTTTGCATTCTTACTGAGAATCAAGCGTTGGGTGAAGAGGCTCTTGCGGGTCCAGTCAGTGACCCGACAGAAGCCGCAACTGACGCCGCGGGCCAAGCTGATAAAGCTACTGATGCTGGTGGCGGTGGCGGCGTTTATTGCGTTTACCTATCCCGCCGAAGACTTCTTCGACCCTCTGGATATGCCCCGCCGCGGCGATATCGCCGAGCATGACGTCATTGCCCCATTCCAGATCACGTTATTCAAAGATTCCAAGGAAATAGAAGAAGAGAAAGACCGTCGCCGGCTGGTGATTCCGATGACCGTGCGGGAAGATACCGCGGTCACGCAGGCGATCTACCGGTCATTCGACCAGTTCATTGAACTGATCGACTCTGTTAAATCAGCGCGCAAAGAGCCGACCACGCGAACCGCCCCGGAAGTTATCGACGCGGTCGCCAGGCGATTTCCACTTCTGAGCCAGGGAGCGATATTCAAGTCGCTGGTCAGCGCCGAAAGCGGCGAACTGCTCAGGCGACGTCTCCAGCGCATCTACGCCGAACAGATCTACAAGATCGGGATAGTAGCGGATCTTTCGCACTTGGGAGATGAGGCGACCTCGATGGTCTCTATCCGTCGGGGGAACTGGGAAGGGCTTTATCTTAGAGAGCAGATCCTCGATATCGCGGGAGCCAACGCGACGCTTCTGGCCGCGCTGAATCGACTGGCATCAGTTGATTCCATTGACGTCGAGTTCTACTATCTATTGGGGCGGAGTTTTGTTCAGCCGAATCTTTTCCCCGATCAGGCAGAGTACGCCCGCCGCGTCAACGAACAGCTAGATGATGTTTCGTCGGCCAGTGAAGTGGTCGAGCCGGGGCAGTTGATCGTCCGCCAGGGACGCAAAGTCAGCGTGCGCGAGGAGATGATCCTCGAAGAGATGGCGCGCCTGTTGCGTGCGAAAGCGGCGGAGCGAAACGTCCTGGCGCTCTATCTCCCAATCGTCGCGCGGATGGCGCTGATCTTCGTCATTCTCGGAACGCTTTATCTCTTCCTCTATTTCTTCCGTCGGGATATCTACCGTTCAAATACCCGGTTATTGGCGCTATTGGGCGTGTTTGTCCTGCAGATCATTCTCATTCTGGTCCTCAAACGGTTGGGCTGGGACGAGTCGGTCTATTTCTACCCAATTGCCGTCCTCCCGATCATGGTGACGATCCTGTTTGATGCCGAGGTCGGCATGCTGTCCACTGTCGTTTTCGCGATCCTGCTGGGGGTGCTGCATCGGTTTGATTTTACGCTGGTGTTGGTGACAGTCGTAGTAGGGACAGTGGCGGCGATAACTTCGCGCGAAGTGCGGAAACGATCGCATTATTATCGAATCGCGCTGTCGATCATCCTGACTTATGTCCTGCTGGTCTTCCTGATCGAACAGCTCAAGCTGAACCCGACGAGGGATATGCTGCAACTGATGCAGTTCGCGATCCTGAACGCGCTCATTTCGTCGCTTATTACCATCGGCATTCTGCCGTTCTTTGAGTCGATCTTCTCGATCACGACTGATATTACGCTACTGGAGTTATCGGATCTCAATCATCCGCTGCTCAAGCGGCTGGCGCTGGAGGCTCCGGGGACCTATCACCATTCGATTTCGGTAGGTAACCTGAGCGAGGCGGCGGCGAAGGCGATCCACGCGAATCCGCTTCTGGCGCGCGTGGGAACTTATTATCACGATATCGGAAAGATAGAAATACCGGAGTATTTCATCGAGAATCAATTGGGCGTCCGTTCCAAGCATGAGGCGCTGACTCCCTCAATGTCTTCACTCATTCTGGCCGCGCACGTCAAACGTGGCCGCGCGCTCGGAGAAGAAAACGATATCCCGGATGATGTCCTGAATTTCATCGAAGAGCACCACGGGACGATGGTGATGACCTACTTCTATAATAAGGCGGTAGAACAGGGGCTTGATCCGGCGCAGGTGGATAAGTTCCGTTATCCCGGACCGAAACCGCAAGTGAGGGAGACCGGTATTGCGATGCTGGCGGACGCGGTGGAAGCGGCCAGCCGGACTCTGGACAATCCCAAACCGGCGCGGATACATGAGTTGATCCAACGGATCATCAATGACCGATTCCAGTCAGGGGAACTGGATGAATGTCCGCTGACCCTGCGTGACCTGGCGAGAATTCGCGAAGCATTCGCTACGGTATTAATAGGCGCTTTCCACCAGCGGGTCGCCTACCCGAAGAAAGATTGACGTACTCATGCGATTGCTTATTCATAAAGAGGCGCCAACGCGGATTCCGCAAAAGGATTTGACCGCGCTGTTCAAGGTAGTCACAAGACACGAAGCGAAGCGTGACTGGAAGGCGGCCATAAATCTTGTCTTTACCTCTGACCGGCGCATCCGGCAACTGAACGACGAATACCGCGGCAAAGACAAGGCGACCGATGTGCTGTCATTCAATATTGATGATGCCAAGCCCAGTGACGCAGTCTTTGGCGAGATATACATATCCGTGCCTACCGCGACGCGACAGGCAAAGGAGCTGGGGAATACGCTCCGCTATGAGTATCTTCGGTTGACCTGTCATGGTTTGATGCATCTATTTGGCTACGATCATCAGCTTGACAAAGAGGCGGAAAAGATGGAAGCTCGGGAGCGAAAGTATCTTCGGGCGATCGGGAGAACGATAGGCTAATGGATATCTGGTTATATGCGCTGGTCATAATCTGGTCGTATCTGTCGACCTATGTGGTGTCGCTGTATTCTCTCGCGGTCTACCTGGACCCCGAGGAGGTAGAAACACTTCTCCCGCACATCTCACGCAGGCGCCGTCAGTTCATTATCAAGCTGGCGGGTGATCCGCGAGTGCTGATGCAGATTGCGACAATCTATAAGTCGTTTTCGCTGATGCTGCTCACCCTGATGTCCTCGCTCCTGGTGAAGGTCGTAGCCAGCAAACTCGATATATCCAGCGTCTACTTCTACTTCGGCGGACTGCTGGTGGTCTGGGTTCTCTATATCGCGATAGTTGAGTATATGCCGCGCAAAGCGAGCCGCCGCGTGATCGATCCGACGCGCGCGCCGCGCTACCTGTGGGTGGTTACCTCGATTTACGTCATTTTCTATCCCGCGGTGGCTGCATACAGAGCGGCGTTGAAGCGGATCAAGAGCGAAGAAGCGACCGCTGAGGAACAGAAAGAAGAGATTGTCGAGCGCGCGATAGAGACCTTGGCCGACCAGGCTGGGATCAGCGAAGTTATCATCGAGGAAGACGAAAAGAAGATGATCGGCCAGATCTTCCTCCTGGATCAGACGGTCGTACGTGAGATCATGATCCCGCGCATCGATATTGTCGGGATCGACAAAGAGATGTCCTTCCGGGAGATCCAGCAGTTGATCCAGCGGGACGGTTACTCGCGCTACCCGGTGTATGATACGACTATTGATCGAGTGATCGGCATTCTCTATGTAAAGGATCTCTTCGCGAATCCGCCTGAGCCGGGGGAGCGATTTGACATCAATAAGTATCTCCGGCAGGCGTACTTCGTGCCGGAGTCCAAGATCATCGGCGATCTACTTCGTGAATTCAAAGCGACGAAACTGCACATCGCGGTCGTGGTGGATGAATATGGCGGGGTTTCCGGCCTGGTGACACTTGAGGATATTCTGGAGGAGATCGTCGGGGAGATCCAGGATGAGCATGATATCGAGGAGGCACAGTTCATCCCGCAGTCGGATGGCCGATACCTTGTGGACGCTGCTATGCTGGTGGAAGAATTGCAGGATGCGCTGGATACCGACTATGAACAAGGGGATTATGATACGGTCGGTGGATTGCTGTATTACCTGATTGGCGGGGTTCCGAAGCCGGGGATGACGATTGGGTGGCATGACCTGGAGTTTGAGATTATCCGGTTGGATGGTCAGCGAATCAAGAAAGTACGAGTCTGGCGAAAGACATCTCGGGTAATGGGGTGACCGTTTTGGTAACTTGTTGTTAACGAATAGAATACGCTCATAATTGCGGTCGCTTATCGGAGCGGCCGTTTGTTTTTGGTGTGAGAATCGATCTTTCACGGAAAAGATTTCCGTTCTTACTGTTACGCTGGCGTGTGACTTGCTGATTCGCAGGTTCTGCGCTCTCCCAAATTATTGCTTGACAGAACCCTACGCAAATCTTAGTATAAGGTGTGCAGAAAATGCGCTTTCAGGTATTTTCTGTAGAGGTGGACCATAAGAGTTAACAGTTGATTCTTTTGGTCATGGGCAACGTTTGGAGGTAAGTCTATGCGAGGCGCGATTCGTTCACGACTAGTTTTTCTCATCGCCCTTTTAGCTGCGATCTTCATCTCCGTTCCTGGATTCTCGGGTGAGCACCCATGGGACTCTGACGGCAAAGGGAATACGTCGAACAGCGGTGGTCCGTCAGGTGAAAATGACGATCCAAGCCGTGGTTCAGCGGCTATTGCGTCGTCATCGGCTCCTCTTGGGTCGGACAGCAACTCACGTCTGTTGTCGCGCTCGACGACATCATTGGTTTTCCGCATTTCGTACTATTTCGCGGAGCGTGTGATGTTCGGACAAGCAGGGTCCGGAACGAAGGCAAGACAGGCGGTACGTACCGCAGATCGCTAAGCAAGGGCGGGGCTGTGTGGCAGCCCCAAACCAGCAACCGTCGTTAGAAGCGGTAATAAAAGATGAGCCTTTCCTCACAACAGTTTGTCATTGATAATCGCCTGCTGGCCATTGAGGAGCTTTTGCGTCAGCGCAAATACTCGGCGGCTCTCCGCGAGTGTGAAGCGCTTGACGAAGGGAACTTCATGGACAGCGATCTTGAGTTGGGGCTTTTGCTCTCCCTCAAGGCGGATTGTCAGTTTTCAGCGGCTTCCTATCGTACCGCGATCGAGTATGGCCTTCGCGGCGCGAAACTCCTGGCCGATTTCCCCGTCAACAAACGTTTTGGCAGAGTGCAATTGGTGCTCTCCAAATCTTATTCGGCGATCGGTGATCTGAAGAACTCAGAGATGCGCGCGCGGGATGCGCTGGCATCGTATCGTCGGGGCGGAGACCGCGAGGGTCAGATCGACGCGCTTAACGAATTGGCGCGCGTGTCGTTCATCCGTTGCGAATACGCTGCCGCGAGCGACTTCCTGGCGGACGCGATCGGTATGATCGTCGATAATCCGCGCAAGCACGCGCAATTGACCGGTAACCTCGGTCGAATTCGACTGCTCCTGGGGCAGTGGACTCAGGCCGAATCCGATCTCAATACCGCGCTGACCTTTAATCAGGGACATGCCGAGGAGATCTCCGAAGCTCTCAATCTACTGTCGCTGTCGTACCTGCAGTTGCGTCGCCGCGAATTTGTCGCGTCGACCCGTCTGTTGGACAAAGCCAACGTCCTGATCACTCGTCTCGATCTGAAGCGCGAAAAAGTCATCTATCTTGAATATGCCGGTGAACTGGCACTGGAGCGTGGCGATACGGTCCGGGCCAAACATCTGCTGCATGAAGCATATCACGCCGGACGTCTCCTGGCTCCCGAATCGTCGCTGGTCACCCAGTGTGCCCGTCGCTTGGCTGAGGCCGAGCTGGCGCTGGATAATCTGGATGAATCGATGAAGTACGCCCAGAAGGGGCTGGAATTATCGCTGCAACTGGGTGAAAAGGGCGAGGTCGCCATGACCCGCCTGGTCATCGCCCGCATCTTCGCGGCGCGTCAAGAATTCAATGATGCTATCGAGCATATTCGGGCCGCGGTGGAACTGTCTCGTCAAGTCGGTGACCCCTTTGATCTGGCGCGCACCTTGTTGGCCCACGCCGAAGTTAAGATGAGCGCGGGGTCTGATGAGCACGAGATCATCCGGTCATCACTGGATGAAGCAGCCCGCATATTCCGCAAACTGAAATTGGAGTTCTGGCAGGCGGAGACGGATTTCCGTTCCGGCATGTTTGCCTGTCAGCGTGGCGATCTGTCGCGCGGATTCCGCAAGATCAGCCGGGCAGAGAAGCTGTTCATGGCGCTGGATGATCGTCCGAAAGTTCGCGCGGTCAGCCAGTTCCTGCATTCGCTGACCGACCAGGCAGTAGCGTTGGCGGTATCGGAAGAGAACGAATTCAAAGTTTTTGGCAATCTTATCAGCAAGCCGGAGATGCAGGATCTGAAGACGGTCCAGATCGACGACGTGCTCAAGGCGCTTATCCGCAAGACGAATGCCAATCGCGCGTTGATCTATTCACCGGATTTTGAGGGGACTCAGATAGTCGCCTCGTGGCAGTTGACGCCGCTCCAGGTCAAGAAATTCGTCGACAGTTTCCAGCCGCTGATGGGGCAGGAGATCTCGCAGATCCGCCCGACTCTGTTGCTCGATTGCCGTCGGGATCCGTATATCAACGGTCTCTTCCCGGACACTCCGGAGGCGATCGCCAGCGTCGTGGTTGTGCCGTTCACCATGGCCGACCAATGCACGCGCTATCTGTATGTCGATAAGCTGTCGGTCGACAACATGCTGAATCCGTTCAGCCAGGCGGAGTTGAATTTCGCGGTAGGATTCACCGATCTGATCGCGTTTAAGTCGGCCGAACTTCAGAAGATGAAGTTGATGGAAGATAACCGCCGGCTCAAAGCCCAGTTGATGGAGAAGGCGGCGTTTCCGAATATCATCACCCAGAATGCCAAGATGCTAGAGATGCTGGCGCAATTGCGACAGGTCATCGACTCTCCGATCTCGATCACCATCGAAGGTGAGACCGGCACGGGCAAAGATCTGCTGGCGCGCGCTATCCATTACAATTCGATCCGTCGGAACAAGCGCTTCATCTCGGTCAACTGCGCGGCGCTGCCGGAGACCTTGCTCGAGTCTGAATTGTTCGGGTACAAGCGTGGCGCTTTTACCGGCGCGGACCGCGACAAGTCGGGATTATTCGAAGAAGCGGATGGCGGCACATTCTTCCTGGACGAAGTGGCGGATATGCCGCTCTCTATCCAGGCGAAGGTCCTTCGCGTTCTGGAATCGAAGGAACTGGTGCGGCTTGGCGAGACGGTGCCGCGGACTGTCGATGTTCGTATTATCTCGGCGACCAACAAAGACCTGAAAGAACAGATGGCCAAGGGGCTGTTCCGGCAGGATCTGTACTATAGATTGTCGGCGATGTCATTTCACCTGTCGCCATTGCGTGAGCGCAGAGAAGATATCCCGCTGTTGGTCAGCCATTTCCTGGAGGAAAGTAAGAAGCGAGTAGCGCCGGAAGCCTTACGCGCGCTTATCTCTTACGAGTGGCCGGGGAACGTGCGTGAACTCGAAAACGAGCTGAAAAAGCTGGTGTTGTTGTCCGGCGAGAACGAAGAGATCACGCTTGAACTGCTTTCCGGAAAGATCTCCAGCCCGTTTGCGTCGGCTTCTACCGTGGTGACAGCAGTGCCGCAAGGGAATGGGAATGGCAGCACTGATTTCGACCCGAGTTTCGGCGAGACCTATTCGCTATACGACTATCTCGCGTTCTGGGAGAAGAAGTTTATCGTGAAGGCGTTGCGGGAGCAGCGTGGGATCAAAAAGCACGCCGCCGCGACCCTGAATATTCCGGAGTCGACATTGCGCTTGAAGATCAAGCAGTACAATATCGACCTCGATCGTCTCGACGCGATTTCCTGATTCGGCAACTTGCCTGGCGCTGACCTTTAGTGGTATCTTGGCGGCCATGTCGGTTGCCTTTTTTTATGCTCATTTCGGATGTCCGCCAGCGGTCAATATGGCCGTTGACGAATATCTCCTCTCTCAAGCAGTAATCAGGCCCGGGGCAGTTTACCTGCGTCTTTATTGCTGGCAACCCGGCGGCATAACCTTCGGCTATAACCAAAAACGGGAATCCGCGCTTGACTGGTCGCGCGTGGGGGAAACTCCGGTTATTCGTCGGGTGACGGGTGGGCGAGCGATTTATCACGACCCGTCCGAGCTAACATATTCCATTGCAGTCAATAGCCGGGGGCAGACTTCCACGGCTCTGGTTGGCTCACTGTCGGGGGTATCTGCAAATCTGGCGGAGGCATTGGGGAGGTTCACGGCCACCGTTGGAATACCGGCAGTTTACGCCCGGAAATCAGCACCGGAGAACGCACAACCTGCGTTTTTTCACAAGGCTCCCTGTTTTGCCTCGTCGGCCAAGTACGAGCTTCTTGCGGACGGGCGCAAAGTTGTCGCCTCGGCCCAGAAACGATTGGGGGATGCATTGTTACAGCACGGCTCCATCAAACTTGCCGGGCTGTGCAAGCATCCGGCGTTGGATACAGATGTGGATAAGATAGACGACCATCTGGCAATTATGTCGGAAAGTCGCTTTGGACGGTATGCTTTACTGTTTCGTCAGGTGATGGGAGAGGCGCTTGGGGTAGAATTTGCGTCGGGGGATGCGGATCTGTTGCAGTATCCGGGGGTGAAAGCGCAGGTAGCGCGCGTGGAAATGGCGGCGTGTGAACGCCGTGAAATCATTAAACAAAGCGACGCCGCAAGTAGTCTATAGCATACCAAGTTAGAGTGTGGGCGGCCGAAAAATAGCGCTTGACTTCCCCGGCGAATTGCGGCTACTTTTCCGGCTGCTGCCGGTCTGCGGATGTTGGTTTGACCGGCTTGTGTAAGTGAATGATAGGGTTGGATATTAAGATTGCTGCTCCTGCCTGTTTTGTCTGGCGAAGCCCCCTCGCTTTCTTCTCATCCAACCAGTTGCCACCATCGGTGAAACAACTGGCGTATTCCGTGACATTGCCGCGGTAGCGCCACAGGAAGTGCGAATGTTCGAATGTTCTGAGATATCAGGAGGAAGAGAAATGCACGGCGTTGCTAAACGGCTGCTTCTCAGTTTCGTGGTTTGTCTATGCGTAGTTGCTATCGGCGCTACCTCGCTGTACGCGGCTTCGACCGGCCAGATCAAAGGACGGCTTACGGACAAAGAAACTGGAGAACCGGTCATCGGTGCATCGGTGCTGGTAGTGGGAACGAAGTTCGGCGGGATGTCGGATCCGGATGGACGGTACATGATCGCCCGTCTCGATCCCGGGACCTACACTCTGCGCGTCTCATCAGTCGACTACAGCACGGTCGACGTGAGCAATGTGGAGGTTAAGTCCGACTTCACCACTGAAGTAAACCAGAAGCTGGTCAAGAAGGTGACGGACCTGGATGTCAAGATCGAGGTGATCGCGACTCAGGATCCGATCCAGAAGTATGAGACCTCGAACCAGGTCTCCATTACTTCCGCCGCGATCCAAAAGAAGCCGGTGCAGACCGTGGACGCTCTGTTGAAGAACGTGGCCGGTGTGCAGACGACCACTTCGGGTCAGGTCTTCATTCGCGGTGGCCGCGCCGGCGAGGTTGCGTACATCGTGGACGGCGTGCCGATCGGTGACCCGCTTGGCGGAACCGGCGGCGCTGGGGCAAACCTTTCGCTCGTTTCCGGCTCGATTCAGGAGATCCAGATCATTAAGGATGGATTCGACCCTGAGTACGGAAATGCGCTCTCCGGTATCGTCAAGCTGACTTCGCAGACGGGTAACAAAGACAATACCCGTATCAACATGCAGTATATCACCGACGATCTGGGAACGCAGGATCTGAACAAGTATTCGCGCAACTATGATTTCATTCGCGGTTCGATCTCTGGACCGGATCAGTTCCTGACCAAGAAGATCCTTCCGGCGTTCGGCCTCAATTTCCTGGCCGACAAAGAATTCACGTACTACCTGTACGGTGAGATGGATCTGTCGGACGGTGTGTATCAGTATGCCGACTACGACACTCGCACTACCACCCGGGAATTTGGGACCAACGACTTCTTTGGCTTGTTCAATATCCCGAATCGCGCGAACAATCGGTACTCCTGGCAGGCGAACTTGAAGTTCCGTCCGCGCCAGAATCTGAACTTTATTCTCTCCTACAAGTATTCGAAGACCCGCTGGACGCCGTTCAGCTGGGCCTATCGTTACACTTCCTCGACCGCGACGATCGCCGAAGATAAGTGGCAGTCGTTGTCTCTTGAAATGTCGCAGGAAATATCCAAGAACATGAGCTACGAGGCGGTATTCTCGTTCTATGAGAAGAATGTGCGCCAGCAGCCGGGCGACCCTAAGAATCCAGGGAAAGGTTTGAATCCTGACCAGTTCTTCCTGGAATCTGAGTGGGAGTCGTACACTGACCGGAATAACAACGGTATTTACGACGCTCCGGAGCCGCTCATCAACCTGTATCCGGATTCAGCGGTCTATGGCGCCGATTTCTCGGGGCCGAATTACACGCGCGGCGAGTTCATCCCGTATATCGACGCGCAGACCGGCGAGCTGGATACGGCGGAGTTCCGCTTCAATAATAATGGCATCATTGACAACCTTGAAGGCGAGCCGTTTGTCGACCTGAATAACAACGGCGTTTGGGATCAGGGCGACTATCTTAACGACAAAAACGGCAATCACCTGCTGGACAATGAGCGGTTGAAACCGATCAACCAGCGTGAGCCGGAGACCTTCATCGACGGCGACTCGATTCGTGGTGAGCCGTACACAGATATTAATGGTAATGGTGTGTATGACAACGGCGTGGACGGATTCATCCGTTCCTCCGACCCGAGTATCAACCAGGACCTCAATTATAATGGCCGCCACGACGGACCGGAAAACACTCTTCCGTTCCAGTGGGAATCCTCGATTCCATACTACGACCGTAACGGTAACGGAATCTTTGATCTGCCGAACGGTTTGTACGATCCAGGTGAGAAGTTTGTCGACCGAAACGGTAACGGCAAATACGATTACGGTGGTTCATCGAACTTCCTCAATCCAGGCTCATATGATGAGGACGTGCTGTGGCACCGTCGCCGGACGCGGACCTACCGCGGAGAGGTCAAGGGCTTCCGTCAATTGGGTAACCATCAGTTGAAGGCCGGTATTGCCCTGTCAAAAGAGCTCTTCTCATATGAGGAGATCCAGAAGTCATACCTCCCCTTCACCGGTCGCGTAACCGATGTGAACAAGGATGGCATCCCGGATGAACCGTATCCAACCCGCGGTATCTTCCGTGACTTCTTCTCCTACGAGCCGATCACGGGCACGCTGTATTTCCGTGACAACCTCGAATATGGTTCGATGATCGCGAATATCGGATTGCGCTGGGACTTCTTCCTCCAGGACACCGAGGCCCTGGTGCCGGTGGTGAAGGGGGATGACCTAGGTTCCGGCACGATCCTGGGCGACCGTCAGAAGATCTCGCCGCGTATCGGGTTCTCGTACCCGATCTCGGATAAGGCGAAAGTGCACTTTAACTACGGGCACTTCTTCCAGCTTCCGGAGTACCGCTACATGTACGCGCGCAACACGACCAGTGTGGACGCGAACGATGTGGTCGGTAACTACAACCTGGATTACCAGAAGACGGTGCAGTACTCGTTCGGCGTGAAGTACGCTATGAATGAGAACTACGCGATCGACTTCTCCGGTTACTTCAAGGATGAGTTCGACAAGATCAACCAGCAGCGTGTGACGTTGAACCGCCGCACGGTGAACCAGTATCGCAACCGCGATTACGGCCGGAGCCGCGGATTCGAGTTGACGCTTGAGAAGCGTGGCGGCGGATATGTGAACGGCCAGTTGAGCTACACCTACGCGTTCGCGTACGGCAAGGCGTCGCAGGCTTCCGAGAACTATCTGACCGACTTCGCGTTGTCGCGTGAGCCACTGACGGAAGCCGCTCTGGATAACGATATCCGTCACTCGATCAAATCGTACGTTCAGTTCTATATTCCGAACAGCGTGAAACCGCGCCTGTTCGGTTTGCCGATCCCGAACGGATGGGCGCTGAGCATCGAGACGATCATCGAGTCGGGCCGTCCGTTCACCCCGGATTCAAAGTATCCGAACCTGGATGTCTCTTCGAGCGAAGAGATCGAGCGCAACTCGTTGCGCTATCCGGCGACGGCTTACTTTGATATCCGATTCAACAAAGAATTCAAGTTCGTGGGAATGGACTATAGTTTCATCTTGTGGGTAGAGAACGTATTTGATACGCGGAACGCGGACGCGGTGTACTCGACGACGGGTCGCGCGGACACGCAGCAGAATATCAGCGGCCTGGTCTTCCAGGGCACTGATTACGACCAGAACCCGGGGAACTGGGGATATGGTCGTCAGGTCCGCGTCGGACTGGAGATGAACCTCTAACCTGGCAGGGTGAGGCAACGAGTGACTATGAAGCGTAATGAGGATAACATGGCGACACACACGAGCCGGCGCACCGGAATGGCGTTAGCACGGATCACACTGCCGGTTCTGGCAGTCGTGTTTGCGTTGCTACTGCCGTCGATGGTTGCGGCCCAGGCAAAAGTCGGCACCACCGGCGCCCAGTTTCTGGAATTGGGTGTATCGGCGCGAGCCATGGGTATGGCCGAAGCCTTTGCGGCGGTGGCGAACGATATTTCCGCCGTCTATTATAATCCTGCCGGCTTGACCGCGCTGCTCGGCAAAGAGGTGATGACCACCTACATCTCGCTCCCCGCGGACGTCAATTATGGTTTCGTCGGGATGGGCGTACCGCTTGAGGCGGTTGGCGGTGTGGTCGGTATCGGCCTCTACGGCCTGAGCTCCGGCAAGATGATCGAGCGGACATACCAGCAGGGGACCTATGAAGGGACCGGCCGGGAATTCTCCGCCCAGGATATGGCGATCTCACTTGGATATGGCCGGTACCTGACGGATCGTTTCTCTATCGGTCTGAACGTCAAGTACGTCGGCGAATATTTCCACGATTATACGGCGAACGGCTGGTCGGCCGATGTTGGCACGAACTACGATACGGGTTTCCGCGGATTCAAGATCGCGATGGTGATCACGAATTTCGGACCGGATCTCAAGTTCATCGACAAAGCCTATCCGCTCCCGATCAACTTCCGGTTCGGCGCGAGCATCAATGTGATCGAGAATCAGAATCACCTGATGACCTTCGCCGCGGAGGGTTCGCATCCGTCGGATAACCTTGAGAAATACAACGCCGGTCTTGAGTATACATTCAACGATCGATTTGTCCTTCGCGCGGGGAGCCGCTTCAATTACGATGAAGACGGCCTGACGTTTGGCGGCGGCGTACGGCTGCCGTTCGGCCAGGAGAAGGAACTGCGCGTCGATTACGCGTTTCAGGATTACGGCATCCTGACCGAAGTACACCGGTTCAGCATGGCTATCAGCTTCTGAGCGTGAGAGGGAAATGAAAGATGAAGGGTACAATGACTTCTGCTATTAGATCTCGACTCACGGTTCTGGCCGTCGCGCTTGCTTTGGTGGCATCGGCGATCCTGTTGTCCGGCTGTCCGGACCGGATCTCCGGCGAACAGACAGCCAATATGAAACCGGTGGTCTATTTCGTGAACATTCCGCCGGAAGGGTACGAGACCTCGCGTAACCCGGTCATTTACTGGATCGGCAGTGATCCGGACGGCCAGGTACGTCAGTTCCGGTACAAAGTGGTCCTTGAGTCGGAAATGGGGACGCAGACTCCGGCCCAGTATATCACCAGCACGTTAAACGGTTTGCCACCGGCCGCTTGGACCTATTTGACGGTTGACGATTCACTTCCGGATCCACAGACTCAGTCCGCGGTACGGATGCAGGCTGACCTGACCGACCCGGTGAACGTCTTCGTGCCGCAGTATGTCTTCTTGCAGGCGTTTGATGAACAGGGGGTGGGATCTGACATTATCTATCGCCGCTTCTTCCGCAATGACAACCCGCCGCAGACGATCATACGCCTGCCCGGATCATACGATGAGAATACCTCTCCGTTCATTAACGCGGTGAACGAGGGTGGCGCCATCACCGGTGTGCGAATCGGCTGGTATGGCGAAGACAAAACAGATTATCCGTCTGATCCACCACCATTCGAGTTTGAGTGGAAGCTGTTGGGTCCGTATAAGTTCGATGCTACGAACAACAACGAGTATCGCAACATGATGCGGGACTACGTGAAGCGGGTCTTTCTGGCCAACGACGGCCGGCTGTATCGTCTTGGTGATCAGGATACGATCCTCTTCTATTGTGATTCGCTAGACACGACCGCTACTCCAGATACGCTCGTGCACTATCTTTGCACGAGACTGCTGGTCGATACCATTACGAGTTCAAACCCATTCGGTACGCTGGACAGTATGTTCATGATCGATGATCCGGCGCTCGCCACGGCGGGACTTCGCCGAGTCGCGGACAGCTCCGGTGACGGAACGAATCCGTGGGTGTCCAACCTTGCCGATACCGTTTTTGACGCCTACCGTCTGCGGCCCTCAGATACGACGACGGAAGAGAAATTCCTATTATGGGTTCGCTGCCGCGACGATGCGAATGTCCCCGATTTGGTCCCGGCCTTTAAGGGGGTCAACGTTATCGAGCCAAAATACGAGCGCGAAGTGCTGGTGGTTGATTTCACACGCAAGTTCCGCCGCCTGAACGGCCCGAAGCCGGTAGAGGCGTATGGGTACTGGAAGAATATTGTAAACACCTGGCAGCCTAACGCGTGGGATACACTTGACTTCTATCTTCTGGATGGTGTCAACTCGATCCCGCTTAAGAAACTGCTTCGATATAAGATCGCGATTCTGTACAACGACTCTGTTGAGAAGCCATTCTTGATTGACGGCAAAGGTCTGGCACCGCCGGCGATCACGATCTTTAAGGCGATCGATGCCGGTGTGAACGTCATCCAGTTCGCCCGTTCTGCCGGTCCTGAGGGGACTGACAAGGCCAAGGATTTCACAGATCCGACCAACCCGGTCGCGCCTCCGTCAGAGTATATCCGGTATTTCGGGATCTCCGGATTCGTCTATCACGGGTGGTGGCATTACGCGCTGGATACCGCGTCGGTTAAGCCGTCGGTGCGTATCGAAGACTTTGTTGGTGCGTACAGTCTTCGCCTGAACCAGTATGATGCCGCCAGTTTCCCTGATCTGGCGCTGGATACCGCGCTGTTGCACACTCGGTACGAATGGGGTTTCCCGATCCCGCCGCTTATACCGTTCGATCGTTCAAAGGTGTTGTGGATCGACACGACCGCGGCCTTGCCCGAAGTCGGCTGGGTACAGCGTGTGTACGGCACCGAGCCGCTCTATCTGTACAAGTCCAAGTATGGTCTGACCCATCCGCTTGGGCCGCAGTTGAGCTACGACGGTTCTCCGGTGGCGATTCGCTACGCGACGAATCTGTTCAAGACCGCGCACTTCTCCTTCACCCCGCTGGGGATGGAGAGCGGCCCCATGACCACAGTCGTACATGCCATGCTTGACTGGGCATATCCGACCGGTTTGGGAGCGCCTAACGAGACGATCAATCGCAATGTCTCGTCAGTTGCGTCATTTACGGTGGATGAGGTCCGTCGGAATGATGATGAACGGGTGATCGCTTACAAGCGCGCGAATGGGATACCGATCGAATAACTCGATCGTTTCACACCACTGATCATGTCAGGGGCCGACCATTGGTCGGCCCCTTTTCTTTTGAACGAGATCACTGTTTCAGGCGAGTCAGTAATTGGCGAATAGTCGGGTCATTTGGGAAGAGCGCGGATGCGCGGGATAGAACAGAGTCGGCGGATCGCAGTTGGCCGGTTGAGACAAATCCGGAGAAAAGATTCACGTAGGCCGCGGAAAGAAGCGAGTCCAGCGCAATCGCCTGTCTGCTTTCGTTGATGGACTCCTCAAATCGACCTGTCTGTCCGAGGACGAAACCCAATTCATAATGTGACTGCGCTCTCAGTTTGCGCAGTCTAGCCGGAGTGTACGGATAGGCTTCGTCGAACGCGAGGTCATCGGTTTCGACCGGCGGAGGAGAAGTAGAGAGCGAGGTTCGCAGAAGCTGTTCGGCATCTGCGAATGAGTGACGGCCGGAAGCGGCTTTGGCGGCTTCGAGCATGATCACCAGATTGCTGTCGGTTTCAGTCAGGGTTGAATTCAAATATCCAGTCAACTCTGTTTCGCCGACCGAATTGTCCGCCGCGGCAGTGCGGATGAGAAGTGTGTTGGCGCTGAGGTCGTACGGTCGGAGCAGCAGCGCGCGGTTTAGCTTGATGTACGAGGAGTCATATTGATGATTGACCAGATAATACGACGCGAGATTGGTGTACGCTCGAGGACGACCGGGGTAGAGTCCGCGTTCGCGTTCGAAGTAGTATTTTGCTGAGTCGCCATTCGCTAAACGGAACCATGCCGCGCCAATATTGAGATTGGCCTCCGGGAATTTCGGGTCGCGCTCGAGGATCTGGTGTCCTATCTGAATAGCGCGCTGATATTCTCCCTGGCGATAATGGAATATCCCCTGAGAGGCGAGACCGGTGACATCGGAGCCGGTGGGGAAACTGACCACCGGCAAGAAAGAGAATAGAAACAGCACAATAGCGGCCGCTAAACCGATCAAGCCGTGCCGCGTTCGATAATTGCGATCGCGGAGGATCCACGCGAGCGCGCTTATCGAGAGAATGATCAAGAGGGGGATCTCCGGGAGCCGAAAACGGCTGTTCACGAAGAAGATTGAGTTTGCTAAAACAAATAGGAGAACCGTCAGCGAAAGGATCCTGGTTGAGGCACTGGTGCGCCATCCGGCGATCGCGCCGACCACGCCGAGCGCGAATATCCAGGCAAACGAAAGCGGATGCGAGCCAAGGAACGGGATCTTCTGAAAGAAGGCGTCCATATCCCGGTTGTTCGAAATCTCACGGTCGGAAATTGAGTAATAGAGTTTCTTGAGCGTGAGCGAGAGCCATTCAAGGGGATTGTGGAATATCCACTGGTAGGCCTGTCCGGCCCAGTAGTTGGAGACCTGACCTGGAGTGAGGGACTTTCCCTCTTTGACTTCCGCGACATAGGAGATATCGGCGATCTGCCAGTTGTGGCCGAATGGTTGCGGCAGGACGGCGGAGATACCGTCGGCGTGCGAATTGTTGCCAATGAAAAAGTTTATGCCGCCCTGGGAGGCTATGAGGACCGGGTCGCCGGCGACCGCCAGATTTCGAATGGTGATCGGGGCCGCGCAGAGGAATAGTCCCGCGAACAGGGCGAGTGCGGATCGAATACGGATCTGACCAGAATTTCTCCAAAGGAGTATCGCGATCAACAGCGTCGCGGCGAGTACGAGTGCGGTGGGGCGAGTTATACTGGCGAGTCCCCAGAATATCCCGCACCAGAAAACACTGCGCAAAGTCTGATCTTTATAACAATGCAGCGTGCGCCATAGAGCGAGTTGAACCAGTAGTGTGAACAACGGATCCAGAAGAAGCTCGCCGTCGAAATAGACCGCGGCTGGATAAATAGCATGTATAAATGCCGCTACCAGAGAGAGATTTCGACTCAGGCACGAACGCGCGAGGAGGTAGGTCATGCCGATTGAAGCCACGCCTATCAGCAGACCGAAAAGCCTGAGCGTCCAGAGCGAATCGCCAAATAACGCGATGACAACCGAGAGCAGATAGACATAGAGCGGCGCGCGAAAGTAAGTCGTACCGCCGAAAATGTCGCCATCGGCGATCCGTTGCGCCCAGTGCAAATGGTAATAATTGTCGACCGTAAGCTGATTCCATTCGGGGAGGGAGGCATAGTACTGCAAGTAGGCGAGTCGTACAAAGATGGCCGCGACGAGGAGGAGAATGAGCCAACGGTGCTCTTTCCAGAAGCGAATCACAAATCCGGCCATACGCCAATATATTCGCAAACAAATGCAGCTTCAACCAAAGATGCGGGGGGATGGAATCGGATTGCATAGGGTGAATAGAACTTTCCATTTGCGCCAAACCCCGATCCCCGACGAACAGTGAGTGTAAGATGTTGTTGTGCAATAGCATCGCCAGTGATCCGCGGGCTCAGGTGCAGGCCTCTGCAGTTCAATTTCTGAGCAAATTCATGGCATAATGGTTGCTCAACCCCTCTCGTAACGCGAAGGGAAAGGCATCCATGAACAAACGCACGGCAGCATCTCTCCTTCTGACCCTGACACTCATCCTTCTGGCTGGGCAAAGTATAGCCGGGAGACTGGATCAGGATCTGAAGAATGTTGCCGCGGATCAGTCCCTTTCGGATAGTTTGGTCTCAGTCGTGGTCTTTCTCCAGAATCCCTCTACCCAATTTGCCATTCTCCAGGCGGCCGGGAGAGTTGATCTGAGCCGCGCGGAGCGAATCAAGACAGTGTCTGCGCGACTCCAGTCAGACGCGGAAAATCTGATGAAGCCGGTTGATGCTCAGATCAAAGCGCTGGCGATCGGCGGAGTAAAACGCCACTGGATCATCCCAGCGTACAGCATGACCGTGAAGGCGAGTAACCTGGAAGAATTGGCAAATCTCAATAGCGTTGATCAAGTCATCTCTGATCTTCCTATAGAACTGACCGCGCCGGTCGCGGTGCAACCCGCGCCATCGCTGGTGACGTCGGCCAGCGCTGAACTTCAGATGCTCAACGTGCCGAATCTCTGGCAGACCGGTATCACCGGCAAGGGTCGATTGGTGTGCAGTTTTGATACTGGCGTGGATCGCCTTCATCCGGCCCTGGCACCCAAATGGCGCGGTAATCACGCGACGTTGCGTGAGTCTTTCTTCTCGGCGGTCGCACCGGACAGTCTGCCGTTTGACAAAACCGGCCATGGCACCCACACGATGGGTGTGATGGTTGGTTCTGTTGATGCCGACAGCTTTGGTGTCGCGCCGGATGCCGAGTGGATCACGGCAGGAGTGATCGATCAGGGTCCTGATCTCTCAACGACGATCACGCACATACTCGGAGCATTCCAGTGGGCACTCAATCCGGATGGGAATGCGGCGACGACCGACGATGTTCCGGATGTCATCCTGAATTCATGGGGCTTGCCCGCGCTGACTGGTTCGGCCATCGCGCCATGTTCAACGCTTTTTTGGCAGGCGCTGGATAATGTCGAAGCGGCCGGTATCGCGACGATCTTCGCGGCGGGTAACGAGGGGAGATTTGGTGCCATGTCAATCCGGAATCCCGCCAATCGTGCGACCACTCCTTACAATTCGTTCTGTGTCGGCGCGGTGAACAGCAGCAAAGTAATCGCGGATTTCTCGAGCCGTGGACCATCGGCCTGTGACACAACGCAGGTGAAGCCCGAAGTTGTCGCTCCGGGCGTCGGCGTTCGCTCCTCGACCAAGGGTGGCGGGTATGTGCTGATGACCGGGACTTCGATGGCGGCGCCGTATATCGCCGGGTTGGTGGCGCTCTGTCGGCAGTACAATCCTGACGCGACGGTCGAACAGATCAAGTATGCCATTATGCAGTCGGCGGCTGATCTTGGGCCAGTCGGCGAAGATAACGCGTATGGGCATGGGCTGGTGGACGCGTCACAGATGCTCGCCTTCCTGCCAATACCGACCGAAGCTTACCTGCACGTCGCAAACAAGTTCATTTCAGGGGACGGGATCGCGATGCCGGGAGAAACAACCGGATTCCAGGTGTACATCACGAACTCCGCGGCCAATATCGAACAAGTCACCGGGGAGTTGTTATCATTGTCGCCGGAGTTGGTGACCGTTTCCTCGTCTTCACAGACATTCTTGTTTGGCAGCGGTGGGACTATGGCGGTGAACAGTCTGCCCTTCGTGCTGGATGTCAATGAGTCGATCATTCATGGAAGTGTTGCGACATTACGCATTCGGTTCAGAAATACAACTGGGGTGTTGTTGGATTCAGTCGACTTTGACCTGACGTTGGGGATTCCAGCGCCGGGGAATATCACCACGCATGAGGCCGGCGATCTGACGATCTCGGTTTCCGAATTCGGCGAATTTGGATTGACAGCGGGTTCGATATACAACGCGGGGGGGGACGGGATGCGATTGAACGGTGGCAATAACCTGCTGTACGAAGCAGGTATCATGATCGGCCGCAATTTAGCGCAGCTTTCGACAGCCATTCGTGATTCGTTGGGACGTCTGAAGGCCTCTGATTTCCGTCCGCAGACACCCGGTTCAGCCGCGTGGACAAATGACGGCACTTCAGAGCGCAATATCAGCAGATTCAGCGACAACAATTCCGCGTTGCCGATCCCGGTACAAATACGCCAAGAATCGGTCAACTTTACCGAGGCGGGCGACGATGGATTCGTGATCGTGAAGTATCAGGTCACCAACTCAGCGCTCGACCCGCTGACAGGGCTGTACTTCGGGCTATTGGCTGATTTTGACGTATCGAGCAGTGACACGGCGGAGATCGTAAGCGGTCTCAACCTGGCTATTCATCGGTCCCAGGGGGCTGGGCCGGTGACCGGTCTCGTTGCTCTTTCGGGTGGATGGTTCTCGGTCAGGGATAACGGCAGTACCAAGACCGGTATGACCAGACAGCAGCAGTACGCAGTTCTGTCCACCCAGGCTCACCAACCGAATACGACAAGCGTGGGCGACAAGATGATAATCCTGCATACTGGTCCGTTCAATCTGGCTCCGCAGGGGAGCACTGAAGTTGCGCTGGCTTTCGTGGCGGCCAACAGCCGGGAAGAACTGATCGAACGGGCGACTCGCGCCCGGATGCGTTACGATGTGACGACCTCGGTTGATGGGAATGATCTTTTGCCGAACCAGTTTGAGCTGCGCCAGAATTATCCCAATCCATTCAATCCTTCAACTACGATTTCCTTCACTCTCCAATCCGCGACGCAGGTTAGTTTGACTATCTACAACCTGCTCGGGCAGGAAGTAGTCAACCTGGTGGATGGCCCGATGACAGCCGGTGAACACCGGTTCATCTGGGAAGGGACCGACCGCAAGGGGTCGGCGGTCGCGGCAGGGGTCTATTTCTATCGTCTTTCCACCAATTCCGCGTCAGAATCCCGGAAAATGATGCTTTTAAAGTAGCCCCGGCGGGTGTATATTTGGGCCGATAAACTGGTTCTATTTTACACGCCTGTTGTGAAGGGTATGGACATGTCGTTCAGATGGTTACTGCGTATCGCGGCCGGGTTGGCAACCCTCTGTTTGTTGATATCAACAGCAATTGCTGTAGCGCCTACGGAAGAGGCGATCGAAAAGTGGAAAGCTGAAGGAGTACTTGAGCAGAAACTCGCGAATCTGCGGGCCTTCAAGCAGGCCGGCGGTTGCAGTCCGGTGGTGTACTCAGATGCGGTTCGGCAAGAGTATCGAGCGAAGATGGCCGCCAGTGCGGACGCTATCGATACCATTCATGTTGTGGTGATCATGGCGGAGTTCTCTGACTGGACATACGCCATGCATTCAGTCGTCGGGACTCGCGACAAATTTGATTCCATTCTTTTCTCGAATCGGCTCACCGATCCTGTTTTCAATCCAACCGGGTCGATGACCGATTTCTATCTTGAGAATTCTTACGGCAAGTTACTGATCCATGGCGAGGTATTCGGCCCGTATTTGATGCCGAATACGTATGCCTTCTACGAAGGGGGGAACGATGGCTTGGGGGCCGGTGGACCGCTCCTGGCCAATCATGCGGTCAATGCCGCCAATAACGACGTTAACTATGCGGCGTTTAATAATCCCGGTCTTGGAGTTCCGATCATTGTGATCCACCCCGGTGCCGGCGCAGAAACGGGCGCCTATGGGATCTGGTCACATAAGGCGGATATCTTCAACACGCCGATTCTCGATGGTGTATTGCTGCAGACCTACAATGTCGTGCCGGAGGAGTTTAACAACGAATTGCAGGCGATCGGGGTGATGTGCCATGAGTTCGGTCATACGCTCGGACTTCCCGACTTGTATGATACGGATGGGACATCCGAGGGTCTGGGTCGGTGGTCGCTGATGGCCTCGGGCAATTATAACGGTGGACAACAGCTCCCGGCACACTTTGATCCGTGGTGCAAGCGGCGAATAGATCCGATCCCCTTCATCGACCATTTCGACAGCCTGCTGACCAATCGCTCGCAGGTAGCCATTCCGGCAGTGCAGTTCAATCCGGTAGTGTATCAGTTAAAGGATAATGTGTCCGGCGCCGGAGAGTACTGGCTTGTCGAGAATAGACCGTTGTTGGGATTTGACGCGGGACTTCCATACGGTGGGCTCTGCATCTACCACATAGATCAATCAGCCGGCAGCAACAACAATGAAGCTCGCTATATGGTCGCGCTGGAACAGGCGGATGGACTCAACAGTCTGGCCACGGTTGGAAGCCGAGGCGATGCGGGGGATGTCTGGCCGGGTTCGACCAACAATCGGAATTTCCATAATCTTAGTGTACCGAACAGCAAGACCAATGTCGGGTCGGCGACAACCGAGGTCGGGGTGTGGAATATCTCGAATGCTGATTCGGTGATGTATGCCGATTTTGACGTGACCTATTCGCGTCCGTATATAGTGCTGGCGAATTGGGATTCACTGCAGTTCATCGAAGCGATTGGCGACGGTGACGGGTTGTTTGAAGAGGGGGAGACCGTGGAGTTCCACTGTCGCATCGATAACCTGATGCGGCCGGCGTGGGATTGGGAAATGTCCTTGAGCTGCACCAATCCGTATATCGAATTTCTCGATAGCAACGTAGCTCAGACCAATTATCTAAGTCCGACCATCCAGGACGATTTCTATGCCGCGAATCCGATAAGATTCCGAATCAAACCGGGAGCAGAGCCGGAAATCACAGCATTTACGTTGACCGTGCGGGCCGACTCCGCAGTAGGGAGCGGCGACCGCAATTATGTGCAGAGTTTCCAGTTTGACAAAGCGATGGGGCCGGTGTCTGTGCTGCTGGTAGACGACGACAACGGGGATGTCGCCTCCGATGCCTATGTACAGTCATTTACGAGACTGCGTATACCTTACATCGTTTGGAACACGCTTACACAAGGCGCGCCGACCTCCACAGATCTTGCCAAATACAGTCATATCTTCTGGTGTACCGGTTTGCGGACGACCGGAGGATCGTTGAGCGTCGCCGAACGAACCGCGCTGAAGGCATTCATGGATGGCGGCGGCAATCTCGCGCTGGGAAGCGCTGGAGCGGTGTATCAACTGGCCCAGTCAGATTCCGTGTTTCTGCGTGATTACTTGCATGTGAGATATGTTGATTCATCGACAACGTCACGCCCGTTCTATTGGGGAGTGACCGGCTCGCCGATGTCGGAGGGCGCAAAGTTCAGAGCCGAGTCGACTGCGCCAAATGAAGTAAAACGCGCGTATCGTGTGGCCGCGGCGAATGGCGGGCAGTTGGCGTTCACCGCCTCAGCCAGTTTCCTTCCCGGTGTCGCTGTTTTTGGTGATGTTGGTGCCACCTATACCGGCGCGTACAAGACGGTGGTGACAAGCTTTGGGTTTGAGTATGTCAGCCAGACGGATACTTCGCAGGGGTTCTTCCCGCGCGACTCGTTGCTGGCTCGGGTGATGGCTTTCTTTGGAGGGACATCGACCGGAATCGATGATCCAGTTCGACCGACCTTGCCAAAAGAGTTCTCACTCAGACAGAATTATCCGAACCCATTTAACCCGACTACGACCATCAAGTATATGGTGACGCGGGCCGCATCCGGGAAATCATCCCTGCAAAGAACGCACCTGGCGATCTACAATTTGACCGGCCAAGTTGTGCGAACTCTTGTGGACAAAGAGCAAGGAGTGGGTGAGTATACAGTGGAATGGAACGGTACCGATGAGAGTGGAAATCGTGTTGCCACCGGAGTCTATCTGTATCGACTGGAACGCGATGGGAAAACCGAATCAAAGAAGATGGTGCTGCTAAAGTAGACTAATTTTGAACATGTTTGTTCAGAAGGGCCATCCGCTGAGGGTGGCCTTTTTGTTGTTGGATAATGGGTTACGGCACGTGAAGGAAATCACGTTTTTCTCCATAAAGGACTTGACAATCTTCGATTTTTCCTATTATTGCAATTGAAAATCGTTTTCATTTGACCGATAAGGTCAGTGAGAGAAGAAAAAGCAGATGAAAGAGTTTCTCAAGACCAAGGGCTTCAAAATGACTCCCCAGCGGGAGTTGATCTTCCGCTCGTTTTTTGAGATGGGGAAGCATGTCTCGGTTGAGGAGCTCTATGACAAAGTGCACCAGATGGACCGTTCGATCGGCTACTCGACCGTCTGGCGTAATCTCAAAGTCATCTGCAAAGTAGGTCTGGCCGAAGAGGTCAATCTGGGGGATGGGATAACGCGCTACGATCGCGTGACTCGGGAGCCGCACGGGCACCTCTTCTGTCAGAATTGTAAGAAGCTGATAGAATTCGACATGAACTCGGTGCTTCCGTATCTGGTGCAAACCAGTGAAGAAATGAAGTTCCGGGCGGATGGCTTCAAGATCGAGATAGTCGGATTGTGCGAAGAGTGCCGTGGCGCTGAAGAGAAGAAGCATGGGCGCGTACACTAATCTGACGTTGGCACTGGCCTGGTCGGGCCTAAGTTTGGTGGCCTGCAACAGCGGACCCTCGCTGACAGCGAACCAAAAGCGTGGGAAACAGATATATGAAGGTCTGTGCGACAAGTGCCACAAGTTGATCGATCCGAAAAAGTTTGAGGATCAAATCTGGTCAGCGGCGGCTGTCAAGTACGGCGCTAAACTGAAACTAACGACTGATGAAATACAGACTTTGACAGATTACCTGACACGAGCCAACGACGACAATAAGTAAGGATTCATATATGACGCATTTGAACAAGATGTTGCCGGGCCAGAAGGCCAAAGTTCTCGGATACACTTCGGATTCACCAGTTGCTCGCCGTCTGACCGAACTGGGACTCGTCCCAGGGCGAGTGGTGACCTATATTCGCAATGCTCCACTCCAAGATCCGCTTGAGATACAAGTGGGGCCGAGCTGCCTGTCGCTTCGACATGCTGAGGCCTCTTTGGTCGCGGTAGAGATCGAAGAAACGACCTCCTTCTAACACAGTCTATACTTTGAAAGAAGAGAGTATGGATCTCGCGGTTCAGAAGCTGGCGCAAACCAAGACAATAAATGTAGCTGTTTGCGGCAATCCGAACTGCGGGAAGACTACGATCTTCAATGCCATCACCGGACTTCGCCAGAAAGTCGCGAATTACCCCGGTGTGACGGTTGAAAAAACGACCGGACAGTTTCAGGTCAAGAATGATCCCCGGACATTCACGCTGATTGATATTCCCGGCTCCTACTCGCTCTCCGCATTCTCTCCGGATGAGTATGTCGCGGTGCAGGCGCTGATGGGTGCCCTCGACGAGTCTGCCTCTCCCGATGTCATAGTCAATATTATCGATGTCACGAATCTTGATCGGGCTCTATACCTGCTGTTCCAGGTGATGGAAGTTGGCAAGCCGGTGGTGGTCGGATTGAACATGATGGATCTGGCCGAGAAGCGCGGCCTGGATGTGGATATTGAAAGACTTGCCCGCGAACTGGGCGGGATACCGGTCGTGCCGTTGATCGGATCGCGCGGCAAAGGAATAGCTGAGCTTCAGGAGGCAATCGCGAAGGCGGCGGGCGAGCCTGCGCGTCCGCAAAAGCATTTCTATCACCAATCGGTGATTGACGCCGCCGAACGGCTAAAGGCCGGCCATGGGCGTGGCACGCAGGCCCGGGCGGAGTATCTTCGAATCCTACTCGACCAGAATGGTCCAGGCGAAAAGGCGTTTATCGCCGAAAGCGGAACAGAGCATCAGGCGTTGATTGCGGAGCTTCGCGATTCATTGCGGAGGGAGTTCGGTTCGCTCACGACCGCAGAGACATCGTCATTGACCGACCATGCGTCCATTGTATTCCGGAACTCGGTCAAGGTGAAGCACGCGGTCTCCAGGGGCCGGTCGGAGAAGATAGATCGGGTGCTGCTGCATCCGGTGTTGGGTCCGCTCATCCTGATCCTGATCATGGGTTTTATCTTTCAGTCGATCTTCAGTTGGGCAGAGCCGGTGATGAACCTGATTGACTCGGTGTTTGGGTCTATTGGCGGGTGGGCCGCGGGAGCGATCCCGGAAGGGCCACTGCAATCGCTGGTGGTGGATGGAGTAGTTGGGGGAGTTGGTTCGGTTCTGATATTCCTGCCGCAGATCATTATTCTCTTTCTCTTTATCGCGCTAATAGAGGATTCTGGGTATATGCCGAGAGTGGCATTCCTGGTGGATAGAGCTTTCAGTTGGTGCGGACTCTCGGGGAAATCATTCATTCCGTTATTGTCGTCGTTTGCGTGCGCGGTACCGGGTATCATGGCGACGCGGGTTATCGAGGACAGGAAACTTCGGATCATCACTATCATGGTAGCACCACTTATGACCTGTTCGGCGCGTTTGCCGGTGTACGCGATCATGACGGCGGCATTCATTCCGTATGCGATCGTGCTCGGGTTCCTGAACACGCATGGACTGGTGCTCGGCGCGCTTTATTTGCTCGGATTGATAATGGCGGTACTTGTATCGTTAGTTCTGAAGAAAACCATTCTTAGAACCCAGAGCGGTACATTTATGATGGAGATGCCGAGCTACAAGGTGCCGACGTTGCAGTCGGTGGTAGTTCGGGTGTTGAATCGAGCGAAGTCATTTATTGTTCGCGCGGGGACGACGATCTTCGCGATCACGATCCTGATCTGGGCGCTCAGTTACTATCCCCGTTCGACTGAGATAGCGACGCAGTTTGAGGCGCAAATCGCTGAAAATGCGGCGTCTACAGAGGAGACGCTTGCGCAATTTGACGGGATACTGGCGGCATTCACCATGGATGCGGCGACCAATGAAGTGATGTTGTTCGCGAAGGGGCGACTGGCAATCGTCGAGAGCACCGAAGAGCTACCGTTGGTTCGAGAAGAACTGGTGCAATTGTACCCCGATCAGGCGGGAATTATCGATGTCGTGTACGGGCGTCGTGAAGCAGAACTGCAGGGAAGTGAACGCGAGGCGGAGTTGCTGAATGATCAGGCCGGAGCGCAATTAAGCAATTCATACCTTGGGCGCGTTGGGAGAACGGTGGAGCCGATATTCGCGCCACTGGGCTGGGACTGGAAGATCACGATGGCGACGCTGGCGTCGTTCCCGGCACGAGAAGTGATCATCGCGACCCTGGGGACGATCTACAATCTTGGATCGGATGTGGATGAGGAATCAAGTTCGCTGGTGGATAAAATGCGGGCGGCCAAATGGGAGGACGGGGCCAAGATCGGTCAGCCGGTTTTCAGTCCGGCAGTAGCACTTTCGATCATGGTGTTCTTTGCACTTTGCTGTCAGTGCGGTGCGACTGTGGTGACGATCCGTCAGGAGACAGGGGCCTGGAAGTACGCAATCGGAGCATTCGTATACATGACGATCTTCGCCTATCTGGCGGCGATGGTGGTCTATCAGGTGGCCAGCAGGATGGGATACTAAAATGGACTGGCAAACGAGTGCGGTACTATTGGCGGTGTTGGCAGCGGCTGGATTTCTGATCTGGCGTTACCTGCGCCGAAAAGCGCAGCCGGGTGCTTGCGCTAACTGCATGGCTCATCAGCGGTTGTCGACGAGCAAGCGTCCGGCGCCCAAAGATTGACATTCGAGCAATCACCTCTATATTGCCGCTTTTGAAAGCGGTAGATCGTGCAAAGCGGACCAATTCTTCTCGGGCAATATCGCCCACTCGACTCCTTTCTGCATCGTCTTGACACGCGTGCCAAGCTGTTGCCCGTTGTGCTGGTTCTCGGGCTTGGTCTTTTCACCCATTCGATGGCGTTTTATCTCGTGGTGATCGCCGCGCTATTCACGGGGCTATTTGTCTCCGGAATCACGCTCGAGCAGATCTCACGGAATCTGCAACCGATCTTCTGGCTGGTGCTGGTTACCTTTGTCTATCACCTGATCTTCTCGGGAAAAGAAAGCGAAGTACTTCTCACGCCATTGGGGCTTCCTATCCGAGCTGAAGCAGTGCGGGCCGGCGCCTTCTTTTCGCTGAGATTGCTGCTGTTCGTGGTGATGGCGTTTCTGGTCACATTGACCAGTTCGCCGACGGCGATGGCGGAAGCGGCCACAAAGCTGCTCAAACCGCTGGGGAGAATTCGAGTGCCGGTGGCGGACTTGTCGCTGATCCTGTTTATCGCGATGCGTTTTATCCCGATCCTGTACGAGGAATTTGTGATGATACGAAACGCGCAGATCGTGCGCGGAGTGAAATTCAATGGCTCGATTTTCGCGCGGGCGCGCAAATCGCTCTACTTGCTGATCCCTGTTTTTGTCGCGGCGGTGAACAGAGCGGATGACTTGGCGCTGGCGCTCCAAGCGAGGGGGTATGATCGCACGGGCAAGCGGACTTTCTACTCCCGGGCGCACATTGGTTTTGCGGAAGTGCTGTTCATGGTGGTTACTTCGGTGGCATTAATCTCACTCTTTCTGGTGACGGGATGAGCGACGCCAGAAATATCAAACTCGTCATCGAGTACAAGGGGACCTCATTTGCGGGATGGCAAGTCCAGCCCGGTCAATCGACTGTTCAGGGAGAGATTGAGGCGGCTATCCAAAAGGTCACCGGTGAGAAAGCAACGCTGATCGGGGCCGGACGAACGGATGCTGGAGTGCATGCTCTTGGACAAGTGGCAAACTTTCAGACAGCACACTCGCTGGAAGCCGGGAGATTTCGTGAGGCTCTGAATTATCATACACCATCGGATATACGCATACTGTCCTCCGAAGAGGTTTCACCGAGCTTTCATGCGCGTTTCGACGCTCACTGGCGGCGGTACCGATATATTCTCGCCAGAGAGAGATCGGCGATCTATAGGGACTTACGCTGGGAAACCGAGACTCTGGTTGACCGCGCACGACTGGACGAGGCGGCGGCGATGGTGCTGGGGGAGCGTGATTTCGCGCCGTTTTGTGTAACATCCTCGCTTAAAGAGAATAATCGGTGCGAGATATATCATTCCCGGTGGCAACAAATCGGGCCGCTTCTGGTATATGAGATACGCGGGAATCGGTTCCTGCATGGGATGGTCCGGTCACTGGTGGGGGGAATGGTGAACCTCGCTGCCCTTCAACAAGATAGCAACGTGCTGAACTTGACATTGGCCGACTTCAGAGATACTTTGAAGGGCAACCGCACGGAACGAGTCGTGTTTACGGCGCCCGCGCATGGGCTCTATCTGGTCGCCGTTGGATATTCGAAGGAGAGACAGTAAGAGATGAAGTTCTTTATCGACACAGCATCGGTCAGCGAGATCAAGGAAGCCGCGGCCATGGGAGTGCTGGATGGCGTGACGACCAATCCATCGTTGGCCGCCAAAGAGACCAAACCGTATCGCGAGATCCTGGCGGAGATATGCAAAGTCGTCCCGGGGCCGGTATCCGCTGAAGTAATATCAACCGATACGGACGGAATGCTCCGCGAGGCGGATGAGCTGATGACGATCGCGGATAATATCGTCATCAAGATACCGACAATTCTCCCGGGGCTACGCGCGATCAAAACTCTGACTGATCGCGGCATCAAGACAAACGCGACACTGGTTTTTTCACCGATGCAGGCTCTGCTGGTAGCGAAAGCCGGCGCGACGTATGTGTCGCCGTTTATTGGACGACTGGATGATGTCTCACAGGATGGAATGCAGTTGATCGCGGATATCGTACAGATTTACGAAAACTACGGATATGGGACCGAGGTGCTGGTAGCATCGGTGCGGCATCCAATGCATGTGGTGGAGGCGGCTAAAATAGGGGCGGATGTCTGCACTATGCCGCTCAAAGTGATCGAGGCGCTCATCAAACATCCGTTGACCGATATCGGTCTCGCGAAATTCCTGGAAGATTATAAGAAGGCCAACAAGTAAGTATGATCAGTCGATATACACTTCCCGAGATGGGTCGGCTTTGGACCGACGAAGCGAAGTACTCAGCCTGGCTGGAGGTCGAGATAGAGGCGGCAAAGGCGATGGCCGCGCTGGGGATCATCCCGAAGGATGTGATCCCGGCGATCGAGTCCAAAGCGGGGTTTGATGTCGATCGAATCAACGAGATCGAGCGCGAAGTAAATCATGACGTGATCGCTTTCCTTACTTCGGTAGCGGAAAAAGTCGGTCCGGAAGCGAAGCACCTTCACTTTGGCATGACCTCCTCGGATGTGCTGGATACATCGTTATCGCTGATCATGAAGCGAGCGGCGGCAATCATTGATGCCAAGATCGGGGTCGCGCTGGGGAAGATCAAAGAGCTGGCGCTCAAATACAAACATAGCCCGACGATCGGGCGGACGCACGGGGTGTTCGCGGAACCGACGACCGCGGGCTTGAAGTTCGCCGTCTGGTATACGGAGCTATCGAGGGGGCGGGCACGGTTCGCGGCAGCAACAGAGAGAATTGCTGTCGGTAAAATAAGCGGAGCGGTCGGGAATTTCGCCAATCTTGACCCCAAAGTTGAAGAGATGGTCTGCGCGCGACTCGGACTGAAGCCGGCAGAAGTCTCGACTCAAGTGATTCAGCGTGATCGCCACGCGGAGTTTGTGACCGCGTTGGCGATACTGGCATCGTCGCTTGAAAAGTGCGCCACAGAGATACGACACCTCCAGCGAACAGAGGTGGGAGAGATGATGGAGGGGTTTGCCAAGGGGCAGAAAGGCTCCTCGGCGATGCCGCACAAGCGGAATCCAATAACCGCGGAACGAATCTCCGGGATCGCTCGCATGGTGAGAGGGTACGCCGTTTCGGCTATGGAGAATATCCCGCTCTGGCACGAGCGAGATATCGCGCATTCGTCAGTAGAACGTGTGATCATTCCGGATTCCTGTATCATTGTTGACTACGGGCTGCAGAAGTTTATCGACCTGTTGTCGGGTCTCGTGGTGAATGAGCAGAAGATGCATGACAATATATTCCTCGGTGGAGGGATCGTCTTTTCACAGCGCTTGCTTTTGAAGCTGGCGGGACCGGTCGGTTCGCGGGAAGACGCCTATCGTATGGTACAGCGCAACGCCATGGCGGCGTGGGAAGGAAAGGGGCTGTTCAAGGAGCTGGCGAAGCAGGACGCCGATATTCGAAAGCATTTGAAGGAGTCTGAGATCGATGAGTGTTTCGATCTGACATATTACACCAGAAATGTGGATGCTATCTTCAAGAGGGTGTTTGGCTCATGATCGCGCGTGAGGGGATACCATTCGTTTTCATCGGCCTGGTACTGACGTTGCTCACTATCTGGGGAGCTACGCGCTGGGACAGCCGTTGGTTGTTCGGGACCGCGCTGGTGTTTGGTGTCCTGACCCTGTTCACCCTGTTTTTCTTTCGCGATCCGGAGCGGAATTTCGCCAATGGGCCGGGAGTACTGGTTTCACCGGCGGATGGAAAAGTGATTGATATTCGGACCGGAAGCGGGCATCCATTCCTGGAGGGAGAGTTTACCAAAGTCTCGATATTTCTAAACGTCTTTGATGTACATGTCAATCGGATACCGAGCGACGGATCAATAGACTACATCAAGTACAATCCGGGGAAGTTCTTCGCGGCGTTTGAGGATAAGGCATCGGAGCTGAACGAGCAGACAGAGATCGGGATGACGACATCCACGGGACACAAGATCATGTTCAAGCAGATCGCCGGGTTGATAGCGCGACGGATCGTCTGTCGTTTGACGGATGGCGACAAGGTTACGGGGGGGGATCGGTTCGGGTTGATCCGATTCGGGTCACGAACAGAGCTGTTTGTGCCATCGGGAACGGCGCTGAAGATAAAGGTAGGTGATCGCGTGGCGGGTGGAGAAACGATCATCGGCATGCTTCCGGTTGGTTCGGGAAAGGTTACGGCGATGGAGCAGAGACGTGAACGGCTATAGAGGCATTTTCCCCGGTGTCTTCACGATGGGGAATGTGGTCTGCGGGTTTATCGCGATCCTATCTGTGCTGGAAGGTCACATCACCGCCGCATGCTGGTTTGTTATCCTGGCGGCGTTCCTGGACGCGCTCGATGGTAAAGTGGCGCGGTTGTCCGGGGCGACTTCGCAGTTCGGTGTTGAGCTCGATTCGCTGGCAGATTTCCTGTCGTTCGGCTGCGCGCCGGCAGTGATCGTCTACTCGATAAAGTTAAGCGAGTTGGGTAAGTGGGGGTGGATCATCTCGATCGTGTTCATTATGGCGGCGGCGTACAGACTGGCTCGTTTCAACGTCATGGCGGACACGGAAGAGAAGAAGGATTTCGTCGGTTTGCCCGTGCCGATGGCGGCAGGGTTGCTGGTGTCGGCGATCATCTTTTCTTACAAGATCTGGGGGCAGTTGGAGTATGGTGAGTACCTTGTTTCGATGATAATAATCTGTTCGTTCCTGATGGTTTCGCAGGTGCAGTATGACGCGATCCCTGACCGGTTCGATACGCGAATAGCTCGTATCAAGTTGGGTATCATACTGATAGCGGCAGTGCTCATTATTATCAGTCCAAGACATTTATTGTTTCCCTTTTTGGCGTTGTATATATTGTTTGGCATGATACGGGAGTTGTACCGCCTGTTTACCGTTTCGGTCAGTAAAGTCACTGGTCGGCAAATGGTTAGACGGAAACGCCGAGACGAAAGAAAAAAGACAGAACATGAGCAACAGTAAAAAAGCGGTGGTTTTCGTGCGATTGAAGGATGGTGTACTAGATCCGCAAGGAGTCACTATCCAGAAGGCGCTGGCCCAGATGGGATTTCCTGATTTCCTGTCGGTGCGTAGTGGACGGTTCTTTGAGCTTGAGATCGATGGAAGCGCCACCGACATTGACCGGAAGATAAACGAAGTATCATCCAAGTTGTTGGCTAACCCGATCATTGAGAAATTCACCGTGGAGAAGAGCTGATGAAGTTCGGAGTGGTCACCTTTCCGGGCTCAAATTGCGACTATGACGCCTACGCCGCGGTAAAGCATGTGATGCATGGCGAGGTGGAATTCCTCTGGCACAAATCCGAGGATCTGGCCGGCAGCGATGTGATCATTTTGCCGGGTGGTTTTTCCTACGGTGATTATCTTCGCTCCGGCGCGATTGCCCGTTTCTCGCCAATCATGCAAAAGGTGATCGATTTCGCGAAGTCCGGCGGCATGGTGATGGGGATCTGTAATGGATTCCAGGTACTGACCGAAGCTGGCTTGCTTCCGGGCGCGCTGATCCGCAACGACCATCTTCGATTCTCCTGCAAGTATGTCTATTTGCGGACCGAGCGAACCGGTACCGCTTTTACCTCGATGATCCCCAAGGGAACGGTGCTCAAGATCCCGATCGCCCATGGCGATGGGAACTACTATCACTTCGAAGGGGATATCCGGAAACTCGAGGAGAATCAACAAGTGATCTTCCGGTACTGCGATCCCACCGGGGCGATCACCGAGGAGTCCAATCCGAACGGTTCGATCAACAATATCGCGGGGATCATCAGCGCGGAAGGAAATGTGCTGGGGATGATGCCGCATCCGGAGCGGGCGGTTGAGCCGATTCTCGGTTCGACGGATGGCCTGCAGATATTGGAGTCGGTGCGTCAGTGGTGTGAATCGCCACGTATGGTGGGTAAAGCGTGAAGGATCGGGAACTGACATTCATTATCATCGCGCTGCTGCTCGCGGCGATCCTTGGGGGGCTGGTGGGTGAGCTGATCGGCCATATCCTGCCGCCTGGCGGGGCAAAAACGTTATTTGAAAAGTCGGTACAGATAGGATTCGCGCCGGTCACCGTTGACCTATACGCGATCTCGTTTACTATCGGATTGATGTTTAAGATCAACGCCGTATCGGTGTTGTTCGTGCTGTTGGTGATCATCTATTTCCGATATTGGTACATGTAGGCAATTGCTCGTTAGGAGGCATACATATGTTCGGCATCGGCCCAATGGAAATGATTCTGATCTTCCTGGCCATCCTCTTGCTGTTCGGGGCAAAGCGTCTGCCTGAACTGGCCAAGGGACTGGGGCAGGGGATCCGTGAGTTCAAACGCGCGATGAAAGATACGGCTGATGAGGTGAAGGGCTCGACCGATGTCCGGCCACCGGATCCGAATCGAATCGACCCTCCGCGTGATGACAAAAACACATCGACGCACTGAATAACCGCCAAGCGTTCAGGATCGTACTACTATGCAGAGCGGATTCACGCAGACCGACGCAGACAAGATCGGCGCATTGCTGGAAGCGGAGAAGGTCACTTTTGAGAAGGACCATTTCCGTATTAAAGTATCCAATCAGGAAGAACGCCGGATACTCGTACTCGAGGTTTACCCGGAGACAAGCCTGGGGAAACGCCGGGGGATGCTGGTCGTTGTCTATACCGGTACTTCACACCTCCAGTTGCATAACTGCAACGGCTATGTTTCATCGGAAGAACTAGGCGAGGTGACTTTCGTCACTGAAAAGGGCGGGTCGCTGTCCGGTCTGGTAGTAGAAAAGGGCGCCTCGTGCTCGCTCTACGCTTCGATCGACCGCGAGTTGATCTCATCGGATTTCACCCAGCTTGGAGTCGAAGTAATGTTGTCGGGCGTGGCGCTGTCGTTGGCGGAAGAGATTCTCGGCAAAGAGAACGAAGAAAACTGATCGCGTAAAGGTCAGACGAGTGGTGAAGGGCGGATACATCTCCGCCCTTTTTCTTTGGCTACTAGTAGCGATTCGGTTGCTCCGGCTGGATCACGCCGAAAATATTCCCTTCGGTATCCTTGGCGTAAAAAAGCTGACCGACTCCCGGGATCGGGGTTATCGGTACAACAGCATTTCCGCCCGCCGATTCAACTTTCTGCAACATTGACTGAATGTCGTCGACCTGGATAGTGCAGGGATAGGCAATCACCGCATCGCCATCGATAATTCCGCGACGTCGCGTCAGGCCGCCATTGATGCCGGGGACACTGGGGTCGCCGGTGGTGATGAACCAGTATTCGAGGGGGCCATCCCATTTCTGGAATTTCCACTCAAAGCAAGAGCTGTAGAACGCAATAGCCCGCTCCGGGTTTTCCGCATGGATCTCAAAATGCACGACGCGATACATAGGTCAGACCTTTCTATAGTAAATCAATCTTGGTTGCGGACGCAGTTTACGGGCAGTCAGGAAGAGTATCAATCACACCTTGCAAATATGAGATAAGGAACGAGAGGTCGCTGATGTCAATCCGTCCGAGTCTGTCAATGTTTGCTTCCGCATTGCAGGCGAACTGGTAGCCATCGCCGATGAAGAGATTGACCATGGCATTCAAGTCGCGCAAATCAATACCATTGAGGCCATCGAGATTGCCGGTAGTGCCGACGCAACAGGCGGAGGAGCGAGTCAGCAGGACGGAGTCCACGGTGAGCCCAGCGATCGTCACGAATTTGATCAGAAGGGTGGAGTCTGTCGCCTCGATGAGATTTGCGCCATAGGTGCTATTGAAGCGTACGCGGCTGCCGGTGACGAGATTGAGCGATGGGAATGAATAGATACTTCGACCGCCCAGGCCGCTGACAATATAGGTGAGTGAGTCGCCGTCGTTGTTGTCATCGCGCAGGATCCGTTCGTAGGTGTGGTCATGGCCGGTGAGGATCAGCGAAGCGCCCCAGTTTTCGAACGGCCATTGCATGCCGGGAGTGGAGCCATGCTGCGATGAGGAATACGGCGGATGGTGCATGAAAACGATCTTCCAGGGAACCTGCGAGGAGTCGAGTTGCGATTGCAGCCAGAGTCCTTGTGCCGAGTTGGGGGTGGTGCCATCGGTCTCCTGGAAATTGCTGTTGATAGCGAAGAATTGGACGGGCCCGCGGAGAAAATCGTAATAGCGCGGGTTGCCGGAGGTTGCGGTGGTCGGGATATTCGCGCCGGGAAGGGTGAAGTAGGAAAGATACGCGGAGAAGCCGCCGCCATCGGAGTAGTCGTGGTTGCCCGCTGACGGGAAGAAGCGATTGATGAGCGAACCACTGCCGTAGCCGCCAACATAAGCGCCTATATAAGGGGAGTAGAATTGGCCGATGTTGTTGTCGATCGAATTTGAGCCGTAACTGTTGTCGCCGGTCGTCACAATGAAATCGACTTGCCAGGAATTGATGAGGGCGGCAACCTGACCCTCGGCGACCGAACCAGAACCGTAGTCACCCATCACGGCAAATCGGGTCGCGGCAGACGCACTATGGGAGAGGCAGACTGAAATCAACACAAGGAGCGACAAGCGCACGCGATATTCCATATATCGATAGTGTTTGAGAGGAGACGGTAGAACTTGTTCAAGATAGCATAATGGAGTGTTTTACGCAACGATGAACGACGCCCTATTCGTTGCGCAATGCTTCGACCGGGTCGATACGGGCGGCCCGTGCCGACGGGTAGTAGCCCGCAAGCAAGGAGACGATCAGGCCCAGAGCGAGCGCGGCCCCGATCAGCCAGAAGGGGAGTGCAAAAAGATCAATCCCGGTAATGCCTTCCTGGGCCATGAAGTACTGGGCGACACCGGAAGCTATTCGGGTGATGGCCCATCCCAAGAGAATGCCGAATACCGATCCGGCGAGGCCTATAACAGCCGACTCGGTCAGGAAGAGGAAGCGGATATCGCGTTCGTCAGCGCCGAGCGACTTCAGAATACCGATCTCGCGACGACGTTCAAGCACGGACATGACCATGGTGTTAATAATACCGAGTGAAGCGGTGACCAGGGCAATGAGTCCGACCACGGCCAACGCGAGATCGAAGTAGAAGAAGAATTTCTTTATCTCTTCAAATTGAGCGGCGAACGAGAAGGGTCTGAAGCCGAGTGCTTTCACGGAATCAAGGATGGGCTGTGACAGCACCTTGGGATCAATGTCGAGGGTTAGATGCGCATAGGTCTTGCTGTTTGGATCGGCCGAAACGCTGAACAGGCTGCCGGATGAAAGCGCGGCCAACATCTCGGAAGGATCGCCGCTGAAAGGACTGGCGGAGAGACGTCGCCCAACCTGATCTCCCACGATGATCGGCGCCATGTTGCGGGCTTGGGGGCCGGATGACTGCAGCACGCCAACGACGGTAAGCGTCTCGGTCAGGATGTTGGGGGATTCCCAGTAGCCTTTAAGGAAATTCGCCATGGCACTATTGAGTTCGTTGCGGAGTATCCGTTCGACGTACGGGCGATGCATGATCGAGTCAAAATCTATTTCACGGAAGCGATTCCGCACGTAATTGATGTCGGGCGGAAGAACGCGTGCAAGCCCCGAGTCGATGGTCGGGATTTTGACACTCAGAATGATCTGTCTGCCAATGACCGAATCGGGGAAAGGCTGGCCGACCTCACGAATGAATCGATCTGTAACCAGTGCTTCCCGAGTGGAATCACCCGAGATCAATTTGCCTGCGCTCAACCCGGAATAGAGCTTTGTCCGGAGGGCCTGCATGGAGACCGCCTGCGCCCGGGTATCAAGCACCGAATCACCGAAAATGGCGGTTCCGCCAAAAGCGTCGTACGGGTAGGCAAGGCGCACACCAGGGATTCGGGAGAGCTCCTCGAGCGCAGCCGCGTCGAGTGGGCGGACTTCGAGCGTATCTTTCTCGCCTTCCTTCTCCCGCGGGTAGACCTGGACAGTGTTGAATAGCCCAAGCTTTTCGAACTGCTCCTCGATACGCTGCTGATTGCCCGCGCCAAATGAAAGCATGGCGACAAACGTAGCGATGGCAATGACCACGCCAGCGATAGTCAATGTAGTGCGAAGCTTGAGGCGAACCAGATTTCCGGCAGAGATTGAGAGCGAGTCGACCAGCTTCACCGGTGGCCTCCCGCAGTAGACGGTTCTTCAACGATTTTGCCGTAATGCATTCGGATGGTCTTGCCAGCGAATGTACGCGCCAATTCGAGATCGTGCGTGACCATCACCACGGTAAGGCCATTGGCACTCAGTTCCTGCATGAGCGCCACGATCTGGCGAGAGTTCTCCTGGTCAAGATTGCCGGTTGGTTCGTCGGCAAAAAGAATCGACGGTTCTTTCACTAATGCGCGGGCAATAGCGACGCGCTGTTGTTCTCCGCCAGACAAATCGGCTGGACGGTGCGTCATCCGGTCAGCCAGGCCGAGGCGTGCGAGCATGGCCGACGCCTTGTTGCGACGCTCCTGTCGAGGAGTAGAATCGAAATACATGGCCAGTTCGACATTCTCGAGCGCCGTGCGATGATTGATCAAATTGAAGGACTGAAAGACCATTCCAATATGGGTTCCGCGGTAGCCCGCCAGTTGACGTCGGGAATAGGAGCCGAGGGACTGGTCTCTAAAGTGGATATTTCCGCCGGTGGGAGTGTCGAGTCCAGCGAGCAGGTTCAGAAGAGTAGATTTTCCGGAACCGGACGAGCCGACAAGGGCGAGGAACTGCCCCGGGTGAACAATGAGGTCGACCTCGTCGACAGCCTTGATCGTCTGGGGACCCCGATGGTAGCACCGGCTGAGTTTCGTGGCTTGCAGAATGGGGTGGTTCTGGTTGGTCATCGGGTCCAATCGGCTGAACTCAAACAGACTCGAGTTTCACTTGAGATTCACTTCACCTAATTTACGTGATATGCCGTGCGCCGGTTTCTCCGCGCGTGAAGATAACCTCTTTGCCATTGGCAAGATAGCATATTGATTGCACGTACAACAAGGTAAAGTTAGTGTGGATTAGTTATTTTAAAGTGGGGCGGAAACTTATGGGCGTGCCCTTCGTATCGGAGTGTGAATAGAGTGGTTGGCGGACAGAAACGCGTGCGAAGCGACAAATTCCGATTCATTCGACATTCCATTAGATTATCTTCCTCCCCTGAACGTCTTATTCTGTCCGAGGCAGTCCACTGTCGCGTACCAAAAAACGAACACCAATGAGATTTCACCACTACACAGAACTCGCAGAAGGAGTAAACCAGTGAGAAGGATTTTACTGCTGGTATCTGTCATGCTGTTGCTGGCGGGCGCGTTGATGGCGCAGTCACTGCCGCAGTTGAAGACGGAGAAGTTTGTATTGCCGAACGGGCTGCAAGTGATCCTGCATGAGGACCACTCGATCCCGATGGTCAGTGTCAACATCTGGTACCATGTTGGTTCAAAGAACGAGAAACCGGGGAGAACCGGATTCGCGCATCTGTTTGAACATATGATGTTCCAGGGGTCCAAGAATTTCGATGGCGACTATTTTGTGCCGCTCGACAAAATCGGAGCGGACTGCAACGGGTCGACCTCGGAAGACCGCACCAATTACTGGGAGAACGTGCCATCGGAGCACCTGGAGACAGCTCTGGCGATGGAGTCAGACCGGATGGGGCATCTGCTGGATGTCTTCACTCAGGAGAAGCTGGACAACCAGCGGGATGTCGTGAAGAACGAACGTCGGCAGGGTGTCGATAACGCCCCATACGGCGTGCAGGAAGATGTACTTCCGCTCCTGATCTATCCGATGGGGCACCCGTATTCCTGGTCGGTGATCGGGAGTATGGAAGACCTCAGCGCGGCTTCGGCAGACGACGTAAAGGACTTCTTTAGAAAGTATTATTCCCCAAGCAATGCCTCGCTCTGTTTGGCCGGGGATTTCAATTCCGCGGCCGCGAAAGAGTTGATCGAGAAGTATTTCGCGCCGATCCCGGCAGGGCCGCCGGTAGAGCGCTACACGTCATGGATCCCCGACATTTCGTACGAACGTCGTGCCGTGGCCGAAGATGAGGTAGAGCTCCCGATGGTGATCATGGCGTGGCACACGCCGGCGTATTACGCGCCCGGCGATGCCGAGGCGGATCTGCTGGCCGATGTGTTGAGCAACGGGATGAACTCGCGCCTCAATGAAGCGCTGGTCTATCGCCTGCAGATCGCGGATCAGGTCTTCGCCTATCAGGCCTCGCGCGAGATCTCGAGTCAATTCACCATCCAGGCGGTAGCGAAGCCGGGGCATACGGCTGAAGAACTTGAGAAGGCAATCGATGTCGAATTGAACAAGCTGCTCAAGACCGGCATCACCGCACGTGAACTGGAACGGGCCAAGACCAATTGGGAAGTCTCATTCATTCGCCGTCTGCAGAATATTGGCGGGTTTGGCGGCAAGGCCGACATCCTGAACCAGTACAACGTGTCTCTCGGTTCACCGGACAAGTTGGAGTGGGATGTCAACCGCTATCGCAGCGCGACTCTCGATGGGGTCAATCAGTTGGCTAAGACGTATCTCGCGCCGAACAAGCGCGGGGTATTGTATATCGTCCCGCAGGGGAATCTGGTGGCCAAGGAGACCGGCATCGATAGGAGTGTGAAGCCGACGCCGGCCGCGGAGGCGCCGTTCACCGCACCGACCGTGCAAAGCGCGACCTTGGCAAACGGGATGCAGATCCTGCTGGTCGAAGACCACCGGTTGCCACTGGTCGATATGTCTCTAATGATCGAGCGCGGGTGGACCTCGGATCCGGCAGGCAAGTTCGGGCTGGCATCGCTGACCGCTGATATGCTGGACGAAGGATTCAAGAAGCTGAACGCGCTGCAGATATCCGACACTATTCGGATGCTCGGCGCGAACGCCGGTTCCGGTTCGAGCTATGACGAGACCCACGTTAATCTGAATGTGCTCAAGCGGAATTTCGCGCCAGCTGTCGGCTTGGTTGCCGATATGGTGCTCGCGCCGACGTTCCCGCAGAATGAACTCGACCGACTCAAAAACGAGCGGTTGTCCGCGATTGAGGCGATGAAATCAGAACCGCGCCAGCTCGGGTCCGTCATTTTCCGCGAGAAGCTGTACGGCACCAATAGCGCGTACGGGCAGCCGGCTTCGGGGAACGGTACGGAGGCGTCGTTAGCCGCGATCACGCGCGACGATGTCCTAAAATTCTATCAGGCGAACTATTTCCCGAATGTGACGACGGTGGCGATAACCGGCGACATCACGATGGCAGAAGCAAAGGCGCTCTTCGAGAAGTCATTCGCCGCCTGGAAACAGGGGACGCCGGCCGAAGTGCCTGCTCCGACTCCGATCACGCATACTTCGCCGACCGTCTATATCGTAGACCGTCCGGGAGCGCAGCAGTCTGTGATCTTCGCCGGGTATCCGAGCATTCCGCCAACCGACCCGGATTATCTGCCGTTCATCGTCTTCAACAGCCGGTTGGGTGGCGATTTCACCAGCCGTATCAATATGAATCTACGTGAAGACAAGGGATTCACGTACGGTTCATACTCTGCCCTCGGGTCGAACAAGCTGAGCGCGCCGTTCAGCGTAGTAGCGCCGGTGCAGTCGCAGTCGACCAAGGAAGCGCTGGTGGAGATACTGAAGGAAATGAAGGATGTGATCTCGACCCGGCCGCTGACCGATGAGGAATTGACCGATGCCAAGACATCGATGGTGAAGTCGTATCCTCAGGGATTCCAGAATTTCGGTGGCATAACGATGCAACTTCGCTCGCTGGCGCTATACGATCGCCCGCTGGATTACTGGAAGACGCGGGTCGGCCAGGTGCAGGCGATCGATCAGGCGAAGGTCAAGGAGATCGCGGGCAAGTATGTTCGCCCGAATGACCTGACGATTGTGATCGTCGGGGATAAGGCCAAGATCGAAGAGGGGATCAGATCACTTGGGATAGGGGAAGTATCGTCGCTGTAAAGCGTCCAAGATCTGACAATCAGGACCCGGTGGCCACAGCCGCCGGGTCTTTTTGTTGGCTTACGTAATCAGATCAGGGACCACTTGCTCCTTGATTATCGCACGCCGAAATGCCAGATTGGAGTAGACGAGTATCAGAATTCGGGAGAGCGCATGAACAGACTTCTTGTGTTGGGTTTTGTTGTGGTGACGTCGACTCTGTCATCGCAAGGGGTCAGGGCGGAGGAGTGGTATGACAGGCCGGGGGAGTACCTTGATATAGAGAGAGTTGTCATTGATACAGTTTGGCAGAAACCGTCCGCTCGGTCCGCATCTTCTCCCGGTTGTTGCATTACAATTTCTATTTCTTACCCTGTGTTGCGTGGTGAAATTGGCGACGAAACCATTTCCAATCTGAATAGCATAGTCAGCCGTTTTCTCAATGACAATCTTGAATTGGAGGAAGGAACCTCCATACAACAAAGAGTTGAGCTTGAGGTTGACTCGCTGAGACAGCTCTGGCGCGACTTTCCAGATGACAAACCTTCCAAGTACATTGTCAACTCCACAGGTGTATGGTTCGGACCAGGAATCATGTGTCTGCATATGGAGGAATATAGTTACCCCGGGGGGTATAGAAATCGCCAACGCAAGGTAGCCCGCAACTACGAACTAAGAACCTATGCACCGATCAGGTTGGACGATTTGTTTATTACTGATAGTAGAATTGCATTGGACTCAATGGGGCTGGTATCTTTCAGGAAGTTGAGGAAACTTCCGGCCAACGTCGACCTGAGGAAGTATGGATTCTTCATATCTGAAGACTTCACGCTTACTGAGAATTTTGCGATGACTGATACCGGGTTATTCTTCACATACAACGCGTGCGAGATCAGTGGGTGTAATGCGGGGTGCTCATTCGTATTCCTCTCCTGGGAGCAGCTTAAGCCGGTGATTCGGCCGGACGGGCCGTTGGGGTGGGTGCTGAGAGAAGAGTGAAATCACAGGTTTATTCGGGATACAAAATCAAAGCCGCCGGTGTTGGCTTCCGGCGGCTTTGCTTCGTTAGAGACAAAAATGAAGCGAAGAAATGGTCTTATCTCTGGGCGAACGACTCCACGAATCCATGCAGGTCATTCGCGATCTCAGACGCCTTCTGGTACCGTTCGGCCGGGACTTTCTTCAGCGCCCGCATAATGACATGGTCAAACAAGAGCGGGATCTGAGGGTTGATGACCGACGGTTTTTCCGGCTCGTTGTGCATGATCGAGTAGATGAGCGACGTGATATTTTCGCCCTTGAACGGCCGGCGTCCGAGCAACATTTCGTACATGACAACGCCGAGGGAGAAGAGGTCGGCGCGGCGGTCGATCGGGACTCCCTTGAGTTGTTCAGGCGAAATGTAGTTAGGAGTTCCCATCGCGATACCGGTCTTGGTCATGGAATTTGAATCAACGCGAGCGATACCGAAATCCATCACCTTGACCTTGTAATCAGCCAACACCATGATATTGGCGGGCTTGATGTCGCGGTGAACGATACCGGCCGCGTGAGCGTATTCCAGAGCCTGGCAGATCTGCGTGATCATCTGAGCGATGATCTTGTAGTTGAATTTGACTTTCTTGCGGATCAGGTTTTCGAGCGTCTGACCCTCGAGGAACTCCATAGCGATATACTGCAGCGGACCCTCGGAGCCGACATCGTAGATCGTCACGATATTCGGGTGTGACAGCTTACCTGCGGCCTGAGCCTCACGGTAGAGACGCTCTTTCAGTTCCTCCAGTTCGGCCGGGTCATTGACGAAGTCCAGGCGGATGGTCTTGAGGGCGACCGGGCGGTTGATGGCCGGGTCGATACCGCGATAGACTGTCCCCATGGCGCCTTTGCCGAGCACACCGCTAATCTGGTATCGGCCGAGATTCTTTATTTCGATCTCACCGGAGATGGAGCGTGAGGATTCGCTGGCTTTTGTGCCGGCGGAATCCTGGCTGGCCATGATGGCGTCATCGTCACTGGAGTCATCAAAGGATGACGCTACAGTACTGTGAGCTTCGGAGGCCGCGGTATGATTGTTCTCGACCGCGGGCTCTGCATCAAGGGTACGTTTTTCATGTTCGAAGTAATCACCGCCTGAATCGAATGCGGTAGTCTTTTGAATGGACGGGTCATTGACCGTGGTCTTGAGTTCGCGGACTGGTGCGGATGCCAATTGCGCCTTTTCTTCTCTGGCGCGAGCTTTCTCAGAGCGCTTCGGCTTCTTGTCTTCGGCCGGCTTGTAGGCTTCCATTGACAGGATGCCGGACTCCAGAAGAGGTGAGGCAACGGCGAAGAGGATGAGCTGCAGAGCGATATACATCGTATTTGGAAGTGTCTGGAAGGACGCCACCATGAAATAATTGATATTGGCGAGCACAAGTAGTGAGCCGGCCAAAACTACCAGACGATACATGAGCGGAATATGTGTCAGGACGACAGCGCCGATCGCTCCGAGCGCAAAGAGAATTATCAAGTAAGTTGAGTTCGGACGGTCGTGGACCGTCAGGTGCTTTCCATTGATAATATTGTCTGCCACAGTAGCGGTGATCTGAAGGTCGCTGGACATCTCATTGACCGGCGTTTTGAACTGGTCCGCGAGCGCGGGGTCATCGACTCCGATGATCACGAGTTTGTCCTTGAATCGTTTGAGATCGAAACTCTGTCCCAAAATGTCGTTGGCGGAGTATCGGGCGAAGGGGAGACCTTCGCTGTGGGTGACAAATAATTCGCCATGGGCATTGACCGGGATATGACGGCTGCCGACATCGATGCTGCCATCGCCATTCACTATGATATCTTCCGACTTAACGCCGAGGTACGCTGCTGCGGCGGCAAGCGGGAGGGACGGATAATAGTAACCGTCGAAGTACTGCATCATCGGCTGATGTCGTACGACCTGATCGTCGTCGGGGACAATGAAGTCAAAGCCGAGGCGTGGATTGTTGTCCAGCAATCGTTCGGCAGGCAGGAAGACCTTGCGGACCCAGAGGCCTTTCTGCTCGTCTGTCGAGATCAACGCCTTATCAGCGGTCATCGAGTGGTTGAAGAGATGCTTCGGGTTTGCGGTCTTATTGCTGGGGAAGGTCCCAAGGGCGATGTCGTACGGAAGCACCACATTGGGGACCCAGGAGAGTTGGTCGGCCAGGATCTTGGAATAGCCGGCGGAGTCTTCCTGGGCGTTCTCCGGGAGGTCGAGATTTATCACCACAGCTTTGGGTTCCCCCTGACCCACGGCGGCAACCAGATCGCCTACTAGGTCATAATGCCAGGGCCAGTTGCCAAAGGTGTTTTGTGCCGGTCTGTCAATGGTGACGAGCACAGTGTTGGGGCGCATCTCATCAGAGGCGGTCATGCGACAGAGCGCATCGTTGACCGACTGCTGCAGCCTACTGATCGGCCCGATATCATTGATGGCCAGGATGACCACAAAGATGCTTATCAGTAGAAAAAGGATATACGGTGAATACTTGGACATAAGGGCCTCGCTCTACCTTCCTGCCGCCAATCGGGTGATCAGCATGGCCGGGAGTTTCGCTTGCTGCATTTTCTGTTGGGTTTTCTGTATATCATAATCAACCCGACGATAGGTTATCTCCAGGGCGTCGGTGTCGTAGATCGCGTAACAGGCGCGGGGGTCATTGTCCCTCGGTTGCCCGACCGAGCCGACATTGACGATATAGCGCGCTTCTTCGTCCGGCTCGAAGTCGTGACCGACCTTGCGGCGGTGGTCGAACTGCTCGGACTCGGTGAAGATCATCGGAAGGTGCGTATGGCCGACAAAACAGATCTGTTCGGCAAAGCTGCGAAAGGCGGCATCGGCCTCGCCGGCGGTCAGAATGTAGTGCCATTCTCCCGGCATATAGGGTGAGGCGTGGACCAACTGCGCGTTGCCAATAGTTCTGCTCATCGTGCATTCGGCGATGATCGAGAAGGCCCGATCGTTCAACTGTTCCTGTGTCCAGGTGAGTGAGACCTGGGCGACTGGATTGAGGTGTTCCTGGTCGAGATGTCCGAGGGCGGCATGTTCATGGTTCCCCAGGAGCATCGTGTCACAATTGCTTCTCACCAGCTCCAGGCAGGCGAGCGGGTCGGAACCGTACCCGATCATGTCGCCGAGCGAGTGGATCGTGTCGATCCGCTGAGTCGCAATATCTTTCAGGACCGCTTCCAATGCCTCCAGATTTGCATGGATGTCCGATATCAGCGCAAGCCTCATTAGTTAGTGCCCTTCGACAAACTTGAACGAGGTTTTGCCGACCGTGACAAGGTCGCCATTCTTCAGGACGGCGCGTTCGACGACCTCACCATTTACCTTCGTTTTGCCACCGCGGCCGAGGTTCACGATACAGAAGCATCCGGGCTCCTGAACGATCTTGGCCTGGATACCTGAGAGGAAGAATCCTTTGGCGTGGACATGCACGAATTTCGCCTTGCCGATCGTGGTGACATCGCGGTCGAGACGGAACTCTGAGAAATCGGCGTTGTCTTCGCCGAGCAGAACGGAGCCACCGTACTTGGCGACGATCTCGCGCTCGAGACGGTCGTTCTCAATCATCTCTTTCTGCTTTTTGGTGTTGAGCACCATGGTGCCGTCCATATTGGCGGCTTCCTCGGCGGCGGACGAGTCACGGCGGTAGATCAACGAGTATTTGCCGATCATGATGATATCCTGATCGCGCAATACCTCTTCGGTCACTTTGCGATTGTTCACGAAGGTGCCGTTGAGCGATTCATTATCGATGATCACAGCGGCGTTGTTATTGAATTCGATCATCGCGTGTTTGCGCGAGACGCCCCGGTTTTCGAGCACGATATCATTATCGTTGGTGCGACCGATGGAGATCCGTTTCTTCTCGGTCACGATCCTCTCGATAATCTTGTCATCGTATTTGACAATGATCTCCGGCATAGGATGTCCCTTCCGTTATGTATAACAGAGCTCTTTATTGTCGAATCACAGGGCCATGACGACCGGGCAGTCAGGGCTGCCGCAGGTCGAAATAGGCATAGTTCTATTGTCGGCAAGAGGATATGAAACTTAAACCTGCGGGGTATTCCCAATAACCGGCAGCGGGGTGTCAAGATTCGGGGGAATGGAAAATATTTGCGCCGGGCGGCAAACCGTTCTATATTGGCCGCCGTATCCTTTAGTCAATAGGTAGGTTATGAAAACGCTTGTTATTGCACTGCAGAAAGATGGGAAGCTTGTCTCGGCCTCGCTGGAGGCGATAGAGGCGGCCAAATCGGTAGGCGGAGAGCTTTTTACCGCGGTTCTGGCGGCCGACGCGGCTGGATTGGCCGCTAACCTTGCCTCCAAAGGCGGTGGGAAGGTACTGGCGGTCTCTGACCCGAGCCTTCGGTTTTTCACCGATGATCTGTATGCCATGGTCGTTTCTAGCCTGATAAAGAAATACGCGATTGAACTGGTCATCTGCCCCGCGACGTTCTATGGCAAGGCGCTTCTAGGACGGCTGGCCGCAATACACTCCGGAAGTATGGCCTCCGATGTTACCCAGATTGCTACTGAAGGTGGTGGGGTGAAAGTCACGCGGCCATCGTATGGCGGCTCAGTTGTATCTCAAGTCGGTTCTACCGGCGGGACCTTCTTCGTGTCGCTGCGACCGAAGATCTACCCTGAGTCAACTTCCGGCTCGGGTGAAGTGGTGGTGGAGAGCTTGGATGGCGCGTCCTCCAAGGCCACCATCAAGGAGATGAAGCAGGAGTCTTCCGGCACCGCCAACTTGGCGGAAGCGGATGTGATCGTATCGGCCGGACGGGGTATTAAAGGACCCGAGAACGTTGATCTGGTCAAGGGACTGGCCGAAGCGTTGGGCGGGGCATTTGGATCATCGCGCGCGATCGTTGATGCCGGCTGGGTGCCGTATGCTACTCAGGTCGGTCAGACGGGGCGGACGGTCAATCCGAAGCTGTATGTCGCGGTTGGGATATCGGGCGCAATCCAGCATCTGGTTGGAATGCAGACAGCGAAAACAATTGTCGCTATCAACAAGGATAAGGACGCGCCGATCTTCAATATCGCAAGTTATGGCATCGTGGGGGACCTGTTTGAGGTTGTCCCGGCGTTGACGGCGAAGTTCAAGCAGGAACTTCACAAGTAGGACAGTCAAAGTAGGTCGAAATGAAAAAGCCCCCGCGTCGCGGGGGCTTTTCTATTATCTGCGCTTGCCAAGTATGGGAGGTGGCGGGGCGGCGACATCGATGGAGATGGAATCGCGTGCAGTGTCACAGACATTGTAGGCCTTGAACCTAACCATGAACGTGCCCGGGTTATTAAAGGCGATGCCGGGGTCAGTGGCGACAGAATCAAGGCGTCCATCGCCGAAGTCCCACAGGAAGCGCGTTCCGGTCGTGGCGGTCTGTGTGAAATCGATGGTCTCACCGGCCGTGATTGAAGAGTCAGAGGCTTCGATATTACAGGTCGGGGTCGAATCGGCAACGATGATTCGCGTGAAGCTATCCTGACCGCCAGAGTTGGATATTGTCAGCACCACCGTGTAGGTACCGGCGGCTTCGAAGGTGAAAGCAGCATCGCGAGTGATGGCGCTGTCGTTGTTGTCAGTGTTAAATTGCCAGTTGTAGGTGGTGATAGCGCCAGTCGACGTATTCGTGAAGTTGACGGACAGCGGGATACACCCTTGAGTAGTATTCACAGTAAAGGACGCCCGTGGGATGCTGTCCCAGCGTTGGACAGATTCCTTAAGAAGCGTCACGGCGTAATCCGGGTTGTGGACACCGCGCGAGCCATCCTTTTTAACGAACAGGTAATTATAGAGAATGCGCGCTTCATCGGCATTGACCGTAGAGTCAATATAGTACGCGGTAGAATCTGTGTCTGCGCCTGTCAGCACATGAGCGCTTATCAGGTAACCGGCGAGAGTACTACTGAGTGCGCGGATCGTGTCCTGAATAGGTTTTGTGTCGAAATCGGTCAGGGGGGCCGACAGGTGGCATCCGGATATATTGCAGTTGTCGAAATACTGCTCGCCGCTCTGATCGTCTTCGAGTCTGAAAGTATGTTCACCGAATTGGTATCCCTTGCCGGTCCCAAAGTGGCAGGAGAGGCAGCCATCCTGAGCGGCCACGGTAGCGTGAGTATTGGTGAAGGCAGTGGTCCCGAATCTGAATCCACCCTTACCGATCAGCATATGGGCCTGTGAGCTATAGTGAGCGGCATCAACACCGAGCGTATCCAATTTCACTTCGGTGGCGTTGGCCGGGAAAGTCGGGACTTTGGCCGCCTGGTGACAGACCACACACATGTTGGATTTGCCCATATCGTAATCAAAATCGCCATTAAGAATCACTGGCTTCTCGAATCCGCGCAGCGTATCGATCTGCCAGGAGCCGTAATCGCCGGTGTGGGGCATGTGACAGGTGAAGCAGTCAATGGTTGATGGCGCCTGTTGGGCCGAGGTAGAGCCGTTGTCGACGAAGGCAATGAACCCTTCGCTCGTATGACACTGGGGGCCGCAGACATTAGTTTTGCGCTCTTTGGTGTTGAGTTGAACGACCGCCTCGATCAATTCCGGGGAAGCATGCTGCGAGGTTGCCCACTGACCCTTGGGTTGCTTGATGGCATTGTCGTCATCGCTATGACAGCGCAGGCAGTCCTCACCCAGGGTACTGTCAAAGAAGGTGTTGTTGTTCACCTCGGTCGTCAGATCGTCGCATCCGACAGAGACCAGCATCGACAGTGAGGCGAGAAGGATGAGCAAACAGATCAGGGGGATAAGGCGCATGTCAAAACTTCCTCGGGTAGGCGTGCATTCTTTGATATATACGTCAGGGTTCAGGAAACTGTCAACGTAATTGTGCGCCGGAAGCGGTCCACGATGGCCGGGAATCGGGGCGTCCGACGCGGCTCCAGTCCAGTTTGTAGCAAAAGGTTACGCCGGTCGCATTCAGTTTGAATCTCCTTGCGCCAGAACGGTGTATCACGTATGTTGGCACTCTCGATGCGGGAGCCCACGCGATTGGGGGATATCCGCACAAGCGATACATGCAGATGATGCTGCTTTGGAACATGCACACCTTCTGGCAACGAGGTATCTTTTGACCAAGCTTCTCGGCGCCGTTCTCCTAGTATTGGCACCAGCCCTGGTGCTGGCGGGACCGGCCCACTTCTATGACCAACCCGACACCACCTACGCCACTAACGTCGTGATCGATATCATTGAGCACAATGGCGGCATCTGGTTCGCCACCGGGGAGGGTGTCAATTACAGCTTCGACAACGGCGAGACCTGGCTCTTATACAACACCGGCAATGGTTTGGTTGGGAATGATGTCTCCGCGATGTATTCGGGCGGGGGACGTCTCTGGATCGCGACCAACCATATCGGAGTGGTGGCGGGAGGGGAAGAGGTCTTCTCGGATGGGATGTCATACACCGACGACAATGGTCTGAACTGGGTGACGCCGGATTGGGATGACACGCTGCAATTCCCCAAATACATCACCGGGCCGTATCGCACTATCTATGATATCTCCGGCGCGGCAGGTTTTCGCGGGGATGATTGGGTTTTCGCGACTGCTTTTGCGGGAGCGGTGCTGGCCTCCAATGATAATGGAAACACGTGGAAGCGGATATTCGCGACCCGCGATGATTCTCTCAATTTCGTCAATGCCTACAATGGTTTGGACACACTCTGGTGGCGGAACCGGGCATTTTCGGTAGTTACTGATACATCGCATGGTGATTCGCTGCATGTCTGGGTCGGGACCGCCGGTGGCATATTGCAGTATGTGTATCTCATCCCGCGTGACAAGTTTTCGTCTCTACGAATACAGAAGGTAGCGCTGTGCGAGAGTTGTACGGCAAGCGGCGACAACTACGGCTGGTTTGGCGGGGTGAATGGTGTCACGGGTGGCGGGGTGGGTGCGGAATGAGGAGGATGGGTCGGTGTTTCTGGTGGCGGAG